>NZ_VDGT01000010.1 GCF_006335015.1 Streptomyces sedi
GTGAATGCTTCATCAAAAGATGTCACCCACAAAGATGCTCGAACATCCTCGCAAATAACTCGAAAATCTGGCATTGACTTTTGGCACGCTGTTGAGTTCTCAAGGAACGGACGCTTCCTTCAAACCCCTCTCAGGGCCCTCCGGGCGTTCCCTTCGCTGTGTCCACTACTTTAGAACCAACCCCGCCCGAATTCCAAATCGGGCTCCTCCCGGTTGTTTTTCGGCACGCCGAAAAAGGCCCCCGGAGGGAAGAGATCACTGCTTTGTAGTGGGTGTCGTCCAAGCTGCTCCGAAGGGTCTGACGACCGTCTTCCAGGAGCGTCTGCTTCAGGCGACTCGATCTACATTACGACCCTGTTGCGTCGGCGTCAAGCCGCGCAGCTCGGCGTCGGGGTTGGTGGGCCCGGTAGGGGCTGACGGTGGGGTCCTCGGCGATCCAGTAGCGCCAGGGGTGCACCGCGCCCGGGCCCGATATCCCGGTGCGGGGGCCGCTGTTGACTCCTCGGGCGGGGACGGGCGTGCCCTGGCGGACGCGGAGGGGGGCGGCGGGATCCGCGCCGCAGACGTCGGTGCCGTTGAGGACGCGGTCCACGTCGAGCGCGGTGGCCAGGCGGGCCGGCC
This sequence comes from Streptomyces sedi, assembly GCF_006335015.1. Taxonomy (GTDB): domain Bacteria; phylum Actinomycetota; class Actinomycetes; order Streptomycetales; family Streptomycetaceae; genus Streptomyces; species Streptomyces sedi. The sequence goes on from NZ_VDGT01000010.1 coordinate 622, forward strand.
CCTTGGCCAGCTCGTGGTCCCCGCGCGCCTTCGGCCTGCGGGCGCGGGCCAGTTCGGCTCCGGTGAGGATCTCGCCCGCGCGGAGCAGCACACCGCTGGCGTGCCCCTCGGGTCCGCAGACCAGGTTGAGGCAGTGCCACATGCCATAGGTGAAGTAGACGTAGGCGTGTCCCGGAGGGCCGTACATCGAGGCGTTGCGCCGGGTGCGACCGCGGTAGGCGTGGGAGCCCGGGTCGATCTCGCCGGCGTAGGCCTCGACCTCGGTGATCCGGAGGGTGATCGTCCCCTCCTCCGTGGTGCGGACCAGGGTGCGGCCGAGCAGTTCGGGCGCGACGTCGAGCACGGGGCGGTCGAAGAAGTCGCGCGGCAGCGGCTGCTCTGGGGTGGGCTTCGTCGGCACGTCGCTCTTCCTACGTCTGCTCTGCGTTTTCCCTGTGTCCTCCCGGGGCTCTTCGAGAGCTTCCGGGGTGGCGCGCTGACTAGGCTAACGGGGCCAGCAAACCGTTCGACGAGGAGGTTTCCGCTCTATGTCCGAGTTGCGCCGCCGTCCCCTCCCCCATGACTTCCACCCGCCGGTGGCCGCGTTCGCGGTGGCCAGTGAGGGGTTCGACGAGGGGGCGACCCTGCCCGACGCGCAGGTGCACGCCGGGGGCAACACCTCGCCTCAGCTCAGCTGGTCCGGCGCCCCCGAGGGGACCCGGAGCTACGCCGTCACCTGCTACGACCCCGACGCGCCGACGGGCAGCGGGTTCTGGCACTGGGTGCTGTTCGACCTGCCGGCCTCGGTGACCGAGCTGCCGGCGGGTGCCGGGGCCGCCGGCGGCGCCGGGCTGCCGGACGGGGCCGTACACGTGCGGAACGACTACGGGACGCGGGACTTCGGCGGGGCCGCGCCCCCGCCGGGGGACGGTCCGCACCGCTATGTCTTCACCGTCTACGCCGTGGACCAGGAGAAGCTGGGTCCGGACGAGAACGCGACGCCGGCCCAGGTCGGGTTCATGCTGCGCTTCCACGCGATCGGCCGGGCCCAGTTGGTCGGGGAGTACGAGGTGCCCGCCTGAGGTCGGGCCCCTCGGGGCCGACCGAGCCGTGAACGGACGGGTCCCCGCCGGGGGCCCGTCCGTCGTTCATCCCCCGTTCCCGCGCCGTGTCGGTGGGGGAAATTGCGTTGTCCGACCGTGGTGGTGGCGGCACAGTGGGTGCCGGGCCGCCGGGGGCGGCGGTGCGGGAGACGGGGAGGTGGTCGGGGTGTCGGGAACCCTGGTGTTGAACGCGAGTTACGAGCCGCTGTCGACGGTTTCGCCGCGTCGGGCCGTGGTGCTGGTCCTGCGGCGCAAGGCGGAGCTGGAGCACGCGGTGCCGGGTGCCTACTTCCGAGGGGCGGCCCTTGATCTTCCGGTTCCGCAGGTGATCAGGTTGCGGCGTTTCGTGAAGGTCCCCTTTCGACAACAGGCGCCCTGGTCGCGCCGGGGGGTGCTGGTCAGGGACAGGCACCGCTGTGCCTTCTGCGGTCGGCGGGCGAGCACGGTCGACCACCTGGTGCCGCGTTCGCGCGGTGGCGGGGACACCTGGTTGAACACGGTCGCCGCCTGTGCGGACGACAACCGCCGGAAGGCGAACAGGACGCCGGCCGAGGCCGGGATGCGGCTGCTGGTCGAGCCGTTCCAACCGACCCCGGCGGACGCACTGGTGCTGGCGCTCGGCGCGCAGGGGTCGCCGGCCTCGCTGCCGGAGTGGCTGGTGGCGCGGACCGGGATGGCCGGCGCCGCCTGAACGCGGTACCAGAACGCGAAGGTGCCGCCCGGGAGTGGGACTCCGGGCGGCACCTTCGCGTTCTCGCGGGGGGTGAGCGCGGTGGGCTACTCGATGCGGGGGCGCTCCCGGGGGGCCGGGGGCTTGTCGAGGGCCGGCTGGCCCCCGCCGTTGCCCCCGCCGCCGTTGTCGTTGTCCCCGGCGCCGGTGAGGCGGTTGAGGTTGCCGCCGAGTCCCTTGAGGGCGTCGCCGATCTCGCTGGGCACGATCCAGAGCTTGTTGGAGTCGCCCTCGGCGATCTTCGGCAGCATCTGGACGTACTGGTAGGAGAGCAGCTTCTGGTCCGCGTCGCCCGCGTGGATCGCCTCGAAGACCGTGCGGATCGCCTGGGCCTCACCCTCGGAACGGAGGGCGGCGGCGCGGGCGTCACCCTCGGCGCGCAGGATCTCGGACTGCTTGGCGCCCTCGGCCTGGAGGATCTCGGACTGCCGCACACCCTCGGCCTGGAGGATCGCCGCGCGCTTGTCGCGGTCGGCGCGCATCTGCTTCTCCATCGAGTCCTGGATGGAGGTCGGCGGCTCGATCGCCTTGAGCTCGACGCGGTTGACGCGGATGCCCCACTTGCCGGTCGCCTCGTCGAGGACACCGCGCAGCGCCGCGTTGATCTCCTCGCGGGAGGTCAGGGTGCGCTCCAGGTCCATGCCACCGATGATGTTCCGCAGGGTGGTGACGGTGAGCTGCTCGATGGCCTGGATGTAGTTGGAGACCTCGTAGGTCGCCGCCCGCGCGTCCGTCACCTGGTAGTAGATGACGGTGTCGATGTTGACCACCAGGTTGTCCTGGGTGATCACCGGCTGCGGCGGGAAGGGAACGACCTGTTCGCGCAGGTCGATCCGGTTGCGGATGCGGTCGATGAAGGGAACGACGATGTTGAGGCCGGCGTTCAGGGTGCGGGTGTAGCGGCCGAAGCGCTCCACGATGGCCGCGCTGGCCTGCTGGATCACCTGGATCGTTTGGACGAGCGCGATGACGACCAGCACCACCAGGATGATCAGCACGATGATGATGGCGTCCATCGTGTACTCCCCTTGCGGCTAGTTGAGTTGGGACTGTTGAGGTGTCGCGGCAGCCATCACATCACGATGGCGGTGGCGCCGTCGATCTCGACGACGCTGACCTGGGTGCCGGGCTCGAAGGCGTCGTCGTCGCCCAGGGAACGGGCCGACCACTCCTCGCCGGCGAGCTTGATCCGGCCGTTGTTGACGTCGACGCGCTCCAGCACGACGGCGGAGCGCCCCTTGAGGGCGTCGACGCCGCTGCGCAGCTCGGGAGGGCCGTTGCGGGAACGGCGCGCGATGGGGCGCACGACGGCGATCAGTGCCGTGGAGACCACGGCGAAGACCAGGACCTGGAGGACCAGGTTGTCCGTGAGCGAGGCGGTGACCGCCGCGGCCACGGCGCCGGCGCCGAGCATCCCCAGCTCCGGCATGGTGGTGAGCACCAGTGCGATGCCGAATCCTCCGGCGGCTATCAGCCACCACACCCAGAAGTCCACGCGGCCATCGTAGTGCCCCGGACACGCCGAGGAACAGGGCGCCAACCGGTCAGCGGACGCGGGGAGTTCAGCCCAGCGGAAGTCCCCGCGCCGTCCAGCGGTCGCCCTGGCGCTCGACCACCAGGGGCAGGCCGAAGCAGCGGGAGAGCTGGGCCGAGGTCAGCGTGGACTCCAGGGGGCCGGCGGCCAGCACCGAGCCGTTCTGGATGAGCAACACATGGGTGAAGCCCGGCGGGATCTCCTCGACATGGTGGGTGACCATGACCATCGCGGGGGCGTACGGGTCGCGCGCGAGGCGCCCGAGCCGGCGCACCAGGTCCTCGCGCCCGCCGAGGTCGAGTCCGGCGGCCGGCTCGTCCAGCAGCAGGAGTTCGGGGTCGGTCATCAGGGCGCGGGCGATCTGGGTGCGCTTGCGCTCGCCCTCGGAGAGGGTGCCGAAGCGGCGGTCGAGGAGGTCGTTCATGCCGAGGCGGTCGAGGAACGCGCGGGCGCGCTGCTCGTCGACGGCCTCGTAGCTCTCCTGCCAGCCGGCGGTCATGCCGTAGGCGGCGGTGAGCACGGTCTGGAGCACGGTCTGGCGGCGGGAGAGCTTGTCGGAGAGGGCGCTGCTGGCCATGCCGATGCGGGGGCGGAGTTCGAAGACGTCGACGCCCCCCATCTTCTCGCCGAGGATCTGCGCCGTGCCGCTGGTGGGGAACAGATAGCTGGAGGCGACGTTCAACAGGGTGGTCTTGCCCGCTCCGTTGGGGCCCAGGATCACCCAGCGCTCGCCCTCGGCGATCGACCAGGAGACCTTGTCCACCAGAGCGCGGCCTTCGCGGACCACGGATACGTCCACCAGCTCCAGTACATCGCTCATGCGCGCGGTTTCTCCCCTTGCCATCGCCGTTTCGGTGCCTGTGGGCACTTCCCCAGGACAAAACCTACGCCACCCTTCCCCGCTGTCGGGCGTCAGGCAGCGCGTTCCGCGTCACTCCCTAAGGTAGAGGCCATGTGGGAGGAACCTCGTGTGGGGCGGCTGGCCGCCTGGGGCAACGCGTTGCTGGCCGGTCTCGTCTCGCCGGACGACGCCGCCGCCGGTGCGGTCGGGGAGGACGCGGCACACCGTGTGGTGGGGCTGCCGGGTGAGTCGGGGCAGGTGGGGCTGACGCTGGCGTGGGGTCGGCTGCGCGCCCTGGGGGCGGTGGGGCTGCGGATCGCGCTGCCGACGCCGGGGCATCCGCTGGGGCTGAGCGGGCCGCCGGAGTTCAACGAGGCGGCGCTGGACGCGGGTGAGGCCGTGGTCGTCTCGGGGGCGGCGCTGGGTCTGGTGCCCGAGGTGGTGGAGCGGGGGCCGGAGGGCGACAGCCGGTGCGAGGTGCTGTGGCGGGTGTCGCCGGTGCGGCAGGCGCCGCCGGCCGACGTGCCGTCGCTGGGCGAGGCGGAGCGGGAGTTGGCCGAGGTGATGCGGGACGCGACCGCGGCGCTGACGGCGTTGGACGTGGCGGGTTCGGGGCCGGTGGCCGACGCCTCGTTGGCGGCGTACCGGGCGCGGATGGAACGGGGGCGGCAGCTGTTGGCGCCGGGGTATCCGCCGCGTGCGGTGCGGGTGTTGGAACTGGCGTCCCGGGTGGGGGCGCTGGTGGAGATCGCGCGGGGGGACGGAGGCGGCGGGGCGGTGAGCGCGGGGGAGCTGGCGCGGCGGGAGGAGCTGCTGCGGCCCCTGGAGCGCGCGGCGCGGCGGGCGCGGGTGGCGGCGTACGACGCGTACGCGGAGGAACGGGAGCGGCAGCGCGGGTAGTCGGGCGGCGTGGCGGTTCGGGGAAGGCCGCGACGCGGCGTTCGGGCGGCGGGAAGGGGGCGGCCCCCGGAGCCTGGCTGGCTTCCGGGGGCCGCGGGTGACCTGGGTGGCGTCAGCTGTTGACGGCCGTGTTCCCGAAGGTCGGGTTGAGCAGGCCGATCACGTTGACCGAGTTGCCGCTGACGTTGACCGGCACGTCGATCGGGGCCTGGATGTTGTTGCCCGAGATGACGCCGGGGGAGCCGGCGGCGCCGCCGATGGCGCCGGAGTCGGCGGCGGCGGTACCGGCGACGGCGCCCAGGGTGGCGCCGGTGGCGGCGAGGACCAGGGCGGCCTTCTTCGCGTTGTTCATGGGATGCGTTCCTCCTGGACGAATGCGTGTGCCGCGACCCCGCTGCGGGGGTCGCGTGGTGCACAACGCGTCGATCTGGCGTGCGGCACGGGCGGGAGGCCCGATACCCCCGTTCGGATCAACGCGGGGGGACGGGGGCTGACGGTGCCCCTCGTCCGGGTCAGTGGTTGACGGCGGTGTTGCCGAAGGCCGGGTTGAGCAGGCCGATCACGTTGATGGTGTTGCCACTGACGTTGACCGGCACGTCGACCGGGATCTGCACGCTGTTGCCGGAGGCGACACCCGGCGACAGGGCAGCCGCGCCGGCGGCGCCGCTGTCGGCGGCGGCCACCCCGGCGCCGGTGGCGGCGATGCCGCCGACGATGAGGGCGACGGCGCCGGCCTTCTTGAAGTGGTTCACGTCGAGTCCTTTGGCTGGGTTCTCGGGTTCGTGTCCGGGGCGGGGTTGCCCCGGCTCCTCCCTCAAGAACGGCCGTGCGGCGACGGGGACACGCGCGTGATCACTAGGTCACCCGATGGTATGACGAGCGGAGTTGACGGAGGGTGTCAGTCGGCGTGTCAGTCGGCCATGCCGTGACGCACGGCCCACAGGGCGGCCTGGGTGCGGTCGGCGAGGTCCAGCTTCATCAGGATGTTGGAGACATGGGTCTTCACCGTCTTCTCCGAGAGCACCAGGGCGCGGGCGATCTCCCGGTTGGCGCGGCCCCTGGCGATGAGGGCCAGCACCTCGCGCTCCCGGTCCGTGAGCGCGCCGGCGCGTCCGCCTCCCCCGCCCTCCCCCGCCAGCAGCGCGCCGGCGACCTCGGGCTGGAGCAGCACGTGCCCGGCGTGCACGGAGCGGATGGCGCCGGCCAGCGCGTCGGGGTCGATGTCCTTGTGCACGTAGCCGGCCGCGCCGGCGCGCAGCGCGGGGACCACGGTGCGGCGTTCCGTGAAGCTGGTGACGACCAGCACCCGGGCGCCGCTGCCCTGCTCGCGGAGCCGGCCGAGGGCCTCGACGCCGTCGGTGCCGGGCATCTTGACGTCCATCAGGATCACGTCGGGGCGCAGCTCGACGGCCGCGGCGACGCCGGCGGCGCCGTCGGCGGCCTCGCCGACCACCTCGATGTCGTCCTGGACCTCAAGGAAGGTGCGCAGGCCGCGCCGCACCACCTGGTGGTCGTCCACGATCAGTACGCGAATGGCCTCAGCCACCGGGCACCTCCATCTCGATCACGGTTCCCTCGCCCGGCGCCGAGCGCACGGTGAGCGTGCCGCCGACGGCCGAGGCGCGGTCGCGCATGGAGACCAGGCCGAGGTGGCGTCCCGCGGTGCGCACCGCGTCGGGGTCGAAGCCCGTTCCGTCGTCGCTGACCCGCAGCAGGGTGGCGTCGTCCGCGCGGCACAGCAGCACGTCGACGGTGGCGGGCGCGGCGTGCCGCAGGGCGTTGTGCAGCGCCTCCTGGGCGACGCGCAGCAGGGCGGCCTCGTGGGCGGGCGGCAGGGCGCGGATGTCGCGGCAGTCGCAGGAGACCCGGGCGGGGTGGGCGCGGTCCAGGACCTGGGCCTGGGCGCGCAGGGTGGCGGCGAGGCCGTCCTCGTCGAGGGCCGCGGGGCGCAGCTCGACGACGGCGGCGCGCAGCTCCTCCGCGGCCTCGGCGGCGAGGGCGGCGACCTGGCGCAGCTCGTCCCTGGCCCGTGCGACGTCGCGGTCCAGGAGGGTGGTGGCGGCCTGGGCGGTGAGTCGCAGGGAGAACAGCTTCTGGGCGACGGCGTCGTGCAGCTCGTGGGCGAGGCGGGCGCGTTCGTCGGCGATGGTCAGCTCGCGGCTGCGCTCGTAGAGGCGGGCGTTGGTGAGGGCGATGGCGGCGTGTTCGGCGAGCAGGTGGAGCAGCTCCTCGTCCTCGCCGGTGAAGCCGCAGCCGTCGGGGGGCGCGGGCGCGTTCCGGGGGCAGCGCTTGTTGGCGAGGAATATGGCGCCGAGGACCTCCTCGCCGTCGGCGATCGGCATCCCGAGGAAGTCGGTCATCTCGGGGTGGGCGGAGGGCCAGCCCTCGAAGCGCGGGTCGAGGCGGACGTCGGGCAGCCGGACGGGGGTGGCGGAGTTGAGCATGGCGGCGAGGATGCCGTGTTGGCGGGGCAGCGGGCCGATGGCCTTCCACTGCCGGTCGGTGACGCCGTCGACGAGGAACTGGGCGAAGCCGCCGTTGCCGTCGGGGACGCCGAGCGCGGCGTAGCGGGCGTCCAGCAGCTCGCGGGCGGAGCGCACGATGGTCTGGAGCACGTCGTGCACCTGGAGCGTGCGGTTCATCGCCAGCAGCGCGGCGCTTACCGCGGCCAGCCCGGTGGGTGGGCCCATGGCCGAAACGTTAACCCGCCGCCGCCCGGGTCGTATCGGGCGGCGGCGGGTCGTGGTGTGCGGCGCGGGGCCTAGGTCGCGGGACCGAGCGGCCGTGGCGGTCAGGCGCGCATGACCTCGGGTTCGTGGCGGCGCAGGAACTTCATCACCAGGAACCCGCAGATCACGGCGAGCACCAGCAGGGCGGTGACGTCCAGCAGCCAGAAGCCGGCCTCGTGCTTCCAGAGCGGGTCGGGGTCCGGCTCCTCGGTGGGCGAGGCCGTCAGGGTGTTGAGGTCGACGGTGGTGCCGGCGCCGGCCAGTGCCCAGCGGGAGGGCATCAGCCAGGCGAGCTGCTCGACGCCGAGGGTGCCGTGGACCTGGAAGAGCGCGCCGGTGAAGACGAGCTGGACGACGGAGATCATCACCAGCAGCGGCATGGTCATCTCGGAGGTGCGCACCAGCGCGGAGATCACCAGTCCGATCATCATCGAGGTGCAGCCGAGGACCATGATCACCAGGCTCATCTCGACCGCGGGCGAGCTGGTGAAGAGGACGCCCTCCTCGGGCATCTCGCGCGGGGCGAGGCCGATGACGCACAGGATCGCGCCCTGGAGCACGGTGACGATGCCCAGCACGAAGACCTTGGACATCAGATACGCGGAACGGGAGAGGCCGACGGCCCGTTCTCGTTCGTAGATGACGCGTTCCTTGATCAGCTCGCGCACCGCGTTGGCCGCGCCGGAGAAGCACATGCCGACGACGAGGACCAGCAGCACGATGCTGGCGTCGCCGTTGCGCAGCCCGTTCTCCGGTGGGCCGTAGCCGAGGCCGGAGTCGGCGGGGATGGCGAGGCTGACCAGGCCCAGGATGACGGGCAGGGCGACCGTCAGGCCGAGGAAGCCCTTGTCGGCGAGGATGACGGCGGCGTAGCGGCGCATCAGGGTCAGCACCTGGGAGCCCCAGGTCTGGGCCTTCTGCTGGATCACGCCCATCGGCTGGTAGGGGGCGGCCTGCGGCTGCACCGCGTCCAGGTCGGCGGCGTACATCTGGTAGTGCTGCGAGCCGCGCCAGCGGCCCATCCAGTCGTAGTCGCGGTAGTTCTCGAACGCGGAGAAGACGTCGGCCCAGTTGTCGTAGCCGAAGAAGTTGAGCGCCTCGTCCGGCGCACCGAAGTAGGCCACGCCGCCGCCGGGGGCCATGACCAGCACCCGGTCGCAGAGGCCGAGTTCGGCCACGGAGTGGGTGACGACCAGCACGGTGCGGCCGTCGTCGGCGAGGCCGCGCAGCAGCTGCATCACGTCGCGGTCCATGCCCGGGTCGAGGCCCGACGTGGGCTCGTCGAGGAAGATCAGCGACGGCTTGGTGAGCAGCTCCAGCGCGACGGAGACACGCTTGCGCTGGCCGCCGGAGAGGGAGGAGATCCGCTTGTCGGCGTGCGGCAGCAGCTTCAGCTCGGCCAGCACCTCCTCCACCCGGTTGTTGCGCTCGGCGACCGCGACGTCGCCGGGGAACCGGAGCTGGGCGGCGAGCCGCAGCGCCTGCCGGATGGGCAGGGCGGTGTGCAGGATGTCGTCCTGCGGGACCAGGCCGATGCGGTGGCGCAGCTCGGCGAAGTGGGTGTAGAGGTTCCGGTGGTCGTACAGCACCTCGCCGTAGGTGGCGGGGCGGTAGCCGGTGAGGGCGCGCAGCAGCGTCGACTTGCCGGAGCCCGAGGGGCCGATGACGCCGATCAGCGACTTCTCGGGGACGCCGAAGGAGACGTCGTTGAGGATCGTGGTCTGGCCGTTGTTGACCTGGACGGTCAGGTGGCGGGCCGAGAAGGAGACCTCACCGGTGTCGACGAACTCCTGGAGCTGGTTACCGACCAGTCGGAACGTGGAGTGGCCGATGCCGACGGTGTCGTTGGGGCCGAGGTTGGCGCGGCCGTTCTTCGGCAGCTGCTGGCCGTTGACGTAGGTGCCGTTGTGGCTGCCCATGTCGTGGATCTCGAACCGGCCGTCGCTGTGCGCCTGGAACTCGGCGTGCAGCCGGGAGACCTGGAGGTCGGGAACGACCAGCTCGTTCTCCAGCGCACGGCCGATGCGGGTGACCTGGCCGACGGCGAACTGGTGAAGGCTGGTCGCGCCGTTGTTGGGCTGGCCGCCGTCGGCCGGCGGGGCGCCGGCGGGCTGTTGCGGCGGCGGCCCGCCCGGCTGCCCGTAGGGCGTCGTGGCCGGAATCTGCGGGGGCTGCTGCTGGTAAGGCGTGGCGGGCGCCTGCTGCGACTGGTAAGGCGCGGCAGGAGCCTGCTGCGACTGGTAAGCCGCGCCCTGTCCCGACTGGTACGGCATCGCCGCCGTCTGCTGGGACTGGTAGGGCTCGGCGCCGCCGGTGAACGACAGCCGGGGGCCGTCGGTGGCGTTGCCCAGGTGTATCACCGTGCCGGGCCCCAGCAGCTGCTGTTGGACCCGCTGCCCCTGGGCGTATGTCCCGTTGGTGCTGCCGTGGTCCTCCACCACCCAGCTCTGCCCACCCCAGCGCACGGTCGCGTGGCGCCACGAGACCCGGGAGTCCTGGAGGACGAAGTCCCCCTGTGGATCTCTCCCGAGGCTGTAGGACCGCGTAGGGTCCAAGGTCCAGCTCTGACCGTTCAGTTCCAGTACGAGTTCTGGCACTCCATGCCCCACAAAGTCGTCCCCCGAGTGACTTCCGACCGGAAGTCTAGGGATGGTTGAACATCGTTGGGGCACTATTCCAGGCTCGGGGCGAAAACAGGAAGTCGCCCCCCGAAAGTGGCCACGCTGTCGCCAAGCGTGAACCCGCCCGTGACCTCGGCGCCGGCGCCCGTGCCCCCGGCGGCGGCGCGGTGACCGACGGCCGGTCGGGGGTGTCCGGCTGCCGGACACCCGAGGCGCCGGCCCGCCGGGCAGCGGCTAACGTGGGCCCCATCATGACCTCCGTGACTTGGGCCGACGAGATGGCCCCCACGCTGTTGGTGAAGATCTTCGGACGGGACCGCCCGGGGCTGACCGCCGGGCTCTTCCGCACACTGGCCGGTTTCCAGGTCGACGTGATCGATATCGAGCAGGTCGTCACCCGGGGAAGGATCACGCTCTGCGCGCTGGTCCGCGCCCCGGTCGGGGACGCCTCGGGGGGCGGCGAGGGCCAGCTGCGGGCGACGGTGCACGCCTGGGCCGAGGGCGCCGGGCTCCAGGCGGAGATCATCTCCGGCACCGGCGACAACCCGGCGCGCGGCACGGGCCGCAGCCACGTGACGGTGCTGGGGAACCCGTTGACCGCGGAGGTCACGGCCTCGGTGGCGGCCCGGATAGCGGCCACGGGCGGCAACATCGACCGGATCTACCGGCTGGCGAAGTACCCGGTGACGGCCGTGGAGTTCGACGTCTCGGGCGCGCCGACGGAGGTACTGCGCACCGCCCTGGCGCGGGAGGCGGCGGCCAGCGGCGTGGACATCGCGGTCGCCTCCTCCGGGCTCCAGCGGCGCGCGCCCCGGCTGGCCGTGATGGACGTGGACTCGACGCTGATCCAGGACGAGGTGATCGAGCTGTTCGCGGCGCACGCCGGCTGCGAGGAGCGGGTCGCCGAGGTGACGGCGGCGGCGATGCGCGGGGAGTTGGACTTCGAGCAGTCCCTGCACCAGCGGGTGGCGCTGCTGGCCGGTCTCGACGAGTCGGTGGTGGACAAGGTCAGGTCCGAGGTGCGGCTGACGCCCGGCGCGCGGACGCTGATCCGGACGTTGAAGCGGCTCGGCTGCCAGGTGGGCGTGGTCTCCGGCGGGTTCACGCAGGTGACGGACTCGCTGGCGGAGCGGCTCGGGCTGGACTTCGCGGCGGCCAACACCCTGGAGGTGGTGGACGGGAAGCTGACCGGCAGGGTCACGGGCGAGGTCGTCGACCGGCCGGGGAAGGCGCGGCTGCTGCGGCGGTTCGCCGCCGAGGCCGGAGTGCCGCTGTCCCGGACGGTGGCGATCGGCGACGGCGCCAACGACCTGGACATGCTGAACGCGGCGGGCCTGGGGGTGGCGTTCAACGCCAAGCCGCTGGTGCGGGAGGCCGCGCACACGGCGGTCTCGGTGCCGTTCCTGGACACCGTGCTCTACCTGCTGGGGATCACCCGGGAGGAAGTGGAGGCCGCCGACGCCCAGGGGTGGTGAGGCGGTGGCGCGGCGGCCGGCCGGGGGCGGCCCGGCTCACGCGTGGGGGGTCCAGAAGTCGGTGAGCGTGGCGGCGCCCGGCTCCAGCGACTTCCAGCCGCCGGGCAGCGTCAGCACCGCCTGCGAGGCGGTGGGGAAGCCGCTGGCGTGCACGCGGGCGAGGGTGTCGCCCTCGGCGGTGCCGGCGAGCAGGTCGGACAGCGCGTGCAGGGTCGGGTTGTGCCCGATCACCAGCAGGTCGCGAACGGCGTCGTCCACCTCGTTGAGCACGGCGATCACCTGGCCGGGGGTGGCCTCGTAGAGGCGGCTCTCGTAGGTGGTCCTGGGGCGGCGCGGGAGTTCGGCGGCGCACAGCTTCCAGGTGTCGCGGGCGCGCACCGCGGTGGAGCAGAGGGTGAGTTCGGGGGTGACGCCCGAGCCGGCGAGCCGGCGTCCGGCGGTGACGGCGTCCTGGCGGCCACGTTCGGCGAGCGGCCGATCGTGGTCGGCCACGTCGGGCCAGTCGGCTTTCGCGTGTCGGAGAAGGACGATTCTGCGGACGACTTCGACGCTCATGTGTCCCAGCTTCGCACGAAACGAGCGGCGGGGCCCGGGCCGTTGGGCGCCACTCCCCCGCGGGCGCGGAGGTCAGCGCAGGGAGGCGTGGACGTACTCGAAGAGCTGGCTGACCGGGTCGGTTCCCACGGTCGCCGCCGTACTGTCCTGGGCGGAGGCGAGCAGGGCGAGCAGCGCGGCGAAGCTGGCGATCGGCAGGGCGACGGCCCACCAACGCAGGCGCATCTCCCCCTGGGTGGGCCGGGCGCGAGCGGTCATGGCGCTTCCCTTTCGTCCGCTTCCTCGTCGGCGCGGGTCCCGTGCCCCGGTGGGGCGTTCGGGCTCCCGTTGAACCAAGAATCTACGGACGGCGGGCGCGCGGGCCCATCCGGTGAGCCACCCAGTCCTCCCTGAACCCAACCCCCTAGGGGAAGGTGGTGTCAGCACCACCCCGCGGGCGCTCCGGCGGGCCCCGGGCGGGGGTTCAGGGGGAGGCGAGGGTGGCGATCACGGCGATGACCACGGAGATCCCGAGCATGGCGCCCAGGATCAGCAGCAGGTTGCGTTGGCCGTTGCGGGGGTTCGGGTCGAGCGCTGGCATGGGGACAGTGTCCCACTCAGCCGTCGTCCTCCACGCAGCGGTCCCGTCCGGCCAGCACCCCGCAGCAGACCTGGGCCGTCAGCAGCGTCCCGAGCAGGAGCAGCGGGGCGCTCCAGCCGCCGGTCGCCTCGTTGAGCGCGCCGACCAGCAGCGGCCCGGGGACGGAGAGCAGATAGCCGATGCTCTGGGCGAACGCGGAGAGGCGGATGACGCCCGTGCCGGTGCGGGCGCGCAGGCCGATCATGGTCAGGGCGACGGTGAACGCGGTGTTGGCGATGCCCAGCAGCACGGCCCACGCCCAGGCGCCGCCGGCCGGGGCCAGCCACAGGCCGAGGTAGCCGGCGAAGCCGCACAGGCCGATGGCGACCACCAGCGGGCCCTGGTGGCGCATCCGGGTGGCGAGGGTGGGGATCAGAAAGCTCAGCGGGGCGCCCAGGCCCATCACGACGGCCAGCAGCATCCCGGCCTCGGAGGCGGGGACGCCGGCGTCGCGGTAGATCTGCGGGAGCCAGCCCATGGTGACGTAGGCGGCGGTCGCCTGGAGCCCGAAGAAGACGCCGAGCGCCCAGGCGGTCGGCGAGCGGGTGAGCCGCAGCCGTCGTTGTCCCGGTGCGGCGTGGCCGTCGCCGGCGCGGCGTTCCGCGTCGCCGCGTGCCCGGCGGGGCACGAACAGCCAGAAGAGCAGCGCCAGGGCCGCCAACGCGGCCCAGGCGGCGAGCCCGTGGCGCCAGTGGCCGCCGAACGCCTCGCTGATCGGGATGGTCAGGGCCGCGGCGCCGGCGGTGCCCAGGGCCATGCCCATCGAGTAGAGGCCGGTGAGCAGCCCGACGCGGTCGGCGAAGAAGCGTTTGACCAGGACCGGCATCAGCACGTTGCCGACGGCTATGCCGGCCAGCGCCAGCGCGCTGGTGGCGAGGAAGACGGCGGTGTCGCCGGCGACGGCGCGCAGCCCGAGCCCGAGGGCGATGGCGGCGAGCCCGGCGAGCACCACCCGGACCGCGCCGAAGCGGCCGGCGAGCCGGGGCGCGGTGACGCCGAAGACGGCGAAGCAGAGCGCGGGCACGGAGGTGAGCAGGCCGGCGACGGTGGCGGACATCCCGAGGTCGTCGCGGACTTCGGCGAGCACGGGCCCCAGCCCCGAGATCGCGGGGCGCAGGTTGAACGCGGTCAACACCAGCGCGAGCGCCAGCAGTACGCGCCCCCGGCGCATCCGTGCGTCGGGATGGCCGGTGGATGCTCGGTCATGGACGGCGGAACGTCGGGGCGGAGTACGGTCTCTCTGAAGAAGCCCCATGACTCTCATCATAGAATCATGGGACGAATGAGGCTCCGGGGGGAGTGCCCGCGGGGCCCGGGATCGGCAACGGGAGAGCCATGTCACTGACCGCACCGCGTCGCGCCGCGCTGGCCGACCAGGTGATCGGCCAACTGCGCCTCCAGATCACCTCGGGCGAGTGGCCGGTCGGCTCCCGCATCCCGACCGAGCCCGAGCTGGTGGAACGGCTGGGCGTGGCGAGGAACACGGTCCGCGAGGCGATCCGCGCCCTCGCCCACAACGGGCTGCTGGACATCCGGCAGGGCTCGGGCACGTATGTGGCGGCGACCAGCGAGTTGGCGGGCGTGATGCACCGCCGCTTCGCGGAGGCCAGGCCGCACGACGTGGCGGAGGTGCGCAGCACCCTGGAGGCGTCGGCGGCCCGGCTGGCCGCGCGCCACAGGACACCGCGCGAGCTGCGGCAGTTGGACGCCCTGCTGAAGCGCAGGGAGAACGCCTGGGGCACGGGGAACGTGGAGAGCTTCGTCGAGGCGGACGCGACCTTCCACATGGCGGTCGTCCAGGCCTCGCACAACGAGGTGCTGACCGCGCTCTACGCGGATCTGGGCTCCGTCGTGAGGGCGTTTTTGCGCCATGATGTGGGCGACGAGCTACGGGCCGACGAGCACATGGACCACGGCCGGCTGGTCGACGCGATCCGCTCCGGGGACCCGGAAACGGCGGGCAGCGAGGCGGGTTCGTACGCGCGGGTGTGCGGGCGTTCGCTCTACGCGGCCGGCTGATTCCGGCCGCGCGCGGGGCTCCTGCCGGCGCACGGCGCCGCGCGCTCACGCTCCCCCGGTACCCGTGCGCGCCGCCCGGCAGCACGCGCGCCCCCGGACGCCCGTTCGCGCCCCTCATGCCCGTTCGCGCCGCCCGGCGCGCGCCCCGGGGTGCGTCGGTCTCCCCCGAAGGGCGAACGTCGAAGGGCGCGGACGCGTGCTCACGCACCACGTCCGCGCCCCCGGGCACGTCGGTGTCAGGCGCCCATCATGTGGACGCCACCGTCCACGTGGACGATCTCACCGGTCGTCTTCGGGAACCAGTCCGACAGCAGCGCCACCACGCCGCGGGCAGCCGGCTCCGGGTCCGTCAGCTCCCAGCCGATGGGCGCGCGGGTGTTCCACACGTCCGCCAGCTCCTCGAAGCCCGGGATCGACTTGGCGGCCATCGACTTGATGGGGCCGGCCGAGACCAGGTTGACCCGGATGTTCCGGTCGCCCAGGTCGCGCGCCAGATAGCGCGAGGTGGCCTCCAGGGCCGCCTTCGAGACGCCCATCCAGTCGTACTTGGGCCATGCCACCTGCGCGTCGAAGTCCATCCCCACGACCGAGCCGCCGCGCTGTTCGAGCAGCGGCAGGACCGCCATGGTCAGCGACTTCAGCGAGTAGGCGGAGACCTCGACGGCCGTGGCCACGGAGGACCACTCCGCGTTCAGGAAGTTCCCCCCCAGCGCGTCCTGCGGGGCGAACGCGATGGAGTGCACCACGCCGTCCAACCCCACGCCCTCGCCGAGGTGTTCGGTCACCCGGTCGGCCAGGGTCGCCAGGTGCTCGGCGTTCTGCACGTCCAGCTCGATGACCGGGGCGGGCTTGGGCAGCCGCTTGGCGATCCGCTGCACCAGGGAGAGCCGGCCGAAGCCGGTGAGAACCACCTCGGCGCCCTCCTCCTGGGCCAGCCGGGCGGCGTGGAAACCGATCGACGCGTCGGTGATCACCCCGGTGACGAGGATGCGCTTGCCGGCGAGAAGTCCACTCATGTCGTCAGTGACCCATGCCCAATCCGCCGTCAACGGGGATGACGGCTCCGGTGATGTAAGCGGCCTCTTCGGAGGCCAGGAAGCGCACGGTCGCGGCGACCTCGTCCGGCTCGCCGTAGCGCGCAGCGGGGATCTTCTCCATGATCACCTTGCGCTGCTCGTCCGTCAGCTCCCGGGTCATGTCGGTGTCGATGAAGCCGGGCGCCACCACGTTGCAGGTGATGCCGCGCGAGCCCAACTCGCGGGAGAGCGAACGCCCGAAGCCGACCAGAGCGGCCTTCGAAGCGGCGTAGTTGGCCTGCCCGGCGGAGCCGGCGAGCCCGACCACCGAGGAGATCAGCACGATCCGGCCGGTGCGGGCCCGCAGCATCCCCTTGGAGGCGCGCTTGACCACGCGGAACGTGCCCACGAGGTTGGTCTCCAGGACGGTGGAGAAGTCCTCCTCGGACATCCGCAGCAGCAGGGTGTCGCGGTTGATACCCGCGTTGGCCACCAACACCTCGACCCGGCCGTGCGCGTCCTCCACCTCCTTGAACGCCTGCTCCACCTGCTCCGGCTCCGTGATGTCACACTTCACCGCCAGACAGCCCAACTCCACCAGCTCCTGGGGCGGCTCGCCGGAGCGGTAGGTGATGGCGACCTTGTCACCCGCCCCGGCCAGAGCGCGGGCCATCGCAAGGCCGAGCCCGCGGTTGCCTCCGGTCACCAGTACCGAGCGGCTCAAGGGACCACCTCTTTCGTCTCGTGTGCTTTCCACAACGCTAGACCCTCCGGTGGTAAACGCGTTAACCAAGGCGCGACAGCCAGCGCGACGGCTGGCTGTGGGGTTCCCACAGCGCGCGAAAGGCGCCATGCGGGCGGCCGAAGACAGACGTTCCGGAACGCTCGGAACCGGTCGGGAACGGAAAGGACAGGCAACGAACGGCATTCGGCCGCGCGAAAGTCGCGCGGAGCGCGCGGAGCCGGAAGACCGCGCCGCCGCTCGCCCGCACCCGGCCGTGGGCACGTCGCCGGCTCCGGCCGTGCGCCCCGCCCGTGGACACCGTGCGCCCCGCCCGTGGACACGGCCTTGGCCGATGGGGGGTCGGGGGACGAGTATCTGTGCACGCGCGCCACACGCGCCGCCGCCGAGGCCCCGGCAAGGCCAAGGCCGAGAAGGACAAGGCCGGGACAGTGCCGGGACAGTCAAGGACAGGAGAGACGGTTGCCCAGGACCATCGACGAGGCGTTCCTCGCGCTGCCCCTACGACAACTCGCCGACGCCGCCCTCGCCAGGGCCAGGGCACTGGGCGCCGAACACGCCGATTTCCGGCTGGAATCCGTCCGTCACGCCCGCTGGTCGCTGCGCGACGCGCGCCCCGCCGGCACCGACTCCACCACCACGACCGGCTACGCCGTCCGCGTGGTGCACGGCGGCAGTTGGGGCTTCGCGGCCGGCGTCGACCTCACCATGGACGCGGCGGCGAAGGTCGCCGCCCAGGCCGTCGCGTTGGCGAAGCTCTCGGCCCAGGTCT
Organism: Streptomyces sedi; assembly: GCF_006335015.1. Lineage (GTDB taxonomy): Bacteria > Actinomycetota > Actinomycetes > Streptomycetales > Streptomycetaceae > Streptomyces > Streptomyces sedi. The sequence continues at coordinate 18,257 of NZ_VDGT01000010.1, forward strand.
CCGGGGCGGCCGGCGCGGACGAGCGCGTCGAGCTGGCCGACGAGCCGTCGCACGGGGAACGCACCTGGATCTCCTCCTACGAGACCAGCCCGTTCGAGGTCCCCGACGCGGAGAAGATCGAGCTGCTGGCCGACTACAGCGCCCGGCTGCTGGCCGGCGACGGGGTCAGCCACGTCGACACCATGCTGTGGGCGGCGCAGGAGAACAAGTTCTACGCCGACACCGCCGGCACCGTCACCACCCAGCAACGGGTGCGGCTCGCCCCCTCGTTGACCGCCACCTCGGTGGACGCCGCCACCGGCCGGTTCGACACCATGCGCACCCTGGCGCCCCCGGTCGGGCGCGGCTGGGAGTACCTGACGGGCACCGGCTGGGACTGGGACGACGAACTGGCGCGGATGCCCGAGCTGTTGGCCGAGAAGATGGCCGCGCCCTCCGTGACCCCCGGCAGCCTCGACCTGGTGATCGCCCCCTCCAACCTGTGGCTGACCATCCACGAGTCGATCGGCCACGCCACCGAGCTGGACCGGGCGCTCGGCTTCGAGGCGGCCTTCGCCGGCACCTCGTTCGCCACGTTCGACCAGCTGGGCTCGCTGCGTTACGGCTCGGACGCGATGCACGTGACCGGGGACCGGACGGTCGAACACGGCCTGGCCACCGTCGGGTTCGACGACGAGGGCGTGGCGGCGCAGAGTTGGGACCTGGTGCGGGACGGCGTCCTCGTCGGCTACCAGACGGACCGCCGCATCGCCCGGCGCCAGGGCTTCGACCGCTCCACCGGCTGCGCCTTCGCCGACTCCCCCGCGCATGTGCCGCTTCAGCGGATGGCCAACGTCTCCCTCCGGCCGGACCCCGAGGGGCCCGCCACGGAGGGGCTGATCGAACGGGTGGAGAACGGGCTCTACATCCTGGGCAACGGCTCGTGGTCGATCGACATGCAGCGGTATAATTTTCAGTTCACCGGACAGCGGGCCTATCTGATCCGTAACGGTCAACTGGCGGGTCAGGTGCGGGACTTCGCCTACCAGGGCAACACCACCGACTTCTGGGGCTCGATGGAGGCGGTCGGCGGCCCCGAGACCTACGTGCTCGGCGGCTCGTTCATGTGCGGCAAGGCCCAACCCGGCCAGACGGCCGCCGTCTCCCACGGCTGCCCCTCGGCGCTCTTCCGGAACGTGAACGTGCTCAACACGGCGCGGGAGGCGGCGGTCTCCTGAGGAGGCACCCGCTTCGCGACCGGTGGCGACGGTCGCGAAGCGGCGGCCGGGCGCCCCCGTGTCCCGGGTTCGGCAACGGGGTAACTGGACCACGGCAAGCCGAGCACCAAGGACACGAGGAGCTGCGATGAGACACATCCCCGACGCGAGCGGGCTGACCGGATGGCGGAAAAGCTCCTTCACCAACAACGGCGCGGGTGACTGCGTGGAGGTCACGTACACGCTGGACACCGTGGTGCCCGTACGCGACAGCAAGCGTCCGACGGGCCCCGCCGTCGTGCACTCCCGAGCGGCCTGGGCGGCCCTGGTCGAGCACGTGAAGAAGTAGGGACTACCTCTTCCACGGAGCCCGCGTGTCTACCGCTGGGCGGACGCCACCCAGTACTCCGTGCACCTGCCGTTGACCGCGCGCAGGATGTCGTTGTCGAAGAACTCGACCGGCCCCTCGGTCGTGCGGCCCCGGCCCACCCACCGGCCGGCGACGAAGTCCCCGCCCGCGCTCCGGCCCCCGAAGGCCCCCAGACACGTTCAGCTGGGCGGGAGCGAACCGAACCTCCTCGGCTCCTCGACGGGCGCGGCGTTCAGGACGCTGATCAGCTTCTCCAGATGGTCGCCGCGGCACGGCCCCAGCTCGATCACGACGTTGTTGGTGTTCGCGCAGTACATGTCGAGGTAGCGCGAGTCCAGGCCGATGTCCGTCATCGTGATGCCGTGCCGGCGCACGGCCCGCTCCATCTCGGCGACGAGCCGCAGCGGCTCGTCCCCGTCGTAGTCCAGGTCGATCTCGTCCCGCCTCAGGTGAACCATCATCGGCTGACCTCCAACTGCACTCGCGATTACGGGTTGTTGCCGTCTGGTCACCATCGTGGCAGAGGTGTAAGGATGAAAGCACGCTGAGCGCGTAACCAAATACGCGCGGTTAATGCGGGGGCAACGAGGAGGTGTTGACGCTGCTGACCAGTGACAACAGCGCCGGGGTGGTTGGTCAACAACAGCGCGTCGCGGCCAGGATTCGCACACTGCGGGAGGGCCGGGCAATGTCGTTGAGACAACTGTCCGAAGCCGTCACCGGATACTCGGCCTCCTACCTGAGCCGGGTGGAGACGGGGAAGAAGGCGCCAAGTCCCGCGTTGGTCACGGCGCTTGACGAGTACTTCGGGGAAGGAGGCGCCCTGGAGGAGCTTCAGGCGATGTCCTCGGAGATGACCGTGGCGCGGTCTTCCAGAAGCGTGGTGAAGCAGGAACGCCGGGCCCGGAGGATCCGGGTCCTCACCTCATCACTGATCCCGGGCTTGTTGCAGACCGAGGGCTACGCCCGGGAGTTGATCAGCACGGGCCTCCCAGGCACTTCGGCTGCCGAACTGGAGCAGTGGGTGGCCTCGCGAGTGGCACGGCAACGCATCTTCGGGGGCGACGACCCACCGTTCTACCGGGCGCTGATCGACGAGTCCGCTCTCTGCCGAGGGGCACGGGCACCGGGTGTCATGCGCGGGCAATTGGAGCATCTACTCGCCGCGGGCGAACGACCGCGTGTGGCTGTCCAGATCATTCCGTTCAGTGCGGGGATTCACGCGGTCATGGGGGGCAGCATCACCATGCTGGAGCTCGCCGATGGATCTGCGGTCCTGTTGACCGAGTCGTTCGATAGCGGTCGGATCGTAGACTCGCCCAATGATCGAGCCCGTCAGGGGCAGCGCTTCGACAACGCACTGATGTTGGCCCTGAACGAGGCACAGTCGAAGACTTTGATCACTGATTACCTGAAGAGGCAATGACATGAGGACGTTCCCCGCCGGGCAGCTGAACGGCTGGCGCAAGAGCACCTACTCCGAGAACGGCGCAGGCGGCTGCCTCGAAGTCGTCGACGGGCTCGCCGACACCGTCCCCGTACGCGACTCGAAGAACCCCAACGGACCCGCCGTACTCATGCCCGTCGCCGCGTGGCGGGCGTTGCTCGATCACGTGAGGCGCTAGCCCCGGTGGCCGGGCGCCCTCTAGCCTGCGTCAATGCAGACTGAGGGCACTCGGTTGGACACCACGCGGGAGGCGAGCCGATGAGCGCTGCCGGACCACACGAGACGATCGAACGCGCGCTGGAGCTGTCGCGGGCCGACGGCACCGTCGTGATCGTCGAGGAGCGAAGCTCGGCCAACCTCCGGTGGGCGCTCAACGCGTTGACCACCAACGGGCAGACCCGGGGCCGGCAGTTGACCGTGATCGCCACGGTGAACGGCGCCACGGGGGTGTCGGTCGGGGTGGTCTCCCGGTCGGCGGCCACCGGCGACGAGGTGGAGGCCGTGGTCCGGGCCGCCGAGGAGGCGGCCAGGCAGTCGCCGACCTCGGACGAGGCCAGCCCGCTCGTGCCGGGCACGGCGATGCCCGCCTCGGCGGACTTCGCCGACGCGCCGGCGGAGACCTCCTCTGCGGTCTTCGGGGGCTTCGCGCCGGCGCTCGGGGAGACGTTCGCGCGGGCGGCGCGCGAGGGGCGTGAGCTCTTCGGGTTCGCCGAGCACGAGATGGTCTCCAGCTACCTGGGCACCTCCAGCGGGCTTCGGCTGCGGCACGACCAGGCCACCGGCTCCCTGGAGTTGAACGCCAAGTCGGACGGCCGGCGGCGTTCCTCGTTCGTCACCGTTCCCGTGCACGACTTCTCCGCCCTCGATCTCGCGGCGCTGGACTCCTCGTTGGCGGCGCGGCTGGCGTGGGGCGACCGCACGGTCGACCTGCCGCCCGGCCGCTACGAGACGCTGCTGCCGCCCAGCTCGGTCGCCGACCTGTTGCTTTACCAGCATCTGACCGTCGACGCCCGGCGCACCCACGAGGGGCGCACGGTCTTCAGCAGGCCCGGCGGCGGGACGCGGGCCGGGGAGCGGCTGACCGGGCTGCCGATGACGCTTACCAGTGACCCTGCTGACGCGGGGATGGAGGCGGCGCCGTTCGTGCTCACCCGTTCCTCGGCCGACAGCTTCCTCGCGAGCAACTCGGTCTTCGACAACGGCCTTCCGCTGGGCCGCACCGAGTGGATCGCGGACGGGACGCTGCGCACGCTGACCAGCAGCCGGCACTCGGCGGAGCTTTCCGGGCTGCCGCTGGCCCCCGTGGTGGACAACCTGCGGCTGGACGCCGGTGGCACCGCCTCGCTGGACGAACTGGTCGCGACCACCGAGCGCGGCCTGCTGGTCACCTCCCTCTGGTACATCCGCGAGGTGGATCCGAAGAACCTGTTGCTGACCGGGTTGACCAGGGACGGCGTCTTCCTGGTCGAAGGTGGTCAGGTGGTCGGTCAGGTCAACAACTTCCGGTTCAACGAGTCGCCGGTGGAGGTCATCGCCCGTGCCAGCGAGGCGTCGGCGACGGGGCTGACCCGTTCCCGGGAGTGGGGCAGGTACTTCCCGAGGGTGGCGATGCCGGCACTGCGGGTGCCGGAGTTCCACATGAGTTCGGTCAGCCCGGGCGTGTGAGCGGGCGGCCGTAGAATCGGGGCGTTCTCATCCCCGACAAACGGCAGGACCGAAACGTGACACGCCTCGGCGAATCCGTGCGGCGCGCGAGCGCGCTGCTGGCGCAGGACCTCTCCTCCGACACCACCGTCCAGCGGCTGCTGGAGGAGACGGCGACGCGGCGTTATCTGGACCTGACCGACCTGTCGCCGGCGGAGCAGGCCGAGCTGATCGCGGCCCGCGCGGTGGAGCTGGTGCCGTCGGCCGAGCGGCTGGCAGAGCGGATCGGGGCCGCGCGGGAGGCGGGGCACGGGCTGCACGTCAAGTTCGGGATCGACCCGACCGCCGCCGACGTGCACCTCGGGCACGCGGTGCCGATGATCGTGCTCAGCCGCTTCCAGCGGATGGGCCACGACGTGACGTTGATCATCGGCGACATCACCGCCAAGATCGGCGACCCCTCGGGGCGTTCCGCCGAGCGGCCCCCGCTGACCGACGAGGACATCGCGGGCAACCTGGCGGGCTACCGCGACCAGGTGCGTCCGTTCTTCGACTTCGAGAAGGTCAGCTTCCGGCACAACAGCGAGTGGCTGGCCGGCATCACCCTGCCCCGGCTGATCGGGGTGCTCGCGCAGGTCTCGGCGTCCTCGCTGCTCCAGCGCGAGGACTTCCGCGGCCGGCTGGACGCCGGGCACGGGCTGTCGATGTCGGAGCTGATCTACCCGGTGGCGATGGCGATCGACTCGGCGGAGATCGACGCGGACGTGGAGCTGGGCGGCGTCGACCAGCTGCTGAACATGCAGATGGGCCGGCGGGTGATGGAGATCTACGGCCAGACCCCGCAGCTGGTGGTCGGGATGCCGCTGATCGAGGGCACCGACGGGTCGGGCGCGAAGATGTCCAAGTCCAAGGGGAACTACATCGGGCTGAACTCGACGCCCGACGACGTGTTCGGCAAGGTCATGTCCATCCCCGACCGGCTGATGGAGCCCTACCTGCGGGCCTGGACGGAGTGGACGGACGCCGAGCTGGAGGCGGTCAGGGGGCGGCTGGCGGACTCCTCGCTGCACCCGATGGACCTGAAGAAGGTGCTGGCGGGCGAGGTGGTCGCGGCGCTGCACGGCGTGGAGGCGGCGATGAGGGCGCGCGACGGCTTCACCGCGCAGTTCTCCCGGCGCAGCTTCGCCGACGTGGAGACGCTGCCGGAGGTCTCGCTGGCGGAGCACGGCGCGGAGTCCGTGACGACGGTGCTGGCGAAGGTGCTGGAGTTCGCGCCGAGCGCCTCGGCGGCGCGGCGGCTGGCCAAGCAGAACGCGCTGCGTCTCGTCCTCCAGGACGGCGCGGAGCAGCGGGCCGAGGTGCTGTCGGAGGCGGACGCGCTGCGCCCGCTGGCCGAGGTGGTCGCGGAGCGCGCCGCCGCCGGGGCGCCGGACGGGCTGTACCTGAAGGCGGGGCGGAAGCTGGCCCAGCTGCGCGACTGAGCGGGGGCCGGGCTTACCGTGGGCGTAGGGCCGGGCGCGGCGCGGTGTCGCGCCCGGTGTCCCGGGAGACGGGTGAGGTGAGATGGCGCACTTGCGTCGTTCCGGCGAGGGCAGGGACGAGGAGTCCGGGGTCTACCGGATCACGGGCGCGCGGCAGAGCCTGGACGACGACGTGCGCGGCCGGCAGCGGCGGTACATCGTGGCGATGGTGGTGCGCACGCTGGCGGTGCTGCTGACCGCGCTGCTGTGGAACGTCAGCCTGCCGCTGGCGGCCGTCACACTGGTGCTGGGCATCACGCTGCCGTACATCGCCGTGGTGGTGGCGAACGCGGGTCGGGAGAACGTGCCGTCGTTGCCCTCCACGTTCGTCGGGGAGTCGGTGGCGCCCCGGGCGCTGCCGCCGGGACAGCGGGAAGCCCACAAACGGAGTTGACCCTTCCGACGGTCAACACCCGGAAAAGCTCAGATCATTTGGGTCATTCCTCTGCATTGGACGCCCGATGGCGTGTCATACTTCAAGAGCGCTCCGTATCCCCCGTCGGAGCGACAGAGAGACGCCGGGCGGCTCCCCCCGTGGCCGCCCGGCGTCGATCATGTTCGGGCATGTTCGGGACCAGTCAGCGTCTCGATCAGCGTCGTGTCCTCTTCGTTCGGAACCGGGCAGGATCGACCACGACCTGAGCAGAAACCCCAGGGAACCGAAAACCCCACGGAACCGCGAAGAAGCTGGAAGGACCCCGTGTCGAACGAGCCCGCCGAGACCGAGCTGGTCTGCTCGGCCAAGGGATGCCGCCAGCCGGCCGTCTGGGTGCTCGCCTGGAACAACCCCAAGCTGCACACCCCGGACCGCCGCAAGACCTGGCTGGCCTGCGACGAGCACCGGGAGTACCTGTCGCGCTTCCTGGGGCTGCGGGAGTTCCTGAAGGAGGTCGTGCCGCTCGACGAGTGGCGCGCGCGGAACGACGCCTGACCCCGGCGCGTCCCCGCCCGGCGGTCAGCCGCCGATCGACGACATCGGCCGCTGCGGCTGCTGGAACGTCGGATCGTCCAGCCCCGAGCCCGCCTTCTTGCCCCACATCGCCCGCCGCCACAGCTCGGCCAGCTCCGCGTCGTCGGCGCCGCCCCGCAGCGGGCCGCGCAGGTCCGACTCCTCACGGGTGAAGAGGCAGTCCCGCACCTGGCCGTCGGCCGTCAGCCGCGTCCGGTCGCAGGCGCGGCAGAACGGGCGCGTCACGGAGGCGATCACGCCGACCCGGCCCGGGCCGCCGTCCACCAGCCACCGCTCGGCCGGCGCGGAGCCGCGCGTCTCCTCCGGCGTGAGCGTGAACCGGTGCCGAAGCGCCGCCAGTATCCGCTCGGCCGTGATCATCTCCGCGCGCTGCCAGCCGTGCTGGGCGTCCAGCGGCATCTGCTCGATGAACCGCAGCTCGTACCCCTCGGCCAGCGCCCAGGCCAGCAGCTCGGGCGCCTCCGTGTCGTTGATCCCGGGCATCAGCACCGCGTTCACCTTGACGGGGGTGAGGCCGGCGTCCCGGGCTGCGGCCAGCCCGCGCAGCACGTCGGCGTGGCGCCGGCGCCTGGTCATCCGCTCGAACGTCTCCGGACTCAGCGTGTCGAGCGACACGTTGACCCGGTCGAGCCCCGCCTCGCGCAGCGGGACGGCCACGCGCTCCAGGCCGATGCCGTTACTGGTCAGGGAGAGCCGGGGGCGGGAGGCGAGCGCAGCGCAGCGCTCCACGATGGAGACGAGGCCGCGCCGCAGCAGCGGCTCCCCGCCGGTGAACCTGACGTCGGTGACGCCCAGTTGACCGACGGCGACGCCGACCAGCCGCACGATCTCGTCATCCGTCAGCAACTCCGGCTTGGCCAGCCACGCCAGGCCCTCCTCCGGCATACAGTACGTACAGCGCAGGTTGCACCGGTCGGTGAGGGAGACCCGCAGGTCGGTGGCGGTCCGTCCGTGGGTGTCGAGGAGCATCCTGGCACCTCCGCTGGTGGGAAGCAGATGTCTCGCAGCGTACGTCACCCCTGTGACAACCAGCGGGAACGGCCTCACCCGCGCCCCGCGCACCGGCCCAACTCCCGGCCGTCCGGCGGGCACTGTCGGTGCCGGCCCGTATCCTCTGGGACCATGCTCGAAGACCACGACCAGGCGGCCACGGTTGACCTCCCCCTGCCACGGACCACCCCCGACGGCCCCTGGCCGGAGGGCTATCCGTCGGGGTTCGCCGTGGTCGACGTCGAGACCACGGGGTTGGCCAGCCATGACCGGATCGTTTCGGCGGCCGTCTACCGGCTGACCGCCAGGGGGGACGTGGAGGACCACTGGTACTCCCCCGTCAACCCGCAGCGCGATCCGGGGCCGACATGGATCCACGGGTTGACGACGGAGATGCTGCGGGACGCGCCGCTGTTCGCCGAGATCGCCGACGAGTTGGCGGAGCGGCTGGCCGACCGGGTGCTGGTCGCGCACAACGCGGTCTTCGACTGGACGATGCTGGCGCGGGAGTTCGCGCGCGCGGAGCGCACCCCGCCGACGCGGCAGCGGCTGTGCACCATCCGGCTGGCCAAGGAGCTGGCGCTGCCGCTGCCCAACCACCGGCTGGAGACCCTCGTGGGCCACTTCGGGGTGGAGCAGCGGCGGGCGCACCACGCGCTGGACGACGCGCGGGTGCTGGCCGAGGCGTTCCGGCCCAGCCTCCACCAGGCGGCCGACCGCCGGCTGCCGCTCCCGCTGCACGCCTGCCTGCCGATCACGGAGTGGTCCCAGGCGCCGGCCGCCGAGCGGCGGCAGCGGGTCGGCGCGGCGGGCGCCTGGCGCGGCTGGCGGCCGAGCCGGCGGCGGCCCGCCTGCCCGTATCCGAACCCGGGGCGCTACCAGGCGGGCGGGCGGCTCATACAGGGGATGCGGGTCGCCTTCTCGGGGGACACCTCGATCGACCGCGACCTGCTGGAGGACCAGGCCGTCGAGGCCGGGCTGCACGTGGCGACCAGCGTCTCCGCGTTGACCAGCCTGCTGGTGACCAACGCGCCCGACGCCGCCACCAGCAAGGTCGCCAAGGCCCGCGCCGTCGGCACCCCCGTCATGGACGAGGCCGCCTTCACCCATCTGCTGCGCGACGTGGCCCCGGCGGAGGACCCGGCGCAGGGGGTGTGACCGGGTTCGGGTAGCGTCATCAGGCGTGTACCGCTTTCTGCTGTCCCGGCAGTGGGTGATCCTCACCCTGCTCGCGCTGCTGTTGATCCCGGCCATGGTCTGGCTCGGGTTCTGGCAGATGGACCGCCACGACCAGCGGGTGGCGCGCAACGACCTGATCGCCTCCAGCCTGGAGGCCGAGCCGGTGCCGATGGCCGAGCTGTCGGCACCGGAGACGGGCCCCGACCCGGACGACCGCTACCGGCCGGCGACGGCGACCGGCGTCTACGCCGCGGACCACGAGGTGCTGGTCCGCCAACGCACCAACGGCGACGGCGCGATGGGCTACCACGTGCTGACCCCGCTGGTGCCGGACGACGGCCCCGCGGTGCTGGTCAACCGCGGCTGGGTCGCCGCCGGCCAGGACCTGACCCGGGCGCCCGACGTGCCGCCGCCACCGTCCGGCGAGGTCACGGTCACGGGGCGGCTGATGGCCGACGAGACGACGGGGAACACCGGCGTCCGGGAGCGCTCGGGTCTGCCCGAGGGCATGACGATGCTGATCAACAGCGAGCAGCGGGCGGCCGATCTCGGACAGCCGATGCTCGGCGGCTATCTGGACCTGACCGAGACCGTGCCGCCGGACCCGGCGGACCCGGCCCTGGAGCTGGTCCCCGAGCCGGACCACACCGGCATCGGCGCGCACTTCGCGTACGCGGTCCAGTGGTGGCTCTTCGCCGCCGGCGTCCCCGTCGGATGGGTGCTGCTGCTGCGCCGGGACGTGAACGACCGGCGGGCGGCGGAACCGGCTGACGCCGGCGGTACGGGGAAGCCGGCCGAGGTCCGTCCCCGGTCCGAGGAACCGACCCCGGTCGGCGGGCAGCCGACGTAGCCGGTGCCCCGCCTGGGCGTCGACCCGCACCTGGCCCACCACCCCCGCCACCACGAGCCCAGGGGCGCGGGGAACCGCGCGAGCAACCACCCACCGGGGCGAGGACGGCACCCCACCCGAGCCACTCCGACCGCAAAAGCCCCGCAGGGCTCAGCTGACGCGTTCCGGCCCGTGTTTGGCCGCGCGGAGGCGGGCCTCCGCGGGGAGCGCTTCGAGGCCGGCGGAGACCTTCGCGTGTTCGATGGACTCCGCGCGCAGCCTGCGGACCACCTCATCCGGCCGCGCCTGCGGCGCGAGGACGAGGGCGACCCGCGCCCTCGGCTGCTCGCGGCGGCCGACCAGGCTGACGCGCGCGCGGTCCACGCCCGGCAGGGTCTCCGTCTCGGCGGCGACCACGTCCTCCATGGCGCGCCCGCGCAGCAACGCGCCGACGCCGTCGCCGCTGTCGACCAGCACCTCGGAGAGCCGACGGCGGCGCAGCTGGGCCAGCAGCCACCACAGGCTCAGCAGCACCAGCAGCGACAGGGAGCCGATCACCACCGGCCACCACCAGCTGGCCTCGCGGTGGCGCAGCCGGTCGCCGTCGCTCAGCAGCACGTCGTCCGGCGTGTCCCACGTCCACCACGACGGGGTGGTGAAGCCCCACCGTTCGGGCAGGTCGAGCGTGCCGACCAGCACCGAGAGGCCGAGCAGGAACAGCGCGACCCCGGTCAGGGCCAGCAGCACCCGGTTGACGATCCGCAGCATCCCGACCGCTCCTTCTCGCTTATCGTTTCGCCGGCCGGCGCACCTGGACGGCCAGTGCGGGCCGGCGGGCCAGGCCCAGTTCGTCGATGCCGTCGCCCAGCACCGCGTCCAAGTCGGCGCGGACCGCGTCCAGCACGCGGAAGTGTGCCTCCGCCGTGACCCTGATCCGGCGCCTTCCGACCGCGACGCGCACGCTGCGCACCCCCGAGACCTCAAGGGCCCGGTCACGCAGCACCAGCGCGGCGGCGGAACGTTCGATGCCGGCGCGCATCAGCTCGCTGTCCTGGCGCATCGGCAGCAGTCGACGGAGGCCGGGGGTGCACGCCAGCACCACGAGGCCGACGCCCAGCAGCATGGCGAGCGCGGCGCCCGCCACCACCCAGCCGTCGTCGAGGGGGCGGGTGGCCAGCGCGTCGGCCGTCTCGCGCCGCCAGGCGGCGGCCGGGCGGTCCGCGCGGACCGAGACGATGTCGAAGAGCAGCAGCCCCGACCCGGCCAGCAGCGCGGCGGCGACCAGCCCCGCCGGCACCCGGCGCACCGACCAGAAGCGGGGCGCGCGGCCGTCCTCGGCCCCTCCCGGCTCGTAGCGGGCGGTCGAGGCGGACTGCCGCATCGGATCCGACTCTTCGCCTTCGGGGGCGGTCTCGTCGCCGGGACCGGCACCCGGCTCCGGGGCGTCCGCCGTCTTGCTCAGCCGAACGGTGTCCCCGTTCGTGCCGTGGTCCTGGAACGGCTCCGTGTCCGCGGGGTCGCCCTCGCCGCCGGGTCCCCGGTGGGCGTGACGGGCGGTCACAGGAGCTTCCCCGACGCGGCGCCGTCCAGCTCCGAGGAGTGCAGCCGTTCCACGGCGACGGCCACCTCCTGGAGCTCCATCCCGGCCAACTCGCCGACGCGGCGCGTCACATGGTGGCGCACCGAGCCGCACTGGGCGCCGATGTCCGAGGGGTAGCCCAGCTCGACGGAGACCCGCACGCTGGCCAGCCCGCCCGTGCCGTCCGCGCCCGGCGGGCGGCGCACCACGGCCGTGGCGTGCGGCCCGCCGTGCCGTCCGCGCGGGGCCGGCGGGTCGGTGCGGTCCGCCCGCAGCGCCTCGCGCGCCGCCTGGGTGGCCAGCTTGGCCACCACCCGGTCGGCGATCCGGGTGGTGCCGCGCTGGTTGGCCGGTACTTCCTGTTCCACCGTCATCGCCGCCGGTCGCCGCCGCGGTCCCCGGAGCGGAAGAGGTCGCCGGGCTCCAGGTCGCCGTCGACGAACCGGCCGACCACGAAGCCGATCGCCCCCAGCGCCGCCACCAGCAGGAAGGCCGCGAACCCGCCGAAGTATCCGGCGAAGCCCAGGGCCATCCCGGCGACCATTCCGATCACCGCCATGCTCATCTCGTACTCCTCAAGTGGAACGACGTGATACCGACAACCGCGAGATCACTGAAAGCGGGAGGTCACTGGAGCTGCCGCTCCTCGTCGTCCTCCTCGTCGTCGGGCAGCTTGACGTCGACGACGTTGACGTTGACCTCGACGACCTCAAGTCCGGTCATCCGCTCGACGGCCGTGATGACGTTCTCCCGTACGGTACGGGAGACATCGGGGATGGAGACCCCGTACTCGACGACGATTTCGAGGTCGAGCGCGGTCTGCACCTCGCCCACCTCGGCCTTGACGCCGCGGGTGACGGACCGGCTGCCGCCCGGCACCCGGTCCCTGACGGCGCCGAAGGTGCGGGCGAGCCCGCTGCCCATGGCGTGGACGCCGACGACGTCGCGTGTGGCCATGCCCGCGATCTTGGCCACCACACCGTCGGCGATCGTGGTGCGCCCCCGGGTCGCCGGGTCACCGGTGCCCCGGCGCGTGCCGAGGGTCCTGCCGGACTCCGTCGCCTGCTCGGACCCCTGGTCCGCGACCTGGCCGGTCCCCTGCTCCGTGGTGGTGTCGCTCACTGTGCCTCGCCCCTTTCCTGGCGGCGGCTTCGGCCGTCGCCTTCTCGGCCACACTAAGCGCGGCGTGCTCCGCGCCCCGCTCGTGGCCCCCCGATCGGGTGGCGCCTCGGGCGGCCGTCGCCGCGTTCCTGGGAGATGCTGTACCCAGCCTTGGCCGGTTGAGTACAAACCCATGCGCAACGGAAGGTGGAAACAAATGGGCGCCGACGGTCTGTTGAGCACGATGCGGCGGCAGTTGGGCCTGGGGCGGCTGCTGCCGCTGCGGCAGGAGGCGGAGTGGGCCGGGTGGCTGACGGAACGTGCCGCGCGCGCCGCGCTGACCCGGGCCGTCGCCGAAGCGGCGCCGGGGGTGCGCCTCGGCGAGTTGCGACTCGGCGCGGACGGGGACCCCCGGGACCCGTCGGAGGACGCCGCGCTCCCCGCGCCGTCCGGGGCGCTGCCGCCAGGGCCGCTGCGGATGACGGCCGAGTTCGCGGCCTACCCGACGGTTCCGTTGACCGGGGTGGCCGAACGGGTGCGGGCCGCGTTGGTCGAGGAGGCGACGGAACGGCTGGGGCTGTCGGTGGCCGCCGTCGACCTGGAGGTCACCGAGCTGCTGTCGGAGCCGCCCGAGCCGGCGGGGCCGCCGCACGAGCCGCCGTCCCCGCCGGACTCCCTCCGCTCGGGCGGCCCGTGCGCCGACGAGGTGGCGGAGGCGGTCACGGCGGTCGACGGGGTCGCCGGCCTCTCGGCGGTGCTCGACGGCTGGCTGGGCGCGGTGCGTGTGGAGGACCGTCAGGAGCCGCCGTCGCGGCTGGTGCGGCTCCAGTGGGAGGCCGAGGGGAGGCGTCCGCTGCCCGCGCTGGCCGGGGAGGTGGCCCGCGCCGCGGCATCGGCGGCGGCGCGGGACGGCGGGGCCCCCGGACCGGTGCGGGTGACGCTGCTGGTCACCGCGGTCGACTGAGCCGGGGCGGGGAGGGGCTCAGTCCAGGCCGGCGAGTTCCCTCAGCCGGCGGCCCTGGGCGGCGCGTTCGGCCGCGCGTTGGGTGTCGTAGTCCTGGTGGGTCGCGGCGCGCAGCAGCGCCTTGGTCTCGATCAGCGCGCCGCGTTCGGCGGCGAGCAGCGCCGCGGCCAGGTCGTCGGTGGCGGCGGCCAGTTGGTCGGCCGGCACGACCAGGTTGGCCAGGCCGATGCGTGCGGCCTCGTCGGCATGGACGAAGCGGCCGGTGGCGCAGATCTCCAGTGCCCTGGCGTAGCCGACCAGTGCGACGAGCGGGTGGGTGCCGCCGAGGTCGGGGACCAGGCCGAGGCTGGTCTCGCGCATGGCGAACCGCGCGTCCTCGGCGCAGACGCGCAGGTCGCAGGCGAGGGCCAGTTGGAAGCCCGCGCCGATGGCGTGCCCCTGGACCGCGGCGACGGTCACCAGGTCGGGGCGGCGCCACCAGGTGAACGCCTCCTGGTAGGAGGCGATGGTGGCGTCGCGTTCGGACTCCGGTGCGGCGGCCAGGTCGAAGAGCGAGAGCTGGCCTTCGATTCCTTCCGGGGTGAGGGCCCGCCGGTCGAGGCCGGCCGAGAAGGAGACGCCCTCGGCGCGCAGCACGGCGACCCTGATGTCCCCGGTGAGCCGTCGTCCGGTCTCGGCGAGGGCGTGCCACAGGGCGGGGGTCTGCGCGTTGCGCCGCGCGGCGTTGGTCAGCGTGACGGTGGCCACGGCGTCGTGGACGGTGACACGCACACCGTCCTGGTCGAGCAGGCTCATCGGGTCTCCGCTCGTTACTCGGCAGTAGTGATGCCTGGAAGCGTAACGATCGGCGCCCGTGCCCGGTCGTCCGGGGCGGTCGGGGTGGGGTTCAGGCCGAGGCGGCCTTCTTGCCCCGGGTCGCGCCGCCACGGCCGCGCAGGGTGACGTCGGACTCGCTCAGCATCCGATGGACGAAGCCGTACGACCTGCCGGTCTCCTCGGCCAACGCCCGGATGCTGGCACCCGACTCGTACTTCCGCTTCAGGTCTGCCGCGAGCTTCTCGCGCGCGGTGCCGGTCACCCGGCTGCCCTTCTTCAGAGTCTCGGCCACTCGTGCCTCCTCATACGAAGTGCGCTCTGGACTCTCATGATCACCCCTAACCGGGGTTCTGGCCACCCATTCGTCGCGGTACGTACGACAAACGGACCGCTCCCCGACCGTTCCGGGACCGCGGAACGGCGCGGGGCGGCGCCGCCCGCGGGCACGAAGCGGCAGGTGAGCGCGGGGAACGCGACGCACGGGCGAGGCGGGGGGCGAGCGCGGCGCGCCGGACGTTTCGACACGCCCGGCTACGACCGCACTCACTCAGATGAATGATCACCCGTGCGTCGATTGGTCCATCGCCGCGTGATCAACGGGACCGGAGGCGACCCGGTGGGCCGTTCAGGCGAGGGCGACCAGGTCCGCGTAGTCCGCGCTCCACAGGTCCTCGACGCCGTCCGGCAGCAGGATGATGCGCTCCGGCTGGAGGGCGTCGACGGCGCCCTCGTCGTGGGTGACCAGGACGACCGCGCCGCTGAAGCTGTGCAGCGCGCCCAGGATCTCCTCGCGGCTGGCCGGGTCCAGGTTGTTCGTCGGCTCGTCGAGCAGCAGCACGTTGGCCGAGGACACGACCAGGGTGGCCAGCGCCAGCCGGGTCTTCTCACCGCCGGAGAGCACCCCGGCCGGCTTGTCCACGTCGTCGCCGGAGAAGAGGAACGAGCCGAGCGTCTTCCGCACCTGCACCATGTCCAGGTCGGGGGCTGCGCTGCGCATGTTCTCCAGGACCGTGCGCTCCGGGTCCAGGGTCTCGTGCTCCTGCGCGTAGTAGCCGAGCTTGAGGCCGTGTCCCGGGGTGACCCCGCCGGTGTCGGGCACCTCGACGCCCGCGAGCAGACGCAGCAGCGTGGTCTTGCCCGCGCCGTTGAGGCCGAGGATGACGACCCGTGAGCCCTTGTCGATGGCGAGCGAGACGTCGGTGAAGATCTCCAGCGAGCCGTAGGACTTCGACAGCCCCTCGGCGGCCAGCGGGGTCTTGCCGCAGGGCGCCGGGTCGGGGAAGCGGAGCTTGGCGACCTTGTCGTCGCGGCGCTCGTCCTCCAGGCCGGCGAGCAGCCGCTCGGCGCGGCGGGCCATGTTCTGGGCGGCGACGGCCTTGGTGGCCTTGGCGCGCATCTTGTCGGCCTGGGCGTTGAGCGCGGCGGCCTTCTTCTCCGCGTTGGCGCGCTCGCGGCGGCGGCGCTTCTCGTCGGCCTCGCGCTGGATCTGGTACTGCCGCCAGCCCATGTTGTAGATGTCGATGGCGGAGCGGTTGGCGTCCAGGTAGAAGACCTTGTTGACCACCGTCTCCACGAGGTCGATGTCGTGGGAGATCACGATGAGTCCGCCGCGGTAGGTCCGCAGGAAGTCCCGCAGCCAGATGACGGAGTCGGCGTCGAGGTGGTTGGTCGGCTCGTCGAGCAGCAGGATGTCGGCGTCGGAGAAGAGGATGCGCGCCAGCTCGACCCGGCGGCGCTGGCCGCCGGAGAGGGTGTGCAGCGGCTGGCCGAGCACCCGGTCCGGCAGGCCGAGGCTGGCCGCGATGGTGGCGGCCTCGGCCTCGGCGGCGTAGCCGCCCTTGGTCAGGAACTCGGTCTCCAGCCGCTCGTAGCGGCGCATCGCCTTCTCGCGGGTGGCGCCCTGGCCGCTCGCCATGCGCTCCTCGTTCTCCCGCATCCCGCGCAGGACGGTGTCCAGGCCGCGGGCGGAGAGGATGCGGTCCCTGGCGAGCACGTCGAGGTCGCCGGTGCGCGGGTCCTGCGGGAGGTAGCCGACCTCGCCGGAGCGGGTGATGGTGCCGCCGGCCGGGGTGCCCTGGCCGGCCAGGCACTTGGTGAGGGTGGTCTTGCCGGCGCCGTTGCGCCCGACGAGGCCGACGCGGTCGCCCTGCGCGATGCGGAACGAGGCGCTCTCGATCAGGATGCGGGCGCCGGCGCGCAGCTCGATCCCGGATGCGGTGATCATGGACAGACTCCAGGTACGGAATGTGTGAGACGGGGTCGGATCAGCGCTTACGGCCGCTAGTGCACGAGGAACGGAGTGTCCATGGCGGCCATTCTAGCCGCGCGGCGCGGCGCGTTCCCCGCCCACCGTCCCCCTGCCGCTCCCCCACCTCAGGCGCCTCCGCTGTGGACCTGGAACGCCGCCCTGCGGACCCGTTTCGCGACCGTCTGGTCGGGATGGACGGCCGCCAGCGCCAGCAGCACCTGCACGGTGCGCGGGTGGCCACAGATACGAATCTCGTCCACCAGTTCGGCGACGTTCGGCTGTGGGGCGGTGTCGAGATGGTCGACCAGCAGCCGCTCGGCGCCGTGCTCCTGGGCGGCCGAGGCGGTGTCGACCCAGAGCCAGGTGGCCTCCTGGCGGTTGAGCACACCCAGCGAGGACTCGGCCGTCTCGCGCGGGTCCCCGCCCTCGTGGTCGGCGAGCCACAGCAGCGCGTAGGGGCGCAGCACCGGGTCGTCCACCACGGCGCGCACCGCCTCGGACGCGGGGGCGCCGACCACCCGCAGCGCCTGGAAGGCCAGCCCCCGGATCAGGGCGTCCTCGCCCCTGGCGGCGGCCAGCAGCTCGTCGACGGCCGGGGCGGTGGGGCGCACCGCGAGCCAGGCGCGGTACTCGGCGCGGGCGGGACCGGGGGTGAGGTTGGCGCAGCCGCGCAGCATGGCGACGGCCGACTGCTCGATGTTGCCGGCGGGGCTCTGCGCGGCGACGCAGATCTGCTCCAGCTTGGTCCACATCGCCCAGCTGCCCAGGTCGGTCAGGCGCGCCCTGGCCGGGCGGTCGCCGCGCGCGTGCAGGGTGAGCGCGCCGACGGAGGAGAGCGCGTCCAGCGCCCAGCCCAGCAGCCGGACGCGTTCGGCCGTGGTCGCGCGGTCCTCCGCCGCCGGCTCGACGGGCTCGGGGGCCGGGGTGTCGGGGCCGGCGTCGTCGGGGCGTTCGGCGCGCAGCTCGGCGACCCGGCGGCGCATCAGGTCGATCAGGCCCGCGGCGGTGACCGGCCCCTCGGAGAGCCGCATCACGGACAGCAGTTGGGGCATGGCGGCGACCACGTCGGTGACCAGCGAGGGGTCGGCGTCCGACGGCGCGGGGCGGGCCAGGCACCAGGCGTCGAAGAGCGCGACCCAGCCGCGCAGCGCCGCCGTGTCGTCGCGCTCCCAGGCGCGCAGCCGCCAGCCGGCGCTGACCGCGCCGCCCTCCCCCTCGATCTCCAGCAGGCCGGCCAGCCGGGCGCGGCTCCAGTTCTCCCGCAGCTCGGCGGTGGACATTCCCAGCTCGGCGGCGGCGCGGGCGGCGTCCTGCTCGGGGGAGAGCCCGGCCTCCCTGGCCCAGTGCGCGACCCGCACCGCGTCGGCCAGCAGCTCGCGCGCCTGCCGCGCCAGACGCTCGGGAGGCAGCACGCCCTTGGGTGGCCGTGGGGTCCTTCTGCGCTCCCCCGTGCGGCGCTGGACGGGCGCTCGTTGCGGGGCGTTCTGCGGGACAAGGCGCAACCGGGGCTCACGCGGAGTTCGGGACGTCACCCGAGCAGTTTCGCCGTTAGGGCCGTCAAAGCCCAAACCCCCCGCACAGAGCGGTAGATGACGGACATCCCGCCGCGGCACGGCGGCGGGCGTGCGGCGAGGGCGCGGCGGGGCTCACATCAGGGGGGTGAGGAAGCGGCGCAGCGCCTCCTCGTAGCCGTCGGGGTCGACGTTCCACATCGCGGCGTGCTCGGCCCGCGCGACGGTGTGGAGCAGCACGTTCTCCGGGTGGCGGCCGGCGAAGTCGCGGCTGTGGGGGAACGGGGCGACGCTGTCGTCGGGACCGTGCAGGAGCAGCACGGGCGGGGGCGCGTTCCGCTCGCCGACGGGGGGCATCGGCGGCGGGCGCTCGGGGAGCGCGTCGCGGCGCGCGGCGGCGACGGCGAGCGGGCGCAGCGGCGGAGGCAGGCCCCGCCGGACGGCGAGCGCGCGCAGGGTCGCGGTGGGCGAGAGCACCGGGGAGTCGAGGACCAGGCCGGCGACATGGCGGCGCAACGGGGAGTGCGTGGCGGCGTACAGCGCCATCGTCGCGCCGGCGGACCAGCCGTGGAGCACCACCCGGCGTGCGCCGGAGCGCACGGCGAAGCGGAGCGCCGCCTCCGCGTCGGCCCACTCCCCCGCGCCCAACCGGTAGACGGGGTCGACGCGGCGCGGCGCGCCGGGGTCGCCCCGGAAGGCGGGCACCAGGACGGGGAACTGGTGCCGGTGGAGGAAGGGCAGCAGGTTCAACGGGCCCTCCCTGGTGGTGCCGAGCCCGTGCAGCGCGATCACCCAGGTCTCGCGGTCGCCCGCGACGTACCAGGCCGGCAGGGTGACCGCACCGTGCGGGAGCGCGACGTCGGTGTACTCGATGCCGAGGGCGGAGCGTGGGTCGCCGACGTGCAGTTGGGGCGTGAGCCCGACGGAGGCGCCGGTGGCGAACGGGGCGGCGCCGCCGCTGGGGAGCAGGCGGCGCACGACGGTGTCCGGCGAGCTGGCCACCTCCAGCGGCTCCCCGACGACGGCGGAGCCGTGGCGGCCGGTGAGCCGGTAGGTGCCGGGGCGCAGGGAGAGAGGGGAACGGGTGAGGGTGACGGTCTCGGGCGTGCTGCCGTGCACGGCGAAGCGGACGCCGGCGAAGCCGAGCGGCCGGCCGGCGCCGGCCGCGCCGAGGGCCGTGCGGGTGGCCCACCGGGCCACCGCGGCCGTGCTCAGTCCGACCCCGGCCGCCAACACCGTGCTGGCGGCGACCGCCGCCGTGATCCGCCGTCGCATGACCCCAGCATGGGAGCGCGCCGGGGAGAGGGCCACGTGGCGCCCCCCGTTCGGGCGTCGCGCCCCGCCGGGGCGCGGGGAGCCGCGCGCCCTCCGGGGTGGGGCGGCCGAACCGGGCGGGGAGCCGACCGCACCCCGGCGGGTGGCCGACAGCGGACGGTGACGCCCCTGGCCACCGCGACGGTGGCCGTGCCCGTCGAAGGACCTCAGCGGCGCGTCCCGTTGCCGTAGTCACGCAGGCGTTCGCTCACCTCCGCCAGCTGCGCCTCGTCGAGCAGGGTCGGCTGACGGCCGGGGACGGAGCTGGCCGCGAGCCACACCTCGCACATCCATTCCAGCTGCGCCGTGTGGTCCATCGCCTGCCGCAGATCGCGCCCGTGGACCAGGGTGCCGTGGTTGCGCAGCAGACACGCGCTGCGCCCCTCCAGCGCCGTGAGCGCCGCGCGGGCCAACTCGTCCGAGCCGTAGGTCGCGTACGGTGCCACCCTGATCGGCCCGCCCATGGCCGCCGCCATGTAGTGGATCGTGGGCACCTCGTCGACCAGCGTGGAGACCGCCGTCGCGCGGGCGGCGTGCGTGTGCACCACCGCGCCGGCCTCGCTCTCCCGGTAGACCGCGAGATGGAGCGGGAGTTCGCTCGTCGGCCTCAGCCGTCCGGCCACGACCCGGCCTTCGAGGTCGACGGCGAGGAGGTCGCCGGGCCCGAGTTCGTTGTACGGAACGCCACTTGGCGTGACGAGGACCGTCTCGCCGAGGCGGACCGAGAGGTTACCCGAGGTGCCGACGACCAGACCATCGGTGACCGTCCGCCGGGCGGCCCGCACCAACTCCCGCCAGGCGGAACGCCATTCGGCGGGTATCGGCCTCCGGCCCCCGGAGGGGCCTGCCGAAAAAAGGATCGAAGCAACAGCGTTACGCCGCCGTTCATTCATCTTCCGTTCACCTATTCACCCTACGTTAACTCCGCTTGCCCCCACCCCGCCGAACGATTGTCCGGTACATGGAACACTTCACGCTGTTGATCGCGATCGTGATCATCACGGCTTTGGCGTTCGACTTCACCAACGGCTTCCACGACACGGCCAACGCGATGGCCACCACCATCTCGACCGGGGCGATGAAACCCAAACCCGCGGTCGCGATGTCGGCGATACTCAACCTCGTCGGAGCGTTCCTCTCCGTCGAGGTCGCCAGAACCATCTCCGGCGGGATCATCGACGAGGAGGCGGGCATCCAGCCCGAAGTGATCTTCGCCGGGCTGGTGGGCGCGATCGTCTGGAACCTGCTCACCTGGCTCGCCGGGCTCCCCTCCAGCTCCTCGCACGCGCTCTTCGGCGGCCTGATCGGCGCCACCGTCGCCTCGGTCGGCTTCGGCGCGATCAACGGGGACGCGGTGATCACCAAGGTGATCATCCCCGCCGTGGTGGCCCCCCTGGTGGCCGGGGTCGCGGCGACCATGGCGACCCGGCTGACCTACCGCGTCACCAGGGACGCCGACCGGGCCACCAGCGCCAAGGGCTACCGCGCCGGGCAGATCGCCTCCGCCGCGCTGGTCTCCCTCGCGCACGGCACCAACGACGCGCAGAAGACCATGGGCGTGATGACGCTGGCGCTGATCGCCGGCGGTTCGCTGGCGCCGGACTCCGACCCGCCGCTGTGGGTCATCACCTCCGCGGGCGTGGCCATCGCGCTGGGCACCTACCTCGGCGGCTGGCGGATCATCCGCACCCTGGGCAAGGGCCTGACGGACATCCAGCCGCCGCAGGGCTTCGCCGCCCAGACGAGCGCGGCGACGACCATCCTGGCCTCCTCCCACATGGGGTTCGCGCTCTCCACCACCCAGGTCTGCTCGGGCGCGGTGACCGGCTCCGGGCTGGGGCGGCGCGGCGGCGTCATCCGGTGGAACACGGTCTCCCGGATGGTCGTGGCGTGGCTGCTGACGCTGCCGGCCGCCGGCCTGGTCGGCGCGCTGGGCGCGCTGCTGGCCGAGCAGGGCGACTGGGGTGTGGCGACGGTCGCGGTGCTGCTGATCGTGGTGAGCGGCGCCATCTGGGCGCGCTCGCGCCGCCGGCCGGTCTCCTCCGACAACGTCAACGACGACGACCCGGACGCCCTGCCGGCCGAGGAGACCGTCGCCGTACGGGACGAGGAGCCGGTGACGGACGCCTCGGTGGCGGAGGCCTCGGGCACCGGGAAGGTGAACGGGACGGTGAACGACTCCTCCACGGCCCCGGTGAACACGGTCTCGGTGGACAAGGCTTCGCTGGACACCGCTTCGGTGGACACGGCCTCGGTGAACGGGTCGGCGGCGGTGAACCCCTCGACGGTGAGCACGTCGGCCGCGGGGGACGAGGAGCCGGCCCTGGCCGTGCTCGCGCCGCCGGTCGTCGACCCGGAGGCGGAGCAGCGGACCGCGCCGGCGGACTCGACGGCCGGGCGTCCCGGCCCGAGCGCCTCCTGACGCCCGCACCCGGGTAACACGACGCACCCCGGTAACACCTCGATCCCGGAAACACCTCGAAACGCGAAGGTCCTCACAGACGATGAACATCGAATGGGACGTGCTGGGCCAGGTCATCCTGGTGTCGGTGCTGCTGACCGTGGCCGTGGTCGGGCTCTTCTCGCTCGGCATCCGGACGAGCGGGCCGAGGAGCGGTGCCCCGGCGAGGTCGGCCGGCTATCTCTCCTTCGGGCTGTGCGCGGCGGCCGTCTGCTACGGCATCTGGATCATCGCCGCCTGACGCCCCCGCCCCCGGCCCGGCGGCGGGGGCCGGTGCCCGGCGATGTTCGCCGGGCACCGGCCCCCGCGCGTGCGGCAACCGGTCAACGGCCGGTCAGCGCGACCGCCTCACGCCGCGCGACGGCGGGCGAGCACCACCGTGCCCGCTCCCACGGCCAGCAGCGCCAGGCCACCGCCGACCACGTACGGGGTGGCGGAGCCGCCGCCGGTCTCGGCGAGGTCGCCGGCCGGGCGTTCGCCCCCGCTCTGCGGCGCCGGCCCCTCGGGCTCCTCGGCGTCGGGCTCCTCCGACTCCTCCTCGGGCGCCGGCGCGCCGACCGGGGTGGTGCAGGCGGCCTCGGCCAGGGTGACCCGGCCGCTGACGGTCGCCACGTTCAGCTCCAACGGGTTGATCTCCACGGCCAGTTCGAGCGCGGTGGCGGCGGCGGAGGTGTCGGTGGTCTCGCGCTGGCCCAGGGCCAGGGTGACCTCGCCGACGCCGGGCACCTCCAGCCGGGTCTCGCCGGTGGAGTCGAGGGTGACCTCCCGGCCGAGGACCGTGGCGCTGGCCGGCACGGTGGTCTCGGCGACGGGGGTCTCGCCGACGGCGCAGTGCGCGCGGGAGTGCACGGCGCTCAGCTCGATCAGCGAGAGCGCGCCGAGCCCCGGCAGCTGGACGCGGGCGCCGACCAGCTCGGAGTCGGCGGTGGCGGCCGACCCGTCGGCGGTGGCCTCGGCGCCGGCGACCTCGGCGCGCAGCACGTCGAACGGCCGGCCGTCGGCCACCCCGTCCAGCGTCGCGGTGAGCAGCGTCTCGTCGGCCTGGGACCCGTCGGCCGGGGCGCTGACCTCGTTGAGCGCCAGGTTCAGCGGCAGGTTGGCCGCGCCGTCCAGCAGTGAGACGTCGAGCGTGGTGCGCAGCACCGCGGCGTTCGCGGTGCCGTGGGTCTCCCCTTCCGGCCCTTCGTCGGCGACCGCGGGCGTGGCGCCCGCCAGGAGCGCGCCGCAACCGGCCACCAGGGCAAGGGAGATGGACCGCCCGAAGGCAGAGTTGAACACGGGTGATGAACCCCCACGAGATGGTGAACGTCGCCGCCGCGCGAACAGGGACAGGCACGGCGGCGACCGGGACGCCGCCATCCTTCGGCCTGCCGGGGGTGATCAATGACCATCAGAGGTCACTTCACTCATACGAGGGAACGTCGGGCCGCACGGGCGTTCCCCGTTCGCACTGCGGGCCGGCGTGCACGCCGGCGCCTACCACATCCCGCGCGCCTCAGCCCACGATCCGGCCGCGCAGCACCACCCGGTGGGGGCGGGCCAGCGCGGTGAGGTCGCGGCGCGGGTCCTCGGCGTAGACGACCAGGTCGGCGGGGGCGCCCTCGGTCAGCCCCGGCCGGCCGAGCCAGTCGCGTGCCCCCCAGGTGGCGGCGGAGAGCGCGGCCAGCGGGGGCAGCCCGGCGGCGGCGAGTTCGCCGACCTCGGCGGCGATCAGGCCGTGGGCGAGCGAGCCTCCGGCGTCGGTGCCGGCGTAGACCGGGATGCCGGCCTCCCAGGCGGCGCGCACGGTCGCGTGACGGCGTTCGTGGAGCCGCCGCATGTGGGCGGCCCAGCGCGGGTAACGGCGCTCGCCGGCCCGGGCCAGCTTCGGGAAGGTGGCGATGTTGACCAGCGTCGGCACGATCGCGACGCCGCGCTCGGCGAAGAGCGGGATGGTCTCCTCGGTGAGCCCGGTGGCGTGCTCGACGCAGTCGACGCCCGCCTCGACCAGGTCGCGCAGGGAGTCCTCGGCGAAGCAGTGCGCGGTGACCCTGGCGCCCTCCTCGTGGGCGGCGGCGACGGCCTCGCGCAGCGCGTGGGCCGGCCAGAGCGGGGCGAGGTCGCCGCGTTCCCTGTCGATCCAGTCGCCGACCAGCTTCACCCAGCCGTCGCCGGCGCGCGCCTCGCGCCGCACCCGGTCGGGCAGTTCCTCCGGCTCGATCTCGTGGGCGTAGTTCCTGATGTAGCGGCGCGGGCGGGCGATGTGGCGTCCCGCCCTGATGACGCGCGGCAGGTCCTCGCGCCGGTCGATCCAGCGGGTGTCGGCCGGCGAGCCGGCGTCGCGCAACAGCAGGGCGCCTGCCTCCCGTTCGGCCGTCGCCTGCGCCTCGGAGGTCTCCGCGTCGACGGCGCCCTCGGGACCGAGACCGACGTGGCAGTGGGCGTCGACCAGGCCGGGCAGCGCGTAGCCGCGGACCGTGGTGACCTCGCGGGTGGAGGCCGGCGGGGTGAGGCTGATCCGACCGTCGACGACCCAGACCTCGTCGCGCACCTCCCCCTCGTCCGCGGCGGCGGCCGGGCCGGTCAGTACCCGGCCCGTGACGCGCAGCACCTGACCGTTCGACAACGGGACCTCCCTGGGGCGGAATCGACGGGCGGCGCCGGCTCCGGGTCGCCGCCGCGGCGGCGACCCGGTCGAGAACTCGTCTCATACCGGCCGGTTCACGAGCCTCGGCAGCCTACCGATCCCCTGCTACGCTCCCAACTCCCGGGGCTGGGCGACGTCACGGACACCGCACGACCTGTCGAACAAACGCCGTCGGCAGGCATTGAGGAGCCGCACCCCCGAGGAGGCCGGCGTGGCCAGCCCCAGCGAAGACTTCCACGCCTTCTTCGAGCGTCACCATGTCGAACTCTCCCGACTCGCCTATCTGCTGCTCGGCGGCGACGGCGGCAGGGAGGGCGCCGACGATCTCGCCGCCGACGCCCTGGTCGCGATCTGGCACCGTTGGAACCGGATGACCGAAGCGGAACGGCCGCTGGCCTACGCCAGAGGCGTGGTCGCGAACCTCGCCCGTTCGCAGATCCGCGCCCGGATGAGGGAACGCCGCCGGATCGCGCTCTTCTCGGCGGGGCAGGCGGAGCAGACCGAGGGGCCCGACGTGCCCGCGGTGCTGGACGTCAGAGCGGCGCTGGCGCGGTTGCCGTACCGCAAACGCGCGTGCGTGGTGTTACGCCACGCGTTCGACCTCTCGGAACGCGACACCGCGCGGACGCTGGGCATCTCGGTGGGTACGGTGAAGAGCCAGACCTCGCGCGGACTGGCCGAGATGCAGCGCCTGTTGAGCCGGACCGAGGTCCGCGCGGAGGAGGCGGGCGGGGCCCCGGAGATGCTGCGGGCGCTGTCCGCCGGCCCGCTCCAGCATCGCGGCGGGTGAGCGACCGCGCACCCGCGCGTCCGCCCGCCGCGCGACCGCCGAACCGGAAGAGGACGAGTGCCGATGGCCGACCGCGAGGACGCGCGGGAGCTGCTGCGGGCGGCTGCGGCCGGGCACCGGCCCGACCGGGAGCGGATGCGGGCGCGCGTCGCGCGCGGGATGGCCGCGCCCGACCCGGTCGCCGCCGCGTCGCGCCGCCGGCGGAGGCGGCTGGTGGCGGGGGCGGTGGGCGCGGTGGGCTGCGTGCTCGGGGCGGCCGTGCTGGTCGGCGGCTGGCTGGGCGGGGGCGAGCGGGGCGAAGCGACGGCGGCCTCGCCGTCGGCGCGGGGCACGCTGGCCACGTCGGGCGAGGTCTACCGGGACGACAACCCGTACTGGTCGCAGAGTGAGGTCACGCTCGAAACAAGCCACCCGTTGACGGCTCTGACCGTGGAGGTGCGGGTGGTCGCGGACGAGGCGGCGCGGCCGACGGGCGGCTGGCGGACTCCGCCGGAGGAGGACTTCGTGTTCACCACCGGGGAGGAGGGCGGGGACCTGGTCTTCCGCTGGGAGCTGCGGGAGGGCCGGGAGGTCGCGGAGGGCGCGCATGTCTTCGCCGCGCAGTACGAGCACGGCGAGGGGCCGAGGGACGCGGCGTTCGACCGCTATCTGATCACCGGCGAGGGGCCGGGCGGCGCGGTGGAGGGCGGCGGTGGGTTCAGCTGACCGGCCCTCTCCGGCTGGCATTTGCCACCGGTGATCCGCATAATCTTTTCCGCGTCTTCAGCGCATCGGACGGAGAAGACTTCCAGCATCCGGGACACCGGCGGTCCGCCGGAAATTCGACAGCCGTTTCCCGGGTTTATCGGGGTGAGGGATCGAGGCGCTTCTTCCCGGTTTTCTGATCCCTAAACCGACACGCCCGAGGGTGCCCCCAACATCACACCGCCAGGCCAACAGGGTCACACCGTCGTTACGAATATGTGACCAAGCGCACGAGCGCGCCCGTTTTGTCCGGTAACTAACGGACAAACCCCCTCGTTTCGCCGCCACTCCTCGCCCGACCCACGCGCGCGCGTAACACATCTCCCCCACCCCCGTTAACCCCGGTCGGCGATGCATTTTCCACTCATGCTGGGTAAATTCAATTCGCATGACCCCCGCACAAGCAGACCATGCACGTGCCGTCGATTACCAGGAAATAGCCGGGACAGTGGAACAAGGAAACGAGCTCACGCTCGACACACCACAGCTGGCGGACGGGGCCATCCTCTGGCGGATCGCCAAGGACTCCCGCGTTCTTGACCTGAACTCTTCGTACAGTTACCTGCTGTGGTGCCGTGACTACGCCGGCACCTCTATCGTGGCCAGAGACGCGTCGGGCGAACCGGTCGGCTTCATCACCGGATACGTACGCCCTGACGCTCCGACGACCCTGCTCATCTGGCAGGTCGCCGTCGACCACGCACAGCGGGGACGCGGCCTCGCCGCCGCGATGCTCGACGCCCTGGCCCGCCGGACGGGCGAGGAGCTGGGGGTGACCACCATCGAGACCACCGTCACACCGGACAACACCGCCTCCAACCGGCTGTTCGCCGCCTTCGCCGAACGGCACCTCGCCTCCGTGCGACGCGAGGTGCTCTTCGACAGCCAGGTGTTCCCCGAGAGCGGCCACCAGCCCGAAGTGCTGTACCGGATCGGCCCGATCCGCGTCCCCGACGTCGCCGCCGCGCGCTGACCCGACGACCACTCTTCGCCTCACCTGGAGATCCGCTGTGACCATCACCCAGCCCGACCTGAGCATCTTCGAGACCCTTGAGTCCGAGGTGCGCAGCTACTGCCGCAACTGGCCGACGGTCTTCGACCGCTCGCGCGGCAGCTATCTGTACGACGAGGACGGCCACACCTATCTCGACTTCTTCATGGGCGCCGGGTCGCTGAACTACGGCCACAACAACCCGGTCCTCAAACGCGCCCTCATCGACTACCTGGAGCGCGACGGCGTCACCCACGGCCTGGACATGTCCACCACGGCCAAGCGCGCCTTCCTGGAGACCTTCCGCGACGTGGTGCTCTCCCCCAGGGACATGGACCACAAGGTGATGTTCCCCGGCCCGACCGGCGCCAACGCGGTCGAGTCGGCGCTGAAGCTGGCCCGCAAGGTGAAGGGCCGGGAGTCGATCGTCTCGTTCACCAACGGCTTCCACGGCATGTCGCTCGGCGCGCTCGCCGTGACGGGCAACGCGTTCAAGCGGGCCGGCGCCGGCATCCCGCTGGTGCACGGCACGCCGATGCCGTTCGACGACTACCTCGACGGGCAGACCCCCGACTTCATCTGGTTCGAGCGGCTGCTGGAGGACACCGGCTCCGGGCTCAACAAGCCCGCCGCCGTCATCGTCGAGACCGTGCAGGGAGAGGGCGGGGTCAACGTCGCCCGGCCGGAGTGGCTGCGGGCGCTGGCCGACCTGTGCGTACGCCACGACATGCTGCTGATCGTCGACGACATCCAGATGGGCTGCGGGCGGACCGGCGCGTTCTTCTCGTTCGAGGAGTCCGGCATCGTCCCCGACATCATCACCGTCTCCAAGTCCATCAGCGGCTACGGGATGCCGATGTCGCTGTGCCTCTTCCGCCCCGAGCTGGACGTGTGGGAGCCGGGCGAGCACAACGGCACGTTCCGGGGCAACAACCCGGCGTTCGTCACCGCCTCCGCCACGCTCAACACCTACTGGGCCGACGGCCAGATGGAGAAGCAGACCCTCAGCAGGGGCGAGCAGATCGAGAACGCCCTCAGCGCCCTGGCCGTGGAGCACGCGCACGCCGGCGCGAGCTACCGGGGGCGCGGCATGGTCTGGGGGCTCACCTTCGACGAGGCCGACCGCGCGCGCCGGGTCTGCCAGCGCGCGTTCGAGCTGGGGATGCTGATCGAGACCTCCGGCCCGCAGAGCGAGGTCGTCAAGCTGCTGCCGGCGCTGACCGCCACGCCCGAGGAGCTGGACGAGGGCCTGCGCATCCTGACCAGGGCCGTACGCGAGACCGACTGACCCCCACCCCAGGACCCCACCGGCGTCCCCCGCGAGTCGGGGGGCGCCGTCCCCTTGGACCACCACCGGTCCGCCGGGGTCCACCGGCGGGAAACAGAAATCCACAGAAGGAAAGGAAGCGCACCAACGTGATCGTGCGATCGCTCAGCGACATCGAGGGAACCGACCGCGACGTGAAGTCCGCCTCCGGCACCTGGCGCAGCAAGCGGCTGCTGCTGGCCAAGGAAGGCGTCGGGTTCTCCTTTCACGAGACGGTGCTCTACGCGGGTACCGAGACGACAATGTGGTACGCCAACCACATCGAGGCGGTCTTCTGCGTCGAGGGCGAGGCGGAGCTGACCAACGAGGAGACCGGCGAGAAGCACCTCATCAAGCCGGGCACCCTCTACCTCCTGGACGGCCACGAGCGGCACACCGTCCGCCCGAAGACGGACTTCCGCGTGATGTGCGTGTTCAACCCCCCGGTCACCGGCCGGGAGGACCACGATGAGAACGGGGTCTACCCGCTGCTGACCGAAGCCTGATCGATACGAAGGGAGCACTATGACCACCGCACCCGAACGCACCGCAGACCTGTACCCGACCCGCGGGGCCACCGAGGTGGCCACCCCCCGGCAGGACCCGGTGGTGTGGTCCGAGCCGGGGACCCCGGGGCCGTTCAGCGGCGACGAGTTGGGCTCGTTCGAGCGGGACGGCTTCGCGGCCATCGACCAGCTGATCACTCCCGAAGAGGTCGCCACCTACCGAGCGGAACTCGACCGCCTGGTGACCGACCCCGGGGTGCGTGCCGACGAGCGTTCCGTCGTGGAACCCCGGTCGGGCGAGATCAGGTCGGTGTTCGAGGTGCACCGGATCAGCGACGTCTTCGCCGGTCTGGTCCGCGACCCCAGGGTCGTCGACCGGGCCCGGCAGATCCTCGGCTCGGACGTCTACGTCCACCAGAGCCGGATCAACGTCAAGCCCGGTTTCGGGGCGAGCGGCTTCTACTGGCACTCGGACTTCGAGACCTGGCACGCGGAGGACGGACTCTCCCGGATGCGGACGGTCTCGGTCTCGATCGCGCTCACCGAGAACTACGACACCAACGGTGGGCTGATGATCATGCCCGGCTCGCACCTGACCTTCCTCGGGTGCGCGGGCGAGACCCCGGAGGACAACTACAAGAAGTCCCTCCAGATGCAGGACGCCGGCATCCCGTCGGACGAGGCGCTGACCGGGTTCGCCGACCGGCACGGCATCCACCTCTTCACGGGGAAGGCCGGGTCGGCCACCTGGTTCGACTGCAACTGCATGCACGGCTCCGGCGACAACATCACGCCCTATCCGCGCAGCAACGTGTTCATCGTCTTCAACAGCGTGGAGAACACGGCGGTCGAACCGTTCGCCGCTCCGGTGCGCCGGCCGAGCTTCATCGGCGCGCGGGACTTCACCCCGGTGAGCTGAACCGGCCGGTGGTGAACCGAACCGGCCGGCGGTGAACTGACCGCGTACCCCTCGCCCCCGGTGCCTGGGGTCCGCCCAAGCGGAGGCGGGCCCTGGGTACCGGGGTTTTCCCGTGCGGGCCCTGTCGCCCTGTCGTCCTGTCGCTCTGTCGTCCTGTCGTTCAGGGAAGGTGATCGGGGGCTTACAGGGCTTACAGGGCTTCGGGGCGCGGCGGGGGCTCGGGGTCGGGGACGGTCCCGGGGTCCGAGAAGAGCGCGCGGTTGATCTCGCGTGCCTCGGCGGCGAGTTCGGGCTCCTCCAGGACGGTCACCCCGGCGGCGCGCAGCCGGTGGTCGCCGGCCGCCGTCACGAAGAGCGGGGGCTCGCGCCAGGCGTAGACGACGGTGGGGATACCGGCGGCGATGATCAGTTCCGCGCAGGTGGCGGGGCGGGAGGCGCGCTGACCGCAGGGTTCGAGGGAGCTGTAGAGAACGGCGCCGGCCAGCCGCGGGTCGTCGGGGGCGAGCTTGGCGAGGGCGGCCTCCTCCGCGTGGTCGGCGGGGTGGGTCTCGCGCGAGTAGCCCGTGGCCATCCTGGTGCCGTCGGCGGCGACGATCACCGCGCCCACCGCGAAGGCGGTCGGGCTGGGCGGGCAGCGCCGGGCCAGCTCCAGCGTCTCCCGCAGCCGGCGGCGCCGCTCCCGAGCCGTCGGCAGGCCCCCGGGTGAACGGGGCTCGTTCATACCGCCCTCCCCTCGACGGCGGACGCGCCCGCGGTCCCGTCGTCGGTCTCCTTGTCAGTCCCGTCGTCGGCCCCGTCGTCGGTCTCGTGCGCCGGGCCGGTCAGATAGCGGAGCAGGACGCACTCCCCCAGCCGGCGGGTCTCGGCCAGCCGCATCGGGTGCTCAGGGCCCTGCGGGAACGCGACCGTCCTGGTGAAGCGCGGCCGGCCCCTCTCCCCCAGCAGGAACGGCGCGACCACCAGGTGCAGTTCGTCGACGAGACCGGCGGCGAGAAACGCGGTGTGGATCTCGCCACCGCCCTCCACCATCAGCGAGCGCACCCCGCGCCCGCGCAGGTCGGCCAGGACGCGCGGCACGTCCAGCGGGTCGCCGCCGGCCACCACCGTGGCCGCGCCGCCGAGCGCGGCGACCGCGCCCGGCACCCGTTCCCCGGGGCAGTAGACCAGCCGCTCCCCACCGCCCACGGTGAACACCCGGGCCCCGGGGTCGAGCCGGCCGCTGCCGGTCAGCACCACCCGGGCCGGGTCGGCCGGCAGCCCCGCCGCCTCACGGGCGGCACGGCGTGCGGCGGAACGCACCAGCAGCCGGGGGTCGTCGGCGCGGACGGTCGCCGCCCCGACCAGGATCGCGTCCGACGCGGCCCGCACCGCGTCCACCCGGTCCAGGTCCTCGGCGCCGGAGAGCACCAGCCGGCGGTCGGTGCGGTCGTCGAGGAACCCGTCGATCGAGGTCGCGCAGGAGAGCAGCACCCGCGGGCGGGCGGCGGCGCGGTCACGCGCGGGGTCGGTGCCTTCCATCCCGCACACGGTAGCCGCCGCGGCGCCGGGCGGGCGCGGGTTCACGGAGCGGGCGGCGGCGCGGTGGCCGCCGGGGTGCGGCGGATCGCCAGGGCCAGGGTGTCGTCCGGGTGCAGGATGACCGTGTGCATCTCCTCGGCCAGCCGGCCGGGGATGTCGGCGATCGGCGCGCCCGTCACGCGGGCGGCGGCCTCGACCAGCCTGGCCTCGCCCTCCAGCGGGTTCTTCCGGCTCTCCGTCAGCCCGTCCGTGTAGAGGACCAGCAGGTCACCGGGGTCCAGCCGGGTCGTGAGCATCTCGTCGGAGCCGGCCATGGGAAAGCCGATGCCGCGCCCCTTCAGGTCGAGATAGCCGTGCTGTCCGTCCCGGCGCATCACCAGGGCCGGCGGATGGCTGCCGTTGGCCAGCGTGACCTCGCCGCTCGCCGGGTCGATCCGCACCAGCAGCAACGTGGCCATCAGCGCCGGGTCGAAGGGGTGCAGCACCTCGTCGGTGCGGGCCACCACCCGGTCCAGCCGGTGCCCCTCCAGCACCAGGGTGCGCACCGCGTGGGTCACGTTGAGCGCGGAACGGGTGCTGGTCACGCCGTGGCCGAGGGCGTCCACGACGGTGATGTGGATCGAGCCGTCCGGCAGCGTGAACCAGTCGTAGAGGTCGCCGCCGGTGGGCGCGTCGGTGCCGGCCGGCGCGTAGTGCACGGCCATCTCGACGCCCTCGACCTCGACGGGCGGCGGGCGCAGCGCGTCCTCCAGCTCCCGGAGGGTCTTGCCGTGGGCGCGGCGCAGCCGTTCGTCGCGTTCCTCCAGCTGCACATAGAGGGCCAGCACTCCGCTGTTGGTCTCGGAGAGCTCGTGCTTGAGGCGACGGTGGTCGGCGGCGAGGGCGTCGGCCCTGGCCAGCGCGTGCTGGAGCTCGTGCTCCAGCGCCTGGTCCTCGGGGTCCCGGTGCCCGGAGCGCTCCTTCCAGGTCACCGGCAGCTCCCAGCGGACGGAACCGTCGTCGTCCACCTCGGCGGGCAGCGGGAGTTCGGCCAGGTCGGGCACGGTCTCGCGGTCGGCCCAGCGGCACGCCACGGCGAGCAGCGGGGGGCGCGCGGCGGCTTGGCGCAGGGCGCTCTCCAGCGTGACGGGGCGCCCGGCGGCCAACTCCGCGCCGGCCACCGCGCTGACCGAGACGACCAGCCGGGCGCGCAGGTCGACGGGCAGGCCGTGGCGCCTGGCGATCTGCCGCACGGCCCGGCGCAGTCCGTCGAGATCGGCGAAGCGGTTGCTGTCCTTGCTGTTCATGGCCTCACGTGGGGATGGCGACGATCGCCGCGTCATCGCGGACCCGTCGGTGGCGATGGGCGAGAAACGGGGCGAGCAGGGTCGGCGGCAGCCGGGGCGGCTCCTCGGCGGGCGCCCGGTACCAGCCGGGGGCGATGCCGTCGGTGTGCAGCAGCAGGGTCTCCCCCGGCACGCGCGGCAGCCGGTGGGTGACCAGGCGCGGCAGGGTGTAGCCGACGATGCCGGGAGGTCCGGCCGGCCCGCCGTGCGGCCGTTCCAGACCGATCCGCACCAGCCGCACGTTGCCGACGGCCGCGAACTCGGCCTGCTCGGCGCCCAGTCGCAGCAGCGCGACGGCCGCGCCGCGCGAACGGCGCAGCGCGCGGTGCTGACGCGTGAGCAGCTCGGTGAGCGGCGCCGAGGGGTCCTCGTCGAAGACGGCCAGCGCGCTGTCGGCGGCCCGTTGGGCCTCGGGGCCGTGGCCCAGCGCGTCGATGACGGCGACGGTGCGGCCGTCCGGGGTCTCCCGCACGGCGAACGCGTCGCCGCAGGACGCCTCCCCTTCCCCGTCCCGGCCGGTGCTTCCCGACACGGGATCCGGCGCGTCGTGGGGGACGGCCGGCAGGCAGATCGCGCCGAGCGGACCGGGCTCCCGCGCGCCCGGCGCGGTCAGGGTGGCGCGGGCCAGGGTGCCGCGCGGATCGGAGTGGAGGGTCAGGGTGTCGGCGATCCGGCGGACCGCGCCGAGGCCGCTGCCGAGGGTGCCGGTCGTGGAGAAGCCGTCGGCGAGCGCGGCGCGCACGTCGACGATGCCGGGGCCGCGGTCGACGGCGGTCAGTTCGAGGCCGCCGCCGCGGGGCAGCGGCTGGAGGTAGAGGACGCCGTCGCGGGCGTGCTTGTCGAGGTTGGTGGCCAGCTCGCTGGCGAGGACCGCGGCCTTCTCGGGGAGCGCGCCCGGCAGTCGAAGCGTCCGCGCCAGCGCGCGGGCCTCGGTGAGGGCGAGATGAACGGCCGAGACATGGTCGACGCGCACCTGCCGGGTGACCCGGGGCAGGGAGGGGCTGGTCACCCGCGCGTCACCCGGGTGCCCAGCGGGTGACGCGGACGGTGGTACCGCCACCCGGCGGGCACTCGACGTCGAACTCGTGCATCAGGCGCCGGGCGCCGCCGAGGCCGTGGCCGAGGCCGGCGCCGGTGCTGAAGCCGTCGTCCAGCGCGGCGTCCAGGTCGGGGATGCCGGGCCCGTCGTCGCTGACGGTCAGCCGGATGCCGCGCCCGCCCTTGCGGCTGAGCTGCTCGATCACCAGGACGCCGCCTCCGCCGTGGATGTAGGCGTTGCGCACCAGTTCGCTGGCGGCGGTGACGACGCGGGTCTGGTCGACCAGGCCGAGGTCGACGGCGAGGGCGGCGGCGCGCACCGCGTGCCGCGCCTCCATCAGGTCCTCCTCGACGCGCACCGGGTGCTCGCTGCGGCTGGTCACCGGCCCCGGTGGTCCGGCGAACGGCGGCGCCTGCCGGCTGGCCAGCCGCACGGACGGCTCATCCGGCATGGTCGCCATGCCCGACCTCCTGGGAAGAAGCGGTGCGGAACCAGCCCAGGGCGGCCATTCCGCGTTCGGCGGTGAGCGCGGTCTCCACGCCGTCCAGCCGCAGCCCCAGCTCCACGAGGGTGATGGCGACGGGTGGCCGCATCCCGGCGACGATCACCCGGGTGCCCAGCAGGCGGGCGGTGGTGGTCAGTTCGCTCAGGGTGCGGGCCACGAACGAGTCGATGATCGTCAGCCGGGAGATGTCGATCAGCACGCCCTTGGCGCCCTCGGCGGTGATGCGCTCGGTCAGCTCGTCGAGGAAGGCCGTCGCCGACCGGTCGTCCAGCTCCTCCAGCAGCCCCGTGACCAGCACGTCGCCAAGCCGCAGGATCGGCACGCCGGTCGCGCGGCGCACCCCGGTCACGAGCCGCCTCCCACGCCGGCGGGCAGCGGGGCGTCGCCGGTGATCCGCAGGGCGGCGGCGAGCGCGTCGGCGAGGGTGGCGCGGGTCAGGATGGCGGAGAGGTCGACGCCGAGCTGCGCGATGGTCTGCGCGATCGGTGGTCGGATGCCGCTGATCACGCAGTCGGCGCCCATCAGCCGCACGGCGGCGACGGTCTGCATCAGATGGTGGGCCACCGAGGTGTCCACGGCGGCGACGCCGGTGATGTCGATGATGGCGACCTGCGCCTCGTCGTCCTTGATCGACTGGAGCAGGCTCTCCATCACGACCTGGGTGCGGCTGGTATCCAGGGTGCCGATCAGCGGCACGGCCAACACGTGGCGCCAGAGGCGGACGACGGGGGTGGACAGCTCCATCAGCTGTCGGCTCTGACGGCTGATGATCTCCTCGCGGGTCGCCACATACTGGTCGAACGCGAGGATCCCGCCGGCGTCCAGCACGCGGTTGAGCACCACGGCCGCCTCGAACAGCTCGGTGGCGTCGCGCGTGGAACGGCGCAGGATCTCCAGCACCACGTCCTTCAGCGCGAGGACGGCGAGCGAGATGGCCGCGGGGGTCGCGCCGCCGCGCGCGCGGCGCAGGGACAGCTCGGCCAGGGTGCGGCGCAGCTCGGCGTGTTCGCTCGCGAGCCGGGCGGTCGGCAACTCCTCGTCGGCCAGCGCGCCCCGCAGGGAGGCGACCAGCTGGTCGGCCTCGCCCCTGAGCTCGCCCTCGCCGATGCCGGCGACCAGCACGTCCTGCTCGACCTGGAGATTGATCCAGTTCTCCGCGATCTCCGCTTCGTGGTCGCGCAGAGCGCGGGCCACCCGGGCCCGCCCCGCCGACTCGATGGCACTCACATCAAACCCTCTCGTACCGCGGTCGCACCGGCGCTCCCGCCCTTCCCCCGAGGCGTCCTGGATGTCATCGACGTGTGAAAAGCCCATAGTTGCCGCTCGGCAAACTTTAGCCTTCCCGCTCTGTCGCCGTAACCCGAACGGCCGCCGTGACGCCGGTCGTTATCCCGCCGTGGCCTCGGGGGCGCCGACGCGCCCCCCGAGAGTACGCGGCCCCGGTCCGCCCCCGGCCCGGTCCCCCCAGGCGGCCGGCTCGGCGGGGGTCGGGGACGCGGGGGTCGGGGAGGCGGGGCGCCCGGCGCCCTCGCCTTCGCGGCCCGCGTGTTCCGCCGGAACGGGCGGGGCGGGCGGAACGTGTGGGGCGACGGGCGCGGGCTCTTCGACGGCGGGCACGGCCTGTCGCACGACGGCTGCGGGCTCTTCGACGGCGAGCGCGGTCCGTTCCACGGTGTGAGGGGTCCGTTCGACGGCGGCCCGGAATCCGGCGAGCCCCTCGACGAGCGCCCGCCGCGCGCCCGGCTCCATGGCGGCGACGGCCGTCTCCAACGCGCGCTTCCTGCGCCCGCGCAGCTCGGCGAGGAACGCGCGCCCGCTCGGCGTCAACGACAGCTGCAACTCGCGGCGGCTCGCCGGGCTCTGCTCGCGCTCGACGTAGCCGAGCGCCTGAAGCCGGTCGCAGAGCCTGCTCACCGAGGAGGGCGCGGCGCCCAGCACCTCGCCGAGACCGCGCAGGTTGATCCCCTCCTCGCGCTCCAGCACGTGCAGGACCCGCAGTTGGGAGGGGGAGACCGGCGCGGGGGACGCCGCGTCGCGACCGCGTTCCCACAGCACCTCCAGCAGCTCGACCAGCTCGGAGGCCGCGTGGGCTGCGTCCGGGGTGGAGCGCGGGGGCGGCGACGTCACCCTCTTACTCTGGCACCGGCGTTCGCTCCTTGTCATCACTCGGTCAACCTCCGTCATCCGGCGACAGCCCGTCGTCCACGGCGCTCATCAACCGGTGCTCGCCAACCGGCGCTGGTCAACGGGAGTCCACCGGCCGCGCCGGCGCGGGTATCAGCGGCAGCGTCCGCCGCCCCGGCACCGGGGGCGGCGCGGCGAGGGCCGCGGCGGTCGGCACGCGCTCCAGGACGCCGCCGGCGAAGGCGTCGTAGAGCGGCAGCGTCTCCAGGTGGACATAGCCGATGTGGCAGTCGCAGACGGCGAGCGGGCAGGGGCGCGGCGCGAGGGCGGCGCGGTAGGAGCCGTCGTAGAGGCCGCCCAGCTCGTCGGCGACGAAGTGGCAGCGGCGCACGGTGCCCTCGCCGTCCACCGAGACCACCGTCTCACCGGTGCGGCAGGGGCGCCCGGCGGAGCGGTGCGGGTCGCGGCTGAACGGGAAGAGCGGGTCGATCTCGGTCCACAGGGCGGCCTCGGCGTCGTCGTATCGGTGGCCTTCGGCCGCGTTGACCCACAGGTAGACGTGCGCGGGCAGCTCGGAGCGCAGCCGGCGCGCGGCTGCCAGATGCTCGGGCAGCCCGACGACGCCGACGCTGAACCTGACGCCCAGCTCGGTCAGTTCGCGGGTCCGGCCCAGGAACCGCTCGTGCGGCGTCTGCCCCGGGTGGTAGGTGCACCAGAGGGCGAGGGTCTCCCGGTCGGCGTCGGCGAGCCAGCCGGTGCGGCAGCTGAGATTGGTCTGGATCGCGACCCGCGCGACGCCGGGGGCGTGCGACAGCTCGACGAGCGCCCGCCGGTACCAGGAGCGCGTCAGCCCCTCGCCCCAGGGGGTGAAGAGCACGGAGAGCCGCTCCTCGGGGCGGGAGACGGCCCAGCCGGTGAACCGCTCCAACGCGGCCCTGTCCGCCCGCAGTTGCGCGGGGGTGTCGCGGCGCTTGGCGAACGGGCAGTAGGAGCAGTCGTAGTCGCAGGAGGCGAGCGGGCCCCGGTAGAGAACGGTCAGGTGCACGGCGTCACCTCAGCTCGTGGTCGGCCATCGCGGCGTGGACGGCCGGCGAGAAGAACGGCGGGCCGACCGCGTCGGAGTGCGCCAGCCCCTCGGGGGTCAGCCGCAGCAGCCGCCCCTCGTCCTCCTCGGCGAGCCAGCCGCGTTCGACCAACTCGGCCAGCTCGCGCGCGAAGTCCTCCTCGGGCGTGGTGCCGAACCGCTCCCGGTAGTCGACGACCGACAGCCCCGCGGCCTGGAGCAACGACTGGAGCAGATGGCGGCGGCGCGCCTCGTCGCCGTCGACGGCCCGGCCGTGGACGGCGCGGGAGAAGTCGCGGGTGGCGGTGTAGGCGTCGATGATGCCGCGCACCTCGGGCATGGCGACGGCGTAGTCGAACGCGTAGTGCAGCGAGGAGGTGTAGGAACGGGCGCCGCAGCCCAGGCCGATCATGCCGTCGGTCTGGCAGGCGTAGTCGTCCGGGCCCTGCTCGGGGGCGTCGGACCGGCGGAACATCCGCATGGAGCGCTGCTCGTAGCCGCACGCCAGCAGGTGGTCCCTGCCCTCGCGGTAGCGCGCCAGCCGCTCGCGGTCCCAGACGAGGTCGGCGTCGGGCGCCTCCCCGGTGCCGGCGGCGCCGCTCTGCCGGCCGAGGCCGGTCAACGGGCGGACATAGAGCGGGTAGAGATAGATCTCCTCGGGCCGCCAGGCGAGCGCCGCGTCCAGCGACCGGCGCCAACTGGCCGCCGTCTGCCCGTCGATGCCGTAGATGAGATCGATGTTGAGCACCGGTATCGCGGCGTCCCTGATCCGGCCCAGCGCCGCCTCGACGTCGGCCCGCCGCTGGGGCCGCACCGCCGCCCGCGCCTCGGCCTCGACGAACGTCTGCACGCCGAGGCTGAGCCGGGTGGCCCCGCGCTCGGCCAGCACCGCCAGCCGGTCGGCGGTCGCGGTCGCCGGCGACGCCTCGACGGAGAACGGGACGGCCCGCAGGTCGACGCCCATCACGCGCTCCGCGATGTCGCACAGCCGGGTCAGCTCGGCGGCCTCCAGGAAGGTCGGGGTGCCGCCGCCGAACGCCGCGTTGGCGAACCGCACCGGCGTCTCCTCGCCGAGGGCCTCCCGTACGGCGACGGCCTGCCGCTCCAGCGCGTCGAGATACCGGCCGGTCAGGCCCTCGGGGGCGCCGACCCTGGTGAAGAGGTTGCAGAAGCCGCACCGCACCTCGCAGAACGGGACGTGCGCGTAGAAGGAGAGCGCGTCGCGCGGCTCGCCCGCCCACACGGCGGCCAGCGCGGGCCGCTCGGGCAGCGGGCGGTAGGCCGTCTTGTGCGGGTAGGCGTAGACGTAGTGCTGGTAGGGGCGCACGGGCGCCGCTGTGGTGGTCATGCCGGCGGCTCCAGGAAGAAGTGGCGGTAGGGGACGGTCCACACCGTCGGGTGGCCGATGCGGTGGCCGGTGTAGCCGTCCTCCCCGTAGGCCGTGCCGTGGTCGGAGGTGACGATGGCGAAGCAGCGGCGCCGCGCGCGCATCGCGGCGAAGAGCCGGCCCACGTGGCGGTCGACGTAGCGCAGCGCCGCCGCGTGGCTGGCGCGGCTGTCGCCGCTCTCCCGCGTGGCGCCGGGGAGATGGAACCAGTTGGGCTGGTGCAGCGCCGAGACGTTGAGGAAGACGAACAGCCGCCGCTCGGGCGGCAGTCGGCCGACGACCTCCTCGACCCTGGCGACCTGCGCCTCGAAGGAGGTCGGGGAGGTCACGGAGAACTCCGGCTCCCAGTGGCTCTCGGTGAACATGCCGGGCAGCACACGGCCCAGCGCGCCCCGTTGGTTGAAGAAGCCGACGCCGCCGACGCAGAGCGTGTGGTACCCGCGTGCGGCGAGCGCGGTCGGCAGGTCCGGCGCGTCGAAGACGAAGGTGCCGTCGGCGGTGGTCTCGCTGCCGGCGAAGCGGGCGGCGAAGAGCCGGGAATGGCGCCCCGGGCGGGCCGGCGTCGGCAGGAAGCCGGCGAACATCGCCTGGTGGGAGGCGTAGGTGAAGCTGCCGGGGGCGTGCCGCTCCTCCCAGGCGCCGCCTGGGAGATGCGCCGCCAGCCCCGGCAGCTCGCCGGCGGCGGCCAACTCGGCGGCCACGTCGTAGCGGAGCGTGTCCAAGGTGAGCAGCAGCAGGTCGTCGCGGCCGACCACCTCGTTCATGTCGGGCCGCGGGCCGCCCTCGGGCCCCTCGGCGGCATCGTCGGGCCTCGGCTGCTCAGCGTGGCGCATGGTCGTTCCCCGGGTGGTGGCGGTGCGAGGCGCTGGGCGGCGCGCGGTGGACGGCGGCGACCTGGGCGCCGTAGGTGTCCAGGCCCTCGGCGCCGCTGCCGGGCAGGCCGGTCAGCCCGGGCAGCAGGTCGCCGAAGGCGTTGACCTCGCCGACCACGAACTCCCGCCAGCCGGTCAACGGCAGCAGGTCGACGCCGACGCAGAGCGTGCCGGGGAAACGGGCGGCGGCGCGCTCGCAGATCTCCAGCGCCTCCGCCCAGCTCTCCCCCGCCAGCGCGCGGACGGCCGCCAAGTCGCCTCGCTCGCCGCCGAGATGCAGGTTGGTCATCGGCAGCCGGCTCGTGCGCACCACGGCGTGGGTGGCCCGCCCGGCGACCACCACCACCCGCAGGTCGGCGACCCTCCCGCCGAGCGACGCCTTGGGCATCCAGCGCTCGACATGCAGTCCGTCGGGGGCGAGGGCGTCGACGATCCTGGCGATCGCCCGCTCGTCGCCGAGGCGCCGCACCCGCAGCGTGTTGTGCAGGGCGCCCTCCGGGGTGACCTCCACGGGCACCGTCGCCCGCACCCTGCCGTCCCGCGCGGTCTCGACGGCCAGCACGCCGGAGGCCGACGAGCCGTGCGCCGGCTTGACGAAGAACCGGGTCGTTCCCAACTCCCTCGCGGCGGCCTTCACTTCCTCCCAGCCGGCCGGCGGGCGGCCGGCGCCCGAGGTGGCCGACGGCGGCACGGGAACCCCGGCGGCGGCCAGTCGCTCGTGGCACAGGCGCTTGTCGAAGAGGACGGCCAATTCCCCGGGATCGTCCAGCCGCAGCCCGCCGCGCAGCGTGCCGACGGCGTCCATCAGCCTGCGGTACCACAGGCCCGTGGCCTCCACCCGCGTCGGCTCGTCGAGGTCCCGCAGCAGCCGGTCGACCTCGGCGTCCTCGCCCGGCGAGTCCAGCCGCACCACCTCGTCGTCGGCGAACGCGTGCCCGCCCTCGCGCAGCACCCGCGCCCACGGCACGATCCTCGGCGGCCCGCCCCCCGCGGCCTCGACGGCCCGGGCGAAGAGGCCGACCCTGCGGTTCTCCGGATTCCCCACGACCGCCCACCGGGGGGCCGGCACGGACGCGGCGCCCGCCAACCCGCGGACCCCCGCCGTGCGTTCGTACACGCTCATGCCGCCCCCCGTTCCTCGTCCGCCTGGCGCGGTATCACCCGAGTGACGGGCGATACGGATGTTCTACCAAGGACCACTGACAATCGCGGACGGCTACTCCCCCACCGCGATGAAACGCACCCAGTCCACGGCGTCTCCCGCCTCCGTCCGCACCTCGACGCCGGCCGGCTCCAACGCCTCCCGCAGCCGGGCGCGCATGGCCTCGCTCAGATAGTTGTGGGTGAGGTCGAGCCGCCTCAGATGCGTCAACGGCTGGCCGCCCAGCAGCGCGGCGGCACCCTGGTCCGTCAACAGCCCCATCGACAGGTCCAACTCCTCAAGGCCCGCCACCACGGGAGCCGACGCCAGGGCGGCACATATCTCGTCCGGAATCTGGCTGTTGCACAGCCCCAGACGCCGCAACGCCGGCAGCCGCTCACCCGACAGGATCGGCGCCAGATCCTCCACCGACGCGTCCCCGCCGCAACTCGCCTCCCCCAACCACAACTCCAGCTGAGTCAACGCCGGGAACTCCGACTCCCCCACCCCCCGGACCACGGCGGCCGGCAGCCCCGCGCTCTCCACCGCCAACCGCCTCAACCGCTCGTGCCGCAACGGCGCGAACTCCAGCTCCTCGCCGCTGCGGAACGCCAGCTCCTCCAACGCGGGGAAGGCGGCCAGCAGTTCACTGATCCGCCCGTGAGTGATCCAGGTCGGTCCCGGCGCCTCCGGGATGTCCCCGACGAAGAGGGCGCGCAGCGAGGGCAGTCGCTCCCGCGCCACGACGACCGCTTCGAGGAACTCGGTCGACGGGGTGTCGTAGTAGCTGTCCCAGGTACCCACGACCAACGCCCGCACCCGGGCGGCGTCGACCGTGGCGAGAAAGCGCGCGAACTCCTCCCCCCACAGTTCCTCCCAGACCGTCTCCCTACTGGCCACGACACCGACCCGCCATGCCACCGCGCCGGCCTCCGGCAGCGATGCCCGCTCGACCGCACCCTCCGAAGCCCTCGGGTGGTCGACGACCGGCAGCCCGTGGAACTCCGCCAGCGACAGCCGCGCGTTCTCGCCGCTCATGCTTCCCACCGCCCCTACTCGATCGTGCCCGCGCTACTCGCCCACGGCTACGAAACGCCTGTTCCCAGGCTGCTCGGCGCTGCCCGGTTCCACGTTCACCTCGACACCCGCCGGCTCCAGCGCCTCCCGCAACCGGGCGCGCATGGCCTCGCTCAGATAGTTGTGCGACAGATCCAACCGCCGCAGATGCGTCAGCGAGCGGCCGTCCAACAGCGCCGCTGCCCCCTCGTCCGTCAACACCCCCATCGAAAGGTCCAACACCTCCAGCCCGGTCACCACCGGAGCCGACGCCACCGCCGCGCACACCTCGTCCTGGATCTCGCTGTTGCACAGCCCGAGGTAGGTGAGGGCCGGCAGCCGCTCGCCCGACAGGATCGGCGCGAGATCCTCCACCGACGCGTCCCCGCCCCACTCCGACGGCCCCAGCCACAGTTCGAGATGGGCCAACCCCGGAAACTCGCAGGCCGCCACCCCCCGCACCGCCTCCGCCGGCAACCCGGCGGTCTCGACCACCAACTCCCGCAGCCGCTCCTGTCTGAGGGGCGCGAACTCCAGACCTATGCCGCCGCGCACCCGCAGCTCCTCCACCGCGGGAAACGCCTCCAACAGGTCGGTCGCCCGTCCCTGCTTGATCCACGAGACCTCTGACTCGTCACGCACGATGTCCCCGAGGAACAGCGCCCGCAGCGAGGGCAGTCGATCACGCGCCCCCACGAGCGCCGCCAAAACCTCGTCCGGCCCCATCTCGTAGGGCTCCCACCAGGTGCCGATCACCAACGCCCGGACGCGCGCGGCATCCACCGTGTCGAGAAACCGGGCGAACGCCTCCTCCCACTGCTCTTCCGGCTCCCAGACGTCGACGCCGATCCGCCACGCCACCGCGTCAGCCGCAGGCAACGACGCCCTCTCGACCGGCCCCTCCCCGAGCCCCGGAAACTCGAAGACCGGCAGCCCGTGGAACTCCTCCGCGTGCTCCCCGACGTTCACCACGATCAAGGCCCCTGTTCCTCCGTTGTGCGGTATCCCCGGGTGACAGGCGATACACGTGCTCCGCCAAGCCTCATCAA
Organism: Streptomyces sedi; assembly: GCF_006335015.1. Classification (GTDB taxonomy): domain Bacteria; phylum Actinomycetota; class Actinomycetes; order Streptomycetales; family Streptomycetaceae; genus Streptomyces; species Streptomyces sedi. The sequence continues at coordinate 61,357 of NZ_VDGT01000010.1, forward strand.
CATGCGCGGACGGCTACTCCCCCACCGCCACATAGCGCCACATCGTGCCGTCCGCCTCCTCTTCCTCCTCCGCGTCGTCCGGGTCCAGGTGGAGAACGACGTCCGCCGGGGCCAGGGTCTCCGTCAGGCGGGTGCGCATGGCGTCGCTCAGATAGTTGTGGGAGAGGTCCAACTCCCTCAGATGCGTGAGGGGTTGGCCGCTGAGGAGCGCGGCGGCGCCGTCGTCGGTGAGGATGCCCATCGACAGGTCCAGCGCCTCCAGGCGCGCCACCACCGGCGCCGAGGCCACGGCCGCGCACACCTCGTCCTGGATCTCGCTGTTGCACAGCCCGAGGTGGGTCAACGACGGCAGCCGCTCGCCCGACAGGATCGGCGCCAGGTCGTCCACCGACGCGTCACCGCCGTAGTCCGGCGTCCCCAGCCACAGTTCGAGATAGGCCAGCGCGGGGAACTCGCCGCCGGCCACGCCCCGTACGGCGGACGCCGGCATCCCGCCGGTCTCGACGACCAGCTTCCGCAGCCCCGCGTGCTTGACCTCCTCGAACTCCAGGGCGGTGCCGCCCCTGACCCACAGCTCCTCCAACTCGGGGAAGGCGACGAGCAGATCGGTCACCCGACCCTGGTAGATCCAGGAGATCTCCGCCTCCTCCATCACGATGTCCCCCACGAACACCGCGCGCAGCGAGGTCAGCCGGTCCCGCGCCCCCGCGATCGCCGCCAGCACCCCCGTCGCGTAGTTCTCGTAGGATTCGCCCCAGGAGCCGACCACCAGCGCCCGCACCCCGCTCGGGTCGACCGCGTCGAGGAAGCGGGCGAACATGTCCTCCCACGGCTCCTCCGGGTCGTAGGCCCCGACGTCGATCCGCCAGGCGGCGGCGTCGGCCGCCGGCAGCGCTGACCGGTCCACCGGCCCACCCGAGAGCTTCGGAAACTCGCAGACCGGCAACCCGTGGAACTCTTCCTGGTGTCCGTGAATGGTCATGCCGCGCCCGCTCCTCGTTGTTGTGTGGGCTCGCCCGGGTGCCGGGCGATACGCATGTTCTACCAAGCCCCGCTGACAATCCGACGCCGGCTACTCCCCCACCGCGACGAAACGCCAGTCGGCATAGCGCCGGGCGTCCCGCGCCTCCAGGTCGAGTGCGACTCCGGCCGGCTCCAACGCCTCCCGCAGCCGGGCGCGCATCTCCTCGCTCAGATAGTTGTGCGAAACGTCCAACCGCCGCAGATGCGTGAGCGGTTGGCCGCTGAGCAGCGCGGAAGCCCCCTCGTCCGTCAACACCCCCATCGACAGGTCCAACACCTCCAGCCGCGCCACCACCGGAGCCGACGCCACGGCCGCGCAGACCTCGTCCTGGATCTCACTGTTGCGCAGCGCCAGATGCTTCAACGCCGGCAGCCGCTCACCCGACAGGATCGGCGCCAGATCCTCCATCGACGCGTCCCCGCCGTAGTGCGGCGTCCCCAGCCACAGTTCGAGATGGGCCAACGCGGGGAAGTCACTCGCGGCCACACCCCGCACCGCCTCGGGCGGCATCCCGCCGGTCTCGACGACCAGCTTCCGCAATCCGCCGTGCTCGACCGGCTCGAACCTCAGCTTCGAGCCGCCCCGCGCCCCCAGCTCCTCCAACGCGGGGAAGGCGACCAGCAGATCGCTCACCCGCCCCTGCTGGATCCAGGAGATCTCCGCCTCGTCCGCCACGATGTCCCCGACGAACACCGCGCGCAGCGCGACCAACCGGTCGCGCGCCTTGATGATCGCCGCCATCGGCTCACCCGCGTCGCTCTCGTAGAGGTCGCCCCACACGCCCACGAGCAACGCGCGCACGGCGCCCGCGTCCACCGCGCCCAGGAAACGGGCGAACTGCTTGGGCCACTCCTCCCACTCCGCCCACTCCTCGGGGTCGTCCGGCAGCCTCACCGACTCGCCGAAGGGGTCCACCCGGAGCCGCCACGCCACCGCGTCGGCCGCCGGCAGCGAGGCCGGGGCCATCGGTCCGCCGTTCAGAACATCCGGATAGTCGGATACCGACAGTCCGTGGAACTCTTCCATGTGCTGGTAGATGGCCATGTCGCGCGCCCTCGCCTCAGGTGTGGCCGCCCCCGCCCCGTGCGGGGACTGACAGGGGCGTTCTATCAACACCTACTGACAGTGAGGGAGTTCGCCCCGGACGGCGGCGGTGGGGCGGAGGCGTTGTCAGTGGCACCGCCTACTGTTCGTCACCAAGGTCATCGGGACGCCGGAGAGGCGGCCCGGACGGGGAACGGAAGAGGTGTGTCCATGTATCGACAGGGAGACGTGCTGATCGTGCCGTTGGCCGAGGAGGCGGTGCCGGAGGCGGCACGCGAGGCGGAGTCGGAGGCGCGGGACGGGCGCGGGCGGCTGGTGCTCGCGCTCGGCGAGGCGACGGGCCACGCGCACGCGGTGGTGGGTCCCGGCAGGCTGATACGGCAGGCGGAGCCGGCGCGGCCCGCGTGGTTGCACGTGCCGGAGGGCGCGCGCCTGGTGCACGAGGAGCACGACGCGATCTCGCTGCCGCGCGGCTGGTACAGCGTGGTGCGGCAGCGGGAGTACGCGCCGGGCGCGGTGCGGTTGGTCGCCGACTAGGGCCTGTCCGGCCAGCGGCCGGGGCGTTCGAGAAGCGTGTGTGAGACGAGACGACGGAGCGACGGGATGAGCGAGCGGATGGACTGGCGGGCGGCGGCGTTGACCACGGGACCGAGCGAGCGGGAGGTGGCCGAGGAGGGGGTCCGGCTGGCCTACCGGCGGGCGGGGTTGGCGGAGCCGCAGTCGGTGGAGTGGGTGGCCTCCCCGCTGGCGGCGGCGCGGCTGCTCTCCTCGGCCGGGGGCGCGGAGCGTGGGCCGAGCGTGCGGAGCACGGTGCGCGACCAGCCGATCGCGGAGGAACGCGCGGCGGTGCACGCGGAGTTGGGTCCGCTCGGCTGGGGCGAGCGCTGGCGGGCCACGGGGGCGGAGTTGTGGACGCTGACGGCTCCGCTGGTGGAGCGGGTGCGGACCGCGGTGGTCTCGGAGTTGGCGCCCGCGCGGGAGGAGGAGCCGGCGCTGCGGGTGCTGATGCTGGATGCGGTGCTCGGCTCCCACGAGGCGCCGTGGCTGGCGGCGCTCCGGCCCGGCCGGGCCAGCGGGCTGGACGGCCTGGCGGCGGTCGCGGGCGCCGCCGGCTGGTGGTGGCCGTACGAGCGGCGGGTCGTGCTGAGCGAGCGGCCGACGGAGATACATCTCGACGAGCTGGGGCGGCTGCATCGGATGGACGGGCCCGCGATGGTCTTCCCCGACGGGTTCGCGCTGCACGCCTTCCGGGGGATGCCGGTGCCGGCGGGCTTCCTCGAAGAGCTGGAGTCGCTGACGCCCCAGCGGATCACGGACGAGGAGAACGCGGAGCTGCGCCGCGTGATGTTCGAGCACTACGGCTACGACCGCTATCTGCGGGAGACCGGCGCCACGCCCGTCGACCGGGACGAGACGGGCGTGCTGTGGCGGATCGAGCAGTTGGACGACGAGAACATCGTGATCGTCGAGGTGGTCAACTCCACGCCCGAGCCGGACGGCACCCGTCGCACCTACTGGCTCCGGGTGCCGCCCAGGACCCGGACGGCGCGGGAGGCGGTGGCCTGGACGTTCGGGCTGGACGCGGAGAGCTATGCACCCTCTCGGCAGACCTGAGGCCGAGGCGCCGCCACCGCCCGGCGCGGCGCCGGGCCGGCTACCAGCCGGCGGCGGGGAGCACGGTGCCGTCGTAGTCGAAGACGGCCTGGTTCTCCCAGGCGTTGCCGGAGGAGGGGTCGGCGGGGTCCCAGCCGTTGCCGGGCACCGCGGTCCAGGCGGGTTCCCAGTAGTAGACGCCGAGGCCCCGGCCGCCGGGGACGCCGGCGACCACGGAGGCGATGTCCCGGACCCAGCGCCGTTGGCCCTCGGGGGTGGCCGGGTAGCCGGAGACCAGCTGGGACTCCTCGCCGATGATGTCGGCGTGGCCGTCGTCGCTGCCGAGGGTGAACGGGTAGGCCGTCTCGACGACGACCACGTCCCGGTCGTAACGGGCCACCAGGTCACGCAGGTTGGCGTCCAGCTCCGGCAGCGTGCCGTGCCAGTAGCCGTAGAAGGAGAGCGCGATCACCTCGAACGGCACCGCGCGGGCGGTGATGTGGTCGAACCACCAGCGGAAGAGCGCGTTGTCACCGCCCTCCGCGAGGTGCAGCGCCCTGCGGGTGCCCGGCGACGCCTCGGCCGCGGCCTCGGCGGCGACGGTGAGCAGCGACGCCAGCCGGTCGAAGTCGTCGGTGGAGCCGTCGGGCCAGAGCATTCCGGCGTTGATCTCGTTGCCGAGCTGGACCATGGCCGCCGGGGTGCCCTGGGCGACCAGCGCGCCCAGCACCTCGGAGGTGTGCGCGGCGACGGCCCGGTCGAGGCCGGCGGCGTCCAGACCTTCCCAGGCGGCTGGCTTGTGCTGCTGGCCCGGGTCGGCCCAGCTGTCGGAGTAGTGGAAGTCGACCAGCGTCTCCATCCCCAACGCCGATGCGCGCCGGGCGAGTTCGCAGATCCGGGCGGTGTCGTGGTAGCCGTCCGGAGAGTCGACCCAGACCTTGAGCCGGACCCGGTTGGCGCCGTTCTCGGCGAGGATGGTCAGCGCGTCGGCGGTGGAGCCGTCGGCGCGGCGGAAGACCGCGCCCAGGTCCTCCGCCTTGGGCAGCGAGGAGACGTCGATCCCTCGGATCGGTCCGTCGGCGGCGTGGGCCGGGCCGCCGGAGAGCAGCGGCCAGGCCATCGGCGCGGCCAGGGCGAGGCCCGCTCCGCGGAGCAGGGTTCTTCTGCTGGTGCTCATGAGGAACTCCCTCTGTCGGGCACGGCACGCGCGTCGTCGGGGTCGCGCGTGTGCGTGCTTTCGCGTCGTACCGGTCGTTCGGTCATCGCGGTCCAGCCCCGGCCCACGCCGACGTGTTCAGCCGTCCAGGCGCACCACCCGCACCCCGCCGGCCGGGACGGTGAGCTTGCCGCTGATCCGCTCTCCGGTCAGCAGCTCCTCGCCGGAGTCCGCGCCGGAACGGGAGCCGGCGGCGCCGGACAGCGGCAGCGTCGCCTCCGCGTCGCGGTGGTTGATCGCGAACAGGTAGTCGCCGCGCTCGCCCCGCCGGCGCACCAGCTCCAGGTCGTGCGGCAGCTCGTCGCGCTCGGGCAGCCCGGCGTCGGCCGCGGCCCGCGCCAGCACGGCGTCGATGTCGGCGCGCCCGAGGCGCGCGGAGACATACCAGGCCGCGCCCTCACCCAGCGCGTGCCGGGTCACCGCGGCACCGCCGGCGGCCGGCCCGTCCGCGTACTCCCACACCGACTCGGCGCCCCGGAGCACCACGGTCTCCGCCCAGGTGTCGGCGGCGAGTTCGGGCCCGCCGCCGGGCGCGGTCAGCCGCACCTCGCGCCCGGCGTGCAGCGGCTGGAACTCCTCGACGGTCAGTCCCAGCACCTCGCGCAGCGCGCCCGGGTGCGGCCCGGGGTGCACGGCGTCGTGCGTGTCGACGATCCCGGAGAAGTAGGAGACCAGCAGCGTCCCGCCGCCCTCCACGTAGGCGCGCAGCCGCTCGCCGGTGCCCTCGGTCGCCAGGTAGAGCGCCGGGACCACGACCAGCGGGTAGCGGTCCAGCTCGTCGGCGTCCGGCGCCACGAAGTCGACGGTCAGATGCCGGTCGAACAGCACCGCGTAGTACGCCTCGGCGCGTTCCCGCGTGTCCAGCTCCTCGCTGGGCCGCCACTCCAGCTTCTGCGCCCACCAGGACTGCCAGTCCCAGACGACCGCCACGTCGGCGACCGTGCGGCTGTCCTTCAGCTCGGCGAGGCGGCCGATGTCGGCGCCGAGCTGGACGACCTCGCGCCAGACGCGGCTGTCCGTGCCGGCGTGCGGCAGCATCGCCGAGTGGTACTTCTCGGCGCCCGAGCGCGAGGCCCGCCACTGGAAGAACATGGCGCCCTCGGAGCCGCGCGCCACGTGCGCCAGGCTGTTGCGGGCCATCTCCCCCGGGCGCTTGGCGATGCCGCGCCGCTGCCAGTTGACGCCGCTCGTCGAGTGCTCCAGCAGCAGCCAGGGCCGGCCCTCGCCGACGGCGCGGCTGAGGTCGGCGGCCATGGAGAGGTTGATGTGGTTCCGGTCCTCCTCGGCGACCAGGTAGTGGTCGTTGGTGACCAGGTCCACCTCGCGGCCCCAGGCCCAGTAGTCGATCGTGTCGCACTGGGTCGGCGAGACCATGAAGTTGGTGGTCACCGGGACTCCGGGGGACAGCTGGTGGAGCAGGTCGCGCTCGTGCTGGAAGTTCGCCAGGGCGCTGTCGCTGGCGAAGCGCGCGAAGTCGAGGCGCTGCGCCGGGTTGGCCACGGTCGGGGTGAGCCGCGGCGGCTGGATCTCGTCCCACTCGCCGTAGATCTGGCCCCAGAACGCCGTGCCCCAGGCCGTGTTGACCGCGTCCAGGTCGCCGTACCTGTCGGCCAGCCAGCGCCTGAAGTGCGCGGCCGAGACGTCGCAGTAGCACTCCAGCACGGGCACGCCGTACTCGTTGTGTACGTGCCACATGGCGAGCGCCGGGTGGTCGCCGTAGCGTTCGCCGAGCGCCGTGGTGACGCGGGTGATCGCCTCGCGGTAGGCGGGCGAGCTGTGGCAGATCGCGCCGCGCGAGCCGAAGGCCCAGCGGGTGCCGTCCCTGCTTACCGGCAGCGCCTCGGGGTGCTCGCGGTAGAACCAGGCGGGCGGCACGACCGTGGGCGTCGCCAGGTCGATCCTGATGCCGCCCTCGTCCAGCAGCGCGATCACCCGGTCCAGCCAGCCGAAGTCGAACTCGCCCCGGCGGGGCTCGATCCGGGCCCAGCTGAAGATGCCGAGGCTGACCAGGTTGACGCCGGCCTCCCGCATCAGCGCGACGTCCTCGCGCCACACCTCCTCCGGCCACTGCTCCGGGTTGTAGTCGCCGCCGAAGGCGAGTCGGCCCAGCCCCCTGGGGGTGGCGTGCGGCATGAGTACCTCTCCCGATCCATGTGAACGTGCACAGCCTGTCGCACTGCGCTTCTCCAAGAAACCTCAATCACTAACGGTTGACAAGAGCGTGAAACATTTCTTCACTGTGCACGTTCACAGAATCAGCCACAGAGCCACAGTCCGGGAGGGCCCATGCGCCACCGCGCGTTCGCCATCGGCGCCGCGACGCTGCTGGCGGTCACCACGCTCGGGGGCTGCGGCTCCTCGGACGACGGGACCGTCCGCCTCACCTACTGGGCGTGGGCGCCCGGGATGGAGGAGGTCGTCGCGCTCTGGAACGAGGCCAACCCCGACATCCAGGTCACGGTCAAGAAGCAGGCCAGCGGCGACGAACTGGTCACCAAGACGGTGACCGCCGCCCAGGCCGGCACCGCGCCCGACCTGGTCCAGGCCGAGTACCAGGCGCTGCCGACCCTCGCCAGCAACAACGTCACCGCCGACATCCGCGCGGAGGTCGCCGACGTCGAGGAACGTTTCACCCCCGCCGTCTGGCAGCAGGTCACCCTCGGCACCGACGCGGTCTACGCGCTGCCCCAGGACTCGGGGCCGCTGCTGTTCTTCTACCGGGCCGACCTGTTCGAGGAGTTCGGCCTGGACGTGCCGACGACCTGGGACGAGTTCGCCGACACCGCGCGCGAGCTGAACGAGGTCGCGCCCGACCGCGACCTGACCACGTTCTCCGCCAACGACGCCGGCCTCTTCGCGGGCCTGGCGCAGCAGGCCGGCGCCCAGTGGTGGACCACGGAGACGGACCGCTGGCGGGTGGCGATCGACGACGAGGCGGGGCGGAGGGTGAGCGCCTTCTGGGAGGAGCTGGTGGCCGAGGAGCTGGTCGACAACCAGCCGATGTACACGCCCGCCTGGAACCAGGCGCTCAACGAGGGCCGGCAGATCGCCTGGATCGCCGGCGTCTGGGCGCCCGGCACGCTGGCCACCGCCGCCCCCGACACCGAGGGCCGCTGGGCGGCGGCGCCGCTGCCGCAGTGGGAGGCGGGCGAGAACGCGACCGGCAGCTGGGGCGGCTCCAGCACCGCCGTGACCACGGACACCGACCATCTGCCCGAGGCCGCCGAGTTCGCGACCTGGCTGAACACCGACCCCGAGGCGCTCACCGCGCTCGTCCAGCAGGGCGGCATCTACCCGGCGGCCACCGACGCCCGCACCGGAGGGGCGCTGGCGGAGCCGCCGCCGTTCTTCGCCAACCAGCCCGACTTCTACGAGACGGTCGCCGAGGTGGCCGAGGGCGCGGCGCCCGCCGCCTGGGGCCCCAACGTCACCGTCGCCTACAGCGCGTTCAACAACGCCTTCGGCTCGGCGGCCGGCCGCCGGGCCGGATTCGAGGAGGCCCTGGCCGTGATGCAGCGGACCACGTTCGACGACATGGACCGGCTCGGCTTCGAGGTGGTCCAGTGAGCGCCCCCGACCGCCCCCGCCGCCGGCGCGGCGCCTCGGTCCGCTCGGCGCCCTACGGGTTCCTCGCGCCGACCGCCGTGCTCTTTCTGCTGTTCTTCGCGCTGCCGATCGGCTACGCGCTCTATCTCAGCGTGCGGAAGGTCCAGATCAAGGGCCTCGGCCTCGGCCCCGACGGCCGCGAGGAGGTGTGGGCCGGGCTGGCCAACTACCGCGGGGCGCTGACCGACTCGGAGCTGCTGGACGGCGCGCTGCGGGTGCTCGGCTACGGCGCGATCGTGGTGCCGGTGATGCTGGGCCTGGCGCTGTTCTTCGCGCTGCTGCTGGACGACGAGCAGGTGCGGGGGCGGCGGTTCGGCCGGTTGACGATCTTCCTGCCGTACGCCGTTCCCGGGGTGATCGCCGCGCTGCTGTGGGGCTTCCTGTATCTGCCGTCGGTCAGCCCCGTCACGGACGCGCTGGAGACGCTGGGGCTGCCGGCGCCGGACTTCCTGACGGGGCCGGCGCTCTACGGCTCGCTGGCGAACATCGCGATCTGGGGCGGCACCGGTTTCAACATGATCGTGATCTACACCGCGCTGCGCGCCCTCCCCGTGGAGGTGCGGGAGGCGGCGCGGCTGGACGGCTGCACGCCGTTGCAGACGGCGCTGCGGGTCAAGATCCCGATGGTGCTGCCCTCGCTGGTGCTCACCTTCTTCTTCTCGATCATCGCCACCCTCCAGGTCTTCAACGAGCCGACGACACTGCGGCCGTTGACCAACAACCTGTCCACGACGTGGTCCCCGCTGATGAAGGTCTACCAGGACGCGTTCACCGGCGGCGACATCCACTCGGCCGCCGCGACGGCCGTGGTGATCGCGCTGGTCACGCTCGTGCTGTCGTTCGGCTTCCTGCGGCTGGCCACCGCCCGCACCCGCCGCGAGGAGAACGCCCGATGAGCGCCACGACGAGCGCAGCGCCCACCCCGCGCGCGACGAACGCCCCCGGCCGCCCGCGCCGTGTCGCGCTGCTGCCGACGGCCGCGCTCCTGCTGGGCGCGCTGTACTGCCTGCTGCCGGTGGCGTGGGTCGTGGTCGCGGCGACCAAGAGCGGCGACGAGCTGTTCTCCACGTTCACCTTCGCGCCCGGCGGCGGGCTGCTGGAGAACGTCTCCGACCTGCACGGCTACCGGGACGGGATCTACTGGAAGTGGATGGCCAACTCCGCGCTCTACGCGGGCGTCGGCGCGCTGCTGTCCTGCGCGGTCTCGGCGCTGGCCGGGTACGCGCTGGCGATCTACCGCTTCCCGGGTCGGGAGTCGGTCTTCAACGTGCTGCTGGCGGGCGTGCTGATGCCGCCGGTGATCCTGGCGGTGCCGCAGTATCTGCTGCTCGCGGAGGCCGATCTGACCGACAGTCGGCTGGCGGTGCTGCTGCCGGTGCTGCTCTCCCCGTACGGGATCTATCTGGCACGGATCTACGCGGCGGCCTCGGTGCCGGCCGACGTGGTGGAGGCGGCGCGGATGGACGGTTCGGGCGAGTGGCGGATCTTCCGGTCGATCGCGGTGCCCATGATGCGGCCGGGGCTGGTCACGATCTTCCTCTTCCAGTTCGTGGCGATCTGGAACAACTTCCTGCTGCCGTACATCATGCTGAGCGACGACGAGAAGTTCCCGTTGACGCTGGGCCTGTTCACGCTGCTGAACCAGGGGTCGAACACCCCGGCCCTCTACACGCTGGTGATCACGGGCGCGCTGCTGGCGGTGCTGCCGCTGATCGCGCTGTTCCTGGTGATCCAGCGCTTCTGGAGTCTGGACCTGCTGTCGGGGGCCGTAAAGTCTTGACCATGAACAACCCGGCGCGGCGCCAGCGGCCCACGATCCACGACGTCGCCCGGGTGGCCGGCGTCTCGCGCGGCACGGTGTCGCGGGTGCTCAACGGCGGCCACCACGTCAGCCCGGCCGCCGCCGAGGCGGTCAACGCCGCGATCCGCAGGACGGGTTACGTGGTGAACCGGCACGCCCGTTCGCTGATCACGGGGCGTTCGGGGTCGGCGGCGTTCCTGCTGACCGAGCCGCAGGAGCGGTTCTTCGAGGACCCCAACTTCAACGTGCTGCTGCGGGGTTGCACCCAGGCGCTGGCCGCGCACGACATTCCGCTGCTGCTGATGATCGCGGGCTCGCGGGACGAGCAGCGGCGGATCGTCCGCTATGTCACGGCCGGGCACGTCGACGGGGTGCTGCTGGTCTCCAGCCGCACCGGCGACCCGGTGGCCGCGCAGTTGGCGCGGGCCGGCACCCCGGTGGTGGCCTGCGGCAAGCCGATGGATCCGCGCGCGGGCCGGCTGGCCCATGTCGCGGCCGACGACCGGGAGGGGGCGCGGGAGATGGTGCGCCATCTGCTGTCCGCCGGCCGGCGCCGGATCGCCACCATCGCCGGGCCGCAGGACACCCCGGGCGGCGTCGACCGGCTGGCCGGGTACCGGGAGGTGCTGGCGGAGGCCGGGCTGCCGTTCCAGGAGACTTTGGTGGAGACCGGCGACTACGGCAGGGCCGGCGGACGGGCCTGCGCCGAGCGGCTGTTGGCGCGCCACCCGGACGTGGACGCGCTCTTCGTCGCCTCGGACCTGATGGCGCGCGGCGCGTTGGAGGCGCTGGGCGACGCGGGGCGTTCGGTGCCGGACGACGTGGCGGTCGGCGGCTTCGACGACTCGTCCGCCGCGCTGGCCTCGGCCCCCGCGCTGACCACGGTGCGCCAGCCGTGGGACCGCATCAGCCAGGAGATGGTGCGGGTGCTGCTGGACCGGATCGCGGGCGAGGACACCTCGGCGGTGATCCTGCCGACGGAGCTGGTGGTGCGGGAGACCGGCTGAACCGCGCCCGGTCGACGCCCGGCCCGGCCCGCGCGAGCGACGGGCCGTCGCCGTCCCGGGTGAGGTGCGCCCGGTGGTGAGGCGTCCCGGAGGCGTGCGTGCGCGAGGCGGCCGGAGGCCGTATGTGCCCGTCCGCGGCCGGGCTTTCGGCCGACGGTCGCGAGCGTGCGTGCCGGGGCGGCGAGCGGAACGAGCGCCGCCTTCCGCGGCGTTAGGGTGCGGGGATGCGCATCATCCTGGTGAGCGGCCCCTCGGGCGCGGGCAAGACGACCGTCGCCCGTCTGCTGGCCGAGAGCGGGCCCTCCCCCAGCGTGCATCTGCACACGGACGACTTCTACGCGGCGATCAGACAGGGCGCGTTGGTGCCGTATCTGCCGGAGGCGCACGAGCAGAACCGGACCGTCACGGGGGTGATTGCCCGGGCCGCCGCCGGTTACGCCGCGGGCGGGTACCACACGGTGGTCGACGGGGTGGTCGGGCCGTGGCTGCTGGACGCCTACGAGGAGGAGGCGGGGGCCGCGGGCGTCGAGCTGGTCTACGTGGTGCTGCGGCCCGACCGGGAGACGGCGCTCGCCCGGGGAACGTCCCGCTCCGCGCATCCGCTCACCGACCGGGCGGTACTGGGCCGCGTCTACGACGGCTTCGCCGACCTCGGCCCATTCGAGGAGAACGTCCTGGACTCCACCGGCCTCACCCCCGAGGAGACGGCCGAGGCCGTGCTGGCACGCCGCTGAGGCGGTCGGGAGGACCGGTTCCCCGCGCGAGCCGGCGCTGGAGTTCGGCGTGGCGGAACTGGTAGGTGGCACCGCCCTGGCGCAGCACCCCTCGTCGATGGGCGTCCGCGAGGAAGGGCATCAGCCGCCACGGCAGCCGCCGCCGCGCGGCCAGCCAGCACCGCGCGAGCGTGAATCTCCCGTACGTCGCCTGGAGGAACGCCCAGGCCAACCCGGTCGCCACCGCGTTGGCCACTCCGGTCTGAACGCCCTTCCACAGCCCGAGGTCCGCCCCGACGACGAAGACGGTGGCGGACCCGATGCCGATGCCGCCCGCCATGGCGATCGTCCAGAACGTGACGCGATCCTGGCGCAGGACCGTCTGGGGGTCGGCGGCGACCGTCGCCTCGGCGGGCCGCGCTTCGAGGCCGGCTCCGAAGGAACCGGCGGCCGCGGCGACGAGTCCCGCCACCGCCCCGCTCAGCGGGTCCGACTGGAGCACCACCGCCAGGCCGATGGCCACCCCGGCCGCCAGACCGTTGACGATGCCGAGGGGGGACCAGCGAAGCCCCCTCGCCGGGACCGCCCGCGTGCCCAACGCGACGACGCACAGGGCGGCGAGGAAGAACCCGACGCTGTTGACCAGCGGAGCGGCCTTCCCCATGGCGGGCTCCCCCGCGAACGCGCCGACGATGGAGGCCGCGAACCCGCCGGCCAGACCGGCCCGGAAACCCCCCAGGAACCCGGGGATGAGGCCCAACGCCAGTCCGCTGACGAGGTATCCCGCCGGGCTGTCTATCCCCATCACGTGCCGCGCCCCCAGACCGACGAGGGCGCCGAGGAGGCTGCCGACCAGCCCGCCCCCGAGCCCGCGGTTGAAGGTGGCGGCGGGTGGGCTCCATCTCCGGGCGAGCATGGCCACGACGACTCCCACGACCATGCCGAGTCCCAGCCAGGGGCCGAACGGCATCACCCACGCCGCCGGCACCGCGGCGAGCCCGACGACGACTCCCGCGAGGAGCCTGGGCGTCGCGCCCGCCAGCTCCCACCATCTGAGGTCCGTACTGCCCCGCTGGCGGCCCTCCAAGTCCGCGGCGAGGAACGCCAGGAAGTGGCTCGCCTGCCGCCTGTTCCATTCACGGCGTGGCGTCGGGGCGGGGTGCCGCCCGTAGGATGCGGGCAGGAAGGCGTCCAGCAGGTGCGCCCGCATCGCCTCCGGTGTGGGGAATCGCGCGCTGTCCAGCAGTTCGACCGGGCCGTCAGCGGGGCCCGCTCCCTCCTCGGGCGGGGAGTTGTAGGCCGTGCGGGCAAGGGACGCCATCAGCGGGGTGGTCAGCAGCCTGGCCAGCGGGTGGCGTGCGCTCTCCCCCGACAACGCGGCGAAGACCTCCCGCCAGCGCGCCACCCCGGTCGGCCCGGCCGCCGAATCCCGCAGATAGGAGACGACGGTGTCCAGGTCGAGGGGCAGCAGTTCGATGCCGGCCGCGCCGGTCACCCGCACCTCGATTCCCTCGCCGGCCCGGACCGTCGTGAGGAACGGGTCGCTGCGCGAGGCCAGCACCAGCCCCAGGTCGGGATGCCCGCCCATCGTGTCGTTGATCCGGGCGATCGCCCGGCCGCGGACGTCGCCGGGGATCTCGTCCAGACCGTCCAGCACCAGCATGATCAGGCCGGCGTCCAACAGCTCCCGCCCCCGGGTGGCGCCCGTCCGCCCGCGTTCGCCCAACGCCGGGTAGTCGGTCCCCAACCGCTGTTCCAGCCACCCGTCCAGGTCCTCCGCGTCCGGGGCCCAGGACGCCAACGGCACCAGCAGGGGCACCGGGGCCCCTTGGTGGCGACGGGCCAGCAGGTCCAACACCAACCGGACCAGCAGGACGCTCTTGCCCGAGCCCGGTTCCCCCAGCACCACCAGACGACCGGTCGGCACCCTGGCCAGAACGTCCACCAACTCGCCGTCCGTGCCGGAGAGCGCCTGCGGCTCCGCTGCCCACGCGGAGGGGGACATCGCCGAGGCGCGGCCGACACCCGTCGTCGCCAGTCGGACGATGGAGGTCCACGGCTCCAGCAGCTCCGCCGACGCCGCCCGCCACCGGACGGGAAGGGGATACGGGTCGTTTAACCGCCTCAGCGCCACCTCCTTCTCCCACTGCCGCTTCACCGCGAACGCCAGGTCGTCGGCGGCCGCTGTCAGAATCCGGTCGTCGGCGGCCCGGGCCGAGGGCCGCTCGGTGCGGGGCTGTTGGTTGATGGTGATGTCGCCATGGAACTCCCGCCCCTGGAACACGTACTCGCCGGTCCCCGAGAAAGCGTTGTGGCTCTGGCCGGCTCCCGTGCCGTCCTCGCCGAGCGGATCTCTCACCACGTGCCGTGCCCCCCGCCGTCCGGGTCGTACGTCAACAAGCCTCAAGATGGTGCGCACTCACAGCAGTCCCGCCGCCACTCTACGGCCCCTCCCACGTTCGGCGATATAACGGTGTGCCCGCTGGTCAGCGTGGGGAGGTTCCGCGCGCGGTGGGGCGCCGCCGTAGTCTGCCGGCATGGTTCCGATGATCCGCGCCGCCAGCCTGCGCGGCTTCGTGGCGCTGGTCGACGGGCTGGGCGGTGACGCGGAGGCGCTGCTCGCCCGGTTCGGGGTCGCGTCCTCGGCGCTGGAGTCGGACGAGGGGCTGATCCCGATCACCGCCAACGACCTGGTGCTGGACTCAGCCGCCGCCGAACTGGACTGCCCCGACCTGGGGCTGCGGCTGGCCGAGGCCCAGGATCTGAGCATCCTGGGGCCGTTGGCGGTGGCCATCGAGGCTTCGTCGACGGTCGCGGAGGCGCTGCGTCTCGCCTCGCGCTACATGTTCGTGCACAGCCCGGCGCTGAGCGTCGGAGTCGGGGCCGACCCGTACGGCAGCCCCGGGGTCGTGGCGCTGACCTACCGGAAGGACCCGCGCGAGTCGCCCTACTCGCCGCAGGCGACGGAGCTGGGACTCGGGCTCTTTCAACGGGTCGCGCTGGCGCTGGTCGGCACGCCGTCCGGGCTGCGCTCCGTCGAGATCCCGCACCAGCCGCTCTCCCCCGTCGAGCGCTACACCGCGTTCTTCGGCGTCGACGTGCGGTTCGGGCGCCCCGAGGGCGCGCTGCGCGTCGAACGGCGGGTGCTGGACGAACGGTTCGCGACCGCCGACGAGACGATCAGGGAGCTGGCCGCCGCCCATCTCGCCGACACCTACGCGGACCCGGGGCGCGCGGTGTCGACGCAGGTCAAGCGCGCGCTGGCCGGGACGCTCGGCACCGCGCCCCCGGCGCTGTCGGGCGTCGCGCGGCTGCTGGCCGTGCATCCGCGTACGTTGCAACGGCGGCTCGCCGCCGAGGGGACGACGTTCGAAGCGGTGCTGGACGAGGCGCGGCGGGAGGCGGCGCACCGCTACATCACGACGACCGCACTCCCGTTGGGGCAGGTCGCCGCGCTGGTCGGCTTCAGTGAACAGTCCACGCTCAGCCACGCCGTGCACCGCTGGTACGGGACCAGCCCGCGCGCGCTGCGCCGGGCCCCCTTCGGCGACGGCGGGCCGGGGCGTTCCGGATTGTCGCGCTGAGACAAGTCTCGCGCGGGCCGCGTCGGCACCCTGGGGGAAACCCGCCGACCCCGGAGGTGCGACTGATGGTGGACCAGGCACAGCGAGGCGACCTGGGCCTCGCGGCGATCGGGGCACGTCCGATCCCCGAGTTCGACGGCGTGCACGAGGTGTGGCCGCGCGGCGAGCGGCTGGCCGCCGTGCGCAGGGCGGCGGCCGAGTACAAGGAGCGCTTCGCGGCCCAGGGCCAGGTCACGGCGGTGCGGTCGGTGGACATCGCCGCCGCCCCCTACCCCGTCGACTACGCCTTCCACGGCGCGGTCTCGGTGCCGACGCTGCCGCTGATCTCCATGATCAACCGGATGCTCGTCGTCCAGTACGACGACTGGGACGGCACCCCGCGCACCCTGGTGTTCGAGCCGACGGTACCGGACGGCTCGGCGGAGGCGCCGTTCTACCGGAACCTGCGGAAGCTGACCCGACGGGTGCCGGGCGGCCGACTGGCCGAGAAGACGGTCCTGAAGTACTACAACGAGCCGGGCGATGTCCTCGCCAAGGTCGGACTGACCGCCGACGACATCGACTTCTGCACCTTCGACCACCTCCATGTGCAGGACCCGCGCATGATCCTCGGCTCCACCCAGGTCATCGAGGGCGAGGCGGCACCGCGCCGGCCGCTCTTCGGCGGGGCGCGGATGCTGGTGCACAGCCGCGAACTGGCGACCCTGCGGTCGCTGCACCCGATGCAGTGGGCCTGGTATGTCGAGGGCGGCCTGGGCGGGGTCGACCCGGAGAAGTTCGTCACGTTCGACGGCGACATCGAACTCGGCCCCGGCATCGCCCTGCTGTGGACGCCCGGGCACACGGACGGCAACCACTCGCTGGTCGTCAACACACCGGACGGGGTGTGGGTCTCCTCGGAGAACGGCATCTCGCTCGACAACTGGCAGCCGGAGCTGTCGAGGATCCCGGGTGTGCGCAGGTACCACGAGAAGTTCGGCCGCGAGATCTGTCCGAACGCCAACACGCTGGAGGACTCGCTCGACCAGTACGACTCGATGGTCAAGGAGAAGACGCTGGCCGACCGCAGCAAACGGGACCCCCGTTGGCTGCAGATCCTGCCGTCGACCGAACTCGCCCCGTGGAAGCGCTTCTGGCCGGTGGTACCGACCTTCGCCCACGGCGGGATCGCGTACGGCGAGATCAGGGCGGCCCGGGGATGAGGCGCCCGACCGGGCGTGCCGCTCGTGAACCCGGGGGCGCGGTCGTCACCGGCGCGGGCCGTGGGCTGGGGCGCCGGATCGCGGGGCTCCTCGTCGCGCGCGGCCACCGGGTGCTGCTCACCGACCGGGACGGGGACTCCGCGCGGGCGGCGGCCGAGGAGCTGGGCGGCGCGGCCACCGCGCTGGCCGTCGACGTGCGCGACCAGGGCCAGGTCGAGGCGGCCAGGGACGCGGCCCTGGACCTGGCCGGGCGCCTGGACGTCTGGGTGAACAACGCGGGCGTGCTGGTCACCGGCCCCGCCTGGGAGCAGGACGAGGCGACCCGCAGACTGATGATCGAGGTCAACGCTTGCGGCACCATCAACGGCACCGTCGCCGCCATCGACGCGATGCGCGGCAACGGCGGCGGCCACGTGGTCAACGTCGTCTCCCTCGCCGGGCTGACGGCCGTGGCGGGTGAGGCCGTCTACGCCGCCTCCAAACACGCGGCGCTCGGCTTCAGCCTCAGCACGATGGCCGACCTGAGGGTCGCCGGCGTGCGGGACATCCGGATCTCCTGTGTCTGCCCCGACGGCATCTGGACGCCGATGCTCCACGACAAGCTGCGCGACCCTCGCTCGGCGCTGTCCTTCTCCGGCCGGCTCCTCACGCCGGAGGAGGTGGCCGACGCCGTCCGCCGGGTGCTCGACCGGCCCCGACCGGTCACCTCGATCCCCCGCTGGCGCGGCGCCCTGTCGCGCCTCGCCGACGCGGCGCCGACAGCGGGGCTGGCGGCCATCCCGCTGATGGCAGCGCGGGGCCGCCGCGTCCAACGGAAGATCCTGGCCGGGGGCGGGCCGCGCGCCGGGAAGTGAGGCGAGAAGCGGGACGAGGAGCGAGGGGAGGAGTGGGGCGAGGGCCGTTCGGAGGCGCCACACCAGCGGTGCGAGGGCCCGGAGTGCCCGCCCTAGTGCGACTGTCCCGTGACCCACACCCGACCGAAGTCCCTTGCCGCGAGGTCGCGTTCGGTGATGCCGAAGTAGAGCCGCCCCGCGTCGCCCCAGCTCCAGCCGAGCGCCTCGTCCGTGTCCAACTGCAACAGCAGCCGCCACTCCGGCGCCTCCAGGACCGGCCCCTGGAGGCCGAGGGGCCAGCCGCCGAGAAGATGGACCGGCGTGCCCTCCTGAAGGGGGTAGACGGACGGCATCAGCGGCGCGTCGATCGCCTCCCACTCCTCGTAGAGATCGGCTATGTGGCCCTCCGTGTCGTCGCCGAGCGCGAACTCCTCGACGCCGGTCCACGGCAGGGTGTACGTCCGGCGCACCGGCCGCTCCGGGTGCACGACCGCCCCCTCCGGGGGCGCCAACTCCCCCACGTCGGCTCCGGCGTACAGCACGCGCCAGCCGCGCTCGGGCGCGGCGTCGAGCACCGGGTCGTCCGGGGTGGGGAAGGCGTGGTCGGCGGGATCGGCGACGGAGTCGTAGAAGAAGTTGAGCCAGCCGTCGTCGGGCAGCGCCTCGCGGCTGCCGACCTCCGCCAGCTCGGCGCAGTCGACGACGGCCAGCAGGTCGAGGGGTCGGCCTTCGGCCGACGGCCAGGGCGTGCCGGGCGCCAGCCTCGGCCCGCCTCCGAGGCGGGTGCCCCGCCATCGGGCGGGAGGCGAGGGCGCCTTCGACGGCCGATGGGTCAGCAGCACCTCCGAGCGCACCAACCGCTGCGCGCGCTCGGGCCCCAGGCAGCGTTCTCCCAGGGCGGTCATGCGGTCCCGCGACTCCCGCCACTCGTCGTGGCCGAGCGGCGGATCGAAGACAGGGCCCGCGTCCGGGTCGGGGGCCACGGGTGGGGTCCTGCTCATGGATCTTCCTCCTGAACGGGCGTGCGTGCGTGGTGGGATGAGGCGCCCGTGTCGACGGCGGGCGGGTCAGCGTGCGACGAGCGCCGCGCGAAGGGCGGCTATGTCCGCCAGCCACTCCTCGCCGTCCGACTCGTCCCACAACTCGCGCAGCTCGGAGTCCCCCGCCACCACCCGGTCCAGCGCCCGCACCGCCAACTCCCGCAGCCCCGTCAGATCCGGCAGCGGCTCCGACGGACGGTAGGGCCGCTCCTCCCCCGGCAGCGCGGTGGCCCCCGGCAGCTGCTCGACGATCAGCGCGGCGGCGGCGACGGCCTCGCACGCCTCGTGGGAGTCGAGGTACTCCCCGTTCTCCACCGTCGTGACCAGCGCCGCGCGTACCTTCCCCGCACGCGCGCCGGCCGGCGCGCGGTCCAACGCCACGACGAAGTCGGCGGCCATGTCGTTGTCGAAAGGACCGACGTCCCAGGCTCCCATCTCTGCCCCTCCCGGCATCCGAAGTCACTGCGACGCATCCTGACACCCGCCACTGACAATCGCCGCGATGCGCGAGGGCGTTGTCAGTGCCCGAGTTGGACTCCTTCCTGGACGACCTGTTGTATCTCCTGCACGACGAGGAGGCGGCGGAGCTACGCCCGACCATCCGCTACGGCATCCCCGTCCGGGTCCCCCGACGCGCGGCACCCCGCCCGCGCGGGGAGAGTGGGCGCGCGGGCGGGGCGGTCTCGCGGGAACGCGGCTCAGGGCGTGGTGAGTTGCTCGGGCTCCCGCACGCGGGCGCGTTCACGCTCGCGCTGGCGTTCGGCACGCTCGGCGCGTTGCGCGCGCCGGGAGGGACGGGCCTCGGGGTCGGAGCACTCCAGGACGGCGATCAGCTTTTGGAGTGTGGTTCCCCGGGCGACGCCGAGGTCCACGATCGCCATGTCGGGTGTCAGGTTGTCCAACACACGCGGGTCCAGGCCGACTTCCTGAACGCTGATGCCGTGCGGCCTGGCAGTCCTCTTCAACTCCGCCAGCAGACGCGCCGGATCGGTCACGTCGTAGCCCAGGTCCAGTTCGTCGTCATGCAGATAGATCAGCAAGGGTCCGCCTCCTCTTTGGGGTGCTTTCCGACAGAACACCAGACAGGAGCGGCCCCGTGGGCATAGGAAGGTGGCACTCTCATAGAACCTTCCGGCGGAGAAAGCGTGCCCAGACCAAAGAAGCGCAGGTCAAACGGCCCCGACAGTCAGCATGACGAACGCCCGATGAACGATCTCGAATACCTCGGCGGGGAACTCAAGGCAGCCCGCATCAAACGCAAGTTGACGCAGACCCGCTACAGCCAGGCCACGGGTTACTCTCAGAGCTATGTCTCCAAAGTCGAGTTGGGCGTCATCGTCCCCTCGGCCGACTACGCGCGGAAGTGCGACCTGGTCCTCGGTACGAACGGCCTCTTCGCGCGCCTGAGGGAGCGACTACTCGAACGCGGCCATCCCAGCTGGTTCGCGCCGTACGCGAAGATGGAGGCCGAAGCGGAGGAGATCCTGATCTACCGGCTGTCCACGTTGCCGGGGTTGTTGCAGACTCCCGAGTACGCGCGAGCGCTGTTCCGGGCAGGTCATCCGCACAAGAGTGACGAGTGGATCGAACAGCGCGTCAAGAACCGGGTGGACAGAAGAGCCACGTTGGAGGAGAGCAACCCCGCACACCTGTGGGCCATCGTGCACGAGGGCGCTCTCCATCCGGTCGTCGGTGATCGCGAAACCATGCGTGACCAACTGGAGTTCCTGGTCAGGGCGACGGAGATGCCCTCGGTGAAGCTTCAGGTGGTGCCCTTCTCGATCGGCGCCCCTCCTGGTAACGATCCGTTCTCTCTGCTGGATCTGCCGACCGGACGCTCCGTGGTCTACACGGACACCGCGCTCGGCGGCCAAATGAGTGAGGACGAGGAACGTGTACAGTCCTGCCGCGGAATGTTCGACCTGCTGCGGGCGGAGGCCCTGAGTCCGAGAGAGTCGATCGGGCTCATCCGGAAAATCGCGAGGGAAACACATGGCTGACACCAGCTGGCGCAAGTCCAGCTACTCGAACAACCAGGGCGGGGAGTGCCTCGAAGTCCGGGACGACACCCCCGGCTTCATCCCCGTCCGCGACAGCAAGGTGCAGGACGGCGACACCCTCACCATCGGTGCGGACGCCTGGACCTCCTTCCTGGAGCACCTCAAGCACTGACCGCCCCACGCGCCACGAAGGGCCGTCGACTCCACCTGGAGTCGACGGCCCTTCGCCTTGCACACAAGGGCAACTGCCGCCTCTCCCGCAATGGTTCCAGTTTGGCAACGGAACGGTTACGATACGGTCGTTCACGACGCCGTTAACCGCTGGTCGTCCGGGTCGGGGGCGCCGATAACGCACGCTTCCTACCGTTCTCGTGGCTCACCGCGCCGATCGTGCCCGTCGTCGTCACTCCATGGGAGAGAAGCACGTGTCTCAGGCCAGGTTGATCTTTGTCGCCGCTCTCGCCGCCGCGGGGCTGGCCGTGGCGGCGGCCCCGACCGCTCAGGCGGCGTCCGCGGCCCCGAACGCCACCCCCCGCACCACGCTGGAGCAGGAGACCACGGACGGGTTGGACGGCCCGCACCCGCCGCGTTGGCCCGAGTACGTCAACGGCGGCGCCTGGCCCACGAGTCACGTGCAGGGCGTGGTCGTGGACGACGAGAACGGCTTCGTCTACTGGTCGTTCACCCAGATGCTCGTCAAGACGGACCTGGAGGGGAACGTCGTCGGCACGGTCGAGGGCATCACCGGCCACCTCGGCGACATCGACCTCAACCCGCGCGACGGACGGGTCTACGGCTCCCTGGAGTACAAGGCCGAGGAGGCGTTCTACATCGCGATCGTGGACGTCTCCCGGGTGGACCGGGTCGGGATGGACGCCGAGACCGACGGCGTGCTGACCACCGTGCACCTCGACGAGGTCGTCGAGGACTTCACCGCCGACATGAACGGCGACGGCGTCTTCGACGGGGACACCGGTGACACCGAGGACCACCGCTACGGGTGCAGCGGGATCGACGGGGTGTCGTTCGGCCCGTCGTTCGGCGCCCGGCAGGACAGCCGGCAGAAGCTGATGGTGGCCTACGGCGTGTACGCCAACACCGAGCGCACGGACAACGACCACCAGGTGGTCCTGGAGTACGACGTGCGGAACTGGGAGCGCTACGAGCGCCCGCTGTCCGAGGCCGAGCCGCACCGCAGCGGGCCTGGCCGGGTGGACGACAAGTTCTTCCTGTACACGGGGAACACGACGTACGGCGTGCAGAACCTGGAGTACGACCGGCACACGGGGAACTGGATGCTGGCCGTCTACCCCGGCACCAAGGCCGAGTTCCCCAACTACTCGCTCTTCATGGTCGACGGCGGCGAGCGGCCGAGGCGCGGCGAGATCGTGGGACAGCCCGAGTACGAGCGCGGCCGGCTGCTGAGCCTGCTGCCCCAGGGGCAGCACGACGAGGCATCGGGCGTGTGGGGTTGGGACTTCGACGCCTCCTACGGCCTGGAGTCCCTGGGCGACGGCTACTACTACGGTGCCGAGGGCCGTTCGGTGCCGGGCGAGGACGGGTCGTTGCAGGAGGGCGAGGTGCACCTCTACCGCTGGACGGGCCAGCCGCCGGCGCCGTTCGAGCGGGTCGCGGAGACGGGCGGCGCGGTCTGAGCGCCGCCGACCCACTCGCCGGAGGCTAACGGAAGGACGGGACGGGGCGCGTCGGGTCCCCCAGCCAGGGGCGTTGCGTCCCGTCCGCCGTGACCGTCAACCCGAACGCGGCGAGCGGCGGCTCCCCCTGCTCCCGCCACCAGGCCAGCGCGCGCGTCACCTCGTCCCACAGCCGTCGCTCGCCCGACTGGTGAACGGTCGCGACGCCTGGCTCGGCGTCGTCGCGGTAGACGACCGAGGCCCAGGCGCGCGAGCCCTCGGTGCGGTCGAAGAACCAGACCGTCGAGTCGTGCGCGTGGGTGTTGAGCAGATGGGTGCACTCCGGCATCAGCAGACCGAGGAGGAACGGCTTCTCCGCGTACGGCCGGCCGACGCCGAGGTCGCTGAGGGGGACGGTGGTGGTGGCCGTGTCGGCCTCGCCCGGGTAGTCACCCACATGATGGGCGAAGAGCTCCCAGTCGAGCCGCTGCGCGCGGAGCTTCATGAAGCCCGCTGTGCGCAGAAAGCTCCCGCTGGCGCTGCCGTCCTCCGCGACGGTCAGCCGCACCAGCGCGTCCTCGTGGCCGTAGTGGGTGCCCCAGGGAGCCAGGATCACCCCGCCGGGACGGGTCTGCCGCAGCCAGCGGGTGGGGAGTTGACGGACGCCGGCCGTGACGATCACCCGGTCGTAGGGCGCCCCGTCGGGCCAGCCGTCCCGGCCGTCGCGGCAGACCACCTCGGGGTGGAGGCCGGCGGCGCGCAGGTTCGCCCGGGCACGCGCGGCCACGGCCTCGTCCACCTCGACGGTGACCACGCGCTCGTCGCCGAGGCGGGCCGCGAGCAGACCCGCGTTCCACCCGGTGCCGGTGCCGATCTCCAGCACCCGCGCCCCGGGGAAGACGTCCAGGGCCGTCAACATCCGCGCGACCAGGGCGGGCATACTCGCCGAACTGGTCGAAGTGCGGCCCGGCTCCGGCCCGTCGTGCGCGCCGTCGTCCCACTGGGTGGTGACGGGGACGTCGGCGTAGGCGGCACGTTCCCAACCGTCGGGGTCCGTGCGCCGGTCCACGGGGTGGCTGGCGCCGGTGTCGTGCTCGAAGGGCCAGATCAACTCGGGCAGGAACGCGGCCCGGTCGACGGCGTCGAAGGCCGGCGCCCAGTCAGCGGCGAGAGCGCCGTACTCGCGCAGGGAACGCGTCAACTCCGCGCGGGCGTCGACGCGTTCCCCCGCGGCCTGGTCAGGCTCGGTCGTCACTTGCGGTGATCTCCACTCCCGTCGGGAACGCTTCCGTCGGGCGGCGGCTCCTCCGGTACCCACGCCCGCCCCGGCAGCGAGTCGCCGGTCTCGTTCTCGTCGTCATCGGGCTTCTCGTGTTTCCCCATGGTGCGCCTCCACGGTTCGAGCGGTCCCCCTTCGGGGCCTACGCCTTGACTTCGAGTCAATCCTGCCAAGCCGAACGACGCCCATGCGCGTGTCTGCGAGCGTTCACCCCAACGAGTCAATCGCCGCGTGACCAGCACGGTTCCGGGACGCCCCGGGCAGCTCGCCGTTCGGCTCGCGGGTGTGTGCACCATGTCGGATCGGCGATCGTTCCGTCGGTTTCGTTTCCTGTTCGAAGGAGTGCCGTGTCAGACGTTTCCGTACGCCTCGCGACCGTTGACGATCGTCCCGTCGTCGAGCGGCTGTGGCTGATGTTCCAGCACGACATGTCGGAGTTCGGCGGTCGACTGCCGTTCCCCGACGGGTCGTTCCGGCGCGAGCGGCTGGAGGCGGCCTTCGCCGGGGCCGGTTGGGCGCCCTATCTGCTGACCAGCGGGGACAGCCCGGTGGGGTTCGCCCTTGTCCGTGGTCTCGACGGGCCGACGCGCGTGCTGAACAGCTTCTTCGTGGTGCGCGGGGCGCGCCGGGCGGGGGTCGGGGCGCGGGCGGTCGAGCAGGTCGTCGCGCGCCATCCGGGGCGGTGGGAGGTGGCGTTCCAGGACGCCAACGCGGGCGCGGTCCGCTTCTGGAGGCGCGTCGCCGAGGGGATCGCGGGCGGGGCGTGGACCGAGGAGCGCCGGCCGGTGCCCGACCGGCCCGAGCTGCCGCCGGACGTGTGGATCTCGTTCTTTACCGGCCCATAACACGTGCCCTCCTAGCTTGGGGTCTTGGAGAGAGGACCGCCGGAGCATCGGCGCGTGCGGGGAGGAGGGCTCGATGGTGTCACTTCGATTCCAGTCGTCCCAGCGGATGGGAGTCGCCGGCCAGAGCGGTGCGCGCGGTCTCCCAGTCGCTCTGGTCGATGCCGGTGACATGGCGCAGGTAGGCGAGGGTGACCTGTTGGACGAGCGAGACGCGGCCGGGGTGTTCGTCGGTGGTCTCCGCCGCCCCGTAGCCGGAGATGCCGCCGAGGAAGTGCTGACCGCCGTAGACCGTCAGCAGGCTTCTGTCGCCGGGGGCGAGGGTGTAGGGGTCGGTCGTCCAGGACGGGCCGCGGGTGGAGAGCGGGAGTTCGTCCGCGTCGCCGGCGACGACGAGTCCCGGCGCCGTGACGCGGGAGAAGTCCTGCTCGCGCAGCCAGGGGGCGTGGGCGAGGGCGAAGGGGGTGAGTCCGGCGCCGCCGCTGCCGGCCGTGGCCAGTTGGACGGTGGCCATGACCCGGGAGTCGGACAGGTCCTCGGCGACGCCGGTCGTCGGGTCGGTGACGCGCAGGCCGCCGAGGACGCCGGCGGTCTGGCCGCCGAAGGAGTGCCCGGCCGCGACGACCCGGCGGGGGTCCGTCCGGCCGGCCAGTCCGGGCACGGACGCCTCCAGGACGTCGAGTGCGTCGAGGAGTCGCCCGGTGTCCCGCACTCGATGGCGCCACAGCTGGGGTCTGCGGGGATCGTCGGCGGCCAGCTGGAAGCGGCTGGAGTCGAGATGAGTCGCCTGGATCACCACGAAGCCACCGGATACCCAGTGGTCGACCAGCGGTGCGTAGCCGTCCAGGTGCGAGCCGAACCCGTGGGCGAAGAGCACGAACGGCAGCCGGGTGCCGGTGATCGGCGCGGAGGCGCGGACGTGCAGCTCCTCGCCGCGCCACGGCGCGGGCAGCACGACCGGGCTGACCGACACGATCGGGGTGGGCGCGGGACCGGTGAGACCGGTCGTTCGATGCGTGACCATGCCGGTACGCTAAAACCTGACGTTGACGTCAGAGGCAAGCCGCGGGACGGCTGCTCGTACGGGAGAAGAGATGCGCGTCGGAGAGCTCGCCGCCAGGACAGGCGTCAGCGTCCGGGCCCTGCGCTACTACGAGGAGCAGCGCCTGCTCAGCGCCGAGCGCAGCCCCAGCGGTCAGCGCCGCTACGCGGAGGGCGCGGTCGAACGGGTCCGGTTGATCCAGCAGTTGTACGCCGCCGGGCTGTCCAGCAGGACCATCGCCGAGTTGTTGCCGTGTGTCGTCGAGGGCCGCGCCACCCCGGAGCTGCTCAGGAGGCTGGTGGCGGAGCGGGACCAGGTCGAACGGCGCATCTCCGCGCTCGTGGAGGCCGGGAAGCGGCTCGACTCGGTCATCACCGCCGCCACCGGCAACATGCGCACAGGCGTCCCCTGCTGGCAGGAGGACCCCGAGGCCCCGGACCGCCGCCCGTAGCGCCGGGGACGGCCGCGACCGCTCCGTCGACCACCCCGCGCCGGCGCCGGGACCCCCCGAAGTCCCGGCGTCGGCACGAGCGATGACGCGAGCGATGACGCGAGCGTCGGCTCCGCGCGGTGCCGGGTCAGGCGCCGATCTTGCCGCCGTCGACGCGGGTGATGGCGACCGTGGCGGAGCGGGGGCGGCCGTTCGGGCGGAAGTCGGGCCAGTTGCTGACGGCCCTCGGGTCGTCGGCGGTGGCCTCGCCCCAGTGGTCGGTGGACTCCCCGGGGTGCTGGACGTTGACGAAGAGCGTCCGCTGGTCCGGGGTGGCGGTGGCGCCGGTGATCTCGCAGCCCCGGGGGCCGGTGAGGAAGCGCCGGATCTCGCCGGTCTCGGGGTCGGCGGCCAGCATCTGGTTGTTGCCGATGTTGTCGTACCCCTTCTCGGCGAGGTGCTGGGAGCCGTTGGAGACGTCGGTCTGGATCCACAGCCGGCCGTCGTCGTCGAACCAGACGCCGTCGGGCGAGCCGAAGATGTTGGTCTCGTCGAGCTCGACCCGCTCGTCGTAGGCGGGGTCGCCGGCGAGGACGAAGAGGTCCCACTCGAAGGTGGTCGACGTGTGGTCGCGGTGCTTCTCGGTCCAACGGACGATGTGGCCGTAGGGGTTGGGCTTGCGCGGGTTGACCGCCGAGTCCCAGCCGCTGCCGTTGGTGAGGGTGCAGTAGACGTCGTTGTTGCGGGGGTTGATGGTGATCCACTCGGGGCGGTCCATCTTGGTGGCGCCCACCGCGTCGGCCGCCTCGCGGGTGCGCAACAGCACGTCCGCCTGGTCGGCCCAGCCGTTGTCGCTGGTCAGCGCGCCTTCGCCGTGGGTCAGCGGCAGCCACTCGCCGCTGCCGTCGTCCTTGAAGCTGGCGACGTAGAGCGTGCCGTGGTCCAGCGGGCTGCGGCCCCTGGCGCGCTGCATCCGCCAGTTGCCCTTGCCGACGAACTTGTAGATGTAGTCGCCGTCCTGGTCGTCGCCGGTGTAGGCGACGACGCGGCCCCGGGACTCGGTGACCGTGCAGCCCTCGTGCTTGACGCGGCCGAGCGCGGTGCGCTTGACGGGCTTGGCGTCGGGGCGCTTGGGGTCGATCTCGACGATCCAGCCGAAGCGGTTGATCTCGTTCGGGTTGGCCGCCAGGTCGAAGCGGGAGTCGGCCAGGTGCCAGTCGAAGCCGCCGCCCTCGGCGGAGACCCCGTAACGTTCCTGCGTCGCGTCCGGCGCCCAGCTGGAGTCGGTGGTGCCGAAGTAGTTGTTCCAGTTCTCCTCGCAGGCGAGGTAGGTGCCCCAAGGGGTCACGCCGTGCGAGCAGTTGTTGAGGGTGCCGCGCGGGCTGCCGGCCGCGCGCAGCGCCGGGTGGTCGGCGCCGACGGGTCCGGAGAACGCGACGGGGGTGTCGCCGGTGACGCGCCGGGCGTAGCGGGAGTCGACCCGCTCCCAGGAGCCGTCGCGGCGGCGCTCGATCTCGACCACGGAGACGCCGTGCGCGGCGAGCGCCTTGCGCACCTTCTCCTCGGTCATGTCGGCGGCGCCATCGGGGAAGAGCAGCTCCTGGTCGATGTACTCGTGGTTGAGGACCAGCAGCCCCCGCTTGCTGCCCTCCCGGCCGTTGCCGAGGGGGAAGAAGTGCATCCCGTCGTGGTTCATGCCGACCTGCTCGGCCTGCTCGTCCGCGGTGTTGCCGCCGTCCTCGCGCCAGGCGGGCCCCTCGGGGCGGATCGGGGTCCCCCAGGGGATGAGGACCTGCGCCTCGTACCCCTCGGGAACGACGAACGCGTCGGCGTCCGAGGTGGGGACCGGCTCGAAGCCCAGCAGCCGACGGCCGTGGCCGGGGCGTCCGCCGCCCGGGTGCGCGCCGGCGGCGGCCGGGGTGGCCGCCGAGCCGCTGACCGCGCCCGGCCCCACGAGGAACGCGGCTGCGGCGGCCGTGCCGCCCAACAGCGCGCCGCGCCGGGACATCCGGCCCTGGACAACCTCGCCGAAGGACGGGTTGTCGGAGCGGTTGGAACTGACGTCGTCCGGGTCCACCTGCGGAAACACCGGGTGCTGTGCTGACATCGCGAGTCCTCACGTGGCTGTTGTGGCGGAACTTTCGTGTTCGGTTCCGGTGAGGCTAGGAGTCAACAGTGGCGCAGAGTGACCGCCAAGGTGAACGCGCGACCACCTCCGCCTATACGGCTGATTCACCCTGACGGTTCACTCAACCGTGGACACGGTGGCGGTCGCGCGTTCCCCTCTCGTGCGCGCGTGTCCGTTCTCGCCCGGCGCGCGGCGGGGTGTTCAGCCCTCGCGCACCTCGCGGGTTCCGTTCACGCGGCGGGGGACTCCCAGCGGGTTGTCGTCGCGCAGCTCGGCGGGGAGCAGCGCCTCGGGTGCGTTCTGGTAGCTGACCGGTCGCAGCCACCGCTCGATGGCGGTGGCCCCGACCGAGGTGGAGCCGGAGGTGGAGGCCGGGTAGGGGCCGCCGTGGTGCTGGGCCGGGGTGACCGCGACGCCGGTGGGCCAGCCGCCGACCAGCACCCTGCCGGCGAGCGGGGTCAGCTCGGCCAGCAGCCGCGCGCCCGTGCCGCTCTCCGTGTCGGCGGCGCCGAGGTGCACGGTGGCGGTGAGGTTGCCGGGGAACCTGCCGAGCAGCGCGGTCAGTTGGCCGGTGTCGGCGTAGCGGACGACGACCGTGAGCGGGCCGAAGCACTCCTCCAGCAGCAGGTCGTGGTCGCCCTCGGCCAGCAGCCGTCCGCCGTCCACGGTCAGGAAGCCGGCGGCGACCGTGCGGCCCTCGCCCTCGCCCGCGTCCACCGGGGCCTCGACGCCTTCGAGCCGCTTCCTGGCGTCCACGCCTGCCAGGAACGCGTCGCGCATCCGGCCGTCGAGCAGCACGCCGGGGGCGACGTCGGTCAACTTCTCACCGAGAGTGGTCACCAACCGGTCGCCGGCCTCGCCCGCCGGGACCAGGACCAGTCCCGGCTTGGTGCAGAACTGGCCCACTCCCATCGTCATCGAGCCGGCGAGCCCGGCGCCGATCTCGTCGGCCCCCTCGGCCGCCGCGACCTCGGTGACGACCACCGGGTTGAGGCTGCCCAACTCGCCGTGGAACGGGATCGGCCGGGGCCGGGCCGCCGCCGCGTCGAAGAGCGCGCGCCCGCCGCGCACCGAGCCGGTGAAGCCGGCGGCGGCGACCAGCGGGTGCTTGACCAGCGCGACGCCGGCGTCGAAGCCGTGCACCACGGTGACGACGTCCTCCGGCAGCCCGACCTTCACCGCCGCCCGGCGCAGCGCGGCACCGGCCAGCTCGGAGGTGGCCGGGTGGTCCGGGTGCGCCTTGACCACAACGGGGCTGCCCGCGGCCAGGGCGCTGGCGGTGTCGCCACCGGGCACGGAGAAGGCCAACGGGAAGTTGGAGGCGGCGTAGACCGCGACCACCCCGAGCGGGATCTTGTAACGCCGCAGGTCGGGGCGCGGCGGGGTGAGCGAGGCGTCGGCGCGGTCGATGATCACGTCGAGGTAGCCGCCGTCCTCGATCTCGTCGGCGAACGCACGCAACTGGCCCGTGGTGCGGCCGAGTTCGCCGGTGAGTCGGGGCTCGCCGAGCGCGGTCTCGGCGTCGGCGGTCGCGATGAGTCGCTCGCCGTCGGCGGTCAACTCGTCGGCGGCCACGCGGAGCAACGCGATCCTGACCTCCCGGTCGGCGAGCGCGTCCCGCACCGCGTGGGCGGCCCGGACGGCCGCGTCCACCTCATCGGCGGTGGCCTCGACCGCCGCCTGCTCGCGCTGGTTCCCGGTTCGGGGGTCCACACTCCACACTGGTACTGCCACCGGAATCGATCCTCCTGAACGGTCTGCTCCCGGAGGGACGAGGTTCGCTATAGTACGGTTCGAGATTCTGAACATCGTCCCGATATGTGAATTTCGGTTCGGACTCTATCGGGTGGGAAACAAGGGGGTCAAGGACGATGCCAGCCGGTGAGATGGGTGGTTCCCAGGTCAAGTCGGCGGTCCGCACGGTGGAGCTTCTGGAGTTCTTCGCCGGCCGACCCGGAATGCACTCGCTCGCCGACGTGCAGTCGGCCGTCGGGTACCCCAAGTCCAGCCTCTACATGCTGCTGCGCACCCTGGTGGATCTGGGCTGGGTCGAGACCGACGCCACCGGCACCCGGTACGGCATCGGCGTCCGCGCCCTGCTGGTCGGCACCTCCTACATCGACGGCGACGAGGTGGTGGCCGCGGCGCGCCCGACGTTGGACCGGATCGCCGACGACACCGGCGAGACCATCCACCTCGCCCGGCTGGACGGCACCAACGTGGTCTATCTCGCCACCCGCCAGTCCGAGCACTATCTGCGCCCGTTCACCCGCGTCGGCCGCCGACTGCCCGCGCACTCCACCTCGTTGGGCAAGGCACTGCTGGCGACCCACCCGGACGAGAAGGTGCGGGAGCTGCTGCCCGCGAAGCTGGAGGGGCTGACCGAGCACACCCTGACCGACCGCGAGGAGCTGATCGCGGAGCTGGCGGTGGTCAGGGAGCGCGGTTACGCGGTCGACCGCGAGGAGAACACGCTGGGCCTGCGCTGCTTCGGCATCGCCATCCCCTACCGGCAGCCGGCGCGGGACGCGATCAGCTGCTCGGTGCCGGTGGCCCGACTGACCGAGGCACACGAGCAGTTGATCAGGGAGGCGCTCTTCGACGCGCGCGACCGGCTCAGCCTGGCGACGCGGCACCTGTGAGCGCCCCGGCCCGGGGAGGGGTCAGGCCGCGCGCAGCCGCTCCCGGGCCCAGTCGGCGAACGAGGTGACCTCCAGGCCCAACTCCCTTGCGAAGGCCGGGCGCGCGGGCTGGCCGACCACGTTCAGCCACTCGTGGGAGGCGCCCATGTGGGGCATCCCGGCGGCGAACGCCTCCTCCTCCGTCATGTCGGGCGCCGGCAGCTCCCGGCCGAGCGCCTCGGAGAGGACCGCGGCGATGGCCGTCATGGGCAGGTGGTCGCCCGCCAGTTCCAGCTCGACCTCGTGGAACCGTTCCGGCGCGGCGAACGCGGCGGCGGCGGCCCGGCCGATGTCGACGGTGGCGACCAGGGAGAGCCGGGTGTCGGGGTGGACGACGGAGACCAGTCCGCCCTCGACGCCGCGCGGGAAGAGAAAGGCCATGGAGGGAACGAAGTTCTCCATGAAGAAGCCCGGCTTGATCAGCGTCCAGCGGGCGAAACCGGCCTCCCGCACCCGGTCCTGGATCGCCGCCTTGGCCTCCAGCGTGGGCATCATCGCCGCCCAGCGACCCTCGGCCCAGCCGGGCGCCTCACGGTGCTGGCCGGCGCCGCTGACCGAGGTGTGCACGAACTGCCGCACGCCCGCGGCCCGCGCGGCCTCGACCAGGTTGACGCCCTGGGCGATCTCGGCGGCGTAGTCGAAGTCGCCGCCGAGTATCGGCGGCATCTGCACGGAGAAGACGGCGCCGGCGCCCTCGACCGCGGGCGCCAGCGAGGCGGGGTCGCCGAGGTCGCCGGTGACCAGCCGGGCGCCGAGCGCCTCGACCTCCCGGGCGCGCGCGGTGCCCGGGTCGCGGACCAGGGCGCGCACGGGGCGCCCGGCGGCGAGCAGCGCGCGGGCGGTCACGCCGCCCTGCCTGCCGGTGGCGCCGGTGACCAGAACGGGTGCGGAGTCGGTGGACATGCGTTCCTCCGGGGGTGCGAGCGTGCCTGTGCGACACAAAACGGCGGGGCCCGCCGTTTCATGGACGATACAATACGGCGGACCCCGCCACTTCACGCAACCCCCGAGGTGAAGCCCCATGTCGACGCCCGCCACCCAGCGACGCGCGGACGCCCGCCGCAACCACGCGCGCATCCTCGCCGTGGCCGAGGCGGAGGTCGCCGAGCACGGCGCGGGCGCCTCGCTGGAGCAGATCGCCCGCGTGGCGGGCGTGGGCTCGGCGACCGTGCGCCGCCACTTCCCCACGCGGCGCGCGCTGTTGGAGTCGGTCGCGCGGGCGCGGATCGACGCCCTGTGCGCGCGGGCCGAGGAGCTGGAACGGGAGGAGGACGCGCGGGCGGCGCTGCTGGAGTGGCTGGGCGACGTGGTCGCCTACTGCGCCTCGGCCCGGGGGTTCGCCGCCGCGATCGCCGTCGACGGCGCCGAGCCCGAGTCGGTCTACGAGAACGCCTGCTCGGCGTCGTTGGAGCGGGCGGGCGCGCCGCTGCTGCGCCGCGCCGAGGCGGCCGGCGCGGTGGCCGGGAGCGTCACGATGACCGAACTGATCACGCTGATCGTCGGTATCGCGCTCGCCACCGAGCACCACGCGGCCCCCGAGTCCCAGGCGGAACGCCTCTTCCGGCTGGCGGTCGCGGGGCTGAGCCCGGCGGGGTGACCCCGCGGAAGGCGTTCAGTGGTGCCAGGGAAGGCGGGTCGGAACGGGGGGCCGGCGGCCGGCCAGCAGGTCGGTGAGCAGCGGGGACAGGCCGCGGGGGGTGAGCGGCTCGGCGGTGGTGGCGAGTTCGGCGGCCGGCCACCAGCGGTGCCGGGCGAGGGCCAGCTCCTCGTGCGGCTCCCGGTGCGCGGGGTCCACGGTGTGCGCGGTGACCCGGTGGAAGAAGAAGTGGTCCTCGAAGTAGCCGCTGCGCCACCCCAGGTCCGCGTGGCCGCCGGTCCAGGCGACCGAAGCGCCCAGCGCCTCGGGGGCCACGCGCAGCCCCGTCTCCTCCCACAGCTCCCGCGCCGCCGCCGCGGCCAGCGACTCCCGCCGCCGCACGCCGCCACCGGGCGTCATCCACACCGTGGGCGCGCCGTTCTCCCCCGGCAGCAGGAACAGCAACAGCCGTTCCCGCGCGTCGACCAGCAACACCCGAGCCGACCTGCGACCCCCCACGTTCCCTCCCGCGACCGCCGCTCTCCACGGCAGTATGGCGGACCGCACGGGCCGCCGTCGGGCGCTTCGCCACCGGGCACGGCGGCGTCGCCGGTCGCGGGAGGGGCGGGGCGGTGCACCCCGCACGGGGGCCCGGGCGAGGTGGCCGCCGTCGCCCACGAGTGCGGGGCTCAGTCGACGCCCAGTGCCTGGCGGACGGGGTCGATCGCGAAGTAGACGACGAAGAGCGCCGCCGTGACCCAGACCAGCCAGTTGACGTCGCGGACGCGGCCGGTGACGGCCTTCAGCACGACATAGGCGACGAAACCCGCGCCGATGCCGTTGGTGATGGAGAACGTGAACGGCATCACGGCGATGGTGACGAACGCCGGGATGGCCAGCGTGTGGTCGGCCCAGTCGATCCTCGCGACCTGGGTCATCATCAGGAAGCCGACCGCGACCAGGGCCGGCGCGGCGGCCTGGGCGGGGACGACGGTCGCGAGCGGGGAGAGGAAGAGCGCGAGGCCGAAGAGCGCGCCGGTGACGACGTTGGCCAGCCCGGTGCGGGCGCCCTCGCCGACGCCGGCGGCGGACTCGACGTAGGAGGTGTTGGAGGAGGCGGATGCCGCGCCGCCCGCGGCGGCGGCGAGGCCGTCGACGAAGAGCAGCCGGCCCAGGCGCGGGACGCGCCCCTCGCTGTCCAGCAGGCCGGCCTCGCTGGTGACGCCGACCGCCGTGCCCATGGTGTCGAAGAAGTCGGTCAGAAAGAGCGTGAAGATGATCAGCACCACGGTGATGGCGCTGATCTCGGCGAACGCGCCGAAGAGGCTGAACTGGCCGACGAGTCCGAAGTCGGGCGCCGCCACGAGCCCGTCCGGCCAGACGGGAACGGTCAGCCCCCACGCCGCCTCGGGGATGTCGGCGACGGCGTTGACGATCATGGCGAAGACGGTCATCACGACGATGCTGATGAGGATCGCGCCCTTGACCCGGCGGGCGAGCAGCGCGAGCGTCAGCAGCAGGCCGAGGCAGAAGACGAGGACCGGCCAGCCCGCGAGTTCACCGGTGGCGCCGAGGCTGAGCGGCGGGGAGCCCTCGTGCCCCATGGTGAAGCCGGCGTTGACGAAGCCGATCAGGGCGATGAAGAGGCCGATGCCCACGCCGATGGCCTGCTTGAGCGCCATGGGGATGGCGTTCATGACGGCCTCGCGGAAGCCGGTCATCGAGATCACGCAGAGCAGCAGGCCCTCCAGGACGACCAGTCCCATCGCGTCGGGCCAGGACATCCGGGGCGCGATCTGGAAGGCGACCATCGCGTTGATGCCGAGGCCGGCGGCGAGCGCCAGCGGGAGGTTGGCCGTGATCCCCATCAGGATGGTCATCACACCGGCGACCAGCGCCGTGACGGTGAGCACCTGGACGGGCGCGAGGGTGTCGCCGTGGACGTCCTGGGCGCCGCTCAGGATGAGCGGGTTGAGCACCAGGATGTAGGCCATGGTGAAGAAGGTCGCGACGCCGCCGCGCACCTCCCTGACCACGTTCGTGCCTCGGGCGCCGAGTTGGAAGAAACGCTCCAGCGGGGAGCTGGCGGCGGCGCCGCCCGGCGTGCTGTCGCCCTGGGTCGGCCGATTGACCGGCATCGTGGAATCCTTGACTGAGCGGGGTCGGGAACTCGTGGATTCTCCCTGTTCGGCGAGGTGCGCGGGGTTCCCGGGGGTGACGAACGGCGGCAACGTTACGCGATCGCGTCCTCTGCCCGACCCCCGGACGACGAAGCGCGCGGGGGCTCAGTCCAGGGCGTGCAGCGCCTCGGTGACCGCGCGCAGATCGGCGTCGTTGGCCAACCCCGCGTGGTAGAGCCGGAGTTCGGTGGCGCCCAGCGCGGCGGCGTGGGCGGCGTCGGCGGCGAGGGTGGCGGGCGAGCCGCCCATGCCTGCGACGACGGGCAGGTTGGCGGCGACGGTGCGGCCGACGGCGGCCGGGCCCCGGAACGGGGTCAGCGCCGCCGTGCGCGCGGCCGGTCCCCCGGCGCAGGGCACCACCACGCCGTCGGCGTGGGCGAGGACGGCGGCCGGCTGGACGCCGACGTTGGCGCCGCAGCGGTGCGGCGCGGGGTCGGCGTGGAGCAGCACGCGGAAGTCGGGGCGGCCCGCCTCGGCGGCGCGGGCGCGCACGGCGGCGACGGTGGCGCGCTGGAACGCGTCGGCGACGCCGAACCGCCAGGCCGCCACGGCCTCGGCCAACTCCTCGCCGAGCGCGGCGACCACGCCGGCCCACTCCCCCGCCCGGTCCCCCGCGCCCGGCGCACTTGCCCCGGCCCACGCCGGCGCGAGCGCCGCGCGCACGGCGGCGCGCAGCCGCTCGGGGTCGGCGCCCGCGCCGGCGTAGCCGTCGGCGCAGAACGCGCAGAAGCAGAGCGACATCAGCAGGGCGCCGACGCCGCCGAGCGCGGCGCCGCCGATCTTGTCGTGGGCGTGCAGGTGGTCAAGGCCGTACCAGCCGCAGGACTCCAGCTCGACGCCGGCGGCGCCGGGGCGGACGGCGGCCTCGGCCGCCAGCGTCTCGGCGTAGGCGCGCACCTCGGGCCTGGCGACGCACGGCGCCCAGGGGTAGCGGTCGCCGAAGGCGTTGACGACGGTGCTCTCCGGATGGTCCTCGCCCAGCCGGGAGTTGTGGGCGAGGATCACCCACGAGTGGGTCTCGACGCCGGCGGCGGCCAGCGCCTCGGCGGCGAGGCCGTAGGGGTCGTCCTCGTCGAGCCAGCCCTGGCGGTACGGGCGCGGCGCGCGGCCGGCCCAGCGGGCCTCGTCGGGCGGGTAGTAGACGGCGGAGTGCCGGGCGGTGACCACCCGGTGTGCCGGGTGGCGCGGGGTGAGGGCGCGGGTGCTGTGGTAGGCGGAGGCGAGGGTGGCCTGGTGCACGCCGAGGGCGGCGATCCGTTCGGCGGCGGCGGGGTCGCCCACCACGTCCCAGGGATAGACGAAGGTCGAGGCGCGCATGTCAGCTCCGCACCAGCCCGAGGCCGGTGTCGATCAACGCGGCGAGCCGGTCGAGGTGTTCGGGCAGCGGCTCGCTGAGCGGCGCGCGCACCTCGCCGACGTCGAGGCCGCGCATCCGCACCCCCGCCTTGACCAGGGAGACCGCGTAGCCCCTGCCCTCGTTGCGCAGCTCGACCAGCGGGCGGTAGAAGCCGTCGAGGAGCCGGCGCAGCGTCTCCTCGGCCTCCGGGCCCTCCGTGTGGAGGGCGGAGTGGAAGGCGAGGGCCACCTCGGGGAGGAACGCGAAGACGGCCGAGGAGTAGAGGGTGACGCCCAGGCCGCGGTAGGCGAGGCCGGTCAGCTCGGCGGTCGGCAGGCCGTTGAAGTAGCGGAACGGCTGGTCCGGGTGGGCGGTGCGCACGGCGGAGATGGTGCGCTGGAGGAGGTCGAGGTCGCCGAGGCCGTCCTTGAGGCCGACGACACCGGGGGTGGCGGCGAGGGCCGCGACGGTCTCGGGCGTCAGGACGACGTTGTCGCGCTGGTAGACGATGACGTCGAGCGAGGTGGCGGCGGCCAGCTCGGTGAAGTGCCGCAGCAGTCCGCGCTGGTCGGCGACGACCAGATAGGGCGGCATGGCCAACAGGCCGTCGGCGCCCGCGCGTTCGGCGCGGCGGGCGAACTCGCCGGCCAGCGCGGTGCCGTAGCCGGCGCCCGCCACCACGGGCACGGCGCCGGCGGCCTCCTCGACGGCGGCGGCGACACAGCGTTCGAACTCGTCGGGGGTGAGCGCGTGGAACTCGCCGGTGCCGCAGCAGGCGAAGACCGCGCCGGCGCCGGCGTCGATGCCGGCGCGCACATGGGCGCGGTAGGCGTCGAGGTGGAGCGAGCCGTCGGGACCATAGGCGGTCACCGGAAAGAACAGCAGGCCGTCCAGGCGTTCACCGAGTCTCGCGTCGGTCATTCTCTCTCCCCTGACCGTGCATGATGATGACCATCGTCCATGTTTCTGAACAACCCACGCTAGTTCAGCGGCGTTTCCCCGGTCAACCCGCCGTTGACGACGTCCAGGTCAGCGCTTACCGTGACCCGGAAACCCGCCTCGCGGCTCGCCCTTCTTCCGCCTCGCGACTCATGGAGCACCCATGCCGGCAGATCAGCCCGCTGAACGGACACTGTCGGAGGAGAACGACGCCCGCCCGCTCGTCCTGCTCACCGGGGCGGCCGGCGGCGTCGGCACGCTGATGCGCGAGCTGCTGCCGGCGCACGGCTACCGGCTGCGCAACCTGGACATGCTGCCCGTCGACGGCGACCCGGACGCGGTCGTCGCCGACCTCGCCGACCGCGAGGCGCTGCGCGAAGCGGTGCGCGGCACGGACGCGATCCTCCATCTGGCCGGCATCTCGGTGGAGTCCACCTTCGAGAAGATCCTGCGCGCCAACATCGAGGGCACGTACCGCCTCTACGAGGCGGCCCGCGAGGAGGGCGTGCGGCGGATCGTCTTCGCCTCCAGCAACCACGCCGTGGGCGCGACGGAGTGGCCCGCACCCGGTGAGCCCCCCATCCCGGTGGACGCCCCGCACCGGCCCGACACCTTCTACGGGCTCTCCAAGTGCTTCGGCGAGGACCTGGCCCAGCTGTACTGGGAGCTGCACGGGATCGAAACGGTCTCCATTCGGATCGGCTCCTGCTTCCCGAAGCCCACGTCCGTTCGGATGCTGTCGGTCTGGATGAGCCCGGCCGACGGCGCCCGGCTCTTCGACGCGGCACTCAGCGCGCCGAACGTCGGCCACACCGTGGTCCACGGCTCGTCGGCCAACACCAGGACGGTCTGGGACCTGACCTCGGCGCGAGCGCTGGGGTACGAGCCGCGGGACGACTCGGAGCCGTTCGCCGCGGAACTGATCGCTCAGCACGGGGAGTTGGACACGAGCCGGCCGGAGCAGGCCCGGCTCGGCGGCCACTTCATGACCGACCCACCGTTGTGGCGGGAGCCGCAGGCGACCACCCACGTAGCCGGTGCGACACCGTAGTCGACCGCGGCCCGCCACGGATGCACCGCGCAGTTCCCCGCGCCCCCAAACAGGCCGCCACCGGCCACAGGTGAACCCGCACCTGACCGACCACGCCCACCCACACCAGGGGCGCGGGGAACTGCGCGAGCAACCACACACCGGGCCGAAGACGACAACCCACCCTGCCACGAAGCTCCGTAGTCGACTGCGGCCCGCCACGGATGCACCGCGCAGTTCCCCGCGCCCCTGACGGGGCCCCACCCCGTCGTCGAAGAAACCCGCACCCTACGGCGAACGCCCACCCACACCAGGGGCGCGGGGAACTGCGCGAGCAACCCACCACCAGGGCAAGGACGACAACCCGCCCCGACCGGCAAGGTCGGTGGTCGACCGCGGCAACCGCCGGAGGCTATTCGCTGAGGCCGGCGTCCCTGGCCAGCAGGGCCGCCTGGACCCGGTTCGTGACCTCCAGCGTGGTCAACACCCGGCTGACGTGGGCCTTCACAGTGCTTTCGCGCATCCCGAGGCGGCCGGCGATGTCCGCGTTGGTCTCGCCCTGGCCGACCAGCGCCAGCACCTCCCGCTCCCGTGGCGTCAGCCGCTCGACGCGGGCGCGCGCCGCCGTCGCGCGGGGGCGGCCGGTGTGGTGGTAGCGGTCGATCAGCCGGCGGGCCGCCGTCGGGTGGAGCATCGCGGAGCCGGAGGCCACCAGGTGGACGGCGCGCTGGATCTCGGCCGGGTCGGTGTCCTTGAGCAGAAAACCGTCCGCGCCGGCGGCCAGCGCCCCGTAGACGTACTCGTCCAGGTCGAAGGTGGTCAACGTGATCACCCTCGGCGGGTGCGGCAGCGCGCGCAGCCGGCCGGTGGCCGTGATGCCGTCCATGCGGGGCATCCGCACGTCGACCAGCGCCACGTCGATCCGGTGCGCGGTGGCCAACTCGACGGCGCGCAGCCCGTCCGCCGCCTGGGCGACCACCTCGATGTCCTCGTCGGCGTCGAGCAGGTCGGCGAGTCCGAGGCGGACCAGGGCGTCGTCGTCGACGATCAGGACGCGGATCATGCGGAGGAGCCGTTCTCTTCGGGGCCCGGGACGGCGGGCTCGGAGTGGGTGGGGTGCGGAACGCGGGCCGCCAGCCGCCAGCCGCCGGTGTCGTCGGGCCCGGCCTCCAGTCCCCCGCCGAGGGCGGCGACCCGTTCGCGCAGGCCGACGAGGCCGAATCCGGAGGGCGCCGCCGTGGCCGGGGCGGCGCCGGGGCCGTTGGTGATCTCCACGACGGTGGCCGGCGGGCCGTGGTCGAGGCGCACCGCGACCGGCGCGTCGCCGGCGTGCTTGCGGGCGTTGGTCAGCCCCTCCTGGACCAGCCGGTAGACGGCCAGGCGGTGTGCGGCCGGTGCGCGTTCGGGCGTTCCCGCGACGTCGAGGGAGACGCGTTGCCCCGCCTCACCCGCCTGTTCGACGAGCTCCCGCACGTCGCGCAGCACGGGCGCCGGCGCGGTCTCGGCGGTGGCGGCGCCCGGGTCGTGGAGCGCGCCGAGCACGTCGCGCAGGTCGGACAGCGCCTCGGTCGAGGTGGTGCGCAGCAGCCCGAGGCGTTCGACGACGGGTGCGGGCAGCGTCTCGGAGCGGGTGGCCAGCACCCCGGTGTGCAGGGCGATCAGGCTCAGCCTGTGGGCCAGCACGTCGTGCATCTCCCGCGCGATCCGGGAACGTTCGGCGGCCCTGGCGGTCTCCTCCCGCAACTCGCGTTCGATGCGCAGGTGTTCGACCTGGTCGTGGAGCGCGCGCACCAGCCGTCGCCGGTTGCCGAGCCACATGCCGGCGATGATGGCCAGCACCAGGAAGACGGGCGCGCCGTACTGCTGGGGCCGCCACAGGGAGATCTCCTCCGGCGCCGCGAAGTTGGCGACCAGCACGGCGAGGGCGCAGCCCACGGCGATGGCGGTGCGGCGCCGCGTCGCCAGGTCCAGCAGCGCGACGAGCAGCAGCGGCAGCAGCGGCCAGCCGCCGAGCGCGACCGCGACGGTGGTCAGCGCCGGGGCGACCCACCAGGGGATGCCGCGCGCCAGCAGGACCAGGCCACAGAGCAACGCGGCACCGGTGGCCGG
This sequence comes from Streptomyces sedi, assembly GCF_006335015.1. GTDB lineage: Bacteria > Actinomycetota > Actinomycetes > Streptomycetales > Streptomycetaceae > Streptomyces > Streptomyces sedi. Next base: position 101,226 of record NZ_VDGT01000010.1, read on the forward strand.
CGTGACATAGCGGCCGGCGGACGCCACCCCCGCGTTCAGCACGGAGGTGCCGGCTACGAAGAGCACCACCCCGTAGCGCGCGTAGACGCCCCAGGCGGGGTTCTCTCTCCTGCTCACCGCACTCACCCGACCAACCCGACTCACGGGACGATCGTAGATCGGCCACGGGGGCGTCCGCCCTCGACCATCGGGGCGGGCCGGTACCGACTTTCGTCGGGGGTGGCCGTCGCGGAACGGCGGATTCCCCGGCGCGCGCCGCTTCCTACCGTCCTGAGCATGGACGACGCACCCCTTTCCGATGCCCCGCACCTCCCTCAGTCCTCCGCCCGCCCGGCGGGCGCGCCGCGCCGCGAGCGCTCCGCCGGACGGTGGGCGTTTCTCGTCGAGGCGGCCCGCGACCTGCGCACCACGGGCGCCGTGGCACCCAGCGGTCGCGCGCTGGCCTCGGCGCTGACGCTGCCGGTGCGCGAGCGGCGGGGGCGGACGCTGAACGTGCTGGAGGTGGGGGCCGGCACCGGGGCTGTGACGCGGAGGCTGCTGCCGCTGCTGCCGTGCGGGAGCCGGCTGGACGTGGTGGAGGCCAACCCGCGCTTCGCGGACCGGCTGCACGGGTTGCCGCGCCCCGAGGGGCGTGACGTGCGGGTGCACATCGGGAGGGTGGAGGAACTGCTCGTCGACGTGCGGTACGACGTGATCGTCTCGGGGCTGCCGTTCGCCAACTTCCCCGCCGTGCAGGTCACCGCGATCATGGACCTCTATCTGCGGCTGCTGCGGCCGGGCGGGGCCCTGACCTACTTCGCCTACCGGGGCACCCGGCGGGCCCGCGCCCTGGTGGCCTCCCGCGTCGAGGCCGTCCGGCACCTGCGGGTGGAGGAGGAGCTGAGCACCTACCACGCGCGGTGCGCGGCGCGGTCCCGCACGGTCTGGGGCAACCTGCCGCCGGCCCGCGTCTGGCGGCTCACCGCGCCCGCGCCGGCGGAGCCGGCCGCCCGGGCGGCGGCTGTCAGCACCGCCCGAGCGCCCGGGTGACCGGCCGGGTCAGAGCCGGCCGGCGCCGGCCCGGTCGTCGAGGAGGACCGGCAGCTCCCGGGGGTCGTCGACCTCCGGGCGCAGCGTCGGCGTCCAACCGGCGTCGCCGCCCAGCGTGTTGTCCGGGTTGGCCGCGCGGAACGCGTCCAGCAGGTCGACGGGCTCGCCGTTGACCACGTTGCCGCCCTCGGTCAACGCGGTGTCCGCCGTCCACTGGTGGATGACCCGGTCGGGGGTGATCTCCTCGGGCAGGGTGAACGCGTTGTGCTCGGCGACCAGCGCGGACTCCTTGCCGATGCCCCAGCTGTAGCCGTAGCGGGCGCCGGCCTCCTGCCGGTAGTGGTTGTTGTAGGTGTCGACCTGGCCGAACCGGACGCGCGGCGCGCGCTCGTTCACGTTCTCGAACAGGTTGTGGTGCAGCGTGGTGCGCAGCTTCCCCGCGTCGTCGGCGTCGGCGGAGTCGCTGTTGCCGAGGAGGATCGTCTTGTCGTGGTCGGCGAAGACGTTCCAGCTGACGGTCACCAGGTCGGTGCCGCGCACGATGTCCAGCTGGCCGTCGTGCTGCTGGAAGAGCATCCCGAAGTACTCCGGCTGCTCGGCGTCCGGGCGGCGGCCGTCGGTGAACGTGTTGTGGTCGACCCAGACGTGGCGGGCGCCGTAGAGGACGACGGAGTCGTACTCCGAGTTCCAGTTCCCGGTGTCGCCGTCCGTCGGGTCCCACTGCGGGAAGCAGTCGAAGGTGTCCTCGAAGGTCAGGTCGCGGACGATCACGTTCTCCACGTCCCGCACGTCCAGCGTCGCGCCGAGCAGCGTGGCGTCCGCGCCGGCGCCCACGATCGTGGTGTGGGAGGGGACGGAGAGCACGACGCGTTCCTTCTGCGCCCGCGCCGAGGCGACGCGCGCGTCCTCCAACGGGCCGCTCGGCTCCTCGTCGCGGCCCCAGGTCCCGGGGTCGTAGGCCGTCAGATAGGCGTCCAGGGTGTAGCCGTCCCTGGCGTAGTCGGCGCAGTCCAGGGGGTTGCCGTCGTCGTCCACGTTGGCGTCGATCGCGCCGGCGACCCGGATCACCCGCGGCTCGTCGCCGGGGGCGGCGAGCGCGGCGGCCAGTTCGGCGCGGTCGGTGACGGTGAAGACGCGGTCGTCGGCGGCGTCCGCGCCGCCGGTGACGCCGCCTTCGGCGGAGCCCCAGCCGTCGCCGTCGGGGAGGGTGGCGTCCTGCGGGCGGGGGCCGTGGCCCGCGGGGGTGGAGGCGGAGGCGGAGGGCAGGGTGGTCAGGGCCAGGGCGGCGCAGCCGGTGACGGCGAGCGCGGCGAGCGTCCGGGGCCTCGCGGCGGACATGACGTGGTGCATGGCGACTCCGAAGGACGGTGCGGACAGGGCGGGTTGCGGGGTGGGACGAGGGCGCGGGGCCGGCCGGAGGGGGCCGGCCCCGCGTCAGGTCAGCGCTGTTCGAGCCACTCGGCCTGGGCCTCGTTGAGCTGCTCGGCGAGGTCGTCGGCGAACTCCTGGGCGGTCATCTCGCCCAGGAGCAGCCGCTGGAAGTTGGGCTCGGTACCGGACTTGGTGATGTCGTTCCAGTCCGGCAGGTAGTAGGGCAGCTGCACGATGGTGGTGTTCTCGTCGTTCAGCGCCTCGACCGCGGCCCGCGTCGGGGGCGCCTCGGCGATCCACGGGTCGTCCAACACGGCGGTGTGGGACGGGATCTGGCCGGCGGACTCGTTCCACAGGCTGTTCATCTCGTGCTGGAGGGCGAACTCGATGAACGTCCAGGCGGCTTCCTTGTTGTCGCTGCCGCTGAAGAGGCCGAGGCCGTCGACCGGGTTGGAGACGAACGTGTGGTGGCCGTCCTCCCCGCTGGTCGGCATCGGCAGCCCGTCGACCCCGCCCTCGCCGAACGCGGTGGTGTGGTCGGTGTAGGAGCCGAGGTTGTGCTGGAGCATCCCGACCGTGCCGCCGGTGAACGTGGCGACCATGTTGGTGAAGTCGCTGTTGAGGTCGGCCTCGGGGGTGACCTCGCCGTACAGCGCGGCGTAGTTCTCCAACGCCTCGACGTTGGCGGGGTCGTTGACCGTGGTCTCGTCGCCGTCCCAGAAGCTGTCGATGCCGGACTGCGCGTACATCATGTCCAGCGCCTGCGCGACCGAGCCCTCGCCGCCGCGCAGGGTGAAGCCGAAGGCGTTGTTGCCCCGGTCGGTCAGGGCCTCGGCGGCGGCGAAGAAGTTCTCCCAGGTGGTGGGCGGCTCCAGGCCGGACTCCTCGAAGAGGTCGGTGCGGTACCAGATCACGCCCTGGTTGGCGGAGGTCGGGACGGAGTACGCCTCCTCCCCGTCACCGACGGTGGAGCGCACGCTCTCCATCATGTTGGGGATGATCTCGTCCTCCAGGCCGCTGGCCGCGAGCCGGTCGTCGACCGGGTCCAACGCGCCCTGGGCGACCAGGTTGGCCAGGTACGAGGTGGAGACGCCGCCGACGTCGGGCAGCCCGTCGGCGCCGCCCTGGATCGCGGCGTCGTACTTGGACTGGACGTCGGCGATCGGGACGCCCACGTACTGCACCCGGATGTCCGGGTGCTCCTCGTGGAAGGCGTCGATGATCTCGTTCCACACGTCGGTGCGGGCGCCCCCGTTGTTGTCCCAGAACACGATCTCGCCGGTGCCGTCGCCCTCGGCGCCGGACGAGGTGCCGTCGTCCCCGCACGCGGTGACGGTCAGTGCCAGGACAAGGCCGGTGGCGGCGGCGATGGCGCCACGGGTCCGCTGTGCTCTCATCGATGCTCCTTGGTCGGTACGGGTGTTGTGCGGTGCGCGAGCACGCGGAACGCGCGGAACTCCGCGTGCCCCGGCGGCTCCTGGGGCGTCGTCGGGATGTGCTCCCGGCCGGTGCCGGGCGCGGGCGCCGGAACGGTCACCGAACCGGTCGCCGGAACGGGGGAGGAGTGGCGCTCGTTCACGAGTGACCTCCCGGGGCGACGGCCCAGGGCGCGCCCAGCTCCGAGTAGAGCGCCAGCCGCTCCGCGCCCTCGGCGGTCAGCCGGTCGATGCCCGGCAGCATCCGGCGCCGCCCCCGTTCGCCCCGCTCCGTCCGCCAGTGGGCGGGCGCCAACGGCAGCGGGTCGGGGGCGGTGCGGACGGCCTCGACCAGCCGCATGAAGCCGCCGGTGCGCTCGGGCGGCACCAGCAGGTCGACGCCGTCCCGGAGATGGGCGACCAGGTTGGCCAGCAGGTCGGTGCGCGCGTGCTCGGTGGTCACCGGGTCGCGCCCCGGGCGCTCCAGCAGCACCCGGTCCTCCTTGTACCAGAAGGTGATCCGGCCGGACTCGCCGTGGACCACCACGTAGGGCTCGCCCGGGTGTTCGGCGCAGAGCGTGACGGCGATGACCAGCTCCACTCCCCCGGTGGTCCGCAGCCGGGCGCAGGAGGTGTCGTCGGCGTCGATGGCGTTGACCCGGTACAGCTCAAGGTCGATCGAGGCCAGGTCCTCGGCCCGGTCGGCACCCGCGATGCGCAGCGCGGTCGCCACCGCGTGCGCCAGCGGGTTGGTCAGCACTCCGTCGACCACGTCCCTGCCGTCCAGCCGCCGCAGCCCGCCCCAGGGCGCGCGCCGCCAGTACGCCTCGTCGCGGACCCAGGCGCCGGCCGCGCCGATCCCGGTGACCGGGCCGATCGCGCCGTCGGCGACCAGCCGTCTGATGTGGTCGATGGCGCCCGAGCCGAGCGACTGGAAGCCGATCTGGCAGGCCACACCGGCCCGTCGCACCCCCTCGGTGAGCCGGTGGAAGGCGTCGAGCGACGGGGTGGGCGGCTTCTCCAGCAGCAGGTGGACGCCCCGGTCGGCCGCCGCGAGGCCGAGGCCGGCGTGGGTGTGGATCGGGGTGCAGACGATCGCGGCCTCGGCGCCGGTCCGCTCCAGCAGCGCGGGCAGGTCGTCGGACTGCGCGGGGCTGCCGAGCCCCACCAGCTCATCCTCGGCGAGCGGCGTCAGCTCGCAGACGCCGACCAGCCGGACCAGGCCGGCCGCCGACAGCCGGCGGAGGTTGGCCAGGTGCCAGTGGCCGTGGCCCCTGGCCCCGGCGAGCACCACGGGTACGGGCGTTTCCCTCATCCCTTGACCGCCCCCGCGCTGAAGCCGGTGATCAACCAGCGCTGGATGAACGCGAAGACGATGACCACCGGCACCGCGGCCACCACGCCGCCCGCCGCCAGCGCCCCCAGGTCGACGCTGTCCGAGCCGAGCAGCGTGTTGAGGCCGACCGGGATCGTCTGCTTGTCCTGGGAGTTGAGGAACATCAGCGCGAACAGGAAGTGGTTCCAGCTGTGCACGAAGGCGAACGAGCCGACCGCCACCAGCCCCGGACGCAGCAGCGGCAGCACCACGGCGAGGAACGCGCGGAACCGGGAGCAGCCGTCGACCCACGCCTGTTCCTCCAGGCTGGGCGGCACGTTCCGGATGAACCCGCTGATCAGGATCATCGACAGCGGCAGCTGGAAGACGGTCTCGGCGATGATGACGCTCCACAGCGAGTTCAGCAGCGTCAGCTCGCGGAAGATCTCGAAGAGCGGCACCAGCATCAGCGCGCCGGGGATGAACTGCGAGCAGAGCAGCGCCAGCATGAACGGCATCCGCATCCGGAACTTGAACCTGGCCAGCGCGTACCCGCCGGAGAGCGCCACCAGCAGCGTCATCAGCATCGAGGCGATCCCCACGTACATGCTGTTGACGAAGTAGGTGTCGAAGCCGCGCTCGTTCCACACCTTGGCGAAGTGCTCGCCCGTGATCGGCCAGGGCACCAGCGAGTCGGAGCCGGGCTCGCGCAGCGCGAAGAGCAGCATCCAGTAGAACGGGACCAGCGTGAAGACCAGGTAGACGCCGAGCGGGAGGCAGATCTGCCAGCGCGGCGGCTCGTCGTGGGGACGGCGGCGTTTGCCCGAGCCGCCGGGCTCGGACGGCGGCGGGGTGACCACCGGCTGCGGCGTGGTGAGTGCGGCGGTCACTTGTCGTCGCCTCCGAACTTGCTCAGACGCAGATAGAGGATGGAACAGAAGAGGAGGATCACGAACGCCACCGTGGTCAGCGCCGCCGCGTAGCCGAACTCGTTGCCGTGGATGCCGGTCTGCGCCACGTACAGCGGCAGCGTGGTGGTCTGCCCGGCCGGTCCGCCGTTGGTCAGCGTGTAGAGCAGGTCGACGTTGTTGAACTCCCAGACCGCACGCAGCAGCGTGGAGAGCACGATGGCGTCGCGCAGGTGCGGCAGCGTGATGTGGAAGAACTGCCGGACCCTGCTGGCGCCGTCGACGGAGGCCGCCTCGTAGAGGTCCTTCGAGACGGACTGGAGGTCGGCGAGGATCAGGATGGCGAAGAACGGCACGCCGCGCCAGAGTTCGGCGATCACCGCCCCCCAGAAGACCGTTCCGGTGTCGGCGAGCACCGAGGTCCCGTACTCGCCGATGCCGGCGTCCGCGAGATAGCGGCTCAGGCCCGTCGACGGGTTGTAGAGCAGGATCCAGATGGTGCTGGTCAGCACCCCGGAGACGGCCCACGGCGAGAAGACCAGCGCGCGGGCCGCCGCCCTGCCGACGAAGGTCTGGTTGATGATCAGCGCCAGCGCCAGGCCGAAGACCAGCTGGAGCGAGACCTCGACGAAGACCCATTTCGCGCTGAACGCCAGCGTCTCCCAGAAGAAGGGGTCGTCGGTGAGGATCTCCCGGAAGTTCTCCAGGCCGGCGAAACCGTTCCGCCAGGGCTTGGTGACGTTGTAGTCCTGAAGGCTGTAGTAGAGGACGCTGAACATGGGATACGCGATGAATCCCAGCATCAGCAGCCCGGCGGGCGCGAGCAGCACATAGGGCAGCGAACGTGGGGTACGTCCGCGGCGGCGGCGCCTCGGCCGGGTCCGTTCCGTCGCGGCTTCGGCCATGACCGCTTCTCCGTTCTCGACGGGCGGGCCGCGTCTCATGGAAGCGCTCCCGCAAGTGGTACGAAGGATCCGCGGGCCCCGAAAGCGCCTGAACTGGAGCGCTCCCAAAACGCGGCCCCGGAAGCTCCGGGAAACCTCGGACAGTTCTGGTGGGACCGGCGCCGACCCGCCCTTCGGGGGCGGCGCCGGTCGCCTCAGCCCGCGTGGGGCTCGGGGACCTCTCCCTCCCGGGAGAGGAAGGCGAAGTCGCAGCCGGTGTCGGCCTGGGTGATGTGCTCCTGGTAGAGCGCGCCGAACCCCCGGCCGTAACGGGGTTCCGGCGGCGTCCAGGCGGCGCGGCGGCGTTCCAGCTCCGCGTCGTCGACCTCAAGCCGCAGGGTGCGCGCGGCGACGTCGAGGGTGATCAGGTCGCCGTCGTGGACCAGCGCCAGCGGGCCTCCGACGTGCGACTCGGGCGCGATGTGCAGCACGCACGCGCCGTAACTGGTGCCGCTCATCCGGGCGTCGGAGAGCCGGAGCATGTCGGTGACGCCCTGCTTGAGCAGGTAGTCCGGGATCGGCAGCATCCCGTACTCGGGCATCCCGGGGCCGCCCAGCGGCCCGGCGCCCCGCAGCACCAGCACGCTGTCGGGGGTGATCTCCAGGGCCGGCTCGTTGATGGTGGCCTGCATGGTCTTGTAGTCGTCGAAGACCACGGCGGGCCCGGTGTGCTTGAGGAACCTCGGCTCGGCCGAGATGTGCTTGATCACCGCGCCGTCGGGCGCCAGGTTGCCGTGCAACACGGCCAACCCGCCCTGGTCGGCGAGGGGTTGGTCGGGAGTGCGGATCACCTCCGTGTCGTGGGTGGCGGCGCCGGCCAGCTGCTCGCGGAGCGTCGCGTGCCCGACGGTCGGCCGGTCCAGATGGAGGTGGTCCTCCCCCAGCCTGGCCAGCAGCGCGGGCAGCCCGCCGGCGTAGTAGAAGTCCTCCATCAGGAACCGGCCGCCCGGCCTGAGGTCGGCGAGCACCGGCACCTCGCGGGCGATCCGGTCGAAGTCGGCCAGCGAGAGCGGCACCCGGGAGCGGCCGGCCATGGCGACCAGATGGATCACCGCGTTGGTCGAGCCGCCGAGCGCCAACACCGTGGCCACCGCGTCCCGGTAGGCGTCCACGGTCAGGAAGCGCGACAACCTCTCGTCGTTCCAGACCAGTTCGACGATCCGCCGGCCGGCCGCCGCCGCCATCCTGCTGTGCGAGGAGTCCACCGCGGGGATCGCCGCCGCGCCCGGCATGGTCACGCCCAGCACCTCGGCGACCGAGGCCATGGTGGAGGCGGTGCCCATGGTCATGCAGGTGCCGGGGGAACGCGCCAGGCCCCCCTCCAGCTCGGCCAGCTCCGCGTCACCGATCCGGCCGGCCCGCCGCTCGTCCCAGTACTTCCACATGTCGGTGCCCGAGCCGAGCGTCTCGCCGCGCCAGTGGCCGCGCAGCATCGGCCCCGCCGGCACGAAGACCGTCGGCAGGTCGACGCTGGCCGCGCCCATCAGCAGCGCGGGCGTCGTCTTGTCGCAGCCGCCCAACAGCACGGCGCCGTCCACCGGGTAGGACCGCAGCAGCTCCTCGGTCTCCATCGACAGCAGGTTGCGGTAGAGCATCGGGGTCGGCTTCTGGAACGTCTCGGAGAGCGTCGCGACCGGGAACTCCAACGGGAACCCGCCGGCCTGCCACACCCCCCGCTTGACCGCCTCGGCCCGTTCCCGCAGGTGCTGATGGCAGGGGTTGATGTCAGACCAGGTGTTGACGATCGCGATCACCGGCTTGCCGAGGTGCTCCTCGGGCAGATAGCCGAGCTGCCGGGTGCGCGCCCGGTGGCTGAACGACCGCAGCCCCTCGGTACCCCACCACTTGTGGCTGCGCAGCTCCTCGCTGGTCAACCGGCGCGGGCCGGACGCGGAGCGGGTGGCGGTGCGGTCGTCGGCGGGTGGTCCGGTGCGGTCATCGGAGTCCGGTCCGGTGCGGTCCTCGGAGCCGGGTCCGGTGCGGTCCTCGCTCACGGCAGCTTCCACCCCTTCACCATCGTCGCGACGCGTTCCCGTTCCTCCGGCGGCAGCACCGTGCTGGGCGGACGCAGCTCGCGGCGGCAGAGGCCGAGGGCGGCCAGGGCCTCCTTGACCACGGTCACGTTGTTGGCCGACTGGTTGGCCGCGCGCAGCTCCTCGAACGGGCGGATCAGCTCCCACACCCGCATCGCCGCCGCGTGGTCGCCGGCGCGCAGCGCGTCGCGCAACGCCAGGGACACCTCGGGGGCGACGTTGACCAGCCCCGAGGTGAAGCCGGTGGCGCCGGAGACGAAGTAGCTCGGCGCCCACAACTCGGCGAGCCCCGCCACCCAGACGAAGCGGTCCAGCCCCGCGTCCCTGGCCACCGAGGCGAAGCGGACCACGTCGGGGACCGCGTACTTGACGCCGATCACGTTCGGGCAGGCGTCGCCGAGGCGGGCCAGCGAGGCGCCGTCGATCGCGGGGTTGCGCAGATAGGGCACCACGCCGATGTCGGGGACGGCCTCCGCGATGGCGCGGTGGTAGTCAACCCAGCCGTCCCGCGAGACATAGGGGTGCACCGGCTGGTGGACCATCACCATCCCGGCGCCCGCCGCCCGCGCCTCCAGCGCGGAGGCGACCGCCGTCGACAGGTCGAGGCCGACGCCGACCAGCACCTGCGCCTCCGCGCCCGCCGCCTCGACCTCGGCCAGCGTCCACTCCACCTCGGCGCGCCGCTCCTCGGGGCTGAGCGCGTAGAACTCGCTGGTGTTCCCGTTCGGGGTAAGCGCTTGCACGCCGGACGTCAGTAGGCGGCGCACGAGGGCGCGATAACGCTCCTGGTCGACCTGCCCACTCTCGGTGAACGGAGTGACCGGGATCGCGACCACATCCGCCAACGCCGCTCGCTGTCGCGCGAAGTCGGTCATGCCGACACCTCCCTCTCGCCGGCGGCCCCGCCGGTCTCCTCGCCTGGCTCTTCCCCCTCGGGGAAGGCCCGCTCGACAAAGCCCCTGATGTGCCCCGCCAGCAACTCCCCCGCCCGCTCGGCCTCCCCGGCCTCGGCCGCCGCCAGGATCAGCCGGTGCTCCTCGGCCTCGCGCTCCCAGCTGGGCACGGTCTGCCAGACGAACGAGGACACCAGGGCCGCCTGGTCGCGCAGGTCGTCCAGCATCACCACCAGCAGCGGGTTGCCGCAGGGCAGGTACAGCGCCCGGTGGAAGTCCCGGTTGGCCAGGGAACGTTCGGCGCTGTCGGCCGCCGAGTCGGCGGCGGTCAGCGCGGTGTGCGCGGCGGCCAGCGCGGCGCCGTCCCGGACGGTGCGGCGCAGCGCCTCCGGCTCCAGCAGCAGCCGCACGTCGTAGATCGCGCGCGCCATGCCCGCGTCGACCGTGCGGACCGAGGCGCCCCGGTACTCGCTCATCACCACGAGCCCGCGCCCGGCCAGCGTCTTCAGCGCCTCCCGCACCGGGGTCTTCGAGACCCCGAACCGCCCGGCCAGCTCCGTCTCCACCAGCGCGGTCCCCGGCGCGAGCCCGCCGGTGAGGATCGCGTGCGTGAGGTGTTCGAGGACGAACTGCGTCCGGGACGGTATGGGCACGGGGACGGCGCCGGCGCCGGCGCCGGCGCCGGACAGGGGTGCCTTCATGCGGGTGCTCTCATGCGTGGGGTGCCCTCGGTTCTCGGGTTCGCTGGTCAGGATCACGGTCGGGGTGATCGCGGGTCGCGTATCGCGTCTCGTATATGACATATGGCGTACGAGACGCGGTGGCGACGACGGTAGGACCCGGCGCGGGCCGCGTCAACGGTTCGGACGAAAGCGGTTACTGTCCGGCGGGGACGGGTGGGGGTGTCGTCTGCGGCCCGGTGGTGGGTTGCTCGCGCGCGGAACCGCGCGGTGTATCCGTGGCGGGCCGCGGACGACTGCGGTGGTCAGCCAGCCGCCGAGGTCCTCGGCCTCGTCCGCGCCGGTCGCGCTCAGCAGCGGGCGCTTGCCCTCGTACGGGGGCGCGCGTGTGACAACGGGCGCCCCCGCGCGCTCAAGTCGCCCCGCGTTCCGTACTCACTCCGCCGGCGCGGAAGTGCTCACTCCGCCGGCGCGAAGAAGGCGGCCGTCTCGGCCGCGCACCGCCGGGCGCTCTCGTCCGAGGCGCCGGCGGCGGCGTGGGCGGCGCCCCAGCGGCGGCTGACCTCCAGGATGAAGCCGCGCCCCTCCGGCGTGGTGTGGAAGCGGTCGGGGTCGGGCATCGGGGCGCCGGTGAGATGGCGAGTCAGGCCGAAGAGCGCCAGGTCCCAGCCGACGCCGGTGGCGCCGGGTCCGTACTTCTCGAAGAACTCCGGATCGTCCACGGCCGCGTGCTCCAGGGTCAGCAGGGTGGCGCCGTGCTCCTCGGGCGACAGCCGCAGGGTCACCTCGGAGACGTCCCTCTCCGTGACGTTCTCGCCGTAGACCCAGGTCACCCGCAGCAGGGCGGGGCGCTGGCAGGCCAGGATCTCGCCACCGGCGTTCCCCTCCAGCTGGTAGGCGCCGCCCTCGCGCAGCTCGCCGGTGACCGGGACCATCCAGCGCGCCAGGCGCCCGGGGTCGGTACAGGCGTCCCAGACCTCCTCCGGGGTGGCGTCGTAGCGGCGGCTGAGCACCACCGTGCGGCCGGCGCCCGCGGGGATGTCGCGTCGGCCCAGCTCGCGGTGGACGGCGTTGATGTCGTCAATGAGGTCGGTCATCGTCGGTCTTCCCTCTCGCTTCCCGCCTGCCTCGGGCCAACTCGGTGCCGAGCGCGTCGAGCCGCTGCTCCCAGAACCGGCCGAAGCGCTCCAGCCAGGCGTCGACCTCCCGAAACCGCTCGGGTGCGACCGCGTACAGCCTGCGGGCCCCCTCGGGGCGAACGGTGGCGAAGCCGGTCTCGCGCAGCACACGCAGGTGCTGGGAGACGGCGGGCTGGGAGATTCCGAACTCGGTCCTGACGCTCTCGGTCACGGCGCCGGCGGGGCGCTCGCCGTCGGCGAGCAGCTCCAGTATCCGGCGGCGCACCGGGTCACCCAGCACATCCAGTGCGTGCATGGCCGCCACCGTAATAAGCGAGGCTTATATAAGCAAGAACTTAAGCGAGAGGTCGAACGGGCGCCCGCGAGCGGGCACGAGAAACGGGGTCGCCCCCGGACTTCGGGGGCGACCCCGCGGGCCACCGCGCACGGGCCTCAGGCGTCAACCGGAACGGCGATCTCGCCACTCCGCTCGACCCGGGGAGACGACAGGACGACCGGCTCCACGACCGGCTCCACGACGGACGCCGGGACACCGACGACCGGCCTGGCGACACCGTGCCGGATGGCGTGGCCGGCGTGCACCCCCTCGGCGAAGGCCTTGAACGAGCTGGGCAGTTGCCATACGACGCGACGCATCGGAACCTCCTCCTATACTGATCTGTAAAGGTAACGACCAGAGTAGGTATACAGATCTGTATACGCAAGGGGATTACACGCCATGCCAACCGACTCGACCGAGATGGAAGCGGAAGAGCTCACGCCCGGCGCGCAGCGCATCCTGGAGGTCGCGTCCGAGCTCTTCTACCGGCGCGGAATCCACGCCGTCGGGGTGGACACCATCGCGGCCGAGTCGGGGGTCACCAAGCGCACGCTGTACAACCGTTTCGGCTCCAAGGACAACCTGCTGCGCATCTACCTGGAGACCAAGGACCGCCGATGGCGTGAACTCGTCGTCGACCGCCTCAGCAGCGAGAAGGGGGACCCGCGCGCGCGGGTGCTGGTGCCGTTCACGGTGCTTCCGGAGTGGTTGACCGAGTCGGACCGCGGATGCAGCTTCGTGAACGCCTTCGCCGAACTGCCCGAGCGCGACCACCCGGGGAACCGGGTGATCAGGGCGGAGAAGGAGTGGCTGCGGCGCTTCTTCCACGACCGGACCGTCGAGGCGGGCGCGGGGGAACGGGCGGCCTCGACGCTCGCGGTCCAGCTGCTGGCGCTCCACGAGGGCGCCATCGTCAGCAACGCGATCGCGGAGGTCCCCGGCACGGCGAGGGCCGTCACCGAGGCGGCGACGGCCCTGGTCGACGCGGCGCTGGCCTAGCCGGCCGGGCCACACCCGACAACCCACCTGGCCGGTGCGGCACCGTGGTCGACCGCGGCCCGCCACACATGCACCGCGCAGTTCCCCGCGCCCCCCAAGCCGCCCACCGGCCGAGAAGGGGCGCGGGGAACTGCGCGAGCAACCCACCACCGGGGCGCACCCGACAACCCGCCCCGACCGGCCAGGTCAGTGGTCGACCGCGGCCCGCCACGAATGCACCGCGCAGTTCCCCGCGCCCCTCACGGCCCGATGCCGCCGGCAAAGAAACCCGCACCTCACGGCGAACGCCAACCCCCACCAGGGGCGCGGGGAACTGCGCGAGCAACCCACCACCGGGGCGCACCCGACAACCCACCCCGACCGGCCAGGTCAGTAGTCGAGCGCGACCTCAGACCGCCGCGCGGGAGCGCGCCTTGAAGGCCGCCTTGCGAGCCTGCTTGGCCAGCTGGCGGTCCGGGTGCATCCGGCCCACCGCCTCCAACACGTCGGCCGTGGCCGGGTGTTCGGTCCGCCAGGCGCGGTCGAGGAAGGCCGTGTTCTGGTCGACCAGGCCGGTCACCAGCTCCCGCAGCTCCGGCGCGCTCTCCTCTTCCTCGCTCTCCGTACCCAGCTGCGCCGCCAGCGTGTCGATGGTCAGCCAGAAGACCATCTCCTCGGGCGGCGGCGGCACGTCCGCCGCGCTCCGTTCCACCAGCCAGACCCGCGCCAGACCGCCCAGCTGGGGGTCGTCCAGCACCTCGCGGAGCGCCGGCTCGGCCTCGGTGCCCAGCAGCGCGAGGGCCAGCTGGCAGCCGAGCCGGCGGGTCGGCCCCGCCGGGTCGTCGCCGCGCGCCGCGGTCAGCAACTCCCGCGCCGCGGGCGCCGGTTCACGCTCGGCGAGCCAACGCTGCGCCTCCTCCGTCGCGTCCGACGGCGCCCGCTCGGTCAGCGCGTCGAGGAGCGCCGACGCCGGCTCCCCGGCCAACTCGCCGACGAGCGGCGCCTCGATGCCGGCCTCCCGCATCCGGGAGCGCACCGCGTGGAAGCCGAGCGGGGTCAGCCGCACCTGTCCGTAGCGGGTGAGGTCGTCCAGGTCGGCGTCGCCGATGTCCTGAACGCCCTCGGGCGCGTCGTCGTCCTCGTCGTCGCGCAGCACCTCGTCGTCGATCGGCCGGTACAGCAGCAGGCCGGTGTCGGCCAGCACCCGGAACCACTGGTCGAGCCGGACCACCAGGGAGGAGACGTCCTCCATGGTCTCGTCGGTCAACTCGTGGGTGTCGTCCGGCAGAAGCACGGAGGCGGCCAGCATCGGCAGCGGCAGCGGGGTCACGCCCTGGCCGTCCTCGTCGGTGACGCCCAGCAGGTAGAGGTGGCCCAGGACGCTGTCCAGCAGCCCGGTCTCGGCCTCCGCGTCCCAGTCCAGTGCGTCCAGGTCGATGGCGTCCGGGTCGAGTTGGCCGTCCTCGTCGAAGAGGCCGGCGAGGTCCTCGCCCAGCAGCTCCTCGAAGCTGGGGGTCGCCACGTCGGAGAGGACCACCTCAAGCCCGTCGGCCCAGACGCCGAGGATCTCCTCGGCGTCGCCGTCCGCGAGGTCGGCCAACTCCTTGTCGCGCGAGGCCAGGCCGACGGCGTGGTCCTCGCCGGCCCCCGCCTCGCGTTCGTCCTGGTCCCCGCCCTCGCCCGCCGTCTCGACGACGGTGACCAGGCCGCAGTCGACCGCGAAGTTCCACGCCTCGACGGTCACGGCCTCGCCCTCGGGGTCGTCGCCGAGCGCCAGCTCGTCGACGGCCGTGGCGAGCCGGGGTTCGAGCAACTCCCCGCCCGCGCCCACCGGCACGCCGTCCTCCGCCCAGGCGGCGAGCCGCAGCGCGCGGGAGAGCAGCGGGGCGGCGAGCGCCTGGCGGGCCAACTCGTCCACGGACGGCAGCCGTACGGGCGGCATCACGGGACGGTCGTCCTTCGGGTCGAGCGACATGGGGTGAACTCCTCGGGCGGGTCGGCTTCCCGCAGGCGGTTGGTGCGGTCGGGCAGGGCCCAGCCTAGACGTGATCGGGCCCGGCCCGTGGCGCATCCGGCGGGTTCCGCTCCGCTTCATCTGAACGTCGCCCCCCGGAGGTCGCCGCTTCGCCCCGGCGGACGCGGGGAGACGCGCGCCCGCCGGGGGCGGTCGGGACGCGGCGTCGTCCCGACCACCCGCTGGTTAACAGTTGGTTGGCGCCAGGCAAGACCCCTGCCCCGCAAGGCGTTACCCGCGTAGCGTGACCCCGTTCCCGTACCCCGTTCCCGTTCCGTACCCCGTCGCCGTTTCCCGTCCCGTCGTTTCCCCCGGCCCGCAGCGCCCGCCCTGGAGAGTGTCACGTGAACGCCCACCGCCCCGTCGACCGCACCCGTTCGTTCCGCCAACCGCCGCGCGGCTCGCTCGCCTTGGCCGCCGCCCTCGCGGGTGGGCTGTGTCTGCCGCTGGTGTGCTGGCCGGGTGCCGCCGCCGCCGAGCCGGGTGCGGTGCGGATCGCGCGGATCCAGGGCGACACCAGGATCTCGCCGCTGGTCGGCGAGCGGGTGACGGGGGTCACGGGTGTGGTGACCGGGGTGCGGGCGTTCGGCTCGCGCGGGTTCTGGGTCCAGGACCCGGTGGGCGACGGCGACCCGGCGACCAGCGAGGGGATCTTCGTCTACACCGGCGACGCGGTCCCCGAGGTGGCGGTCGGCGACGCGGTGGAGGTCGAGGGCACCGTCGAGGAGTACTACCCGGGTGGCGTCGACGGCGGGGGGCAGTCGCTCACCCAGCTGACCGACCCGGGCGTGACCGTCGTCTCCTCGGGCCATGAGCTGCCGGAGCCCGTGGAGTTGACCGGTGACACGCTGCCCCGGCGGTACGCGCCGACCGGTGATCCGGAGAACGGCGGCAGCGTCGAGGGGCTGCCGCTGCGGGAGGACGAGTTCGCGCTCGACCGCTATGAATCGCTTGAGGGCATGGTGGTGTCGGTCGCCGACGCGCCGGTGGTCGGCCCCAGCACCGAGTACGGCGAGCTGTGGGTGACGCTGCGCCCCGGGGAGAACCCCACGCCGCGCGGCGGGACCCGTTACTCCTCCTACGCGGCCCACAATCCGGGCCGGCTGAAGGTCGAGTCACTGATCCCTTTCGCTGAGCGCCCGTTTCCCGAGGCCAATGTGGGCGACCGGCTGACCGGCACCACCACCGGCCCGCTCGACTACGACTCGTTCGGCGGATACACGTTGGCGGCACGGGAGTTGGGCGAGGTCGCCGACGGTGGCCTCGCACGCGAGCGGACCAGGCCGCAGCGGCCCGGGGAGCTGGCCGTCGCCGCGTACAACGTCGAGAACCTGAACCCGGAGGACCCGCCGGAGAAGTTCGAACGGCTCGCCGGGGCCGTGGTGGAGAACCTCGCCTCGCCCGACGTGCTGGCCGTCGAGGAGATCCAGGACGACAGCGGCCCGGCGGACGACGGAACGGTGACGGCCGGGGAGACGTTGCGGCTGTTCACCGAGGCCGTGGTCGCCGCCGGCGGCCCGCGCTACGAGTGGCGCGGGATCGACCCGGTGGACGGCGCGGACGGCGGGCAGCCGGGCGGCAACATCCGCAACGTGCTGCTCTTCAACCCCGAGCGGGTCTCGTTCGTCGACCGTCCCGGCGGGGACGCCGAGCGCGCGACCGAGGTGGTGGGGCGGCGCGGGGAGGCCACGCTGAGCCACTCCCCCGGCAGGGTCGCGCCGACGGACGAGGCGTGGAACGACAGCCGCAAGCCGCTGGTCGGGGAGTTCCGCTTCCGGGGCCGGACGGTGCTGGTGGTGGCCAACCACTTCGCGTCCAAGGGCGGCGATCAGCCGACGCACGGCCGTTTTCAGCCGCCGAACCGCAGTTCGGAGGAGCAGCGGCTGGCGCAGGCGCGCGCGGTGCGGGACTTCGTCCGGGAGACGCGCGAGGCCGACGGGGTGCGCCGGCCGGCGAACGTGGTGGTGCTCGGCGACCTCAACGACTTCGAGTTCTCCGCGACGGCCGAGGCGCTGACCGGCGAGGGGCTGCTGGAGAACGCGCTGGACTCGCTGCCGGCGCGGGAGCGCTACACCTATGTCTTCGACGGGCAGTCGCAGGTGCTGGACCAGACGCTGGTCTCCCCCGCGATCCGCCGCTACGAGCTGGATGTGGTGCACATCAACGCCGAGTTCGCCGACCAGGCCAGCGACCACGACCCGCAGGTGCTGCGTTTCCGTCCCTGAGCCCCCGCGGGGCGGCGGCGAACAGCGGGGACGCATGGTGAAGCGACGCTGAAGAGTGTCGCGCAGCGGTACGAAGTGGACCGGGGCGGCCCGGTGGGACCAGACTCTCGGTCATGCGTCTGGGACCACTGGGCCGCTGTGCGGCCGCCATGATCACCCCGTTCACCGAGGACGGAGCGCTCGACCCGACGGGGGCCGAGAAGCTGGCCGCCCACCTGGTCCGCCGGGGCCGCTGCGACGCCCTGGTGGTCAACGGCACCACGGGCGAGTCGCCGACGACGAGCGACGCCGAGAAGGCGACGCTGGTGCGGGCCGTCGGGAACGCGGTCGGCGGCGAGGCCAGGGTGATCGCCGGCGTGGGGACGGCCGACACCCGGCACTCGGTCGAACTGGCACGTTCGGCCCAACAGGCGGGCGCCGACGGCCTGTTGGTGGTGACGCCCTACTACTCGCGGCCGACGAGCGAGGCCGTGGTCCGGCATCTGCTGACCGTCGCCGACGCCACCGAGCTGCCGGTGATGCTCTACGACATCCCGGCGCGGACCGGCGAGGGCACCGCGTTGACCCTGGACTCGCTGCGCCGGCTCGCCGAGCACCCGCGGATCGTGGCGGTCAAGGACTGCTCCTTCGACCTGCTGAAGGTCGGGCGCGCGCTGGCCGAGACGGACCTGGCCTACTACGCGGGCAGCGACGAACTCCATCTGCCGCTGCTGTCGCTCGGCGGCAGCGGCGTGGTCAGCACGGCGGCCAACGTCGTCGGCAGCCAGGTGCGCGCGGTGGTCGACGCGTTCGCCGCCGGCGAGACGGAGACCGCTGCCCGCCGGCACGGGGCGCTGCTGCCGCTGGTCGAGGCGCTGACCGGGCACGGGCCTGGCACGGTGGCGGTCAAGGCGCTGTTCCACGCGGCGGGGCTGCCCGGCGGCCCGGTCCGCCCACCGCTGCTGCCGGCGGACCCGGAACTCACCGCGCTCCTGGCGAGGACGCTCCGCGCGGCCGTCGCCGAGGGCTGACCACCCTGGGCGCGGTCGCCGTCCGCCGGCCGGCGGACGGCGACCTCCCGGCCCACCGAAGTGAACGGTGGCCCGTTCCCCCGCCGGTCAGGCCACGTCGTCGAGGCGGACCGGCATCAGGAGCGACAGCCGGTCGGACGCGCCGCCACGGGGGCGGAGGGCGAGGGGGGCCGCCGGGCCGCCGATCTCGATCTCCGCGTGGGCGGCGCCCAGCGCCGCCAGCGCCTCGGTGAGGAACTCACGGTTGACGGCGACCCGTTGCCCCGCGCCCGCCGTCTCCGGGTACGGAGTGAGCCGCGCCGGCGAGGCGTCCGTGACGGTGAGCACGCTCACCTCGCACGCGCCGCCGTCCGGCGCGCTCCGCTCCTCGCGGACCGGCCCGGCCGCGACCTCGGCGCGCAGTGCCGCCGTGTCCACGGTGACGCGGCGGCCGGCCGGCAGGTCGACCAGCCGGCGGTAGTCCGGGTACTCGTGGTCGACCGTCGGGCCGGCGACCCGGCGTCCCCCCACCGCGAGCGCCGCCTCGCCGTCCCGCAGCGTCAACCTGGCGGGGGCCGCGTCCGTCAGCAGCGCCCGCATCGCGTCCACCACCGGCGCGGCGACCAGGGCGCGCGCGCCGGCGCCGGGCTCGGACAGCGCGACCCCGGCGAGCGCCAGCCGGTAGCGGTCGGTGGCCACCAGCCGGAGCCGTTCGCCCGCGTCGTCGACGTCGAACAACACCCCGGCGAGCGAGGGGAGTTCGGGGTCGGCGCCGACGGCGAACCGGACCGCGTCGAGCGCGTCCGCGAGCTGGTCGCCGGGCAGGGTCAGTGTCGCCTCGTCTCGCCGCTCGTCCTTTCGCGGCTCGTCGTGCCGCCGGTCGTCGTGTCGCAGCTCGTCGTTCATGGCGTTCTCCCTCGGACGGTCCTCGCGCCGGCCGGGTGGCCGGGCGCCGGTGCGCAGTCGGGAGAGTTCACGCCTGGCCTCGGCCACCCCGTGCTCCAGCCGCCGCACGTGCGCGGCCAGCAGCCGGGCCGGCAGCGTCGGGTCACCGCCGGCCCGGCCGGCCAGCGCCAGCCGGATGTCCGCCAACGGCATCCCGACCCGGCGCAGCGCGGCGACCAGCCGTGCCTCGCCGAGCTGCCCCGGGTCGTAACGCCGGTAACCGGTGCGCGGGTCGACGACGGCCGGCACCAGCACGCCCGCGCCGTCGTAGAACCGCAGCGCGCTCACCGGAAGCCCGCTGGCCCTGGCGAGTGCGCCGATGCCCAGCTCCCCGCCGTCCGCCTCGGACGGCCGGTGGTCAGGTCGTTCGCTCTCCACGGCGTTCACCCTGGGGCCTGAAGTTGGTCGAGGGTCAAGCCGGGCGCCGGACCGCCGGCGGGCGCCGCCGCCCGCCCGCCCGTCAGTTGTGGGTGTGCAGCGCCGCGTTGAGCCCGCCCCAGCTGCCGCTGCGGGGCAGCGCCTGCACCGTGCCGGTGGTGGAGTGGCGCCGGTAGAGCAGGTTGTCGGCGCCGGACAGCTCCAGCGCCTTGGCCACCGTCCCGTCGGGCAGCGTGACCCGGGTGCCGGCGGTCAGGTAGAGGCCGGCCTCCACGACGCAGTCGTCGCCCAGCGAGATCCCCAGCCCGGACTGGGCGCCCAACAGGCAGCGCTTCCCGAGGGAGATGGTCTGCTTGCCGCCGCCCGACAGGGTGCCCATGATCGAGGCGCCGCCGCCGACGTCGGAGCCGTCGCCGACCACGACGCCCGCGCTGATCCGGCCCTCGACCATGGAGGAGCCGAGGGTGCCGGCGTTGAAGTTGCAGAAGCCCTCGTGCATCACGGTGGTGCCGGCGGCGAGGTGGGCGCCGAGGCGGACGCGGTCGGCGTCGCCGACGCGCACGCCGGAGGGCACGACGTAGTCGGTCATCCGGGGGAACTTGTCGACGCTGGTCACGGCGAACGTCTGCCCCGCCGCCCGCGCCGCCAGCTGGGCGCGGCCGACCTCGGCGGCCGGCACCGGGCCGATGGTGGTCCAGGCGACGTTGGCCAGCAGGGCGAAGATGCCCTCCAGGTTGAGCCCGTGCGGCCGGACGAGCCGGTGGCTGAGCAGGTGCAGCCTGAGGTAGACGTCGTGGGCGTCCAGCGGCTTGTCGTCGGTCGAGGCGATGACCGTGCGCACCGCGACCACCTCGACGCCCCGGCGCGGGTCGGGGCCCAGCGCGGCGGGGGCGTCGGGGCCGAGCAGTTCGGCGGCCCGCTCGGGGGTGAGGCGTTCGGTGCCGGCGGGGCCGGGCTCCTCGGTCAGCTCGGGGGTGGGGAACCAGGTGTCCAGCACGGTGCCGTCGGCTGCCAGGGTGGCGAGGCCGGCGGCGGCGGCACCGGTCACGGTGCGAGGGGTCTCGTCGGTCATGGCCCCGACGCTAGCCGGTGCCGGGCCGTGGTCGCGAACCCGCCTCGTGAAGGAGCCGCGCCAGCGCCTCCCTGGTCTCCTCGGGGCGGTGCGGACCGCCGGTGAGCAGCAGTTGGATCAGCAGCCCGTCGACCAGTCCGACGAACGCCCGCGCGCCGGCCTCGTCCCCGGTCAACGGCCGTGCGAGCCGCACCATCTCGTCCAGGCAGCGGGCGGCCAGCGGGCGCAGCGCGGGGCGTTCCAGGCCGGCGAAGTAGAGCCCGTAGAGCAGCTCGGCCGAGGCCCTGCGCGGCCCGGTCCAGTCGTCCAGCAGGCTCACCACACGGTCGGCGACCGAAGGTGCGGTCTCGGCGTCGGCGACCCACCGCGCGAACCACTCAAGCCAGTCCGCGTTGACCCGCTCCAGCGCGGCGAGCAACAGCGCCTCGCCGCCGTCGAAGTGGTAGGTGGTCGAGCCCAGCGGAACGTCGGCCTCGGCGGCCACCGCGCGGTGGGTCAGCCCCTTGATCCCGCGGCGCTCCAGCACCCGGACCGCGGCGGCCACGATCCGTTCGCGCCGTTCGGGGTCGTAGCGGCGGGGCATCAGTGCGCGCCGCCGAGGTTGAGCACCACGACGCCGGCGATCACCAGCAGCACCCCGGCGATCTTGAGCGGGGTCGTCGACTCGCCGAGGAACGCCATCCCGATCACCGCGATCAACGCGGTGCCCGCGCCGGCCCAGATCGCGTAGGCGGTGCCGACGTCCAGGGTCTTCAACGCCTGAGCGAGCAGCGCGAACGCCAGCAGATAGCCGGCGATCGAGCCGACCGTGGGCCAGAGCCTGCTGTAGCCGTCGCTCTGCTTCATCAGGGTGGTCGCCGCGATCTCCAGCAGGATCGCCCCGGAAAGGGTCAGATAGGCCATGCGGACAAACGTACACAACGCTGTGGACGCACGTACACAACGTCGGTGCCGCCCTCCGGACGGGTGGACCGATCGGCCCGCTCGGGGAGCCGCGGGCGACACGGAGACCAGGGCGGCGAGGGTGATCCGGAAAGCTTGTCGGACAAGCGAGAGGGAGCAACGAGATGGCTCAGTGTGAGGTCTGCGGCAACGACTACCGCATGGCCTTCGAGGTGCGGGCCGCCGGCCGGGTCCATGTCTTCGACAGCCTGGAGTGCGCGGCCCAGCGGATGGCCCCGGTCTGCGAGAACTGCGAGTGCCGCATCCTCGGCCACGGCCTGGAGACCGAGGACGGCCACTTCTACTGCTGCGCCCACTGCGCGCGCGTCCAGGGCCACGCCCAGCTGGTCGACCACGCCTGAAGCCCTCCGGCCCCGGCACCGCGCACGCGCGAAAGCCCGCGCCCCGGCGGGGGGCGCGGGCTTTCGCGAGAACGCGCGGCGGGCGAACGCCCTCAGACGTTGAACCCCAGCGCGCGCAGCTGGTCGCGGCCGTCGTCGGTGATCTTGTCCGGGCCCCACGGCGGCATCCAGACCCAGTTGATCTTCAGCTCGTGCACCAGGCCCTCGGTCGCCGAACGCGCCTGGTCCTCGATGACGTCCGTCAGCGGGCAGGCCGCCGAGGTCAGCGTCATGTCGACGGTCGCCACGTTGCCCTCGTCGACGTGCACCCCGTAGATCAGGCCCAGATTGACCACGTCGATCCCCAGCTCGGGGTCGACGACGTCCATCATGGCCTCCCGGACCTCTTCCTCGCTCGCCGGGCTGGCGACGGTCTCGGTCTCGGTCATGCGACAGCACCTCTCTCGTTCGCGTCACCTGTCACGACTGCTCACCCCGCACGGAGGACTCGCCCAGCGCCTGCGCCGTGGCGTCCTTCCAGGCCATCCAGCTCAGCAGGGCGCACTTGACCCGCGCCGGGTACTTGGAGACGCCGGCGAACGCGACCGCGTCCTCCAGCAGCTCCTCCATCGCGTCGTCCGGCGTCAGCTGGCCGCGCGACTGCATCAGCTCCAGAAAGGACCCCTGGATCTCCAGGGCCTCGGGCAGCTCCCTGCCCACCAGCAGCTCGTTGAGCACCGAGGCGCTGGCCTGGCTGATCGAGCAGCCCTGCCCCTCGTAGGAGACGTCGGCGATCCGCTCGCCTTCGTACCTGACCCGCAGGGTGATCTCGTCCCCGCACGTCGGGTTGACGTGGTGGACCTCCGCGTCACCCTCGCGCAGGCCCTGCCCGTGCGGGTTCTTGTAGTGGTCCAGGATCACTTCCTGGTACATCGATTGCAGCTGCACGTCCTCATACCGCTCTCATCGGGGGCTCATCCGAAGAAACCACGCACGTACTCCAGCCCGTCGACGAGGGCGTCCACCTCCGCCGGCGTGGAGTACAGGTAGAACGACGCCCGCGTGGTCGCCGGAATTCCGTACCGCAGACAGACCGGCCGCGCGCAGTGGTGCCCCACGCGCACCGCGATGCCCTGCTCGTCCAGCACCTGGCCCACGTCGTGCGGGTGTATGTCGCCCAGCGTGAACGAGATGGTCGCGCCGCGCTCCTCGGACGTGGTGGGCCCCACGATCCGCAGCCCCTCCACGCCGGACAGCCGCTCCAACGCGTAACGGGTGATCGCCCGCTCGTGCGCCGCGATCCGCTCCATGCCGATGCCGGAGAGATAGTCCACGGCCGCCCCGAGACCGACCGCCTGCGCGATCGGCGGGGTGCCCGCCTCGAACTTGTGCGGCGCCGGCGCGTAGGTGGACGAGCTCATCGTCACGGTCTCGATCATCTCGCCGCCCCCGAGGAACGGCGGCAGGTCCTCCAGCAGCTCCTGGCGCCCCCAGAGCACGCCGATCCCGGTAGGACCGCACATCTTGTGCCCGGTGAAGACCACGAAGTCGGCCTGGAGCGACTGCACGTCCAGCGGCATGTGCGGCGCCGCCTGCGAGGCGTCGATCAGCACCAGCGCGCCGACCTCCTGCGCGCGGCGGACGATCGCCTCGACCGGGTTGTGCGTGCCGAGCACGTTGGAGACCAGCACGAACGAGACCACCTTGGTGCGTTCGGTGATCACCTCGTCGATCCGGGAGAGGTCCAGCCGGCCGTCGTCGGTCAGCCCGAACCACTTCAGCTTCGCGCCGGTGCGCTGCGCCAGCAGCTGCCAGGGCACGATGTTGGAGTGGTGCTCCATCTCCGTGATGACGATCTCGGTGCCCGAGTCCACCCGGTAGGGCTCGTCCGCCAGGCCCAGCATGTTGGCCACCAGGTTCAGCGACTCCGAGGCGTTCTTCGTGAACACCACCTCGTCCCTGCTCGGCGCGTTGACGAACGCCGCGACCTTGTCCCTGGCGCCCTCGTAGAGCGCGGTGGCCTCCTCGGCCAGCACGTGCACACCGCGGTGGACGTTGGAGTGGTGGCGCTCGTAGTACTCGGTGAGCGCGTCCAGGACCTGGCGGGGCTTGTGCGAGCTGGCCGCGTTGTCCAGGTAGACCAGCGGGCGGCCCTCGTGGACGGTGCGGTGCAGGATCGGGAAGTCCTTGCGGATGGCTTCGGTGTCCAGCAGGCCTTCCAGTCCGGCCACCGGGCGCCCCTCTGTCATGAGGCAACCCCCTTGGTGTACTGCTCGTAGCCCTCGGCCTCCAGCTTGTCGGCCAGCTCGGCACCGCCGGACTCCACGATGCGACCGCCGGCGAAGACGTGCACGTGGTCGGGCTTGATGTAGCGCAGGATGCGCGTGTAGTGCGTGATCAGCAGGGTGCCGACGTCGCCGCTCTCCCGGACGCGGTTGACGCCGGAGGAGACGATCCGCAGCGCGTCGATGTCCAGGCCGGAGTCGGTCTCGTCGAGGATGGCGACCTTCGGCCGCAGCAGCTCCAGCTGAAGGATCTCATGGCGCTTCTTCTCACCGCCGGAGAAGCCCTCGTTGACGTTGCGCTCGGCGAAGGCCGGGTCCATCTCCAGGCGCTCCATCGCCTCCTTGACCTCCTTGACCCAGGTGCGCAGGCGCGGGGCCTCGCCCCGGACCGCGGTGGCCGAGGTACGCAGGAAGTTGGAGACGGAGACGCCGGGAACCTCCACCGGGTACTGCATGGCGAGGAAGACACCGGCCCTGGCGCGCTCGTCGACGGACATCTCCAGGACGTCCTCGCCGTCGAGCGTCACCGTGCCGCCGGTGACGGTGTACTTGGGGTGTCCGGCCAGCGAGTAGGCCAGGGTGGACTTGCCGGAGCCGTTGGGGCCCATGATGGCGTGCGTCTCGCCCTGCTTCACTGTCAGGTCGACACCGCGCAGGATCTCGGTGGAGCCGGACTCGGACTCGACGGAGACGTGCAGGTCGTGGATCTCAAGCGTTGCCATGGGGATGCCTCAGGACTCCTGGGTGAGAGAGACGAGCACGGTCGCCGCCGGGCCCTCTCCTTCGATCTTGACGGGGTAGGTGGGGATGGGGCGGGTGGCCGGCGGGCCCGAGGGCTTGCCGGTGCGCAGGTCGAAGCTGGAGCCGTGCAGCCAGCACTCGATCTGGCAGTTGTCCACCTCGCCCTCGGAGAGCGAGACGTTCGCGTGCGAGCAGATGTCGTTGACCGCGAACACCTCCCCCTCGGTGCGGACGACGGCGACCGGGGTGCCCGCGATCTCGACGCGGTGCGGGGTGTCCTCGGCCAGGTCGCCCAGCGCACAGGCCGGCTGGAAGTCGACGGCGCTCATCCGATGGACTCCGCCAGCTCGGCCTCCAGCTTCGCCAGCAGCCGCTCCTCGACGTCGGCGACGCCGATCTGCTGCACCAGCTCGGCGAAGAAGCCGCGCACGACCAGGCGGCGGGCCTCGTCGGCCGGGATGCCCCTGGCCATCAGGTAGAACAGCTGCTCGTCCTCGAACCGGCCGGTCGCCGACGCGTGGCCGGCGCCCTGGATCTCGCCGGTCTCGATCTCCAGGTTCGGCACCGAGTGGACCTGGGCGCCGTCGGTGAGGACCAGGTTCCGGTTCAGCTCGTAGGTCTCGGTGCCGGTGGCCTGGACCCTGATCACCACGTCGCCGATCCACACCGCGCGGGCCGTCTCGCCCTGGAGCGCGCCCTTGTAGGCCACGTTGCTCCGGCAGTTGGGGGCGTTGTGGTCCACCAGCAGCCGGTGCTCGTGGTGCTGGCCCTCGTCGGTGAAGTACAGGCCGTACAGCTCGGCCTCGCCGCCGGGGCCCGCGTAGCTGACCCGGGGGTGGACGCGGACGACGTCGCCGCCGAAGGTCACCACGATCGACTTCACCGAGGCGTCCCTGCCGACCAGCACGTTGTGCTGGGTGACATGGACGGCGGTGTCGTCCCAGTCCTGGACCGAGACCACCGTGAGCTTGGCGCCGTCGCCCACCAGGAACTCGACGTTGGCCGCACGGGCGGTGTCGCCGGTGTGGTCCAGCACGAGGACCGCCTCGGCGAAGGCGCCGATGTCGAAGACCGTGTGCCCGTACGTCACGCCGCCCTCGCCGTGCAGCCCGAGCCGCACCGGCTCGGCCAGCACCGCGTCCCGGGGGACGGAGACGACCGTGGCCTTCTCCACGGAGCTGAACGCCTGCGCGGTGACCCGGTCGACCGGGGTGCCGGCGCGGCCGACCCGGGGGTCGTCCAGGCCGACGGTCTCGACGGTCACGCCGTCGGGCGCCGACAGGTCGACCTTGATCGAGCCGTCGGCCGCGGCCGTCCCGTCGTGCAGTCCGCGCAGCCGCTGAAGCGGGGTGAACCGCCACTCCTCCTCGCGGCCGTGCGGCACCGGGAAGTCCGCGACGTCGAACGACGGCGGGGCGCTCGTCCGGGTGACCACGGAGGACTCGACGGCCGCCGCGACCGCCTCCCCCGCACTGTCGGCGCCGGGCATACTCTGGGCCTCAGCCATGGGTCTCGTCGTGCTCGCTCTCTTGGGTTCTGGGCCCGGGGCCGCGCGTGCGCGGCACCGGGCCGCCTCGGGTGGCTCGGTCGGGGCGGGCGGTCAGCCGACCGCGCCCTCCATCTGCAGCTCGATCAGCCGGTTCAGCTCCAGGGCGTACTCCATCGGCAGCTCCTTGGCGATGGGCTCGACGAAGCCGCGCACGATCATCGCCATCGCCTCGTCCTCCGACAGGCCCCGGCTCATCAGGTAGAACAGCTGGTCGTCGCTGACCTTGGAGACCGTCGCCTCGTGGCCCATGGTCACGTCGTCCTCGCGGACGTCCGTGTACGGGTAGGTGTCCGAGCGCGAGACCGTGTCCACCAGCAGCGCGTCGCAGAGCACGTTGGACTTCGAGCCCTCGGCGCCCTCGGCGATCTCGATCAGCCCCCGGTAGGAGGTGCGCCCGCCGCCCCTGGCCACCGACTTGGAGACGATGTTGGACGAGGTCCTGGGCGCCATGTGCACCATCTTGGCGCCGGCGTCCTGGTGCTGGCCCTCGCCGGCGAAGGCGACGGAGAGCGTCTCGCCCTTGGCGTGCTCGCCCATCAGGTAGATCGCCGGGTACTTCATGGTGACCTTGGAGCCGATGTTGCCGTCGACCCACTCCATGGTGGCGCCCTCGTGCGCGACGGCGCGCTTGGTCACCAGGTTGTACACGTTGTTCGACCAGTTCTGGATGGTCGTGTAGCGGCAGCGACCGCCCTTCTTGACGATGATCTCCACGACCGCCGAGTGCAGCGAGTCCGACTGGTAGATCGGCGCGGTGCAGCCCTCGACGTAGTGCACGTAGGCGTTCTCGTCGACGATGATCAGCGTCCGCTCGAACTGGCCCATGTTCTCCGTGTTGATCCGGAAGTAGGCCTGGAGCGGGATGTCGACGTGCACGCCCGGCGGGACGTAGATGAACGAGCCGCCGGACCAGACCGCCGTGTTGAGCGCGGCGAACTTGTTGTCGCCCGACGGGATCACGGTGCCGAAGTGCTCCTGGAACAGCTCCGGGTGCTCGCGCAGCGCGGTGTCCGTGTCCAGGAAGAGCACGCCCTGCGCCTCCAGGTCCTCGCGGATCTGGTGGTAGACGACCTCGGACTCGTACTGCGCGGCGACGCCGGCGACCAGGCGCTGCTTCTCCGCCTCGGGGATGCCGAGCTTGTCGTAGGTGTTCTTGATGTCCTCCGGCAGGTCCTCCCAGCTCTGGGCCTGCTTCTCGGTGGAGCGCACGAAGTACTTGATGTTGTCGAAGTCGATGCCGCTGAGGTCCGAGCCCCAGGTCGGCATGGGCTTCTTGCCGAAGAGCCTCAGCGCCTTCAGCCGCATCCTGAGCATCCACTCGGGCTCGGACTTCTTGCCCGAGATGTCGCGGACGACATCCTCGGACAGGCCGCGCCTGGCGGTCGCTCCCGCCGCGTCGGAGTCGGACCAGCCGTACTCGTAGGTACCCAGCCCCTCCAGCTCGGGGTGGGCGGTCTCCGTAGGCGAAGTCATGCGGGGTTCCTCCCGGCGATGGGTGCTTGTGCGGTGGTCTTGGGGGGTGTGGCGGTGGCGCCGGACGCGTCCGGCCTCCCCCGGGGCTGGGGGTCGCCGGCCGGCGACCCGCCCCCGGCCCCGCCGTCCGCCGGGGCGGCGGCCGAGGTGTGCGGAACGAAGGTGGTGCAGACGCCATCGCCGTGCGCGATGGTCGCCAGCCGCTGCACGTGGCTGCCCAGCAGCTCGGAGAAGACCTCGGTCTCCGCGTCGCAGAGCTGGGGGTAGGAGGCCGCCGCGTGCGCGACCGGGCAGTGGTGCTGGCAGAGCTGCTCGCCCGACGGCGAGGCGACACCCCGCGCCGCGGCGGCGTACCCGTCGCGGGAGAGCGCGTCGGCCAGCGCCCTGGCCCGCTCCTCGGGGGGCACCCGCTCCACCAGCGAACGGTACCGCTCGGCCTGGGCCGCGGCCCACGCCCTGGCGAAGTCGAGAACGGCGGCGGCGCCGCGCTCCCCGCCGCCCGCGGCCCGCTCGATCCAGCGCAGGGCCTCGACGGCGAGCTGGTCGTACGCCTGGTCGAAGGCGTCGCGGCCCTGGTCGGTGAGGGCGAAGACCTTGGCGGGCCGCCCTCGGCCGCGCGAGCCGTAGACCCGCTTCTCCCTGGGTTCCACCAAGGCGTCGGCCA
The DNA here is from genome assembly GCF_006335015.1 of Streptomyces sedi. Classification (GTDB taxonomy): domain Bacteria; phylum Actinomycetota; class Actinomycetes; order Streptomycetales; family Streptomycetaceae; genus Streptomyces; species Streptomyces sedi. The sequence goes on from NZ_VDGT01000010.1 coordinate 129,868, forward strand.
CCAGCGCGTCCAGATGGCGGCGGACGGCGGCCTGCGTGAGACCGAGCCGCTCGGCCAGCTGCGCGGCGGTGGAGGGGCCGTGGTCGAGAACGGAACGGGCCACCCGACGGCGCGTCGTCGACTGCTCGTCGGAGGCGTGCGGCAGAGCGGAACCGCCGGCGACCGCGGGGGTCGTCGGGGTCGCGCGCCGGTCGCTCCCGTTTTTCACAACGCCATTGTTGCGTAATTCCGGCGAGGCGAGCAAGCCGCGTTCTGACCAGCCGGGATGCAGTACATCACGTAAGGCGAACCTAACCTCACGCCGGGGCCGCCCACCCGCGTCCGACCACCCCTTGACGCGCCAGGGGCGAGGGGAAAGGGTGGAGCCGGCGCCGGGGTAAGCGCTTTCTGCGACCGTCCCTGGCGCCGCACGAACCGCCGCGCACCCTCGGGAGAACCTCCGATGACACGTCGCTACGCCCTGGTCGGCCTCGGCAGCCGCGCCCGCCTCTACGCGGACGCGCTGCTCGGCGACTGGCGGGACGCAGGAGAGATCGCCGCCCTCTGCGACACCAACCAGACCCGGATGAACCACCACAACGACCGCATCCGGGCCGCCGGCCTCGACCCCGTTCCCACCTTTCACCCGGACGCCTTCGACCAGGTGCTGGCGGCCGTCGACGCCGTCGTGGTGACCACCGTGGACGCCACCCACGCCCGCTACGTGGTGGCCGCCCTGGAGGCCGGCAAGGACGTGGTCGTCGAGAAGCCGATGACCACCGACGCCGCCGGCTGCGCCGCCATCGCCGAGGCCGCGGAGCGGGGCCCCGGCCGGCTGGTCGTGACGTTCAACTACCGCTACTCGCCCCGGAACTCCGCCGTCCGCCGGGCGCTCGCCGAGGGGGCGATCGGGCAGGTCACCGGCGTGCACTTCGAGTGGGCGCTGGACACCCTGCACGGCGCCGACTACTTCCGCCGCTGGCACCGGGAGTTCCGGAACTCCGGCGGGCTGCTGGTCCACAAGTCGACCCACCACTTCGACCTGGTCAACTGGTGGCTCGACGCGGGCCCCGAGCTGGTCTTCGCCCAGCAGCAGCTGCGCTTCTACGGCGACGCCAACCCGCCGGCCGCCGAGCTGGGCCCCCGCCCCGAGCGCTCGCACGGCGCGCCGGGCCTTGGCAGCGACCCGTTCCTGCGGGACATGGCGGCCGACCCGGCGCTGAAGGCGCTCTACCTGGACGCCGAGCACGAGGACGGCTACCTCCGCGACCGCGATGTCTTCGGCCCCGGCATCGACATCTCGGACACCATGTCGCTGCTGGTCAGGTACGACAACGGCGCGCAGCTGACCTACGCGCTGCACGCCTACGCCCCCTGGGAGGGCTACCGGGTGGTCTTCAACGGCACCGGTGGGCGGCTGGAGCTGGAGGTGGTGGAACGCGCCTGGGCCTCGCGCGAGGCAGCGATCGACCCCAGCGCCGCCGACCACGGCGACGACGACGGCCACACGGAGCGGCTGACGCTGCACCAGCACTGGCAGCCGCCGCGGGACGTGCCGATCGAGCAGGGCACCGGCGGGCACGGCGGCGGCGACCGGCTGCTGCTGGACGACGTCTTCCGGGGCGCGAGCGAGGACCCGCTGCGCCGGCAGGCGGGCTATCTGGCCGGCATCCGCTCCGTGCTGACCGGGGTCGCGGGCAACGAGTCGGCCCGGACCGGGCTCCCGGTGCGGCTCACGGACGGCGGCACCCGGCTGGCCGACTGAGCGCCTCCCGGGCCGCGCGGGGTCGGCCCATGCGCACCCGGGCGCGGGCCCGGGGCGCCGGCCGACCTAGACTCGGCCCATGCGCAGCGCGGGGGATCAACCGGCGGTCGAGGCGGTCGGCCTGGTCAAGCGGTACGGGGAACGGATCGCCGTCGACGGCCTCGATCTCACCGTTCCCGCCCACTCGGTCACGGCGGTGCTGGGGCCCAACGGCGCCGGCAAGACCACCACCATCGAGGCGTGCGAGGGCTACCGCCGGGTGGACGCCGGCCGGCTGCGGGTACTGGGACTCGACCCGGCCGTGGACGGCGAGAAGCTGCGCTCACGAATCGGTGTGATGTTGCAGGAGGGGGGCGTGTATCCCGGCGCGCGCGCCGGGGAGATGCTCCGGCACATGGCGAGCCTCTACGCACACCCTCTCGACGTGGACGCGCTCGGCGAGCGCCTGGGCCTCGGCTCCTGCGGCCGAACCCCCTACCGCCGCCTCTCCGGCGGCCAGCGGCAGCGGCTGGCGCTGGCGATGGCCGTGGTCGGCCGGCCAGAGCTGGTCTTCCTGGACGAGCCGACGGCCGGGCTCGACCCGCAGGCCCGGCAGGCGGCCTGGGAGCTGGTGCGCGAGCTGCGGGCGGACGGGGTCACCGTGGTGCTCAGCACCCATCTGATGGACGAGGCCGAGGAGTTGGCGGACCGGGTGGCCATCCTGGACGGCGGCCGGGTGATCGCCGACGGCACCCCCGCCGAGCTGTGCCGGGGCGGCGCGGGGGACGTGCTGCGCTTCGCCGGCCGCCCGGGGCTGGACCTCGCCTCGCTCCGCGCGGCGCTGCCGGCGGACAGCGAGGTCAGCGAGCCGACGCCGGGCAGCTACCGGATCACCGGCGACGTGGGGCCGAGGCTGCTGGCCACGGTCACCGCCTGGTGCGCCCAGCACGGGGTGCTGGCCGACCGGATCACCACCAGGCGTCACACGCTGGAGGACGTCTTCCTGGAACTGACGGGCAGGGAGCTCCGCTGATGGCCACCACGACCGGACACCACTCCCCCGCCCCCGGCGCCGCGCCCTACCCGCGGATGATCCTGGCGCAGACCGCGCTGGAGACGCGGATGCTGCTGCGGCACGGGGAGCAGCTGCTGCTCACGGTGATCATCCCGACGCTGCTGCTGGTGCTCTTCAGCACCGTCGACCTGATCGACACCGGCCCCGGCGAGCGGGTCGACTTCCTCACCCCCGGGGTGCTGGCCCTGGCGGTGCTGTCGACGGCGTTCACCGGGCAGGCCATCGCCACCGGGTACGAGCGGCGTTACGGCGTGCTCAAGCGGCTGGGCGTCTCACCGCTGCCGCGGTGGGCACTGCTGTTGGGGAAGACGGGCGCGGTGCTGGTCACGCTGGTGCTCCAGACGGTGCTGCTGGTCGCGGTGGCGCTGGCGCTCGGCTGGTCGCCCCGGGGGAACCCGCTGGCCGTGGTCGGGCTGATGCTGCTGGGCACCGCGGCGCTGTCGGGGCTCGGGCTGCTGATGGCGGGGACGCTGCGGGCGGAGGCGACGCTGGCCGCCGCCAACCTGCTCTTCGTGCTGCTGGTGCTCTTCGGCGGGGTGGTGGTGCCGCTGGAGGAGTATCCGGGGGCGCTGCGCACCGTGCTGGAGCTGCTGCCGGTGCCGGCGCTCGCCGAGGGGCTGCGCGAGGTGCTGCGGGAGGGCGGCTGGCCGGCGCTCCGGGACGTGGCGGTGCTGGCCGGCTGGTCGGCCGCCGGGCTCGGCCTGGCGGCGCGCTTCTTCCGCTGGGAGTGACCCGCTCCGTCGGCAGTGGCCCGTCAGCCGGGCCCCCGTGGCACCGGGGGTGGGGCTCGTGAATCCACGCACAAGCGGGGGCCTACGATGAGCGGGTGCTCAAGGAAGTCGTGCGAAACCCCCTCGCCTTTGTCGCCGCCCGCTGGACGCCCCGGCCGGAGACCGTCCGCCGCGCGGCGCTGGCCGCCCTGGTGATGAGCGTCGTCATCGTGGTGAGCGGGGGCGCGGTCCGGCTGACCGGCTCCGGCCTCGGCTGCGACACCTGGCCCAAGTGCAGCGACGACAGCCTGGTGGCGACCTCCGAGATGGGCTTCCACGGCGCCATAGAGTTCGGCAACCGGATGATGACCTATGTGGTCTGCGCCGCCGTCGGCTGGTTCATCGTCGCCGCCAGGTCGGCGAAGCCCCGGCGCCGCTCGCTGACCAGGCTGGGGTGGGCGCAGTTCTGGGTGGTGGCGTCGAACGGCGTGATCGGCGGCATCACCGTGCTGACCGAGCTGAACCCCTTCATCGTCGCGGGCCACTTCCTCGCCGCCACCGCGCTGGTCACCGTCACCACGCTCAGCTGGGTGCGGGCCCGCGAGGGCGACGGGCCGCCCCGGCCGCTGGTGGGGCCCCCCGTGCGGCGCGCCGTCGCCGCGCTGACGGTGCTGTCGGCCGCGCTGGTCGTCGTCGGCACCGCGGTCACCGGCTCCGGCAAGCACGCGGGCGACGAGAGCGACATCGAGCGGATGCCGTTCGACTGGGAGACCATCACGCGGGTGCACTCGGCCCTGGCGTGGGTCGTGGTGCTCGGCGCCCTCGCGATCTGGCTCGGGCTGCGCATGATGGACGCCCCGCCGGCGGTGCTGGGCAGGGCACGCGACCTGGTGCTGGTGCTGCTGGCGCAGGGCGCGATCGGCTATGTGCAGTACGCCCTCGACGAGCCCGAACTCCTCGTGGCCTTCCACCTGCTGGGCGCGACCCTGGTGTGGATCAGCGTGCTGCGGCTGCTGCTGGCCACCCGCGAGCGGGCCGAGACCGAGCCGTCCGACGAGGAGCCCACCGCGCCCGAGCCCGCCCCGCTGGCCACGGCCTCCTGACCCGAACGGGGCCCGGCGGACCCTCCGGCGGCCGGCCGGCTACTCGGCCGCCGGGCCGGATATGCGCAGCCGGTTCCCCGACGGGTCGGTCAGCTCCAGCTCCCGTCCCCAGGGCTGGACCCGCGGGGTGACCCCGAACTCCTCGGCCACCGCGTCCAGATCGGCCAGCCGCAGGTAGACCAGCCCGCCGGCCGGCGCGTCCCCCTCGTGCTCGGAGAGGAAGAGCCGCAACGGTCCCCTGCCCACCTCGGCGAAGGCCGGGAAGCCCGGCTCGAAGCGGTGCTCCCAGCACAGTCCGAAGCCGAGGCGGAGATACCACCCGAGCACGGCGGCCAGCTCCCTGACCCTCAGGACGGGGACGGCCTGCTCGGCGGCGACGTTCTTCTTCATGCGGGCATGGTGCACCATGCCACTGACAGTCGGCCGGAGCCGCAGGTCAGGCGGCCTTCGCCGAACTTCCGGCGGTGGTCGGCCCGTTCGCCCCGCCGCCCTCGGCGGCCCCGCCGATGCCCAGGCCCGCCATCCGCGACCACTCGTAGGGTCCGGTGCGCACCCGGGCGGCCAACTCGCCGTCGAAGGAGTCCCGCAGCGTGACGCCGGCCCGCTCGGCGGCCCTGGCGAGGATGTCCCTGCCGGGCGCCACCTGGTCGCCGAGAGTCCCGTCCTCGCCGACCAGCACCAGCCGGTAGCCGCGCTCCCCGAGGTAACTGATCTGGCCCTCGGTGCCGGCCCCGTGGCGCGCGACGAAGCCGCGCAGCCGGCGGGTCACCCGCGCCGTGCGGCGTTCGGTCGCGCGGTCGGTGACGACCTCGTCGGGGACCGAAGCGTTCTCGGCGTTCTCCGCAGTGTCAGTCATGGCCCGTATGCTACGCGCCAGTAGCACACGGGGGCCGTGGGGACCTTCGATCCGGCGCCGGCTCAGCGCAGGAACGGGTCGATGGCGACCGCGAGGAAGAGCAGCGAGACGTAGGTGATGGACCAGTGGAAGAGCCGCATCTCCTTGAGCTTCGCGCCCGTGACGCCGGCCCGGGCGCGGGCGTGCAGCGCGTGCGCCTCCCAGAGCCACCAGCCGCCGGCCACCACCGCGACCACGGGGTAGAACCAGCCGGTGTACCCCATCGGCCACAGCAGCAGCGAGACGCCGACCATCACCCAGCTGTAGAGGACGATCTGCCGCGCCACCGCGCGGTTGCCCGCGACGACCGGCAGCATCGGCACGCCGACCCGGGCGTAGTCCTCCTTGACCTTCATGGACAGCGGCCAGTAGTGCGGCGGCGTCCAGAAGAACATCACGAGGAAGAGGATCACGGCCGCCCAGGAGAGCTCGCCGGTCACCGAGGACCATCCGATGAGCACCGGCATACAGCCGGCGATGCCGCCCCAGACGATGTTCTGCTTGGTCCGCCGCTTCAGCAGCATCGTGTAGACCAGCACGTAGAAGAGGAGCGCGCCCAACGCGAGCCACGCGGAGAACCAGTTGACCGTCCAGCCGAGCCAGGCCGTGGAGACCACGGCCAGCACGAGGCCGAAGGTCAGGCACTCGGCGGGCGAGACGACCCCGGTCACCAGCGGGCGGTTGCGGGTCCGCTCCATCAGCGCGTCGATGTCCCGGTCGAACCACATGTTCAGCGCGTTGGCGCCACCCGCCGACAGATAGCCGCCGACGCAGGTGGCCAGGACCAGCCACAGGTCGGGCACGTCCTGCGCCGCGAGGAACATCACCGGCACCGTGGTGATCAGCAGCAGCTCGATGATGCGCGGCTTCGTCAGCGCGATGAACGCCTTGACCCGGTCTCCCGTGGACCAATGGTCGGAGCCCGAATCGGACCCTGCCACAGGGCGGGAATCAACGGCCGTCACGGGCACCTCTGGATGTGTGACATCAGCGATCGAAGAGCGTCCGTCCACCCGTGGGGGCGGAGGGAGCCTGGGGCGTGTTGGGCGGGCCCCGGCCGACGTTCCGCCGGTGGACGAGGTCCGCACATACGCCGTCACTTTAGTCGCCCTGGTCCGCCGGCCCGCCCCGGGGGTGCCGTGTTGGCGCACCGACCGCCGATCGGGCCCGGAGCGGGACCCGCGGGAGGGGCCGGGCGCACGGCCGGCCGGAGCGGAGGCGCCGGCGCCGAACCAACCGCCAGCGCCCAGGGAACGGCGCGTTGGCCAGAGGTAGGCTCGACCCGGCCGGGTGAACCGCAGCCGCCGCCGGCGGGGACCGCGGAATCACCCGCCACGCACCGCCGGAGAGGAGCCCTGACGCAGGGTGAGCAGCAAGCCGACGACCTCAGACCTCGACTGGACCGAACTGGACCAACGGGCCGTTGACACCGCCCGCGTCCTGGCCATGGACTCCGTGCAGAAGGTCGGCAACGGCCATCCCGGCACGGCCATGAGCCTGGCCCCCGCCGCCCATCTGCTCTTCCAGAAGCTGATGCGGCACGACCCGACCTCCCCCGACTGGGCCGGCAGGGACCGCTTCGTGCTGTCCGTCGGCCACTCAAGCCTGACCCTCTACATCCAGCTCTACCTGGCGGGCTACGGCCTGGAGCTGGACGACCTCAAGTCCTTCCGCACCTGGGGCTCCCGCACCCCCGGCCACCCCGAGTACGGCCACACGGCCGGCGTCGAGACCACGACGGGCCCGCTCGGGCAGGGCGTGGCCAACGCGGTGGGCATGGCGATGGCCGCCCGTTACGAGCGGGGCCTCTTCGACCCGGAGGCCGAGCCGGGCACCTCCCCGTTCGACCACACCATCTGGGTCATCGCCGGCGACGGGGACCTCCAGGAGGGCGTCGCCGCCGAGGCCGCCTCGCTCGCCGGGCACCAGCGCCTGGGGAACCTGGTGCTGCTCTACGACGACAACCACATCTCCATCGAGGGCGACACCCAGACCGCGTTCTCCGAGGACGTGCTGGCCCGCTTCGAGTCCTACGGCTGGGACGTGCGGAGGGTCGCGCCGCGGGAGAGCGGCGACCTGGACCCGGCCGCGCTGCACGAGGCGTTCCAGGGCGCGCGGGCGGTCACGGACAGGCCGTCGATCATCGCGGCCCGTTCGATCATCGCCTGGCCGGCGCCGCACGCGCAGAACACGGAGGCCGCGCACGGCTCCGCGCTCGGCGCCGAGGAGGTCGCCGCCACCAAGCGGGTGCTGGGCTTCGACCCGGAGGCCGACTTCGCCGTCGCGCCCGAGGTGCTGGCGCACTCCAGGGAGGCCGTGGAGCGCGGCCAGACGGCCCGCGCCGACTGGGAGAAGCGCCTCGTCGGATGGCGGGAGGCCAACCCGGAGCGGGCCGCCCTCTTCGACCGGGTGCGCGCCGGCGAGCTGCCGGACGGCTGGGAGAAGGCGCTGCCCGCGTTCGACGCCGGCGGCGAGGTCGCCACCCGCAAGGCCTCGGGTCAGGTCCTCAAGGCCCTGGGCGCGGTGCTGCCCGAGCTGTGGGGCGGCTCCGCCGACCTCGCCGGCTCGAACAACACCACGATCGACGCCTCCTCCTCCTTCCTCCCCGCGGGCAACCCGCTCGGCGAGGCCGACCCGTACGGCCGCACGGTGCACTTCGGCATCCGCGAGCACGCGATGGGCTCGGCGATGAACGGCGTGGCGCTGCACGGGAACACCCGGATCTACGGCGGCACCTTCCTGGTCTTCTCCGACTACATGCGCCCCGCGGTGCGGCTGGCCGCCCTGATGCGGCTGCCGGTCACCTACGTCTGGACGCACGACTCGATCGGCCTGGGCGAGGACGGCCCGACCCACCAGCCGGTCGAGCACCTCGCGGCGCTGCGCGCCATCCCCGGGCTGAACGTGGTCCGCCCCGCCGACGCCAACGAGACCAGCATCGCCTGGCGGGAGATCCTGCGCCGGCACTCCTCGGCCCCCGCCCCCCACGGGCTGGCGCTGACCCGGCAGAACGTCCCGGTCTACGCGGCCAACGAGGACACCGCCAGGGGCGGCTACGTCCACACCGAGGCGGAGGGCGGCGCGGCCCGCGTCCTCCTGATCGGCACCGGCTCCGAGGTGCACCTGGCGCTCGCCGCCAGGGAGGCCCTCCAGGCCGAGGGGGTGCCCACTCGGGTGGTGTCGATGCCCTGCGCCGAGTGGTTCGAGGAGCAGGACCAGGCGTACCGGGATCATGTGCTGTTGCCCGAGGTGCACGCCAGGGTCGCGGTCGAGGCCGGCGTCGGTCTCTCCTGGCACCGTTACGTCGGTCAGGCGGGTCGGGTGGTCTCGCTGGAGCACTTCGGCGCTTCGGCCGACTACCGGACCCTCTACCGGGAGTTCGGCATCACCCCGGAGGCCGTCGCCCAGGCGGCGCGGGAATCCCTGTCCGCGGCCGAGCGCTGACATCGACACACACGACAGCAGGAGACGCGAAATTCCATGACCGACGCACTGAAGCGCCTCTCCGAGGAGGGCGTCGCGATCTGGCTGGACGACCTGTCCCGCAGGCGGATCTCGTCCGGCGACCTCGCCGAGCTGCTCGACCAGCAGCACGTGGTGGGGGTGACGACCAACCCGACGATCTTCCAGAAGGCCATCTCGCACGGGGACGGCTACGAGGAGCAGCTGGCCGACCTCGCGACCCGCCGCGTCACGGTTGAGGAGGCCGTGCGCATGATCACCACCGCCGACGTGCGGGACGCCGCCGACGTGCTGCGGCCGGTGCACGAGGCGACCGACGGCCAGGACGGCCGGGTCTCCATCGAGGTCGACCCGCGCCTGGCGCACGACACCCGCGCGACCGTGGCCGAGGCCAAGCAGCTGGCCTGGCTGGTCGACCGGCCCAACACGTTCATCAAGATCCCGGCGACCAGGGCCGGGCTGCCCGCGATCACCGAGACCATCGCGCGCGGCATCAGCGTCAACGTCACGCTGATCTTCTCGCTGGAGCGCTACCGCGAGGTGATGGACGCCTACCAGAAGGGTCTGGAGCAGGCGAGGGCCAAGGGCCTGGAGCTGGACCAGATCTACTCGGTGGCGTCGTTCTTCGTCTCCCGGGTGGACACCGAGATCGACAAGCGCCTGAGCGCCGTCGGCACCCCCGAGGCCACCGCGCTGCGCGGCAAGGCGGCCGTGGCCAACGCCCGGCTCGCCTACCAGGCGTTCGAGGAGGTCGTCGCCGCCGACCGCTGGCAGGCGCTGGAGCGCGCCGGGGCCAACGTGCAGCGCCCGCTGTGGGCCTCCACCGGCGTGAAGGACCCGGACTACCCGGACACCCTCTACGTCACCGAGCTGGTCGCCCCCGGCACCGTCAACACCATGCCGGAGGACACCCTCAAGGCGACCGAGGACCACGGTGAGATCACCGGGAACACGGTCGCCGGCACCTACGAGCAGGCGCGCGCCGACCTGGACGCGCTGGCCGGCGTCGGCGTCGACTACGACGACGTGGTGCGGGTGCTGGAGGACGAGGGCGTGGAGAAGTTCGAGAAGGCATGGATCGGTCTGCTGGAGTCCACCAAGGCGGAGCTGGAGCGCCTGGTGGGCGAGGAGGGTTGAGCCGCCGGTGAGCGGAATCGGGAACCACGCAAACCCGCTACGCGACGCCCAGGACCGCCGACTGCCCCGCATCGCGGGGCCGTCGGGCCTGGTCATCTTCGGGGTCACCGGTGACCTCTCCCGCAAGAAGCTGATGCCGGCCGTCTACGACCTGTCCAACCGCGGGCTGCTGCCGCCCGGTTTCTCCCTGGTCGGTTTCGCCCGCAGGGACTGGGCGGACGAGGACTTCGCCCGGGTCGTGCACGACTCGGTCAAGCAGCACGCCAGGACCCCGTTCCGCGAGGAGGTCTGGCGCCAGCTGGCCGAGGGGATGCGCTTCGTCCAGGGCACGTTCGACGACGACGAGGCGTTCACCCGGCTGCGCGACACCATCGGGGAGCTGGACAAGGCGCGCGGCACCGGGGGGAACTTCGCGTTCTACCTCTCCGTCCCGCCGAAGTACTTCCCCACGGTGGTCCGGCAGCTGAAGAAGCACCGGCTCTCCGAGGCCCCGGGCGACAGCTGGCGGCGGGCGGTCATCGAGAAGCCCTTCGGCCACGACCTGGCCTCCGCCCAGGAGCTGAACCGGGTGGTGCACGACGTCTTCCCGGCGCACGAGGTCTTTCGGATCGACCACTACCTGGGCAAGGAGACGGTCCAGAACATCCTGGCCCTGCGCTTCGCCAACACCATGTTCGAGCCGCTGTGGAACCGCTCGTTCGTGGACCATGTCCAGATCACCATGGCCGAGGACATCGGCATCGGCGGCCGGGCCGGGTACTACGACGGCATCGGCTCCGCCAGGGACGTCATCCAGAACCACCTGCTCCAGCTGCTGGCGCTGACGGCGATGGAGGAGCCCTCCTCGTTCGACGCGGACACCCTGGTCACCGAGAAGCTCAAGGTGTTGAACGCCGTGAACCTCCCGGAGGACCTGGGCCTGCACACGGTGCGCGGGCAGTACGCGGCCGGGTGGCAGGGCGGCGAGAAGGTCGCCGGCTATCTGGAGGAGGACGGCATCGACCCGGCCTCCGTCACGGACACCTACGCGGCGATAAAGCTGGAGATCGACAACCGCCGCTGGGCGGGCGTCCCCTTCTACCTGCGGACGGGCAAGCGGCTCGGCCGGCGGGTGACGGAGATCGCGGTCGTCTTCCAGCGCGCGCCGTACTCCCCGTTCAACACGACGGACACCCAGGAGCTGGGGCGCAACGCCCTGGTGATCCGGGTGCAGCCGGACGAGGGGATCACGGTCCGCTTCGGCTCGAAGGTGCCCGGCACCCAGATGGAGATCAGGGACGTCACGATGGACTTCGCCTACGGCGAGTCCTTCACGGAGTCCAGCCCCGAGGCGTACGAACGGCTGCTGCTCGACCTGCTGCTGGGGGACGCCAACCTCTTCCCCCGGCACCAGGAGGTCGAGCGGTCCTGGGAGATCCTCGACCCGGTGGAGGAGTTCTGGGCGAGCCACGGCAAGCCCGAGCCGTACACCGCCGGCACCTGGGGCCCCAAGGCGGCGGACGACATGCTGGCGCGCGACGGACGGAGCTGGCGGCGGCCATGAACATCGATCTCACGGACACCACGTCGAGCCAGATCAACGCCACGCTGGTGCGCGCCCGCAGGACCACGGGCTCACCGGCCGTCGGCATGGTGCTGACGATGGTCATCGTGACCGACGAGGGCAACCACTACGACGCGCTCAAGGCCGCCAACGAGGCGTCCAAGGAGCACCCGTCGCGGACCCTCGTCGTCATCAGGCGACCGGCCCGCTCCGCGCGTGAACGGGCGGCCTCCGCCCGGCTCGACGCCGAGGTGCGGGTCGGCGGGGACACCGGCATCGGGGAGACGGTGCTGCTGCGGCTGCACGGAGAGTTGGCCGGGCACGCGCACAGCGCCGTGCTGCCGCTGCTGCTGCCGGACGCGCCGGTGGTGGTGTGGTGGCCCGACGAGGCGCCGACGCATCCGTCGAACGACCCGCTGGGCGCGTTGGCCCAGCGTCGGATCACGGACGCGGCGGCGGCCGAGGACCCGTCGGCCGACCTGGCCACACGGGCCGACGTCTACTCGCCGGGCGACACGGATCTGGCCTGGACCCGGATCACCCCGTGGCGCAGCGTGCTGGCGGCGGCGCTGGACCAGACGCACTCCACGGTCACGGCCGCCGAGGTCGAGGGCGAGGAGCACAACCCGAGCACCGACCTGCTGGCGTACTGGCTCGGCCGTCGACTGGACGTGCCGGTGACCAGGACGGCGGCCCAGGGCCCGGGGATCACGGCCGTGCGGCTGACCGTCGAGGACGGCGAGATCTGCCTGGACCGCCCCGACGGCTCCATGGCGACCCTGGCCGTCCCGGGGCAGCCCAACCGGCATGTGGCACTCAACCGCAGGGACACCTCGGAGCTGCTGGCGGAGGAGCTGCGCCGGCTCGACCCCGACGAGGCGTACGAGGAGGCGATCCGGGCGGGCCGCGAGATCACGCTGGTCACGGCGGGCGCCTCGGGCGAGGCCGCGTCGTGACCGCGCCGCGGCTGCTGGTCCACCGCGACCAGCGGCTGATGGCCGAGGCCGCGGCGGCGCGGCTGATCACCGTCGTCCAGGACGCGCAGGCCACGCGCGGCTCGGCGTCCGTGGTGCTGACCGGGGGGCGGAACGGCAACGGCCTGCTGGCCGCGCTGGCCGCCGCCCCGGCCAGGGACGCCGTCGACTGGTCGCGGATCGACCTGTGGTGGGGGGACGAGCGGTTCCTGCCGTCCGGTGACCCCGAGCGCAACCACACGCAGGCCGCCCGGGCCCTGCTGGACGCCGTGCCGGTGGAGCCGGGGCGGGTCCATGTGATGCCGGCCTCGGACGGCCCCTACGGCGAGGACGCCGAGGCGGCGGCCGAGGCGTACGCCGCCGAACTGGCCGGGGCCACCGACCCGTTCGACGTGGTACTGCTGGGCGTCGGGCCCGACGGCCATGTGGCCTCCCTCTTCCCGGGGCTGCCCGGGGTGCGGGAGGCGGACGCGACGGTGGTGGCGGTACGCGAGGCGCCGAAGCCGCCGCCGACCCGGCTGAGCCTGACCCTGCCGGCGATCAACGCGGCCCGGCAGGTCTGGCTGCTGGCCGCCGGTGCGGACAAGGCGAAGGCGGCGGCGGCCACCCTGGCCCCCAGCGCCCCTGAGGCGACACCGGCCTCCGGGGTCCGGGGCACCGACCGCACGCTGCTGCTGGTCGACCAGGCGGCGGCGGCCGAGCTGCCCCCGGCGGCTGCGGCCGGCTGACGCGACCCAGGACCGCCGGGGGCGTCGCTCACCTGCCGCGCAGCGCGCGGTAGCGGGTGACCAACCCGGCGGTCGACGCGTCGAGCCCCGGAACCTCGGCCCCCTCGGTGAGCGCCGGCTCGACCCGCTTGGCGAGCACCTTGCCCAGCTCGACACCCCACTGGTCGAACGAGTCGATGTCCCAGACGGCGCCCTGCACGAAGACCTTGTGCTCGTAGAGCGCGACCAACTGCCCCAGCACCGAGGGCGACAGCTCGTCGGCGAGGATCGTGGTCGTCGGCCGGTCGCCGGGGAAGGTCCGGTGCGGCACCAGTTCCTCGGCCACCCCCTCGGCGCGCACCTCGTCCGGGGTCTTGCCGAACGCCAGCGCCTGCCCCTGCGCGAAGAGGTTGGCCATCAGCAGGTCGTGCTGGTCGGCGAGGGCCGGCGCCAGCTCGGCGACCGGGCGGGCGAACCCGATCAGGTCGGCGGGGATCAGCTTGGTGCCCTGGTGCAGCAGTTGGTAGTACGCGTGCTGCCCGTTGGTGCCCGGCGTGCCCCAGACGACGGGCCCCGTCTGCCAGCTGACGGGCCGTCCGGCCCGGTCCACGCGCTTGCCGTTGGACTCCATGTCCAACTGCTGGAGATAGGCGGTGAACCGCGAGAGGTAGTGGCTGTACGGCAGCACGGCGTGCGCCTGGGCGTCGAAGAAGGCGCCGTACCAGACGCCCAGCAGACCGAGCAGCAGGGGCGCGTTCTCCTCGGCGGGCGCCGTGCGGAAGTGCTCGTCCATCAGCCGGAAGCCGTCCAGCATTTCCCGGAACCGCTCGGGGCCGATGGCGATCAGCAGCGAAAGGCCGATGGCCGAGTCGTAGGAGTAACGTCCGCCGACCCAGTCCCAGAACTCGAACATGTTGGCCGTGTCGATGCCGAACGCGGCGACCTTCTCCGCGTTGGTCGACACCGCGACGAAGTGCTTGGCCACCGCCGCCTGGTCGCCGGCGAGCCCGTCGAGCAGCCACTGGCGGGCGGAGGTGGCGTTGGTGATGGTCTCGATGGTGGTGAAGGTCTTGGAGGCGACGATGAACAGCGTCGTCGCCGGGTCCAGGTCGCGGACCGCCTCGTGGAGGTCGGAGCCGTCCACGTTGGAGACGAAGCGGAAGTCCAACTCCCGTGCGGTGAACGGCAGCAGCGCCTCGTAGGCCATCGCGGGGCCCAGGTCGGAGCCGCCGATGCCGATGTTGACCACCGTCTCGATCCGCTGCCCGGTGTGCCCCCGCCACGCACCGGAGCGCACCCGCTCGGCGAAGTCCGACAGCCGCGCCAGCACCGCGTGGACGGCCGGAACGACGTTCTCGCCGTCCACCTCGACCACCGCGTCCGCGGGCGCGCGCAGCGCGGTGTGCAGCACCGCCCGGTCCTCGGTGACGTTGATCCGCTCGCCGCGGAACATCGCCTCGCGCAGCCCCGCCACGTCCGTGGCCCTCGCCAACTCCCGCAGCAGGCGCAGCGTCTCGTCCGTCACCAGCTGCTTGGAGTAGTCCAGGTAGAGCCCGCCGACCGCGAGCCCGAACCGCTCGGCCCGCTCCGGGTCCCGGTCGAACAGCTCTCGGAGACCCACCTCGCCCAGCGCGCGCCGGTGTGCGGCCAACGCCTCCCACTCGGGCAGTTGATCGAGCCTGGCCAGGCCACCTTCAGTCATCTTCGCCTCGGCTATCCCTTGTGCCAACGTCGGGACCGACCCTAGTCGATCAGGGATCGGGCGCCGGGCGGAGGACCGTTTCCCCTGACACGGCGCGGGCCCGGATCCCGACCTGGTCGGTCGGGGTCCGGGCCCGGGTGCCGAGGACTCGTGTGCTCAGATCTCGCCGCGCAGCTTGGCGAGCGCCTCCGCGAGGATGGCCTCGCCGTCCGCGTCGCTGCGCCGCTCGCGGACGTAGGCCAGATGCGTCTTGTAGGGCTCGGTCCGGGGTGGGTCCGGCGGAGCGTCGCGCTCGGTGCCTGCCGGGAAACCACAACGAGGACAGTCCCAGCTGTCCGGGATCTGCGCGTCGCTGGCGAAGCTGGGCTGTGTCTCGTGCCCGTTCGCGCACCAGAAGGAGACCCTCAGCCGAGGCGCGGTCTCGCCGCGCTCGGCCTCACCCATGGGCCCCGCCCCGACCCGGCTGCCCCGGATCGCGTTGCCACCTGCCACGGTCGTTACTCCCTGCCTGCCATTCTGCGAAGTCCTCAGTCTATGCAAGGCTCAACGCACGTCCAGTGCCGGGAGTTACTGACTTATGACTTCATGAGCAGACCGAGAACGACCACGATCGCGGCCCAGACGAGGGCGACGACGACGGTGATCCGGTCGAGGTTCCGCTCGGCGACCGAGGAGCCGCCGACGGAGGACTGCATCCCTCCGCCGAACATGTCGGAGAGGCCGCCGCCCTTGCCCTTGTGCATCAACACGAGAAGCGCCAACAGGGCGCTGACGACGATCAGGGCGATCTGGAACGCCGTTTCCACGACTGGACCAACTCTCTGCAACGACGGACGACTGGCATGACCCGGGCGTGTGTCCGGGAGCCGAGCGGCCCGGCGCGCGAGGGCGTCGGGCTACGGCTCCCGGACAGGGTACCGCTACGGCGGCGTACCGCCCCAGGGGCTACGGAACCGGGCCGACGGGCGGCGTTCTCCCGTCGGGACCCGCTGGTGGCGACTACTGGTCGCGGAAGCGGACGATCTTGACGAACTCGTCCGTGTCCAGCGCCGCACCGCCGACCAGGGCCCCGTCCACGTCCGGCTGGGACATGATCGCGGCGACGTTGCCCGACTTGACCGAGCCGCCGTACTGGATGCGGATCCCGTCGGCCAGCTGGCCGTCGTACAGCTCGGCGAGGCGGGCCCGGATCGCGGCGCAGACCTCCTGCGCGTCGTCCGGGGTGGCCACCTCGCCCGTGCCGATGGCCCACACCGGCTCGTAGGCGACGACGATGCTGGCGGCGTCCTCGGCCGGCAGGTCCTTCAGCGCCCCGTCGAGCTGGGCCAGGGTGTGCGGCACCTGGGTGCCGGCCTTGCGGACCTCCAGCGGCTCGCCCACGCAGAGGATGGGGGTGATGCCGTGCCGGTAGGCCGCCTTGACCTTGGCGTTGCAGACCTCCTCGTTCTCCCCGTGGTACTGCCGGCGCTCGGAGTGGCCGACGACCGCGTAGGAGCAGTTGAGCTTGGCCAGCATCGCGCCCGAGACCTCGCCGGTGTAGGCACCGGAGTCGAAGGGCGAGATGTCCTGCGCGCCGTACCTGATCTTCAGCTTGTCGCCGTCGACCAGGGTCTGCACCGAGCGCAGGTCGGTGAACGGCGGCAGCACGGCCACCTCGACCTCGTCGAAGTCCTTGTCCGAGAGGCCGAAGGCGAGCTTCTGCACGTGGGCGATGGCCTCAAGGTGGTTGAGGTTCATCTTCCAGTTGCCCGCCATCAGCGGAGTGCGCTGACTCACGCGCCCGCCCCTTTCCTGTCTGCCGTGGAGGCAGCGGAGGCCGCCGCCGTGGTGGATGGACCCGGCGCGCCCGCGCGGCCGGGGGTGGTGCCGCCCCGCGGGGACATCAGTCCTCCAGCGCGGCCAGGCCCGGGAGGGTCTTGCCCTCCAGGTACTCCAGGCTGGCGCCGCCGCCGGTGGAGATGTGACCGAAGCCGTTCTCGTCCAGGCCGAGGAGCCGGACGGCCGCGGCCGAGTCGCCGCCGCCGACCACCGTGAAGGCGGGGCTGTCGATCAGCGCCTGGGCCACGGCCCTGGTGCCCTCGGCGAAGTCGGGGTGCTCGAAGACGCCCATCGGCCCGTTCCAGAAGACGGTCGCCGCGTCCGCCACCTTGGCGGCGAACAGCTCCTGGGTGCGCGGGCCGATGTCGAGGCCCTGGAGGCCGGCGGGGATGGCGTCGGCGGCCAGCTCGACCGGCCCGGCCGGGGTCTTGGCGCTCAGGTCGGGGAACTCCTTGGCCGCGACCACGTCGACGGGCAGGACGAACTCCACGCCCTTCTCCTCGGCGCGGCGCAGGTACTCCTGGACGGCCGGGATCTGGTCGGCCTGGAGCAGGGAGGCGCCGACCTCGTGGCCCTGGGCGGCGAGGAAGGTGTACGCCATGCCGCCGCCGATCAGGATGCGGTCGGCGCGCTCCAGCAGATGGTCGATGACGCCCAGCTTGTCGGAGACCTTGGCGCCGCCGAGCACCACCGCGTACGGGCGGCTGACCTCGTCGGTCAGCTGCTTCAGCACGCCGACCTCCGTGGCGATCAGCCCGCCCGCGGCGTGCGGCAGCCGGGCCGGCAGGTCGAAGACGGAGGCGTGCTTGCGGTGCACGGCGCCGAAGCCGTCGCCGACGTAGGCGTCGGCCAGGGCGGCCAGCTGGTCGGCGAAGGCGCCGCGCTCGGCGTCGTCCTTGGCGGTCTCGCCCGCGTTGAACCGGAGGTTCTCCAGCAGCGCGAGCTGCCCGTCGGCCAGCCCGGCGACGGTCCCGCGGGCGCTGTCGCCGACCGTGTCAGTGGCGAACGCGACGTCCTGGCCGAGGAGTTCGCCCAGTCGGCGGGCGACGGGGGCCAGCGAGAACGCCGGGTCCGGCGCGCCCTTGGGGCGGCCGAGGTGCGAGGCGACGACGACCCGGGCGCCCGCGTCGAGCAGCCGGCGGATCGTCGGCACGGCGGCGCGGATACGGCCGTCGTCGGTGATGGCCCCGCCGGAGAGCGGGACGTTGAGGTCGGCGCGGACGAACACGCGCCGTCCGGCGACCGCGAGGTCGTCGATGGTCTTCATGTGGTCTGGTCTCCTTGAGGCTCTCGGTTGACCCGCTCCGTCTCCGCGCGGCGGAGCGCGCGCCGGGCATGCGCGAGGGCCCGCCGAGCGCGGTGCGCGCTCGGCGGGCCCCCTGGCCCTGACCTGGAGTCACGGCCTTCGGTCGGCGCTGCGCTCACCCGCGGGTCAGAGCCGCTCGCCCACGTAGACGGTGAGGTCGACCAGACGGTTGGAGTAGCCCCACTCGTTGTCGTACCAGCCGACGATCTTGACCTGGTTGCCCTGGACCATCGTCAGCGAGGCGTCGAAGATGCAGGAGGCCGGCCAGTTGACGATGTCCGAGGAGACGATCTGGTCCTCGGTGTAGTCCACGATGCCCTTGAGCTGGCCCTCGGCGGCGCTCTTGAACGCCGCGTTGACCTCCTCCTTGGTGACCTCGCGGTCGAGGTCGACGACCAGGTCGGTCACCGAACCGGTCGGCACCGGCACGCGCAGCGAGATGCCGTCCAACTTGCCCTTGAGCTGCGGCAGCACCAGGGCGGTGGCCTTGGCGGCACCGGTGGTGGTCGGGATGACGTTGACCGCGGCGGCCCGGGCCCGGCGCAGGTCCTTGTGCGGGAAGTCCAGGATGCGCTGGTCGTTGGTGTAGGCGTGGACCGTGGTCATCAGGCCCTTGACGATGCCGAAGCTCTCGTCGAGGACCTTGGCCATGGGGGCCACACAGTTGGTGGTGCAGGAGGCGTTGGAGATGACCTCGTGCGCCGCCGGGTCGTACTTGTCCTCGTTGACACCGACGACGACGGTGACGTCCTCGTTCTTCGCCGGGGCGGAGATGAGGACCTTCTTGGCGCCGGCGGCGAGGTGCTTGGCGGCGTCCTCGCGCTTGGTGAAGATGCCGGTCGACTCGATCACGATGTCGGCGCCCAGCTCGGCCCAGGGCAGGTTCGCCGGGTCGCGCTCGGCATAGGTCCTGAAGGTCTGGTCGCCGACCGTGATGCTGTCGTCGGTGTGGCTGACCGGCTGCTTGAGGCGGCCGAGGACGCTGTCGTACTTCAGCAGATGCACCAGGGTGGCATTGTCGGTCAGGTCGTTGACACCGACGATCTGGACATCCGCTCCCTGATCAAGGAGCGCGCGGAAGTAGTTGCGACCGATACGGCCAAAGCCGTTGATTCCTACGCGGATCGTCACGAACCGATCTCCTCGTTGGTACGCCGGTGAGGCTGACACCGACGATGCTGTATGGGATGTCCCCGACCGCTTCCGACCCTACCGCGCCCGGGTGTCACCGGTGACATCGGCCAGGCGTGTTCAGGCCCTGGACACCGGCGCCACACCGGGGTGCGCGGTGGCGTTCAGCCGACCATCTCCTCGGTGAGGGTGGACTCGGTGCCCGGAACACCCAGGTCCTGCGCCCGCTTGTCGGCCATCGCCAGCAGCCGGCGGATGCGCCCGGCGACGGCGTCCTTGGTGAGCGGCGGATCGGCGAGCGCGCCCAACTCCTCAAGCGACGCCTGCTTGTGCTCCATGCGCAGCCGCCCCGCGGCGGCCAGATGCTCCGGCACCTCGTCGGCGAGGATCTCCAGCGCGCGCTGCACGCGGGCGCCGGCGGCCACCGCGGCGCGGGCGGAACGGCGGAGGTTGGCGTCGTCGAAGTTGGCCAGGCGGTTGGCCGTGGCCTTGACCTCCCGCCGCATCCGGCGCTCCTCCCAGGCGAGCACCGACTCGTGCGCGCCGAGCCGCGTCAACAGGGCGGCGATCGCATCACCGTCCCGGACGACGACCCGGTCAACGCTGCGCACCTCGCGCGCCTTGGCGCCGATCTGGAGCCGGCGCGCCGCGCCGACCAGCGCGAGGGCGGCCTCGGGGCCGGGGCAGGTGACCTCCAGGGAGGAGGAACGTCCCGGCTCGGTGAGCGAACCGTGCGCCAGGAAGGCGCCGCGCCAGGCGGCCTCCGCGTCGCAGGTGGCCCCCGAGACCACCTGGGGCGGCAGGCCGCGGATCGGACGGCCCCTGCCGTCGACGAGGCCGGTCTGCCGGGCCAGTTGGTCGCCGCCGGCGACCACCCTGACCACGTAGCGGCTGCCTCTGCGCAGGCCGCCGGGAGCCATCACCACCAGGTCCGACGAGTGTCCGAAGATTTCGAGAATGTCCCGGCGGAGCCGCCGGGCGGCGATGCCGGTGTCCAGCTCCGCCTCGATCACGATCCGCCCGCTGACAAGGTGGAGGCCACCCGCGAAGCGCAGGATCGACGACACCTCGGACTTGCGGCAGCAGGTGCGGGTGACGGGAAGACGCGAGATCTCGTCCTTCACCGCAGCCGTCATCGCCATGGGCCGATCCTTCCATGCATCCGAAAAACACGGTCATACGCGGCTGCCAGAAGCTCGGGATCGTGCCGGGCCGAGCCGGCCCCGGGACCGGAACCAGCGTTCGCGGCCACGGGGGCCAACACCACCTCGGCCCCCAGTCGCTCGGCGGCGGCCTGACTCAGGCTCTCTCCGTCGGGGACGGCGGCCCGATCGGCCAGCACCACGTCAAAGGTGAGTTTAGGGGCGTGTTGTACCAAAACCTCCACATGACGTTGCGGTGAGAAGCCATCAGTTTCGCCCGGTTGGGGCGCCAGATTGAGCGAGAGAACCCTCCGCGCCTTGGTGCTGACCAGCGCGTCAAGCAACTCGGGCACCAGCAGGTGGGGGATGACGGAGGAGAACCACGAACCGGGGCCGAGAACCACCCAGTCGGCGTCCAGCACGGCCGCCACGGCCTCGGGCACGGCCGGCGGATCGCTGGGCACCAGCATCACCTCGCGGACCTCACCCGGCGTCAACGCGACGGACGCCTGCCCGCGCACCCGCGACAACTCCTCGGGAAGCGCCGGGTCGTGACCGAGCACCGACGCCTCCAGGGCCAGCGGCACCGCGGACATCGGCAGCACCCGGCCGTGCGCCCCCAACAGCTTGCCCACCAGGTCGAGCGCGCCGACATGGTCGCCCAACTGCTCCCAGAGCGCGACGATCAGCAGATTGCCCACGGCGTGGTCGTGCAGCTCGCCCTCGCTCTGGAAGCGGTGCTGGATCACCTCCGACCAGGTGCGGCCCCACTCGTCGTCCCCGCAGAGCGCGGCCAGCGCCTTGCGCAGGTCGCCGGGCGGCAGCACGCCCAACTCGTCGCGGAGCCGGCCGCTCGACCCGCCGTCGTCGGCGACCGTGACCACGGCGGTGAGGTCGCCGGTGATCCGCCGCAGCGCGGTGAGCGAGGCGGAGAGCCCCATGCCGCCGCCCAGCGCCACGACCTTGGGCTGCGCCCCCCGGCGGACGCCGCGCAGCGTGCGCCCCGCGCGCCGGCCGACGGACGGGCCCCCCGCCGCGCGCCTTGCTCCCTTCCGTGGCATCGACTACTCGCGTCCCATGTCCCGGTGGACGATCACGGTCTCCACTCCCTCCGCGGCCAGCCGGCGCGCCAGCCGCTCGGACATCGCCACGCTGCGGTGCTTGCCGCCGGTGCAGCCGACGGCGATGGTCACATAACGCTTGCCCTCACGCCGGTAGCCGGCGGCCACCAGCTGGAGCAGCTCGGCGTACCTGTCGAGGAACTCCTTGGCACCCGGCTGGTTGAAGACGTAGCCGGACACCTCCTCGCTGGTCCCCGTGTAGGGGCGCAGCTCGGGGACCCAGTGCGGGTTGGGCAGGAACCGGCAGTCCACGACGTGGTCGGCGTCCACCGGCAGGCCGTACTTGTAGCCGAAGGACATGACGGTGGCCCGCAGCTCGGGCTCGTCTCCCCCGGCGAACTGGGCGTCCATCTTGGCGCGCAGCTCGTGGACGTTGAGGTTGGAGGTGTCGATCACCAGGTCCGCGTCGCCGCGCAGCTCCCGCAGCAGGTCGCGCTCGGCGGCGATGCCGTCGACGATCCGGCCGTCGCCCTGGAGCGGGTGCGGCCTGCGGACCGACTCGAAGCGCTGCACCAGCGCGTTGTCCGAGGCCTCAAGGAAGACGATGCGCCGGGTGACGCCCTTGGTCTCCAGGTCGTTCAACGACTCCCGCAGGCTGTCGAAGAAGCCCCGGCCCCGCACGTCCACGACCACGGCGATCCGCGCGACGTTCCCCTGGGAACGGGCGCCGAGGTCGACCATGGTCGGGATCAGGGCCGGTGGCAGGTTGTCCACCACGAACCAGCCCAGGTCCTCCAGGCACTTGGCCGCCGTGGAGCGCCCCGCGCCCGACATCCCGGAGATGATCACCAGCTCGGGGGTGCTCGCCGCCTCCTCGCCCACGGGCGGGGTGGTGGGTTCCTCTGCTCTGCTCTGTTCGCTCATGTCGCTCAATCCCCCGCCTGTCCTTCGATGACGTGTGTGGATCGTGGTCGCCGGCCTCTTCCGCGCTCGCTCAGTCCTCGACGATCTCACCGGTGGCCGTGTTGACCGCGGGTGCGGCCTGGGCCTGGCCGGCGAGGGCCGCCGCGACCGTCTCGGCGGTCCTGCGGCCTATGCCGGGCACCTCGCTGATCTCCTCGACCGTGGCGGCGCGGAGCCGCTTGACCGAGCCGAAGTGCTTGAGCAGCGCCTTCTTGCGGGTCTCCCCGAGGCCGGGAATGGCGTCGAGGGGACCCTTCCTTATCGATTGTGACCGCTTTCCGCGCTGGTAGCGGATCGCGAAGCGGTGCGCCTCGTCCCTCACCCGTTGAAGCAGGTAGAGCCCCTCGCTGGTGCGGGGCAGGATCACCGGATCGTCCTCGCCGGGGAGCCAGACCTCCTCCAGGCGCTTGGCCAGCCCGCAGACGGCCACGTCGCCGATGCCGAGCTCGTCCATCGCCCGCCGGGCCGCCGCCACCTGCGGCTGGCCGCCGTCCACCACGACCAGCTGCGGCGGGTAGGCGAAGCGCTTGGGCCTGCCGTCCTCCCCGGTCGGGCCGAGGGGCTCGTCGGCGGTCTCCTCGCCGCCCTCCGCCACGGCCCACTCCCCGGTGCGCTCGCGCTCCCGCAGATAGCGGCGGAAGCGCCGGGAGACCACCTCGTGCATCGCCCGGACGTCGTCCTGCCCGGCGAAGCTCTTGATCTGGAAGCGCCGGTACTCGCTCTTGCGCGCCAGCCCGTCCTCGAAGACGACCATGGAGGCCACGACGTCGTCGCCCTGGAGATGGGAGATGTCGAAGCACTCCACCCGCAGCGGCGCCGAGTCGAGCCCCAGGTGCTCGGCGATCTCCTCCAGGGCGCGGGAGCGGGTGGTGAGGTCGGAGGCGCGCTTGGTCTTGTGCAGGGTGAGCGCCTGGCGCGCGTTGCGCGCCACGGTCGTCATCAGGTCGCGCTTGTCGCCGCGCCGCGGCACGCGCAGGCTGACCCGGGAGCCGCGGCGCTCGGTGAGCCACTCGGCGACCGGCTCCGGCGGCTCGGGCAGCGCCGGCACCAGCACCTCGCGCGGCACGCTCTCGCCGCTCTCCTCGCCGTACAACTGCTGGAGGGCGCTCTCCACCAGCTCGCCTGCCGTCACGTCGGCGACGCGGTCGGTCACCCAGCCGCGCTGGCCCCTGACCCGGCCGCCACGCACGTGGAAGATCTGCACCGCCGCCTCCAGCTCGTCCTCGGCGAGGGCGATCAGGTCGGCGTCCGTGGCGTCGGCGAGCACCACCGCGCTCTTCTCCATGGCGCGGCGCAGCGCCTCGATGTCGTCCCGCAGCCGGCCGGCCCGCTCGTACTCCAGGGCCTCCGCGGCCTCCCCCATCTCCTGCTCCAGCCGACGCAGGTAGGTGCCCGTGCGGCCGGCCATGAAGTCGCAGAACTCGTCGGCCAGCGCCCGGTGGTCCTCGGGGCTGATCCGGCCGGTGCAGGGGGCGGCGCACTTGTCGATGTACCCCAGGAGGCAGGGGCGGCCGATGGCCCGCGCGCGCTTGAAGACCCCGGCGGAGCAGGTGCGGACGGGGAAGACGCGCAGCAGCAGGTCGACCGTCTCGCGGATGGCCCAGGCGTGGGCGTAGGGGCCGAAGTACCGCACGCCCCTGCGCTTGGCGCCGCGCAGCACCTGGACGCGGGGGAACTCCTCGTTCATCGTGACCGCGAGTGAGGGATAGCTCTTGTCGTCGCGGTACTTGACGTTGAATCGGGGGTCGTACTCCTTGATCCAGGAGTACTCCAGCTGAAGCGCCTCGACCTCGGTGGAGACCACCGTCCACTCGACGGAGGCGGCGGTGGTCACCATCGTGGCCGTGCGGGGGTGCAGGCCCGAGAGGTCCTGGAAGTACGAGGAGAGGCGCTGCCGGAGGCTCTTGGCCTTCCCCACGTAGATCACCCTGCGGTGCTCGTCGCGGAACCGGTAGACACCGGGCGAGTCGGGAATCTCACCCGGCCTCGGGCGGTAGCTGGAAGGATCGGCCATGGCGCCAACCCTACTGCCGCCCACTGACAGTGAGCGCACCACGCAGGGTGAGCGTGGTGGCCCGGCCGGCGGCTACCAGCCGCGCTCGCGCCACTCGGCCAGGTGCGGTCGCTCGGCGCCGAGGGTGGTGTCCGCGCCGTGCCCCGGGTAGACCCAGGTCTCGTCCGGGAGTCGCGCGAAGAGCTTGCTCTCCACGTCGGCCAACAGACTGGTGAAGGCGGCGGGATCGCCGAACGTGTTGCCCACGCCGCCGGGGAACAGGCTGTCCCCGGTGAGGAGATGGGGATGCCCCTCGGGGTCGTCGTAGACCAGCGCGACGGAACCGGGGGTGTGGCCGACGAGGTGACGGGCCGTGAGGTGGCAGCGGCCGACGGCGATCCGGTCACCGTCGTCGACCGGCACCTCGGTGGGCACCGGGATGCCCTCGGCGTCGTGGCGGCCGGCGTACGTGGGGGCGCCGGTGGCGGCGACCACCTCGGCGAGGGCGCTCCAGTGGTCGCCGTGGCGGTGGGTGGTCACGACGCCGACCAGCCCGTCCGGGCCGATCAGCTCCACCAGCGCGGGCGCGTCCGCCGCCGCGTCGACCAGCAGTTGCTCGCCGGTCGCGCGGCAGCGCAGCAGATAGGCGTTGTTCTCCATGGGGCCGACGGCGATCTTGGTGATCACCAGGTGGGTCAACTCGTGCACGTCGGGGGGTCCGCCGACCGTCACGTCTCCGGTGTACGCCATGCCCGGCAGTCTCTCAGACGGCACCGACAACACGCCTAGAGCGCCGGCGGCCTCGGCAGCGGCTCGGCCGAGGTCAGGCCGCTGCCGGCGGTGCGCCCGCTGAGCCAGCCGACCAGCGCGGCCGGCGTGCCCACCACCCGGCGCGGCTCGCCCTCGGTCGCGCCGGTGCGCCAGCCGCGCCCGTCCTCCGCGCGCAGCTCGACGGCCGGCAGGTCGGGGTGGCCGGCGTAGCGGTTGGCCAGGTAGTCGACGGCACGGTCCAGGAAGGTGCCGGGGAGGTCGGCGACGGTCGGCCCGGCGTCCAGGTCGAT
Organism: Streptomyces sedi; assembly: GCF_006335015.1. Lineage (GTDB taxonomy): Bacteria > Actinomycetota > Actinomycetes > Streptomycetales > Streptomycetaceae > Streptomyces > Streptomyces sedi. The sequence continues at coordinate 155,374 of NZ_VDGT01000010.1, forward strand.
CCGGTGCAGCTCGACCTCGACCCAGCGGCGGAACGGGAGGCCGGCGGCGCGGTCGGTGACCCCGTTGCGCAGGGTGACGCGGCGCTCCCAGCCGGCCTCGTCGAGGGCGCGCGCGGTCGCCAGGAGACGGGCGGAGCTGTCGCGCAGGTCGGCCAGGTGCTCGGCGGGCGGGCGTCCCGCGCCGCGCGCGATCGCCTCGTCCCTGGCCTGGTCGCTGGCGTACATGGGGCGGTCGTGGAGCACGTCGTCGAGGGCGTCGGCGTTGCGGGCGAGATGGGCCAGCACATGGCCGCGCGTCCAGCCGGGGAGCCGGGAGGGCGCGGCGAGCGCGGCCTCGTCGAGGCCGGCGGCGGTGCGCAGGAGGCGGTCGGTGGCATCCTCGACGGAGGCCAGGTCGGCAACGGCTCGGATCATGGCACGCACCCTAGTCCGCCCCCGCGCTCGCGCCACTCCATCGGGTGAATCCGGCGTGATTCCGCCGTGAAACGGCCGGCAATCGAACGCACGTGCTATAGGCTGCGAGGCGGTCCTCGGGCGTTCGGCGACGATTGTCAGAGGGGCCCCATACTCTGGAACGGGTCGCTCGCGGAGAGCGCGAGCGTTCCCGATCTACCAACGAAAGGTGCCATCCGGCGTGGCCGACCGACTCATCGTTCGTGGCGCTCGCGAGCACAACCTCAGGAACGTCTCGCTCGACCTGCCCCGCGACTCGCTCATCGTCTTCACCGGGCTGTCGGGTTCTGGCAAGTCCTCCCTCGCCTTCGACACGATCTTCGCCGAGGGCCAGCGGCGTTACGTCGAGTCGCTGTCCGCGTACGCCCGGCAGTTCCTGGGCCAGATGGACAAGCCGGACGTGGACTTCATCGAGGGCCTGTCCCCCGCGGTCTCCATCGACCAGAAGTCCACCTCGCGCAACCCGCGCTCCACCGTGGGCACCATCACCGAGGTCTACGACTACCTCCGACTCCTCTTCGCCAGGATCGGCAAGCCGCACTGCCCGGAGTGCGGCCGGCCCATCGCCCGGCAGTCGCCGCAGGCCATCGTGGACAAGGTCCTCGGGCTGGCCGAGGGCAGCAGGTTCCAGGTGCTGTCGCCGCTGGTGCGCGAGCGCAAGGGCGAGTTCGTCGACCTCTTCGCCGACCTCCAGACCAAGGGCTACAGCCGCGCCCGGGTGGACGGGGCCACGATCCAGCTGGCCGACCCGCCCAAGCTGAAGAAGCAGGAGAAGCACACCATCGAGGTGGTGGTGGACCGGCTGACGGTCAAGGAGAGCGCCAAGCGCCGGCTGACGGACTCGGTGGAGACGGCCCTCGGCCTCTCCGGCGGGATGGTCATCCTCGACTTCGTCGACCTGCCCGAGGACGACCCGCAGCGGGAGCGGATGTACTCGGAGCACCTCTACTGCCCGTACGACGACCTCTCGTTCGAGGAGCTGGAGCCCCGCTCCTTCTCGTTCAACTCGCCGTTCGGCGCCTGCCCGGAGTGCACCGGGATCGGGACCCGGATGGAGGTCGACCCGGAGCTGATCATCCCCGACCCGGAGAAGACGCTGGAGGAGGGGGCGATCCACCCCTGGTCCCACGGGCACACCAAGGGCTATTTCAACCTGCTGATCGGCGCCCTCGGGGACGCGCTGAGCTTCCGCACGGACGTGCCCTGGGAAGGGCTGCCCCAGCGCGCCAAGAAGGCCCTGCTCAACGGGCACAGGACCAAGATCGAGGTCCGCTACGAGAACCGCCACGGGCAGGAGCGCGCCTACACCACGGCCTTCGAGGGTGTGCTGCCGTTCATCCGCAGGCGGCACGCGGAGGCCGAGACGGACTCCGGGCGCGAGCGCTTCGAGGGGTACATGCGCGAGGTGCCCTGCCCGGCCTGCCAGGGCACCCGGCTGAAGCCGCTGGTGCTGGCGGTCACGGTGCAGGGGCGTTCCATCGCCGAGGTGGCGGGGATGTCGATCAGCGAGTGCGCCGAGTTCCTGGGGCGGATGGAGCTGACCGCGCGCGAGCGTGCCATCGCCGAGCGGGTGCTCAAGGAGGTCAACGAGCGGCTGCGGTTCCTCGTCGACGTCGGCCTCGACTACCTCTCGCTCAACCGCGCCGCCGGCTCGCTCTCCGGCGGCGAGGCCCAGCGCATCCGGCTGGCCACCCAGATCGGCTCCGGCCTCGTCGGCGTGCTCTACGTGCTCGACGAGCCGTCGATCGGCCTGCACCAACGGGACAACCACCGGCTGATCGAGACCCTGGTCCGCCTCCGCGACCTGGGGAACACGCTGATCGTCGTCGAGCACGACGAGGACACGATCAAGACCGCTGACTGGGTGGTCGACATCGGCCCCGGCGCCGGCGAGCACGGCGGCGAGGTGGTCCACAGCGGACCCCTGTCGGGACTGCTGACCAACGAGGACTCCCTCACCGGTCAGTACCTGGCCGGCGCCCGCACCATCCCGCTGCCCGCCCAGCGCCGCCCGCTGGACCAGGAGCGGATGCTCACGGTCCACGGCGCCCGGGAGCACAACCTGCGCGGCATCGACGTCAGCTTCCCCGTCGGGCTGCTGACGGCCGTCACCGGCGTCTCGGGCTCGGGGAAGTCCACCCTGGTCAACGACATCCTCTACACCCACCTGGCCCGCGAGCTGAACGGCGCCAAGGCGGTCCCCGGGCGGCACACCCGGGTCACCGGGGACGACCTGGTCGACAAGGTGGTCCATGTCGACCAGTCCCCCATCGGCCGGACCCCCCGTTCCAACCCGGCAACGTACACCGGTGTCTTCGACCACGTGCGGCGGCTCTTCGCCGAGACGATGGAGGCCAAGGTCCGCGGGTACCAGCCGGGCCGCTTCTCGTTCAACGTCAAGGGCGGTCGCTGCGAGAACTGCTCGGGTGACGGCACCATCAAGATCGAGATGAACTTCCTGCCCGACGTCTACGTGCCCTGCGAGGTCTGCCACGGCGCCCGGTACAACCGGGAGACCCTGGAGGTGCACTACAAGGGCAAGTCCATCGCCGAGGTGCTGGACATGCCGATCGAGGAGGCGCTGGAGTTCTTCGCCGCCGTACCGGCGATCGCGCGCCACCTGCGCACGCTCAACGACGTGGGCCTCGGCTACGTCCGCCTCGGCCAGCCGGCGCCGACGCTCTCCGGCGGCGAGGCGCAGCGGGTCAAGCTCGCCTCCGAGCTCCAGAAGCGCTCCACCGGGAGCACGGTCTACGTGCTGGACGAGCCCACCACCGGCCTGCACTTCGAGGACATCCGCAAGCTGATCACGGTCCTCTCCGACCTGGTGGACAAGGGCAACACGGTGGTGGTCATCGAGCACAACCTCGATGTGATCAAGACCGCCGACTGGGTGCTGGACATGGGCCCCGAGGGCGGTGGCGGCGGTGGCCAGCTGATCGCCGAGGGCACCCCGGAGCAGGTCGCCGCCGTGCCGGCGAGCCACACGGGCAAGTTCCTGCGGGAGATCCTGGGGGACGCGGTCAGTGACGCCGCCCCGGCCACCTCCCGTCGGAAGTCCCCCTCCCGGAAGGCGACGGCGGGCGACGCCCCCGCCAAGCCGGCGAGAAAGCGAGCCGCCGCCAAACGCTGACGGGCGTTTTGTTCTCCCCAAGTTCCCGACGAGCCCCTGGCACCAGGTCAACTCCCTTGGAACGCTGAGCCGCCGGCGCGCACCCGCGCCACCAGGCACGTGTTTCACAGGGAGTTGACTTGCCAGGAACCACGGGGCGACGCGCACGGCGCGCCCCCTCACTGATCGCGGCGGGCATCGCGTTCGCGCTGACCGGCGGCACGCTGGTCACCCCGGCGCACGCGGCGCACACGGGAACCGTCGCCTCCGCCCCCTCGGGGATCGTCGAGGGCGACGGGTTCGAACTCTCGCGCGACGAGCAGCCGTTGGCGCCGGGCGCCGAGCTGACCAGCTACCACCGCATGGAGTCCGACAAGTGGCTCAGCGCCCACGCGCTGAGCCTGGACCTCACCTCCGACCTGCGCATCGACTACCTCGCGCCCGCGCATGTCGCCGACGCGGCGCCGGTGAGCGAGCTGGTCGCCGACCACGACCCGGGCGAGGGCAGGACGACGGTCGCCGCGCTCAACGCCGACTTCTTCGACATCGGCGCGACCGAGGCCCCCCTCGGCCCCGGGCTCTCCGAGGGTGAGCTGCTCCACGGCTCGGACGGCGGCAGCACGGAGGCCGTGGGGATCGCCCCCGACGGCGCCGGCCGCGTTCTCGACCTCTACTTCGACGGCACCGCCACCCTGCCCGCGGGCGCGGTGGACCTCGCCGGCTTCAACACCCCCGACCTGCCACCGGGTGGCGTCGGCGTCTACACCTCGGCGTGGGGCGAGGCCGACCGCGCGCTGCTGGTCGCCGAGGCCGGGGAGACCACCGAGGTGGTGATCGACGACGGCGAGGTCACCTCCGTCTCCGACAAGCCGGGCGACGGCCCCGTTCCCGAGGACGCGACGGTGCTGCTCGGCCGGGAGCGCGGCGCCCTGGCCCTCGAAGGGCTTGAGGTCGGCGACCCGGTGAGCGTGGAGTACGCCCCGGTCACCGACGACGGCTCCGAGCTGCCGCGCACGGCGGTCGGCGGGCGCGGCCTGCTGGTGGTGGACGGCGAGCCGCAGGACTGGGAGGGGCTGCCCAACAACGACACCGCGCCCCGCACCGCCGTCGGCTTCTCCCGCGACGGGCAGCGGATGTTCGTGCTGAGCGTGGAGGGGCGGCAGGCGCACTCGGGCGGCACCACGCTCACCGAGCTGGCCTCGATGATGGCCGACCTCGGGGCGTACAGCGCGCTCAACCTGGACGGCGGCGGCTCCAGCACGCTGCTCGCCAGGCTGCCGGGCCGCGCCGCGCCGGAGTTGGTCAACAGCCCCTCGGACGGCGAGGAGCGCCCGGTGCCCAACGGCCTGGCGATCACCGCCCCGGCGGGTGACGGCGAGCTGTCCGGGCTGCGCGTCGCCCCGACGGCCGACCCCGCCACGGCTCCCACCGCCGACCCGGTCGCCGGCGGACATCCGGACCGTGTCTTCCCCGGGCTGACCCGTGAGCTGACGGCCGTCGGCCACGACGACACCTACGGGCCCGCGGAGGCGAACCCGCAGTGGCACTCCTCGCCCCCGGGCGTCGGCACGGTGCGCGACGGCGTCTTCCGCGCCAACCGGCCGGGAACGGTCGAGGTCGACGCGAGACAGCGGCGGGCGCGCGGCACGACGGAGCTGACCGTCCTCGGCCCGTTGACCGAGGTCTCCACCACCACCCGGCGGCTCGGGCTGGCCGAGCCCGGGGCCGTCTCCACCTTCGGGGTGCTGGGCGTGGACGCGGCGGGCGACTCGGCGCCGATCGAGCCGGCGGACGTGCGGCTCGACTACGACTCCTCGCTCTTCACGGTCGAACAGGACCCGGCGCGCGGCGGGTTCACCGTGACCGCGGGCGAACGGGAGTCGGCCTCCGGGATCGTGACGGTGACGGTCGGTGAGGCCACCGCGCGGATGGCGGTGACCGTCGGGCTGCACGAGTCGTCGGTGGCGGACTTCTCCGACGGCGACGGGTGGACCTTCGACCACGCCAGGGCCGACGGCTCGGTGACGCCCGAGCCGGAGGGGCGGGAGGGCGCCGGGCTGCGGCTGGCCTACGACTTCTCGCTGAGTACCGCGACCCGTGCGGCCTATGTGTATCCGCCGGAGGAGATCCGGGTGCCGGGCCAGCCCTCGCGGTTCACCCTCTGGGTGCGGGGCGACGGCCGGGGCGCGTGGCCCTCGCTCCAGCTGAAAGACGCACGGGGGACCGACCTGGTGCTGCGCGCCGAGCACATCGAGTTCGAGGAGTGGAGGCAGCTGACGTTCGAGGTGCCGGAGGGCACGGCCTACCCGGTCTCGGTGCAGCGCTTCTACCTGGCGGAGACCCGGGGGGACCAGAGCTACGCCAGCGAACTGGTGATCGACGAACTGCGGGCGCTGACGCCTCCCGAGGTGGAGCTGCCCGAGGAGCCGCGCGGCGCGAAGCCGTTGATCGACACCGCCGCGGGGACCGACGGGCGGGAGTGGCGGTTCGCGGTGGTCTCGGACGCCCAGTTCGTCGCGCGCGATCCGGAGAGCGAGCTGGTCGCCTCCGCGCGGCGCGTCCTGCGCGAGGCGAAGGCCGCCGACCCGGACTTCGTGCTGGTCAACGGGGATCTGGTGGACGAGGGTTCGCCCGAGGACCTGGCGTTCGCCCGTGCGGTGCTTGAGGAGGAGCTGGGTGGGGACCTTCCCTGGTACTACGTGCCGGGCAACCACGAGGTGATGGGCGGCTCGATCGACAACTTCCGGTCGGAGTTCGGCGAGACCCAGCTGACGTTCGATCACCGGGGCACACGCTTCCTCACCCTGGACACGTCCGCGCTGACGCTGCGCGGCGGCGGCTTCGCCCAGGTCAGGGAGGTGCGGGCGCAGTTGGACGCCGCGGCGGACGACAGGTCCGTCCACTCGGTGGTGGTCGTCGGCCATGTGCCGCCCAGGGACACCATGGCCCAGCCGGCGAGTCAGCTCACGGACCGTTGGGAGGCCGCGCTCGTGGAGCGTTGGCTGGCCGACTTCCGTCGGCGCACCGGCAAGGGGGTGCTCCATGTCGGCGGGCATGTCGGCATCTTCGACACCTATCGGGTGGACGGCGTGCCGTATGTGATCAACGGCAACGCGGGCAAGGAGCCGGCGACCGTCCCCGACGAGGGCGGCTTCAACGGCTGGACCCTGGTCGGCGTCGATCCGGTGTCCCGCTCCGAGCAGGAGCGGACACGGCGCGCGCCCGAGCGGCCCGGTCCCGACTGGCTCTCGGTGCGCACCATGGCGCGGGTCGACGGGCTGTCGCTCGACGCTCCCGACGCGGTGCCGGTGGACGAGACGGCCGTCGCGGGGGCCGTCGTGGTGCAGGACGGCGCGGGCGAACGGCGTGAGGTGCCGGTGGGTCCGCTGGTCAGCGCGGACTGGTCGGGCTCGCGCGGGCTGCACGTGGGCCCCGCCGACGAGGCGGGGCGCCGGGCGGTCGCCGCGTTCGACCCGGCGACCGGCGAGCTGACCGGGCTGCGCCCGGGCGAGGTCGTCCTGGAGGTGGCGGTGAACGGGGAGCGGCGCCGCGCGACGATCGAGGTGCCCCGACGCTGAACTGTGTCCCTCCCTCCCGGGCACGGGGCTCCGGCCCCGCGCCCGGGAGGGTACGGCCGGCGCGTCAGCTCAGCCCGACCTCCTTCATCTGCCGCAGCTCCCGCTTCATCTCGGAGACCTCGTCCCGCAGCCGGGCGGCGATCTCGAACTGGAGCTCGGCGGCGGCTGCCCGCATCCGCTCGGTGAGCTGCTCGATCGACTCGGCCAGCTCCGCGGCCGGGCGGTCGGTCAGCTCCCCGGGCTCCTTCTTCCCGCCGGCCCTGCCCCCGCCGGAGGGGACGCTGGGAACCGGGGCCTTGCCCTTGGCGGACTCCACCGGCTGGCGGAAGCCCGTGCCCAGCAGCTGCTGGGTGTCCACGTCCTCCCTGGCGATCGCGGCGACGATGTCGTTGATCTTCTTCCGGAGGGGCTGCGGGTCGATGCCGCGCTCCTCGTTGTACGCCAGCTGCTTGGCCCGGCGGCGGTTGGTCTCGTCGATGGCCTTCTCCATCGCCGGGGTCATGCGGTCCGCGTACATGTGGACCTGGCCCGAGACGTTCCTCGCGGCGCGGCCGATGGTCTGGATCAGCGAGGTGCCGGAGCGCAGGAAGCCCTCCTTGTCGGCGTCGAGGATGGCGACCAGCGACACCTCGGGCAGGTCCAGCCCCTCGCGGAGGAGGTTGATCCCGACCAGCACGTCGAACTCGCCGGCGCGCAGCTCCCGCAGCAGCTCGACCCGGCGCAGGGTGTCGACGTCGCTGTGCAGATAGCGGACGCGGATGCCGAGCTCCAGGAAGTAGTCGGTGAGGTCCTCGGCCATCTTCTTGGTGAGTGTGGTGACCAGCACGCGCTCGTCGCGCTCCGCGCGGAGCCTGATCTCGTGCACCAGGTCGTCGATCTGCCCCTCGGTGGGCTTGACCACGACCTCCGGGTCGACGAGACCGGTCGGGCGGATGATCTGCTCCACGACTCCGTCGCCGCGGGACAGCTCGTAGGAGCCGGGGGTGGCCGAGAGGTAGACCGTCTGCCCGATCCGCCCCAGGAACTCCTCCCAGCGCAGCGGCCGGTTGTCCAGCGCCGAGGGGAGCCGGAAGCCGTGGTCGATCAGGGTGCGCTTCCGCGAGGCGTCGCCCTCGTACATCGCGCCGATCTGCGGCACCGTGTTGTGCGACTCGTCGATGACCAGCAGGAAGTCGTCGGGGAAGTAGTCGAGCAGCGTGTAGGGCGGGCTGCCGGTCTCGCGGCCGTCGATGTGGAGCGAGTAGTTCTCGATGCCGGAGCAGGTGCCGATCTGCCGCATCATCTCGATGTCGTAGGTGGTGCGCATCCGCAGCCGCTGGGCCTCCAGCAGCTTGCCCTGCCGCTCCAGCGTCTCCAGCCGGCCCGTCAGCTCGCTCTCTATCCCGTCGATCGCCCGCTCCATGCGCTCGGGCCCGGCGACGTAGTGGGAGGCGGGGAAGACGTAGAGGTGGTCCTCGGTCGAGATGACCTCGCCGGTGAGGGGGTGGAGGGTGGAGAGCGCCTCGATCTCGTCGCCGAACATCTCGATCCGGACGGCCAGCTCCTCGTAGACCGGGAAGATCTCGATGGTGTCGCCGCGCACCCGGAAGGTGCCCCGGGTGAACGCCATGTCGTTGCGCGCGTACTGGATGTCGACAAAGCGGCGCAGCAGGGCGTCCCTGTCCATCTCCTCACCGACCCGCAGCGGCACCATGCGGTCCACGTACTCCTGCGGCGTGCCCAGGCCGTAGATGCAGGAGACCGAGGCGACCACGACCACGTCGCGCCGGGTGAGCAGCGAGTTGGTCGCGCTGTGGCGCAGCCGCTCGACCTCCTCGTTGATCGAGGAGTCCTTCTCGATGTAGGTGTCCGTCTGCGGGACGTACGCCTCGGGCTGGTAGTAGTCGTAGTACGAGACGAAGTACTCGACCGCGTTGTTCGGCAGGAGCTCGCGGAACTCGTTGGCCAGCTGGGCCGCCAGCGTCTTGTTCGGCGCGATCACCAGCGTCGGCCGCTGCAGGCGCTCGATCATCCACGCCGTCGTCGCCGACTTCCCGGTGCCGGTGGCGCCGAGCAGGACGACGTCCTTCTCACCTCCCGAAACGCGCTTCTCCAGCTCGGCGATGGCTGCCGGCTGGTCGCCGCTGGGCTGGTAAGGGCTGACCACCTCGATGGGGGTCGACGTGCGTGGGATATCCGATACGGGCCGCATGGACCCCACCGTACGACCCCCCACTGACAACCGTGTCGATGCCGGCGAACGGCCCCCCGAGGACTCACGCTGTTCAACTGACAGTCACCAGCCGCGTACCCGGCGGTTTCCCCAGGCCGGGCAGGCTCCCCGCGTTCCCACACGGATTTCGAGGAGTTCCCCATGAGCGACACCACCTCCGGCTTGATCGGTTGGGCCCTCGGCGCGGTGGCCCTCACCGTCCTGCCGGTCGCCTCGCTGCCCGGTCTCTCCCCTCAGAGCGCCGGGGCCGCGTCGTCGGACGGTGTGCGTCCGGCGGCGACCACCGGCCTCGGTTTCGACGACCCGCTGGTGGTGGCCCACCGGGGCGCCTCGGGCTACGCCCCGGAGAACACCCTGGCCGCCGCCGAGGCCGCGGCCCAGGCCCACACCACCTGGGTGGAGACCGACGTGCAGCGCACCAGCGACGGCGAGCTGGTGCTGATGCACGACGAGACGCTCAACCGGACGACCGACGTGGAGGAGGTCTTCCCCGACCGGGCTCCGTGGCGGGTGGAGGACTTCACCGCGGAGGAGATCTCGCGGCTGGACGCGGGCAGCTGGTTCGGCGAGGAGTTCGCGGGCGAGCCGGTGCCGACGCTGGAGGAGTTCCTCGACGAGCTCGACGGCAACCGGCAGCGGCTGCTGCTCGAACTGAAGTCCCCCTCGCTCTACCCGGGCATCGAGGCCGACATCCTGGAGGAGCTCGACGAGCAGGGCTGGCTGCGTGAGTGGTACCCGGGCCAGCGACTGGTGCTCCAGAGCTTCGAGGCGGACTCGGTGCGCACGGTGCACGAGCTGGCGCCCCGGGTGGAGACCGGCTTCCTCGGCACCCCGCCGGTGGACGAGATCGCCGAGTACGCGGAGTTCGCCGACCAGATCAACCCCCGGCACGCCGACCTGAGCGCGGAGTACGTGGAGAGCGTGCAGTCCCTGCGCGGCCCGCACGGCCGCCCGCTGAAGGTCTACACCTGGACCGTCAACGACGGCGAGCTGGCGACCCGGGTCGCGGGCCTCGGCGTGGACGGCATCATCTCCGACGTGCCGGACGTGGTGCGGTCCGCGCTGCGCGACTGAGGAGCGGCGGGTGCCGGCTCACGTCGGCCGGCGGTGAGGGCGGTACGGACGGCGCTCGCGGGACTCCCCCGGGGTTGTCAGTGCCGCCCTCTATGCTCCCCGTCATGAGTGAGGAGAAGGGGTGTGCCTGGTCGGTGGAGGGCACACCGATCGGTCCGCTGCTGCTGGCCGCGACGGACCTGGGGCTGGTGTCGGTGGTCTTCCACGCGGAGCGGGACAGGGTGCCGGCGGCCCTGTCGGGTTTGGCCAAGGGGCTCGGGGCGCGGCCGGCCCCCGCCCCCGGCGGCCACCCGGTGCTGACGGAGGCTGCCGAGCAGTTGGCGGCCTACTTCGCCGGGCGGCTGCGGGTCTTCGACCTGGCTCTGGACTGGTCGCTGGCCTCGGGGTTCACCGAGCGGGTGCTGCGGGAACTGGCCGTGGGCGTCCCGCTGGGCAGCGTCGTCTCCTACCGGGATCTGGCGCGGCGGGCCGGCGAGCCGGGCGCGGCGCAGGCGGTGGGTGCGGCGATGGGGGCCAATCCCCTGCCGGTGGTGGTGCCCTGCCATCGGGTGGTGGCCTCCGACGGGGGCATAGGCGGCTTCGGCGGCGGCCTGGAGACCAAGCGCCAGCTGCTGGCGCTGGAGGGGGTGCTTCCCAGCCCGCTCTTCTGAGGACGGTCTGCCGAGGCGGTGTGCCGAGGGGTGTGCCGAGGACGGCCGGGGTCCTTCCGAGGACGGCACCCGCGCGGTGACGCGCGCCACAACGGGACGCGTGGTGTCACATCGCCGGCCCCCGCGGTGTCTTGAGGGTGAGCCCTGAGCGGGAGCCCTTGAGTGAGGAGAGACACCATGGCCGAGAAGACCGAGGTCCTCGTCGTCGGCGGCGGCTACGCGGGCGTGATGGCGGCCAACCGGCTGACCCGGCGCGACGACGTGGCCGTGACGCTGGTCAACCCGCGGCCCGCGTTCGTGGAGCGCATCCGCCTGCACCAGGTCGCCGGCGGCAGCCATGACGCGCTCACCGCGTACCGGGACGTGCTGGCCGAGGGGGTGCGGCTGCTCGTCGACTCCGTGTCCCTCATCGACGGCACCGCCCGGACGGTGGCGCTGGGCAGCGGCGGTGCCCTCGGTTACGACTACCTGGTCTACGCGGTGGGCAGCGGCACCGCCGAGCCCACGGTGCCCGGGGCCGCCGAGTTCGCTCACCCGGTCGGCAGCCTGGAGGAGGCCGAGGCGCTGCGCTCCGTGCTCGCCGCCGCGCCGGCGCGGACCGCCGTGGCGGTCGTGGGTGCCGGCTCCGCCGGCATCGAGACCGCGGCGGAGCTGGCCGAGGAGGGACGGCGGGTCACCCTGGTCTGCGGCGGGGAGCTGGGTCCCGGTCTGAGCGCCCGCGGCCGACGCGCGGTAGCCCGGCGGCTGGCCGGCCTCGGGGTCGAGGTGCTCCGGGGCCCCGGCGCCCGGGTCACCGGCGTGACGCCGGAGGCCGTGCGCCTCGGTGACGGGCGCGAGGTGCCGAGCGAGGTGACCGTGTGGACCACCGGTTTCGGCGTGCCGGACCTGGCGGCGCGCAGCGGGCTGAGCACGGACGCGCTGGGGCGCCTGCTCACCGACGAGACGCTGACCAGCGTCGACAGCGAACGTGTCGTCGCGGCCGGGGACGCGGCGGCCCCCTCCGGGCTGCCGTACCGGATGAGCTGCCAGGCGGCGGTCCAGCTGGGCCCGCAGGCCGCCGAGACGGTGCTCAGCCGGATCGCGGGCGAGCCGCCCCAGCCCGCCGCGGTGGGCTTCGTCGGGCAGTGCCTGAGCCTGGGGCGCGGCACCGGCGTGGTGCAGTTCGCCCGCAGGAACGACGCCGTCGTCGACCTGCGGATCGGCGGGCGCCTGGGAGCCAGGCTCAAGGAGGCGGTCTGCCGCGGCACCGTGCGGCAGCTGACGCGCGAGGCGCGCAAGCCGGGCGCCCGGGACCTGTGGCTGAAGGACGGCGGCCGGGAGGAAGCCCTGGCGGCGGCCCGCCGGGGCGAGGTGGCGCGCGGCTAGGGAGGGAGCGCGTGGCGGTTGCGGAGCCGCCCCCGGGAGGCGATCAGTGCGGGTATGACCCGATACTGGCGTCCCGAACGCGAGGAGGGCGACGATGACGCTGTCCCAGGACCGGCCGGCGATCACCTACTGCTCGCTGGAGGCGCTGCGTGCGCGGGGCTGGACACCGCTGCTGGTGCGTTCGTTCCTCGGCGAGCCGGATCGCCGCAGCCCGGTGGAGCTGTATCTGAGCGACCGGGTCAGGCGGACGGAGGAGCTGCCGGAGTTCCTCGCGGCGCGCGAGCTGCGCAGGCGGCGGGCCAGCGCGCAGCGCGACGCGCAGGCCCGGCGCAGGGCGGAGGGGCTCGCGGCGATACGGGAGGCACGGCTGGCGCTCCCCCGGTTGGCCGACGCGGAGCTGGCGGAGCGGGCAGTGGCCCACCGGAACCTCTGGGACGCGAGCCGCGCCGCGCTCTCCTGGGGCCACCGGCCGCGCGCGGTCTCGGTCGCCGAGCTGGAGCCGGCCGAACTGGCGCGCTGGAAGGTGGAGTGGCTGCTCCAGCAGCTGGCGCCGCATGCGGAGCTGCTGCACGCGCTGCCGCCCGGCGAGAGCCGGGCCGAGGGCCGTCAGCTGCTCACCGGGCGGTGCCGGGACGCGATAGCGCGGGCCTATCCGGCGCTCCGCGCGGAGTGCGAGGCGCGAAGGGCGGCCGACGGAGACGGCGCCCCTGGCGGGTTCTGACCGCGGGGCGCCGTCGGGTCGGTCTCACCCGTCGACCGGGTCACACATCGGCGTCCTGGTCGCGCAGGTACTTCATCGGGTCGATGGCGGTGCCGTAGTCGGCGCTGGTGCGGATCTCGAAGTGCAGGTGCGGGCCGCTGCTGTTGCCGGTGTTACCGGACAGCGCGATCTTCTCGCCCGTCTCCACCTGATCGCCCACGGCCACGTCGACCTCGGAAAGGTGCGCGTACTGGCTGAACGTGCCGTCACCGTGATCGATCACGATCGCGTTCCCGTACGCGGGACCGTCACCGGCACCGTTGCCACCGGCCTTCACCACGGTCCCCTCGTGCACCGAGGACACCTCGGCACCCGTCGGGACCGCGAAGTCCTGACCACTGTGCTTGCTGGTCCAACGGTCACCGCTGTTGCCGTACGTCGCCGACAGCTCGTAGTCACCCGAGATCGGCGACACCCAGTCACTCGCCTTCGGCTTCTCGGCGGCCGGGGCATGGTTCTTCTCGACGACCTCGGTGGCCTGGGTGGCCTGACGGGCGTCGGTCTTGCCGGCGCCCTCGGCCGCCACGGCCGCACCGGAGAGGGCCACCGTGGCGCAGACGCCGGCCGCGACGGCGGCGGCGGCACGGGCACGGAGCGACTTCGGGGCGCGGTTCAGGGTGGTGGTCGTGTGGGTGTTCGGCATGGAAGAACAACCTCCGCTTTCGGGGGCGTCCCGACCGGAACCAGCCGGGTGAACATCCTTGATAACGGGATATCCGACCCGGCACAAGAAGCTCTCCTACGACGCGGGACCGTAGCGGAGAAAGGGAGTCTGAAGGCCCTGGACATGCCCGTGGAAGCCTTCATCCGAAGAAGGCAACTTCCCGATCCCCACCATGCTGACCTGCACTGAGCCCCGCATATCCGAAGGTCGTTCGCCGTCCCTGGCGAAATCCCCTGGCACCGCGTGACGAAAGTCCCGGGACCTTGGTCCCGTTTTCCTGCTAAGCGTTTTCGTAGGCCCCGAAAACGCTGTGTCGAGCACCACAGAAAGGCCGCCGAGAAACCCGGGTATCGGCCGGGAGGGGCGCGGATATCAGCGCGGGAAGAGCTCGAACGGGGTGCAGCGGCGCCCGCCGAACCGGCCGCTCTCCCGCTCCGCGCCGTCGATCAGCAGCGACCGCGCGTAGCCCTCGGGATCGGTCTCGCCGAGCCCCGTGACATAGGCGCGATGCTCCACGAGCGAGGCGACGCCCCGCTCCAGCGCCGCGTCGCCCAGCGCCTGGGCGTGGGTCGACCGCGGCGAGGCCGCCACCGCCACCCAGCGGACCCCGTCCCACGGCTCCAGGCCGCCCTCGCCCAGCTGCTCGGGGAAGATCCAGCGGTTCCCCGCGTCGCCCGCCGCGTCCAGGGCGGCGCGGCCGACGATCCGGTGGTCGGGGGTGTTCCAGGCGTGGCCGCCCCAGGTGTCGCGGTGGTTGAGCGTGATCAGCAGCTCCGGCCGGTGCCGGCGCACGGCGGCGGCGAGGTCGGCACGGAGCGCGGGGCCCGCCTCGATCACGCCGTCCGCGTGGTCGAGGAACTCCACCGTCCGCACCCCGACGGCCGCCGCGCCTGCCAGCTGCTCGGCCTCCCGCACCCGGGCCGACTCCTCGGGCGGAAGGGAGTCGATCCCGGCCTCTCCCCTGGTAACCAGCACATAGGCGATCTCCCTGCCGCCCTCGACCCACTCGGCGACGGCGCCCGACGCGCCGTACTCCAGGTCGTCGGGGTGGGCCACGATCGCCAGTCCACGGCGCCAGTCCAGGGGCATGGGGTTCAGCTGCTCGGTCACCTTCGGTCTCCTCAGGGTCGGGTGGTCGCCTCGGGCGGGGGCCGGACACGGAGCCCGATCCCCGCCCAGGAGAAGAACCTAGTGAGCCGATCAGCCTTCGAGCGGCTCCGGCTCGGAAACCGCCGGAACCGGCAGACCCGCGATCCGGGCGCGGCAGCGTTCCGCGCGCCGCGCCAGGGTGTCCCACACGGCACGCGCCCCCTCGTCGCGACGGTGGGTGAGCCCTCTCTCGCACAGGGCCAGCGCGGCGCGGTCGTCGCCCAGGCGCTCGTGGCACAGCGTGAGCCGGTTGAAGACCACGGGGTCGCGCGCCCCCTCGTCCACCGCCCACTGCCACAGGCGCATCGCCTCCTCCACGCGCCCCCGGCGCTCCAGCCCCTGGCCGGCGTAGCGGGCGGCGCGGCCGAGCGCGGCCAGGTCGCCGGCGGTGCGCAGCACCGGCAGCAGCGAGGCCAGCTCGTCGGCCCAGGCGGGGTCGGAGCCGTAGTGCGAGACCAGGGCGGCGCCCGCGCTCCCCGTGGCGCAAAGGCCCAGCGTGGCGCAGGACCAGCAGCGACCGCAGTCCGGTAGGGCGGCGATCGCCGCGGCGGTGCCGGGGAAGAGACCGAGCAGGTGGTCGGGGCTCTCCGCGCCCTGGTCCAGCGCGGCCAGCCAGGCCACCGGCTGCGCCACGTCGTCCCTGCGGGTCCCCGGATCGTCGAGCAGCAGGTCGAGCGCGGTGCGCAGCGCCTCGCGCGCCCCCTCCGGGCGCGGGCGCCCGAACGCGGGGGTCGGCGTGGTGAGCGTGCCGCCGAACCAGCCCCACAGCCGTCCGGCCTCCGGGCACCCCTCGGCCTGGAGCGTGCGCAGCGCCGCGTGCCAGGCGCCCACGCCGCCGCGCCAGGCGGCGATCACCTCGTGCGCGTCGCGGTGGGCGGCGCTGAGGCCCGGCGTCTCGGCGTCGCACCGGGCACGCCTGCGGCGTTCGCGGCGCAGCACCTCCTCGCTGGGCTCGACGAGCCCTTCGAGGCCGGTGTGCCCGTCCTCGGCGGCGCGGTCCAGCAGCCGCAGCAGCAGCACGGCGGTGACCTCCGCGTCGGAGTCGGCGCGGTGTGCCCGGTGCGGGACGCCGAGGGAGGCGACGCACGTGGCGAGCCGGTGGTTGGCCAGCTCGGGGAGGTAGCGGCGGGCCAGCGTGAGGGTGTCGAGGCTGGTCGTCGGGGGCGGGCCCGCGTGGGCCAGCTCCAGCTCCATGGCGAGGAAGCGCAGGTCGAAGCCGACGTTGTGGGCCACCAGCACGGCGCCCTGAAGCCGGCGGTCGATCTCCGGCAGCACGTCGGCGAAGCGAGGCGCGGTGGTGCTCTCCGCCTTGGTGATGCCGTGGATGTGGACCGGACCGGTGTCGCGGCCGGGGTCGAGCAGGCTGGTCCAGCGGTCGGCTATCCGGCCGTCGACGACGGTGACCAGGGCGAGCGAGACCATGCGGTCGCCACGTTCGGGGTCGAAGCCGGTGGTCTCGCAGTCGAGCACCACATAGCGGTGGCCGTGCAGGGGATGCGGACGGGGGACGGCGCCGGTGCCGGGGTCGCCCGGGGAGGCGGGGCCGTCGAAAGAATCGGATGTGTCGGGTCGCATGGGAGTTCCGGGGGGCGGATGGGAGCGCGGGCCGGGGCTCAGCGCCAGCCGTGGCGCGCCTGGAGGTTGTGCACGACGCGGTTGTACCGCGCGCGGTCGAGCGCGCACGCCTCCCGACGCATCCCTTCGGGGTGGACGCGCAGCACGCGGTCCAGATGGACCCAGGAGTCACGGCCGGTGCGGTCCCAGGGGCCGGAGCCCAACGGCAGCCACTCGTCGTCGTGGTCCCTGTCCTGGCTGGTCAACTGGACGGCCAGGAGCGTCTCCCGGCCCTCCTCGCGCGCCACCACCAGCACCGGGCGGTCCTTGCCCCGGCCGTCGTTCTCCTCGTAGGGCACCCAGGTCCAGACGATCTCGCCCGGGTCGGGGTCTCCGTCGGGCTCCGGCGCGTACGCGGTGCGCACCTGCCCGATCCCGCGCGGCTCGACCTCGACCGTGGCGGCGGTGCCGTAGCGGCCATGTATCTCGTCTGACTGGGTGCTGTCCATGCGCCCACGGTATCGCCGTCGCCTCGCGCCGCTGTCAGTGGCGGTCCCTACCGTGGCGAACGGTCGAAATCCGGCCGCCCCGGGCCCAGTTGGAGGTGGTGCGCGACGCCGACTCCGTCCCGTGACGCGGCCGGTCGTGCCCGCGCTCAGGGCTCCATCGAGTGCAGGACACGCTCCCTGACGCCGTCGAGGAAGCGCGGCACGTCGGCCATGCTGGTCCCGGTGCACTGCACGATCAGGTCCATCACGTCACCCGCGGAGAGGGCTCCCACCACCGGGTGGACATGGGCGAGCGCGACCCGCTCCTCCATGCGCTTCAACACGTGGATGGCGAGGTTGAGTTCGGGAACACGTCCGGTGTCACCGAAGTCGAGCTTCTGACGCACCACCCACATGTCCGGGATGACCTGCCCGAAGACGATGAGATGCGCCAGGGCGAACATGGACCGCGCGCACTGCCGGGCGCTCTCGTCCGACTCGTCCTGAAGGGCGCGCACCCCCTCCTCGTCCTCGGCGAGATGAGCCTTGATCAGCGCCACGGCGTGCAGCACTTCGTCTCTGGTGTACGGCCTGACCGTGTCGTCCACGCCCCAACTCCCTGATCACTGTGCGCTGATGGTGCGACACCCAGTGTGTCAGTTTCCGGACCGGACGGGACCCCGGTGGACCACTTCACGCCCGGGCGCGCGCGGCGATCACGCGCGCCCCCGGATGCCCGTCCACGCCGGGCGCGCGGGATGGTCCATGCGCACCACCACATCGGCGGCCTCCGACGGGCCGTGCTCGGCGGCGTACCGGGCGAAGGCCGGCAGCGTCCAGCGCTCGTCCTCCGGGGTGCGCCGGGCCAACGCCCCCTCGGAGAGCGCGAGATGGACGGTCAGATCGGCGGGAAACCATCGCCCCAGCAGAAAGGGGCCGTGGAGTAGCAGCACGCCGCCCGGGGGGAGCGTGACATAGCCGCTGCGGGTGGCCCGGTCGCGCTCGGCGTCCCAGAGGTCGGGCAGCACCCGGCCGCTGCCTCCCGGGTCCAGGGGTGTCAGCACCTCGCGCCAGAGCGCGCCCTCGTCCAGCCAGGACTCCCGGTAGGAGTCCGGGTCCCGTCGCCCGAACTCGAAACGCAGCGAGGCCGCACGCAGAAAGCCGGCCGCGTCCACCACCAGCGCGGAACGCCCCCGCACCCGCAGTTCGTCGGCGACCGCGTGGGCCAGCCGGCCGCCACCGGCCGCCGGCGCCCCGTCGACCAGGACCCGCCGCCACGCCTCCGGCGCGTCGCCGGAGCCGAGGACTCCCTCGGCGAGGGCGGCGGCCAGCCTCTCCCCGGTGATCGCCTCCAGTCGCATGGCCCCATCATCGCCGAGTCCCACGCCCAGGCGCACAAGCCGGCGCTCGCTTCACCGCCCGGGCGCGTTCTTCCCTCCACGCGCCCGGCACCGCACGATAGATCCATGACCGAAGACGCCACCGATCCCCCGCAGCTCGTCCCCTATGTGGAGGCGCTGCGCGCCCGGTTACCGGCCGACCAGTTCATCCTGCTGATGCGCGCCTTCAACGCGTGGATGACGGGAGGCGGGCGGCTCGCCGTCCCGATGGGGCAGGACGAACGGCCGGAGGACGAGCCGTTCACCGCCGAGCTCCAGAGCGAGATGCTCACCCTGATGCGGCTCACCACCCCGCCCTGAGCCGGCCGCCCCGGGACGCGCCGCCACCCGACACCCCGTCACCCCCGCCACTCGCCCCGCCACTCCCCCCGTTCCGGCGACCGGGACGCGCAGACCTCCCCGGGGTTCGCTCCTCTGAACCCGTCAGATGACATCTTTTGTCAGGTGTTTTCCGAAAACACCACAGAGGAGCGAAAGGGGAGACAGATGCCGGATGTCTCCGAGCAGATCATCGACCTCGCCAAGCGGCGTGCCGAGCCCGTGGGCATCCAGACCGTCCGGTCCGCCGCGGCGGCGACCCTCGCCTACATGGCCGCTCTCTGGCTGACGGACGTGACCGCCCCGCTGCTGGCACCGCTCACCGCGCTCCTGGTCGTGCAGGTCACCCTCTACGCCACCATCACCACCGGGGTGCGGCGCGTCAACGCCGTGGTGACGGGCGTGCTGCTGGCCTCCGCCTTCAGCTCGGTGGTCGGCCTCAGCTGGTGGAGCCTGGGACTGCTGATCCTCTCGGCGCTGACCGCCGGCCACCTGGTGCGGGTCAGCGAGTTCGTTCCCGAGGTCGCGATCAGCGCGATGCTGGTGCTCGGCGTGACCCAGGTCGCCGAGACCGCCCTGGACCGGGTCGTGGAGACCGTGATCGGCGCCGTCGTCGGGCTGCTGTTCAACCTGGTCTTCGTCCCACCCGTCTGGGTGCGCTCCGCGGGCGACGACATCGAGGAACAGGCCCGGCGGATGCGCCAGTTGCTGATGCGGCTGAGCGAGGAGGCCAGCGAGCGCGAGCCCCGGTTGAAGACGCTCTCCGAGAAGCTGGAGGAGGCGCGCCAGCTCGACCAGGACGTCGCCCAGGTCGACGCCTCGCTCACCCAGGCCGAGGAGAGCCTGCGCTTCAACCCCCGCGCCAAGGAGCCGGTGCTGACCAGGATCGTGCTGCGCACCGGCCTCGACACCCTGGAGGTCTGCGCGGTCATCCTGCGCACCCTCTCCCGCAACCTCACCGACCTCTCGGCGCTCCGGGGCGACCAGCCGCTCTTCGCCGAGGATGTCGCCCCCGCCGTGCGGGAGCTGCTGAGCAACCTCGCCGGCGCGGTCGACAGCTACGCCACCCTGATCACCAGCCCGCTCAGCAGCGACGCCGACGAGGCGGAGGCGTTCCTGGAGATCGAGCTGGACGCGGCCAGGATCAGCCGGGAGCACGTCGCCCAACTGCTCCTGGCCAGGGTGCAGGAACACCCCAAGCAGTGGCAGTGGCACGGCTCGATGCTCGCCGAGGTCGACCGGCTCCTCGACGAGCTGGACAGCGAGAAGCGCTCCACCAAGCTGGCCGCGGAGCTGGACCGCGTCTCCCGCGAGGAACGCGAACGCAACCCCCGGATGCACCGCGTGCGCCGGCGGATGCGCGGCGTCCGCGGCCGTGTCGAGCGCCGCTTCCAGCGCCAACGCACCGGCTGAGGCTCCGTGTCGCTTCCGAACGCCCGGTGACGCTCAGGGACCAAAGGTGATCGGTCCCGTGATGTCCTGCGCCTGGACGACCGGGCCGGTGATCCTCGCGTCCCCGGAGATCTCGTTGCGCACCTGCGACTGTCGCGCGTCCACCAGCGTCTGGTGCGTCCGCGCCCAGTCGCGCAGCTGGTGGGCGAACTCCTCGTCCGCCTCGGCGCGATCGGAGATCCTCCCGACCAACACCCGCACCGAGTCCTCGTCGGCCGGGTCGACCGGCTCCGGCCGGCCCGTGATGCGACGGGTCAGGGAAAGTAACGAATCCCACGCGTGCCGCCCCGCCTCCGTGGCGACGCTGCCCGCCGCAGCGGTCACCAGGGCAAGGGCCGAATCAAGGTCCATGCGACCCACGGTAGTCCCCCGGGCACCCTCCGCGCCACGGTACGGGACCACCTCACAGCCGCTCACTCCGACTCGGTGAGCGCCACCAGCCGGGGCCACAACTCCTCGACCCTCGCGTCGAGTTGCTCCAACGTGCCGTCGTTGTCCAACACGAAGTCGGCGACCGCCAGCCGCTCCTCGCGGCCGGCCTGCGCCTCCATCCGCGCCCTCGCGTCGGCCTCGCTCATCCCGCGCCCCTCCGTCAGCCGGACCCACCGCGTCGCGTCCGAGGCGTCCACCACGATCACCGCGCGATAGCGGTGCGCCAGCCCCTCCTCCGCGAGCAACGGAACGTCGTGCACCACCACCGCGTCGGGACCGGCCGCCTCCTGGAGCTCCGCCGCACGGCGCGCCACCAGCGGGTGGACCACGGCGTTGAGCGCGCGGCGGCGCTCCGCGTCGGCGAAGACGACACGGCCCAGCCGCTCGCGGTCCAGCGCGCCGTCCGGCGTCAGCACCTCGTCACCGAACTCGGCGACCACCGCCGCCAGTCCCGGCGTCCCCGGCGCGACCACCTCGCGGGCGATCACGTCGGAGTCCACGATCACCGCGCCCCGGCGCGCGAGGGCGCGCGCCGCCTCGCTCTTGCCGGCGCCGATGCCACCGGTCAGCCCCACAGCCACCATGGCCGCAGGCTACGCTACGCCTGCCCGTCGCCGTCCTCGCGCTCCGCGAGAAAGCGCTCGAAGACCTCGCCCAACTCGTCGGCCGACGGCAGCTCCACCGGCTCGGCCACCAGGCTGCTCCTGGTCGCGGCCCCGGCGACCGCGTCGTACTGCTGCTCAAGCCCGCGCACCACGGCCACCAGGTCCGACTCGCCCTCGGCCAGCTCGCGTTCGATTTCGTCCTGCGTCTTCAACGCCGAGACCCGCAGCGTGTGCACCGCCTCCGGCAGCACCAGCCCCGTGGCCGCGGTGATCGCCTCCAGCACCACCAGCGCCGAGTCCGGGTAGCGGGAACGGGCGATGTAGTGCGGCACATGCGCGGCCACGCCCAGCACGTCGTGCCCCGCCTGCTCCAGCCGCAGCTCCACCAGCGCCGCCGCGCTGCCGGGCACCTGCGCCTCGTCGAAGAGCGAACGCCCCACGGGCACCAGCTCCGCGCGGTTGCCGTGCGGGGTGAGCCCCACCGGCCTGGTGTGCGGGACGCCCATCGGGATGCCGTGGAAGCTGACCGCGAGCCGCACCCGCAGCCGCTCCACCAGGTGCCGCACGGCCGCGGCGAACCCCTCCCACTCCGTGTCCGGCTCCGGACCGGTCAGCAGGAGGAACGGCTGGTGGGTCGCGTCCCTGACCAGTCGCAGCTCCAACGACGGCTGCTCGAAGGACGTCCACCGGTCGCGGTTGAAGGTCATGGACGGGCGTCGGGCCCGGTAGTCGACCAGCCGGTCATGGTCGAACCTGGCCACCGTCACACCGGGCAGTTCGAGCAACTGCTCGGCGAGCTGGCCCCCGGTGTCCCCCGCGTCGATGAACCCTTCGAAGTGGTACAGCAGCACGGGCCCCGCGCTGTCCGGGGCGCCGACCGCCTCCTCGACCCGGGCGATCCCGTCGGGCTCCCACGCGTACAACTCCTGTGGATCACGCACTGTCCCCGTTCCCCTTCCGTTGTCTCGCGTCTGACGGGTCAACGCCCCCGCCCGCCGGGGCATTCCACCATGCCCCGGAAAGACACGGGAGGAAACACCGAGGGCCCGCCTCCCAGGGGAGACGGGCCCTCGTGCACGGGTGTTTCAGCCCCGTGGGGGCTGGGTCAGCTCTGGCCGCCGGCCAGCTTCTCCCTCAGCGCGGCGAGCGCCTCGTCGGAAGCCAGGGCACCGGAGTCCTCCGAGGGGCTGGAGGAGTACGAGCCGCCGCCGGAGCCGCCGCCCGACTGCTGGCCGCCGCCACCGCCGCCGCCACCGGCCGCCTCGGCCTCGGCCTGGGCGTCCGCCTCGCGGGACTTGATGACCTGCGCCTGGTGCTGCTCGAAGCGCGTCTGCGCCTCGGCGTACTGGCGCTCCCACTCCTCGCGCTGCTTGTCGTACCCGGGCAGCCAGTCGTTCGCCTCCGGGTCGAAGCCCTCGGGGTAGATGTAGTTGCCCTGGTCGTCGTAGGACGCCGCCATGCCGTACAGGGTCGGGTCGAACTCGACCACCATCGGGTCGGCGCCGAAGTTCTCGTTGGCCTGCTTCAGCGAGAGGCTGATCCGACGACGCTCCAGGTCGATGTCGATGACCTTGACGAAGATCTCGTCGTTGACCTGGACGACCTGCTCCGGGATCTCCACGTGGCGCTCGGCCAGCTCGGAGATGTGGACCAGGCCCTCGATGCCCTCGTCCACCCGGACGAACGCGCCGAACGGCACCAGCTTCGTGACCTTGCCGGGCACGACCTGACCGATCTGGTGCGTCCTGGCGAACTGCTGCCACGGGTCTTCCTGGGTGGCCTTCAGCGACAGGGAGACGCGCTCGCGGTCCATGTCGACGTCGAGCACCTCGACGGTGACCTCCTGGCCGACCTCGACGACCTCGGAGGGGTGGTCGATGTGCTTCCAGGACAGCTCGGAGACGTGCACCAGGCCGTCCACGCCACCCAGGTCCACGAAGGCACCGAAGTTGACGATGGAGGAGACGACGCCGGAGCGCACCTGGCCCTTCTGGAGGGTGGTGAGGAAGGTCTGGCGGACCTCGCTCTGGGTCTGCTCCAGCCAGGCACGGCGGGACAGGACCACGTTGTTGCGGTTCTTGTCCAGCTCGATGATCTTGGCTTCGAGCTCCTTGCCCACGTAGGGCTGGAGGTCCCGGACCCGGCGCATCTCCACCAGGGAGGCCGGGAGGAAGCCACGGAGGCCGATGTCGAGGATGAGGCCGCCCTTGACGACCTCGATGACGGTACCGGTGACGATGCCGTCCTCGTCCTTGATCTTCTCGATGGTGCCCCAGGCGCGCTCGTACTGGGCGCGCTTCTTGGAGAGGATCAGGCGGCCTTCCTTGTCCTCCTTCTGGAGAACAAGGGCCTCGATCTCGTCGCCGACGGCGACGACCTCGTTGGGGTCGACGTCGTGCTTGATCGACAGCTCGCGCGAGGGGATGACCCCCTCGGTCTTGTAACCGATGTCGAGCAGGACCTCGTCCCGGTCGACCTTCACGATGACGCCGTCGACGATGTCGCCGTCGTTGAAGTACTTGATCGTCTCGTCGATCGCGGCGAGGAAGGCTTCCTCGGAACCGATGTCGTTGACCGCTACCTGCGGCGTGGTCGCGGTGGTCTCGGTGCTGCTCGTCATGTGGTAAAGGGCTCCGGTACGGACATATTGGTAGGCACTGCTACGCCGAAGACCAATATCGCACCTGCCGTAGCCGGACAGCCTGAGAAGCGCGGCTCCCGGCCCCGAGGGACCCGAAACACGCCTCACCAACCGAGAGGACATACAGCGGATGCGAGCGCGACCTGCTCCGTCCGAGGCGCGCAAGTCCGCAGCGCGTCTTATAGCATACGGGGGCATCCGATCAGGGTCAATGCGCGGTTCGCCCCACGAGGGGCGCTATTGGGCCAAACCCGGCGCATTTTCCCCGACGGTTCGTGACCGTCCGGTGCCCGTCCGGGCCGCCGCGCCGTGCGGGACGCGGCGACCGGACGCTTTCCGGACACTTCACGCGGTGCGGCGGGTGACCGTGGCGGGGGCGTCCCCGTCCGGCGTGCCGCCGGCCTCCTCCTCGTTCTCCTCGCCCTCACCTGGCTGTTCGGGGTCGTCGGGGTTCTCCGGGTCGCCGTCCGGGTCCTCGGGGTCGGGGCACTCCCCACCCTCGTCGCCGTCCTCGCCACCCGACTCGCCGTCCTCGCCGTCCTCGCCTTCGTCACCCTCGCCCGGCTGCTCCGGGCTCCCGGGGTCGTCGGGGTTCTCCGGCTGCTCCGGGTCCTCGGGCGTCTCGTCACCGTCGCCCTCGCCGGGCTGGCCGGGCGCGTCCGGGTCCTCCGGGTCTCCCGGCGCGTCCGGGTCCTCGGGGCACTGCGGCTCGCCGGGCTCGTCGGGATCTTCCGGCTCCTCCGGGTCCTCCGGGTCACCGGGCTCATCCGGGTCACCGGGCTCATCCGGATCGCCGGGCTCATCCGGATCGCCGGGCTCGTCCGGCTCCTCCGGCACGTCCGGGTCCTCCGGCCGCTCGGGCTCGTTCTCCCCCGGGTCCGTCGGACGGACCTCGCCCTCGGACTCGGACGGCGGGCGGGAGTCGGCGCCCCCGTCCCGGTCGGGGCGCTGCGGGCGGGGGTCGCCGCCGCGGTCCTGGCGCTCCACGGGAAGGTCGGCGGCGTCCGGGTTCCCCGGGCCGGGCGAGCCGGGGAGGCTCCCCTGGCCGTCGGGCACCTCCTGGGTGCCCTCGCGGTAGAAGTCCAGCCACGAGCGGACCGTGCGGACGTAGTCCCAGGAACGGTTGTAGCTCAGCAGGGCCTGGTCGAGGTCGTCGGAGTCCGACAGGTCGCGGTTGTTGGCGCAGAGGTAGTTGCCCGCCGCGAGGGCCGCGTCGTAGACGTTGTTCGGGTCGGAGTCGCCGTCGCCGTTGCCGTCCGCGCCCCAACGCGCCCAGGTCGAGGGGATGAACTGCATCGGGCCGACGGCACGGTCGTAGCGGGCGTCGCCGTCGTAGGCACCGCCGTCGGTGTCGGAGATGTTCGCGAAGCCGTCGCCGTTGAGCACGGGGCCGAGGATCGGGTTGACCGTGGTGCCGTCGGCGGTGACGTCACCGCCCCTGGCATGACCCGACTCGACCTTGCCTATCGCGGCCAGCACCTCCCAGTCGAGGCGGCAGCCCGGATCGGTCTCCGCCACCCTGGCCGCCGCCCGGCGGTAGGCGTCGAGCACGGTGGCCGGGATGCCGGCCTCGTCGGAGAGGCGGTCGCCGCCGCCCTGCCCCTCCTCGGCGCCCTCGCCCGGCTCGACGCCGTCCAGGGGCGGAAGGTCGGTGTGGTACGGCAGCTCGACCGGCCCCCGGCTCTCCGGGGACGGCTCCTCGGCCGAGGAGCGCTCGGGCCGCTGCGGCGGCGCGCTGTCCTGGCCGAGGACGTCGGACGCCTGAGAGGCGGTCAGGGCCGCCATCGCGGCGGCGGCCACCGCCGATCCCGAGACACCCCTGCGAATCCTGCTGATGCGCAACCCCACGCCTGCTTCCCCTCGTTGACGCTCTCCCTCCGTGACCGACGACGCTAGACCACCGTTGGTTCCCGGGACGGGAACGGCGGGAGAGGGTGGTGTGACGATGTGGCGAACGTGTGCGCGTGGCGGGGGCGCTCAGTGCGCCGCGGCCTCCCAGCTCACGCCGGCGCCGACCGAGACGTCGAGGGGGGCGCGCAACTGGACCGCTCCCGCCATCTCGCGCCGCACCAACTCCTCCACGCGCTCCCGCTCGCCCGGCGCGATCTCCAGCACGATCTCGTCGTGCACCTGGAGCAGCATCCGGCTGCGCGACTCCTCCCGGGCCAGGGCCTGGTCGACGCGGAGCATGGCGACCTTGACGATGTCGGCGGCGGTGCCCTGGATCGGGGCGTTGAGCGCCATCCGCTCGGCCATCTCGCGGCGTTGGCGGTTGGTGCTGCCGAGATCCGGGAGGTAGCGGCGGCGGCCCATCAGCGTCTGCGTGTACCCCACGACCCGCGCCTCCTCGACCACCCGGTGCAGGTAGTCGCGCACGCCGCCGAAGCGCTCGAAGTAGGTGTCCATCAGCTTGCGCGCCTCGTCGGGGGCGATGGCCAGCTGCTGGGAGAGCCCGAACGCGGAGAGGCCGTAGGCCAGGCCGTAGCTCATGGCCTTGATCTTGCGGCGCATCTCCGCGTCCACCGCGTCCTTGTCCACCGAGAAGACCTGGGAGGCGACGGTGGTGTGCAGGTCCTCGCCGGAGGTGAACGCCTCGATCAGGCCCTCGTCCTCGGAGAGATGCGCCATCACCCGCAGCTCGATCTGGCTGTAGTCGGCGGTGAGCAGCGTCTCGTACCCCTCGCCGACGACGAAGCCGCCCCGGATGGCGCGCCCCTCGTCGGTGCGGACCGGGATGTTCTGGAGGTTGGGCTCGGTGGAGGAGAGACGGCCGGTGGCGGCGACCGTCTGCTGGAAGCTGGTGTGGATGCGGCCGTCGGCGGCGACCGTCTTGATCAGGCCCTCGACCGTGGTCCGCAGCCTGGCCTGCTCACGGTGGCGCAGCATGATCACCGGCAGCTCGTGCTCGGTCTGGCCGGCGAGCCAGAGCAGGGCGTCGGCGTCCGTCGTGTAGCCCGTCTTGGTCTTCTTGGTCTTGGGCAGGCCCAGCTCACCGAAGAAGACCTCCTGGAGCTGCTTGGGCGAGCCCAGGTTGAACTCGTGGCCGACGGAGGCGTGCGCCTCCTGGACCGCCTGGCGGACGGCGACCGCGAACTGCTCCTCCAGCGCCACCAGATGGGGGCGGTCGGCCGCGATGCCGGCGCGCTCCATCCTGGCCAGCAACGCGGAGACCGGCAGCTCCAGGTCGGTCAGCAGCTCGGCGGCGCCGACCTCGGCGAGCCGGCCGACGAACAGCTCCCCCAGGTCGAGGATGGTGCGGGCCTCCCGCATCAGGGTCTCGGCCTCGGCCTCGTCGTCGGCGCCGAAGGCCAACTGGCCGTTGTCCTCGGCCGGCCTGGCCAGCTCGCGGCCGAGGAACTCGACGCTCAGGCCGTCCAGAGCGAAGGAGCGCCGGCCCGGCTGGACCAGGTAGGCGGCGAGCGCGGTGTCCATGGTGACGCCGTCCACCCGCCAGCCGTGCTCGGCGAAGACCCGGAAGACCTCCTTGGCGCCGTGCAGCACCTTGGGGCGCTCGGCGTCGGCGATCCAGGCCGCGAACGCCGCCTCGTCCGCCGCGCCCAGCGCCTGCGGCTCGAACCAGGCGGCCGGCCCGTCGGCCGCCGCCAGCGCGACCGCCGCGACGGAGCCGGCGCCCAACTGCCAGCTGTCGCGCGTCGCCACGCCGAGCGGCGCGCCGGCCCTGGCCTCCAGCCAGGGCGCGAGCGCCCCCTCGGCCAGCAGCTCGCCGTCGATCTCCACGCCCTCGGCGACGGAGACCTCGCTCTCGGCGGCGCCCGGGTCGACGGAGAAGAGCCGGTCGCGAAGGTTGGCGTTGCGGAACTCCAGGGCCTCCAGCAGTCCGGTGACCGCCGCCGTGTCGAACGGCTCGCGGGCCAGCTCGGCGGGGAGGCAGCCGAGCTCGACCTCGCGGTCCAGCTCGGTGAGGACGCGGTTGAGCTTGACCGACTCGACGTGGTCGCGGAAGGACTGGCCGGCCTTGCCCTTCACCTCGTCCGCGCGGGCCACCAGGTCGTCGAGCGAGCCGAACTGGTTGATCCACTTGGCCGCCGTCTTCTCACCGACGCCGGGGATGCCGGGGAGGTTGTCCGAGGGGTCTCCGCGCAGCGCGGCGAAGTCCGGGTAACGGGCGGGCGGGAGGCCGTACTTCTCCAGGACCTTCTCCGGGGTGAAGCGGGTCAGCTCGGAGACGCCCTTGGTCGGGTAGAGAACGGTGATCTGCTCGGTGACCAGCTGGAACGCGTCCCGGTCGCCCGTGACGATGGAGACCTGGAACCCCTCCCCCGCCGCCTGGGTGGCGAGGGTGGCGATCACGTCGTCCGCCTCGAAGCCGTCCACCGCGAAGCGGCGCACCCGCATCGCGTCCAACAGCTCGCCGATCAGCTCGACCTGGCCCTTGAACTCGTCGGGCGTCGCGGAACGGGTGGCCTTGTACTCCGCGTACCGCTCGGAGCGCCAGGTCTTCCGCGAGACGTCGAAGGCGACGGCCAGATGCGTGGGCGCCTCGTCACGCAGGGTGTTGGCGAGCATCGAGGCGAACCCGTAGATCGCGTTGGTCGGCTGGCCGACGGCCGTAGTGAAGTTCTCCGCCGGAAGGGCGAAGAAGGCGCGGTAGGCCAGGGAATGCCCGTCCAACAGGAGCAGGCGGGGCGTCTGGGTGCTCTGCGATGCGTTCTCAACCACGTCGTCGATCCTGCCACGGACCACTGACACTCCTCTCCCGCCGTGGGACGATCGGGCGGACGACGGCCGTCGACGCCCGCCAGCCGCGGCCCGGCCGGACGTCGCGCCGGCCGGGCCGCGGCCGGCGGATCGGACCCCAGCGGAGTCGAGGTTGAAGCAGCGATGACAGCGAAGCCGCCCGGCGATGACCCGGTCCAGGACGCCCCCGACGTCGGCGCGCCGCGGCACGCGGCGGCCGGGCTGCCGGCCGTCGGGCACAGCCTGCGGATGGCCCAGCGGCAGATGGGGGCGCGGCGCACCGCGTTGACGCTGCTGCGCGTCAACCAGCGGGACGGGTTCGACTGTCCCGGCTGCGCGTGGCCGGAGCCCGACAAGCCGCACCGCGCCGAGTTCTGCGAGAACGGCGCGAAGGCGGTCGCCGAGGAGGCGACGCTGCGCCGGGTCACGCCCGCGTTCTTCGCCGAGCACTCGCTGGAGGAGCTGTCCGGGCGCTCCGGCTACTGGCTGGGGCAGCAGGGCCGGCTGACCGAGCCGATGTATCTCGCGGAGGGCGCGAGCCACTACCGGCCGATCGGCTGGGACGAGGCGTTCGACCTGGTCGCCGAGGAGTTGACCGCGCTGGAATCGCCGGACGAGGCCGTCTTCTACACCTCGGGGCGCACCAGCAACGAGGCGGCCTTCCTCTACCAGCTCCTCGCCCGCGAGTTCGGCACCAACAACCTGCCGGACTGCTCCAACCTCTGCCACGAGTCCTCCGGCGCGGCGCTGACGGAGACGCTGGGTGTGGGCAAGGGCAGTGTGCTCCTGGAGGACCTCTACCGGGCGGACCTGATCGTGGTCGCCGGGCAGAACCCGGGGACCAACCACCCGAGGATGCTATCGGCGTTGGAGCGGGCCAAGGCGGGGGGCGCGCGGATCATCACCGTCAACCCGCTGCCGGAGGCCGGGCTCGAACGGTTCAAGAACCCGCAGACGCCGCGCGGGCTGGTCGGCGGCGGCACGGCGTTGACCGACCTCTTCCTCCAGGTGCGGCTCGGCGGCGACCAGGCGCTCTTCCGGATGCTGAACCGGCTGATCGTCGAACGGGACGCCGTGGACCGCGCGTTCGTCGACAGCCACACCCACGGCTACGCGGAGCTGGCCGAGGCGGCGCTGGCGACCGGCTGGGAGGAGACGTTGGCGGCCACCGGGCTGGCGCGGGAGGAGATCGAGCGGGCGCTGGAGATGACGCTGGCGGCCGACAGCGTGGTGGTGTGCTGGGCGATGGGGCTGACCCAGCACCAGCACGCGGTCCCGACCATCAAGGAAGTGGTCAACTACTTGCTCCTGCGCGGCAATATCGGTCGCCCGGGCGCGGGGGTCTGTCCGGTGCGCGGGCACAGCAACGTGCAGGGCGACCGGACGATGGGCATCGTGGAGCGGCCGGGCGAGGAGTTCCTGGACGCGCTGCGCGACGAGTTCGGCTTCGAGCCGCCGCGCCACCACGGCCACGACGTGGTCAACGCGATCCGCGCGCTGCGCGACGGGCGGGCCAGGGTGTTCTTCGCGATGGGCGGGAACTTCGTGGCGGCCAGCCCGGACACCGACGTCACCGAACGGGCGATGCGGCGCGCCAGGTTGACGGTGCATGTCTCCACCAAGCTGAACCGTTCGCACTGCGTGACCGGCGCGCGGGCGCTGATCCTGCCGACGTTGGGGCGCACGGAGCGCGACGTGCGGGCGGGCGGCGAGCAGTTCGTGACCGTGGAGGACTCGATGGGGCAGGTGCACGCCTCGCGGGGCCGGCTGCGGCCCGCCTCCGACGCGCTGCTCTCCGAGCCGGCGATCGTCTGCCGGCTGGCCCGCCGGGTGCTGGGCGCGGGCAGCGCCACGCCGTGGGAGGAGTTCGAGGCCGACTACGCGGCGATCCGCGCGCGTATCGCGCGGGTGGTGCCGGGGTTCGAGGACTTCGAGACCAGGGTCGCCGCTCCGGGCGGCTTCACCCTGCCGCACGCGCCGCGCGACGAGCGGCGCTTCCCCACCGCCACGGGGCTCGCCCACTTCACGGCGGGTCCCGTGACCTACCCGAAGGTGCCCGAGGGCAGGCTGCTGCTCCAGACGCTGCGCTCGCACGACCAGTACAACACCACGATCTACGGCCTCGACGACCGCTACCGGGGGATCAGGGGCGGGCGCAGGGTGGTGCTGGTCAACCCCGGGGACGCGGCCGAACGGGGGCTGTCCGACGGCGACTTCGTCGACCTGACCAGCGAGTGGACGGACGGGACGGAACGGGTGGCGCCCGGCTTCCGGGTGGTCCACTACCCGACGGCGCCGGGCTGCGCCGCGGCGTACTACCCGGAGACCAACGTGCTGGTGCCGTTGGACGCCACGGCGGAGAGCAGCAACACGCCGGTCAGCAAGTCCGTGGTGATCCGTCTCACCCCCGGGACGCGTTGTCAGTGAGAGCTGATAGAACGGCGCCCATGGGCGAAACCAGTGACACTCTGTTCTCCCCCCACGTCGTCGACGAGTGGTCGGGGCTCGGCATCGACCTGCCGGCGCTCTTCTCCGCCGGTGACCTGGGATCCCGTATGGGCCTCGTGGTTCTGGAGGCCGGCCCCGAGCGGGTGGTGGGCACGCTGCCGGTGGAGGGGAACACCCAGCCGTACGGCCTGCTGCACGGCGGAGCCTCCGCGGTGCTCGCCGAGACGCTCGGCTCGGTGGGGGCGATGCTGCACGGCGGGCCGCACAAGATCGCGATGGGCGTCGACCTCAGCTGTACCCATCACCGACCGGTGCGCACGGGGACGATCACGGGCGTGGCGACCCCGGCGCACGCGGGCCGCACCTCCGCCACCTACGAGGTGGTGATCACCGACGACCGCGGCAAGCGCGTCTGCACGGCCCGGCTGACCTGCGCGCTGCGCCCGGCCGCCCAGCAGAACGCGGCGCCGGCGGAGGCGGATTCGGCCCCCTCGGAGGGCGAGGCGGATGGCGCGGCCGGGGGGATAGGGGTCTGAGGGGTTCGGACGGTCGCCGGGCTCAGCCGTCGGGTCGGCGGGCGTAGAGGTCGAGTCGGCTGCAGACCATGCAGCGCCAGGCGTCGATGATCCAGCGCTGCCGTCCGAACAGCTTGGCGGTGCCGAAGGCGTCGCGTTCCAGCGGCCCGGAGACCCAGCGGCCGAAGCGCGGGCGCGTGTAAGGCTGTTTTAAGAATCCCTCCTCCCAGGCGTCGCTTCCGCACTGTGCGCAGGTCCACCTGTTCATGCCCGCACGCTAGATCGTTTCGGCGGCCGTCGGACAGGGCCGGGCGGCCGGTGTGACAGCCCCGTCGAGAAACCGGGACGGTCTCGCGTTCCGGGAGCGGACGGCGGCGGGCGGTGGCCGACCCGGGGTCGGCCACCGCCCGCGCACCGCTCGCGGTCGGGCCCGTTACTCCACGGCCTCGCCCAGGTAGGCGGCGCGCACCCGGGGGTCGGAGAGCAGCGCCGGGGCGCGGTCGGCCATCACGACGGCGCCGGTCTCCAGCACATAGCCGTAGTTGGCGAGTTGGAGCGCCTGGGAGGCGTTCTGCTCGACCAGCAGCAGGGTGGTGCCCTGCTCGTTGATCTCCTTGAGGATCTCGAAGATCTGCTGGACGATCAGCGGCGCCAGCCCCATGGAGGGCTCGTCGAGCAGCAGCAGCTCCGGCTTGCCCATCAGGGCGCGGCCGATGGCCAGCATCTGCTGCTCGCCGCCGGAGAGGGTGCCGGCGACCTGCTTGCGCCGGTCGGCCAGCCGGGGGAAGAGCGTGAAGACGCGTTCCAGGTCGGCCGGATCGGGCCGACGGAGCCGGTAGGCCCCCATCTTCAGGTTCTCCAGAACGGTCATCCGGGCGAACACCCGGCGTCCCTCGGGGACATGGCCGATCCCGAAGCGCACCAGCTCGTGCGACTTGATGCCGTCGACGCGCTCGCCGCGCAGCAGCACCTCGCCGGAGCGCGGCGCCAGCATGCCGGAGGCCGCCTTGAGCGTGGTGGACTTGCCCGCGCCGTTGGCGCCGAGCAGGGCCACCACCTGCCCCTCGGGCACGGTGAGGCTGACGCCCTTGAGCGCGCCGATGGCGCCGTAGGAGACGTGCAGGTCACGCAGCTCCAGCAGCGGCGGCGGGCCGTCGGCGGCGCCGTCTCCCGCGTCCGGACGCGTGTCCTTGTCCAGGTCGGTGCTCACCCTCGGTCCTCCTCGCGCGCGGCGTCGGCGGACCGTTCGGGCCGGTCGCCCCCGCCGCTGGTCTCGCTGCTCTCCCCGGCGTCGGCCTCCGCGTCGGCGTCGGCACCGGTTCCGGCATCGCCCTCGGCGTCGGCGTCGGCGTCGGGACGCGCCGGGTCGACGGCGCCGGCCCCCGCCTCGTCGCCGTCCTCGGATGCCTCCTCGCCCTCGGACACCGCCTCGGCCTCCGCCTGGCGGGCGGCCTCCGCGTGCTCGGCCTGCTCAGCGACCAGTTCGGCGACGGCCTCGGACTCCTCGGCGTCCGTCGGGACCCCGAGGTACGCCTCCACCACGGCCGGGTCCTGCTGGACCTGGGCGGGGCTGCCCTCGGCGATCTTCTTGCCGAAGTTGAGCACCGCGACGCGGTCGGCAACCGACATCACCAGCCGCATGTCGTGCTCGATCAGCAGCACGCTGACGTCGAGTTCGGTGTTGATCCGCCGGATCAGCCGCTCCAGGTCCCGCTTCTCGGTCGGGTTGGTGCCGGCCGCCGGCTCGTCCAGGAGCAGCAGCTCAGGACGGGTGCCCAGGGCCCGCG
Source organism: Streptomyces sedi (assembly GCF_006335015.1). Lineage (GTDB taxonomy): Bacteria > Actinomycetota > Actinomycetes > Streptomycetales > Streptomycetaceae > Streptomyces > Streptomyces sedi. The sequence goes on from NZ_VDGT01000010.1 coordinate 188,729, forward strand.
CGATCTCCAGCCGCCGCTGCTCGCCGTAACTCAGCGAGGACGCCAGCTCGTTGATCCGGTGCTCCAGGCCGACGAACGAGAGGACCTCGTGCGCCTTCGCGTCGCTCTCCCGCTCGTCCCTGCGGGCGTTGGGCAGCCCCAGCATGATCGAGACGGGGTCGGTCTTCTGCCGGGTCTCCACCGCGATCTTGACGTTCTCCAGCACGGTCAACGCGCCGAAGAGCCGGATGTTCTGGAACGTCCTGGCCACGCCGAGACGGCTGACCTTGTGGGGCTTGCGGCCCCGCAGCTCGTGCTCGCCGCCGGCCCTCGGCCGGAAGCTGATCCGGCCCTCCTGCGGGTGGTAGGCGCCGGTCAGCGAGTTGAACAGGGAGGTCTTGCCCGCCCCGTTCGGCCCGATCACGGCCAGGATCTCGCCCCGGCCGACGCGGAGTTCCACCTCGTTGAGGCTGGTGAGGCCGCCGAAGCGGAGCGTCACCCCGGTCGCGTGCATCACGTCGTCGCCGGACGCGGGAGTCCGTGCGCCCTTCTGCCCAGTGGTCTCGGTCGTCATCCCTGCGCACCTCCCGGCTGCGCGCCCAGGGCGTCGGCCGCGCCGGTGCCCTCCTGGGACATCCGCAGCTCCCGCTGCCTGCGCCGCGAGGGCCACAGGCCCTGCGGACGGTAGATCATCATGACCACCAGCAGACCGCCCAGATACATGTAGCGGTCCTGCGGGTCGACGCTGTCCCGCAGGTACTCCGGCAGCCACACGAGGATGGCCGTGCCGAGCAGCACCCCGGGAATGGAGCCCATCCCGCCGAAGACCACGTACGACAGCGCCAGCACCGACAGCAGCACCAGGAACATCTCGGAGTTGATGAAGCCGAGCTTGCTGGCGTAGATCACGCCGGCGATGCCGGAGGTGGAGGCGCCGATGGCGAACGCCAGCAGCTTGAAGCGGACGGTGTCGACGCCGGTGGAGGCGGCGGCCACCTCGTCCTCCCGGATCGCGGTCCAGGCACGCCCGACCCGGGAGTGCTCCAGCCGCAGGAAGAGGAACAGCACGCCCACGATGAAGGCGAGTTGCAGCCAGTAGTAGGGCGCGGGGTCCAGGCCCCACTCGTAGGACCAGAAGCCCAGGTCGATCGAGAACCGGTCCGACGAGGCGCCCCGGGTGCCGCCGGTGAACTCCGTCCAGTTCTTGGCCGTCAGATAGACGATCTCGTGGAAGCCCAGGGTGACGATGGCCAGATAGTCGCCGCGCAGCCGGAGCGTCGGCGCGCCCAGCAGCAGGCCGGCGAGCAGGCAGGTGACCACCGCGACGGGGATCACCAGGAAGTTGTTCAGCTCGACGGGCGGCTCGACCGGCAGCCCGCCGGTCCAGAACGCCGCGCTGTAGGCGCCGATCGCGAAGAACGCGATGAAGCCGAGGTCCAACATGCCGGCCCAGCCGACCACCACGTTCAGGCCGATCGCGATCAGCAGGAACATGCCGATCTGGTCGACCATCACCTGCTGCCAGAAGGTGCTGACCATCAGCGGCAGCAGGATCAGCACGACCAGCAGCGCCGCCATCCCGCCCAGCTGGTAGCCGCGGTGGGTGCGGAAGAGCCCGTTCAGGGAACGCGAGCCGTCGGCCGCGCGCCGCACCAGACCGGGGAGACCTGCCGGGGGCGGGGTCTTCCCCGCCGCGCCGTCGGCGGGCGGGGCGGCCATCTCCTTGACGCGGTCCAGCAGTCCGCGCAGCCAGCCGTGGAGGAACTCCCGGACCGCCCAGATCGCCAGGAATATCCCCAGCCAGATCCAGATACCGGTGCCGGTGAAGTTCTCCTCCAGCGCGTAGAACAGGTCGTTGCGCGCGCCCTGCACGCCGGTGACCTGGGCCATCACGACCGCGGTGGTCACCATGGCGGCGAGCCGCCTGTAGCGCGGCTGCTGATACCAGGACTGCTTGCGCAGCCTCGCCGCCGACGGGGTCTTCTTCTCCGTCGTCACTCCGTGACTCATGCCGTCCTCCCCACGCGCTCACCGAGCAGACCGGTCGGGCGGAACATCAGCACCAGGACCAGCACGGCGAAGGCGCCCACATAGCGCCAGGCGTCGCTCCAGATCTCCACCGTGAACGCCTCGACCACGCCGAGCAGCAGCCCGCCGAGGACCGCGCCCCGCACGTTGCCGATCCCGCCGAGCACGGCCGCGGCGAACGCGGTGATGCCGGGCAGGAAGCCCATCGTGTACTCGACCTGGAGGTTGGTGCCGAAGAGGAACCCGGCGACACCGCCGAGGAGGCCGCCCAGCACGAAGGTGCGGGAGACGACCTTGTCGATGTCGACGCCCATCAGCGCGGCGACCTCCGGGTCCTGGGCGACCGCCCGGATGCCGGAGCCCAGCTTGGTGCGGTTCACGATGACGTCGACGGCCGCCAGCATCACCAGGGCGGTGCCGACGATCAGCAGCTGGGTCACGCTGACGCTGGTGCCGAAGACGGTGAACACCGTCTTGTTCTCGTACATGGTCGGCATGGCGATCGGGTAGCGCCCGAAGAGCTTGCCCGCCAGGTTGTAGAGGAAGAAGGACGCGCCGATCGCGGTGATCAGAAAGACCAGGCGTGGCGCGTTTCGTCTCCGCAGCGGTCGGTACGCCGCCTTTTCGAGTCCGAAGGCGATCACCCCGCCCAGGACGGCTCCCGCGGCTATGCCGAGGAGTACGTAGACGACGGACTGCGCACCGGAGGGGTCGACGGCCGGCTCGAAGATCGTGAGCGCGATCACGCCGCCGAACCCACCGGCCATGAAGACCTCGCTGTGCGCGAAGTTCAACAGCTGCAACACGCCGTAGACGAGCGTGTAGCCGATGGCGATGACGGCGTACAGGGAGCCGAGCACCAAGCCGAGGACTAGGACGTCCCAGCTATCGGAAAGGGACATGGACGGAACTTTCCTTGTGGGGACAGGCGGCGGAGGGTGGTCTCAGGCAGGCGGGGCGGCCGTGGACAGCCGCCCCGCCATCGCCCTCACGGCGTGTCAGCCGGCGATCAGCTCGTCGATGTTGCCCACGTAGCCGCGGACGCCCTCCTCGACCTGGTAGAGGAAGATCGACTCGTTCTCGAACTCACCGGTGTCGGTGAAGGAGAAGGTCTTGGTCAGCCCCTCGTACTCACCGCCGGCCAGCGCCTCGTAGACGGACTGGCGGTTCACGTCGCCGTTCAGGTCGGCGATGGTCTGGATGATCATGTTCGCGACGTCGTAGCTCTCCGCGGAGTAGGTGCCCGGCGCCTCGCCGATCTCCTCCTGGTAGCGGTCGGCGAAGTCCTGCGTCGCGTCCTCGGCGGAGGCGTCGGTGCAGGGGCAGGTCAGGAACCAGCCCTCGGCGGCGCCACCGGCCAGGTTGATGAACTCGTCGTCGTTGGAGCCGTCGCCCGAGATGCCGATGCCCTCGAAGCCGCTCTCGGCGAGGCGGGTGGCGAACGGGGCCAACGCCTCGTAGTAACCCGCGTAGATGAGCGCGTCCACGCCCGAGGAGGTGACGGTGCGCGCGGCGCCGCCGTAGTCGACGGTGTCCGCGGGAACGCTCTCGCGCTGCGCCTGGAGGCCGGCGGCCTCCAACTCCTCGATCGCCACGTCGGCCAGGCCCTCGCCGTACGGGGTGACGTCGTCGATGACCATGACGGATTCGACGCCGTCCTGCTCGGCCAGGTACCTGGCCATCGCGCCGCCCTGGGCGTTGTCGTTGGGCACGGCGCGCAGGAAGGTCGGGAAACCCTCCTCGGTGATGGTCGGGTTGGTCGCCGACGAGGAGACCGTGGCGAGACCGGCCTGGCCGTAGAGCGGGGCGGCCACGAAGGTGGGCCCGGAGAACGCGGGGCCGACGACGGCCATCACGTCCTGGTCGTCGATGGCGGACTGGGCCGCGGCGGTCGCCTGGCCCTCGGCGCCCTGGTCGTCGGCGGGGAGGTACTCGATGGTGAAGTCGAAGTCGCCGCTGCTGTTGGCCTCGTTGATGGCCAGCTCGATGCCGTTCTCCATGTTCTCGCCGAGCGCGACGTTCTGCCCGGAGAGCGGACCCTGGAAGGCGATCTTGTAGGTGGTGCCACCGCCGCCACCGTCGTCGTCGCTGCCACAGGCGGTGAGGAGTAGCGCGCCGGCGGCCACCGGTATCGCCAGTCGCACGATGGATTTGTTGAGCACTAGGTAAAACCCCCTGGAACGAGCCCAGCCATGTCGGCACCGCACGACGTCCATGCACCACGCACTCTGGTGCGGCGTGCAGCGGAATCTATTGCCCCGCGAGCTGCACGAACACTGGAGGGGAACAGATGTGATCGCCCTGTGACCTCCGGCACATGCCGGAAACAGAACATAACGACCCGGTGAGCGGACGGGGCGGACACCCGTCCGAGGCCCGAAACACCCCCCGCCCCTTGGGGCGCGCCTCGGGGCACGCTCCCGCCGGCGAACGCGCCGGCGCGGAACGGCGGGAACGCGCCTCGGGGGGCGCGAGGGGGAGAATTAACGGGGAGTTAACAGACGGCGGGGCGGTCACCCGCTCACTTCTGCGGCTTCTGCCGCTTCTCCTCGGCGTCCTCGATGACGGCCTCGGCGACCTGCCGCATGGAGAGCCTGCGGTCCATCGAGGTCTTCTGGATCCAGCGGAACGCGGCCGGCTCGGTGAGCCCGTACTCGGTCTGGAGCACGCTCTTGGCGCGGTCCACCAGCTTGCGGGTCTCCAGCCGCTGCGTCAGGTCGGCCACCTCGCCGGCGAGGCTGCTCAGCTGCTGGAAGCGCGAGACGGCGATCTCGATCGCCGGCACCACGTCGCTCTTGCTGAACGGCTTGACCAGATAGGCCATCGCGCCCGCGTCCCTGGCCCGCTCCACGAGGTCGCGCTGCGAGAACGCGGTCAGCATCAGCACGGGGGCGATGGAGTCCGCGGCGATCTTCTCCGCCGCCGAGATGCCGTCCATCACCGGCATCTTCACGTCCAGGATGACCAGGTCGGGGTTCAGCTCGCGGGCCAGCTCCACGGCCCGCTGCCCGTCCCCGGCCTCCCCGACGACCGTGTAGCCCTCCTCCTCCAGCATCTCCTTCAGATCGAGGCGGATCAGCGCCTCGTCCTCGGCGATCACCACGCGGGTGGTCTGCGGCGGCACGTGGGCGCCGTCCTCGGCGGCGGACGCGTCGGGGAGACCGGCCGGGGTGTCACGCTCGTCAGGGACGTCGGGGGTGCTCACGTTGCTCCTCGGTTCTCCGCCAGCTGGGGCCACCCCCGAGCCTACCCAGTCACCGGTCGGTCGCCGGCACCCGCCGGGAGCCGGTAGACTTCCGTGGCGCCGGCCGGGTTGGTGGAATGGCATACACGGAGGTCTCAAACACCTCTGCCCGAGAGGGCTTGCGGGTTCGAATCCCGCACCCGGCACCCCACTTCACCCGCTCGCCCGACGCGCTCAGCGCGGGGAGTCGTCCTCGCCCACGTGGTGGACCCGCACCAGATTGGTCGAGCCAGGCGTCGCCGGCGGCGAGCCGGCCGTCATCACCACCACGTCGCCCATCCGGCAGCGCCCCATCCGCAGCAGCTCGTCGTCCATGACGGCCACCATCTCGTCCGTGGTCCGCACGGTCGGCACGAGCCGGGCCTCCACGCCCCAGGTGAGGCTGAGTTGGGCCCGGGTCAGCGGGTCGGGAGTCAACGCGACCAGCGGGATCGGCGAACGGTAGCGGGAGAGCCGGCGCGCGGTGTCCCCGCTCTGGGTGAAGGCGACCAGCAGCCCCGCGTCCAGGAAGTCCCCGATGTCGGCGGCGGCCCTGGCCACGGCGCCGCCCTGGGTGCGCGGCTTCTCCGCGTCCGCCAGCGGGGTCAGTCCCTCGGCCAGCAGCTCGTTCTCCGCCGCCTCGACGATCCTGCTCATGGTGCGGACCGTCTCCACCGGGTAACGCCCCACGCTGGTCTCGCCGGAGAGCATCACCGCGTCGGTGCCGTCCAGCACCGCGTTGGCCACGTCGGAGGCCTCGGCCCTGGTCGGGCGGGAGGAGTCGATCATCGAGTCCAGCATCTGGGTGGCCACGATCACCGGCTTGGCGTTGCGCTTGGCCAGCCGCACGGCGCGCTTCTGCACCAGCGGCACCGCCTCCAGCGGCACCTCGACGCCCAGATCGCCCCTGGCGACCATCAGCCCGTCGAAGGCGTCGACGATGTCGACCAGGTTCTCCTCGGCCTGCGGCTTCTCGATCTTGGCGATCACCGGAAGGAAACGGCCCTCCTCGGCCATCACCCGGTGCACGTCCTTGATGTCGTCGCCGGAGCGCACGAAGGAGAGCGCCACGATGTCGACACCGGTGCGCAGCGCCCAGCGCAGGTCCTCGATGTCCTTGCCGGAGAGCGCGGGCACGGAGACCGCGACGCCCGGCAGGTTGAGGCCCTTGTGGTCGGAGACCAGGCCGCCCTCGACCACGCGGGTGCGCACCTCGGTCTCGGTCGTCTCCACCACCTGGAGCGTCACCCGGCCGTCGTCGACCAGCACCCGCTCCCCCGCCGTCACGTCCTGGGCGAGCCCGCCGTAGGTGGTGCCGCAGCGGCGGTGGTCGCCGAGCACGTCCTCGGTGGTGATGGTGAATTCGTCGTCCCGTTCCAACAGAACGGGGCCTTCCGCGAAGACCCCGAGTCGGATCTTCGGGCCCTGGAGATCGGCGAGAATTCCGACGCTTCGCCCGGAAGCATCCGCCGCTCGGCGCACACGCTGGTAACGCAGCTCGTGCTCGCGGTGAGCGCCGTGACTGAGATTGAGACGGGCCACGTCCATTCCGGCTTCCACCAGCTCGGTGATCCGTTCCAGCGAGTCGGTCGCGGGGCCCAGGGTGCAGACGATTTTCGCTCGGCGCATGGAGTAACCCTAGGAGTTACCCGCCAGTACCAGGCTATCGAGAAGTGACGAGGGGAAGGCCGGCTTTTCACAAGAGACCGACAAGCAACAGAATGAGCGCAACGGCGCTCTGATGAGCTTTCGGCGGCCTTATCGTTTCTCTTTCCCGGGCGGCGGGGACTTGCCCGCGTTCCGCCATGAACGGGCGTCGGCCGGAACAGCTCTGCCCGGCCGTCGCGTCGGCGAAACCCGTGCGCCGGTCAGACCGGAATGCTCCGGGGCGGGGGAAGCGTGCCAGGGAACCCGCCGGGGTCGCGCCGCTCCGGCTCCGCACCCACCGGCTGCTGGACCGGCGCGCCGAAGGTGGTGAACGCCGAACGGTCCGGCAGCCGGTAACGCGGCTCGCCGGACAGGGCGTTGACGATGGTGGCGGCGCGGTGGGCGATCAGGCCCAGGTCGGGCGCGCCGACGCCGTGGGTGTGGCGTTCCGCGTTGAGCACGAAGACGCTGCCGCCGATCTTCGGGCCCAGCGACAGCCGGTAGTCCTCGTCGACCAGCGGACGGCCGGCCGCGTCCCGGCCGAGGTCGGCGTCGAGGCCGGCCAGCAGCGAGTTGAGCGGGCGCTCGCGGTAACCCGTCGCCAGCACCACGGCGTTGGTCAGCAGCCGGCTGCGACCGCCGCCCGGCTGGTGGTCCAGGTGCAGCTCCAGCTGGTGGGCGCCGACGCGGCCCGCCGTGCGGACGGCCACGCCGGGGCTGAGCACCGCGTCGGGCCAGCCGTGGGTGACGGTCCTGCGGTACAGCTCGTCGTGGATCTCGCCCAGCGTCTCCTGGTCGACCGCCCGGTACAACTGCCACTGGTCGCGCAGCAGTTGGTCCCTGACGGGCTCGGAGAGCTCGCGGAAGTACCGGGTGTAGTCGGGGGTGAAGTGCTCAAGCCCCAGCTTGCTGTACTCCATCGGCGAGAACGCCGGGCTGCGGCTGATCCAGTGCAGCCGCTCCGCCCCGGAGGACCTGCGGCGCAGCAGGTCGAGAAAGACCTCGGCGCCCGACTGGCCGCCACCGATCACCGTGATGTGACCGGCCGCCAGCAGCCGGCTCCGGTGCTCCAGGTAGTCGGAGGCGTGGATCACCGGGGCGGTGGCCTCGGCGTCGATCAACGGCCGCAGCGGCTCGGGGACATGGGGCGCGGTGCCGATGCCGACCGCCAGGTTCCGCGCGTGCACCCGGGCGATCGCGGGGCTCTCGCCCCCGGCGGCCAGCGGGGTGAGGTCGATGTCGAAGACCTCGTGCTGCGCGTTCCATTTGACGGTGTCCACCCGGTGGTGGAAGTGGAGCGAGGACAGCTGCTCGCTCACCCAGCGGCAGTAGTCGTCGTACTCGGCGCGCGGGCAGTGGAAGCGCTCGGAGAGATAGAAGGGGAAGAGCCGCCCCTGGTGGCGCAGGTAGTTGAGGAAAGACCAGGGGTTGGTCGGGTCGGCGAGCGTCACCAGGTCGGCGAGGAAGGGCACCTGGAGGGTGGTGCCCTCGATCAGCATCCCGGCGTGCCAGCGGAACTCGGGGCGCTGCTCGTACCACGCGGTGCGCAGGTCGGGTTGGTCGTCGGCGAGCGCGGCCAGGGCGAGGTTGGCGGGTCCGATGCCCACCCCCACGAGGTCGAGGGGGTAACGGGGGTCAGCGGCGGTCATCCGGCGGCTTCCTTTGGTCAGGGAGGGAGAGGAGGGAGGAGCGTGGGGCGGGGCGAGCGGGAGCGGCCGGCTCGGCGGCCCGCTCCAGCACGAGCTTGAGCAGCGCGGTCAGATCGCTCTCCTGCACCCGGGGGTTGAGCAGGGTGGCCTTCAGCCAGAGCCGGCGCCGGCCTTCGGCGTCCGGAGCCCAGGCGCGGCCGAGCACGGTGCTGCCGTCGGCGAGCAGCCGGCGGCGGATCGCGGCGACGCGGTCGTCGCCGGCCCCGGCCGGGCGGAAGAGGACCGTGCTGAGGGCGGGCGCGGCCTGCAACGTCAACTTCGGCTCCTCGGCGATCCGCCGGCCCAGCAGCCTGGCGGCGGCCAGCACGTCGTCCACCAGCCCGGCGAGCCCGGAGCGCCCGAGGGCGCGCAGGGTGACCGCGATCTTGAGGACGTCGGCGCGGCGGGTGGTGCGCAGGGAACGCCCCAGCAGGTCGGGGAGGCCAGCCTCGGTGTCGTCGTCGGCGTTGAGATAGTCGGCCCGGTGCGTCAGGGGTAACAGGGCACCCCTGTCGGGCACGGTGAGCAGGCCGGCGGCGATCGGCTGCCAGCCGAGCTTGTGCAGGTCGAGGGTGACGCTGTCGGCGCGCTCGACGCCGGCGAGCAGCTCCCGGTGGCGCGGGCTGAAGAGCAACGGGCCGCCGTACGCCGCGTCCACGTGCAGGCCGGCCGGGCGGTCGCGGCGCGCGCCGGCCACCACGTCGGCCAGCGCGGGCAGCGGGTCGACGGCGCCGCTGTCGGTGGTGCCCGCGGTGGCCACCACCAGGACCGGCTCCCCCGGCGGCAGCCCCTCGACGGCGGCGCGCACGGCCGCCGGGTCGAGCACCCCGCGCGGGGTGGGCAGGGTCAGGGGTGGGGGCAGGCCCAGCAGCCAGGTGGCGCGCCGGGTGCTGTGGTGCGCGTTCTCCCCGCAGACCACGCGCGGCGCGGCCGGGTGGCGTTCGCGGGCCAGCAGCACGCCCAGCATGTTGGACTCGGTGCCGCCCGTGGTGACCAGCGCGTCAGGGGCGGGCGCCGACGGGTGGACCAGCGCGGCCAGTTCGGCGGTGACCCTGGCCTCCAGTGCGGAGGCGGCGGGGGCCTGGTCCCAGGAGTCGAGCGAGGGGTTGAGCGCGCTGGCGGCGAGGTCGGCGGCGGTCGCCACGGCCAGCGGCGGGGTGTGGAGATGGGCGACGCAGTGCGGGTCGGCCGGGTCGGCCGCGCCGCGCGCCAGCGCGTGCACCAGGGCGCCCAGCGCCTCGTGCGCGCCGGTGCCGCGCTCCGGGATCACCGTGCCCCCGACGTGTGCCTCCGGCGCGTCGGGCCCGCCGGCCGGCAGCGGCCCGCACCGCTCGGCCGCGCCGTCGGCGAGCGCCGTCAGCACCGTCTCCAACAGCGGTCGCAGCGCGGCGGGCCCCGCGCAGCCGCCGGCGAGCAGCGTCGGGTCGAGCGGGGTGGGGGCAGACATGAGGCGGGCTCTCCAACGACGACGGAGGGTGATCGGGCGGACAGCCAAACGCTATGCGCTCCCTCGTTCCCCACCCGTCACTTCGCCGCGCTTTCCCCCTATAGAGCGAAGCGTTTCGGCGGACCACCCCGCCAGGTGGTAAGGGATGCCTAACCGGGACCCGGCGCGCCGGGTCCCGTCACTCTCCGCGTCAGCCCGCCGCGCGGACGCGCAACGCCCTGGCGAGGTCGTCGAGTTCGTCGGCGAGCGCCCTGCGCAGCGCCGGCGTCGGCGCCCCGGAGGCCAGGCACTCCTCGCCGAGGGCGAGCGTGGCGGCGTCCGTGAACGGGTGCGGGAAGCAGTCGCGCCCCGCCGACACTGCCAGCGCGTGGCCCCTGCGTTGGGCGAGCGCGGTGGCCGCGGGGAAGTAGCGCGGAACGTAACCGGCCAGCAGTTCGCGCTGCTCCGCGTGCCAGAAGCCCTCGGCGGTGGCGGAGAACAGGTAGTTGGAGAGCCGGTCCTGGCCGTCGAACATGTCCGCCCAGGCGGCCTCCTTGGCCGCCGCGTCGGGCAGCGCGGCGCGGCAGCGCGCGGCGCCCTTCTCGCCGGTGGAACCGGGGTCCGCGGCGGCCTCGGCGTCGATCGCCGCCCGGTCGGTGGCGCCGAGCACGGCCAGCCGGTGCAGCAGCCGCCAGCGGAGGTCCCGGTCCAACTCGGGCCCGCCGGGCAGCGCGCCGGCGTCCCACCACGCCAGCGGGCCGTCCGGCGCGTCGGCCGCGTCGATCGCGGCGCGCGCCGCGATCAGCAGCCGCGTCGGGTCCCCGCCGGCCCCGGCGTGCAGCCGGTCGGCGATCTCCCGCACCAGCCCCAGCGCCTCGGCGCGGCGGTCGTCCGGCAGGTAGCGCCCTGCCAGCGCGCCGCCGGCGAAGCCCAGCACGCCGCTGACGATCACGTTGGCGCTCTCCGACGGCAGATGGCGGCGGGCCGCCTCCAGGTAGTCGAACGGGGCCAGTTCGCCGTCCCTGACCATGTCACGCGCGGCGGTCCACACCACGGTGCGGCTGAGCGGGTCGGGCAGGCTGGAGAGGGTGCGCAGCGCGGTGGCCCACGAGCGTTCGTCGAGACGGATCTTGGCGTAGCTGAGGTCGCCGTCGTTGACGATCAGCAGGTCGGGGCGTCCGCCGGGGAAGGCGTGCTCCGATGTGGTGTCGGCCGCCTCCAGCTCCACGTCGTACTGGGCGCGCGGCAGCACCCGTTCCGGCCTGGTCGGGTCGATGTCGTACGCGCCCAGGCGCAGTCGGTGCGGGCGCCCACCGTGGTGCGCCAACTGGAGCCGCCAGGTGTCGTCGCCGCCCTCGGCGGTGCGCGGCGCGAGGGTGTCGGGCCCCGAGGTGCGCAGCCAGGCGTCGGCCCAGGCGTGGACGGGGCGGTCGGAGGCGCGGGCCATCGCGTCGATGAAGTCGGCGAGCGTCGCGTTGCCGAAGCGGTGGCGGGCGAAGTGGTCGTTGATCCCGGCGAGGAAGGTCTCCTCGCCGAGCCAGGCGACGAGTTGACGCAGCGCGGAGGCGCCCTTGGCGTAGGAGATGCCGTCGAAGTTGAGCCAGGCGGATGCGGTGTCCGGCACGGCCTCGGGGGCGGGCGCGACCGGGTGGGTGGAGGGCCGCTGGTCGGCGTCGTAGCCCCAGGACTTGCGGACCACGGCGAACTCGGTCCACGGCGTGTGGCGCGTCGCCTCGTGGAGCACCTGGTAGCCGAGGTACTCGGCGAACGACTCGTTCAGCCACACGTCGTCCCACCAGCGCAGCGTCACCAGGTCGCCGAACCACATGTGGGCCATCTCGTGCGCGACGACGACGCCGCGCACCTCGCGCTCGGTCTCCGTGACGGCCGACTGGAAGACATAGCTGTCGCGGAACGTGACCAGCCCCGGGTTCTCCATCGCGCCGGCGTTGAACTCCGGTACGAACGCCTGGTCGTAGGAGTCGAACGGGTAGGGCTCCTCGAAGATCTCGTGGTAGCGGTCGAAGCAGCGGCGGGTGATGTCGAACAGCTCGTCGGCGTCCCTGTCGAGATGGGCGGCGAGCGAACGGCGCGTGTGCAGGCCGAAGGGCAGCCCGGCGTGCTCGGTGGTCACCGAGTGGTAGGGGCCGGCGACGACGGCGAGCAGGTAGGTCGAGATCGGCGGGGTCGGCGCGACGTGCCAGCGCCCGGGGCGGTCGGCCTCGCGGGTGGCGCGGCCGTTGCCGAGGACCGTCCACTCCTCGGGGGCGGTGACGGCGACCTCGAAGACCGCCTTGAGGTCCGGCTGGTCGAAGGCGGCGAAGACCTTGGGCGCCTCCGTCATGCAGCACATGGTGTACAGATAGGTCAGCCCGTCGGCCGGGTCGGTGAACCGGTGCATCCCCTCGCCGGTCCGCGAGTACGGCATCTCGGCCACCACGGTCAACTCGTGCGCGCCCTCGGCCAGTCCGGTCAGCGGCAGCCGGCCGTCGGCCAGGCCGTCCGGGTCCAGCTCCCGGCCGTCGAGGAGGGCCGAGCGCAGGGTGGTGGGGCGCAGCTCGACGAAGGTGTCGCCGGCCTCGCGGACGGTGAACGCGACGGTGGTGGTCGAACCGAAGACCGTGTCGCCCAGGGTGAGGTCGAGGTCCAGGGTGTAGCGCTCGACGGTGAGCTGCCGGGCGCGGGCTTCCGCTTCGAGACGGGTCAGTGTGGCCATGGCGCCATGCTGCCCCACGGCGCGGGGGCGGGCCCAGCGGGTTGTGGGCGCCGGGCCCGGCGCGTGGGGCGAACTCCGCCCGCCGCCATGCGTGTTGAGCCCCGGAGTGGTGCCCCGGACGCGGGGAGTGTCAGTGCGCTGGGCTACTGTTCCGGCCACCGTAGGCAACACCCGGGGGGACACCGTTCCGGAAGCCGGACGCCGACCGGGCCGCGCCGGGGGGCGCGGGGTCGTGGTCGGCCCGTTCAGCAGGTGAGGAAGTCAGATGCGCATAGGGATAACCGGCCACCGTGGGCTGTCGGACGCTGTCGCGGCCCAGGTGCGCGAGGGGCTCGCGGCCGAGGTGGCGCGCGCCGCGCCCGGGTCGTTGGTGGGCGTCTCCTGCGTCGCCGACGGGCCGGACAGCTGGTTCGCGCGCGCGGTGCTGGAGGCCGGCGGCCGTCTTGAGGTGGTGCTGCCCGCCGACGACTACCGGCAGTGGCTCCCCGAGTGGCACCACGCGGAGTTCGACGCCCTGCTGGCCGCCGCGGACACGGTCCACCGCACGGAGCTGGCCGCGGCGGACGAGCGGGCGTTCATGACGTCGAGCGAGGTGATGATCGGGCAGGTGGACCGGCTGCTGGCGGTCTGGGACGGCGAGCCGGCCCGCGGCTTCGGCGGCGCGGCGGACGTGGTCGCCTACGCGCAGCGGGTCCACCTGCCCGTGCGGGTCCTCTGGCCGGAGGGCGCGGTGCGGTGAGGGAACGTCGTCGCTCTCGCCCCGCCACCCATGGCACCGAGCCGCGGACGACAACCCACCTTGCCGGTGCCGCACCGTAGTCGCCTGCGGCCCGCCACGCATGCACCGCGCAGTTCCCCGCGCCCCCAAGCAGGCCGCCACCTACCGCACGTGAACCCGCACCCGACCCACCAGGCCAACCCAAAACAGGGGCGCGGGGAACTGCGCGAGCAACCCACCAGCGGGCCGAGGACGACAACCCACCCAAGCCACGCACGTGAGTAGTCGCCTGACTCCGGACCCGTCAGCGCGGCCCGTCGGCGTCGCGCTCGCCCGACTGCCGCTCGCCGGCGATGGTCTCGTGGTGGCGGATCACCTCGGCGATCACGAAGTTGAGCAGCTTCTCGGCGAACGCGGGGTCGAGCTTGGCGCTCCCCGCCAGCTCGCGCAGCCGCGCGATCTGGCGCGCCTCGCGGGCCGGGTCGGCGGCGGGGAGGTCGTGGTCGGCCTTGAGGCGGCCGACCCGCTGGGTGCACTTGAAGCGCTCCGCCAGCATGTGCACCACGGCCGCGTCGATGTTGTCGATGCTGTCGCGCAACGACACCAGCTCGGTGCGCACACTCTCGTCAAGACCGGCGGGCGCCCCTGGCCCGTCGCTGCTCTTCTCCATGGCCACCACCCTATGCGGGAGGGCCGGAGCCCAGGGAGGTGGCCGCCCCGCACCCGGGACGCGGCGGGCGGGGGCCGGCGGACGTGCGCCAACCGCCCGCCTGCTCCCACGCGTTGAGCGAGACGACCTAGGATGTGGAGGCCCGAGACAGGCTGATCCATCACCGGACGAACCCGAGGCGGAGCGATGAGACCACTGGACCCCGCCGATCCGCGCTCCGTCGGGCCCTACCGGCTGCTGGGGCGGCTCGGCGCCGGCGGGATGGGCGAGGTCTTCCTGGGGCGTGGGCCGGGTGGCCGGTTGACGGCCGTGAAGCTGATCCACGCGTCGCTGGCCGCCGACCCCGAGTTCCGGCGCCGCTTCCGCCGCGAGGTCGACGCCGCCCGGCGGGTGAGCGCCGAGTGGACGGCCCCGGTGCTGGAGAGCGACACGGACTCGAAGGTGCCCTGGGTCGCGACCGGGTATCTGCCGGGGCCCTCGCTCCACCAGGTGGTCGACCGTTTCGGGCCGCTGCCCGAGGAGACGGTCTGGTCGCTGGCCCACGGTCTGGCCAGGGCGCTCACCGACATCCACGCGGCCGGTCTGGTGCACCGCGACCTGAAGCCGTCGAACGTGCTGGTCACGCTGGACGGCCCCCGGGTCATCGACTTCGGGATCGCCCGGGCGGCCGACGCCAGCATGGTGACGCGGACGGGCTCGCTGGTCGGCTCGCCCGGCTACATGCCGCCCGAGCAGATCCGCGACGAGGCGCTGTCGGGCGCGGCCGACGTGTTCGCGCTCGGCGTCGTGCTGGGCTTCGCCGCCACGGGGGAGGCGCCGTTCTCCGGCGGCGGGGCGCCGGTGCACACCGTGCTCTACCGGGTGGTCCACGAGGAGCCGGAACTCGGCCCCGAGGACGGCCCGTTGAGTGGTGCCCTGCGGGAGCTGGTCGCCCGCTGCCTGGTCAAGGACCCGGAGCAGCGGCCCTCGGTGGCGGAGGTCGTCGAGGCGACGGCCGAACGGGGGCGGGCGGCGGTGGACGCGGAGAGCGGGCTGTGGCTGCCGGCCACGCTGACCTCCCTGTTGGGCCGCGAGGCCGCGGGGCTGCTCGCGCTGGACGGCCCGTCGGCCACCACGGTCGACCCGGCGCCCGCGACGCCGCCCCCGCCCGCGGCCCCGCCGGCGGTCGACCGGGAGAACCGTCCCACTCCGCCGCCCGACGCGCCCACCGTGACGGCGTTCGGCGACTCGCCGTCCGCCCCCGGCGGAGGCCGCCGGCGGACGCCGCTGATCGTGGCGACGGCGGCTGCCGCCGCCGTGCTGGCCGCCGCGCTGGGCTGGACGCTCAACCGCACCTCCGACGACGGCGCCGACGCGGGCGGCTCTCCCAGTGAGGACCCCGTCGTCTCCGATCCGGCGCGGGACCCGGACGACGGCTCGGACGACGGCTCGGCCAACGGCTCCGGCGGCGACGGGGACGGCGGCGCCGGCGATTCGGAGGCGCCGCTGCACCACCTGCTGCCGGCGAGCGTCCAGGAGTCGGGGGTGATCACGGTCCGCACCGGCGGCGAGTAC
The DNA here is from genome assembly GCF_006335015.1 of Streptomyces sedi. Taxonomy (GTDB): domain Bacteria; phylum Actinomycetota; class Actinomycetes; order Streptomycetales; family Streptomycetaceae; genus Streptomyces; species Streptomyces sedi. The sequence goes on from NZ_VDGT01000010.1 coordinate 204,378, forward strand.
CCGCCGTTCTTCTCGCCGACGGACGACGACGCGTACACGGGGATCGAGCCGGACCTGGCGGCGGCGGCGGGCGAGCTGCTCGGCGTGGAGTTCGAGTACCGCACGATGAACGGCGACATCCTGCAGCAGATGTCGACCGAGCTGAGCGGCGGCATGAACATCGAGGACATCGGCTGGGGCGCGTTCATGGTCGACCGGGACGTCGCGCCCGCCGTCAACCTGGACCTCGTCGGCCATCTGCGGGAGGGCTGGGTGCTGGTCGTCCCCGAGGGCGGCCCCGACACGCTGGGCGAGCTGTGCGGCGCGACCTTCGCCTCCTGGCACACCTTCTTCCTGGAGGAGCGGCTGGGCGGATGGTCGGAGGAGGCCGGCTGCGCGTCACCGCCCGAGACCTCCGACCAGTACTACGTGGAGGAGGCGCTGGACGCGGTCGCCTCCGGCCAGGCGGACGCGGCGCTCATGCTCCAGGGCGCCGCCATGGCGCTGGACGAGGAGATCGGGGCCGCCGGGCTGGCGGTGGGCGAGCCGTTCGAGCTGTTCGACCGCGCCATCGCGGTCAGCAGCGGGCAGCCGGAGATCCGCGACGCCCTCGTCGAGGCGCTCTCGACGCTGGTCGAGGACGGGACCTACGCCGAGATCCTCGCCGACTGGGACGCGGCGGAGCTGGCCGTCGAGGAGATCGCCGTGGACCCCTTCGTCTTCGCGGACTGACGGCCGGGGACACGCAGCCGAGGCCGAGTGTCAGTGGCGCCCACTACCCTGCCCGCATGATCGCCACCCTCCAGTGCGTCGTCTTCGACTGTCCCGACCCGGCCGCCCTCGCCCGCTTCTACGGGAGGATTCTCGGCAGTGAGCCGGACACCTCCCGGCCGGAGTGGGTGACGCTGACCGGCCCCGACGGCCGGCGCCTCGCCTTCCAACGGGCGGAGGACTACCGGCCTCCGGCCTGGCCCGATCCGGAGCACCCCCAGCAGCTGCACCTCGACTTCGACGTGCCGACCCTCGCCGACATGCCGGAGGCCGAGGCCGCGGTGCTGGCCATCGGCGCGACGTTTCTCCACGACAGCGGCGGGGAGACCGTCGGCTTCCGGGTCTACGCGGACCCGGCGGGCCATCCGTTCTGCCTCTGCTACGGCCAGGGCTGAGGCCGCCGGACGGAGCGGTGCCCGCCCGGCCCGCCCGGCCCGCCGTCAGGGTTCCTCGCGTCGTCTCGTCATGAGCCGGCCCTTGCCGTCGTAGCGTTCGTCGCTCCTCAGGATGAGGATCCCGTCGACGAACCCCCAGAAGAAGGCGCCGCCGGCGGTGAAGAACATGAGGAGTCCGATGCCCCAGTGACCGGAGTAGAAGCGGCCGAGACCGAGGACGCCGAAGACGATCTGCAGCCAGCCCATCACGGTCTTCGACTTCGGCGAGAGCTCGGGCCCGCCCTGTCGGCCGTGCCCCTCCCGCTGAGGCGGCGTCCGGGTGGGGGCCTCCGACGGCGGCGCCTCGGCGGCCAGCGGACGGGGCTCGGGCACGGGCGCCGACACGGGCTCGGGCTCAGACACGGGCGCCGACGCGCTCGGGGGCGCGGCGTCGCCCGGCGGCGGGGTGGCGATCTCCGTGGGGGCCGCGTGCGCGGACACGGTGGCGAACGCGGGGGCGGCGGGGGTCGAGCGGGCGGCCGGCGGCGGAGGCGTCGCGGGCTCGGCGGGGGCCAGCGAGGCGACGGGAGCCGCGGGCGTGGCTGCCTCGGTGGGCGCCGCGTGCGCGTCAGGGACGGTGAACGGCGAGCCGAAGTCGCCCCGTGGCGCGCCCGGTCGCGGCGTGGGGTCGTCCGTGGACGCCGGCGTCGTCGGCACATACGGTGCGGCCCCGGCGTCGAAGCCGGTCGAGGAGCCGGCGACCAGCGTGTCGGTCGGGCCGCTGAGGGCCAGCAACCGGGCCGCCTCCTTGCCGAGTTGCGCGGTCAGGGCCGGCGGCAGCCACACGCCTTCCGCGCCGTCCGGGTCCTGGTGGCGCTCGGCCTCCTCCGCGATCTCCTGGGGTTCGGGACGGTCGGCGGCCTCCTTGGCCAGACAGCGTTCCACCAGGTCGCGCAGCGCGCCCGTGAGCCCGTCGAGCGTCGGTGGCTCGGCGACGACGCGGTGCATCAGCGAGTGGGCGGCGGAGTCGCGGGTGCCGAACGGCCCCTCGCCGTTGGCGGCGTAGGCCAGCACGGCGCCGAGGCCGAAGATGTCGCTGGCGAAGGTGAGGCGTTCGCCGCGCACCTGCTCGGGCGACATGTAGCCGGGCGAGCCGATCGCCACCCCCGTCCGGGTGGCGACGGCCCCGTCGGCGGCGCGGGCGATGCCGAAGTCGATGACGCGCGGGCCGTCCAGCGTGATCAGCACGTTCGACGGCTTGAGGTCACGGTGTGTCACGCCCGCGCCGTGAATGGCCATCAGCGCCCTGGCCAGCCCCTCGGCCAGTCGCCACACGGAGAACTCGGGGAGCGCGCCGTGCAGTTCGTCCACCGCGCGGGTCAGCGCCGGCCCCGGCACGAACCCCGTGGCCAGCCACGGCACCTCGGCCTCGGTGTCGGCGCCGAGCACCGGCATGGTCCACTCGCCGGAGACCCGCTGGACCGCGGCGGCCTCCTGGCGGAAACGGCGCCGGAACTCCGGCTCGAACGCGAAGTGCGGATGGATCAGCTTCACCGCGACGGTCCGCCCGTCAGGTGCCCGGCCCAGATAGACCCGGCCCATCCCCCCGGCCCCGAGGCGCGCCAACAACCGGTACCCGCCCAACTCACGCGGATCCGTGGGCTCCAACGGTTTCACGCCCTGCTCCCTGTCCCCCGTGACGTCAGGAAAACCACTGCTCTCGCTACCCTCTCGATGCGCTCGGAATGGGCCAACACGGCTGTCGGGCACATCCGTTGCCGCCTCCGCGTCCGGACCACTCTCGCACGCGGAGGGCACGGCGCGGCGCCCCACCGTCTCTTCCGGCCACGGCGGAACGGCCGTCGACGGCCGCAACCGTGCGGGCAAGCCGAACGGTACCGCTCCCGCCCCTCCCCGCGCGCCTCACCCCTGCGGACGGACGGCCGGGAACCGTCCCCGGGAACAGCGCGCGCCCCGGCACCGGAACCGCTCCGCGCGTCGCCGAGGGCGGCGGCGGCCCGCCGGGACCGGGTCCACACCGGCGCCGGCGGGCCGTGTGTCGGCCGTTCTTCGGCGGCCGAGGACGAGAAACGGAACCTGATCGGTCCCTGTCACGTCAGAACGGCACACGCAAAGGGAGGTACGTCGTGCGAAACAAGATGATCGTGCCCACTGTCGCGGTCGCCGGCCTGCTGCTGGTCGGCTGTGGTTCCGACTCGGACGACTCCGACGAGAGCCGGCCGAACGACCCGTCGCAGAGCGCGCCCGACGACGCGGGCGACGACGCGGGCTCCCCGTCCGAGGACGGTTCCGGGGACGGCGCGGAGGACGGCGAGGACGGACAGGGCGACGAGAACGCCGAGGGCGGCGGCGAGGAAGGCGACGCCGAGGACGCGGACGCCGCGGCCTTCGACGCCAGAGCGCGGGAGGTCGCCGAGAGCTGGCCCGAGCCCGTGCCTCCGGCCGAGCCCGCCGAGCAACTCGCCTCGGTGACCGGCATGTTGCCGGCCGAGTCGACCAACGAGGAGCTGACCGTCGAGATCGGCCACGGCCAGTGCGACGCCGACTTCGGCGCCTGGGTGGCGGAGACCGACGAGCTGGTGATCGTGGGCGGCTGGGCCGAGGCCGACCCGTCCGTCGACATGTGCGCCGAGGTCATGGTGCTGGACGAGGCGCCCGTCGAGCTGGAGACCGAGCTGGGCGACCGGACCGTCGTCGACGCGACCACCGGCGAAGAGGTGACCGTCGCCGAGCCGGACGCCGGCTGACGGGCGGCCGTCGCCGCGTTCACCCGCACATGCCGGCGCCCGCCCTCGGTCGGGGAGGGGCGGGCGCCGGCTGTGTCCGTACCCCGTTGTACGGCACGCTCTCACCGGACGGCCGGCGGGCCGTCCGGACGGTCGGTAGGGCTCAGACCGCCAACGCGCGGTCGGTCGGCCGGACCGGGTAGGGCAGCGTGGACTGGCCGGTGAGATACCGGTCGACGCCGCGTGCCGCCGCGCGGCCCTCGGCGATCGCCCAGACGATCAGCGACTGGCCGCGCCCGGCGTCCCCGGCGACGAAGACGCCGTCGGCACTGGTCGCGTAGCTGGCGTCGCGCACGATGTTGCCCCGGCCGTCCAGTTCGAGGCCGAACTGCCGCACCAGGCCGTTCTCCTGGTCGGTGCCGGTGAAGCCCATCGCCAGCGTCACCAGCTGGGCGGGGATGCGCCGCTCGGTGCCGGCCTTCTGCTCCAGCTTGCCGTCCACGAACTCCACCTCGATCAGGTGGAGCCACTGGACGTCGCCCTCCTCGTCGCCCTCGAAGTGGGTCGTCGAGACGGAGTAGACCCGCTCGCCGCCCTCCTCGTGCGCCGAGGTCACCTTGTAGAGCATCGGGAACGTCGGCCACGGCTGGTGGGAGGGCCGCTCCTCGCCCGGGCGCGGCATGATCTCCAGCTGGGTGACGGAGGCGGCGCCCTGCCGGTGCGCGGTGCCCACGCAGTCGGCGCCGGTGTCGCCGCCGCCGATGACCACCACGTGCTTGCCCTCGGCGGAGATCGGGGCCCGGGTGAGGTCGCCCTCCCGCACCTTGTTGGCCAGCGGCAGGTACTCCATCGCCTGGTGCACGCCGTTGAGTTCGCGCCCGGGAACGGGCAGGTCGCGCGCGGCCGTCGCGCCGGCGGCGATCACCACGGCGTCGTAGCGGCGGCGGAGCTTGGCGGCGTCCACGTCGCGGCCGATCTCCACCTCGGTGCGGAACTTGGTGCCCTCGGCCCGCATCTGCTCGACGCGGCGGTTGAGGTGCCGCTTCTCCATCTTGAACTCGGGGATGCCGTACCGCAGCAGTCCCCCGATCCGGTCGGCCCGCTCGTAGACGGCGACCGTGTGCCCGGCGCGGGTCAGCTGCTGGGCCGCGGCGAGGCCCGCGGGGCCGGAGCCGATCACGGCGACGGTCTTGCCGGAGAGCCGCTCGGGCGGCTGCGGGGTGATGTCCCCGGCCTCCCACGCCTTGTCGACGATGGTCACCTCGACGTTCTTGATGGTGACCGCCGGGCGGTTGATGCCCAGCACACACGCCGACTCGCAGGGCGCGGGGCACAGCCGCCCGGTGAACTCGGGGAAGTTGTTGGTCGCGTGCAGCCGCTCGCTGGCGGCGGCCCAGTCGCCCCGGTAGGCGTAGTCGTTCCACTCGGGGATCAGGTTGCCCAGCGGACAGCCGCTGTGGCAGAACGGGACGCCGCAGTCCATGCAGCGGCCGGCCTGCTTGGTGATGACCGGCAGCAGCGAGCCGGGGACGTAGACCTCGTTCCAGTCCCTGACGCGCTCGTCGACCGGGCGGGTCTCGGCGACCTCGCGGCCGGTGGTGAGAAAGCCCTTCGGGTCAGCCATGGGTCGCCGCCTCCATCATCTTCTCGTGGGTCTCGGACTCGCTGAGTCCGGCCCGCTCGGCGGCGTCCTTGGCGGCGAGCACGGCCTTGTAGGTGGTGGGCATGATCTTGCTGAACCGGACCAGCGCGCTGTCCCAGTCCTTGAGCAGCCGGTCGGCGACGGTGGAGCCGGCCTCCTCCGCGTGGCGGCGCAGCACGTCGCGCAGCCACTCCTGATCGTCGGCCACCAACGGTTCGATCGCGACCATTCCGTGGTTGACCAGATCGGGATCGAGATCGACCACATAGGCCACGCCCCCGGACATGCCGGCCGCGAAGTTCCGCCCGGTGTCGCCGAGCACCACGGCCCGGCCGCCGGTCATGTACTCGCAGCCGTGGTCGCCGACGCCCTCGGCGACGACCGTGGCGCCCGAGTTGCGCACGCAGAACCGCTCCCCCACCCGGCCCCGCAGGAAGATCTCGCCGCCGGTCGCGCCGTAGCCGATGGTGTTCCCCGCGATGGTGGAGAACTCGGGCAGATGGTCGGCCCCCCGGTCCGGCCTGACCACGAGCCGGCCGCCGGAGAGGCCCTTGCCCACGTAGTCGTTGGCGTCGCCCTCCAGCCGCAGGGTGACCCCGCGCGGCAGGAACGCGCCGAACGACTGGCCGGCGGAGCCCGTGAAGGTGATGTCCACGGTGCCGTCCGGCAGCCCCGCCCCGCCGAAGCGGCGGGTGACCGCGTTGCCCAACATGGTGCCCACGGTGCGGTTGATGTTGCGGACGGCGACCTGCGCCCTGACCGGCTGGGCGTCTTCGGGGCGCTCGGCGGACAGCGCGTCGGCGGACAGCTTGATCAGCTCGTTGTCCAGCGCCTTCGCCAGGCCGTGGTCCTGCTCGACGACCCGCCGGCGGTGCGCGCCGTCCGGCAGCTCGGGGACGTGGAGCAGCGGCTCCAGGTCCAGGCCCTGCGCCTTCCAGTGGTCGACGGCCCGCGAGACGTCCAGCAGCTCGGCGTGGCCGACCGCCTCGTCGAGGCTGCGGAAGCCCAGCTCGGCCAGCAGCTCGCGGACCTCCTCGGCGATGAACTCGAAGAAGTTGACCACGAACTCCGGCTTGCCGGTGAACCGCTCCCGCAGCTCCGGGTTCTGCGTGGCGATCCCCACCGGGCAGGTGTCCAGGTGGCAGACGCGCATCAGCACACAGCCGGAGACCACCAGCGGCGCCGTCGCGAAGCCGTACTCCTCGGCGCCGAGCAGCGCGGCGATCAGCACGTCGCGGCCGGTCTTCAGCTGCCCGTCGGTCTGCACCACGATCCGGTCGCGCAGCCCGTTGAGCAGCAGGGTCTGCTGCGTCTCGGCGAGGCCCAGCTCCCACGGCCCGCCCGCGTGCTTCAGCGAGGTCAGCGGCGAGGCGCCGGTGCCACCGTCGTGTCCCGAGATCAGCACCACGTCGGCGTGCGCCTTGGAGACGCCGGCGGCGACGGTGCCCACGCCGACCTCGGAGACCAGCTTCACGTGGATGCGGGCCGCCGGGTTGGCGTTCTTCAGGTCGTGGATCAGCTGCGCCAGGTCCTCGATCGAGTAGATGTCGTGGTGCGGCGGCGGCGAGATCAGGCCGACGCCCGGCGTCGAGTGCCGGGTCCTGGCCACCCACGGGTAGACCTTGTGGCCGGGCAGCTGGCCGCCCTCGCCCGGCTTGGCGCCCTGCGCCATCTTGATCTGGATGTCGTCGGCGTGCACCAGGTACTCGCTGGTCACGCCGAACCGGCCGGAGGCGACCTGCTTGATCGCGCTGCGCCGCTCCGGGTCGACCAGCCGCTCCGGGTCCTCGCCGCCCTCCCCGGTGTTGGACTTGGCGCCCAGCCGGTTCATCGCGATGGCCAGCGTCTCGTGCGCCTCCCGCGAGATGGAGCCGTAGCTCATCGCGCCGGTGGAGAACCGCTTGACGATCTCGCTCACCGGCTCGACCTCGTCCAGCGGCACCGCCGGCCGCTCGCCCTCCCGCAGCCGGAACAGCCCGCGCAGCGTCATCAGCCGCTCGGCCTGCTCGTTCACCCGCGAGGTGTACTGGCGGAAGACGTCGTAGCGGCCCTCGCGCGTCGAGTGCTGGAGCCGGAAGACCGCCTCCGGGTCGAAGAGGTGCGGCTCGCCCTCGCGCCGCCACTGGTACTCGCCGCCGATCTCCAGCGTGCGGTGTGCCGGCGCCACCCCGGAGGCCGGGTAGGCGGCGGCGTGCCGGGCGGCGACCTCGCGGGCCACCACGTCGAGGTCGGCGCCGCCGATCTTGGTGGTGGTGCCGTGGAAGTAGCGGTCGACGAACGCCGCGTCCAGCCCGATCGCCTCGAAGACCTGCGCACCCCGGTAGGAGGCGACCGTGGAGATGCCCATCTTGGACATCACCTTCAGCACGCCCTTGCCGAGCGCCTTGATCAGGTTCCCGATCGCGGTCTCGGCGTCCAACCCCGGCAGATAGGTGCCCCGGCTGACCAGGTCCTCGACGGACTCCATCGCCAGGTACGGGTTGACGGCGGCGGCGCCGTAGCCGATCAGCAGCGCCACATGGTGCACCTCGCGCACGTCGCCCGCCTCCACCAGCAGCCCCACCTGGGTGCGCTGCTTGGTGCGGATCAGGTGGTGGTGCACGGTCGAGGTGAGCAGCAGCGAGGGGATCGGCGCGTGCTCGGCGTCCGAGTGCCGGTCGGAGAGCACGACGATCCGCGCGCCCTCGGCGATCGCCGCGTCGGCCTCGGCACAGATCTCGTCCAGCCGCCTGGCCAGCGCCGCGCCGCCGCCGGAGACCCGGTAGAGCCCGGAGAGCGTGGTGGAGGCGAAGTCGGGCAGCTCCTCGTCGGCGTTGATGTGGATGAGCTTGGCCAGCTCGTCGTTGTCGATCACCGGGAACGGCAGCGTCACGCTGTGGCAGGAGGCGGCGGTCGGCTCCAGCAGGTTGCCCTGGGGGCCGAGCGAGGAGAGCAGCGAGGTGACCAGCTCCTCCCGGATGGCGTCCAGCGGAGGGTTGGTGACCTGCGCGAACAGCTGGGTGAAGTAGTCGAAGATCAACCGTGGCCGGTCGGAGAGCGCGGCGATCGGGGTGTCGGTGCCCATCGAGCCGATGGGCTCGGCGCCGGTCCTCGCCATCGGGGTGAGCAGGACCCGCAGCTCCTCCTCGGTGTAGCCGAAGGTCTGCTGCCGGCGGGCGACCGAGGCGTGGGTGTGCACCACGTGCTCGCGCTGCGGCAGGTCGGCCAGGTCGATCAGGCCGTCCTCAAGCCACTCCCCGTAGGGGTGCTCGGAGGCCAGCCGCTCCTTGATCTCGTCGTCCTCGATGATCCGGTGCTCGGCGGTGTCCACCAGGAACATCCGGCCCGGCTGGAGGCGGCCCTTGCGCACCACCCTGGCGGGGTCGATGTCCAGGACGCCGACCTCGGAGGAGAGCACGACGAAGCCCTCGTCGGTGACCCAGTAGCGGCCGGGGCGCAGCCCGTTGCGGTCCAGCACGGCGCCGACCTGGACGCCGTCGGTGAAGGTCACGCAGGCCGGGCCGTCCCAGGGCTCCATCAGCGTGGAGTGGTACTGGTAGAACGCCCGCCTGGCGGGGTCCATCGACGGGTGGTTCTCCCACGCCTCGGGGACCATCATCAGCACCGCGTGCGGCAGCGAGCGCCCGCCGAGGTGCAGCAGCTCCAGCACCTCGTCGAACGTCGCGGAGTCCGACGCCTCGGGCGTGCAGACCGGGAAGACCCGCGACAGCCGCTCCGGGTCGCCGAAGAGGCCGGTGGCCAGCTGCGACTCCCGGGCGCGCATCCAGTTGCGGTTGCCCTGGACGGTGTTGATCTCGCCGTTGTGCGCCACGAAGCGGTACGGGTGGGCGAGCGGCCAGGACGGGAAGGTGTTGGTGGAGAACCGCGAGTGGACCAGTGCGACGGCACTGGTCAGGCGGCGGTCGGAGAGGTCCGGGTAGAACGGCTCCAGCTGCCCGGTGGTCAGCATCCCCTTGTAGACCAGCGTCCGGCTGGAGAGCGAGGGGAAGTAGACCCCGGCCTCGCGCTCGGCGCGCTTGCGCAGCGCGAAGGCGATCCGGTCCAGCTCGATGCCGGTGCGGCCGTCCCGCCCGTCGGCGACGAAGAGCTGCCGGAACGTCGGCATCGTCGCGCGGGCCGCCGCGCCCAGCAGCTGCGGGGCGGTCGGCACCTCGCGCCAGCCGACGACGGTCAGCCCCTCCTCGGCGGTGATCTCCTCGACCCGGGCGACGGCGGTGGCCAGCTCGGCCTCGTCGGTGGGGAGGAACGCCATGCCCACGGCGTAGCCGCCGGCGACCGGCAGCGCGAAGGAGACGTTCTCCCGGAGGAAGGCGTCCGGGATCTGGAGGAGGATGCCGGCGCCGTCGCCGGTGTCCGGGTCCGAGCCGGTGGCCCCACGGTGTTCGAGATTGCGCAGGACGGCGAGTGCCTGGTCGACCAGCTGATGGCTGGGCTCGCCGGTGAGGGTGGCGACGAAGCCGACGCCACACGCGTCGTGCTCCTGGCGCGGGTCGTACATCCCCTGCTTGACCGGGTGGGACGCAGAACGCATCGGCTCTCCCGTCGTCGTCTTGGTCGCTGTGACTTACGAGGGACGACGTTGGCCCTGGCGTTCGTTAATTTTTCGTGCAGATTACACGATGACCCGATTCCCGGGAAGCGGATAGCACAGTCCACGATACGGACTTCTGCGTGTGTGGTAGCGACGTTATGGGCCGTTTCGGGCCTCGTGGTCGCTGGGTGCCGAAGGACGCCGATGTCCTGAGGGCGTACTGGCACATGCCCGCCGTCAACGAAGTGAAACCCACGGGAAACAAGCGGACCTGCCGAAGGCCCCGAATGCCCCGAACAGGTCAACGCCGCCCGGAGGGTACCGGGCGGCGTCGGCGGGGGTCGAGGTCCGGGGGCTACTTCTCGGTGGCGGCCTTGACGCTCTTCTCCTCGTCGGCCTTCCCGCCCTCGGCCTTCCCCTCGTCCTCGGCCTTCTCGTCGCCGGCCTTCTCGTCGGCGGTCCGGGAGCCGGTCGCGGCGGGGGCGGCGCCGTCGGCCGCCTCCGCGTCCGCGCTCTTGCCGAGCCCCTTGCCCCGGCCGACACCCCCGGAGCCGGCGCTCCCCGACTCGTCGCCCTCGCCCTCGGCCTCGGCGCCGCGCGGCTCGCCCGCGCCCCTCGGCTCGGCGGACTCCTCGGCCTCCGGGGCCGTCGGGTCGTCCGGCGCGGGCTCCACGTTCTCCTCGCGGCCGGGGTGGCGGCGGGCGGAGATCACCATGTAGGCGACGGCGCCCAGGAAGACGGCGATGGAGGTCCAGTTGTTGAGCCGCAGCCCGAGGAACTCGTGGGCCTCGTCGATCCGCAGGTACTCGATCCAGAACCGGCCCACCGTGTACGCCGCGACATAGAGCGCGAACGAACGCCCGTGGCCGAGCCGGAAGCGGCGGTCGGCCCAGATGACCAGCACGCCGACGCCCACGCACCACAGCGACTCGTACAGGAAGGTGGGGTGGAAGGTGCCGGTGTCCAGACCGTTGTCGATCTCCACGGCCCAGGGGAGGTCGGTCTCGCGCCCGTACAGCTCCTGGTTGAACCAGTTGCCCCAGCGGCCGATGGCCTGGGCGAACGCGATCCCCGGCGCGATCGCGTCCGCCATCGGCGGCAGCGCGATCCCCCGGCGGCGGCAGGCGATCCACGCGCCCAGCGCCCCACCGGCGATCGCGCCCCAGATGCCGATGCCGCCGTCCCAGATCTTGAAGGCGTCGACCGGGTCGCGGCCCTCGTCGAAGTACAGCTGGTAATCGGTGACCACGTGGTAGATCCGCGCCCCGATCAGGCCGAACGGCACCGCCCAGACGGCGATGTCGGCGACGGTGCCCGGCTGCCCGCCCCGCTGCGTCCACCGCCGGCCGCCCAGCCAGATGGCGAGGAAGACGCCGATGATGATGCATACCGCGTAGCCACGCAGCGGCAGCGGCCCCAGCTCGATCTCGCTGGTGCCCGGACTGGGGATTGAGGCAAGGATCTCCATGGTGCAGCCGACGCTACCACCGGGCCGCGCGCGGGGGCTGAACTAGCCCGCCCCGTACGCCTGAACGCACCCGCGAGGACCCGCCGAGGGTCAGCCGGCCGTCCCCGTCACGCTGTCGCGGAGGAACTCCGGCGTCAGCGGGTCGCCGCCCTGGCCCATTCGCTCGCCGTCGAGCAGCACCGTCGGGGTCGCGTTGAAGTCGCCGTCCAGGAAGTCCGCGTTGGAGCGGCTGGCCCAGTCGTCGTGGGTGCCGTCCTGGACGCAGGAGCGGAACGTCTCGTTGTCCAGCGCGTCGATGTCCCTGGCCAGGTCGATCAGCCGGGACTTGTCGGCGAACGCGTCGTCCGTCTCGGCCGGCTGGTTCTGAAAGAGCAGGTCGTGGTACTCGGGGAAGGCCCCCTGGTCACGGGCGCAGGCAGCGGCGTTGGCCGCGTAGCGGGAGCCGTTGCCCCGCATGTTGCCGTCGATGATGGTGACCAGGTGGTAGTCGACGCGCAGCTGGCCGGACCCGGTCAGCTCGTCGATCGTCGAGCGGAAGGCGTTCTCGAACTGCGCGCAGGCGGGACAGCGGAAGTCCTCGTAGACCGTCAGCACCGCCGGCGCCTCGCGCTCGCCCACGGAGATGGGCTCGGCGGCGGGGCCCGCGTTGTCGTCGTCGCTGCCGCTGCCGGCCGCCAGGAAGCCGGCCCCGGCGGCGATGGCCAGGACCAGCGCGGCGATGCCGCCGATCTTCACCAGCCGCAGCCGCCGCTCTCCGGCGCGCTGCCGTTCGCGTTCCTCCCGCAGTCGCTCCCTGGCGCTGCGCTGTGCCTCTCGATTCCGTGCGCTCACCCCTGGCCAAACGACACCGGGGCGGCCAGGACACGCCCCGGAACGGGCGCATCCGGCTGGGCCCTCCGGTGACGCGGGATGGTTCGTCTCGTTTGTCCCGGTGTGAGATCTCCGAGCATTGAGCCAGCGGGCGTGCGGCAGCCGCCCAGAGAACCCCTCGGTACGCGGGTGGAGGCGGTGGAGCCACCGGTGCCCGAGCCGCCGGACGCCGGGTGGCGCGGGGAGTGCGTGGCGGCGGCGGTCGCCGCCGTGCTCTTCGCCGCCTCGGCGGTGATCGGCACGGCGCTCAACGACGGCGACCGGCTGCGCCTCCAGTCGCCGCCGCTGCTGGCCAGCTGGGCGCCGCACGTGGGCCCCGGCACCGTGCCGGCGCTGCTGCTGGCCGGGCTCGGGGTGCTCTACGGGCCGGCGCTGGCGCGGCGGCTGCCGTGGCGCTGGCTGCTGGCGGCCAGCTGGGCGGGGTCGATGGGCTGGCTGCTGACGCTGGCCTGGATCGACGGCTGGTACCGGGGAGTGGTCAACAACCTGGAGACCAAGCACGAGTATCTGCGTTCGGTCGGCGAGGTCAACGCGATGCCGGGGTGGGGGCACTTCCTCGACGGGTTCGTCGCGCGCATCCCGATCGACGCGGTGGACAACTGGCCCGCGCACGTGGCGGGGCACCCGCCGGGCGCCACGTTGACGTTCGCGCTGCTGGACCGGGTCGGGCTGCACGGCGGGATCTGGGCGTCGATGTTCTGCGTGGTGTGGGCGGCGACCATCCCGGCCGCCGTGCTGCTGACGGTGCGGCTGCTCTCCGGGGAGCGGCTCGCGCGGCGGGCGGCGCCGTTCCTGGTGCTGGCGCCGGCGGCGGTCTGGCTGGGGGTCTCGGCCGACGCGTACTTCGCGGCGGTCGCCGCGTGGGCGCTGGCCCTGCTGGCGCTGGCGGGGCGCGGGGTGCGGAACGGTCCCGGGTGGCGCTGGCGGGGGGCGGCCCTCGGCTCCGGGCTGCTCTTCGGGCTGCTGTGCTACCTGTCCTACGGGCTGACGCTGATGGCGCTGGTCGGCGTCGCGGTGCTGGCGCTGACCAGGACATGGCGGCCGGTGCCCTATGTGCTGCTGGGGGTGGCGGCCTGGGTGGCGGTCTTCACGGCGGGCGGCTTCTGGTGGTACGAGGGGTACACGGTGCTGGTGGACCGCTACTTCGCGGGCGCCGGCGGGCAACGCCCCTACGGTTACTTCGTCTGGGCGAACCTCGCCGCCCAGGTGTTGACGGTGGGGCTGGCGACGGCGGCGGCGCTGTGGCAGTGGGGCCCCCGACTAACCGGGGCGCTGCGGGAGTTGGCGCCGGGCCGGCCGGCGGTGCGCGGGTACCGGGCGCTGGTGGTGCTGTCGGGCGCGGCGCTGGGCGCGCTGCTGGTGGCCGACCTGTCGGGGATGAGCAAGGCGGAGACGGAGCGGATCTGGCTGCCGTTCGTGATGTGGCTGCTGCCGCTGACGGCGCTGCTGCCGCCCAGGCGCGCGCGGTGGTGGCTGGCCGCGCAGGTGGTGATGGCGCTGCTGGTCAACCACCTCTACCGAACCACCTGGTAGACCAGTGGCCCCCGGCCCGCCGGAGGGTCGTCCCCGGCCCGCCGGGGCGGACCGGGGTCTTCGGGGTCAGCCCCGGCGCAACGCGAGGAACGCGCGGGACCCGGCCGTCCAGTGGGCGACCGGGTCCCAGCCGGCGACCTCCGCGTGGGAGCAGAGCGCCCGGGCGCCGACCACGGCCCAGGGGAACGCGGGGCTGGTGCCGCCCCTGCCGTTGTCGAGCCAGGCCAGAAAGCGCTCGTCCACCTCGGCGCCGGCCGCCTCCACCAGCAGCAGGCCGCCGGGCGTGGCGAGTTGCCCCAGGCGGCGGAGCAGCGTCGGCGGGTCGCCGCCGATGCCCACGTTGCCGTCCATCAGCAGCAGGCTGTCCCAGCCGCCCTCGTCGGGGAGCGCGTCGAAGACGGAGGCGTGCAGCGCGATCCCGCCGTGGTCGCGGGTGTGCCGCACGGCCGCCCACGCGGTGTCGATGCCGAGCGCCCTGGCGGCCCGCCCGGTCAGCGCCGCCACCATGCGGCCGGGGCCGCAGCCCACGTCGAGCACGGTGCCCACGCAGCGGTCGAGCACGGTGCGGTCGGCGGCGTCGGGGCGGGCGCACCAGCGCTCGACCTCCAGGCGCAGCCGGTGGCCGTCGGCGCGGCGCAGGAAGAGCGGGCCCCGGCCGGCGCGCAGCGCCAGCGTGTAGGGGTCGGTCGACCAGGCGGTCGTGGTCGCGGCCGTCGTCGTCATCGGCTCCGGCCCCCCGCCACCGGCCCGGGCGCCAGCCGCGCGTGGGCGGCGGCGAACCGGCCGCCCGGCCGCGCGGCGGCGACCTCGGCCGCGTCGGCGGCCGTGTCGACGTCGCGCAGCGGCGGCAGGGCGCGCACGTCGAGGCCGGCCTCGCGCAGCCGCCGCCGCTGGAGGCGGCCGGTGTCGGGCGTCGACATCGGCACGCCGAGCACCAGGTCGGGGCGCGGCTCGGCGAAGCCGAGCGCCCAGAAACCGCCGTCCTCGGCGGGGCCGAACCAGGCACGCCCCGGCGGCCAGCTGTCGGAGCCGGTGGCCGGGGCCAGCAGCCCCGGGGTCAGCTGCGGTGTGTCCATGCCCACCAACAGGGTGGGCCCGGTACACCCGGCGAACGCCGCCGCGATCCGTTCGTCGAGGCCGCCGCCGCACTGCGGCACCACCGCGTAGCCGGGCGGCAGCCAGGGCCCGGTGCGGCCCTGGAGCACCAGCACCCGGCGGGACGCGGGGACCCGCAGCAGCGTGGCGAGGGTGTCGGCGAGCGCGGCCTCGGCGAGAGCCGCCGCCTCCTCGGGGGTGAACGGCGGCGTCAGCCGGGTCTTGACCCGCCCGGGGACGGGTTCCTTGGCGATGACCAGCAGCGTGGGGCCGGCCGGCGAAGTGCTCACTTCAGTACCTCCCGCATGTCGTGCACGGCGTGCCAGGTCCCGCGCCAGGTGCCGGTCACCTTGGAGGCGCCGACGCGGGGCCGGTAGGGCACCTCGGTCTCCACCACCCGCCAGCCGGCGTCGACGGCGCCCACCACCATCTGGAGCGGGTAGCCGCTGCGCCTATCGGTCAGGTCCAGGGCCAGCAGGGGCTCCCTGCGGGCGACCCGCATCGGCCCGAGGTCGCGCAGGCGCAGCCCGGTGCGGCGGCGCACCAGCCGGGAGAGCGCCTGGTTGCCGACCCTGGCGTGCAGCGGCCAGGCGCCCCGGTCGGTCGGGCGGCGGCGGGCCAGCACCAGGTCGGCCTCGCCGCGTGCCACCGGGGCGGCGACCCGCGGCAGTTCGCCCGGGTCGAGGGTGGCGTCGCAGTCGCAGAACGCCACCAGCTCGGCGGTGGCGGCCAGCAGCCCGGCGTGGCAGGCGGCGCCGAAGCCGCGGCGCGGCTCGAACACCACGTGGGCTCCCAGCCGTTCGGCGATCCGCGCGGAGCCGTCGGTCGAGCCGTTGTCGACCACGACGGCCCGCCAGCCCTCGGGGACCCGGTCGAGGACCCACGGCAGGGCCTCGGCCTCGTTCAGGCAGGGCAGCACCAGGTCGCCCTGCGGGGATGAATGGTTGGTCACCCGGCACACCCTACGAAGACATACGCCGTATACCTGGACAACACCGCTGATAAAACCCGGCGTTCGATTCCCCGCGTCGCGGTCGGCGCCCTCCGGGCATCCCTCGGCGCGCGGCGGGCGCACGCGTGCCGGGGAGTGTGGCCCGCCGCCCGGGGCGGGTGGGGGACGCGTGGGCCAACGCGCCGGCCGCGCCACTCGAAGCGGTGGTTTTTCTCCCCCGGAACGACGCCCGGACCGGTGACCGACATGAAAATCCCACCCCCGCCGGGTGGTTCACGGCCGGCGGGGGTGGGCGGGGAGCTGAGGGCTCAGACGGCGCGCAGCGGGGCGTTCGCGAAGCGGGTCACGCCCTCCTCGAACTCGACCCGGGGCGACCAGTTCAGCTCCTTGTGGAGCCGGGCCGAGGAGGCGGTGATGTGGCGCACGTCCCCCAGCCGGAAGTCGCCGGTGACCTGGGGCGCCGGGCCGCCGCGCGCCGCCGACAGCGCGGCGGCCAGCTCGCCGACGGTGTGCGGCTGCCCGCTGCCGGTGTTGTAGGCGCGCACGCTGCCGGCGCGCCGGTCGGCGAGGGCGGCCAGCGCCACCGCGTTGGCCCTGGCGACGTCCGTGACATGGACGAAGTCCCGCCGCTGCGCGCCGTCTTCGAAGACCCGCGGCGGCTCGCCCGCCTCAAGCGCGGAACGGAAGAACGCCGCGACCCCCGCGTAGGGCGTGTCGCGCGGCATCCGGTCGCCGTAGACGTTGTGGTAGCGCAGCACGGTCGCCCGCCCGCCGACGTCCCGCGCCCACGCCGACGCCAGGTTCTCCTGGGCCAGCTTGGTGGCGGCGTAGACGCTGCGCGGGTCGACCGGCTCGTCCTCCTCGACCAGCCCCGGCACCAGCGGCGCGCCGCACTCGGGACACGGCGGCTCGAAGCGCCCCACGTCCAGGTCGGCTACCCGGCGCGGCCCCGGCCTGACCTGGCCGTGCCGCAGGCAGTCGTAACGGCCCTCGCCGTAGACCACCATCGAGCCGGCCAGCAGCAGGTCGCGCACCCCGGCGTCGACCATCGCCGCCAGCAGCCCCGCTGTGCCCAGGTCGTTGACGGCGACATACTCGGGCGCGTCCGAGAAGTCCTTGCCGAGACCGACCATGGCGGCCTGGTGGCAGACCGCCTCCATCCCCGGCAGCGCGCGGGCCAGCGCCTGCGGGTCGCGGATGTCCGCGCGGACCCAGGGGACTTGCTCGAAGGGCTCGCCCGGCACGGGCGGCCGGATGTCGAGCACCGTCGGCTCGTGGCCGGCGGCCAGCAACTCTTCCACGATGTGCGAGCCGATGAAACCGGCTCCTCCGGTGACCAGTACACGCATAACGGTCACGCTAGGCCCTTGTCGGGCGATACCGGCGGATCTCCGCGCACCGCGCGCGAGTCGACCGCCGGCCGGGCGAACTCCCCGGCGCCACGGGCGACTCGACGGCACCGGCGCGCGGAACGGTCCCGCAGCGCCGGCGCGCGGCGCGGTCCGGCGCGCGCCCGGGGCGCGCGCTCCGCCGTCAGCGCTCGGTCAGGTCGACCGCCGGCTGCTCCCAGGGGACGCTCAGCCAGGGGCTCTCCGGATCGGTCGTCAGGATGCGGAAGACGTCGACCATCTCCGTGTACCAGTCGCCGAACTCCTCGCTGTCGAAGTGCAGACAGCGCCCCAGCACATAGCCGGCGGCGAACTCGCCCCAGGAGTCGTAGACCTGGCGCGCCCCCTCGCCGGCCCGCAGCACCGCCTGCTCCGTCTCGTTCAGCTCCGCGAAACGCGCCCCCAGGCCCCAACGCGCCATGCAGGAGGCCCGCCCCATGTCCCAGGCGAGGACGGAACGCACGCAGCCGTCGTCGGTCAGCAGCCCGTCGGCGCGGAACCGCGACTCGTACCGCAGCACCTGGCCGATCAGCTCGTGGGCCAGCGCGATGTCGGCGTCCAGGTCGAACTCGGGCGGCCGGCCGGTGCGGTCCACCACCTCGGCGGTGCGGGAGAGCAACACCCGCTCGGCCGCCTCCCGCCAGGCCACCGGGTTCGGCGTCGTCCCGTACTCCTGCACCATCGCCTGCCGCACCCGCAGCACGAACTCCCAGGCGGGCGAGATCACCTGACCGCCCAGCAGCCGTCGCAGTATCCCCTGCCACTGCGCCCTGCTCCCCACGCCCCACCAGGAGCGCAGCAGCTCCTTCTCCTCGGTGTAGCCGCCGCCCTGCCAGCCCATGTGGTTCCAGATGGCCGCGTTGTTGACCATCAGCAGCGCGCCGCAGGCCAGACCGTGTGCCATCGGGCCGCCGCGGTGCCCCGTCCAGAGCGTCTTCAGCTGACGCTCCTCGGCGCCGTGCTTCGCCTGCCGCTTCCACTTGCGCGGCTCGGCGGGCAGCAGCGTCTCCACCGGGGTGCCGGGGTTGACCGCGAGCCAACGCGCCGGACGCGGCCAGTACTTGGCGAGGTCGGCCAGCGACGAACGCTCGAAGACCCCGTCGTCGGCGGGCGTCGGCAGCATCCCCCGCGTGAAGACGGGCAGGCACAGCCCCTTGACCTCCGGGTGGTGGAACGGGCTGAACCGCAGCCGTCCCGGCACCGCGTCCGCCAGCTCGCGCGACGTGGGCAGAAAGAGGTCGGTGCCCGCCACAACCTCGAAGTACGCCGGCCAGTCCGCCTGGAGTCCCGCCTGGTAGAGCCGCTCCTCCACGGTGGTCGGCGGCTGCCAGGCTATGTCCTCCGTGGTCCCCTCGATCCCCATGGAGCGACTGTACCGGTCGGCCCCGACGGAGGGGTTCACGCCACCGCGCGCCTCAGCGCCCGGAGCGCACGCCCCGCGCCAACTCGCCGGCCAGGGCGCGCAGTCGTGTCAGCGCGCCGGCCTCGTCGCCCTCGTGGTCGAGCACCACCTTGACGAAGGCGGATCCGACGATCACCCCGTCCGCGAACCCGGCGACCTGCGCCGCCTGCGCCTCGCTGGAGACTCCGAGGCCGACGCAGACCGGGAGCTCGGTGGTGGCCCTGGTCCGCTCGACCAGGGTGGCCGCCTGGGCGCTGACGGCCGCCCGGCCGCCGGTGACGCCCATCAGGGAGGCGGCGTAGACGAAGCCGCTGCCGGCCGCCGTGATGGTGGCCAGCCGCTCGTCCCTGCTGCTCGGCGCGACCACGAACACCGTGGCGAGGGCGTGCTGTTCGGCCGCCTTCCGCCAGGCGTCCGACTCCTCGACCGGCAGATCGGGCAGGATGCACCCGGCGCCGCCCGCCTCGGCCAGCTCCGCGGCGAAACGCTCGGGGCCGTAGCGGTCCACCGGGTTCCAGTAGGTCATCACCAGCACCGGGACACCCGTCGCCGCGTGCACCTCGCGCACCGTGCGCAGCACGTCGGCGATCCGCACCCCGCCGCGCAGCGCGATGTCGTCGGCGGTCTGGATCACCGGGCCGTCGAGCACCGGGTCGCTGTGCGGCAGCCCGATCTCGACGATGTCGCAGCCGCCCTCCACCATGGCGGTCGCGGCGCGCACCGCGCCGTCCACCGTGGGGAAGCCGGCCGGGTAGTAGCCCACCAGCGCGGCGCGGCCGGCCGCGGCCGTGTCGGCCAGTGTGGCGCTCAGCAGGTCGAGTCGTCCGCCTGCCGCCTGCTGCTCGCTCACCGGTCGTTCTCCTCGCCGTCGTAGAGCCCGAAGTACCGGGCGGCGGTGTCCATGTCCTTGTCGCCGCGGCCCGAGAGGTTGACCACCAGCACGGCCTCCGGGCCCAGCTCGCGGCCGAGGTCGAGCGCGCCGGCCAGCGCGTGGGCCGACTCGATGGCCGGAATGATGCCCTCGGTGCGGGAGAGCAGCCGCAGCGCCTCCATCGCCTGGGCGTCGGTGACCGGGCGGTACTCGCCCCGCCCGCTCGCCTTGAGGTGGGCGTGCTCCGGGCCGATGCCCGGGTAGTCGAGGCCGGCGGAGATCGAGTACGGCTCGGTGATCTGGCCCTCGTCGTCCTGGAGGACGAACGAGCGCGAGCCGTGCAGGATGCCGGGCTCGCCCGCGGTCAGTGTCGCCGCGTGCTCCCCGGACTCCACGCCGTGGCCGGCCGCCTCGCAGCCGACCAGCCGCACGCCGGCGTCGGCCACGAACGGGTGGAAGAGGCCGATGGCGTTGGAGCCGCCGCCCACGCAGGCCACCACGGCGTCGGGCAGCCGCCCGACCCGTTCCAGGATCTGCCGCCTGGCCTCGACGCCGATCACCCGGTGGAAGTCCCGCACCAGCGCGGGGAACGGGTGCGGCCCGGCCGCGGTGCCGAAGAGGTAGTGGGTCTCGTCGACGGTGGCCACCCACTCGCGGAACGCCTCGTTGATGGCGTCCTTCAGGGTGCGGCTCCCCGAGGAGACGGCGATCACCTCGGCGCCCAGCATCCGCATCCGGGCGACGTTGAGCGCCTGACGCTCGGTGTCGATCTCCCCCATGTAGATGGTGCACTCCAGGCCGAAGAGCGCGCAGGCGGTCGCGGTGGCGACGCCGTGCTGCCCGGCGCCGGTCTCGGCGATCACCCGGGTCTTGCCCATCCGGCGGGTCAGAAGGGCCTGGCCCAGCACGTTGTTGATCTTGTGGGAGCCGGTGTGGTTGAGGTCCTCGCGCTTGAGGAAGACCCGCGCGCCACCGGCGTGCCCGGCGAACCGGGGCACCTCGGTCAGCGGGCTGGGGCGGCCGGCGTAGTTGACCATCAGGTCGTCCAGCTCGGCGACGAAGGCGGGGTCGTTCCTCGCCTTCTCGTAGGCGTCGGCGACCTCGTCCATGGCGGCCCGCAGGGCCTCCGGGACGAAGGTGCCGCCGAAGGCACCGAAGTACCCGCGGGCGTCGGGCACCTCGCCCTCGTGGTCGGGATGGAAGTACTCGGCGGACATGGGTGGATCTGCCTTCCGGGACAGCGCGCGACCTGGGGAGGCGCGCGAAGCGAGACGGAACGAAAGCGAAAGGGGAACCCCGTGGCGCGCCCGCGGCGCTCGGCGGGACGCCGGAGCGCGCGGTGGCGCGGGAGGGGGCGCGGGAACGGCGCGGCGCCGTTCAACGGGGCGTGCGCGTCGCGCGTCCCCCGACGACGGAGGGCGCCCGACGGGCGGGGGCCGGTCAGGCCCCGGGGGCGGCCTGCCATCGGCGACCGCTGATCTGACCCGGCTCGCAGCCGATGTGGTAGCGCACCCGACGGCCGAGCACCCGGCGCGCGGGCCCGCGCGGACCGCGCGGTCGCGCGCCCCTGGCGCCGCGCACCGCTATCCGCCCGACCGCGCGGTCGCGGCGGTCTCGGGGCGGCGCGGGAACGCGCTCGGCGGAGGGGACGGCGGACACGCTCTCTCAGCGCCCCTGCCGCAGGGCGGGGTGGGCACCGGCGGCGACCAGGTCGGCGACCGCCGTGCGCGGGTCGCGGCCGGTCACCAGGGACTCGCCGACCAGCACGGCGTCGGCGCCCTCGTTGGCGTAGGCGATCAGGTCGTGCGGACCGCGCACCCCGGACTCGGCGACCCGGACGATCCCCTCGGGGATCTCGGGCGCCACCCGCTCGAAGGTCGACCTGTCGACCTGGAGGGTGCGCAGGTCCCGCGCGTTCACCCCGATGATCCGGGCGCCGGCGTCCACCGCGCGCTCCAGCTCGTCCTCGTCGTGCACCTCGACCAGGGGCGTCAGGCCGATCGACTCGGCGCGCTCCACGAGCGAGACCAACGCCGGCTGGTCCAGCGCGGCGACGATCAGCAGCACCAGGTCGGCGCCGTGCGCGCGGGCCTCCCACAGCTGGTAGGAGGTGACGACGAAGTCCTTGCGCAGCACCGGGATGTCCACCCGGGCGCGCACCTCGGCGAGGTCGGCGAGCGAGCCGCCGAAGCGGCGGCGCTCGGTCAGCACGGAGATGGCGGCGGCGCCGCCCGCCTCGTAGTCGGCGGCGAGGCCGGCCGGGTCGGCGATCGCGGCCAGCGCGCCCTTGGAGGGGCTGGAGCGCTTGACCTCGCAGATGACGGTGACGCTGTCCCCCTTGAGGGCGGCCACCCCGTCCTTCGCCGGGGGGGCCTCGGCTGCGCGCTCCTTGAGCTGGTCAAGGGAGACCTGCGCCTGCCGCTCTGCGAGGTCGGCGCGGACTCCCTCGATGATCTCGTCGAGCACACTCACGCGACCGGCCCCTTCCTGTCGGTGTGGGGAGAGCAATCCCCACCGATAGTATCCGCCCCCCGCCGCCCCCTCACCACCCGCCCACGCAGAACGCAGGGACCTGCATCCACCTCACGAACTCCCTGGTCAGAGCGGTATGCGCGGCTGCTTCCCACCGGTGCCCACGGCGGTCGCCGGCGGCGGTGGTCCCTGTCGGCGTCCCTGTCGGCCGGGGTGGGTCGCCGCCCTCGCCCCCGCGTGGTCCCCGCGCCGAGAACGCGCCCCGTACCCCGCGGCAGCCGCCACCCGCTACCCGCCCGGTGTGAGGAACGCGCCGGGCGGGGCGTTGCGCAGCAGCGTGAACGCCGTCACCAGGGCGAGCGCGCCCCACCCCGCCGACGCGGGGAGGGCCACCCGCCGCGAGATCCCGGCCAACGCCGCGACCAGCCAGCCCAGCAGCCCGAGCCCCACGAGCACCGCCGCCGCGACCACCAGCGCGTTGGCGTGCCACGCCACCGACCACTCCGCGTGCGCCAGCGCGTGCACCGCCCGCAGCCCGCCGCACCCCGGGCAGTGCAGGCCGAACCCGGTCAGCAGCGGGCAGGGCGGGAAACTCCCCGCCCGCGTCGGGTCCCTGAGCACCACGCAACTGACCGCCGCGCCCAGCAGGGCGACGGCGGCCAGTGGTGCTCTCGCGTCGAGAAGTCGCTGTCGTTGCCGCATGTGACCAGTCTCACCACCGCCGCGACACCGCGCGTGCGGAAGTGGGCCGGTCGGCGGCCCCGCTCAGCCGGCGGCGGCCGGCGTCGCCGGCTCGACGGCCGGCGCGGGCTCAGCCGCGACGGCCGGCTTCGCGACCCGCGCCGGGGCCGGCTGCTGGCCGAGGCCCATGGCCCGCATCACGAGGCCGACCACGGCGGCGAGCACCAGCACGACACCGCTGGCCGCGACGCCCCACGGCTGGGCGACGACGGTGAAGTAGCTGCCGAGGCAGAACCCGATGAAGGCGATGGTCACCGCCGTCCAGGCGGCAGGGGTGTGTCCGTGGTCGTGCTGACCCGACATGTGCGCTCCTCCGGAAAGAAAAGGTGCCGGGCGCTCACGTCCCGCGCCCCCCACCATTGTGGCAGGCCGTTCCCGGCGTGACGGGTGGGGTGCGTCACCCCGTGCCCCGGGGCCGGAACGCCGGGCGGCGCCGGCCGTTCAGGTGGGGTCCTCGCCCCGGTCCAGCGCCCGCCAGATGTCCTCGGGCCGCTCGGGGTCCTCGCCGCCGCGACCGCCGCGCCGGCCTCGTGCCTCACGGCCGCCGCGCTCGTAGCGGCTGGACATGGCCGGCCACTGCCGGCCGTAGCTCAGCGCCAACAGGCCGGCGCAGAGCAGCAGCAGTCCGCCCAGCGCGGAGAACCAGGGCCAGCCGGTGTGGCTCACGGAGGTCACCGCCACGTCCGAGACGCCCATCGCCTCGACCGCCGCGCGGTCCAGCGCCTCCGAGTCGCCGTAGCCCAGCAGCGCGGCGGCGATCGACCCGGCGCCGCTGAGCGCCAGCACGGAGGCCACCACGTAACGGCCGGTGCCGCGCACCGCGAAGACCGCGACCAGCGCGGCGAGGCCGACCAGCGCCAACGCGCTAGGCAGCCCCGAGACCGCGCTTCCGCTGGCCGTCACCGGCAGCTCGGCGCCGCCTCCCTGGGCATCCCCCTCGCCCCAGGTCTGGCCGGCGGAGACCAGCACGACGGCTGCCCCGGACGCGCCGCTCAGCAGCGCCGCGCCGAGTGCGCGGCGCGACACCCTGGCGCTGTCGGACGGGTTTCGGCTCACGCTTCCACGCTACCGCGCAACCTCCCGGCCGTGGCCACCGCCCTGAGCACGGCCGCCGCCTTGTTGGCGCACTCGGTGTCCTCGGCGACCGGATCGGAGTCGGCGACCACCCCGGCGCCTGCCTGCACATGGGCCACTCCGTCCCGCAGCACGGCGGTGCGGATGGCGATCGCGGTGTCCGCGTCGCCCGCGAAGTCGAGATAGCCGACGCAGCCGCCGTAGACACCGCGCCGGGTCGGCTCCAGCTCCTCGATGATCTCCATGGCGCGCGGCTTCGGCGCCCCCGAGAGCGTGCCGGCCGGGAAGCAGGCGGTGAGCGCGTCGAACGCGGTGCGGTCGTCGGCCAGTTGTCCCGTGACCGTGGAGACGATGTGCATCACGTGGCTGTACCGCTCGACCGACATGAAGTCGACGACCTCGACGGTGCCGGGCACCGAGACCCGGCCGAGGTCGTTGCGCCCGAGGTCGACCAGCATCAGGTGCTCGGCGCGCTCCTTGGGGTCGGCCAGCAGCTCGGCGCCGAGCGCCGCGTCCTCGCCCGGGGTCGCGCCGCGCGGCCTGGTGCCCGCGATGGGGTGCAGCATGGCGCGCCCCTCGGTCACCTTCACCAGCGCCTCGGGGCTGGAGCCGACCACGTCGAAGCCGCTCTCCCCCGCCTCGCCGGCGAACCGGAAGAGATACATGTAGGGGCTCGGGTTGGTGGTGCGCAGCACCCGGTAGACATCCAACGCGCCGGCGGCGCACGGCGTCTCGAACCGCTGGGAGGGCACCACCTGGAACGCGTCGCCCGCCCGCACGTACTCCTTCACCGTCTCGACGGCGCTCCGGTAGCGCTCCCCGCCGAACCTGGCGGTGAACGGCGGCAGCTCGCTCGGCGGCAGCTCGACGGCGCTCATCGCGACCGGACGCGTCAGGTCGGCCGCCATGGCGTCGAGCCGCGCCACCGCGTCCGCGTGCACCTCGGCGAGCCGCTCCTCGTCGTCGCCGAGCGGCAGGTCGCTGAACGCGTTGGCGATCAGCAGCACCGTGCCGTCGCGGTGGTCGAGCACCGCGAGGTCGGAGGCGAGGAGCATCGTCAGCTCGGGCAGCCGCAGGTCGTCCACCGTGTCGTCGCCGATGGACTCCAGCCGGCGCACCACGTCGTAGCCGAGGTAGCCCACCATCCCCCCGGTGAACGGCGGCAGCTCGGGATCGCGCGGCGTGTGCAGCACCCGCAGCGTCTCCCGCAGCACCGTCAGCGGGTCTCCCTCCACCGGCACCCCCGCGGGCGGCCCGCCGACCCAGTGCGCCTGCCCGTCACGCACGGTGAGGGTGGCCGCGCTGCGCACGCCGACGAAGGAGTAACGGGACCAGGTACGGCCGTTCTCCGCCGACTCCAGCAGGAACGTGCCGGGCCGGCCGGCGGCCAGCTTGCGGTACAGGCCGACCGGGGTGTCGCCGTCGGCGAGGAGGCGGCGGGTCACCGGGATGACCCGGCGTTCCTTGGCGAGCACCCGGAAGCGGTCGATGTCCTCAGTGGTCATGGCCGTTGAGCCTAGGCGACACCTCTGACACCGGGCGACCCTCGGTCGGAACCGGTGTGCCCGAGCCGCCGGTCAGGGGGTCTGCGCGCCCTCGCCCAGGGGCAGTTCGTCGGCGTCGAAGCAGGTGCGGTCCCCGGTGTGGCAGGCGGCGCCGACCTGGTCGACCCTGACCAGCACGGTGTCCCCGTCGCAGTCCAGGGCCACGGACCTGACGTGCTGCACATGGCCCGAGGTGTCGCCCTTGGCCCAGTACTCCCGCCGGCTGCGGCTGTAGTAGGTGCAGCGGCCGGTGACCAGGGTGCGGCGCAGGGCCTCGTCGTCCATCCAGCCGAGCATCAGCACCTCTCCGGTGTCGTACTGCTGGGCGATGGCGGGAAAGAGCCCGTCGGCGTTCCGCTTGAGGCGCGCGGCGATCTCGGGGGCGAGCCGAGGGGACTGGGTGCGGGACATGCCCCCATTCTGCCTCGCGCCCGGGGGCGCGACGGGCGCCACCGTTCGGTTACGCTGCGTTGTCAGTGGGAGGTCATACCCTGGGGTCATGTCTACCCATGCCAAGCGTGAACGCCTGCTGCTCGCCGATCTGTTGGAGTCCGCCGGGCCGGACGCCCCCACCCTGTGCGAGGGGTGGACCGCCCGGGACCTGGCCGCGCACCTCGTGGTGCGGGAGCGCCGCGCCGAGGGGATCGGCGGGCTCGTGATCAAGCCGCTGGCCGCCAGGGGCGAGCGGGTGCGGGACGAGTTCGCCGCCCGCCCGTACGACGAGTTGATCCAGATGTTCAGGTCCGGTCCCTCGAAGGTCTCGCCGTTCTCGCTGAAGCAGGTCGACGAGGCGGCGAACACGGTGGAGTTCTTCGTCCACGGCGAGGACGTCCGCAGGACCGGGCTGGAGTGGAAGCCCCGCTCGCTGGACCCGGTCTTCGCCGACGCGCTGTGGCGCCGGCTGGAGTCCTCGGCCCGGATGCTCGGCCGTCGCAGCCCGGTCGGCCTGGTGCTGCGCCGGCCCAACGGGCAGACGGCCGTGGCGCACAAGGGCACCCCGGTCGTGACGGTGACCGGGGAGCCGGGCGAGCTGCTGCTGTTCGCCTTCGGGCGGCAGCGGGTCGCGAAGGTCGAGTTCGACGGCGAGGAGGAGGCGGTGGAGCGCGCCAGGGAGGCGAAGCTCGGCCTGGCCTGAGCCCCCCGCCCCCGCCCGCCGGCGCGCCCGGGCGCGCCGGCGGGCGGGGGCTTCGGGACGTCGGAGCCTCGGGCCGTCAGGCGCCGACCCGGGCGCAGAGGTCGTCGACCCCGCCCGCGACCCGCGTGACGGTGCGATAGCCGTCGGGGTCGATCTCCAGGGTGAACAGGCCGTCGACGGTGTAGAGGCCGCGGCCCAGGTTGCCGCCGTTCTCCGCGACGCCGACCAGCACGGG
>NZ_VDGT01000011.1 GCF_006335015.1 Streptomyces sedi
CGACCCGAACCCGCGTTCGGGTCGACCCCGGTGTCGCCGCCGACGCCTCAGCGGGCCTCGGCCAGCAGCTTCTGGATGCGGGAGACGCCCTCGACCAGGTCGTCGTCGCCCAGCGCGTAGGAGAACCGCAGATAGCCGGGCGTGCCGAACGCCTCACCCGGCACCACGGCCACCTCCGCCTTCTCCAGCAGGACTTCCGCCAACTCCAGCGTGGTGGAGGGGCGCTGGCCGCCGATCTCGCGGCCGAGCAGCGCCTTGACCGAGGGGTAGGCGTAGAACGCGCCCTTGGGCTCGGGGCAGTCGACGCCCTCGATCTCGTTGAGCATCCGCACGATGGTGGTGCGGCGCCGGTCGAACGCCTCGCGCATCCTGACCACCGCGTCCAGGTCGCCGGAGACGGCGGCCAGCGCGGCGGCCTGGGCGACGTTGCTCACGTTGGAGGTGGCGTGCGACTGGAGGTTGCTCGCGGCCTTGACCACGTCCCGCGGGCCGACGACCCAGCCCACCCGCCAGCCGGTCATGGCGTAGGTCTTGGCGACGCCGTTGACGATCACGCAGCGGTCGGCCAGCTCGGGCACCAGCGTCGGCAGCGAGCTGAACTGGGCGTCCCCGTAGACCAGATGTTCGTAGATCTCGTCGGTGAGCACCCACAGGTCGTGGTCGACGGCCCACTGGCCGATGGCGCGGGTCTCCTCGGGGGAGTAGATCGCGCCGGTCGGGTTGGAAGGCGAGACGAAGAGCAGCACCTTGGTGCGCTGCGTGCGAGCGGCCTCCAGCTGCTCGACGGTGGCCAGGTAGCCGCTGGTCTCGTCCGTGTCGACGAAGACCGGCACGCCGCCGGCCAGCCGGATCGACTCCGGGTAGGTGGTCCAGTACGGCGCGGGGACGATCACCTCGTCACCCGGGTCGAGCAGGGTGGCGAACGCCTCGTAGATCGCCTGCTTGCCGCCGTTGGTGATCAGCACTTGGCCGGCCTCGACCTGGTAGCCGGAGTCCCGCAGCGTCTTGGCCGCGACCGCGTCCTTCAGCTCCGGCAGCCCACCGGCCGGGGTGTAGCGGTGGAAGCGCGGCTCCCGGCAGGCGGCCTCGGCCGCGGCGACGATGTAGTCGGGGGTCGGGAAGTCCGGCTCGCCGGCACCGAATCCGATCACGGGCCGCCCGGCGGCGCGCAGCGCCTTGGCCTTGGCGGTCACGGCCAGCGTCGCGGACTCGGAGATGGCGCCGATCCGCGCGGACACCCGGCGCTGGGCCGGCGGCGCGACGGGCGGTTGGGCAGGGGGTGGGGTTGCGGCACTCATGGGTGCATCGTTCCAGACGGCTGTGCGAGGCGGCACGCGAGTTGCGCGGGATGACCCCATACGTCACACCCGTCACGCCGGAACGCCCGGTACTTCCCGTTCGACGCCCGGCCTTTGAGCACGTACACTCCTCAGCGGTGGCGCCGGATGCGGTAGGTTGTCCGGGCCACACGGTAAAGGGTCGTAGCTCAATTGGTAGAGCACTGGTCTCCAAAACCAGCGGTTGGGGGTTCAAGTCCCTCCGGCCCTGCTGCACGAAAGTGAAAGAGCCGTCCGGGTGGCCGGGCGGCTTATGACCATGACCGGGATCGGGTGAGGACGAGTGGCTGGGATCACGGACTCCGTTGAGGCGCCGGAACCCCGGGGCGAGGGCGGCGCCGGCCGTCGCGGCCGGCGAGCCAAGAGGGGTCCGCTGGGCAAGCTCGCGCTCTTCTACCGGCAGGTCGTCGCCGAGCTGCGCAAGGTCGTCTGGCCCACCCGCAAGCAGCTGGCGACCTACGCGACAGCGGTGATCGTTTTCGTCGTCGTCGTCATCTGCATCCTGACCGTGCTTGACTGGGGATTCAGCCGAGTCATCGAGTACGTCTTCGGCTGATGTGCCATCCCTCGCAACGAAAGTCAGGAAGAAGCAGCTACCGTGTCTGACCCGAACCTGAACGACGCCTCCCCCGAGACCGAGGACGAGGCCACCGTGCGCGACGAGGTCCGCGACGAGGTCGAGGCGGACGCCGCGCCCGGCGATGTCGAGCAGGCGGAGGCTGCCGATGACCCCGCGGACGAGCCCACCGAGGCGCCCGCGGACGAGGACGAGCCCGCCGAGGCGGAGGCCGCCCCGGAGCCGGTCGACCCGGTCGCCGCGCTCCGCGAGGAGCTGCGGACCCTCCCCGGCGAGTGGTACGTGATCCACACCTACGCGGGCTACGAGAACCGCGTGAAGACCAACCTCGAACAGCGCGCCGTCTCGCTCAACGTCGAGGACTACATCTTCCAGGTCGAGGTGCCGCAGGAGGAGGTCGTCCAGATCAAGAACGGCGACCGCCGCACCATCAAGCAGAACAAGCTCCCCAGCTATGTGCTGGTCCGCATGGACCTGACCAACGAGTCCTGGGGCGTCGTGCGGAACACCCCGGGCGTCACCGGCTTCGTCGGCAACGCCTACGACCCGTACCCGCTGACCCTCGACGAGATCGTCAAGATGCTCGCCCCCGAGGTCGAGCAGCAGGCCGCCGCCGAGGCCGCGGCCGAGGGCGGCGCCCCCAGCTCCGGCCGCCGCGTCGAGGTGCAGGTGCTGGACTTCGAGGTCGGCGACTCGGTCACCGTCACCGACGGCCCGTTCGCCACCCTCCAGGCCACGATCAACGAGATCAACGCCGATTCCAAGAAGGTCAAGGGCCTGGTGGAGATCTTCGGCCGCGAGACCCCGGTCGAGCTGAGCTTCGACCAGATTCAGAAGAACTAGGCGCCACGCCGTTCCGACCCGGGTCCACGCCCCGGGTCGGAGCGCGCGGGGCCCCGTCCGTTCCGCGAGGCACCCGTCCCTTGGAGTCGAGGCATTGGACGCACAGGACGCGCGGGACGGCACTTACGACGCGCGGGACACGGCTAGGCGGCTGAGGGCGATCACCGGTGAGCTGTCGGACCGGTTCTACGAGCGGGACGACGTCGTACGGACGCTGGTGGTCGCGCTGCTCGCCGGGCAGCACTCGCTGCTGCTCGGGCCGCCGGGGACGGCGAAGTCCGAGCTCGCCCGCGAGCTGACCGGCCGGGTGGAGGGGGCCTCCTACTGGGAGATCCTGCTGTCGAAGTTCACCGCCCCGACACGGATGTTCGGCCCCATCGACGTCGCCGCGCTCGCCCGCGGCGAGTACCGCCAGGTGTACGAGGGACGCGCCACCACCGCGCATGTCGCGTTCATCGACGAGATCTTCAAGTGCTCGACGGCGGCGCTGAACGAGACCCTGGGCTATCTCAACGAGCGGATCTACCACCCGGAGAACGGCGGCGAGCCGATCCGCTGCCCGCTGATCGCGGCCATCACGGCGAGCAACGAACTGCCGGGCGGCGACGACGCCGCGGCGATCTACGACCGGCTGCTGGTGCGGATCGAGGTCGGCTACCTGGAGGAGCCGTCGAACTTCGCCGCGCTGGTCCGCTCCGCCGTCAGCCGCCCGACGCCACCCGCGCGCACCACGGTGGAACTGGCCGCGTTACAGAACGCCGTGACGGAGGCCGTCCCGGAGGTGGAGGTCCCTGACACGGTCGTGGACGCGGTCTGCGCGCTGCGCGCCGCCCTGCGCCGCGCGGAGCTGGTCGCCTCCGACCGCCGCTGGCGGCAGGCGGTGCGCCTCCTCCAGGCGTCGGCCTGTCTTGACGGCCGCGCGACGGTCACCGAGGCCGATCTCCCGGTGCTGACCCACGTGTTGTGGAACGCCCCCGACGAACGCCCGGTCGTCGAGCGCGAGGTGCTCCAGCTGGTCAACCCCGACGCCAGGGAGGCGCTCGACGTGGCGGCCACCCTCGACGCGTTGGAGAACCGGCTCGAATCCATGGCCGGCCAGTCCCGCGAGGCGCTGAGCGAGTGGGTGATCAGGGACGCCCACCAGAAGCTCGCCGTCGCGGGGAAGCGCCTGGAGCGGCTGCGCGGGGAGGCCGAGCGCGCGGGCCGTTCCACCGCCACCGTCGACCGGGTCACCGAGCGCCAGCACGCCGTCCGGGCCCGGGTGCTCACCGAGGCCCTCGGCCTGGACACCAGCATGGTGCGGGACCAGCTCCCGGGGGTCGGACAAACGCCGTGAGTCGGGCGCCGGAAGGGGGGAACGAGCCACCGGCCGCCGCGTACGCCGGTCACGGGGTCTGGCTGGCCCGTTCCGCCACCACCGTCCCGCGGCACACGTCGTGCCTGGTCGCGGACCGATTCGACCTCATGAACTGGCACGACACCCGTGCCCGCGCGTCGGCGCTGCGCGAGCTGGCGGAGGAGCTGGGGGCACGGCACGAGGGCGCCGACGACCTGGTGGCGGACGTCTTTCTCGCCGCGTACCAGGCCGGCGAGCCCAGGCCGCGCCGGCGGGCCGAGATGGACCCCTCCCGCTGGGTCAACCACCAGGTCGTCACCGCGCTGACGGAGGCGCCCGACCTCGACGAGCTGCGCCGGACCACGGCCGGCGACCCCTACGCCGCCGCGCTCGCCGTGCTCGCGCTGGCGCCGGAGCTGCGTCGGATGCTGGAGCACACCCGGCAGGCGAGGAGCTGGGCGGAGCGGGCGGGCGAGGCCGGGCGGAGCGCGGAGAACGCGGCCACCGCCGTCGCCGAGGCCCTCCGCGAAGCCGCCGACGCGGCGGACGGGAGCGACGCGGCGGACGACGCCGTGGGGCGGGCCGTCCGGGCGGCCGAGGCCGCCGAGGCCGCCTCCCGTGAGGCTGCCCACCGGGCCGCGCAGGCGCTCGAAGCGGTGGCCCCCGGCGTCCGCGCCGCCACCCGCGCCGCGACCGCGCGGGCCGTCGCGCTGGCGCGCGAGGAGGCCGCGCTGATGCTGGCCTGGGGCGTCGCGCCGGGGGAACGGGAGCGGATGCCGTTCGACCAGCGTCTCCGCCTCGCCGGGCGGCTCGGCACCAGCCGGCTCGCGCGGTGGGCCGACCTGATCGGCCGCTTCCGGCGGATGGCCGAGGGCGAGCGCGCCCGCGGGGTGCGCGACGCCTCGGGCGAGCTGGTCGGCGTCACGCTCGGCGACGACCTGTCCCGCGTCATCCCCTCCGAGCTGGCCCACCTCGGTCTGCCCGCGCTGCGCGCGGTGTTCGCCGCCCGGTATGCCGCCGGCGAGCTCATGCTCTACGACCAGCGGGGCGAGGCGCCCACCGGCCGGGGCGCGATCGTCGCCTGCGTCGACACCTCGCACTCGATGTACGCGGCCGGGCCCGACGGCGTCACCAGGGAGGCGTGGGCCAAGGGCTGCGCCCTGGCGCTCCTGGACCAGGCGCGGCACGCCCGACGCGACTTCGTCGGCATCGTCTTCTCCGCCGCCGACCAGGTCGAGGTCTTCCGCTTCCCGGCCGGCGCCGGGGGCGCCACCGGCCTGGTGGTGGAGTTCGCCGAGACCTTCCTCGGGGGCGGCACCAGCTACGAGACGCCGCTGACCGCCGCCGTCGAGGTGCTGGAGCGGGAGTACGACGACGAGGGCCGCGCGCACGGCGACATCGTGCTGCTCACCGACGACGAGTGCGCCGTCACCGAGGAGTGGGAACGCGACTGGCGCGAGGCCAGGCGTCGGCTCGGCTTCCGCCTCTTCGGGGTCGCCGTCGGCGCCCCGCACGTCGCGCGGGAGGACTCGGTGCTGCACGCCCTGTGTGACAACCTGCGCCGCGTCGAGGACCTCACCGACGTGCACTCGGCCGCCGATCTCTTCCGCGTCATCTGAACGTCGGAGGTCGGGGGAGCGCGGGCCCGAATTTTGGGCCCGGGGTGCCACCCGCTACCGTGGTGCGGTATGCCCACCGCCGGTCTGTCCGGTCCGGCCCGTTCCGACGGCGGCGGCCGTGGGCCGATCACCTCTCGTCAAGGACCCGGAGAGAGCACATGCCTCCCAAGAAGAAGAAGGTCACCGGGCTGATCAAGCTCCAGATCCAGGCCGGCGCGGCCAACCCGGCGCCGCCCGTGGGTCCGGCGCTCGGCCAGCACGGTGTCAACATCATGGAGTTCTGCAAGGCCTACAACGCGGCCACCGAGTCGCAGCGTGGCTGGGTGATCCCGGTGGAGATCACGGTCTACGAGGACCGTTCCTTCACCTTCGTCACCAAGACCCCGCCCGCCGCCAAGATGATCCTCAAGGCGGCCGGTGTGGAGAAGGGCTCGGGCGAGCCGCACAAGACCAAGGTCGCCAAGATCACGGCCGACCAGGTCCGCGAGATCGCCACCACCAAGATGCCCGACCTCAACGCCAACGACCTGGACGCCGCCTCGAAGATCATCGCGGGCACCGCGCGTTCCATGGGCGTCACCGTCGAGGGCTGACGCACCGCACGTTCGATCCGTGGCAGGGCCAGGCGCTGGCCCGGACCACGACTCCACACCACACGACTTTCCCTGGAGCAGCAGTGAAGCGCAGCAAGAGCCTCCGTGGCGCGGACGCCAAGGTCGACAAGACCCGCGTCTACAGCCCGCTTGAGGCCGTTCGGCTCGCCAAGGAGACGGCGACCGCCAAGTTCGACTCGACCGTCGAGATCGCCATGCGGCTGGGTGTCGACCCCCGCAAGGCCGACCAGATGGTCCGCGGCACCGTCAACCTGCCGCACGGCACCGGCAAGACCGCCCGGGTCCTGGTCTTCGCCACTGGTGACCGTGCGGCAGCCGCCGAGGCCGCCGGAGCCGACATCGTCGGCTCGGACGAGCTGATCGACGAGGTCGCCGGCGGGCGCCTGGACTTCGACGCCGTCGTGGCCACCCCCGACCTCATGGGCAAGGTCGGCCGCCTCGGCCGGGTGCTCGGCCCCCGTGGTCTGATGCCGAACCCGAAGACCGGCACCGTCACCCCCGACGTCGCCAAGGCCGTCACCGAGATCAAGGGCGGCAAGATCGAGTTCCGCGTGGACAAGCACGCCAACCTGCACTTCGTCATCGGCAAGGTGTCGTTCGAGGAGGCGCAGCTGGTGGAGAACTACGCCGCCGCGCTGGAGGAGGTCATGCGTCTCAAGCCGTCCGCGGCGAAGGGGCGTTACCTGAAGAAGGCCGTCGTCTCCACCACCATGGGGCCCGGCGTGCCGATCGACCCCAACCGCACGCGGAACCTGCTCACCGAGGACACCCTCGTCTGAGCGCACGCCGCGCGGTGCATGACCCCGACGTCCGTTCCGGTTCTGTCACAGAACCGGGGCGGACGTCTCTTGTCCGGTCGCCGGCTCCCTAGGGTGGGGGTCCGGGGGAGCAGTAACAGTTCGCAGTCTTCGCACTTTTGGGGGAACAATGCGTTTCGCTTACCGCGTCGCCACCGGCATCGCCGGGGTGGCCCTGCTGGCGGGGACCGCCGCCTGCGGCGGTGACGACAAGGAGGAGTCCTCCAAGGGCGCCTCGGAGAACGAGGGCGGTGGCGGCGGGGAGCAGACCGTCCAGGCGCTCCAGGCCGCGGCGGAGAACACGGCCGACGTGCGCTCCGCCAGGTTCGAGGGCGAGATGAACGCCCCGGAGGCGGCCGGCGGGCAGATGACCCTTGAGGGCGTGATGAGTTGGGACCCCACGCTCACCATGGAGATGACGACCTCCGGTGGCGAGCTGGCGAGCACCCCCGGCGCCCCGGACGAGGTCGCGGTCCGCTGGATCGACAACGTCATGTACATGCACATGGGTCCGGAGTTCGGCGCCGAGATGGACGGCCGCGAGTGGCTCTCGATGGACCTGGACGCGGTCGCGGAGATCGCGGGTGAGGCCGGCGACCCGGCCATGGCCGACGCCATGACCATGGGGCTGGAGTCGACCAACCAGAACCCCGCCCAGCAGATGGGCCTGCTGCTGAACTCCCCGGGCATCGAGGAGGTCGGCGAGGAGTCGCTGGACGGCGTCGAGACCCGCCACTACGCCGGGAACGTCACCGTCGAGGACGCCGTCGCCGGCGACCAGGGCGGCGTGACCGAGCTGCTGACCGAGGACGAGGTCGAGCAGCTGGTGGCGGCGATGGAGCAGCAGGGCATCGAGAGCTACGACATCGACGTCTGGATCGACGAGAACGACATGCCGGTGCAGGTCAGGCAGAGCTACGACACCGTCGAGGGCCCGGTCGAGTACGAGGTGCGCTACTCGGACTTCGACACCGACGTCGCCGTCGAGGCCCCGCCGGCCGACGGGGTCCTGGACTTCATGGAGCTGCTGGCCGACATGGGCGCCGAGCTCTGACGCCGCCCGGGGCGCGGCCCCGGACCCGATTTGCCTGACGGAGAGCGCCTCGCGTACTCTCCACGTAAAGCCAGAGACCGCTGGTTGTCACCGCGAGCCCCCAGGGTTCGGGGTGGCCGAAGGACCGCTCACGCGGCGACCCGCGCAGGTGTTTCGTGGAAGTACGCGTACGGCTCGTTCCGTGCGTTGACCGCCCTGAGCGCCTGCGCCAGGGCGTTTTCGTTTGTCGGACCCTTCTGCCGCGGTTGCTGTACACCTGCGGAAGAACCGGAAGGAGGGCCGGGGTTATGGCTGATTCCGACAAGGGCGCGGTCGTCGCCGACATCAAGCAGCGCTTCGAGGCGTCCAACGCGGCTGTGGTCACCGCCTACACGGGGCTCACCGTGGCTCAGCTCAAGGAGCTGCGTCGCACGCTCGGTGAGAACGCCCAGTACCGCGTGACCAAGAACACGCTGACCAAGATCGCGGCCAACGAGGCCGGGGTCAGCGGGCTGGACGAGCACCTCAAGGGCTCCACGGCCGTCGCCTTCGTGACCGGTGACCCGGTCAACGTGGCGAAGGGCCTGCGTGACTTCGCCAAGAACAACCCGGCGCTGGTCATCAAGGGCGGTGTCCTCGACGGGAAGCCGCTCGACGCCCAGGAGATCATCAAGCTCGCCGACCTTGAGTCGCGCGAGGTTCTGCTCGCCAAGCTCGCGGGCGGCATGAAGGCGTCGATGGCCAAGGCCGCCGCCACCTTCGAGGCGCCGCTCACGAAGTTCGTCCGCACCGCGGACGCGCTGCGCGACAAGGTCGAGCAGGGTGGTGCCGGCGCGCCGGCGGCCACCGACGCCCCGGAGTAACCACGGGGAGCACGTGTCTCCCCGTCCCCGGGGGGCCTCGCTCGCGGGCGGCCCGCCCGCGTCACACGTTCAACCGGCGACAGCCGACTCAAGTGGAAGGACGCCATCATGGCGAAGCTGAGCCAGGACGAACTGCTTGAGCAGTTCGCCGAGATGACCCTCATCGAGCTTGCCGACTTCGTGAAGAAGTTCGAGGACAAGTTCGACGTCGAGGCCGCCGCCCCGGCCGCCGTCGTCGCCGCCCCGGGTGGCGCGGGTGCCGCCGCCGAGGCCGAGCCGGAGCAGGACGAGTTCGACGTCGTCCTGACCGGTGCGGGCGACAAGAAGATCCAGGTGATCAAGGTCGTGCGCGAGCTGACCTCCCTGGGTCTGAAGGAGGCCAAGGAGCTGGTGGACAACACCCCGAAGGCCGTCGTGGAGAAGGTCAGCAAGGAGGCCGCTGAGAAGGCCAAGGAGACGCTGGAGGGCGCTGGCGCCTCCGTCGAGGTGAAGTGACCCCCGCGTCACTCACTCCTCCTCCCTCTTCGAGGGTCCTACCAGGGGCGACCACCCGCACGGGTGGTCGCCCTCTGGCGTTCGTCCGGAACGCCTCCTTGCCCGAGGCGTCGCGACGGGTATGGTGATCTTCGGCTTCCACCGGGTGATGCCCGTGACGGGTGGCGGTGGAGTAGGGGCCTTGACGAACCGCGGCACTCGCGCGATTCTCTGGTCGCGCGCCGATCGATCCGTGAT
The DNA here is from genome assembly GCF_006335015.1 of Streptomyces sedi. Taxonomy (GTDB): domain Bacteria; phylum Actinomycetota; class Actinomycetes; order Streptomycetales; family Streptomycetaceae; genus Streptomyces; species Streptomyces sedi. The sequence goes on from NZ_VDGT01000011.1 coordinate 9,752, forward strand.
CCGAGGCATGGAACCGTGGCGAGGCGGGAAGTGATGCGGCAGACGGGTTCGTTGCCGGCCTTCGAGGCGGCCGGCGGCGGTGCGGAAGAAGAAGGATGAGGGTGGCTCCTCGTTTGACAGGTAGGGGCGTTGGACATCAGTGGGTCTTGTGGCTACACTGACCCTTTGCGCTGCCTAGCTGCCTCCTGCCCGTCACCTTGGGGGCCGGCACGCGCGCAGAGAGTCCGAGCCCTCGGAAGGACCCCCTCTTGGCCGCCTCGCGCAACGCCTCGACGAACCACCAGAACAACGGCACCAGCACGGCACCGCTGCGTGTCTCTTTCGCGAAGATCAAGGAGCCGCTAGAGGTTCCCAATCTCCTTGCGCTGCAGACCGAGAGCTTCGACTGGCTGCTCGGCAATGACGCCTGGAAGGCCCGCGTCGAGGCCGCGCTGGAGAGTGGACAGAAGGTTCCGACGAAGTCGGGTCTGGAGGAGATCTTCGAGGAGATCTCCCCGATCGAGGACTTCTCCGGCTCGATGTCCCTGACGTTCCGCGACCACCGCTTCGAGCCCCCGAAGAACTCGATCGACGAGTGCAAGGAACGCGACTTCACCTACGCCGCCCCGCTGTTCGTCACGGCGGAGTTCACCAACAACGAGACCGGCGAGATCAAGTCGCAGACGGTCTTCATGGGTGACTTCCCGCTGATGACCGACAAGGGCACGTTCTGCATCAACGGCACCGAGCGCGTGGTCGTCTCGCAGCTGGTGCGGTCCCCGGGCGTCTACTTCGACAGCAGCATCGACAAGACCTCGGACAAGGACCTCTTCTCCGCCAAGATCATCCCCTCCCGGGGTGCCTGGCTGGAGATGGAGATCGACAAGCGCGACATGGTCGGCGTGCGGGTCGACCGCAAGCGCAAGCAGTCGGTCACCGTGCTGCTGAAGGCCCTGGGCTGGACCTCCGACCAGATCCTGGAGGAGTTCGGCGAGTACGAGTCCATGCGCGCCACCCTGGAGAAGGACCACACCCAGGGGCAGGACGACGCGCTGCTCGACATCTACCGCAAGCTCCGCCCGGGCGAGCCGCCGACCCGCGAGGCCGCGCAGACCCTCCTGGAGAACCTCTACTTCAACCCCAAGCGCTACGACCTGGCCAAGGTCGGCCGCTACAAGATCAACAAGAAGCTGGGCGGTGACGAGCCGCTGGACGCCGGCGTGCTCACCGTCGAGGACATCGTCGCCACCATCAAGTACCTGGTGCGGCTGCACGCGGGCGAGACCGAGACGGTCGTCACCGGCGGTCAGACCATCGTGGTGGAGACCGACGACATCGACCACTTCGGCAACCGGCGCCTGCGCAACGTCGGCGAGCTCATCCAGAACCAGGTCCGCACGGGTCTGGCCAGGATGGAGCGGGTCGTCCGCGAGCGGATGACCACCCAGGACGTCGAGGCGATCACGCCGCAGACCCTGATCAACATCCGGCCGGTCGTCGCCTCCATCAAGGAGTTCTTCGGCACCAGCCAGCTGTCGCAGTTCATGGACCAGACCAACCCGCTCTCCGGTCTGACCCACAAGCGCCGCCTGAACTCGCTGGGCCCCGGTGGCCTCAGCCGTGAGCGGGCCGGCCTTGAGGTCCGCGACGTGCACCCCTCGCACTACGGCCGCATGTGCCCGATCGAGACCCCCGAGGGTCCGAACATCGGTCTGATCGGTTCGCTGGCCGCCTTCGGCCGGCTGAACGCGTTCGGCTTCGTCGAGACCCCGTACCGCAGGGTCACCGAGGGCGTCGTCACCGACGCGGTCGACTACCTGACCGCCGACGAGGAGGACCGCTTCGTCATCGCGCAGGCCAACGCGCCGCTGACGGACGAGTACCGCTTCGCCGAGTCCCGCGTGCTGGTCCGCCGCCGCGGTGGCGAGATCGACTACGTGGCCGGCACCGAGGTCGACTACATGGACGTCTCGCCGCGCCAGATGGTGTCGGTCGCCACGGCCATGATCCCCTTCCTTGAGCACGACGACGCCAACCGCGCGCTCATGGGTTCCAACATGATGCGCCAGGCCGTGCCGCTGCTCCAGGCGGAGTCCCCGCTGGTCGGCACCGGCATGGAGTACCGCTCCGCGGTGGACGCCGGCGACGTGATCAAGGCCGAGAAGGACGGCGTGATCTCGGACGTCTCCGCCGACTACATCTCGGTGCAGAACGACGACGGCACGCACGTCACCCACAGGCTGGCGAAGTTCCACCGCTCCAACCAGGGCACCTCGTTCAACCAGAAGGTCCTGGTCGAGGAGGGCGACCGCGTGATCACCGGCCAGGTGATCGCCGACGGCCCGTCCACCGAGGCCGGCGAGATGGCGCTCGGCAAGAACCTGCTGGTCGCGTTCATGCCGTGGGAGGGCTACAACTACGAGGACGCGATCATCCTCTCCCAGCGTCTGGTGCAGGACGACGTCCTCTCCTCGATCCACATCGAGGAGCACGAGGTCGACGCCCGGGACACCAAGCTGGGCCCGGAGGAGATCACCCGCGACATCCCCAACGTCTCCGAGGAGGTCCTCGCGGACCTCGACGACCGGGGCATCATCAGGATCGGCGCCGAGGTCGAGGCCGGCGACATCCTGGTCGGCAAGGTCACCCCCAAGGGCGAGACCGAGCTGACCCCGGAGGAGCGGCTGCTGCGCGCGATCTTCGGTGAGAAGGCCCGCGAGGTCCGTGACACCTCGCTGAAGGTGCCGCACGGCGAGACCGGCAAGGTCATCGGCGTCCGCGTCTTCGACCGCGAGGAGGGCGACGAGCTGCCCCCCGGCGTCAACCAGCTGGTGCGGGTCTACGTCGCGCAGAAGCGCAAGATCACCGACGGCGACAAGCTCGCCGGCCGCCACGGCAACAAGGGCGTCATCTCCAAGATCCTGCCGGTCGAGGACATGCCGTTCATGGAGGACGGCACCCCGGTCGACATCATCCTGAACCCGCTGGGCGTCCCCTCCCGGATGAACCCGGGCCAGGTGCTGGAGATCCACCTCGGCTGGCTGGCCTCCCAGGGCTGGAAGGTCGAGGGCCTGGAGGAGGAGTGGCAGCAGCGACTCGCCTCCATCGGCGCCGACGACGTCGACCCGGGCACCAACGTGGCGACGCCGGTCTTCGACGGCGCCCGCGAGGACGAGCTGGCGGGGCTCTTCGGCTCCACCATCCCCAACCGCGACGGTGACCGCCTGGTCCTGCCCTCCGGCAAGGCGCGGCTCTACGACGGCCGCTCCGGCGAGCCGTTCCCGGACCCGATCTCCGTCGGGTACATGTACATCCTGAAGCTGCACCACCTGGTGGACGACAAGCTCCACGCCCGTTCCACCGGCCCGTACTCGATGATCACCCAGCAGCCGCTGGGCGGTAAGGCGCAGTTCGGCGGTCAGCGGTTCGGCGAGATGGAGGTGTGGGCGCTGGAGGCGTACGGCGCCGCCTACGCGCTCCAGGAGCTGCTGACCATCAAGTCCGACGACGTCACCGGCCGCGTCAAGGTCTACGAGGCGATCGTCAAGGGCGAGAACATTCCGGAGCCCGGGATCCCCGAGTCCTTCAAGGTGCTCATCAAGGAAATGCAGTCGCTCTGCCTGAACGTGGAGGTGCTGTCCTCGGACGGCATGTCCATCGAGATGCGTGACACCGACGAGGATGTCTTCCGCGCCGCGGAGGAACTCGGCATCGACCTGTCCCGGCGGGAGCCGAGCAGCGTCGAAGAGGTCTGACGGGCCAGGCCGGGGTGCGCGCCACCGCGCCCCCGGCTCCCCCCGGACCCCGACAGACCATTGACTGACACGACCCTGAGAGGGATTGACGAGAGTGCTCGACGTCAACTTCTTCGACGAACTGCGGATCGGCCTGGCGACGGCTGACGACATCCGTCAGTGGTCTCACGGCGAGGTGAAGAAGCCGGAGACCATCAACTACCGCACCCTCAAGCCCGAGAAGGACGGTCTCTTCTGCGAGAAGATCTTCGGTCCCACCCGGGACTGGGAGTGCTACTGCGGCAAGTACAAGCGCGTCCGCTTCAAGGGCATCATCTGTGAGCGCTGCGGCGTCGAGGTGACCCGCGCCAAGGTGCGCCGTGAGCGGATGGGCCACATCGAGCTGGCGGCCCCCGTCACTCACATCTGGTACTTCAAGGGCGTGCCCTCACGCCTGGGGTACCTGCTCGACCTGGCGCCGAAGGACCTGGAGAAGGTCATCTACTTCGCCGCCTACATGATCACCTACGTGGACGAGGAGCGTCGCACCCGCGACCTGCCGTCCCTGGAAGCCCACATCTCGGTGGAGCGGCAGCAGATCGAACAGCGCCGCGACGCCGACCTGGAGGGCAGGGCGAAGAAGCAGGAGACGGACCTCGCCGAGCTGGAGGCCGAGGGCGCCAAGGCGGACGTCCGCCGCAAGGTGCGCGAGGGCGCCGAGCGCGAGATGAAGCAGCTGCGCGACCGCGCCCAGCGCGAGCTGGACCGGCTCGACGAGGTGTGGAACCGCTTCAAGAACCTCAAGGTCCAGGACCTGGAGGGCGACGAGCTGCTCTACCGCGAGCTGCGCGACCGCTTCGGCACCTACTTCGACGGTTCGATGGGCGCCGCCGCGCTGCAGAGGCGGCTGGAGACCTTCGACCTCACCGAGGAGGCCGAGCGGCTGCGGGAGATCATCCGCACCGGCAAGGGCCAGAAGAAGACCCGCGCCCTGAAGCGGCTGAAGGTCGTCTCGGCGTTCCTCCAGACCTCCAACAGCCCGCGCGGCATGGTGCTGGACTGCGTCCCGGTGATCCCGCCGGACCTGCGTCCGATGGTGCAGCTGGACGGTGGCCGCTTCGCGACCTCCGACCTGAACGACCTGTACCGCCGCGTCATCAACCGGAACAACCGGCTGAAGAGGCTGCTGGACCTGGGCGCGCCCGAGATCATCGTCAACAACGAGAAGCGGATGCTTCAGGAGGCCGTTGACGCGCTGTTCGACAACGGCCGGCGCGGTCGCCCGGTCACCGGTCCCGGCAACCGCCCGCTGAAGTCGCTCTCCGACATGCTCAAGGGCAAGCAGGGCCGCTTCCGGCAGAACCTGCTGGGCAAGCGCGTCGACTACTCGGCCCGTTCCGTGATCGTCGTCGGCCCGCAGCTGAAGCTGCACCAGTGCGGTCTGCCGAAGGCGATGGCGCTGGAGCTGTTCAAGCCGTTCGTGATGAAGCGGCTGGTCGACCTCAACCACGCGCAGAACATCAAGTCGGCCAAGCGCATGGTCGAGCGTCAGCGCACGGTGGTGTACGACGTCCTCGAAGAGGTCATCGCCGAGCACCCCGTGCTGCTGAACCGCGCGCCGACCCTGCACCGGCTGGGCATCCAGGCGTTCGAGCCGCAGCTGGTCGAGGGCAAGGCCATCCAGATCCACCCGCTGGTCTGCACCGCGTTCAACGCGGACTTCGACGGTGACCAGATGGCCGTGCACCTGCCGCTGTCGGCCGAGGCGCAGGCCGAGGCCCGCATCCTGATGCTGTCCTCGAACAACATCCTCAAGCCGGCCGACGGCCGTCCGGTGACCATGCCCACCCAGGACATGGTGCTCGGGCTCTTCTTCCTCACCACCGACGAGGAGGAGCGCGAGATCCGCGGCGAGGGCCGGTCGTTCGCCTCGACCGCCGAGGCGATCATGGCGTTCGACGCCGGCGAGCTGTCGCTCCAGGCGAAGATCGACATCCGCTTCCCGCTCGGCACCGTCCCGCCCCGCGGCTGGACCCCGCCGGAGCCGGAGGAGGGCGAGCCGGAGTGGCAGCAGGGGGAGAGCTTCCGCCTGCGCACCACCCTCGGCCGTGCGCTCTTCAACGAGCTGCTGCCGGAGGACTACCCCTTCGTCGACCAGTCCGTGGGCAAGAAGCAGCTCTCCGGGATCGTCAACGACCTGGCCGAGCGCTACCCGAAGGTCGTGGTCGCGGCGGCGCTGGACAACCTCAAGTCGGCCGGCTACTTCTGGGCCACCAGGTCCGGTGTCACCGTGGCCGTCTCCGACATCGTGGTGCCCGAGGCGAAGAAGACGATCATCGCCGACTACGAGGCCCAGGACGAGAAGGTCCAGAAGCAGTACGAGCGCGGCCTGATCACCAAGGACGAGCGGACGCAGGAGCTGATCGCGATCTGGACCAAGGCCACGGCCGAGGTCGCGGACGCGATGAGTGAGAACTTCCCGAAGACCAACCCGATCTTCATGATGGTCGACTCGGGTGCGCGCGGCAACATGATGCAGATGCGTCAGATCGCCGGTATGCGTGGTCTGGTGTCCAACGCGAAGAACGAGACGATTCCCCGGCCGATCAAGGCGTCCTTCCGCGAGGGCCTCACCGTGCTGGAGTACTTCATCTCCACGCACGGTGCCCGTAAGGGTCTCGCCGACACCGCGCTGCGGACCGCCGACTCGGGTTACCTGACCCGTCGTCTGGTGGACGTCTCGCAGGACGTGATCATCCGCGAGGAGGACTGCGGCAGCGACCGCGGCCTCAAGCTGACGATCGCCTCCGTCGGCGCGGACGGCGTGCTGCGCAAGGCCGAGGACGTGGAGAGCAGCGTCTACGCCCGGTGCCTCGCCGAGGACATCACCGTCGACGGCAAGGTGCTGGCCCCGGCCGGCACCGACCTGGGCGACGTGCTGATCGACGAGCTGGTCAGGCACGGCGTGGAGACGGTCAAGACCCGCTCCGTGCTCACCTGCGAGTCGGCCGTCGGCACCTGCGCCATGTGCTACGGGCGTTCGCTGGCCACCGGCAAGCTGGTGGACATCGGCGAGGCCGTCGGCATCATCGCGGCCCAGTCCATCGGTGAGCCCGGCACCCAGCTGACGATGCGTACCTTCCACACCGGCGGTGTGGCGGGTGAGGACATCACGCAGGGTCTGCCGCGTGTGGTCGAGCTGTTCGAGGCCCGCACCCCGAAGGGCGTCGCGCCGATCTCCGAGTCGGCCGGCCGGGTGCGGATCGAGGAGACGGAGAAGACCAAGAAGCTCGTCGTCACGCCGGACGACGGCTCCGACGAGACCTCCTACCCGGTCTCCAAGCGCTCCAGGCTGCTGGTGGGCGAGGGCGACCACGTCACGGTCGGCCAGCCGCTGACCGTCGGCGCGGCCAACCCGCACGACGTGCTGCGCATCCTCGGCCAGCGCGCGGTGCAGGTCTACCTGGTGGGCGAGGTCCAGAAGGTCTACAACTCGCAGGGTGTGGCCATCCACGACAAGCACATCGAGATCATCGTCCGGCAGATGCTGCGCCGGGTGACGATCATCGAGTCGGGCGACGCGGAGCTGCTGCCGGGCGAGCTGGTGGAGCGCTCCAAGTTCGAGTCGGAGAACCGCCGCGTGGTGGCCGAGGGCGGGCACCCCGCCTCCGGTCGTCCGCAGCTGATGGGTATCACCAAGGCGTCGCTGGCCACCGAGTCCTGGCTGTCGGCGGCGTCCTTCCAGGAGACGACGCGGGTGCTCACCGACGCGGCGATCAACGCCAAGTCGGACTCGCTGATCGGCCTCAAGGAGAACGTGATCATCGGTAAGCTCATCCCGGCCGGCACGGGCCTGTCCCGTTACCGGAACATCCGGGTGGAGCCCACCGAGGAGGCGAAGGCCGCGATGTACTCGGCCGTCGGTTACGACGACATCGACTACTCGCCCTTCGGCACCGGCTCCGGACAGGCGGTCCCGCTGGAGGACTACGACTACGGCCCCTACCAGGGCTGAGCCGAGCGAGAAGACCGGCGGCCGGGGCGAGTTCTTCGCCCCGGCCGCCGGCCCGTTCAGGGGCTTTCGGGCCGGTCGGCGGGGTGGCCGGACCAGGCCCCCTATCACCAAACCTAGATCGTTTTGACCCGGGGCACCGCGCTGGGTACGCTCTGACCTTGTGCCTGGGGTGTTCCCTGCGCTTTTCCAGCGGCAGTCGGGACTCCGGGGTCCGCAACCACTTCCCGACGCTCCCCAGCGGGGGAACGGAAGGCCGCGGTTTTCGACACGCCCGACCGCGTGGGTCGGAGGGTGTTCCAGGTTAGCTTCATTGTGATCGGCACAGAGAAACCGGAGATACGGTGCCAACGATCCAGCAGCTGGTCCGCAAGGGCCGGCAGGACAAGGTCGAGAAGAACAAGACACCCGCGCTTGAGGGTTCGCCCCAGCGCCGCGGTGTCTGCACGCGTGTGTTCACCACCACGCCCAAGAAGCCGAACTCGGCGCTCCGCAAGGTCGCGCGTGTCCGGCTGAGCAACGGGATCGAGGTCACCGCCTACATCCCGGGCGAGAACCACAACCTTCAGGAGCACTCCATCGTGCTGGTGCGCGGTGGAAGGGTGCGAGACCTGCCGGGTGTTCGCTACAAGATCATCCGCGGTTCCCTGGACACCCAGGGCGTCAAGAACCGTAAGCAGGCCCGCAGCCGCTACGGCGCCAAGAAGGAGAAGTAACCATGCCTCGTAAGGGCCCTGCCCCGAAGCGACCGGTCCACATCGACCCGGTCTACGGTTCTCCGCTGGTGACCTCCCTGATCAACAAGGTGCTGCTGAACGGCAAGCGTTCCACCGCCGAGCGCATCGTGTACGGCGCCATGGAGGGCCTGCGGGAGAAGACCAGCAACGACCCGGTCATCACGCTCAAGCGCGCCCTGGAGAACGTGAAGCCCACCCTTGAGGTGCGCTCCCGCCGCGTCGGCGGTGCCACGTACCAGGTGCCGGTCGAGGTGCGCCCCGGGCGTTCCTCCACGCTCGCCCTGCGCTGGCTGGTCGGTTACTCCCGCGCCCGGCGCGAGAAGACGATGACCGAGCGTCTGATGAACGAGCTGCTCGACGCCTCCAACGGCCTCGGCGCCTCCGTGAAGAAGCGTGAGGACACGCACAAGATGGCCGAGTCCAACAAGGCGTTCGCGCACTACCGCTGGTAGTCGCAACCCCTATCGAGACCGAGAGAAGACTGAAGCCAGATGGCTACCACTTCACTTGACCTGGCCAGGGTCCGCAACATCGGGATCATGGCCCACATCGACGCGGGCAAGACCACCACGACCGAGCGGATTCTGTACTACACCGGTGTGAGCTACAAGATCGGTGAGGTCCACGACGGCGCCGCCACGATGGACTGGATGGAGCAGGAGCAGGAGCGGGGGATCACCATCACCTCCGCGGCCACGACCTGCCACTGGCCGCTCGATGAGGTCGACCACACGATCAACATCATCGACACCCCCGGTCACGTCGACTTCACGGTCGAGGTCGAGCGTTCCCTGCGGGTGCTCGACGGCGCGGTGACCGTCTTCGACGGTGTCGCCGGTGTCGAGCCGCAGTCGGAGACCGTCTGGCGTCAGGCGGACCGTTACGGCGTTCCGCGCATCTGCTTCGTGAACAAGCTGGACCGCACCGGTGCGGACTTCTTCCGCTGTGTCGACATGATCGTCGACCGGCTGAAGGCCACCCCGCTGGTGATGCAGCTGCCGATCGGTGCCGAGGCCGGCTTCAAGGGCGTCATCGACCTGGTCAGCATGAAGGGGCTGGTCTGGTCCGAGGAGACCAAGCTCGGCGAGATGTACGACACGGTGGACATCCCCGAGGACCTGCGCGAGCAGGCCGAGGAGTGGCACGCCAAGCTCGTCGAGGCCGTCGCCGAGAACGACGAGGAGCTGATGGAGCTGTACCTCGACGGCACCGAGCCGTCCGAGGAGCAGCTGCGTACCGCGATCCGTCGGATCACCCTCGCCTCCACCGGCGCCGAGGGCTCCACCACGATCACCCCGGTCTTCTGCGGCACCGCGTTCAAGAACAAGGGCGTGCAGCCCCTGCTCGACTCGGTCGTGCGGTACCTGCCGTCGCCGCTGGACGTCGAGGCCGTCGAGGGGCACTCGCCGAAGAACACCGAGGAGGTCATCCGTCGCCGGCCCTCCGAGGAGGAGCCGCTGTCGGCCCTGGCCTTCAAGATCGCCAGTGACCCGCACCTGGGCAAGCTGACCTTCATCCGCGTCTACTCCGGTGTGCTCCAGGCGGGCACCCAGGTGTTGAACGCGGTGAAGGGCCGCAAGGAGCGGATCGGCAAGATCTACCGGATGCACGCCAACAAGCGTGAGGAGATCGACCGCGTCGGCGCGGGCGACATCGTCGCCGTGATGGGGCTGAAGCAGACCACCACGGGTGAGACGCTGTCGGACGCGACGCACCAGATCATCCTGGAGTCGATGGACTTCCCGGCCCCGGTGATCGAGGTCGCCATCGAGCCCAAGTCGAAGGGCGACCAGGAGAAGCTGGGCGTGGCGATCCAGCGGCTTTCCGAGGAGGACCCGTCCTTCCAGGTCAAGACCGACGAGGAGACCGGCCAGACGATCATCGCCGGCATGGGCGAGCTCCACCTCGACGTGTTCGTCGACCGCATGAGGCGCGAGTTCAGGGTCGAGGCCAACGTCGGCAAGCCGCAGGTGGCCTACCGCGAGACCCTGCGTCGCGCGGTCGAGAAGGTCGACTACACGCACAAGAAGCAGACCGGTGGCTCCGGTCAGTTCGCCAAGGTGCAGATCAGCCTGGAGCCGCTGGAAGGCGACGGGTACGAGTTCGAGAACAAGGTCACCGGTGGCCGCATCCCCAAGGAGTACATCCCCTCGGTGGACGCCGGTTGCCAGGAGGCGATGGAGTTCGGCGTGCTCGCCGGCTACCCGCTGACCGGTGTGAAGGTGACCCTGCTCGACGGCGCGTTCCACGACGTCGACTCGTCCGAGATGGCGTTCAAGATCGCCGGCTCGATGGTCTTCAAGGAGGCCGCCCGCAGGGCGAGCCCGGCCATCCTGGAGCCGTTGATGGCCGTCGAGGTCACCACGCCCGAGGACTACATGGGCGATGTGATCGGCGACATCAACTCCCGCCGTGGCCAGATCCAGGCCATGGAGGACCGGGGCGGCAACAAGGTCGTCAAGGGCCTGGTGCCGTTGTCGGAGATGTTCGGCTACGTCGGTGACCTGCGAAGCAAGACCTCCGGTCGTGCGAGCTACTCCATGCAGTTCGATTCCTACGGTGAGGTTCCCAAGAGCGTCTCCGAGGAGATCATCGCGAAGGCCAAGGGCGAGTAGCCCTTAAGCTGGAGCAAAGGGCATTCGGGGGCAATTCCGCCCCCGGTGCCCGGCCCTTTAGCGAAGCGGTCAAGGGCATCCCCCTCGGGGTCCTGACCGGTTCGGTCGATATCTGAAAACCTCCCGCAAGTCGCGGGGGGCGTACAGCACCAGTCCACAGGAGGACCCCAGTGGCGAAGGCGAAGTTCGAGCGGACTAAGCCGCACGTCAACATTGGCACCATCGGTCACATCGACCACGGCAAGACGACGCTTACCGCGGCGATCACCAAGGTGCTGCACGACGCTTACCCCGAGCTCAACGAGACGTTCGCGTTCGAGAACATCGACAAGGCGCCCGAAGAGCGTCAGCGCGGTATCACCATCTCCATCGCGCACGTCGAGTACCAGACGGAGAACCGTCACTACGCGCACGTCGACTGCCCGGGTCACGCGGACTACATCAAGAACATGATCACCGGTGCCGCCCAGATGGACGGCGCCATCCTCGTGGTCGCCGCCACCGACGGCCCGATGCCGCAGACCAAGGAGCACGTGCTCCTGGCCCGCCAGGTCGGTGTGCCGTACATCGTGGTCGCCCTCAACAAGGCGGACATGGTGGACGACGAGGAGATCATGGAGCTGGTGGAGCTTGAGGTCCGTGAGCTGCTCACGGAGTACGAGTTCCCGGGCGACGATGTCCCCGTGGTCAAGGTCTCGGCGCTGAAGGCGCTCGAGGGCGACGCCGAGTGGGCGAAGACCGTCCTGGAGCTGATGGAGGCTGTCGACGGCGCGATTCCGCAGCCGGAGCGCGACGTCGAGAAGCCGTTCCTGATGCCCATCGAGGACGTCTTCACCATCACCGGCCGCGGCACCGTGGTGACCGGTCGTATCGAGCGTGGTGTCCTCAAGGTCAACGAGACCGTCGACATCATCGGCATCAAGGAAGAGAAGACCACCACCACGGTCACCGGGATCGAGATGTTCCGGAAGCTGCTGGACGAGGGTCGCGCCGGTGAGAACGTCGGTCTGCTGCTCCGCGGCATCAAGCGCGAGGACGTCGAGCGCGGCCAGGTCATCATCAAGCCCGGCTCGGTCACCCCGCACACGGAGTTCGAGGCGACGGCGTACATCCTGTCGAAGGACGAGGGTGGCCGCCACACCCCGTTCTTCAACAACTACCGTCCGCAGTTCTACTTCCGTACCACCGACGTGACCGGTGTGGTGAGCCTCCCCGAGGGCACCGAGATGGTCATGCCGGGCGACAACACCGACATGCGCGTCGAGCTGATCCAGCCCGTCGCCATGGAGGAGACGCTGAAGTTCGCCATCCGTGAGGGTGGTCGGACCGTCGGCGCCGGTCAGGTCACCAAGATCATCAAGTGAACTGACCGTTCGCGGCCTCGGCCGTGAGCTGTTCCTTCAGGGGCCCCGGGCCCGCCGCCTCGTGCGGTGGGTGCGGGGCCCCTGGCCTTGGGTGATGGGGGTGGGCTGCCCGTCGCCCGCTCGGCGCGGATTTCGACCGTTCGTCGAGTGGCGTGCTCCACGGCGTGCCCGGAGGTTGTGACGCTCCTTACATTCTGGGGGCACGTCCCCCAGAACCGACCCGGGCCGCCTTTGTAAGGAGCCGTCGATGGCGACACACTCCGCCCCCGATTCCAGCGAGCCACCCCAGCCCGCGGAGCGGGGTGACCCGCCGCCGGCCCTGCCGCCCGAGTCCGAACTGGAGGCGCGTTCGGCGGCGATGCACGACGATCCGCGGTTCCACGAGCTGCGCAGCCGGCTGCTGCGCTTCGTGGTGCCGGCGAGCATCGCCTTCTTCGCCTGGTACGTGCTGTACGTGCTGATGTCGGCCTACGCGCGCGGGGTGATGTCGACCCAGGTGGTCGGCAGCGTCAACATCGCGCTGATCTTCGGCCTGCTGCAGTTCGTCACGACCTTCGGCATCGCGATCCTCTACTCGCGCTACACCAACCGCCGTTACGACCCGCTCGCCGACGAGCTGCGGGACGAGTTGGAGGGTCAGCCGGCGGTGCCGGGCGCCAGGAAGGGAGACGACGAATGATCACCATCGCCGCGGAGAACACCTCGGACCAGCGGCTGATCACCGTCATCCTCTTCGGCTCGCTGATCGCGTTGACGCTGGGCATCACGGTCTGGGCGAGTCGGCAGACCAAGTCCGCCACCGACTTCCACTCGGGCGGACGCGGCTTCAGCGGTATCCAGAACGGGTTCGCGATCGGCGGCGACTACATGTCGGCCGCGTCGTTCCTCGGCATCGCCGGCATGATCGCGCTCTATGGCTACGACGGGTTCCTCTACTCGATCGGCTTCCTGGTCGCCTGGCTGGTGGCCCTGCTGCTGGTCGCCGAACTGCTGCGGAACTCGGGTCGGTTCACGATGACCGACGTCGTCTCCTACCGGATGAAGCAGCGGCCGGTGCGGACGGCGGGATCGGTCTCGACGCTGACCGTCTCGATCTTCTACCTGCTGGCGCAGATGGTGGGCGCCGGGGCGCTGGTGGCGCTGCTGCTCGGCATCGAGGAGGGCGAGACCTACCTCGGGATGAGCGCCGACACCGCGAAGATCGTGGGCATCGTCGTCGTCGGCCTGCTGATGATCACCTATGTCTCGTTCGGCGGGATGACCGGCACCACCTGGGTGCAGATCGTCAAGGCCGTGATGCTGATGGGCGGCGCGCTGCTGGTCGCGCTGCTGGTGCTGTCGATCTACGACTTCAACTTCGGCTCGTTGATGAACGACGCGGCCGAGGCCAGCGGGGCGGGCAACGCGTTCCTCGAACCGGGGCAGCGCTACGGCGTCGAGGTCGCGGGCGACACCTGGCAGACCCTGGTCAACAAGCTGGACCTGATCAGCCTCGGCCTCGCGCTGGTGCTGGGCACGGCGGGGCTGCCGCACATCCTGATCCGCTTCTACACGGTGCCGGACTCCAAGACCGCCCGTAAGTCGGTCAACTGGGCGATCGGCCTCATCGGCACCTTCTACCTGCTCACCCTCATCCTGGGCTTCGGCGCCGCGGCGCTGGTCGGCGCCGACGCGATCACCGCGCAGAACAGCGCGGGCAACACGGCGGCGCCACAGCTGGCCGAGGAGGTCGGCAGCCACTTCGGCGGCGACTTCCTGGGCGCGGTGATGCTGGCGCTGATCGCGGCGGTGGCGTTCGCGACGATCCTCTCGACCGTCGCCGGGCTGACGATCGCCTCGTCCTCCTCGTTGGCGCACGACTTCTACAACGCGGTGCTGCGCGGCGGGAAGGCCAGCGAGAAGGAGGAGGTGCGGGTGGCCCGCTTCGCCGCGATCGGCGTGGGCGCGGTCTCCATCGTGCTGGCGGTCTTCGCCCAGGACCTCAACGTGGCGTTCCTCGTCGCGCTGGCCTTCGCGATCGCCGCCTCGGCGAACCTGCCGGTGATCCTGCTGAGCCTCTTCTGGAAGCGGTTCAACACCAGGGGAGCGGTCGCCGGCATCTACGGCGGTCTGATCAGCTCCGTCGGCCTGGTGATCTTCTCCCCGGTGGTCTCCGGCAAGGTCGACGCCGAGGGGGAGAACCTGGCGCTGCTCCCGAAGAGCATCGACATCTCCTGGTTCCCCCTGGAGAACCCCGGGCTGGTCTCCATCCCGCTGGGGCTGCTCTGTGCCGTGGTCGGCACCCTCATGTCCCGCGAGTCCGAACCCGAGAGGTTCGCGAAGCTCCAGGTCCGGGCCCTCACGGGTGCCGGGGCTGAGCGCGCGACCAAGCACTGAGCCGGGTTCGGCTCGTTGGAGGGGGCCTCGTGCCCCCGCGCCCGGGGCCCCGCCTCCCCCGCACTTCCCCCAGGCGGGGCCCCGGGCCGCACCTCCCCGCGCCGGCGCTGCCGTGCGGCGGGGGAGCGGTGGAGTCGTTTGCCCCCGCCGGAGACACGCGCCATACTTGCTGTATGACGAATGTCGTACAGGCGGGGTCGCGAGAGGCGGTGGCACCGGATATGGATTCCTCACCCAAGGAGCCGCGTCGAGGCAAGTTGGCCCAGGTGCGGCTCCAGGCCGACGAGGTGGAGGCGCTCCAGCAGGCGATGCGGACGCTGAACCTGGGATCGACCTCCGACGCGCTCCGCGAGGGGCTCCATCTCCTGGTCAGGGAAGCGGCGGAGGCCGGGGCCGCCGCGGAGATCCGCTCCTTCTACGGGGGAAGGCCCGCGCCTTTGCCGGACGGAGTCCTCCCGCCGACGGAGGAAGAGCTGAGGGCGGCGGACGAGATGACGTGGTGAACGTCGGTCCACCCCTGCGCGGGGAGGTCTGGGGGTGTGCGCTGCCCCAGCCGCTGGGCCCTCATCCGGTCGTCGTCCTGACGGTCAACCGCGTCGCCCGGCCCCTGTCGGCGGTCACCGTCGCGCTGATCACCGGCACCACGGGTCCCCGTACCACCCACATCCCGATCGGCCCCGACTCCGGACTGACGAAGTACGACGAGTCCTATGTGAACTGCGCCGATCTCCACACGGTGGCGAAAGCCCGGATGCGTAGACGCCTCGGACTCCTCGCGCCGGGGGAGCTTCGGGGGGTCGAGGACGCCGTGCGCGTCGTGCTCGGCCTCCAGCGCTGAACGTCGCACCCCGGCCCGGCGGCTCACACGAACGGGCGGTCGCGAAAGTGTGCCCCTCCCGCACCGGCACGTGAACATGGGGGCAAGGTAGCCCCCCGATGGTGGGGGCTTTGGGCAATCGGAGGACGGAGCGGCGCCGCCCGCGTCACACTGGGCTCATGGAGGATCACCGGAGGAACGCGCCGCCCCACCTCACGATCCGGGTGACCCGGCGGGACGATCCCGTCTCGGAGGTCACCGAGGTCGACACCATCCGGGCCGCCGAGCGCTATCCGCACGTGATCGTCCGCGGCCCCGTCTTCGGCTTCGCCGAGCAACGCCCGTCCGACCGGCCGGCCTGGCGCCTCCTCGACGACGTCGACGAGGCGTTCCCCCAGCACGCGCGCGAGGCGCTCAACTCCCACCTGTGGACCCGCGCCCGCGACGAGACCGCGCCCGGCGACCCGCTGCGCGCCCGCCTGCTCGCCGCCGTCCGCACACTGGAGAACGAGCCGGTCGACGAGCTGACCGTCGACCGCGTCCGCTACCGCGTCGTGCGCGGCGACGAGTTCGCCCGCGTCGGCCCCGACGGCATCGAGGGCCCGCGCCCCACCGACCCCGACGAGCCCGTCCCCGCCGCCGACTGGCGCCGGCGGCGCTCCGTCCCGCGCCGCACCAGAGGGCTGCTCCTGGACCACGCCAGCCCCACCGGGGTCATGGAGTCCATCCAACGGATGGAGCTGCTCGCCCTGCGCTACCAGGCGCCCCGCATCCCCGCCGAGGTGCGCGCCGACTCCGCACGCGCGATCGAGACCCACCCCGGAGTCGTGTTGCTCCCCGCCGCGTTCACCTTCGCCGAGCGCCGACGCAGCTCCTGGGAGCCGATGGCCGCCCTCCAGCCCAGCCCCCACGAGGCCCGCGCCACCCTGCACGCCTACCTCGCCGAGTTCCTGCCGCAGCTGGAGCACGAGGTGCCGCCCGAGGACGCCGCCGCCTACGCCCGCGCCGCCGAGGAGTTCCGCACCGGGCCGCGCGCGGACGAGGTCACCGTCCTGGGCCGCCGCTTCCGCGTCATCCGCGTCGAGCGGATGATCCGCTTCGGCCCCGACGGGCCCGAGCCGCCCCGCCCCACCGACCTCGACCCCTACGGCCCCTGCCCGATCCACCCGCCGCTGCCCGAGTAGCCCCCCGCCCGCCGGTCCACTCCGCGCGCCCTCGGGCCGATCCGCCCGTGCGACTCCCTACACCCGCGCCCCTCGCTGGGCTAGGTTCGGCCCATGCTGGATGGCAGACGGCGGCGCAGGGCCGAGGCGGGCGACGGAAACACCGTCCGACTGCTCACCGCCGTACGGGAGTTGGACGACGACCTGCGCGAGGGACTGACCGGCCGCGGCCCCGGGCAGGCCGCCCGCAGGCTCCGCCGCCTGCTCGGCGCCGAGACCGTGCTTCTGGCCGACCTCGCCGGCCCCGTCGCCACCGCGGGACCCGCCCCCGAGGAACCCGCGGCCGGCGGCCTGCTCGCCCAAGCCTACGAACACGGCAGCCCCGTCCACCGCCCGCCCTGGTCGGCCGTCCCGCTGCTGGTCGCCGGCGAGCTCACCGGCGGACTGCTGGTGCGCGGCGGCACCGAGCCCGAGGTCACCGCCGTCGCCGCGCTCGTCGCCCGTTCGCTGGACCACGCCGCCCTGCGCCGCGCCAGGGAACGCATCGCCCAGGCCGAGCTGCGCACCCTCCGCGCCCAGATATCGCCGCACTTCCTGCACAACGCGCTCGCCGTCATCGGCGCCCGCATCCGCACCGACCCCGACCGTGCCCGCGCGCTGCTCAGCGACTTCGCCGACTACCTGCGCTACAGCTTCTCCCCGCAGGGCGACTACGCCACCGTCGCCGAGGAGCTGCAGGCCATCCAGACCTATCTGGAGCTGCAACGGGCCCGCTTCGACGACCGGATGGAGCTGACCGTGCGGATGGCGCCCGAGATCCTGCCCGTCGCCATTCCCTTCCTCGTCATCCAGCCCATCGTGGAGAATGCCGTGCGGCACGGCCTGGAACCCAAGCCGGGCCCCGGCGCCATCCAGGTCTCCGGCTTCGGCGAGGGACCGCTGTGCGTGATCGAGGTCGAGGACGACGGGGTCGGGATGACACCCGAGGTCGCCGAGGCCCTGCTCGCGGGCGAACGGCCGGCAGACCCCGGCCACCCGCTGGGCGAACCGCGCCGCCGCGTCGGCCTCGCCAACGTGGACCAGCGGCTGCGCACCGTCTACGGCCCCGAGTACGGGCTGGTCATCGAGACCGCGCCCGGCAGCGGCACCAAGGTCGTGATCCGAGTGCCCCGATTCAGACGAGGAGTGGTCGCGCATTGACCGCGGAGACCCGACTGCGCGCGCTGGTGGTGGAGGACGAGACCTTCACCCGTCGCGAGCTGGCCGCCATGCTGGCCGCGCTGCCCGAGATAGGGGACGTCCAGGAGGCGGACGGCGGGGAGAGCGCGGTCCGGCAGCTGGGGGAGACCGCCTTCGACGCGGTCTTCCTCGACATCTCCATGCCCGGACTCGACGGGATGGCCGTCGCCCGCGTCGTCGGCCGCCTCTCCACCCCGCCGGCCATCGTCTTCGTCACCGCCTCCGAGCAGCACGCCGTCGACGCGTTCGGCATCGGCGCCATCGACTACCTGCTCAAGCCGGTCCGCCCCGAGCGGCTGGCCGAGGCCGTCTCCCGCGCCGCCGCCCCGCGCCGCCCGCAGAGCGCGGCGCCGCGCCCCTCCCAGATCGACGAACTGGCCGTCGTGCAGGTCGAGAACGGCCGCCACACCGCGTTCGTGCACCGTGACGACATCCAGTACGTCGAGGCCCACGGCGACTACGTCCGGCTCCACACGGGGGAGGGCAGCCACCTGATCCGGATGCCGCTGTCCTACCTGGAGGAGGTCTGGGCGCCGGCCGGCTTCGTCCGCGCCCACCGCGGCTATCTGGTCGCCACCGGCTGGGTCCGCGACCTGTGGGTCTCCAGCTCCGCCGGACTGCTCGCCCGCACCCCCGCCGGCGACGTCCCCGTCAGCCGCCGGCACGCGCGCGCCCTGAAGGAACGGCTGCTCGCCGCCGTCAGGGACGAGGAGTCAACGTGACGCGGGGCGTGACCACCGCGCGGGCCGCCGCGTGAGCGCGCCCCGGCGGGTGCGGATCACCAGCCCCCAGACCAGGATCGCGCTGGCCCGCCGCCACCGCCCCGCCCAGCACCTGCTGCCCCCGACGATCCAGGGCCCCGACGACCGCGACACCACCGACGCGGCCCGCGCCCTCTTCGCCGACCAGCGACGGCAGGCCGCCCGCACTCTCGCGCTGCTCGGCGCCGTGCTCTTCGGCCTCAGCGGGCTGCTGGCCGCCGCCCCCGCGCTCAGCCGCGTCACCCTGGCCGGCGTCCCGCTCTCCTGGCTGCTGCTGATGGGCGGCAGCTACCCCGTGCTGCTGGCCATCGCCGTCCGCCACGTCCGCCGCGCCGAGCGCCTGGAGCGCGCCAGCGCCCCGGGCACGGGGACGGGGACGGGAACGGAACGGGCGCCGTGATCGGGCTGTTCTCCATCGGGCTGCTCTTCGTGGTCAGCGTCGTCATCGGCGTCTACGGGGTGCGCGCCGCGCGGACCACCCCGGACTTCCTGGTCGCCTCCCGCCGGGTCGCGCCCGGCTGGAACGCCATGGCGATCGCCGGCGAGTACGTCTCCGCCGCCTCGGTGCTCGGCCTGGCCGGGCTGATGCTGAAGAACGGCGTCGGCACCCTCTGGTACGCGGTCGGCTTCACCGCGGGCTATGTCGCCGTCGCCGCCCTGGTCGCCGGGCCGATGCGGCGCTCGGGCGCGTACACCGTGCCGGACTTCGCCGACTACCGGCTGGGCTCGGAGCGGATAAGGAAGCTCTGCGCGGTGATCGTGCTGGTGATCATGTGGCTCTACCTGGTGCCCCAGTTCAAGGGCGCCGGCATGGTGCTGCACGCGGTCAGCGGCACCCCCTACTGGGTGGGCGTCGTCCTGGCGGGGCTGGTGGTGAGCGTCTCCATCGCGGCGGGCGGGATGCGTTCGGCCACCTATGTCCAGGCGTTCCACTACGGGGTGAAGCTGCTGTTCATCGCGGTGCCCGCGCTGTTCCTCGTGGCGCACGCCGGGGCCGGGGCGCGCGCCGACGCGCTGCGCTTCGACGTGTCGGACGACTGGGCCAGACCGCTGCTGGACCTGGAGAGCTCCGGGGCGCCGCTGCTGGCGACCTGGTCGGTGCTGCTGGCGACGACGCTCGGCGCCGTGGGGCTGCCGCACGTGATCATGCGTTTCCACGCCAGCCCGACCGCCATGGCCGCCCGCCGGGTCGCGGTCGGCGTGATCGTGCTGCTGGGCGTCTTCTACCTCTTCCCCGCCGTCTACGGGCTGCTGGGCCGGGTCTTCACGCCCGAGCTGGTCAACGGTGGCGACACCGACATGGTGACCGTGGTGCTGCCGGGCGCGATCGTCCCCGGCGTCTGGGGCTCGGTGCTGACCGCCGTGGTCGCCGCCGGGGCGTTCGCCGCGTTCCTCTCCACCTCGTCCGGGCTGCTGATGGCGCTGGCCGGCGGGCTCTCGCACGACCTGTCCCGCGCGACCGTGCCCCGGCTGCGCTGGGCCGTCGCCGCCGGGGCCGCGGTCGCCGTCGGGCTCTCGCTGCCGGCGCGCAGCGTCGACATCAACGTGGCGGTCGGCTGGGCGTTCGCCGTCGCCGCCTCGACGTTCTGCCCGCTGCTGGTGCTGGGCATCTGGTGGCGCGGGCTGACCACGGCGGGCGCCGCCGCCGGGCTGGCCACCGGCGTGAGCGCGGCCACCGGGGCCGCGCTGGCCTCGGTGCTGACCGACGGCGGCCCGGGGTGGCTGACCGTGCTGCTGGCCCAACCGGCGGCGTGGACCGTCCCGTTGGCGTTCGCGGTGATGATCGTGGTATCGCTGCGCGGCACCGTGCCGGAGTGGGCGGAACGCGCGGTGCTGCGGCTGCACCTGCCGGGATGACCACCGGGCGGCGCGCGCGGCCGGGGAGGCGGGCTGCGCCGCAGGTGGGGGATACCGCCCGATTGGCGGGGGCGCGGTCTGCTATGGCACACTGACCAGGTTGCTCGGTAGACGGCCGATGCCGCGCGCCTCCCGCCGGGAGGACTGGAAGCGAGTCTCACTGTATTCGTCATCCCATAGACGCCCTGGTCAACGGGGCAGGGATGGAAATACCGAGATCTTCCGGGAAGCGTGAGCGGGGCTCGACACCAGGCACCCGGTGGATTACTTCCCCCCACTCCTCCCAGAGGAAACCCCTGCGGTGAATTCTGAGAACTGAGTACGACACGCCCGACCGCGTGGGTCGGAGTCGCCCAGGGGGGTGAGCCGGGTTCCAGAGCGTTGACGAAGAGAACAGGACTACGAAGTAGCCATGGCGGGACAGAAGATCCGCATCCGGCTCAAGGCCTACGACCACGAGGTCATCGACAACTCGGCGAAGAAGATCGTCGAGACGGTGACCCGCACGGGTGCGTCGGTCGCGGGCCCGGTGCCGCTGCCCACTGAGAAGAACGTGTACTGCGTCATCAAGTCGCCGCACAAGTACAAGGACTCGCGCGAGCACTTCGAGATGCGCACGCACAAGCGGCTGATCGACATCCTCGACCCGACCCCCAAGACCGTTGACTCGTTGATGCGCCTGGACCTGCCGGCCGGCGTCGACATCGAGATCAAGCTCTGAGAGGCCGGTAGAGATGACCAAGCAGATCAAGGGTGTCCTGGGCGAGAAGCTCGGCATGACCCAGGTCTGGGACGAGAACAACCGTGTCGTCCCCGTGACCGTGGTCAAGGCCGGGCCCTGCGTCGTTACCCAGGTCCGCACCAACGACAGGGACGGCTACGAGGCCGTCCAGATCGCCTTCGGTGAGATCGACCCGCGCAAGGTGAACCGCCCCCTCAAGGGCCACTTCGCCAAGGCCGACGTCACCCCGCGCCGCCACCTGGTCGAGCTGCGGACCGCCGACGCCGCCGAGTACACCCTGGGCCAGGAAGTCACGGCCGAGGAGTTCGAGTCGGGCGTCAAGGTCGACGTGACCGGTACCACCAAGGGCAAGGGCTTCGCCGGTGTGATGAAGCGCCACGGCTTCGGTGGCCTCGGCGCCTCGCACGGCACCCAGCGCAAGCACCGCTCGCCGGGCTCCATCGGCGGCTGCGCCACCCCGGGCCGGGTCTTCAAGGGCCTCCGGATGGCCGGTCGGATGGGCAACGAGCGCGTCACCACCCAGAACCTGACCGTCCACGCCGTGGACGCGGAGAAGGGCCTGCTCCTCATCAAGGGCGCGGTGCCCGGTCCCAACGGCGGCCTCGTCCTGGTCCGTTCCGCGGCCAAGGGGGCCTGAGGTTAATCATGAGTACCCCAAAGAGCATCGTCATCCTCTCGCCCGCGGGTGAGGAGGCCGGCACCGTCGAGCTTCCGGCGGAGATCTTCGACGCCCGGGTCAGCGTTCCGCTGATCCACCAGGTCGTCGTCGCGCAGCTGGCCGCCGCCCGCCAGGGCACGCACAAGACCAAGACCCGTGGCGAGGTCCGCGGTGGCGGCAAGAAGCCGTACCGCCAGAAGGGCACCGGCCGCGCCCGCCAGGGTTCGGTCCGCGCGCCGCAGTTCGCCGGCGGTGGCGTCGTCCACGGCCCCGTGCCGCGTGACTACAGCCAGCGCACCCCGAAGAAGATGAAGGCCGCCGCCCTGCGCGGTGCCCTCACCGACCGGGCGCGCCACGACCGCGTGCACGTGGTCTCCGGCGTGGTGGACGGCGACGCCTCCACCAAGGCCGCGAAGACCCTGCTGGGCAAGATCAGCGACCGCAAGAAGGTCCTGCTGGTCGCCGACCGCTCGGACAACGCCTCCTGGCTCTCGGCGCGCAACCTGCCGCAGGTGC
Source organism: Streptomyces sedi (assembly GCF_006335015.1). Taxonomy (GTDB): domain Bacteria; phylum Actinomycetota; class Actinomycetes; order Streptomycetales; family Streptomycetaceae; genus Streptomyces; species Streptomyces sedi. Next base: position 32,322 of record NZ_VDGT01000011.1, read on the forward strand.
ACATCATCGACCCGGGCCAGCTGAACACGTACGACGTGGTCGACTCCGACGACGTGGTGTTCACCAAGGCCGCCTTCGACCGCTTCGTCGCCGGCCGCGCCTCCGGCGCCGTGGCGCTCGACAAGCCCGAAGGGAGCGACGCCTGATGAGTGAGGCGAACGTCGCCGAGTTCTCCAGCAAGGAGTTCTCCACCCCGCACGACATCCTGGTCAAGCCGGTCGTGTCGGAGAAGAGCTACGCGCTGCTCGACGAGAACAAGTACACCTTCATCGTCGACCCCCGGGCCAACAAGACCCAGATCAAGCAGGCCGTCCAGGCCGTCTTCGCGGTCAAGGTCGTCGGGGTCAACACGATCAACCGGCAGGGCAAGCGCAAGCGCACCCGCACCGGTTACGGCCGTCGCGCCAGCACCAAGCGCGCGATCGTGACCCTTGCTGAGGGCGACAGCATCGACATCTTCGGCGGCCCGGTCTCCTGACGGGGACCTGCCGTCCGATACCGGACGAGGACTAAGAAATGGGAATCCGCAAGTACAAGCCGACGACGCCGGGCCGTCGTGGCTCCAGCGTCGCCGACTTCGTCGAGATCACGCGGTCCACGCCGGAGAAGTCGCTGGTCCGCCCGCTGCACAGCAAGGGTGGCCGGGACAACGCCGGACGCGTCGCGGTCCGCCACCAGGGTGGTGGCCACAAGCGCGCCTACCGCGTCATCGACTTCCGTCGGCACGACAAGGACGGTGTGCCGGCCAAGGTCGCGCACATCGAGTACGACCCGAACCGCACCGCCCGCATCGCGCTGCTGCACTACGCGGACGGCGAGAAGCGGTACATCATCGCGCCCGCCCACCTGAAGCAGGGCGACCGCGTGGAGAACGGCGCCGGCGCCGACATCAAGCCCGGCAACAACCTCCCGCTGCGCCACATCCCCGTGGGTACGGTCATCCACGCCATCGAGCTCCAGCCCGGCGGCGGCGCCAAGTTCGCCCGCTCCGCCGGTGCCTCGGTGCAGCTGCTGGCGAAGGAGGGCCGCATGGCCCACCTGAGGATGCCCTCCGGTGAGATCCGGCTGGTCGACGTCCGCTGCCGCGCCACCGTTGGCGAGGTCGGCAACGCCGAGCAGTCCAACATCAACTGGGGCAAGGCCGGCCGGATGCGCTGGAAGGGCGTTCGGCCCAGCGTGCGTGGCGTCGTGATGAACCCCGTCGACCACCCCCACGGTGGTGGCGAGGGCCGGACCTCGGGTGGTCGCCACCCGGTCTCGCCCTGGGGCAAGAAGGAGGGCCGTACGCGCTCGCCGAAGAAGGCCAGCAACAAGTACATCGTCCGCCGCCGCAAGACGAACAAGAAGCGCTAGGGAGCAGGTCGATGCCGCGCAGTCTCAAGAAGGGGCCCTTCGTCGACGACCACCTGATCAAGAAGGTGGACGCGCAGAACGAAGCGGGTACCAAGAACGTCATCAAGACCTGGTCTCGTCGCTCGATGATCGTCCCGGCGATGCTGGGCCACACGATCGCCGTGCACGACGGCCGCAAGCACGTGCCGGTGTTCGTCTCCGAGTCGATGGTGGGCCACAAGCTCGGCGAGTTCGCGCCGACCCGTACCTTCCGTGGGCACGTGAAGGACGACCGCAAGTCGCGTCGGCGCTGAGCGGGGTTTGTGAATCATGACGAACTCCCCTACCAAGACCGAAGGGACGACCATGGAAGCCAGGGCCCAGGCGCGGTACATCCGTGTCACGCCCATGAAGGCCCGCCGCGTGGTGGACCTTATCCGTGGCCTTGACGCCACGGAGGCGCAGGCGGTCCTGCGGTTCGCCCCGCAGTCCGCCACGGTGCCGGTGGGCAAGGTGCTGGACAGCGCCATCGCCAACGCCGTGCACAACCACAACCACCCGGACGCCGAGACCCTGTACGTCAAAGAGGCGTACGTCGACGAGGGCCCGACGCTGAAGCGGTTCCGGCCGCGCGCGCAGGGACGCGCGTACCGGATTCGCAAGCGGACCAGCCACATCACCGTGGTCCTCGGCAGCAAGGAAGGAACCCGGTAATGGGCCAGAAGGTAAACCCGCACGGGTTCCGGCTCGGCGTCACGACCGACTTCAAGTCGCGCTGGTACGCCGACAAGCTGTACAAGGACTACGTCAAGGAAGACGTCGCGATCCGCAGGATGCTCACGCAGGGCATGGAGCGGGCCGGCATCTCCAAGGTGGAGATCGAGCGCACCCGTGACCGGGTCCGCGTCGACGTCCACACCGCCAGGCCCGGCATCGTGATCGGTCGCCGGGGCGCCGAGGCCGACCGCCTCCGGGGCAACCTGGAGAAGCTGACCGGCAAGCAGATCCAGTTCAACATCCTTGAGGTGAAGAACCCGGAGCTGGACGCCCAGCTGGTGGCCCAGGCCGTCGCGGAGCAGCTGTCCTCCCGCGTCTCCTTCCGTCGTGCGATGCGCAAGTCGATGCAGAGCACGATGAAGGCGGGCGCCAAGGGCATCAAGATCCAGTGTGGTGGCCGGCTCGGCGGGGCGGAGATGTCCCGTTCCGAGTTCTACCGCGAGGGTCGCGTCCCGCTGCACACGCTGCGCGCCAACGTGGACTACGGCTTCTTCGAGGCCCGTACCACCTTCGGCCGCATCGGCGTCAAGGTGTGGATCTACAAGGGCGACGTGAAGAACATCGCCGAGGTCCGCGCCGAGAACGCCGCCGCCCGGGCGGGCAACCGCCCCGCGCGCGGTGGTGGCGCCGGCGGTGACCGTCCGGCCCGTGGCCGTGGCGAGCGTGGAGGCCGTGGCCGCAGGCCGCAGCAGCAGAGCGCTCCCTCGACCGAGGCGCCGAAGTCCGAAGCCGCCCCGGCCGCTCCGGCCTCCGAGGGCGCCGGCGGCTCCACCCAGTCGACCGGCTCCGCCGGAGGGGAGAGCTGACCATGCTGATCCCTCGCAAGGTCAAGTACCGCAAGCAGCACCACCCCAAGCGCAGCGGCGCCGCCAAGGGCGGCACCGAGGTCTCCTTCGGTGAGTACGGCATCCAGGCCGTCACCGGTGCGTACGTCACCAACCGGCAGATCGAGGCCGCTCGTATCTCGATGACCCGGCACATCAAGCGTGGCGGCAAGGTGTGGATCAACATCTACCCGGACCGTCCGCTGACCAAGAAGCCGGCCGAGACCCGCATGGGTTCCGGTAAGGGCTCGCCCGAGTGGTGGGTGGCCAACGTCAAGCCCGGACGCGTGATGTTCGAGCTGTCGTTCCCGAACGAGAAGATTGCCCGTGAGGCGCTCACCCGCGCCGCGCACAAGCTTCCGATGAAGTGCCGGATCGTCCGGCGCGAGGCAGGTGAGGCGTGATGGCAGCCGGTACCAAGACCTCCGAGCTGCGCGAGCTGAACAACCAGGAGCTGGTTGAGAAGCTGCGCGAGGCGAAGGAGGAGCTGTTCAGGCTCCGCTTCCAGGCGGCCACCGGACAGTTGGAGAACAACAGCCGGCTGAAGGCCGTCCGCAAGGACATCGCCCGGGTCTACACCCTGATGCGCGAGCGCGAGCTGGGCATCGAGTCGGTGGAGCCGGTCGAGGCCGAGGCGGTGGAGAACGCCTGATGAGTGAGAAGACTGTGACTGAGACGACGACCGAGCGCGGCCGGCGGAAGACCCGCGAGGGCCTGGTGGTCAGCGACAAGATGGACAAGACCGTCGTCGTCGCTGTCGAGGACCGGGTCAAGCACGCCCTGTACGGCAAGATCATCCGCCGTACCAGCCGCCTGAAGGCCCACGACGAGCAGAATGCGGCTGGCGTTGGCGACCGCGTTCTTCTGATGGAGACCCGTCCGCTGTCCGCGACCAAGCGCTGGCGCGTCGTGGAGATTCTGGAGAAGGCGAAGTAACCCATGATCCAGCAGGAGTCGCGACTGCGCGTCGCCGACAACACGGGTGCGAAGGAGATCCTCTGCATCCGCGTCCTCGGTGGCTCTGGACGCCGTTACGCGGGCATCGGTGACGTCATCGTCGCCACCGTCAAGGACGCGATCCCCGGTGGCAACGTGAAGAAGGGTGACGTCGTCAAGGCGGTCATCGTGCGCGCCGTCAAGGAGCGCCGCCGCCCGGACGGCTCGTACATCCGCTTCGACGAGAACGCCGCCGTCGTCCTCAAGAACGACGGTGACCCCCGGGGTACCCGCATCTTCGGCCCGGTCGGGCGTGAGCTGCGCGAGAAGAAGTTCATGAAGATCATCTCACTCGCCCCCGAGGTGCTGTAACCGATGAAGATCAAGAAGGGCGACCTGGTTCAGGTCATCACCGGCAAGGACAAGGGCAAGCAGGGCAAGGTCATCGTGGCCTTCCCGCGCGAGGACCGCGTCCTGGTCGAGGGTGTCAACCGGGTCAAGAAGCACACCAAGGCCGGTACGACCGCGCGTGGTTCCAAGACCGGTGGCATCATCACCACCGAGGCCCCCGTCCATGTCAGCAACGTGCAGCTGGTCGTGGAGCAGGACGGCAAGAAGGTCACCACCCGGGTCGGCTACCGGTTCGACGAGGACGGCACCAAGATCCGCGTCGCACGCCGGACCGGTGAGGACATCTGATGACCACTGCCACCAGCACCGCACCGCGTTTCAAGACGCGGTACCGCGAAGAGATCGTCGGCAAGCTGCGTGACGAGTACGCCTACGGCAACGTCATGCAGGTGCCGGGCCTGACCAAGATCGTGGTCAACATGGGTGTGGGCGACGCCGCCCGCGACTCCAAGCTGATCGAGGGCGCCGTGCGCGACCTCGCCACGATCACCGGCCAGAAGCCGACCGTGACCAAGGCCCGCAAGTCCATCGCGCAGTTCAAGCTGCGCGAGGGTCAGCCGATCGGCGCGCACGTGACGCTGCGCGGCGACCGGATGTGGGAGTTCCTCGACCGTCTGCTGTCGCTGGCGCTGCCGCGGATCCGTGACTTCCGCGGCCTGTCGCCGAAGCAGTTCGACGGGCGCGGCAACTACACCTTCGGCCTGACCGAGCAGGTCATGTTCCATGAGATCGACCCCGACCGCATCGACCGGGTTCGCGGCATGGACATCACCGTGGTCACCACGGCCCCGACCGATGACGAGGGCCGCAGCCTGCTGCGTCACCTCGGATTCCCGTTCAAGGAAGCCTGAGGCGTCGCACGATGGCTGAGTATCGAAACAAGGAGGCGTAAGCGTGGCGAAGAAGGCTCTGATCGCCAAGGCCGCCCGCAAGCCCAAGTTCTCGGTGCGTGGGTACACCCGCTGCCAGCGCTGCGGCCGGCCGCACTCGGTGTACCGGAAGTTCGGCCTGTGCCGCGTGTGCCTGCGTGAGATGGCGCACCGTGGCGAGCTGCCGGGCGTCACCAAGAGTTCCTGGTAACAACGACTACGCCGTAGGTCCGGCAGGCTCCCCGCATCCCGGGGAGCCTGCGGAAACCCCGGCGAGAGAGGCCCAAGGCCGTTTCATGACCATGACCGACCCGATCGCAGACATGTTGACCCGTCTGCGTAACGCGAACTCGGCTTATCACGACACCGTGGTGATGCCGCACAGCAAGCTGAAGTCGCACATCGCGGAGATCCTCCAGCAGGAGGGCTACATCACCGGCTGGAAGACCGAGGACGCCCAGGTGGGCACCAGCCTCGTTCTGGAGCTGAAGTACGGCCCGAACCGCGAGCGTTCGATCGCTGGCATCAAGCGCATCTCCAAGCCGGGGCTGCGGGTCTACGCCAAGTCGACCGCGCTCCCGCGCGTGCTTGGCGGCCTGGGCGTGGCGATCATCTCCACGTCGAACGGCCTGCTGACCGACAGGCAGGCTCAGAAGAAGAACGTGGGCGGGGAAGTCCTCGCCTACGTCTGGTGACGGAAGGGAACGGAGGACAGCCATGTCACGTATTGGCAAGATGCCCATCCAGATTCCCGCCGGCGTGGACGTCACCATCGATGGCGCCACGGTCGCGGTGAAGGGCCCCAAGGGCAACCTGTCGCAGGCCATCGCCGCGCCGATCGAGGTGGTCAAGGGCGAGGACGGCCAGATCGTCGTCTCCCGGCCCAACGACGAGAACCGCAATCGCGCGCTGCACGGCCTCTCGCGCACCCTGGTGGCCAACATGGTCACCGGTGTGACCGAGGGATACGTCAAGAAGCTCGAAATCAGCGGCGTTGGCTACCGCGTCCAGGCGAAGGGCTCCAACCTGGAGTTCTCGCTCGGCTACAGCCACCCGATCCTGGTGGAGCCCCCGGAGGGAATCGCCTTCAAGGTCGAGTCGCCCACCCGCTTCAGCGTCGAGGGCATCGACAAGCAGAAGGTCGGCGAGGTCGCGGCGAAGATCCGCAAGCTGCGGAAGCCCGACCCGTACAAGGCCAAGGGCGTGAAGTACGAGGGCGAAGTCATCCGCCGCAAGGTCGGAAAGGCTGGTAAGTAGCCATGGCATACGGTGTCAAGATCGCCAAGGGCGACGCCCGCAAGCGGGTGGCGACCAAGCGGCGGCACATCCGCATCCGCAAGAAGATCTCGGGCACGCCCGAGCGTCCGCGTCTGGTGGTGACCCGGTCCAACCGCCACATGGTGGCGCAGATCGTGGACGACGCCGCCGGTCACACGGTCGCCTCGGCCTCGTCGCTCGACGTCTCCATCCGTGGCGTCGACGGCGCCAAGAGCGACAAGGCCAAGCAGGTCGGCGCCCTGGTCGCCGAGCGGGCCAAGGCCGCGGGTGTGGAGAGCGTCGTGTTCGACCGCGGTGGCAACAAGTACGCCGGCCGGGTGGCCGCGTTGGCCGATGCCGCCCGCGAGGCCGGGCTCAAGTTCTGAGCCGGTCCCGTCCGAAGATTCGAGAGAGGTAATTCCAATGGCTGGACCCCAGCGTCGCGGTGGCGGCGCCGGTGGCGAGCGGCGGGATCGTAAGGGTCGGGACGGTGGCTCGTCCGCCGAGAAGACCGCGTACGTCGAGCGCGTCGTCGCGATCAACCGCGTCGCCAAGGTAGTTCAGGGTGGTCGCCGCTTCAGCTTCACCGCGTTGGTCGTGGTGGGCGACGGCGACGGCACCGTCGGTGTCGGCTACGGCAAGGCCAAGGAGGTGCCGGCCGCCATCGCCAAGGGCGTGGAGGCCGCGAAGAAGCACTTCTTCAAGGTCCCCCGCATCCAGGGCACGATTCCCCACCCGATCAAGGGTGAGGAGGCGGCCGGGATGGTGCTGCTCAAGCCGGCTTCGCCCGGTACCGGTGTGATCGCCGGTGGCCCGGTGCGCGCCGTGTTGGAGTGCGCGGGCATCCACGACGTGCTCAGCAAGTCGCTCGGCTCGTCGAACCCGATCAACATCGTGCACGCCACGGTGGCCGCGCTTCAGGGCCTCCAGCGTCCCGAGGAGATCGCGGCCCGCCGCGGTCTGCCCCTCGAAGACGTGGCGCCGGCCGCCCTGCTGCGTGCCCGCGCCGGGGTGGGTGCGTGATGGCGCAGCTGAAGATCACCCAGGTCAGGTCCCGCATCGGGACCAAGCAGAACCACCGCGAGACGCTGCGCTCCCTCGGGCTGCGGCGGATCAACGACGTGGTGGTCAAGGAGGACCGGCCGGAGATCCGTGGCATGGCCAAGACCGTGCGGCATCTGGTGTCGGTCGAGGAGGTGGACTGAGATGGCGGACCTCGCCAAGGGAAACGCGTCGGACAGCCCGCTGAAGCTGCACGACCTCAGGCCGGCCCCCGGTGCCAAGAAGTCCAAGGTCCGTGTGGGTCGTGGTGAGGCGTCGAAGGGCAAGACCGCGGGTCGCGGCACCAAGGGCACCAAGGCCCGTTACCAGGTGCGTGTCGGCTTCGAGGGTGGGCAACTCCCGCTGATCCAGCGGCTGCCCAAGCTCAAGGGCTTCAAGAACCCCGCCCACAAGAACTTCCAGGTCGTCAACGTCGAGCGCCTGGCCTCCCTCTTCCCTGAGGGTGGCGAGGTGACCAAGGCGGACCTGGTCGCCAAGGGCGCGGTGCGCAAGAACGAGCTCGTGAAGGTGCTGGGCAGCGGCGAGATCTCGGTGGCGCTGACGGTGACGGTTGACGCCGTCTCCGCCTCCGCCAAGGAGAAGATCGTCGCGGCCGGTGGCTCCGTGACCGAGTTGTCCTGAAAGCCGGTGGAACATCGGTTGGTTAGCTGAGTGACCGGGGATGCCTGTCAGCGGGCATCCCCGGTCAGTCGTTCCGGCCGGGCCCATCCGCCGGTAAGGTGGCGGTCGTTGTGTCGCCGCCTGACCTGAACTGTCATATCCGTTGGACTTCAAAACCCTAACCTCCCGCGTGGCCGCAGGGGGGTGCAGGAGGAGCCGTGCTCACCGCGTTCGCCCGGGCGTTCCAAACGCCTGATCTGCGTAAAAAGCTGCTCTTCACCCTGGGCATCGTCGTGGTGTTCCGGCTGGGCCAGCACGTGCCAGTGCCAGGGGTCAGCTTTCAGAACGTCGATCAATGTGTGAAAGAGGCCGAAGCGGGCGCCGGCTCAGGGCTGTTCGGCCTCGTCAACATGTTCAGCGGCGGTGCGCTGCTGCAACTCACCGTCTTCGCCCTGGGGATCATGCCGTACATCACGGCGAGCATCATCCTCCAGCTGTTGGTGGTGGTCATCCCGCGGCTTGAGGCCCTGAAGAAGGAGGGCCAGTCCGGGCAGGCGAAGATCACCCAGTACACCCGGTATCTGACGATCGCCCTCGCGGTGCTCCAGGCCACCGGCCTGGTCGCGACGGCGCGCAGTGGCACCCTGTTCCCGCAGTGCACGGTGGCCAACGACATCATCCCCGACGACTCGATCTTCACCACGCTGGTGATGGTCGTCGCGCTGACCTCGGCCACCGCCCTCATCATGTGGATGGGCGAGCTGATCACCGACCGGGGCATCGGCAACGGCATGTCCATGCTGATGTTCGTCTCGATCGCCGCGGGCTTCCCCGCCTCGCTGTGGCAGATCAAGCAGCAGGGCAGCCTGGCCGGTGGCTGGATCGAGTTCGGCACCGTGGTCGCGTGCGGTCTGGCCATGGTGGGCCTGGTCGTCTTCGTCGAGCTGGCCCAGCGCCGCATCCCGGTGCAGTACGCCAAGCGCATGATCGGTCGCCGCTCGTACGGCGGCACCTCGACCTACATCCCGCTCAAGGTGAACCAGGCCGGCGTGATCCCCGTGATCTTCGCCTCGTCGCTGCTCTACATCCCGCAACTGCTCGTGCAGTTCGCCGGCAACGACTCCGGTGGCTGGACGGACTGGGTGGAGCGGTACTTCGCCGGCGGTAGCCACCCGTACTACATCATCACCTACTTCCTGCTGATCGTCTTCTTCGCCTTCTTCTACGTGGCCATCACCTTCAACCCTGAAGACGTGGCCGAGAACATGAAGAAGTATGGTGGTTTCATCCCGGGTATTCGGGCGGGCCGGCCTACGGTCGAATATCTGAGCTATGTGCTGAACAGGATCACCTGGCCTGGTTCGCTGTACCTCGGCCTGATCGCCCTGGTGCCCACGTTGGCTCTGATCATGTTCGACGCCCAGCAGGACTTCCCGTTCGGCGGCACCTCGATCCTGATCATCGTGGGTGTCGGCCTGGAGACCGTTCGTCAGATCGAGAGCCAGCTCCACCAGCGAAATTACGAAGGGTTCCTCCGCTGATGCGCATCGTCCTCGTCGGTCCGCCGGGCGCGGGCAAGGGTACTCAGGCCGCACTCCTGGCCGAGCAGCTCTCCATCCCGCACATCTCCACCGGCAATCTCTTCCGGGCCAACATCAGCGAGGGCACCGAGCTGGGGCAGCGGGTCGAGTCCATCCTCCGCGAGGGTGGGCTCGTCCCCGACGAGCTGACCATCGCCATGGCCGCGGATCGGATGGCGCAGGAGGACGCCCAGGCGGGCTTCCTGCTGGACGGCTTCCCGCGGAACATCGGCCAGGCGAAGGCGCTCGACGCCTCCCTGGCCGAGGCCGGGCAGAAGCTCGACGCCGTGCTGGACCTTGAGGTCCCCGAGGACGAGGTGGTCAAGCGGATCGCCGGCCGCCGGATGTGCCGTCGGGACAGTGCCCACGTCTTCCACGTGGAGTACAACCCGCCGCGCGCGGAGGGCGTCTGCGACATCTGTGGCGGCGAGCTGTACCAGCGGGACGACGACCAGGCGGAGACGGTCCGCAAGCGGCTCGCGGTCTACCACGAGGAGACCGAGCCGATCATCGACTACTACCGTGCGCAGGGCCTGGTCTCCACGATCTCGGCCCTCGCCCCGGTGCCCGAGGTGACCAGGCGGGCCCTGGCGGTTCTGCCCGGCCTCGGCTGAGTCGACGCCGCTGGTGACCGCCGGCCAGGGGGCCGGCTGACGGCCGGCCCGAGGCCGGCGTGGGAAAGGAACCTTCCGATGGTGGAGATCAAGACCCCGGAGCAGATCGCCCGGATGCGGGCCGCGGGTCTGGTGGTGGCCGAGATACACCGCAGGTGTGCCGAGGCCGCCGTGCCGGGGGCCACCACCGCCGATCTGGACCGCGTCGCGGCCCAGACGCTGGCCGACCACGACGCCAAGCCCAACTTCCTGGGCTACGGCGGCTTCACCGGCAACATCTGCACCTCGGTCAACGACGTGGTGGTGCACGGCATCCCCGACGAGAAGACGGTGCTGAAGGACGGCGACCTGCTCTCGATCGACGCGGGCGCCATCATCGACGGCTGGCACGCGGACGCCGCGATCACCGTCTTCGTCGGGGGCGACGCCGAGACCGAGCGGCCGGCCCCGCTGGCCGCGCTCAACAAGGTGACCGAGGACTCCCTGTGGGCCGGGATCGCCGCGATGCGCAAGGGCAACCGGCTGGTCGACGTCTCCCGCGCCATCGAGAGCCACATCCGCCGCCAGCCGCAGCCGGCCAGCGGCAAGTACGGGATCGTCGAGGGCTACGGCGGGCACGGCATCGGCAGCGAGATGCACATGGACCCGCACCTGCTGAACTACGTGGACCGCAGGCGCGGGCGCGGCCCGAAGCTGGTCCCCGGCTTCTGCCTGGCGATCGAGCCGATGCTGACCCTGGGCACCCCCAAGACACATGTGCTGGCCGACGAGTGGACGGTCAAGTCCAACGACGGCACCTGGGCCTCGCACTGGGAGCACTCGGTGGCGATCACCGAGCAGGGCCCCCTGGTGCTGACGGCCGTGGACGGCGGCAAGGCACGGCTGGCGGCGCTGGGCGTGACGGTCGCTCCCGATCCCTTGGCATGATGATCTCCCTCCTGGGGAATGAATCACCGATTCGTCTTTTCGGGTGGGGCGTCGTAGACTGACACGTCGGTCCTGGCGCACCCGTCTGCCCAGGACCATCCAGGTAGCCGATCCCGGAAGGTGAAGCGCTCAAGCATGGCCAAAAAACAAGGGGCCATCGAGATCGAGGGCACGGTCGTCGAGTCTCTCCCGAACGCGATGTTCAAGGTGGAGCTCCAGAACGGGCACCAGGTCCTCGCGCACATCAGCGGCAAGATGCGGATGCACTACATCCGTATTCTTCCCGACGACCGGGTCGTGGTGGAGCTGTCTCCCTACGACCTGACGCGCGGGCGGATCGTCTACCGCTACAAGTAGAACCCAAGAGTCAGATCGAGACCCGGAGAGCCTCAGTCCATGAAGGTCAGGCCGAGCGTCAAGAAGATCTGCGACAAGTGCAAGGTGATCCGCCGCCACGGGCGAGTCATGGTCATCTGCGAGAACCTGCGCCACAAGCAGCGCCAGGGCTGACGCACCGCACGACCCCGCAGCTTCGCCGCGACGCGAGCGACAACAAGAGACGCAGACACCCGACCCCTCGCTCAGCGCGGGGACGACACCCCCGGTCGGAGGCCGGGGACCCGGCTCGTAAGCCCTTCGAGTCTTACGGGAACGGTGCTGCGGCAGACCTCCGAGCAATCATCAGGAGCCACATACATGGCACGCCTCGCAGGCGTTGACCTCCCGCGCGAGAAGCGCATCGAGGTCGCCCTCACCTATGTCTTCGGCATCGGCCGGACCCTGGCCAAGGAGACCCTGGCCAACACGGGCGTCAGCCCGGACACCCGCGTGCGCGACCTTGCCGAGGAGGACCTCGTCAAGCTCCGCGAGTACGTGGACAACAACATCCAGACCGAGGGTGACCTCCGCCGGGAGATCCAGGCCGACATCCGGCGCAAGGTCGAGATCCAGTGCTACGAGGGGCTGCGTCACCGCCGCGGTCTGCCCGTGCACGGCCAGCGGACCAGGACCAACGCCCGCACCCGCAAGGGCCCGCGTCGCGCGATCGCCGGCAAGAAGAAGCCGGGCAAGAAGTAGTCCGCCAGGACGTAGACCACCGGTCCGTCACTGGCAGGACCGACCACCTCCACGGGAGTGAGACACCTCTATGCCTCCAAAGGGCCGTACGGCCGGCGCCAAGAAGGTGCGCCGGAAGGAAAAGAAGAACGTCGCTCACGGGCACGCTCACATCAAGAGCACGTTCAACAACACGATCGTCTCGATCACCGACCCGACCGGGAACGTGATCTCCTGGGCCTCCGCCGGCCACGTCGGCTTCAAGGGCTCGCGTAAGTCGACGCCGTTCGCCGCCCAGATGGCCGCGGAGAACGCCGCTCGGCGCGCGCAGGAGCACGGGATGCGCAAGGTGGACGTCTTCGTGAAGGGCCCCGGCTCCGGCCGGGAGACCGCGATCCGTTCGCTCCAGGCCACCGGCCTGGAGGTCGGGTCCATCCAGGACGTCACCCCCACCCCGCACAACGGCTGCCGCCCGCCCAAGCGCCGCCGCGTCTGAGCCAGCAGAAGTAGGAGACACCAAGACAATGGCGCGTTACACCGGGGCCGACTGCAAGCGTTGCCGTCGGGAGAAGCAGAAGCTCTTCCTCAAGGGAGCTAAGTGCGAGAGCGCGAAGTGCCCGATCGAGATCCGTCCTTACCCCCCGGGTGAGCACGGACGCGGGCGCACCAAGGACAGCGAGTACCTGCTGCAGAAGCGCGAGAAGCAGAAGTGCGCGCGCATCTACGGCATCCTGGAGAAGCAGTTCCGGGGGTACTACAACGAGGCCAACCGCCAGTCCGGCAAGACGGGTGAGAACCTGCTCCGCATCCTGGAGTCCCGTCTCGACAACGTGGTCTACCGCGCGGGTTTCGCCAAGTCCCGCGACCATGCCCGTCAGCTGGTCCGGCACGGTCACATCCTGCTGAACGGCCGGAAGACCGACATCCCCTCCGCGCGTGTGTCGCCGAGCGACATCGTCGAGGTGCGGGAGTCCTCGCGGGAGCTGACCCCGTTCCAGGTCGCGCAGGCCGAGGCCGGCGACAAGACCGTTCCGGCGTGGCTGGAGGCGGTGCCCGCGCGGCTCCGCGTCCTGGTCCACTCGCTGCCCGAGCGCCAGGTGATCGACACCCAGGTGCAGGAGCAGCTGATCGTCGAGCTGTACTCGAAGTAACGAAGTAACGAAGTAACGAAGTAACTCGGGTGACCCGTGGTGACACGGGTCACAGCGGTCGTCGCCGGGTGGGCCAGCTCACTCGGCGACGACCGTACCCTTGGGGGGAGACCCCCGTTCTCTGGCGGTTCTTTCGCACACATCGTCTGGCTCGGCATCAAATAGCGGGTGCCGAAGACTGGAGTTCACCTCATGCTGATCGCTCAGCGTCCCTCCCTGACCGAAGAGGTCGTGGACGAGTTCCGTTCCCGGTTCGTCATCGAGCCGCTGGAGCCGGGCTTCGGCTACACCCTCGGCAACTCCCTGCGGCGCACGCTGCTCTCCTCGATCCCCGGTGCCGCGGTCACCAGCATCCGGATCGACGGGGTCCTGCACGAGTTCACCACCGTGCCGGGGGTCAAGGAGGACGTCACCGACCTGATCCTCAACATCAAGCAGCTCGTGGTCTCCTCGGAGCACGACGAGCCCGTGGTGATGTACCTGCGCAAGCAGGGCCCCGGCCTGGTGACCGCCGCCGACATCGCGCCGCCGGCCGGTGTCGAGGTGCACAACCCCGACCTGGTGCTCGCCACCCTGAACAACAAGGGCAAGCTGGAGATGGAGCTGACCGTCGAGCGCGGTCGCGGCTACGTCTCCGCGGTGCAGAACAAGCAGGTCGGCCAGGAGATCGGCCGCATCCCGGTCGACTCCATCTACAGCCCGGTGCTCAAGGTCACCTACAAGGTGGAGGCGACCCGAGTCGAGCAGCGGACCGACTTCGACAAGCTGATCGTCGACGTCGAGACCAAGGAGTCCATGCGGCCCAGGGACGCCATGGCGTCGGCCGGCAAGACCCTGGTCGAGCTGTTCGGCCTGGCCCGCGAGCTGAACGTCGACGCCGAGGGCATCGACATGGGGCCGTCCCCGACGGACGCCGCGCTCGCCGCCGACCTGGCGCTGCCCATCGAGGAGCTGGAGCTGACCGTTCGCTCCTACAACTGCCTCAAGCGCGAGGGCATCCACTCCGTCGGCGAGCTGGTCGCCCGTTCCGAGGCCGACCTGCTGGACATCCGGAACTTCGGCGCCAAGTCGATCGACGAGGTCAAGGCGAAGCTGGCCGGCATGGGCCTGGCCCTGAAGGACAGCCCGCCCGGATTCGACCCGACCACCGCCGCCGACGCGTTCGGCGCCGAGGACGAGGGCGACACCGGCTTCGCGGAGACCGAGCAGTACTGAGCGTGTGCCGGGGCGGAACGTGACCGCCCCGGACCGCCGTTGACTTCCGGGGCAGCCGCCCCGGGCGACCTGACACCGGTACCTGACACGGCCGGTGCAGAGATGACAGGAGAGAGTCATGCCTCAGCCCACCAAGGGCCGCAGGCTGGGCGGCAGCCCCGCCCACGAGCGCCTCATGCTGGCGAACCTCGCCACCGCACTCTTCGAGCACGGCCGCATCACCACCACGGTGGCCAAGGCCCGCCGGCTGCGCCCGGTGGCCGAGCGGCTGATCACCAAGGCGAAGAAGGGCGACCTGCACAACCGTCGCCAGGTGATGCAGACCGTCCGGGACAAGAGCGTGGTCCACACCCTCTTCACCGAGATCGGCCCCCGGTACGAGAACCGCCCCGGCGGTTACACCCGGATCACCAAGATCGGCCCGCGCCGCGGCGACAACGCGCCCATGGCCGTGATCGAGCTGGTCGAGGCGCTGACCGTGCAGCAGAACGCGGTGGGCGAGGCCGAGGGCGCCACCCGTCGCGCGGCCAAGGAGCGGGAGACCGCCGCCGAGCAGCCGGCCGCGACCGAGGCCGAGGCCACCGAGGCCGAGGCCAAGGACGAGCAGGCCGAGGAGAAGGCCGAGGAGAAGAAGGAGGACTGAGTCCTTCCGACTCAGTCCCTCGGTTTTCCCCGGGTTTCTGGTTTGACGGCTTGATGGCTTGACGGCTTGACGGACTGACTGGTTCGACGGGCCCGCACCCCGCCTGGGTGCGGGCCCGTCGGCGTTGAGGAGGCGGCGTGGGCGAGGAGCCCGAGTCCGGACGGGTGCGGGTGCGGCTCGACCTGGCGTACGACGGGCGGGAGTTCTCCGGCTGGGCGCGGCAGCGCGGCAGGCGCACCGTGCAGGAGGAGCTGGAGGACGCGCTGCGGGTCGTGACGCGCGCCGAGCGCCCGTGGGAGCTGACCGTGGCCGGCCGGACCGACGCCGGCGTGCACGCGCGCGGGCAGGTGGCCCACGTGGACCTGCCCGCCGAGGTCTGGGAGGAGCAGCGGGAACGGCTGTTGCGGCGCCTCGCCGGGCGACTGCCGCACGACGTGCGGGTCTGGCGGGTCTCCGAGGCGCCGACCCACTTCAACGCGCGCTTCTCCGCGCTCTGGCGGCGTTACGCGTACCGCGTCAGCGACCACCCGGGCGGCGTCGACCCGCTGCGGCGCGGGCACGTGCTGTGGCACAACTGGCCGCTGGACGTGGCGGCGATGAACGAGGCGTCGGCACGGCTGCTCGGCGAGCACGACTTCGCGGCGTACTGCCGCCGCCGGGAGGGCGCGACCACCATTCGCCGGCTGCTCACCCTGGACTGGACGCGGGGGGCGGACGGCGTGATCGAGGGCACGGTGCGGGCCGACGCGTTCTGCCACAACATGGTGCGGGCGCTGGTCGGCGCGCTGCTGTTCGTCGGGGACGGCCACCGGCCACCGGAGTGGCCGGCGCGGGTGCTGGCCGGGGGAGTGCGGGACTCGGCGGTGCACGTGGTGCGGCCTCACGGGCTGACGCTGGAGGAAGTCGCCTACCCGGAGGACGGGCTGCTGGCCGACCGCAACCGGGAGGCGCGGACGCTGCGTACGCTGTCGGTTTGACGGGGGGCGACTACTGACCTTGCCGGTCCGGGTGGGGTGTCGTCCTCGGCCCGGTGGTGGGTTGCTCGCGCAGTTCCCCGCGCCCCTTCTCGGCCGGTGGGCGGCTTTGGGGGCGCGGGGAACTGCGCGGTGCATTTGTGGCGGGCCGCAGTCGACTACGGTGCCGCACCGGCGAGGTGGGTTGTCGGCGTGAGCCCGGTGGTGGGTTGCTCGCGCAGTTCCCCGCGCCCCTTCTCGGCCGGTGGGCGTTCGCTGTGAGGTGCGGGTTGTCTTGTCGGCGGGGTCGGGCCCCGTCAGGGGCGCGGGGAACTGCGCGGTGCATTTGTGGCGGGCCGCAGTCGACTACGGTGCCGCACCGGCGAGGTGGGTTGTCGGCGTGAGCCCGGTGGTGGGTTGCTCGCGCAGTTCCCCGCGCCCCTGCACTGCCGGCGCGGTGCATTTGTGGCGGGCCGCAGTCGACTACGGTGCCGCACCGGCGAGGTGGGTTGTCGGCGTGAGCCCGGTGGTGGGTTGCTCACGCAGTTCCCCGCGCCCCTGTACTGCCGGCGCGGTGCATGGGTGGCGGGGCGCGGTCGACCGTGGTGCCGCACCGGCGAGGTGGCTGGCCGGAGGCTACTCCTGGGCGCGGCGGCGTTCCTCGACGATGGCGCTCGCCGAGGCGGACGCCTGGGCCTCGCCGCGCTTGATGATCTGCGAGAACGCCTGGTCGTTGCCGTCCCGTGCCGCCTGCTGGGCCGCCGTGCCGTCGCCGCTGTCGGGGCTGCCGTCGGTGTTGCCGGCGATGGTCAGGTAGACGTAGCGGCCGACCTGGTTGCGGGTGGTGCGGCAGCCTCCGCCGTCGCAGAGGGAGCCGGCGTCGCCGCCCTGGAGCGCCTGGAGCTGGCCGGTGAGCCCGTCCGTGCCGTGCAGGCCGGCGGCGGCCTCCTCGCTGGGCAGCTGGGCGACGCCGACGGTCACGGCGACGCCGCCGCCCGCGTAGGTGGCGCGCAGCAGGCCGGTGCAGCCGGCGTCGGCCAGCGCGGAGGCGACCGCGCCCGAGGTCAGCGAGGCGCAGTCCTCGGCGCCGTCGGTGTCGACCAGCGCGTAGGAGCGGTCGGCGACCTCCAGCGGGTCCTCGCCGAAGAAGTCGCCGGCCTGGAACGGCGCGACGTCCTTCTCGGGGTCGCTGATGAACTCGCGGGCCGAGGGCACCGGCGGCAGCGTGGTCTCGGCGAACGTCGGCTCGGCGTCGTCGGACTCGTCGGCGCTCTCCGGGAGGGTCGCCGAGGGGCTTGCCGTCCCGCCGCCGTCGTCGTCACCCTGGCTGACAATGGCGAGGGCCACCACGACGCCGATGACGACGGCGGCGCCCACGCTCGTCCCGATGACCGTCCAGCGCTTCTTGGCGCGCTGCCGGTCGGCGTCGGCGGCCAGCTGGTCCCAGTTCGGCCGTGCGTCTCCCCCGGGAACCCACTGGGGTCCCCCCTGCCCTTGACTCATGGCCCGCAGTTTAGTGGGGGCGCGCCGTGCCCGAGGCGCCGGAGCGTGCCGTTCTGGTCGCCGTGTGGGAACGGATTGGCAACGGGCGGTCCGGAGGGCGCGTCGCGGCGAGGGCGGGCGAGGGCGGGGGCGGAGGGCTCGTTTTGACCCTTCTGGTGGGGGCGCGGTATTCTGCCTGGTCGATAATGCGTTTGGCTTGCTCTATCTCACGTGAGGGGCCCAGCGCCGGTCCACCAGGACGGTCGCCAGCGGACGGCACCCCGGTTTGCGTCACCGGGAGCCGACGGTTCTGCTGATCGCCGGGTGGCCTTGTCAGGATCCACTCACTGAAAAGCGAAGGCTACGACCCGTGCGTACGTACAGCCCCAAGCCCGGCGACGTCCAGCGTCAGTGGCACGTCATCGACGCCGCCGATGTCGTGCTGGGCCGCCTGGCCTCCCAGGCCGCCACCCTTCTGCGGGGCAAGCACAAGCCGGTGTACGCGCCGCACGTTGACACCGGTGACTTCGTCATCATCGTCAACGCCGACAAGGTGCACCTGTCCGGCAACAAGCGGACCCAGAAGCTCGCCTACCGTCACTCCGGCTACCCGGGCGGTCTCCGCTCGGTGCGCTACGGGGACCTTCTGGAGCAGAACCCGGAGCGCGCCGTCGAGAAGGCCGTGCGCGGGATGCTCCCGAAGAACACCCTGGGCCGTCAGATGCTCTCCAAGCTGAAGGTCTATGCCGGCCCCGAGCACCCGCACGCCGCCCAGCGGCCGGTGCCGTTCGAGATCACCCAGGTCGCGCAGTAGTCCGGCCACACCCTCAGACTGAAGAAACATCTCAAGGAGAATCGTGGCCGAGACCACCACCGAGAACCTGGACGCCGAGGTCCCCGAGGTCGAGGAGTACACCACCGAGAGCGCGAGCGAGGACTTCGCCGCCTCCGGCGAGGAGCTGAACGCTCGCTTCGGTGACCCGCTCCCCGGCGCCGGGACCGGCCGCCGCAAGAACGCCATCGCCCGTGTCCGGATCGTCCCCGGCAGCGGCAAGTGGCGCATCAACGGGCGCACCCTGGAGGGGTACTTCCCCAACAAGGTGCACCAGCAGTCCGTGAACGAGCCGTTCAAGGTGCTGGAGCTGGACGAGCGCTACGACGTGGTCGCGCGCATCGCCGGCGGCGGCATCTCCGGGCAGGCCGGCGCGCTGCGCCTCGGCGTCGCCCGCGCGCTGAACGAGGCGGACGTGGAGAACAACCGCGGCCCGCTGAAGAAGGCCGGCTTCCTCACCCGTGACGCCCGTGCGGTGGAGCGGAAGAAGGCCGGTCTGAAGAAGGCTCGTAAGGGCACGCAGTACAGCAAGCGGTAATCGCTCGCGGGATTTTGCTCACGCCCCGGCAGCACTTCCGTGCTGCCGGGGCGCCCCCTTTTGTAGGGTCCACAAGGGAACAACGGTCTCGGGGCCGCGTTGGTGAACTCGGAGGAGAAACAGTGGGACGACTCTTCGGTACGGACGGTGTACGTGGTGTCGCCAACGCGGATCTGACGGCCGAGCTGGCGCTCGGCCTCTCCGTGGCGGCGGCGCGGGTGCTGACCGTGACGGAGAGCCAGGAGAGTATGTGCGGGCGTCGGCCGACGGCCGTCGTCGGGCGCGACCCCCGGGCCTCGGGCGAGTTCCTGGAGGCGGCCGTGGTCGCCGGGCTGGCCAGCGCGGGCGTGGACGTGCTGCGGGTGGGCGTGCTGCCGACGCCGGCCGTGGCGTACCTGACGGGTTCGCTGGGGGCGAGCTTCGGGGTGATGCTCTCCGCGAGCCACAACCCGATGCCGGACAACGGCATCAAGTTCTTCGCGCGCGGCGGCCACAAGCTGGCCGACGAGCTGGAGGACCGGATCGAGTCCCTCTACCGCGAGCACGCCGCCGGCCAGCCGTGGGACCGCCCGGTGGGCGCGGGCGTCGGCCGGGTCACCGAGCACACCGAGGGCTTCGACGCCTATGTGGCGCACCTCGTCGGCGTGCTGCCCAACCGCATCGACGGCCTGCGGATCGTCGTCGACGCGGCGCACGGCGCGGCGTCCCGCGTCGCGCCGGAGGCGTTCGCCCGCGCCGGGGCCGACGTCGTCAGCATCGGCGACGCCCCGGACGGGCTCAACATCAACGACGGCTGCGGCTCCACCCACATGGACGCGCTGCGCGAGGCGGTCCTCGCCCACGGGGCCGACCTCGGCATCGCGGTCGACGGCGACGCCGACCGCTGCCTGGCCGTCGACCGCACGGGCGCCGAGGTGGACGGCGACCAGATCCTGGCCGTGCTCGGCGTGGCGATGCGGGAGGCCGGCACGCTGCGGGAGGACACCGTGGTCTCCACCGTGATGTCCAACCTGGGCTTCACGCTGGCCATGGAGCACCAGGGGCTTCGGGTGCGGCAGACCGCCGTCGGCGACCGCTATGTGCTGGAGGAGATGCGGCGCGGCGGCTACTCCCTCGGCGGCGAGCAGTCGGGGCACGTGATCGTGCTGGACCACGCGACCACGGGCGACGGCTCCCTCACCGGGCTGATGCTGGCCGCCAGGGTGGCGGCGACCCGCCGGCCGCTGGCGGAGCTGGCGGGCGTGATGACGCGGCTGCCGCAGGTGCTGATCAACGTGCGGGACGTGGACCGGGCGCGGGTCGCCGACAGCAGGGAACTGGCCGAGGCGGTCGCCGAGGCGGAGCGGGTGCTGGGCGAGACGGGCCGCGTGCTGCTGCGCCCCTCGGGCACCGAGCCGCTGGTGCGCGTCATGGTCGAGGCGGCGGACGCGACGCAGGCACGGACGGTGGCCGGCGGTTTGGCGGACGTGGTGAAGTCGGCGCTGGGCTGAAGCGCGGCGCGCTGGCTTGGGCGGGGTTGTCGTCCTCGGCCCGGTGGGTGGTTGCTCGCGCAGTTCCCCGCGCCCCTGGTTGTGGTGGGCGTGGTCGGTCGGGTGCGGGTTCGCGTTCGGCAGGTGGCGGCCTGCTTGGGGGCGCGGGGAACTGCGCGGTGCATGTGTGGCGGGGGTTGGTCGACCACGGAGCTTCGTGGCTGGGTGGGTTGTCGGGTGCGCCCCGGTGTCGGGTTGCTCGCGCAGTTCCCCGCGCCCCTGTCACGCCGGTGGGCGGCTTGGGGGCGCGGGGAACTGCGCGAATGCTGTGTGGCGGGCCGCAGTCGACTACGGTCCTTGCCGGTCTGGGTGGGTTGTCGGCGTGAGCCCGGTGCATTCTTGGCGGGCGCGGACGACCGATCGCGTGCGCCGGCCCGGTGGGTGGTCGCCTCCGCAAGAAAAGTCAGAGCTTGCGGAGGCGGAGGCCCTGGACCTTGTGGTCGGGGCCCTTGCGCAGGACCAGGGAGGCGCGGCCCCTGGTGGGGGCGATGTTGTCGACGAGGTTGGGCCCGTTGACCTCGCGCCAGATGTTCCGCGCGAAGTCCAGCGCCGCCTCCTCGGAGATCTCCGCGTACTTCCGGAAGAACGACAGCGGGTCCTGGAACGCGGTGGCGCGCAGTGCCAGGAAGCGTTCCAGGTACCAGGACTCGATGTCGCCGACGCGGGCGTCGACGTAGACCGAGAAGTCGAAGTAGTCGGCGACCCCGACGCGCCCGTGCGGCGGCTGCTGGAGGACGTTGAGCCCCTCCAGGATCAGGATGTCGGGCCGTTCGACGGTCTCCCGTTCGCCCGGCACGATGTCATACACCAGGTGCGAGTAGACGGGGGCGCTCACCTCGGGCCGGCCGGACTTCACCTCGGCGACGAAACGGGTCAGCGCCCGGCGGTCGTAGGACTCGGGGAAGCCCTTGCGGCGCATCAGCCCGCGCCGTTCCAACTCGGCGTTGGGCAGCAGGAACCCGTCCGTCGGCACCAGCGCGACCCGGTACTCCTCGGGGCCCTGCGCCAGGAGCGCGCGCAGCAGCCGTGCCACCGTCGACTTGCCGACCGCCACGCTGCCGGCGATGCCGACGACGAACGGCGTCGGCGGCTGCGGCCCGCCGAGGAAGCCGCCGACCCGGGCGCGCAGCTGGCGGGCCGCGTCGATGTGCAGCCGCAGCAGGTCGCAGAGGGGAAGGTAGACGTCCCGGACCTCGGTCAGGTCGATCACGTCGCCCAGCCCGCGCAGCCGCTCGACCTGCTCGGCGCTGAGTGGCGAGGCCGAACGGTCCCTGGGCCGGCTCCAGTCGGCGCGGGAGAGGTCCACGTAGGGGCTGGGGCGTGCGGAACGCGTTGAGCGCCCGTGGGTGCGGGGGCTGCCGGAGGCGCCGGGGCTGCCGGGGGTGTCCGGGGCCGCGGGGCGTCGGCGGTGCTCGGAGGGTGAGGTTGCCACGTTCCTCATTGTCGCGTCCGGCTTGGCGCCCCGTGCGGGCGCCCCGATACGCTGCCGACATGTGCGGGATCGTGGGGTACACGGGTGTCCAGTCCGCCCTCGACGTGGTGCTGGCCCAGCTCGGCCGGGTGCGCGCGCCCGAGCACGACGCCTGCGGCGTGGCGGTGCTGGCGGACGGCGGGTTGGCGTGTTCCCCGGCGGCCGATTCGCTGCCGGCCCTGACGACGGCGCTGCGCGGCCACCCGCTTCCGACGGCCGGCAGCGGCATCGGCCTCAGCCGCCGGGCCGCCGGGCCGCCGGGCGAGGCCGGCCCGCAGCTCGACGAGGCGGGCCGGGTGGCGGTCGCCGTGCTGGGCGAGCCGTCGAACGGGCCCGCGCTGGCCGCCGAGTTGGCCGAACGCGGCCACGCGCTGCGCACCGGCGGCGTCGGTGAGGTGGTGGCGCGGCTGCTGGCCGAGGCGTTCTCCTCGGCGTACGAGCCGGCGGAGGCGACGCGGCAGCTGTGCCGCACGCTGGAGGGCGACTTCGCGCTGCTGGCGCTGCACGCCGACGCCCCCGACACGGTGGTCGCCGCCCGGCGCGGCCTGCCGTTGACGGTGGGGCTGGGCGCGGGGGAGGCGCTGCTCACCTCGGACGAGGCGGCGCTGGAGGCGCAGCCGCCGGGCGAGGTCGTCTCGCTGGCCGGCACCCCGGGGGAGCAGGTCGTGGTGGTGCGCCGGGAGTGGGACGAGGTGCGGTGCGAGGTCACCGACGCCGAGGGGGGCGTGTTGCGCGCATGATCGTCGGGGTGGGCATCGACGTGGCGGAGATCGAACGGTTCGCCGCCTCGCTGGAACGGACGCCGGGGCTGGCGCGCAGGCTCTTCGTCGAGGCGGAGCTGCTGCTGCCGAGTGGGGAACGGCGCGGCGTCGCGTCGTTGGCGGCCAGGTTCGCGGCGAAGGAGGCGGTGGCGAAGGCGCTGGGGGCGCCGGGGGGACTGCGTTGGACGGACGTGGAGGTGGTGCCGGAGGACTCCGGCCGTCCGCGTCTTGAGGTGCGCGGCACGGTCGCGGCCCGCGCGGCGGAGCTGGGCGTGACGGGCTGGCACGTGTCCCTCAGCCACGACGCGGGGGTGGCCTCGGCGGTGGTCATCGCGGAGGCGCTGCGCTGAGGTTTCTCGGGGAGGCGGGGCGTCCGTCGTCTTCGCGCGTGTCACCAACGTCCCGGGACAGCACATCTAGGCCAGCAGCCGCCGCCAGACCCGCGGCAGCGCTTCCGTGACCGTCGTCGCCGAGGGCGGCGGGGCCGCCTCGCGGGCGGCGAGGCCGTGGAGGTGGGCGCCGACGGCCGCCGCCTCGCGGGGGGCGAGCCCGGCGGCCAGCAGGCCGCCGGCCAGGCCGGTCAGCACGTCGCCGCTGCCCGCGGTCGCCAGCCACGGCGTGCCGGTCTCGTTCACCAGCACCGGCCCCGAGGGGTCGGCGATCAGCGTCGTGGAGCCCTTCAACAGCACGGTGGCGCCGAAGCGTTCGGCCAGTTCGCGGACGGAGGCCAGCCGCCGGGCCTCCACCCGTTCGCGTTCCGTGCCGAGCAGCGCCGCGGCCTCCCCGGCGTGCGGGGTGAGCAGCGTCGGCGCCGAACGGGCGCGCACCCGCGCCGGGTCGAGGCCGGCCAGCGCGTCCGCGTCCAGCAGCAGCGGAACGTCGGCGGCCAGCGCCTCGGCGACGATCCGTTCCCGCCGCGGGTCGTCGCCGAGCCCGGGGCCCGCCGCCCACGCCTGCACGCGGCCGGCCTCGGCCGGGGTGCCGCGGCTGACCAGCGTCTCGGGGTGGCGGGCGATCACCGCGTCGCCGGCCGGGCCGGCGTAGCGGACCGCGCCGACCCCGCCGCGCAGCGCGCCGCCGACGGTGAGCACGGCGGCGCCCGGGTAGCGCGGCGAGCCGGCGGCCACGCCGAGCACCCCGCGCCGGTACTTGTCGCTCTCGCCGGTCGGCCGGGGCAGCAGCGCGGCGACCTCGGCGGTGGTGAACGCGGCGACGTCCGGCTCGGCCGGCAGCAGCGGGCCCAGCCCGATGTCCACCAGGCGCACCTCGCCCGCGTGGCCGCGCGCCGGGTCGACCAGCAGCCCCGGCTTCAGCGCGCCGAACGCGACGGTGAGCGCGGCGGGCAGCACCGGTCCCTCGACCCGGCCGCTGTCGGCGTCGACGCCGCTCGGCAGGTCGACGGCGACCACCGGCACGCCGGCGGCCTCGACCCGTTCCGCCAACTCGGCGGCGGCCGGCCGCAGTCCGCCGCGCCCGCCG
Organism: Streptomyces sedi; assembly: GCF_006335015.1. Taxonomy (GTDB): domain Bacteria; phylum Actinomycetota; class Actinomycetes; order Streptomycetales; family Streptomycetaceae; genus Streptomyces; species Streptomyces sedi. Next base: position 56,621 of record NZ_VDGT01000011.1, read on the forward strand.
ATGCCGGTGATCCCGTCCAGCACCAGGCCGGCGCGCCCCAGCAGCGCGTCCAGCGCTCCGGGAGCCGTGTCCGCGAGGGCCCACGCCCGCCCGCCGGCCGCCCGCAGCGCGGCCAGCCCGCGCGGGTGCGCGCGGTCGGGCGCCAGCAGCACGGCCGTGACGCCGACGCCGCGCCGCGCCAGCCGGGCGGCGGCCAGCAGCGCGTCGCCGCCGTTGTCGCCGCTGCCGACCAGCGCGACCAGCCGGGCGCCGGCGAGCCGGCCGCGCCGGGCGCGGAGCGCTCCGGCGCAGGCGGCGGCGAGCGCGGCGGCGGCCCGGTCCATCAGGGCGCCCTCGGGAAGCCGGTCCAGCAGCGCGCGCTCGGCGGCGCGCACGGTCTCCACGCGGTATGCGGTCCTCATGCGCCCAGTCTCACCCAGCCGCGTCCCGCCGCGGCTGTCGGCGCGTCCTCGGCTGTCGGCGCGTCAGGAACGCGGCATGGCCGGTCGAGGGGCGGGGCCGGCCGGGCATGCTGCGACACTGGTGGGCGATGAACGACCATGTGACCGCTGGGGGACCGGGCGAGGGGCCGCCCCTGCGCGCGGACATCGACCTCGCCGCGCTGCGTTCCAACGTGCGTGCGCTGCGCCGCCGGCTGACCGGCGGGGCGGCGCTGATGGCCGTGGTCAAGGCCGACGGCTACGGCCACGGCATGTTGCCCTGCGCCGCCGCCGCGCGGCAGGCGGGGGCGCGTTGGCTGGGCACCGCGACGCCGGGGGAGGCGCTGGCGCTGCGCGCGGCCGGCGACACCGGCCCCGTGCTGTGCTGGCTGTGGACGCCGGACGGGCCCTGGCGGGAGGCGGTCGCGGCGGGCATCGACGTCTCGGTCAGTGGCCGCTGGGCGCTGGATCTCGCCGTCGCCGCCGGCCGCGCCGAGGGCCGCCCGGCCCGGGTGCAGCTGAAGGCCGACACGGGCCTCGGACGCAACGGCGCCCCGCCCGCCGACTGGCCGGCGCTGGTGGCGGCGGCGCGGGCAGCCGAGGCGGCGGGCGAGGTGCGGGTGACGGGCGTCTGGTCGCATCTGGCGTGCGCCGACGAGCCGGGGCACCCGTCGATCGCGCCGCAACTGGCCGCGTTCGCCGAGGCGGTGGCGGCGGCGGAGGCGGCGGGGCTCACCCCCGAGGTGCGCCATCTGGCGAACTCGCCCGGCACGTTGACCCTGCCGGAGGCGCACTACGACCTGGTGCGCACCGGGGTCTCCGTCTACGGCCTGTCGCCCTCGGCCGAGGTGGGCGCCCCCGAGGACTTCGGGCTGCGCCCCGTGATGACGCTGCGCGCCCCGCTCGCGCAGGTCAAGCGGGTGCCGGGCGGGCACGGCGTCTCCTACGGGCACCACTACACGACGCCGGGCCCCACCACCCTGGCGCTGGTCGGCGCCGGCTACGCGGACGGCGTTCCCCGGCACGCCTCCGGCTCCGGGCCGGTGCTGGTCGCCGGGAAGTGGCGGACGGTCGCCGGGCGGGTGGCGATGGACCAGTTCGTGGTGGACCTCGGCGGGGACGCGGCGGAGGTCGGCGACGAGGCGGTGCTCTTCGGGCCGGGCGACCGGGGCGAGCCGACGGCCGAGGACTGGGCGCGCGCGGTCGGCACCATCGGCTACGAGATCGTCACCCGGATCGGCCCCCGGGTGCCCCGCGTCTACCACGGGGTCGAGCCGGGCCCGAAGGAGCCGGTGGACTGACGATGCGTTGGGCGACGAGGGCTGGCCTGGCGGGGCTCGCGCTGGGGGCGGTGGCCACCACGGTGGCGGTGGAACGGCTGACGGTGAGCCGTTCGGTGCGCCGGCAGGCGCGGGAGGCGCTGGACGCGGCCGGTCCGTTCGGCACGTTGCGCGGGAAGCCGGGCACGGCGTTCGCCGACGACGGCACCGAGCTTCACTACGAGGTCGAGGAGGCGTCGGACGGCGCGGCGGGGACGGTGGTCTTCTGCCACGGCTACTGCCTCAACCAGGACGTCTGGCACTTCCAGCGCGCCGCGCTGCGCGGCCGGGTGCGCGCCGTCTACTGGGACCAGCGCGGGCACGGCCGTTCCGCGCCGGGGCGCGCGCAACGGGAGCGCGGGGAGCCGTTGCACATCCGTCAGTTGGGGCGCGACCTGCGGGCGGTGCTGGACGCGGCGGCGCCCGAGGGGCCCGTGGTGCTGGTGGGGCACTCGATGGGCGGCATGACGGTGATGTCGCTGGTCGAGCGGCACCCCGACTACGTGGCCCGCCGGGTCGCCGGCGTCGCGCTGCTCGCCACCTCGGCGGGCGACCTGTCCCAGGTCGACTACGGCTTCCCGCCGACGGTGGTCCGCGCCGCGCGCCGGGCCGCGCCCGGGGTGCTGCGGGCGCTCGGCTCCCAGGCCGAACTGGTGGAACGAGGCCGGCGCGCGGTCGGCGACCTCTACGCCGGGCTGATCCGCCGCTACTCCTTCGGCGACCCGGACAGCGTCGACCCCGCGGTCGCGCGGTTCGCGGAGCGGCTGATCGAGTCGGTGCCGATCGACGTGGTCGCCGAGTTCTACCCGGCGTTCGCCGAACACGCCACGTGGGGGGCGTTGACCACCCTGCACACCCTCTCCGAGGACCTGCCCGCGCTGGTGCTGGTCGGCGACCGGGACGAGATCACCCCGCCCGAGCACAGCGGGCGGATCGCCTCGGCGCTGCCGGCGGCCGAGTTCGCGACGCTGCCGGGGGCGGGCCATCTGGTGCTGTTGGAGGAGCCGGAGGCGGTGACCGGGCGGCTGGTGGAACTGCTCACCCGTAGCATCGGGTGCCATGGGCCGACCGCTGACTGAACCGCGCCTCAGCCACGAGGTGGAGACCGCCGAGCTGATGGTGGAGCTGGGCCGACGCCTGGCCGGGCTGCTGCGCCCGGGGGACCTGGTGCTGCTCAGCGGCGACCTGGGCGCCGGCAAGACGACGCTGACCCGCGGGCTGGGCGAGGGGCTGGGCGTGCGGGGCGCCGTCACCTCGCCGACGTTCGTCATCGCCCGGGTCCACCCGCCGCTGGGCGACGGGCCGCCGCTGGTGCACGTGGACGCCTACCGGCTGGGGGGCGGGCTTGAGGAGATGGAGGACCTGGACCTGGACGTGGCGCTGCCGGAGTCCGTGGTGGTCGTGGAGTGGGGCGAGGACCGGGTGGAGGAGCTGGCCGACGACCGGCTGCACGTGGTGATCCACCGCGCGGCGACGGAGGCGGAGTCCGGCCCGGACGGGCGGGACCCGCGCGTGGTCGAACTGCGCGGGGTGGGCGCGCGGTGGCACGACGTCGACCTCGGCGCGGCGCGGGTCTGACCTGGCGGGGGTTGGTCGACTACCGACCTGGCCGGTCGGGGTGGGGTGTCGTCCTCGGCTGGGTGTTGGGTTGCTCGCGCAGTTCCCCGCGCCCCCTTGTGGGGGTGGGCGTTCGCCGTGAGGTGCGGGTTTCTTTGTTGGCGGGGTCGGGCCCCGTCAGGGGCGCGGGGAACTGCGCGGTGCATTCGTGGCGGGGGTTGGTCGACTACGGAGCTTCGTGGCTGGGTGGGTTGTCGGCGTGAGCCCGATGTCTGGTTGCTCGCGCAGTTCCCCGCGCCCCTGCACTGCCGGTGGGCGGCTTGGGGGCGCGGGGAACTGCGCGGTGCATTCGTGGCGGGGTGCGGACGACTACGGTGCCGCACCGGCGAGGTGGCCGGCGGTCAGGGGACGACGATGACCGGGATGCCGTCGCGTGCGAAGTCCCACATCATCGCGCCGTCCTGGCGGGACTGCCGGATGCCGCCCGTGCCCTGCGCCGCCCCCGGCTCCGGCGTCGAGCCGTCCAACGCCGCGGAGAAGCCGAAGACCGCCCCGTCGTCCGCCACATGGAAGACCACCGCGTGCTCCATCGCCACCCCGTCCGAGCCGGTGCCGCGTTCCGAGCGCGAGCTGACGGCGTAGGTGCCGGGCTGGGGGTTGAGCGCGCTGGGGAAGACCTCGTGGGTGGAGAGCACGCTCTCCTCGTCGTCGACCAGCCAGACCCGCCGCTGCTCCAACGCGTAGACCACCCGGCGGCCCTCGCCCGACTCGGCCGGCAGCTGCGGCTGTTCCGCCGCCTGGTCGCCGTCGCCGTCGCCGCCCGCCTCGTCGTCGGTCTCCTCCGGCGTGGGGGTGGCGCGGTTCGGCGGGGGCCAGCTGTCGGAGGCCGAGGCCTGGTAGGCGAAGAAGCCGACGACGGCGAGGGCGAGCGCGGTCAACGCGGCGACGAAGACCGCGGAACCTGAGCCTGAGGTGTGGCGCGCCACGGGTCGGTGCCGCCTTTCGCGACGAGGCCGGCTTCCCGACCGGCTCTGCCTGGGATCTGCCCCGCACCGGTCGGGGACCGGAGCGGCGGGGGCCAGCGCGAGGCCCCACCCGTCGAAGCTACCAGGAGACGGGGACACCGCGCGGGCGCCGTAGGCTTGCGGGGTGCTGCTGCTCGCCCTGGACACCGCGACCCCCGCCGTCACCGTCGCCCTCTTCGACGCGGAGGCGGGCCGCGTGCTCGCCGCGCGGGAGCGGGTGGACGCGCGCCGCCACGGGGAGCTGCTGATGCCCTCCGTCGACGCGGTGCTGACCGAGGCCGGGCGGGGGCTCGGCGACGTCGGCGCGTTGGTCGTCGGCACCGGGCCTGGTCCCTACACGGGGCTGCGCGTCGGGCTGGTCACGGCCGCCGCGTTGGGCGCCGCCAGGGATCTGCCGGTGCACGGCGTCTGCACCCTCGACGGCCTCGCGCACGCCGGCGGGCTGCGGGAGCCGTTCGTGGTGGCCACGGACGCCCGCCGCAAGGAGGTGTACTGGGCCGAGTACGCCGACGCCGACACGAGGATCGGCGGCCCGGCCGTCGACCGGCCGGCGGAGATCGCCGAACGGGTCGCCGGCCGGCCCGCGTTGGGCGCGGGCGCGGCGCTCTACCCGGAGGCGTTCCCCGGTGTGCGCGCTGATCTGCCGGCGCACGCCTCGGCCGGGGCGCTCGCGGCGGTCGCCGCGCGCCGGCTGGCGGCGGGCGAGCCGTTGGACGCGCCCACGCCCCTGTATCTGCGCCGTCCCGACGCGCGCGAGCCGGCGGGGTACAAGGCCGTCACGCCGGCGGGCTCGGGCGGCGGGCGGTGAACGCGCCGGCGGCCCACGGGGGCGTCGCGCTGCGCGCCATGCGCTGGTGGGACATCGAGCCGGTGCTGGCCCTTGAGGCGGAGCTGTTCGCGCAGGACGCCTGGTCGGCGGGGATGCTCTGGGCGGAGCTGGCCGGCGCGACCGGCCCGGCGCCGACCAGGGAGTACGTGGTGGCCGACGCCCCGGGGGAGGTCGGGCTCGCCGGCTACGCGGGCCTCGGCGTCGCGGGGGACGTCGGCGAGGTGATGACCATCGGTGTCGCCGGCGCCCACCAGGGCACCGGCCTCGGCGGCCGGCTGCTGGCGCGGATGCTCTCCGCCGCGGGGGCGTTCGGCTGCGCCGCGGTGATGCTGGAGGTCCGGGTGGACAACGAGCCGGCCAAGCGCCTCTACCGGCGTTTCGGCTTCCAGCAGGTCGGCGTGCGGCGCGGCTACTACCAGCCGGGGAACCGCGACGCCCTGGTGATGCGCAGGGAACTGTCCGCCGACGCGGCGCCGGCGCCGGAGCCGACCCCGGAGAACGTTTCCGCGGGGTCCGTCGAGTCCGTCGGGTCCGTCGGGTCCGTCGGTTCCGCGCGGCACGCGCGGCATGTGAAGGGAGAGACCGTGAACGGCGGGGAGCGTGAGGATGGCTGACGAACCGCTGGTCCTCGGCATCGAGACCTCGTGTGACGAGACGGGCGTCGGCGTGGTGCGCGGCACCACGCTGCTCGCCGACGTCGTCGCCTCCAGCGTGGACGACCACGCGCGCTACGGCGGCGTGGTCCCCGAGATCGCCAGCCGTGCGCATCTGGAGGCGATGGTCCCGACCATCGAACGCGCCCTCGCCCAGGCGGGCGTGCGCGCCACCGACCTGGACGGGATCGCCGTCACCGCGGGGCCGGGGCTGGCCGGGGCGCTGCTGGTGGGGGTGTCGGCAGCCAAGGCGTACGCCTACGCGCTGGACAAGCCGCTCTACGGGGTGAACCACCTCGCCTCGCACATCTGCGTCGACCAGTTGGAGCACGGGCGGCTGCCCGAGCCGACGATGGCGCTGCTGGTCTCCGGCGGGCACTCCTCGCTGCTGCTGGCGCCGGACATCACCACGGACGTCCGCCCGTTGGGCGCCACCATCGACGACGCGGCGGGTGAGGCGTTCGACAAGGTCGCGCGGGTTCTGGGTCTCGGCTTCCCCGGCGGGCCGGCCATCGACCGTTGGGCGCGGGACGGCGACCCGGCGGCGATCGCCTTCCCGCGCGGGCTGACCGGCCCGCGGGACGCGCCGCTCGACTTCTCGTTCTCCGGGCTGAAGACGGCCGTGGCGCGCTGGGTGGAGGCGCGGCGGCGGGAGGGCGTCGAGGTGCCGGTGGCCGACGTGGCGGCCTCGTTCCAGGAGGCGGTCACCGACGTGCTGACCCGCAAGGCGGTCCGCGCCTGCCGCGAGCAGGGCGTCGACCATCTGATGATCGGCGGCGGCGTGGCGGCCAACACCCGGCTGCGCGCCATGGCCGAGGAACGCTGCGCCGCCGCCGGCATCACGCTGCGGGTGCCGAGGCCGGGGCTGTGCACGGACAACGGGGCGATGGTGGCGGCGCTGGGCGCCGAGATGGTGGCGCGGAACCGCCCGGCCTCGGCGCTCGACCTGCCGGCCGACTCCTCGTTGCCGGTGACGGAGCCGCTGGTGCCGGCGGGGGAGCCCGGCTGATGGCGCTCGCGCTGATGTGGGAGGCGAAGGCGGCGCCGGGGCGCGGCGAAGCGCTGCTGGAGTGGGCCCGCGCGCGGGCCCTGGACCCGGCGCCGGAGCGCCGCGAGACGTTCACCGCGCCCCGGGACCGGGTGCTGGTGATCACCTGGTGGCCGGAGAACGTCGCCGAGCCGCCCGAACTCCCCGACCCGCCGGAGGAGTTGCGGGCCCGTCCGCCGCACCGCTGGCGGTTCACCCCGGTCGCCTCCTGAGGCGGGCGGCGCCTACAGCTGCCGGCGCCTACAGCGGCCGGCCGAGGATCATGGTGGGGGCGTCGGCGACCCGGGTGAGGAAGACGGTCGCGGCGTTCGGCCCGCTCGGCCGGACGCGGCGGAGCAGTTCCTCGGGGCTGATCGCCGAGCCGCGCTTCTTGACGGTGAGCGTGCCGACGCCCCGTTCGCGCAGCAGCGCCCGCAGCCGCTTGAGGTGGAACGGGAGCACGTCGGTGATCTCGTAACCGGTGGCGTAGGGGGTGGGCGCGGGCGCGTCGGTGGTCAGATAGGCGATGCTCGCGTCGACCAGCCTGCCGTCGATCGCCTCGGCCACCTCGCCGACCAGCCCGGCCCTGATGACGGCGCCGTCCGGCTCGTACAGGTAGCGCCCGGGGGCGCCGACGGGCGCCGGTTCCGGCGTCCCGGTCAGCGTGTGGCCGCCGGGCAGCAGGGTGGCCCTGCGGCGGCCGGGCGCGGCGTCGCCGCCGAACCACAGCACCGCCTCCTTCACCTCGCCCCGGTGCGAGACCCACTCGGCCTCGGCCTCGGCGGGGATCGCCTCGTGCGGGACGCCGGGCGCGATCTTCAGCGCGGCGTTCGGCGTCCGGGCGGCGGTCTCCAGGGCCCAGGACAGCGGCGGCGAGTAGGCCGCGGGGTCGAAGACCCTGCCCCGGCCGCCGCGCCGCGCGGGGTCGACGAAGACGGTGTCGAAGCCGTCCAGCGCGACGTCCTCGACGGCCGCCTCCCGCACCTCGATCCGGTCGGCCAGCCCGAGCGCCGCCGCGTTGGCCTCGGCGACCGCGCGGGTCAGCGGGGAACGGTCGACGGCCAGCACCGTGAGCCCGGCCTCGGCCAGCGCGACCGCGTCGCCGCCGATGCCGCAGCACAGGTCGGCGACCCGGCGCGCGCCGGCCCGCGCGAGGCGTCGGGCGCGCCAGTCGGCGACGGCGGTCCTGGTGGCCTGTTCGAGGCCGTCGGGGGTGAAGTACATGGCCGCCGCCCGGTCGCCGAACTTGGCGACCGCGCGCTGCCGCAGCCGCGCCTGGCCCAGCGCGGCGGCGACCAGCTCGGGCGGGTGCTCCCTGCGCAGCCGGGTGGCGACGGCCAACTCCTCGGCCGGGGTGACCTCGCGCACCCGTTCCAGCAGGTGCTGCCCCCGCTCGGTGAGCAGGGCGGCGAAGGCGGCAGGGGCGTCGGGGCGCTCGGACTCCGCCGAGGTCGCTGGGGGTGGGGCCACCCGGGTCATTCTGCCCGGCCGCCCGGTCGGGCCTGCGGGGGAGTGGTCGTTGCCGGTGGCACGATCCCGAACCATGAAGCTAATCCGACAAGTAGTACAAAATTATTGGCGGAGTTGGCTTGGAAGACGCGCCCGCGCTCCCCGCCACGCGCGCCCCCGCGCGGTGTCCGCGCGCCGACTGGCCGGCGTGGTCGGCGGGCCGTCCCCCGCGGTCCGCGTGCGGCTGCGGCGGTACGGCGCTCTGACCGGGGCCGGCGTGCTCGCCGTGGTCTGCTCGGGCGTCGGCCTGCCGCCGCCGTCGCACGCCGAACCGCCCTCGGCCGGCCCCCGTTGGCGCCCGCTGGCCGCTGAGGCGGCCAGCCCGGTCAGCGGCGCCTTCCAGGGCGTGGCGCAGCACGTGCAGGCGCCCGACATCGCGCGTTCGCTCCAGGCGTACGCGCGGGAGCTTCAGCAGGCCGAAGTGCGCCGAGGGGCGGCCACCAAGCACTGGAAACTGCGCCGCGTGCCGCTGCGCGCGCCCAGACCCCCCGAGGAGAAGCCGAAGCTGACCACCGAGCCGGGGCACATCACGGGCGAGGGCCTGCCCCCGGTGATCGTCCAGGTCCCGACGGACGAGAAGGTCATCTTCCTCACGGTCGACGACGGCGAGGAGAAGGACCCCGCGCTGCTGGAGATGCTGCGCGCGCTCGACATCCCGATGAGCGGCTTCCTCTCCGACGAGGTGGCCCGCGCCGACTACGGCTACTTCCGCGAGGCCCAGCGCGAGGGCTTCGCGATGCACAACCACGCGATCAACCACCGGCAGATGAACACCCTCGACGAGGCCGCGCAGCACGCCGAGATCTGCGGCCAACAGAAGAACATGGAACGGGGGTTGGGCCAACGCCCCAAGCTGTTCCGGCCGCCGTACGGCGCCTACGACGAGGCGACGCTGCGGGCGGCGGCCGACTGCGGGATCGAGGTCGTTCCCCTGTGGGCGTCCGAGGCGTTCCCCGACCGGATCGAGTACGGGCGGGCGGACAAGAAGTTCCACCCCGGCGACATCGTGCTCACCCACTTCCGCGGCGAGGCGGAGTGGGACGCGGCGATGACGGACATGCTCCGCCGGCTGGTGGACGCCGCCACGGACCAGGGCTTCGCCATCGCCCGCCTGGAGGACTACCTCTGACCCACCGGTGGCCCCTTGCCGGGGGCACGGGGTCGACTACTGACCTTGCCGGTCCGGGTGGGTTGTCGTCCTCGGCCCGGCGTCGGGTCGCTCGCGCAGTTCCCCGCGCCCCTGGTGTGGTGGGTGTGGTCGGGTCAGGTGCGGGTTCACGCTCGGTAGGTGGCGGCCTGCTTGGGGGGCGCGGGGAACTGCGCGGTGCATTGGTGGCGGGCCGCAGTCGACCACGGTCCGCACCGGCAAGGTGGGTTGTCGGCGTGAGCCCGACGTCCGGTTGCTCGCGCAGTTCCCCGCGCCCCTTCTTGGCCGGTGGGCGGCTTGGGGGCGCGGGGAACGGCGCGAATGCTGGGTGGCGGGCCGAGGACGACAACCCACGTGCGCGATACGGACGCGTTGTCGCTCCCAGCCCCGCCGGACGGCACCCCGCCGGACGGCGCCTCATTGGCACTCTAGTTGACTGAGTGCTAACCGCGTCATAGTCTCGTGGTTGGCACTCTCACTGAAGGAGTGCCAACCGCGCGACAGGCGGACTCGGCACCCGCGACGACGGGTCCACCAGGTCGCCATCCAGCCCTAGATAAACCCCGTGAGATCTCCGAAGGGGGAGGTCGGATCGTGACGACCGCCAGCTCCAAGGTTGCCATCAAGCCGCTTGAGGACCGCATCGTGGTCCAGCCGCTCGACGCCGAGCAGACCACGGCCTCGGGCCTGGTCATTCCTGACACCGCCAAGGAGAAGCCCCAGGAGGGCACCGTCCTGGCCGTGGGCCCGGGCCGCTTCGAGGACGGCAACCGTCTGCCGCTCGACGTCAAGGTCGGCGACATCGTGCTGTACAGCAAGTACGGCGGCACCGAGGTCAAGTACAACAACGAGGAGTACCTCGTTCTCTCGGCCCGCGACGTTCTCGCCATCGTCGAGAAGTAAATCGTCGAGAAGTAACACGCGAGCGCCTGTGTCAGACCGCGCCCCGGACCCGCGCCGCACCGGCTGCCGGGGCCGGGGCGCTGTCTGACGCGAGCGGCTCGTGCGCGGCCCGCACGCGGCCCGCTCGCGGCACCGACTCCACGGCCGCGGCCCTGACTCCACGGCCTGAGGCCTGACTCCTAGAGGAACTAAGGGACACCGAAGACCCATGGCGAAGATCCTGAAATTCGACGAGGACGCCCGTCGGGCCCTTGAGCGCGGCGTCAACCAGCTGGCGGACGCGGTCAAGGTGACCATCGGCCCCAAGGGCCGCAACGTCGTGATCGACAAGAAGTTCGGCGCGCCGACCATCACCAACGACGGCGTCACCATCGCCCGCGAGGTCGAGGCCGAGGACCCGTACGAGAACCTCGGTGCCCAGCTGGTGAAGGAGGTGGCGACCAAGACCAACGACATCGCGGGTGACGGCACCACCACCGCCACCGTGCTCGCCCAGGCGCTCGTGCGCGAGGGCCTGCGCAACGTCGCCGCCGGCGCCTCCCCCTCGGGGTTGAAGCGCGGCATCGACGCGGCCGTCGCCGCCGTCGCCGACGACCTGCGGGCCAGCGCCCGGCCGATCGACTCCAAGGAGGACATCGCCGCCGTCGCCGCGCTGTCCGCCCAGGACACGCGCGTCGGCGAGCTGATCGCCGAGGCCATGGACAAGGTCGGCAAGGACGGTGTGATCACCGTCGAGGAGTCGCAGACCTTCGGTCTCGACCTGGACTTCACCGAGGGCATGGCCTTCGACAAGGGCTACCTCTCGCACTACATGGTCACCGACCAGGAGCGCATGGAGGCCGTCCTCGACGACCCGTACATCCTGATCCACCAGGGCAAGATCGGTTCCATCCAGGACCTGCTGCCGCTGCTGGAGAAGATCATGCAGTCCGGCGGCTCCCGCCCGCTGCTGATCATCGCCGAGGACGTCGAGGGCGAGGCCCTCTCGACCCTGGTGGTCAACAAGATCCGCGGCACGTTCAACTCCGTCGCGGTCAAGGCCCCCGGCTTCGGCGACCGCCGCAAGGCGATGCTCGGCGACATGGCCACCCTCACCGGCGGCACCGTGATCTCCGAGGAGGTCGGCCTCAAGCTCGACCAGGTCGGTCTTGAGGTGCTGGGCACCGCCCGCCGCGTCACGATCACCAAGGACGACACCACCCTCGTGGACGGCGCCGGTGACGCCGCCGCCATCCAGGACCGGGTCGCCCAGATCAAGGCCGAGATCGACGCCACCGACTCCGACTGGGACCGCGAGAAGCTCCAGGAGCGCCTGGCCAAGCTCGCCGGCGGCGTCTGCGTGATCCGTGTCGGCGCGGCCACCGAGGTGGAGCTGAAGGAGAAGAAGCACCGTCTGGAGGACGCCATCTCGGCCACCCGCGCGGCGGTCGAGGAGGGCATCGTCCCCGGTGGCGGCGCCTCCCTGGTCCACTCGGCGAAGGTCCTGGAGAACGACCTGGACCGCACCGGCGACGAGGCCACCGGCGTGGCGATCGTCCGCCGCGCCGCCGTCGAGCCGCTGCGCTGGATCGCGGAGAACGCGGGCCTTGAGGGCTACGTCATCACCTCCAAGGTCTCCGAGCTGGACAAGGGCCAGGGCTACAACGCGGCCACCGGCGTCTACGGCGACCTGGTCAAGGACGGCGTGATCGACCCGGTCAAGGTCACCCGTTCCGCCCTGCAGAACGCGGCGTCCATCGCCTCCCTGCTGCTCACCACCGAGACCCTGGTGGTGGAGAAGAAGGAAGAGGAGCCGGAGGCCGCCGCCGGCCACGGCCACGGGCACTCGCACTGAGCCAGGTGAGCCCCCGGGCCGCCTGAGCGCGACAAAGGCCGGTCCCGACACCCCGCGGGGGGTGCCGGGACCGGCCGTTCGCGTTCCCCGGCCGGTGTGCCCTACTCGGTGGGCGCCTCGCGGGACGCCGCCCGCCGGGCCAGCGCCCCCGGGCGCTCGCCGCGCCGGCGCGGCCCGAACTCCCGCCCGGCCCGCGCCGAGACCCGGCCCAGCGCGCCGACGGGCAGCAGCTTCGCCGCGCCCAGCAGCGCCTTGTAACGGAAGTACGGCACGCTCACCACGCGCCGCCGCGCCAGGTCCCGCATCGCGGTGGCCACCACCCGGTCGGCGTCCAGCCACATCCAGCCCGGCAGCGACGCCATGTCCATCTCGGCGCGCCGGTGGAACTCGGTGCGCACGAAGCCGGGGCAGAGCGCCATCAGCCGCACCCCGCTGCCGGCCAGTTCGAGCGCCACGCCCTCGGTGAACCTGACCACCCACGCCTTGGAGGCGCCGTAGGTCCCGCGCGGCACGAACGCGGCGACGGAGGCCACGTTCACCACCCCGCCGCGCCCGCGCTCCCGCATCCCGGGCACGGCGGCCGAGGTCAGCCGCAGCACGGCCTCGCAGTGCACCCGCAGCATCCGCAGCTCGTCGTCGAGCGGGGCCCGCAGAAAGCCGCCGCCCAGGCCGAAGCCGGCGTTGTTCACCAGCAGGTCGATCGGGCGGTCGGCGTCGGCGAGCCGTTCGGCGACCTTCCCGATGCCCTCGTCCGTGGCCAGGTCGGCGGGCAGCGGCGTCACGGAGACGCCGTGGCGCTCGGCCAGCTCGGCGGCCTGGGCCGCCAGCCGTTCCTCGTCCCTGGCCACCAGCACCAGGTCCAGGCCGTCCCCGGCCAGTCTGCGGGCGAAGGCCGCGCCGATCCCCGCGCTCGCCCCGGTCACCAATGCGGTCGTCATGGGGCGACGGTAGCCGCCGCGTCGCGGTGCGTCCGCACCGCCCCGCGTTCCTCAGCCGCGGCGCACGGCCCCGCTCTCGGCGAGCCCGCGCCGCGCGCGCCCCAGCAGTTCCTCGCGCTCGTCCTCCGTCAGCCCGCCCCAGACCCCGTAGGGCTCACGGACGGAGAGGGCGTGTGCCGCGCACTCGGTGCGCACCGGGCAACGGGTGCAGACCTCCTTCGCGGCCTCCTCCCTGGCGCTGCGCGCGGCCCCGCGTTCCCCCTCGGGATGGAAGAACAGCGAGCTGTCCACCCCCCGACAGGCGGCCATCAACTGCCAGTCCCACAGATCGGCGTTGGGGCCGGGTAGGCGGGAGAAATCTGCCATGGCATGTCCCATCGTCATCGGGGTCGTCGGCGCGACCAGCCCTTGAGCCAGCGAGGAGCCCAGGAAGTAGATGTAAATATGACTACCAGCCGAATATAGCCTTAGACACGTCAAAGCGGAAAAGAAGGTCTAAATAGGGCAGAACTCAAACCCCGGCGTGTTTGCCGGACCCCCGCTTCGGGGTGACGGATCAGTCACGTACAGTGCGGATGCGGCGGGGTTGGAAGCCGTAACTCTTTCGGGTGACCGTCGTTGAGAGGGCGGAGGCGGTTGGCGTGGTTGTCAATCGCCAGGACGACGAATCACACTCCCTGGAGGCTCAAGGTGACGCGCATCAGCTGCGGAGGACGGCCATGACTTCTGTCCTTGTCTGCGACGACTCCCCGCTCGCCCGGGAGGCACTCCGTCGCGCGGTCGCGACCGTGCCCGGTGTCGAACGGGTCACGACGGCGGCGAACGGCGAGGAGGTCCTCCGCCGTTGGGGTGCCGACCGCTCCGACCTCATCCTGATGGACGTGCGGATGCCGGGGCTCGGCGGTGTCGAGACGGTCCGCCGGCTGCTCTCCGCCGACCCGGGCGCCCGCATCATCATGCTGACGGTCGCCGAGGACCTCGACGGCGTGGCCCTGGCCGTCGCCGCCGGCGCCCGCGGCTATCTCCACAAGGACGCCTCGCGCGCGGAGTTGCGGGCCACGGTCACCCAGGCCCTGGCCGACCCGACCTGGCGGCTCGCCCCCCGCCGGCTGCGCTCCTCGGACATGGGCGCGGCGCCCACGCTCACCGCCCGGGAGATCCAGGTGCTGGAGGGCATGAGCCACGGCCGGTCGAACGCGGAGATCGGCCGTGAGTTGTTTCTCTCCGAGGACACGGTCAAGACCCACGCCCGCCGGCTCTTCAAAAAGCTCGGAGCCTCGGACCGCGCACACGCCGTGGCCTTGGGTTTTCGTTGGGGGCTGGTCCGCTGACCCCAGGCGGCGCACGGGGCGGGACGGGGTGTTCGCCGGCGGCGCTCCACCCCGTCCGGCGGGAAGCGGGACGCAAACGGTCCACCGGTGTCGCATCCTGGAGGTATGAAGCTCCTTGGGGACGAGCCAGCCGGGTGTGAAGGGGAGGGCCAGGATCGTGACCTTCAGCGCTCCCGCGCATAACGCTTCGGTGCACAACTCCGCCTCGACGGCCACGGACCGGCCGGCGGGGGTGCACCATGGACCGATGCGCGATGACGACACCTCGGCGATCGCCGCCCTGGCGCATCGTGCGGCCACGGGCGACGCCCAGGCCACCCACGACCTGCTGGCCCATGTGCACCCGTTGGCGCTGCGCTACTGCCGGGTCCGGCTCTCCCGACTCCCGGGCGAGGCGCGGCACTTCGTGGACGACCTGGCCCAGGAGGTGTGCCTGGCGGTGCTCTGCGCGCTGCCGCGCTACCGGGACACGGGCCGCCCGTTCGACGCCTTCGTCGTCGCCATCGCCCAGCACAAGGTCGCCGACCTCCAGCGCGCCGCGCTGCGGCACCCCGGCAGCATGGCGGTGCCCTCGGACGAGATGCCCGAGCGGCCCGACGACTCGCTGGGCCCCGAGGAGCGCGCGCTGCTCAGCAGCGACGCCGAGTGGGCCAGGAAGCTGCTGGCCAACCTCCCCGCCCATCTGCGTGAGCTGGTGCTGCTGCGGGTGGCCGTCGGGCTGACCGCCGAGGAGACCGGGCACCGGCTCGGGATGTCCCCCGGCGCGGTGCGGGTGGCGCAGCACCGGGCGCTGACCCGGCTGCGGGCGCTCGCCGGACGGTAGGCCGTCCGGGTGTTCCGAGGGTCGTAAGCTGGACACCCCGGCCGAGTGAGCCCGAGGGGAGTGTTCGGATCGTTCGGTTCATTCGGAAAAGTGGTGTCATGACTGATCACGTGGGCGAGGTGCCGCAGAAGTTCGCGGCGCTCGGGCTGACCTTCGACGACGTGCTGTTGCTGCCCGGCTCGGCGGATCTGGCACCCGACGAGATCGACACCTCCTCGCGGATCTCGCGCAACGTCCGGGTCAACGTTCCGCTGCTCTCCGCCGCGATGGACAAGGTCACCGAGGCCAGGATGGCCATCGCGATGGCCCGCCAGGGCGGCGCCGGGGTGCTCCACCGGAACCTCTCGATCGAGGAGCAGGCCGCCCAGGTCGACCGGGTGAAGCGCTCGGAGTCCGGGATGGTCACCGACCCGATCACCATCCGGCCGGACGCCACCCTCCGCGAGGCGGACGAGCTGTGTGGGCGCTACCGGATCAGCGGCGTGCCGGTGACGGACGAGTCCGGCCGGCTGCTGGGCATCGTCACCAACCGCGACATGGCCTTCGAGACGGACCGCTCCCGCGAGGTGCGGGCCGTGATGACGCCGATGCCGCTGGTCACGGGCCAGGTGGGGATCTCCCCCGAGGAGGCCGTCGAGCTGCTGCGCCGGCACAAGATCGAGAAGCTGCCGCTGGTCGACGGCTCGGGCCGGCTCAAGGGCCTGATCACCGTCAAGGACTTCGTCAAGGCCGAGCAGTACCCGAACGCGGCCAAGGACTCGGAGGGCCGGCTGATCGTCGGCGCCGCCGTCGGTGTGGCGGGCGACGCCTACGAGCGGGCCGAGGCGCTGATCGAGGCCGGCGTGGACTTCGTGGTGGTGGACACCGCGCACGGCCACTCCCGGCTGGTGCCGGAGATGGCCGCCAAGATCAAGGGCGCCCACGCGGGCGTCGACGTCGTCGCGGGGAACGTGGCGACCAGGGACGGCGCCAAAGCGCTGGTGGACGCCGGCGTGGACGGCATCAAGGTGGGCGTGGGCCCCGGCTCGATCTGCACCACCCGGGTGGTCGCCGGCATCGGTGTGCCGCAGGTGACCGCGATCTACGAGGCGGCGCTCGCCGCCCGTGAGGCCGGCGTCCCGGTCATCGGCGACGGCGGCCTCCAGTACAGCGGCGACATCGCCAAGGCGCTGGTCGCCGGCGCGGACACGGTGATGCTCGGCAGCCTGCTGGCCGGCTGCGAGGAGTCCCCCGGCGAGTTGCAGTTCATCAACGGCAAGCAGTTCAAGTCCTACCGGGGCATGGGCTCGCTCGGCGCGATGCAGTCGCGCGGCGAGCGCCGTTCCTACTCCAAGGACCGCTACTTCCAGCAGGGCGTCGGCGACGACGACAAGCTGATCCCCGAGGGCATCGAGGGGCAGGTGCCCTACCGGGGCCCGTTGGCCTCCGTGGTCCACCAGCTGGTGGGCGGGCTGCACCAGTCGATGTACTACCTCGGCGGGCGGACCGTGCCGGAGATCAAGGAGCGCGGGCAGTTCGTGCGGATCACCTCGGCCGGGCTCAAGGAGAGCCACCCGCACGACATCCAGATGACCACGGAGGCCCCCAACTACTCGCGGCGGTAGCGGGCCCGGTGCCGCCGCGGCGGCATCGGTGATACTGGGGGGCGCACACCGTATGAAGGGGCTCTACCTGTGACTGAGATCGAGATCGGGCGTGGCAAGCGTGGGCGTCGTGCCTACGCCTTCGACGACATCGCCGTGGTGCCCTCGCGCCGCACCCGCGACCCGAAGGAGGTCTCGATCGCCTGGCAGATCGACGCCTACCGCTTCGAGCTGCCGTTCCTGGCGGCGCCGATGGACTCCGTCGTGTCGCCGAAGACCGCGATCCACATCGGCGAGCTGGGCGGGCTCGGGGTGCTGAACCTTGAGGGGCTGTGGACCCGTTACGAGGACCCGGAGCCGCTGCTCGCCGAGATCGCGGAGCTGGACGAGGAGCTGGCCAACCGCCGGCTCCAGGAGATCTACGCGGCGCCGATCCAGGAGGAGCTGATCTTCCGGCGCATCCGTGAGGTCAGGGACGCGGGCGTGGTCACGGCCGCGGCGCTCTCCCCGCAGCGGACGGCGCAGTTCTCCAAGGCGGTGCTCGACGCCGGCGTCGACATCTTCGTGATCCGGGGCACCACGGTCTCGGCCGAGCATGTCTCGGGCGCGGCGGAGCCGTTGAACCTCAAGCAGTTCATCTACGAGCTGGACGTCCCGGTCATCGTCGGCGGCTGCGCCACCTACACGGCGGCGCTGCACCTGATGCGGACCGGCGCGGCCGGCGTGCTGGTGGGCTTCGGCGGCGGTGCCGCGCACACCACGCGCAACGTGCTGGGCATCCAGGTGCCGATGGCGACGGCGGTGGCGGACGTGGCCGCCGCCCGGCGCGACTACCTGGACGAGTCGGGCGGGCGCTACGTGCATGTGATCGCCGACGGCGGTGTCGGCTGGTCGGGCGACCTGCCGAAGGCCATCGCCTGCGGCGCCGACTCCGTGATGATGGGCTCGCCGCTGGCCCGCGCCACCGACGCCCCCGGCCGCGGGCACCACTGGGGCATGGAGGCCGTGCACGAGGACGTGCCGCGCGGCAAGAAGGTGCACCTGGGCACGGTGGGGACGACCCGCGAGGTGCTGGCGGGCCCCTCGCACATCCCGGACGGCTCGATGAACTTCTTCGGCGCGCTGCGTCGGGCGATGGCCACCACGGGCTACTCGGAGCTCAAGGAGTTCCAGCGGGTCGAGGTCACGGTCGCCCGCTCGCGCTGAGCGACGGGGCGTTCGCCGGCCGGCTCACAGCCGGTGGGCGGCGCCCGCCGGGGTGACGCCCCTGGTGTCGAAGAGCAGCTGCGCCTTGGCGGCCAGGCCCTGGAGGTCGTAGGTGCCGTGGTGGTGCAGCAGCAGCGTCAGATCGGCAGCCGCCGCCGACTCGTACGGTGAGTCGGCGCGCGGCACCCGCCGGCCCGCCACCCGCCACTCGCCGACGCCCGGGTCGTGGAAGCTCAGCCGGGCGCCGAGCGTCATCAGCCGGGAGGCGATCTCCCGCGCGGCGCCGCGCTCCGGCTCGGGCAGCTCGGGGTCGGCGACGCCGAGCAGCAGGACGTCGGCGCCCCTGGCCGACTTGCCGTGCTCGTTGAGGAGCGCGGTGGCCCGGCCGGTCAGATAGCCGGGCATCCGCGCGTTGACCTCGTGGGCCAGGCCCACCAGCCGCAGTCGTTCGCCCGGGTTGACCGGCGCGTCCGGGCCGGCGACGCCGGGTCCCGGGCGGCTCACTCCGGTGGCGGGGGCGCGGGTCTCGGCGCAGCGGACGACGTCCCACAGGTCGATGCCCAGCTCGTGGCAGAACATCGCCATCTCGTTGATCAGCGCGGCGGAGACGTGCTGGACGTTGGTCTCCAGCACCTTCACCGTCTCCGCCTCGCGGAGGCCGCGGGCGCGCACCACCTTGTCGGTGAGCCGCCCGTAGAACGCGGCGGCGGCCTCGACGCAGTCGGAGGTCAGGCCGCCGATCACCCGGGGGACGGCGGCGGGGCCGCCGGCGGGCTGGGGGCCGGAACGGCCGGGGGCGTGCGCCAGTTGGAAGTCGCGCCCGGCGCGCAGCCCCGAGCCGCGCTCCAGCACCGGGCGCAGCACGCCCTCCGTGGTGCCGGGCGGCACCGTGGACTCCAACACCACCAGCGTGCGCGGGCGCAGCCGGGGCGCGAGCGCGGCGGCGGCCTCCCGCACGCCGGTGAGGTCGGGGGCGCCCCGGTCGTCGGGCGGGGTCGGCGCGCAGATCAGCGCGGTGCGGACCCGGCCCAGCACGACCGGGTCGCTGGCGGCGCGGAAGCCGCCGGCCAGCATCCGCCGCAGCGCGGGCGCGGAGAGCGAGCCGTCGGCGGGCGGGCGGCCCGCGTTCAAGCCCGACGCGAGCCGGGCATCCGGTACGAAGGCGACGGTACAGATGCCGGCGGCGGTGGCCGCCCTGGCGGCGGGCATTCCCATGGGCCCAAGGCCGAGAACGGCGAGATCAGCGGGCATACGCGGGCGGCTCCCTTCCCTTCTGCCGCTCCCCCCGGGGAGGGCATATGCGCTGCCGGTCAGGTTACGGGCATATATGACAGAAATGGTGGATTGTGTCGATCGGCGGGGCCGGGCGAGTGCCGGAGGGCGGCGCTCGGGCGGCGAGCCGGTCCGGCCTGGGGGACGCTGGAACGGCGTGCTGAAAGGGCGTCGGAAGACGAAGGCGGGACGGCGTTCCGGGCGGCCGGAACGCGGGGCCGATCGGGACCAGGGCACGGCGGACGCACACGACATGCCAGGGAGGCAGCGGTGAGGACAGCGACGCTAGGACCGGAACAGCGAGCCGAGGCACTGGCGCGGATGGCGGAACGGGAGCTGGACGTCCTGGTGGTCGGCGGCGGCGTCGTCGGCGCCGGCACCGCGCTGGACGCCACCACCAGGGGCCTGTCCACGGGCCTCGTCGAGGCCAGGGACTGGGCGGCCGGCACCTCAAGCCGCTCAAGCAAGCTGATCCACGGTGGGCTGCGCTATCTGGAGATGCTGGACTTCGGCCTGGTCAGGGAGGCGCTGCGGGAACGCGGGCTGCTGCTCGGCCGGATCGCCCCGCACCTGGTGCGCCCGGTGCCGTTCCTCTATCCGCTGCGGCACCGCGGCTGGGAGAGGTTCTACGCGGGCTCGGGCGTGGCGCTCTACGACGCGATGTCGCTCTCCTCGGGACACGGGCGTGGGCTGCCCACGCACCGTCACCTCAGCCGCACCAGGGCGCTGCGGGTGGCGCCCTGTCTGCGGAAGGACGCGCTGGTCGGCGCGTTGCAGTACTACGACGCGCAGGTGGACGACGCCCGGTTCGTCGCCTCCCTGGTGCGCACCGCCGCCGGCTACGGCGCGCGGGTCGCCAACCGGGCGCGGGTCACCGCGTTCCTCAGGGAGGGGGAACGGGTCGTCGGCGTGCGGGTCTCGGACCTGGAGAGCGGCAGCGGGAAGGGCGAGGGGGACTTCCGCGCCTACGAGATCAGGGCGCGGCAGGTGGTCAACGCGACCGGCGTGTGGACCGACGACACCCAGGCGATGATCGCGGAGCGCGGGCAGTTCCACGTCCGGGCCTCCAAGGGCATCCACCTGGTGGTGCCCAAGGACCGCATCCACTCCTCGACCGGGCTGATCCTGCGCACCGAGACCAGCGTGCTCTTCGTGATCCCCTGGGGCCGCCACTGGGTGGTCGGCACCACGGACACCGCCTGGGACCTGGACAAGGCGCACCCGGCCGCGTCCAGCGCCGACATCGACTATCTGCTGGAACACGTCAACTCCGTGCTGGCCACGCCGCTCACCAGGGACGACGTGGAGGGCGTCTACGCGGGGCTGCGCCCGCTGCTGGCCGGGGAGTCCGACGCCACCAGCACGCTCTCCCGCGAGCACACCGTCGCCCACCCGGTGCCCGGGCTCGTGGTGGTCGCCGGCGGCAAGTACACCACCTACCGGGTGATGGCCAAGGACGCGGTGGACGCCGCGGTCCACGGGCTGGACCAGCGGGTGGCGGAGTGCTGCACGGAGGAGGTCAGGCTGGCGGGGGCCGAGGGCTTCGCCGCGCTGTGGAACGCCAGGGCCAGGATCGCGGCCAGGGCGGGGCTGCACGAGGCGCGGGTCGAGCACCTGCTGCTCCGCTACGGCTCCCTGACGCAGGAGGTGCTGGACCTGATCGTCGACGACCCGCGCCTCGGCCGGCCGCTGCCGGCGGCCGACGACTACCTCAAGGCCGAGATCGTGTACGCCTGTTCGCACGAGGGCGCCCGCCACCTGGAGGACGTGCTGACGCGGCGCACCCGGATCTCGATCGAGACCTTCGACCGGGGCACCCGAAGTGCCCAGGAGTGCGCCGAGTTGATGGGAGGCGTCCTCGGCTGGTCCGACCGGCAGGTGGAACGTGAGGTGGAGCACTATCTGAAGCGGGTCGAGGCCGAGCGGGAGTCGCAGCTCCAGCCCGACGACCAGACCGCCGACGCCGCTCGGCTGGGGGCCCCGGACACCGTTCCGCTCTGACGCCCCGGCGGCCCGCCCGTGTTGATTCGTTACTGATCGACTCGGCCGGGCGGGTCGCCCGGCGCCCCGGATGTCATACGGATGGGTGACAATGGCCCGGGAAGCCGGAGGGGACGCACGCATGGGCCAGGACAGTGGGGCGAACGAGTCGAGGCTGCGCCGACAGCCGGACGAGGTAGAGGACGGCGGCACGGAAGCCGGCGCCTCGTCAGCGAAGGGCGGGGAAGCGGGCGTTGCCGAGGGCTCCGGCGCCGGGCGGGGCGCGGCGGGAGCGGCCCGGAGGCGGGACGAGGACGAGGCGGAGGACGCGTCCGACGGGGCTGAGGACGAAGCCGCCGGGGCGGACGACGCGGCCGAGGCGCCCAAGGACGGCGAGGACGAGGGCCGTTCGACCGGCGCGAAGGGCAAGGGCGGCGGCGCGGGCGGCCGTTCGGGCGCGGCGGACGTGGAGGACCGGCCGACCACCAAGGTGGCCCCGGGCCGCAAGGCGGGGGCGAGCAAGCTGCTCAACGGGCGCTACCGGCTGGGTTCCGTCGTCGGGCGCGGCGGCATGGGCACGGTGTGGCGGGCCAGGGACGAGGTGCTGGGGCGCTCCGTCGCGGTCAAGGAGCTGCGGCTGTCCGCCGGGATCGAGGACGCCGAGCGCAAGCGCATGATCACCCGCACGCTGCGGGAGGCCAAGGCCATCGCCACCATCCGCAGCCGGGGCGTCGTCACCATCTACGACGTGGTGGACGAGGGCTCCCGCCCCTGGATCGTGATGGAGCTGATCGAGGGGCGTTCGCTGGCCGACATCATTCGGCAGGAAGGCCCGATGTCCCCGCACCGGGCCGCCGAGACCGGTCTGGCCATCCTCGACGTGCTGCGGGACGCGCACCTGGCGGGCATCCTGCACCGCGACGTCAAGCCGTCCAACGTGATCGTCGCCGACGACGAGGGCCGGGTGGTGCTGACGGACTTCGGCATCGCGAAGGTCGAGGGCGACCCGTCGATCACCTCGACCGGGATGCTGGTGGGCGCCCCCTCCTACATCTCGCCCGAGCGGGCCAGGGGCGCCTCGCCGGGGCCGCCGGCCGACATGTGGTCGCTGGGCGCGCTGCTGTACTGCTGTGTGGAGGGCCGGCCGCCGTTCGACGAGGGCAGCGCGATCGCCACGTTGGCGGCCGTGATGCACGACCCGGTGCCGCCGCCCGCCCAGGCGGGCCGACTGGGCGGCCTGATCATGGAGTTGCTCCAGAGGAAGCCGGAGGACCGGCCGGCGGAGCCCCGGGTGCGGGAGCTGCTGAACGCGGCGCTGGCCGGGGACGAGGGCTCCGGGTCGACGACCGACCACCAGACGCTGTTGGTGGCCGGGGGAAGCACCCCGAAGCCGGGGGACGTTCCGGCGGTCTCGCGCGGGGAGGGTGCCGAGGGCGGTGCGGACGGCGAGGGCCGTAACGACGGCGCGAGGGCGAGGGGCGCGGGGGCTGCCGCGGGCGCCGGCGCGCGGCCGAAGGCCGGAGCCCGCGACCCGCGCACGCCGGCGCGGCCCGCGGCCCCGCTCGGTGCCGCCGGTGCCCCCGGCGGGCCGCGCACCCCGCCGCCGGCCGGGCGGCCGGGCGGCGAGGACGCGGACCGGCGGCGGCTGGTGCTGGCGATCGGCGCGGTGGCGCTGGCGCTGGTCGTGCTCGGGACGGCCGTCGTGATCTGGCTGACCAGCGGCGACGACACGAAGAACGAGGGCGGCCCGTCCGGGGAGCAGGAGCAGGGCGAGACCGAGGGGCAGCAGGAGGGCAACGAGCCGGGCCCCGAGGGCGGTTCGGGCGGCGACTCCGAGGGCGGCCCCGAGGGCGGCCCCGAGGGCGAGGAGGGCGGGGGCGACTCCGCGGGAGCGCCCGGCGACTCGGGCGGGGAGGACGGCGGGTCGGGTGACGACGACGGGCCGCCCGGCACGGCGCCGGAGAACGACCCGGACGCCGAGCCGGACGGACCCAGCGGCTACGCCGAGGTCGTGGACGCGGACTTCCACTTCCGCATCGCGCTGCCGCAGGGCTGGCAGCGGATAGGCATAGCCGGACAGAATTCGGGCGCCATCTACGCGGCGGAGTCCGGCAGTCCGGTCAAGCTCCAGGTGGACTTCAACGGCAGCCCCGGCTCCGACGCGGAGGACGCGTGGCGCGATCTGGAGCCGGCGGTCCGGAGCAACAGCGACGGGTACGAACCGCTGGGGATCGAGAGCGTCGAGTGGCGGGACTATCCCACGGTTGCCGACTGGCAGTTCGAAAGGGTGGAGAACGGGGAAAGAGTCCGGGTGCTCAACCGTGGCTTCAAGGTCGACGACGACCGGGGCTACGCGATCATGATCACCTGCCCGGCGGGCGAGTGGGAGGGAGGCTCGTGCGAGACGTTGCGGGAGACGGCTTTCCAGACCTTCCAGCCGCTGGAGTGAGCCCCGGCGGCCCGAGTTACGGCGCCCGGTGCTCCGGCGCCCGGTGTTCGGGCGCCCGGTGTTCCGGCGACCTGGGTGCCGCTGGCCCGTGTACGGCCGGTCCGTGACCCGGCGACCCGTGACCCGGCGACCCGGCTCCGGCCGCGTCCCGGGCGGCGGGGTCGGGGCGGCGGTGTCGGGCGTTCCCTCCACCACTGACCGGATCTGGCGGGAGATGACTGGTGCTGAACGAGGGCTGCCATAGGGCTGATTGGAACTGAGAAGAATCGTGAGTTGACAGACCGTAGCCGGACAGGCGTCCCGCGCCGTATCGTGTGGGAAGCCGTTCGCTGGGTGGGCACGCGGTGGGGAGGCGCAAGGTGGACAAGTACGCGGGGCGGTTGCTGGCCGATCGGTACCGGCTTCCCCCAACCCCGTCCGACGAGTTCGAGTTCGTCGAGTCCCGGGCCTTCGACACCGCCAGCGGCCAGGAGGTCCTGGTCCGCCAGGTGCCGCTGCCCGAGGTCGTCGACGCCGAGCTGGCCGACGGCGGCGGGCGCGGCCCCGGCGCGGACCGGGCGACCAGGACGCCGGACGACCCCGTCGTCCGACGGGCCGTCGAGGCCGCCATGGCGGCGGCGGCGCTGCCCGACCACCCCAGGCTCGACCAGGTCTTCGACGTCTTCGTGCAGGGCGACGGGCTGTGGATCGTCAGTGAGTTAGTGCCGTCGAGGCCGCTGGCCGCCCTGCTCGCTGAGGAACGACTCGGCCCCTACCGCGCGGCCGAGGTCGCCGCCGACCTGCTCGCCGCGCTGCGGATCGTGCACGCCCACGGCTGGACCCACCGCAACGTCTCCGCGCGTACCGTGCTGATCTGCGACGACGGCCGCGCCGTGCTGACCGGGCTGGCGGCGGGCGCCGCGGAGGAAGTCCTCTGCGGCTACGACCCGTTGCCCGCGCCCGACATCCCCGACACCTTCGCCGCCCACCCCCGCACCGGCGTCTCGCCGACCGGCCCCGCCGGCGGCCGGACCCCGGCGAAGCCCGCGCCCGGCGGCCCGCCCGCCGGGCGCTACGGCGCGCCGCCCGCCGGTGGCGGCTCCTGGGGCGACGACGCCCCGACGGCCGACGGCGGCCCGCGCCCCTCGGGCGCGGCGGCGCCCGACGCCGGAGGCCGGGCCGGCAACGGCCGGGCGCGGGAGGCCGGTTGGCCGCCGGACGGCGGCGAGACGGGCGGCGCGCCCACCGGCGCCGGGTACTGGGGCTCCGAGGAGCCGCGGTGGCCCGCCGGCTTCGCCGGGGACGAGGCGCCCGCCGATGACGAGCGGGGCGAGCCGGGCGAACGGGCGGAGCTGCCGCCCGGCTTCCAGGAGGGAGAGCCGGGGAGCGAGCTGCCCGACGGCTACCGGCGTTGGGACAACGGCCAGCAGGGCGGCCAGCGGGCCGGACGGCCGTCCGAGCGCGAAGGGCTGCCCACCACCTGGGACTTCGAAGGCGGCGAAGGCCCGCCGGGCGACCCGGGGCAGCAGCCGGGCGCCCCCGGCGAGCGCCCCACCACGGACCGCGCCGCGCGCAGCGGCGCCATCGCCGCCTACCGCGCCGGCGCGCGGGCCGGCGCGGCGCGCAGCGCCAGCATGTCCCCGCGCCCCCCGGGCGGCGAAGGCGCGGACGGCGCCCACGGCGGCGGCGCGGGGCCGACGGACCTGCCAGGCGCTCGGCGGCCGAGCGAACCGGTGCGCACCGGCTGGGAGTTGACCGAGCCGCCGCGCCCCAGGCCCCAGGAGGGGCCCCCGCACCCGCCCGCGGGGCAGGACGGCCACGACGTGTACGAGGGGCGCTTCGGCCCGGGCCCCCACGCGGGGCAGGGCGCGCGGGGCGGCCACGCCCCGGCGCTACCGCCCGCGCGGCGAGAGCCCTCCGGCGCGCCCCAGCCGCCGCCCGCCCCCCACGTCGAGCACGCGCCCCCGCCCGGCGAACGCGCGGCCGACGAGCAGCGCTACCGGGGTCCGGACAGCGCGTTGGCCGCCGAACGCGCCCGCCAGGCGCGGATCACCACCGTGGGCGCCGTCACCGAGCGCTGGGCACCCGAGCAGGCCGGTCCCGTCTACGAGCACTGGCGGCTGGCCCCGCCCGTCGGCCCGCCGGCGGACTTCTGGGCGTTGGGCGCGCTGCTCTTCCGCGCGGTGCAGGGCCACCCCGCCTACCCCGAGGACAGCGCGGCCGAGCTGGTGCAGGCCGTCTGCGCCGAGCAGCCCGCGTTCGCCGAGGACTGCGGCGCGCTGCGGCCCATCGTGGAGTCCCTGCTGCGGCAGGACCCGACGGAGCGGCCGAGCGCCGAGGCGCTGCGCGGCTGGCTGCGTTCCATGCTGCGCGGCGCGCCCGAGCCGGACGTCGGCCGCCGCACGGTCACCGCGCCGCCGCCCGCGTTGGAGCCGGGCCGCCCCTCCGACCCCCGGCGGCTGCCGATACTGCGCCGCCGCGGCGAGTTGGTCGGCCCGCGCCGGCGCCCGCGCCGGGAGCGCGGCCCGCGCCGGCTCGGGCGGGTGCTGCTGACGCTGGTGCTGCTCGGGTTGGCCGGCGCGGTCGCCTATGTGCTCGCGTTCGCGCCCGACGAGCGCGGCGAGGGCGACGCGACGGGGGAGAACACCCCGGACGTCGACCCCACGCCTGACGAGGCGGAGGACCCGACGGGCGGCGCCGGCGGCGCCGACGGCGAGCCCGAGGAGGAGCCGGACGGGGGCGAGCCCACCGAGGGCGCCACCCAGCCCTCGCCCAACGAGCAGGACAGCCAACCGGCCCCGCCGCCCGACGGCTTCGGCCTCGTCGAGGACGGCGCCGGCTTCACGCTGGCCGTCCCGGACGACTGGCAGCGCGAGGAGGGGCCGGAGCAGCGGGTCGTCTTCACCGACGGCGAGATAGAGATCGTGGTGGTCCCCGGCCGTGACAGCGTGGCCGACTTCGGTGACACGCCGATGGACTACCAGCTCACCGAGCAGCCCGAGTTGGCGGACTTCCGGGCGTACCAGTTCGGCTCGCAGAGCGGGCTGATCGAGACCAGGGTCGGCGACGTGCAGATGGCCGAGGGGGTCTTCGGCTGGCGCGAGGGCGGCGGGGAGCTGGTGGCGTTCAACCGCGTGCTGCTCATCGCCGGTGACTACCATGTGGTGCAGGTGCTCGGCCCCGACGACCTCAGGGACCGGGTGGCCGACATCTACGACGTGACAGCCGAGAGCTACCGCCGCGGCGGCTGAGCACGGACCCGAAGGTGGTTCGGGACCGCGGTGCCGCCGGTGGCCCGGCGGCCCGCCGGGCGTGGTGCCGGACACGGCAAGCGGAGCACGGGACAGACGGGGAACGGGCTGGTGAACGAGGGCGCGCACGTCGACCCACGCCTTTCGCGGGGCGACGCGAGGGGCCGACTGCTGGGTGGCCGCTACCAGTTGGTGGAGCGGCTCGGGCAGGGCGGGATGGGCACCGTCTGGCGGGCGCGCGACGAGGTCACCGGCCGGGAGGTCGCGGTCAAGGAGCCGCGGCTGCCCGCCTCCGTCGCACCGGAGCGTCAGCGGCGCGCGTTCGCCCGGATGCGCCGGGAAGCCGCCGCGGCGGCCAGGATCGGGCACCCCGGGGTGATCACCCTCCACGACCTGGTCTTCGAGGAGGGCCGCCCCTGGCTCGTGATGGAGCTGGTGCGCGGCGGCTCGCTGGAGGACCTGCTGGACAGGGGCCCGATACCCCGCGCCGAGGCCGCGCGGATCGGTCTCGGCGTGCTGGAGGCGCTGGTCGCCGCGCACGAGGCGGGGGTGCTGCACCGCGACGTGAAGCCGGGCAACGTGCTGCTCGGCGCCTACGGCCGGGTGGTGTTGACGGACTTCGGGATCGCCGCCGTCGAGGGCGAGCAGGCGCTGACCGACACGGGGGCGTTCGTCGGCTCGCCCGAGTTCGTCGCGCCCGAGCTGGCGTTGGGCGAGAAGCCGGGGCCCGAGGCCGACCTGTGGTCGCTCGGCGTGCTGCTGTATCTGGCGACGGAGGGCGTCTCGCCGTTCCGCAGGGAGCAGTTGGCCGCCACCATCCAGGCGGTGATCTCCGCGCCGCCCCGGCCGCCGGAGCGCGTCGACGACGCCCTCGGCGACCTGATGCTGCGGCTGCTCAGCAAGCGCCCGGGGGCGCGCCCCGAACCGGACGAGATACGCAGGGTGTTGCGTCGCGAGGCGGCCGGCGCGCCGGGCCCGAAGGCGCCGCCCGGCGTTGCCGCCCGGCTGCGCCGGCTCAGGCTGGGACGGCGCGGCCGTTGGGTGGCGGGCGGCGCGGTCGCCGCCGCGCTGCTGGCGGCGGCGGTGCTGCTGGTGCCGTGGCCCGGCGAGGACGGCGACACGACGGCGGGCGGCGACGGCGTGGAGGAGCGCACGGAGTCGGCCGCGGGCGCCGGCGCGGACGAGGGGGAGAACGGGCGCGCGCCGGAGGACGAGGACGAGGAACGCGCCGCCGACGAGGGCTCCGAGGAGGAGAACGACGGCGGGCAGGACGAGGGCCCCGCGGAACGGGAGCGGGGCGGCGCCGACGAGGGCGCCGACGACCCCTCCGACCCGACGGAGGACTCGACCGACCCCGGCGACCCGGAGGGACTCGACGACTCAGGACCGCCGCAGGAGGTGGCGCCGCCGGCCCAGTGGGACGCGATCGAAGAGCCGGCCCTGGCCATGACGCTGTCGCTGCCGCCCGGCTATGTCCGCGAGCAGAACCCCTCCAGCGAACGGCAGGTGAGCTACCGCTCGCCCGACGGGCGCCACTCGGTCGATCTCTGGCACCACCCCGGCTTCACGTCCCCGCCGCTGACCGAGGCGGAGCACCAGGTCGCCGCGTACCGTGCCGACGCCAACTACGCGAGCGTCGACGGCGAGGCCTGGGCCACCGACTTCCAGTCGGGCGGCGACGCGGCGGAGCTGCGGGTCGTCACGACCAGCGCCACCCGGCCGCACGAGGGGCCGGCGGAACGGCGCTCGCTGCACTTCGGCGGCCCGACGGCCGGCTCGCACTGGCAGGTCCAGGTGACCACGCTCGGCTCGGAGGGCGAGGCCGCGACGGCGGGGGACCGGCTCTACACCGGACTCCTCGCGGATTTGGCCTTCCGGCCCTGACGTTTCGCGTGCGCGGCCGGGTTGTGGGCAGTTCCCCGCGCCCCTGGTGTGGGCTGGCGTGGTGGGTTGGGTGCGGGTTCGTGTTCGCGTTTGGCAGGTGGCGGCCTGCTTGGGGGCGCGGGGAACTGCGCGGTGCATTTGTGGCGGGGGTTGGTCGACTACGGAGCTTCGTGGGTGGGTGGGGTGTCGGCGTGAGCCCGGTGTGTGGTTGCTCGCGCAGTTCCCCGCGCCCCTGCACTGCCGGTGGGCGGCTTGGGGGCGCGGGGAACTGCGCGAATGCTGGGTGGCGGGGGTTGGTCGACTACGGAGCTTCGTGGCTGGGTGGGTTGTCGTCCTCGCCCGGCGCGGCGCCGGAAAAGCGCCAGTGATCGCTGGCAAAAAACTCGTTACCAGTGGGTAGGAATGGCCCACACTCCGACGTACCCTCCCGTTATGACGACAGCGCAGTCCGACGTGAGCGAGGCCGCCGCCCGTATCGTCACCCCCGCTCTGGTCGAGTCGCTGACCAGCGGAGTGGTGGGCGGTGGGCGCACCGCGTGCCACTGTCCGTTCACCGGGGAGCGGTTGGCCGAGCTGCCCGAGGCCACCCCGGACGAGGTGGCCGACGCGTTCCGGCGGGCCAGGGCCGCCCAGCCGGCGTGGGCCGGCAGACCCGTCAGGGAACGCGCCCGCGTGGCGCTCCGCTTTCACGACCTGCTGCTGCGCCGCCAGTCCGAGGTGCTCGACCTCGTCCAGCTGGAGACCGGCAAGAGCCGGCTCTCGGCGCACGAGGAGGTGCAGGCGGTGGCGATGGCGGCCCGCCACTACGGCCGCACGGCGCCCGGCAGGCTCGGCGAGCGCCGTCACCTGGGCGCGATACCGCTGCTCACCCAGGTCAGGGAGGTGCGCCACCCGCACGGCGTGGTGGGCCACATATCGCCGTGGAACTACCCGTTGGAGCTGTCGGCCGGCGACGTGCTGCCGGCGTTGCTCGCCGGCAACGCCGTCGTCATGAAGCCCGACACGGAGACCGCGCTCACCGCCCTGTGGGCCCGCCGGCTGATGCGCGAGGCGGGGCTGCCCGAGGACGTGTGGACGGTGGTGCTGGGGGAGGGGCCCGTCGTCGGCCCGGCCGTCGTGGAGCACGCGGACTACGTCACGTTCACCGGGTCGACCCGCACCGGGCGCGAGGTCGCCCAGCGCGCCGCCGCCCGACTGATCGGTGCCAGCCTGGAGTTGGGGGGCAAGAACGCGCTGCTGGTGCTGCGCGACGCCGATCTGGACCGGGCCGCCGAGGGGGCGGTGCGCGCCGCCTTCTCCTCCTCGGGGCAGCTGTGTGTCTCCGTCGAACGGCTGCTGGTCGACGCCTCGGTGGCGGACGACTTCCTCGCGCGGTTCGTCGCCCGCGTCGAGGCGATGCGGCTCGGCCCCGCCCTCGACTACGGCACCGACATGGGCAGCCTCTGCTCGGCGGCCCAACTCGCCGCCGTCACCACCCATGTCGAGGACGCCGTCGCGCGGGGCGCCAAGGTGCTCGCCGGCGGGCGGCACCGCCCGGACCTGGGGCCCTACTTCTACGAGCCCACCGTGCTGGAGGGGGTCACCCCGGCCATGCGGGTCTGCGCCGAGGAGACCTTCGGCCCCGTCGTCTCGGTCCAGCGCTTCACGGACGAGGAGCAGGCGGTGGCGATCGCCAACGACACCCCGTTCGGGCTCAACGCCAGCGTCTGGTCGCGCGACTCCCGCCGCGCCGGCCGCCTGGCCCACCGGCTGCGCACCGGCACGGTCAACATCAACGAGGGGTACGCCGCCGCCTACGGCAGCGTCGCGGCGCCGATGGGCGGCATGCGCGACTCGGGGCTCGGCCGGCGCCACGGCGCCGACGGGCTGCTGAAGTACACCGAGCCGCAGACCGTCGCCCGCCAGCGCCTGCTGCCGCTCGCCCCCTCGCACGGACTGGACGACCGCCGCTACGCCGCGCTGATCAGTCGCTCGCTGCGCGCGCTGAAGTCGCTGGGGGTGCGCTGATGACCGGGGGAACCGGGCGCGAGGAGGACGAACGGGTCGGCGAGGACGGCGCGTTCGACTACGACGTGGCCGTGGTGGGCTCCGGCTTCGGCGGGGCCGTGGCGGCGCTGCGGCTGAGCGAGAAGGGGTACCGGGTGGTGGTCCTGGAGGCCGGCCGCCGGTTCACCAGGGAACGGCTGCCGAAGAACTCGTGGCATCTGCGCGACTACCTCTGGGCGCCGAGGCTCGGCCTCTACGGCATCCAGCGCATCCACCTCCTCAGCAATGTCATGATCCTGGCAGGTGCCGGGGTCGGCGGCGGCTCGCTGAACTACGCCAACACGCTCTATGTGCCGCCCGACGCCTTCTTCGAGGACCGCCAGTGGCGCCACATCACCGACTGGCGGCGGGAGTTGACCCCCTACTACGAGCAGGCCAGGCGGATGCTCGGGGTGCGGACCAACCCCACGATGACCGCGTCCGACCGCCATCTGCGGTGCGCGGCCGAACGGATGGGCGTGGGCGACACGTTCCGGATGGCCCCGGTGGGGGTCTTCTTCGGGGACGGCGGGGACGCCGACGGCGAGCACCGGGCGGGACCCGGCGAGGAGGTCTCCGACCCGTACTTCGGCGGCGCCGGCCCCTCGCGGCGGGCCTGTCTGGAGTGCGGCGAGTGCATGACGGGCTGTCGGCACGGCGCCAAGAACACCCTGAACGAGAACTACCTCCATCTCGCCGAGCGCGCCGGCGCCGAGATCCGCCCGCTGACCACCGTCACCGAGGTCGCCGAGGCGCCCGAACTCCCCGACGGCGGCGGCCACCTGGTCACCTGCGTGCCGACGAGGGCGGGGGCGCGCGGTCGGCGCAGGCGGCGCACCGTGCTGCGCGTGCGCCAGGTGGTCCTCGCGGCCGGCACCTACGGCACCCAGACGCTGCTGCACCGGATGCGCGACGCGGGAACGCTGCCCCGGCTCTCCGCCCGGCTCGGCACCCTCACCCGCACCAACTCCGAGGCACTGGTCGGCGCCAGCACCATCTCGCGCCGCTACCGCGCCCGGCACGGGGAGGACGCGACCCTGGACTTCAGCCGGGGCGTGGCGATCACCTCCTCCATCCACCCGGACGAGCACACCCATGTGGAGCCCGTCCGCTACGGCAAGGGCTCCAACGCGATGGGGTTCCTGTCGATCAAGCAGTTCCGCAGGGGCGGCCGGCTGCCCCGGCTGCTCGCCTACGCCGCGACCAGCCTGCGCCACCCGGTGGTCTTCGTGCTGTCGCTCTCCAACCGGCGCTGGTCGGAGCGGACCATCATCGGGCTGGTGATGCAGACGCACGACAACTCGCTGACCACCTACCGCAGAACGCGCCGCCCCGGCCGTGGGCTGCTCACCGCGCGGCAGGGGCACGGCGCGCCCAACCCGGACCACATCCCGGCGGGCGCCGAGGCCGCGCGTCATCTCGCCGACGACATCGGCGGGTTCGCCGGCACCAACGTGGGCGAGCTGGTCGGTACGCCGCTGACCGCGCACTTCCTCGGCGGCTGCCCGATCGGGGACACCGCCGAGCGCGGGGTGGTCGACCCCTATCACCGGCTGCACGGCCACCCGGGGATCAGCGTGGTCGACGGCTCGGCCGTCTCGGCCAACCTCGGCGTCAACCCGGCGCTGACCATCACCGCCCAGGCGGAACGCGCGTTCGCGCTGTGGCCCAACGCGGGCGAGCCGGACGGGCGGCCGGCCCCCGACGAGCCCTACCGTTCGCTGCGCCCGACACCGCCGCGCCGGCCGGCCGTTCCCGAGTCGGCCTTCGGCGCGCTGCGGCTGCCGGTCGTGCTGCCCGTGCCCGAGGTGCCGCCACCCGCCCCGAGCGGGGACGACGACGCGATGCCCGGTGGTCTGGACCAGTGAAGGGCGGGGTGTGGCGCCCGGGACCCGCGGCGACATTCCGGGCAAACGAAGAGGCCCGCTCGACGGGGGAATGGAGCGGGCCTCTCCGTTCATGATGGCACAGCCGGTAAACGGCTGTACATGTGCTGAGACCGTTGAATCACGTGGAAGGTTGTTCGCCGTTCGGTCACGAAAGGGACACGGACCTTCAGTCGGGCCGAGAACACCACCCCCGGGGAGAGTCCCGGGGACCCCGGCCGTCGACCGAGGCCCCCGGGTCAGCACGGCGACAGGGCGGCGCCTGTGCTGGGAGCGGCACCCGGGGGGTAGGCGCCGCTTTTCGTTGGTCGAACCACTGGAGGGGGGTGCGCCGTGGCTCGCCAACGTCCTTGGCCCCGCTCGCGTGCGTCGCCTCACGCGGGAGACGGGGGCGCTGCCCGCGAAGCCGGGGGCGGCCGGTCCTCGGCGTCCCGAGAACCGACCGTGGGGCGTGACCGGCCTGCTGTCCCCTGCTGCCCGGCCACCGCACCGGAGCGAGGTCCCACGGCGCGTGGACCTCGCCACACCGCGAGGACCACAGCGCCTCATCGCCCCGGGGACACCACCTTCAACGAAGCCCCGCGCGGGCGGTCACGCTCCGTACGGGTGACGCGTCGTGCCCCGGTTCGGCCGGCGTCGCGCGGCGCCGGCGGGTCAGACGCGGCCCCGGCAGAGCTCCAGCAGCGTCATCGCCAACGCGGTGCCCGGCTGGCCCAACTCCGCGTGCCAGCGGCGCAGTACCTCGTTCTCCCGCGCCAGGTCGGTCCGCCGGCCGCCGCGCGCCATCCGGATGTGCTGCACGCCCTCGGAGAGCGCCATGCGCCGGCGGAGAAGGCGCACGATCTCCTCGTCCAGCGCGTCGATGTCCGCGCGCGCCCGCGCGATCGCCGCCTCGGGGTCGGCGTCGGGGCCCTCGGGGGCGGAACCCCCGGGATCGGCGGCGGCCCGGGGCGGGGTGGTGGTCGTTGTCTGAGTCGTCATGATCCGGTTCTCCCTGGAACTGTCCCCCGACGCCCGGTGGCCGGAGCCTCCGGCCCGCGAACGCGACGACGCCCCGGGCCGGTTGATCCGGGCCCGGGGCGTCGGGGAGTCTTCACTGTCAGTGCCGCGTGCGACACTCCCCATGACGGCCGGCCGGGCCGGTGCCATAGGTGAAGAAGATGTGTCGCGGCTGTGCCATGCGTCCGAGTATGCCACCGCACGGTGCCCACCCCAAGGGGGCCGCCGCCCCGGCGGCCGGCCGGCGCCCGCCCCGTGGACGCCAGGACCGCGGGCCCCGCGCCGCCGGTAGACTCGGGCCACATCCCCGCACCGCGCGCCCGCGCGGCGACCACCTCGCCGCCGCCCGAACGTCGGCACCCCGCACCGTTCCCACCCTTCCGCATCACCGGCACCACTCGCATCACCGGCACTACTCGCATCACCGGCACTACTCGCAGCACCCGCACCACTCGCACCAACTCCGCCGACAGGCAGCAGGCCGGGTAGGCACGAAAGGCAGTTCTGTGGCATCCGTGGCAACCGTGGCAGAGACGGCCCCCCAGGACACGGTCCTCGTCGTCGACTTCGGCGCGCAGTACGCCCAGCTCATCGCCCGCAGGGTCAGGGAGGCCCGGGTCTACAGCGAGATCGTCCCCTCCACCACCCCCGTGGACGAGATCCTGGCCCGGCGCCCCAGCGCGATCATCCTCTCCGGCGGCCCCTCGTCCGTCTACGCCGAGGAGGCCCCC
Source organism: Streptomyces sedi (assembly GCF_006335015.1). Classification (GTDB taxonomy): domain Bacteria; phylum Actinomycetota; class Actinomycetes; order Streptomycetales; family Streptomycetaceae; genus Streptomyces; species Streptomyces sedi. The sequence continues at coordinate 91,180 of NZ_VDGT01000011.1, forward strand.
GGCCTGGACCCGGCGATCTTCGAGGCGGGCGTCCCCGTCTTCGGGATGTGCTACGGCTTCCAGCTGATGGCCCAGGCCCTCGGCGGCACGGTCGACAACACCGGCGCCCGCGAGTACGGACGCACCCAGCTGTCGGTGACCCGCTCCGGCTCCACCCTCTTCGAGGGGACGCCCGACGAGCAGCAGGTCTGGATGTCGCACGGCGACGCCTGCTCGGCCGCGCCCGAGGGCTTCCTGGTGACGGCCGCGACGGACACCGTTCCCGTCGCCGCGTTCGAGAACGACGAGCGCCGGCTCTACGGCGTCCAGCACCACCCCGAGGTGCTGCACTCCACCCACGGCCAGCAGGTGCTGGAGCACTTCCTCTACCGGGGCGCCGGGATCAGCCCGAGCTGGACGACCGGCTCCATCGTCGAGGAGCAGGTCGCGGCGATCCGCGCCCAGATCGGCTCGAAGCGCGCCATCTGCGCGCTCTCCGGCGGCGTCGACTCCGCGGTCGCCGCCGCACTGGTCAACCGCGCCGTCGGCGAGCAGCTCACCTGCGTCTACGTCGACCACGGGCTGATGCGCAAGGGCGAGACCGAGCAGGTCGAGAAGGACTTCGTCGCCGCGACCGGCGCGAAGCTGCGGCTGGTCGACGCCTCCGAGCGCTTCCTCGACGCGCTGGCCGGGGTCTCCGACCCCGAGACCAAGCGGAAGATCATCGGCCGCGAGTTCATCCGGGTCTTCGAGCAGGCCCAGGCCGAGCTCGTCGCCGAGGCCGGCGCCGCCGGCGAGGACGTCGCCTTCCTCGTCCAGGGCACCCTCTACCCCGACGTCGTCGAGTCCGGCGGCGGGACGGGCACCGCCAACATCAAGTCCCACCACAACGTGGGGGGCCTCCCCGAGGACATCGAGTTCCAACTGGTCGAGCCGTTGCGGCAGTTGTTCAAGGACGAGGTCCGCATGGTCGGCCAGGAGCTGGGCCTGCCCGAGGAGATCGTCCACCGCCAGCCGTTCCCCGGCCCCGGCCTCGGCATCCGCATCATCGGCGAGGTCACGCGGGACCGACTCGACCTGCTGCGCGAGGCCGACGCCATCGTCCGCGAGGAGCTGACGGCCGCCGGCCTCGACCGCGACATCTGGCAGTGCCCCGTCGTCCTCCTCGCCGACGTCCGCAGCGTCGGCGTCCAGGGCGACGGCCGCACCTACGGCCACCCGATCGTGCTGCGCCCCGTCAGCTCCGAGGACGCCATGACGGCCGACTGGTCCCGCCTCCCGTACGACCTGCTGGCCCGCGTCTCCAACCGCATCACCAACGAGGTCCGCGACGTCAACCGCGTCACCCTGGACATCACGAGCAAGCCGCCGGGCACCATCGAGTGGGAGTGAACGGCGGGACGGGCGGCTCCGGATCGGTTCCGTCAACCTGAGCCGTTTCGCCCCGAGATCGACCGGATGTGACCGTCGGCGACCTCAGGGGGCCGCTCAGGGGCGGACGACGGACTGGATCTCGTTGACCTGGACCTCGTGGGTGGTGGCGAAGGTGGCGTCCGGGAGGGTGCCGCCGGTGTCGCCCGTGCCCTCCCAGGTGATGGACCACGTGATGCTGGCGGTCAACGGGTAGTTCCCGCCGCCGTGGGTCGCGCGCAGATAGGTGAGGCCGCAGGGCGGAACGGCGTCCTCGTCGCCGCCGTAGGGCGCGCCGATCGACCCGTCCCCGTTGATCGGGCAACTCCCCGACGCGGGACGGGTCTCGGCGTCCGCCGTGCCCGGTTCGACGGTGAGCGCCGTCGGCGTCGCGGTGGTGGTGGCCGAGATGCCCCAACTCTCCAACGACGCGGTCACGGCCACCGGGTCGTACTCCCCGCTCTCCGCCCAGATCCAGGTCGGCAGGTTGACGACCTGTCCGTCGAGGTCGGCGGGGCTGAAGGAGACCTCGGTCTCCGGCACGCGGATCCGTTCGTACGCCAACTCCGCGAGGACGGAAGGGGACAGCGCGTTCTCGACGTCCGGGACGACGCCGGTCTCCGCCCAGAAGGGGATCTCGGTGCAGGACATGCGTTCCAGGACATCGGGTTCCGAGGGATTCTCGACGGCCCCCCACCACATGCCCTCGTCCGCCTCCTCGGCGTTGAAGTCGGTGTAGGGGTCGCCACCGTCGTAGTGGTTCCACATCCAGCCGATGGCCGCCGCCGCGTGGCCCGACTGGCCGTCGGCGGTCCATCCGGTCTCGGCGGTCACGCGTAACTCCCCGGGGGTCCACCGCGGGGCATACCAGCACGGGGGTGGGGACCAGTTCCGTGCGGTCGTCGTGAGCCGACCACCTGAGCCGTTGCCGCTCTCGTCGAAGGCCACCTCTTCGGCCGCCGCGTGCGCGGCGACCTCGCCGCCCTCCTGGCTGCCCCCGATCTCACGGTCGGGCGGCGCGGACAGGGCGGGCGCCGCACACAGGAGCACAAGGCCGACCGCGGCGACGGGGGGGACGTGGTGTCGAGCCCTCAGCCGGCGCACTGCGGCGCGTCTCCCTCCACGGTGACGCTGCGCGCCTGCCAGAAGCCCTCGACCCCGGGGGCCGGGGACATGCTGACGGTGTAGTGGTAGACGGAGGTCTCGTTCTGTTCTTCGTCGGGGACGACCTCCCCGGATTCCACGTACTTGCCGACCAACTCCGATCCGTCGTTGCAGAACTCGACGACCACCAGCTCCTCGTTGGCCGGGTTGGGGGCGGTGGTGGCCTGGTAGTACCGGTCGGTGCCGTACATCGTCCAGCCGCCGTCGATCCACAACTCCGTCTGCGTGCGCGCGTACTCCGCCGCCTGTTCCACCCCGTAACCGTTGTACGCGTCCGGGTCCTGGGCCACCACGCTGGCGGCGATCGCGCGGAGGTACTCGCCCGCGCCGTGGAGGGCCGCCGCCTCGTTCGGGTCCTCGGGGGTCTCCCAGTCGAAGACCAGTTCCACGTCGTCCGGGAGCGGGATCTCCGAGGCGTCGGGGTCCGCCTCGTGGTCCCGGGCGTCGTCCTCGGCGGCGTCTGTGTCCTCCGCCGGGGTCTCCTCGTCGACGCCGGCGATCGGGTCGTCCGCGGAGTCGTCGGAGTCGCCGCCGCAGGCGGTGAGGGCGAGGAGCAGGGCCGTGGTGAGGGCCGTGGTGGTGGCCAGGCGGTGGCGGAGCACGGGAAGTCCCCTTCGCTTACACGGTGTTGACGGGCGATGACACCGTAGCAGCGGGGCAGCGTCGTTCAGGAGGGTTCCCCGGGGCGGTGGGAGCGGCGGTGGGCGAGGCCGGTGCGGGCGAGGAGGCCGCCGACCATGGCGAAGAGGCTGACGGCGCTCGCCGCGTAGATCATCGTGAAGACGCGGGAGAGCGCGGTGGTGGGCGCCAGGTCGCCGTAGCCGATGGTCAGGCCCGTGGTCACCGAGAAGTACAGCGACTCCAGCACCGACCAGTGCTCGTGCACCCGGTAGAAGAGCGTCCCGGTGGCCAGGACGAGCAGCAGGGAGAGCGCGGCGCCGCGGAACGAGGGGGAGCGCCACGCCTCTCGTCCCGCGGTGACCAGCGCCGCGGCGAGGACCACGAATCCGAACATTCCCCCAGTCTTGGCCAGCGGGGGCGCCGGCCGGGGGAGCGACGCTCAGACCAGTCGGCGCGCGGTCGCCCAGCGGGTGAGCTCGTGGCGGTTGGAGAGCTGGAGCTTGCGGAGCACGGCCGAGACATGGCTCTCGACCGTCTTCACCGAGATGAACAGCTCCTTGCCGACCTCCTTGTACGCGTAGCCGCGGGCGATCAGCCGCAGCACCTCGCGTTCTCGCTGCGTCAGCCGGTCCATGTCCTCGTCGACCGGCGGGGCCTCGGACGAGGCGAACGCGTCCAGCACGAAGCCCGCGAGCCGCGGCGAGAAGACCGCGTCGCCGTCCGCGACGCGGAAGATCGCGTCGACCAGGTCGGTCCCGGTGATCGTCTTGGTGACGTACCCGCGCGCCCCGCCCCGGATGACACCGATGACGTCCTCCGCCGCGTCGGAGACGGAGAGCGCGAGGAAACGGACGGTGGCGCCCGACGCGCTCACCAGCTCCGAGCCGCGGCGCAGCACCTCGACGCCGCCGCCGCCCGGCAGGTGCACGTCCAGCAGCACCACGTCGGGCGCCGCCGCCTTGATCACGGTGATGGCCTGGTCGACGTCGCCGGCCTCGCCGACCACCTCGACGCCGGTCTCGTCCGTGCGGCCGATCTCGGCCTGCACCCCCGCGCGGAACATGCGGTGGTCGTCGACCAGCACCACCCGGGCGCGTCGTTCCTCCGGTGACCGGTTCATTGGGATCGCTCCATCGTCAGCTCCACCTCTGTGCCCTCGCCTGGTGTGGACCGTACCCGGGCGGTGCCGCCGTGGCGCCGCATCCGGCCCACGATGGACTCGCGCACGCCCATCCGGTCGGCCGGCACCGAGTCCTGGTCGAAGCCCGGGCCCCGGTCGCGCACCGAGACGAAGACCGTGCGACCCTCGACCTCGGCGAACACCCGGATGGGCCCGCCCTCCCCACCGTACTTGGCCGCGTTGACCATGGCCTCACGTGCCGCCTGGAGTGTGGCGCCCAGCGGTTCGTCGAGGGGGCAGTCGCCGACGCAGACCACCTCGATCTGCACCCCGTGGTGGTCCTCGACGGAGGCGGCGGTGGCGCGCACCGCCTCGGCGAGGGTCTTCGGCTCGTCGTCCTCCTCCGCCGGCTGGCCGTCGACGGACTCGGCGGAACGGTAGAGCCAGGCGCGGAGTTCGCGTTCCTGGGCGCGGGCGAGGCGGGCGACCTCCCGGCCGTTCTCGGCGTTGCGCTGGATCAACGTCAGGGTGTGCAGCACCGAGTCGTGGACGTGGGCGGCGACCTCGGCGCGTTCCTGGGCGCGGATGCGCATGGTGCGCTCCTCGGAGAGGTCCTGCACGATCCGCACCAGGTAGGGGCCGGCGAGCAGCGCGATGCCGACGACCACGGCGACGGAGGCCTGGAGCGCGACGCGGAGGCTCTCGGTGGCCGCGCCGCCCTGGCCCACCACGAAGACGGAGACGCCAGCGCCGACGAGTACCGCGCCGGCCGCGCTGCGCAGCAGCGGCAGCCAGCGGCTTCTGCGGGTGGCCTCGGCCCAGGCGGCGCGGCGCGAGTTGTCGGCCTGCCGCCAGACGACGGCGGCGCCGACGCCGATGATCAGCAGCGGCCACAGGTAGCGGCCGGAGATGGGGTACTGGATGCTGCCGGCGAACGCGAAGAGCGCGACGGCCAGCACCAGGAACGCGACCAGCGACTCCTTGCCGGGCTTGCGCCAGTTCATCCTGCGGCGCGCGGGCGCGGCGGGGCTGGTCTCGGGCGCGCCGAGCGGCACCACGAACCAGAAGACCGCGTAGAGCAGCACGCCCAGTCCGTTGGAGGAGAGGAGCACCAGCAGGATCACCCGGACCCAGGAGACCGGGACACCCAGGTGCCCGGCCAGGCCCTGGGCGACCCCGCCCAACCAGCGTCCGTCCGCGCTGCGGTAGAGCTTGCGGACCGGTGCCTCGTCCCCGGCGCTCGCGTAGGGCGTGGCCATCGTCATGCCCCGCATCGTCACACGAGCGGTCGGCGCCGCACATCAGGGGTGCCCCGGAAGGGGGCGTCAGGGGCGTTCTCCGGGGCTCCCCCGATTCCGTCGTGCCACGGGCGGGGAGAGGATGGCCCCATGACCGACGACCGCACGTGGCCCGGGGCCGGCACCGGGTCGACCTCCACGGCGACGCCGCCGGCGGCGCCCGGCGACGCGCCGTTGCGCCGTTCCCGCAAGCACAAGGTGATCGGCGGTGTGTGCGGAGGTTTCGGCCGGCACTACCGGATGGATCCGGTGATCTTCCGGGTGTCGCTCCTGGTGCTGTCGGTGCTGGGCGGGCTGGGGCTCGTCGCCTACGGCGTCGCGTGGCTGGTCACACCGTTCGACGGCGAGGAGGAGAACGAGGGGCGGCGGCTGCTCTCCGGCCGGGTCGAGGGCCCGGGGCTGACAGCGCTGCTCTTCGTGGTCGCCGGGTGCGGGCTGATGCTGGCGTCGCTGGGGGGCAGCAGGACGACGACGTGGTTCTCGCTTGAGGTGCTGGCCGCGTTGGCGGCTGCCGCCTACTGGGCGAAGTACCGGCGCGGCACCGAGCGGGAGACGACGCCGGAGGGGACGCCGGCGCACCCCAAGCTGGCGCAGGTGGCGGCCGAGGCGCCGCCGGAGGCGCGGCGACCGCCGGCGCCCAGCGGGCCCTCGTGGTGGCGGGGGAACGCGGGCCAGGCCAGCTATCTGTGGGGCCCCGAGCAGGCGGCGCCCGGCGACTACGCGCACGCGGGCGCCCCGCCGGTCGGGCGCCCGCCGGCGCCGGGATGGCCGGGCGGCCCGGGCGGGCCGCCGCTGCCGCCACCGCCGCCGCGCGAGCTGCCGCTGAGCGGGTTGGTCTTCCTGGGGGCTGTGGTCGCGTTCGGCGTCGGCGTCGCCGCGTCGTGGACCAGCCAGCCGCTGGGACCCGCGCTGGTCATCGGCTTCTCGGCGGCGCTGACGGTCTTCGCCGTCGGGCTGGTGGTCAGCGCGTTCCGGGGGCGGCTCGGGGCGGGCACCATCACGTCGGTGCTGCTGACGGGCGGGATGCTGGCGGGTGCCTCCGTGCTGCCCGACAACATCACCACCAGCTGGGAGAGCCACGAGTGGCGTCCCGGCGACGCCGAGACGGTCCGTTCTCAGTACGAACTGGGCAGCGGGCAGGCCGAGTTGGACCTGACGGGGGTGGACCTGGCGGTCGGCGGCGAGCTGGCCACGCAGGTGCGGGCCGGTGCGGGCGAGGTGACCGTGCTGGTGCCCTACGACGTCGATCTGGAGGTCTCGGTGGACATCGGCGCCGGGGCGTTCACCTACCAGCCGCTGCGCGGCATCGGGGAGAACGACAACCGCGACTCCTGGGGCGGCTTCGGGCAGGAGCGGCTCCTGGAGTATCCGGCCGTGCTCGACGCCGCCGAGGAGGCGGAGCGCGAGGCCGCGGGGGAGACGGTGGAGAACGCGAGGATCGAGCTGCGGCTGGAGATGGGCATCGGCCACGTCCAGATCCAGCGCGCGGGAGAGGAGCCACGGCCGTGAGCGACGGAGGACAGCGGTGCCGGGGCGGTCGCCGCCGGTTGGGGCGTCACCGGTTCGAGCCGGCCAGGCTGGTGCTGGGGCTGTGCCTGCTGCCGATCGCGGCGCTCTACGCCCTGGACGCCGTCGACGAGACGGACGTGCCGATGGCGGCGCGGTTCGCGATGCTGCCGGCCGCGCTGCTGCTGGCGGCGGTGGTCGCGGTGATCGCCGTCGCGGTGCGCCGCGCGAGGGGGCCCCGCGAGACGGCGAAGGAACGGGAGGCGGGCGAGGTGCGCGGCGGCGAGAGGTAAATAGCCGCGGCGAGAGATAGATAAGGGGAGCCTTACCTAATGAACTCTCCCGGTGAGCGCCCCCGGTTCGACCATCTGCTGCACTACGTGCCCGACGTGCCCGAGGCGGTGGCCGCCTACCGCGCGGCCGGGCTGCCGGCCCACACCAACGACGCGCGCGACGGCTTCCAGAACGGCGGCTGGCGGCTGGACGCCCGCTACGTCGAGATCCTCACCGTCACCGACCACACCGCGCTGCCCCGTTCCCGCTTCGAGCGGGGGGTGCGCCTGCTGGAGCCGGCGATCGAAGCGCTGCCCGGCCCCGCCGGCCCGCTCACCTTCGCGGTCGACGTGGCCGACGCGCACGCCACGGCCGCCCGGCTGCGCGCCGCCGGGCACCGGGTCGAGGTGCTGGAGATCGAACTGGCCGAGCACGGCATCTCGTTCGTCGAGGTGTTCGTGGTGGACGGGCCGCCGTGGTGGCCGTTCTTCATCACCTGCACGCCGTCAGGTGAGGAGCTGGTCGCCGACCTGCCGCCCGGCGCGTTCGAGCGCGGGCCGCACGATCTGACCGGGCTGGTCGTCTCGGCCCCCGAACCGGAGGCCGCCGCCCGCGCTTTGGGGGAGCTGCTCGGCCTCCCCGCCGAGGGCACCCGGGTGCCGCTACCGGGGGCAGCCGTCACCTTCGAACGCGTGGGGGACGACCCGCACACCGGCCGGGACGCGGCCGGCGGCCACGGGCGGCTGACCGCCATCGGTCTCGACGGCGCCGACGGCGCGGACACGTACCGCGCCGTGGAGCTCCACGGGCTGCGGGTCCGTTACCGCGCCTGAGCCCCCGCCGGCGGGCGGGGGGCGCCGGCTCAGCGGAAGATCTTGCTCTTCCGCTGCGGCAGGAACCACGGCTTCGAGCCCAGCAGCCCGTCCACGGTGTACGGGCCGCCGCCCGCCAACGCCAGCGTCACGAAGCCGAAGAGCAGCGGCAGGTCGGGGCCGAAGTAGTACGGGTCCGACGACCAGGAGACCGTCAGCCAGAACGCCAGCGCCAGCAGCGCGCCCAGCGCCGCCGCCCACCTGGTGCGCAGCCCCACCAGGATCGCCACCCCGATCACGATCTCCGCGACGGCCGTCCCGTGCCCCATCAACTCCGGGGACTCCAACGCCAGATCGACCAGCCAGGGCACGGGCGAGTCGTCCTTGGCGACGGTCAGCATCCCCTCCATCGTGTCGGTGTTCATCACCGAGCTGAAGGGGCCACCGTCCACGTACTTGTCGATCCCCGCGTAGAGGAAGGTGAACCCGAGGAACAGGCGCAGCGGCAGCATCGCCCACCGCGTGGCGGCCTCCCGGACGCCTCCGGGCCCCCCGGGCACCGGGGGATGGCCGCCCAACTGGTCCGACACCGACATGGGCCAACGCCCTTTCGTCGCGGCTTTCTGGGACGGGTCAGTCTGCCACCGTGACGCGGTAGCGGCCAGACTCCGTGCCGGCCGCGGTGATCACCTGCACCTCGACCCGGCCCGGCTCGACCTCAGCCGGCACGCACACCACCAGCCGGTCGTCGCGCGGGTTGTCGAACCCGCCGCGCCGGGGCACCAGCGGCACCGGAACGGTCAGGCCGCCGATCCGCACCACCGTCTCCGCCAGCCGCTGCGCGGAACCCGCGCCGGCCGGCACGAACCCCGAGCCCCTGATCTCCAGTTCGTCGCCCTGCCTGATCGGCGCCACCACCGTGCCCGGCTCCCGCACCCGCACCACCGACTGGATGACGGGCCGCGCGCCCTCGGTGTACTTGGCGCCCAGATACGTCAACGCGGAGACCGCGAGCAGCAGCGCCACGCCCCACGGCAGGTCGGGCAACTCCCGTGGCGCCCGCGCCAGTCGCACCCCGACCAGCACCATCGCCGCCGCGTTCACCAGCAGGAACTGCGTGTCGGGGAAGCTGCCGCGCCCCGCGTCGTCGGTCAACAGGTCGGCCGGGCGCGGCGCCTCGGCCCTGACCTTCTGCATCCGGAAGCCGCGCACCCGCGTCGCCACCGTGTGCCGCACCCAGACCGTCACCGCGCAGGAGAGCGCGACCGCGGCCAGCAGCCCGCCGCCGCGCGTGAGCTCCAACCCGTCGAGCAGCGCCGAGCGTTCACCGCCTTCGCCGAGCGCGGCCAGCGTGAACGCCAGCATCAGCACGGTCACCCCGCAGAACAGCAGCCAGCCGGCGGCCACCCCGCGGGACGTCGACAGCCGGTTGTCCTCGCCGATCAGCGGCGCCAGGAACCCGCCGCGCTCGCGGTGCGCCCGGCCGACGACCGTCAGCAACGCGGCGACCAGCGCGGCGGCCAGCAGCGCCGTGGTGCGCGCCGTCGTCCAACCCCGGTCGCCCAGCAGCGCGGTCACGCCCTGGCCCAACGCCAGCGCCCCCACCACGCCCCACAGGGCGAACGACGCCCGGTCGGCCAGCCGCGCCAGCCGGAAACGGCCGTGCGCCTCGGTGCTGGCCGCCACCTCCCTGGCCGCCTCCGTCAGTTCGTCGGAGATCCACTGCCGGGACGCCTCGGGGGAGTGGCCCAGGGCCGGCGGTATCCCGTCGCCCCTGGCCAGCCGGTCACGCAGCTCCGCCAGCGCCTCCTCGGAACGGCGCAGCGCGGCCCGGGTCGACTGCGGGCAGTCGCCGCACGCGCAGTCCGCCGGATGGGCCGGCGGAGCCGGGCGCGCGGCCTCCGGCGCCCCGCTCGGCGCGGCTTCGCTGGACGGCTCCTCGGCCACGGTGTTCCCTACTTCCCCCGGGCCCGGAGCGCGGGGCCGGCGACCGGCGCCTTATCGCATCAACGCCGGGCCGTGGATAGACGCTCCTCGATGTCTGTGGCCCTAGGGATTCTGCCTTACCCGCGCGCGCTCACGCGGGCCGGGTCGCGCCGCTGAACGGCATCGAGTCGACGCCGGCCAGCCGCACCGGGGTGCCCGACCTCGCGGCGTGCACGATCTGGCCGTTGCCGATGTAGAGCGCGACATGGCTGTTGTCCGCGTAGTAGAACACCAGGTCGCCGGGGGCCAACTCGGAACGCGCGACGCGCGGCCCCGCCGTCGCCTGCGCGTAGCTGGTGCGCGGCAGCGACACCCCGGCCGCGCCCCACGCGGCCTGCGTCAGCCCGGAGCAGTCGAACGCGTCCGGGCCCGTCGCGCCCCAGCCGTACGGCTTGCCCACCTGCGCCAGCGCGAAGCCGACCGCCGTCGCCGCCCGCGCCGACGGCGCCTCCACGGCGCCGACCGGCCGGGGCTCGTCCCGCCCCGCGCGGGCCGGGGCCAGGCCCTCGCCCTCCTCGGCGAGCAGCCGCTCGCGCTCCTCCGCGGTGCGGGTCGCCAGCAGCTCCTCCGCCTCCGCCAGCCGCTCCTCGACCGTCTCGCGGTGCCGCTCGGCCTCCTCCCGCGCCTCCTCGACGGTCTCGGCGCGCTGGTCCGCCTCGTCCCGCAACTGCTCCAGGTCGCGCAGCTTCTCGGTGACCTCGCGCACCCGCTGCGCCTGCCGGTCGCCGGTGCGGCTGGCCACGGCGGCGCGGCGCAGATAGTCCTCCGGGTCGCTGGAGAGCGCCAGGGCCAGCCCGGCCGGCATCCCGCCCGAGCGGTAGCTGGCGCTGGCGTGCGCGCCGAGGGCGTCGCGCGCCTCGTTCAACTCCTCGGTGTGCCGGTCGGATCGGGCCGCCAGCTCGGCCAGCTGCTCCTCCGCCTCCTCGGCGGTCTCCGTCGCCGCGTTGTACGCCTCGGTGGCGCGCTCGGCCTCGTGGTGCAGCGTGTCGACGCGCTCCTCGACCTCGGCGAGGGTCGGCTCCGGCTCGGCCATCGCCGGCGCCTCCAGCGCGCCGGCGGCGGCGCCGGCGAGGGTGAGCCCCGCGGCGACCCGCAGGGCGGGGCGTCTGGACGACCAGGGTTTTCGGTAGGTGGGACGCCTCCAGCGGCGCCCGCGATGCTCGGCCATGAGGCAGGACGCTAGACCGGCGCGGACCCCGCAACCGCTCTCTGACCGGCATTGGCGGCAAACGGCTGTAGCTGACCCGAGTTGATCGAAACGATCGAGAACGACTACCGTTCGCTCAAGCTTTGGGACTCAGCGTGATCACTTTCGGGGGATGGGGACACCGGCGCCTCAGGAGCCCTCGGCGGCCTCCGCCAGCGGCTCGATCAGCTCGACGAACTCGGCGAACGGCCGCGCCCCCTGGAGAGGCTGCCCGTTGACCAGGAACGACGGCGGCGTGGTGATCCCCAGATCCATCGCCTCCTCGGCGTCGGCGCCCACCGCCTCACCGGCCTCGTCCGACTCCATGTCGGCCAACAGCCGCTCCACGTCCGGCACCCCGGCCTCCTCGGCCAGCTCCGTCAACCCCTCCTCGGAGAACCTGCCGCTCTCCAGATGGAACTCCTCGGCGAACGCCGCCTCGTGGAACTCCCAGAACCGCCCCTGCCGCCCCGCCGCCCACGCGGCCCGCGCGGCGGCGTCCGACTCCGGGCCGTTGATCGGGAAGTTGCGGAACTCGATGCGCAGCAGCCCCCGCTCCACGTACTCCTCGACCAGCATCCCGTGCGCGCCCCTGGCGTGCGTCCCGCAGAACGCGCACTGGAAGTCCGCGTACTCGATCATCACCACCGGCGCGTCCGCCTCGCCGAGCGCCAGCGGATCGTTCGCGTCCCGCCGCGCCAGTTCGAGCGCCGGATGCCCGTCCGGCAGCGGCACGACCTCCTCCTGGCCGCCGGCCCCGTCGGCGTCGTCGCCACCACCACCGCTCACCAGCAACGCGGCGATGCTCCCCACCAGCAGGAACAGCACGACCACGACGGCCACCGCCCCCACCCCGAGGCGCTTCGACCGGCTCCCGCCCTCCCGCGAGGACCCGGGCCCACGCCCTCCCGCCCGCCCACTCGACGGACGGCGCTGCTTCGACTTCGGCTTACGCGAACGGGAGACCGGCATGTCCCCCAGCGTAGGCGCCCCGCGCACGAGCGCTCGGGGGTGGCCTGAGCGTGCGCTCTACGCTGGATGCCGTGATCAAATGTGTGGCGTTCGACATCGGCGAGACCCTGACGTGCGACGACCGGTACTGGGCCTCTTGGGCCGACTGGCTCGACGTGCCGCACCACACACTGTCGGCCCCGGTCGGGGCGGTCGTGGCGCAGGGCCGCGACAACGCGGACGCGCTCCGCCTGCTCCGACCGGACATCGACCTGACCGTCGAGTACGCCGCCCGGGAGCGGGCCGGGCTGGGTGAACTACTGACGGAGAACGACCTCTATCCGGACGTGCGACCGGCGCTGGCCGCGCTGTGTGATCTTGGCGTCCGTGTGGTGGTGGCCGGCAACCAGACTCGGCGCGCGGGAGAGTCGTTGCGTTCGCTGGGCCTGCCCGCGGACGCGGTCGCGGTCTCCGAGGAGTGGGGGACGGCGAAGCCGGACGTCGAGTTCTTCCACCGGGTGACCGACCTGGCCAGGGCTGAGCCCGAGGAAACACTCTACGTGGGTGACCACCCGGCCAACGACGTGTTCCCCGCACGCGAAGCGGGGCTGTTGACGGCCCACCTCCGGCGTGGTCCCTGGGGGCGACTCTGGGCGGACACCCGGGAGGTGCTGGCGGCTGCCGACTGGTCCGTCTCCGGCCTCGGTCAGCTGGCGAGCGTCGTCGCGGGGAAGTGAACGCCCGACCGCGTCAGGGCGACGGCTCGATGTCTCAGTCGCCACCTGCCACCATGGCGTGCAGCATCATCAGCGCGGCGGCGGTGTTGGCCGCACGGATCTGCCCCTTGGCGAGTAGATCCGGCACATCCGCCAGCGGCACCCAGGCGCGCCGCGACGACTCGAAGTCATCCTCCGGAGGCCCCATCTGCTCCGCGCCCTCCGACCAGTACACGTGATGCCGAGCGTCGCTGAGTCCGTTTGACGGCTCGACGGTCAGAAGATGCCGTAGCGGCCCGGCCGGCCGCCACCCCGTCTCCTCCAACATCTCCCGCGCCGCCGCGTCCTCCAACGACTCGCCGTCCTCGACCACGCCGGCCGCGATCTCCCAGCCCCAGGAGTCCGTGATGAACCGGTGCCGCCACAACAGCAGCGCCTCGCCTGCCTCGTTGACCGCCGTCGCCAGCGCGACGGGGCGTTGCCGAATCAGGTAGTGGTCGAGATGACGGCCGTCGGGCAGCTCTACGTCGGCCAAATTCACCCGCAGCCACGGGTTTGAGTACACCGTTCGCTCACCGTGGTTCTTCCACATTCCGTCAACGTCCTCTCGTGATGCGTTCGTGTCACTGGACACTGCCTAGGTCCAGGGGCACCAGAAGCGTCTCGTCGATCAGCTCGACGGCGTCCGCCGCGCTACGCGTCTCGTAGCGCGCCAACGTGGTCCGCACCGAGTTGAGCCGATCCCTGATGCGCTGTGATTCCATCCCCCGCGCCGTCGCCACCAGTTCGGTCGTGGTGGCCGCGGCTCTGTCGATCTCGCCGGCCGCCGCTTCGGTGCGGGCCAGGGTCGCCAGACGGTGAGCCCGCCCCCGCGTGTGGGCCAACGAATGTACGGCCTCCTCCGCGTACACCTGTGCCGGGGCGGTGTCGCCCAGGCTCATCAACGCCTCTGCCAGGTGGGCCTCCACCAGGCCGGGTTGCACGTAGCCTGTCTCCTCCGGCTCCTGGTCGATCCTGATGTGACCGGCCGCGCGCTCCGCGAGCCCCATGCAGCGGTGGGCGGCTGACTCGTCACCCATGCGTGCGAACGCCTTGGCCTGCATGGCGTGGAGGTCCGCCGCAAGCGCGGGGGAGATATGTGCGCCGGCAGCGCGGACGCCGGCTTCCGCGAAGGCCACTGCTTGCCGAAAGTCCTTCATGTACACGGCCTGGTTGACCAACAGCACGATTACGTAGCCGCCGAACCGTCGGTCGCCGGAGGCCTTCGCCAGCCGTAGGGCCTGGTGGAAGTATCGCTGCGCGATGGCCTGTTGATCAGAGTCGTAGGAACAGATCCCCGCCACGGCGACCAGGCTTCCGACCGCTCGGAAGAGTTCCCGCCCGACGGGGTCGCAGTAGGCGCCCCGCAACATCGGTGCAGCTTCTCTGGTCAGGAAACGGAGAATTCTGCCTCGCGTCGCCATCCCGCCGACGCGACGGTACATCTGTTCGTAATGGGAACGCGCTACGCCGAGAACGGCGATGTCATCGGGGCCGACACGAACGGTGCCCTGGCGCGAGACATCCACGTCGTGTGGCGGGTTCTCCCACTCCCAGACCGGAGCCACCGCCTCCATTCCCGTGACCACGCCCAGTTCACTGAGACGCATTCTTCCGTCCGAGTGCCAGAAGGCCGTGGCGCGGTCCAAAAACCCAGGCAGCGTCGGGCCGGTCGCGCGCGTGGATGCGAGCGGACCAAACCCGGCGGCGTCCAGGGAGACCGGGCGGCCGAGCCGGTCGGTGAGCACGGAGCAGATGATGTCCGGGACCTCGCCCCGCGGTTTCTGACCTCGTATCCACCGAAGGACGGACGTGTTGTCGTACCGAAGCGAGAGGCCTCGCGGTCTCCCCGCCTCGTTCACTCGGGTGGCCAGGCCCACATGGGACACACCGGCCTCATCAAGGAGTGCCGCCAGAAGCGTGTTCGGTTCCACGGGGGGAGTGTAGTGAACCGGCATTCACACACTGTGTGTTGAGTGTGCCTCCGATGACCTGCTTCACACACTCCCGGCCTGCCCCGCCCCACGGCACTCTGATCGCGACCCGCATTCCCGAAAGCCTCATGGACGTGGGCGGTAAGAACCATTCCCCGTCCACGTCAGGCGGAAAGGCAGGAAAACCCGTGCCAGATCTACTCGTTCCGGAATCCGTCGCGACGTGGGGACCACGTCGCGTTCCCGTTCCCTACGCCGCTCACTGGACCGGCGAGAAGGTCACCGCCTCGCGGGTGGTCTCACGGGTCGACGGCGCCGGAATCCGATACGTCGACGAGACGGCCGCCGACCGCGACGCCTTCGGCGTGCTGTGGGGCCGGCTCGCCAACGCCCCCGGCGCCGGACGCCCCGACTTCCGCAGCCTGCACCCCGCACGCCAACGCCACACTCAGGCCGAACGGTTGTGCCAGGTCTGCGCCAAGCCCGCCAGCCACAACCGCGACGGCTGGCTCTTCCTCGTGAACGAAGACGAAGCGAGTCACGACGCAGGCGGTCAGCACACCACCCACGACGGCACCCTCACCACCAAACCGCCGGTCTGTCTGCCCTGTGCACGGCTGGCCGTTCAGCACTGTCCCCACCTCACCCACCCTCTCGGCGTTCGCGCCCGCCGCCCGAGGATCTGGGGCGTCTTCGGGACCTTCTACACCCCCACGCCCGAGGGGCGTCTCCGCCCTCACCACGATCACCACCTGCCATACGGTCATCGTGCCCTCGCCTGGTTCCTCGCTTCCCAGCTCGTCACCGAACTCAAGCGTTGCACCACCGTCGACCTCACCGCCGAGTTCCGCGCACTGAGTTGAACGGCTCTGCCCGCGCGCCGACCCCACCGGCCGCCCGCCCCCCGCCCGGGGGGCCGGGCGAGGGGCGGGCGGGGGCGGTCAGTCGGTGGTGGGGGTGCCGCCGGCGAGGTCGTCCGTGTAGGAGGCGATCCAGGCCAGGGGCGCGTTCCAGTTGATGGTGATCTCGTTGGTCGAGTAGGACTCGATGTCGTCGACGTAGCACATCGCGGGGGCGCATCCCTGGAGCAGGTCCTCGGCGACCGGGTCCTCAAGGGAGCTGTTGGGGCCGCCCGCCACCGAGCCGGGGGCCGGGTTCGGCAGGTCGGGGTCCAGCTGGTTGGCCCAGAAGCGGTGGTGCTGGTTGTGGGCGTCGCGCTCGCCGTGGCCCGTCACGTAGGAGAGGTTCAGCGGGTTGCGCCCCAGCAGGTAGTCCAGCCCGGTCAGCACCGCGTCCCGGTAGGCGCTCTCGCCCGTCAGGTCGTGGGCCGTGGCCAGCACCACCATGTTGTTGAGCACCTGCGAGTTGGAGCCCCAGACATAGCTGTCGGCGCCCAGCGGCACGCCGTACGCCTGCTCGCCGGCCAGCGCGACCAGCCCGTCGGCCGCCTCGGCGACCGTGGCCCGCGCCGCCGCCAGCTCGTCCTCGTCCAGCGCGTTGGGAACGGTCGCCAGCGAGAGTCCGCCGAGCGCCGCCGTCTCACCCCAGGAGAAGCCGCCGGGCGGGAAGACGCCCTCGACGTCGCCGTGCAGCTCGGAGCCGAGCACCGCTTCCCGGTAGGTGTCCTCGCCGGTGGTGACGAACAGCTCGGCCGCCGCCCAGTAGAACTCGTCCGTCAGCTTCGCGTCGCTGTAGGCGCCGCCGCCGACGCCGTCGTTCGGGTCGGCCAGCAGTTCGGGGTTGGCCACCGCCGCCGCGTACGACGACTCGGCCGCCGCCAGCAGCTGGTCGGCGAAGTCCGCGTCGTACTCGGCGAAGAGCCGCGCGCCCTGCGCGGCGGAGGCGGCCACGTTCAACGTCGCGGCCGTCGAGACCGGGTGCAGCTCACGCGGCTGGTCGTCCTCGTGGGGCAGCGTCGGCAGCGCGGTCCACGCCGCGTCGTGCAGCTTGTGGTGCGCGAGACCCGCCTGCTCCTCGCCCTCGGGGACCCGCATCGACAGCAGGAACTCCAGCTGCCAGCGCGCCTCGTCGAGGATGTCCGGCACCCCGTTGCCCTGCTCGGGAACGGCCAGCGCGCCGTCGCCCAGCGGCTCGCCGTCGGCGCCCTCGGTGGTCAGGGTCCGCTCGTAGGAGGAGAGCAGCTGCGCCACCGAGATGCCGCCGTTGACCACGTACTTGCCGTGGTCGCCCGCGTCGTACCAGCCGCCGGCCGCGTCCAGGGTGTAGTCACAGGCGTCCTGCCAGCAGGTCACGCCGTCGTCGCCCTGGTTGGGCGCCTCGCCCACGTGTCCCGCCGGGCGCGCGTACTCCTCGCCGACCAGCTCGGCGTCGATCTCGATGCCGCTGCGGTTGTGGTAGAAGTACGCCAGCGCGTCGGTGCGCAGCGTCGAGTAGAGGTCGTCGCCGATGGCGAACGGTTCGCTGGTCTCCTCGCCGACGGTCACCGTGTAGCCCTCGCCCGGCGTGGTGAACTCGCCGAAGTCGAAGGCGTGCACGTTCTCCTCGGACGACGGGTCCACGCCCAGCGGGGTGGTGGTGCCGGTCGCGACCTCGGTGCCGGAGTCGTCGGCGAGGGACCAGGGCAGCGCCTCGGTCGACTCGGTGACCAGGGTGCCCTGCTTGGGGCCTTCGGTGAGATAGCCGACCTGGTTGACGCGGACCGGCGAACCGGTGTCCGGCTCGTACACCGGCGGCTCGGCGCCGCCGGTCAGCGAGATGTCGTCCAGGCAGAGGGTGAACGCCTCGTCCCGGCCGCCCACCTGGAAGACCAGCTGCGCCGCCTCGTGGTCGGCGCCGGCGGTGAAGACATGGGTGAAGGTGGTCGCCTCCTCGCCGATCCGGTCGGCGGCGGCCAGCTCGGCCGCGTAGGGCTCCTCCGCCTGCTGCACGTTGGTGCGGCTGACGACGGTGGCGGTGGCGGTGGCGGTGTAACTCAGCTCGTAGGACTCGCCGGCGGTCAGCGGCAGGTCGTCCTGGCCGATGATCGCGTCCCAGGGGTTGGTGGTGCCGCCCGGTATGTCGGCGCACAGCTGGCCTTCGACGACCTCGCCCGGGTTGTCGGCGGTCCACCACCAGGGGGCGGTGGTGCCGTCGGCGAAGTCGCCGTTGACTATCAGCTCGGGGCCCTCGGCCGACGCGGGGCCCTCGGCCGCGCCGGCCTGGGGCAGCGTCAGCGCGCCGGCGATCAGGCCGGCGCCGAGTGCGGCGCCCAGCAGGCGTCGGCCCCGCGTGGCGCGGGGATGCCGCCGGGGGGCGGCGGGGGAAGGACGTGGGGTCACGGCTCGTTCCTTCGACGGAGCGGATGGGGTTCGCTGCGCTGTTCTGTCGACGGTGTCCCTGGCCTGTGGGAGCGCTCCCAAGTGTCGGGTTATCGTCGAACGAGTGGCAGGAACCCGTCAACCCCCGTGCCGTGGTTCGCGGGTGTCGGTGCGCCCGGAAGCCCGCCGGCCGGGGAGGGCGCGGTGCTCACTAGGCCGTCTCGTTTGGATCTTCGCGGGGGCGCGACGCCAGCTACGGCACCTCGCTGCGTTACCGAATCGCGCGAATACGGCCAAGTATGAGCTGCGATCCGGCGCCTTGCGATGCACCGCATCTGACGCCGCGCCCTGCTCCACGAAGATCCAAACGAGACGACCTAGACTCCCGTGGCATGGGAGTAGCCATCGATCTGGTCCTCGCGCTGCACATCATCGGCATCGCCGCGCTGCTCGGCGGGGTGCTCGCGCAGGTGAGGGCGCTCGGCGCGGGTGACGCCGTCGTGACGCCCGGGATGCTGCACGGGGCCGCGACCATGCTGGTCACGGGGATGGTCCTGGTCGGGCTCAACCAGGCCGACGACCAGGAGGTCGACAACACCAAGATCGCCGTCAAGCTGGCGGTGCTGGTGGTGATCTCCGTGCTGGTCTATCTCAACCGCGGTGAGAAGGTGTCGTCCGCGATCATGGGGGCCATCGGTCTGCTCACGGTGGCCAACATCGTGATCGCCACCGTCTGGTAAAGCGTGATCGCCGCCGTCTGGTAAAGCGTGGTCGCCACCATCTGGTAAACCGTGGTCGCCGCCGTCTGGTGACCGGTCGGAAGGCGGCCCCGGGGGCCCTACCCCTCCTCGATCCGCCCCTCGCGCACCGACAGCTGGCGCCCGGTGAAGCGGGCGCGCATACGACGGTCGTGGGTCACGACGACCAGCGTGCCGTGGTAGTCGTCGAGGGCGGTCTCCAGGTCCTCGACCAGCGCGGGGGAGAGGTGGTTGGTCGGCTCGTCGAGCAGCAGCACGTCCACCGGCTCGGTGACCAGCCGCGCCAGCTCGATGCGCCGCCGCTGGCCGTAGGACAGCTCCCCGACGCGCAGGCTCAGTTCGGACAGCTCGAAGAGGCCGAGCGAGAGCAGGATGTGGATCTGCTCGTCCAGGTCGCCGACGTTCTCCCTGCCGTGGGCGAAGGCGCGCAGCACGCTGTACCGCTCCGGCCAGGGCGTCTCGCGCTGCCGAAGGTGGCCGACGCGGCCCGGCACGGTGACGGTGCCCGACTCGGGCGCCAGCTCGCCGGCGATCAGCCGCAGCAGCGTCGACTTGCCGGCGCCGTTGGGCCCGGTGACCAGGACGCGTTCGTCGTGCCTCAGCCGCAGCGCCCCCACGGTCAGCCGGCCGGGGACCCGCACCTTGCGCAGCGCGACCGCCGGCCCCTCGTGCGTGGCGCCGGTCTCCTCGACGCGGCCGGTGAACCGCAGCGGCTCGGGCGGCGGCGCCACCGGGTCGGCCGTCAGCCGCTCCACCCGTTCCCGCGCGTTGCGGATGCGACTGGCCGCGCCGTGCTCGCGCCCGCGTTGGCGGAACGCGCCGTGGCCGAAGGCGGCCATCGGCGCCTTGCGGGGGATGGCGTCCAGCCGGTCGACGTTCGCGTCGGCGATCCGCTCGTTGCGCGCCAACTCCTCGCGCCACTCCTCGAAACGCTGGAGGCGGCGGCGCCGCTCGGCGGCCTTGGCGCGCAGATAGCCGGCGTAGCCGTCGCCGTGCCGGGTGACGGTGCCGGCCTCGACCTCCAGCACGGTGGTGGTGAGCCGTTCGAGGAAGACCCGGTCGTGGGTGACGGCGACCACCGTGCCCCGGTGGGCGCGGAGTTGCTCCTCCAGCCAGCCCACGGCCTGGTCGTCGAGGTCGTTGGTGGGCTCGTCGAGCAGCAGCAGCTCGGGGGCGGCGGCGAGGGTGGCGGCCAGGGCGAGCCGGGAGCGCTCCCCGCCGGAGAGGGTGCCGATCAGGCGGTCGCGTTCCAGCCCGGGCAGGCCGAGGGCGTGCAGCGCGATGTCGACCTTGGCCTCCGCCTGGTAGCCGTCGCGGGCCTCGTAACGTTCCACCAGAGCCGCGTAGTTGGCCATCGCGGCGGTCAGCTCGGGCCCCTCGCGGGTCTCCATCGCGCGCTCGGCGCGGCGGATGCGCTCCTCCAGCTGGCGCAGGTCGGCGAGCGCCAGGTCGATGGCCTCCTGGACGCTGGCCCGCGGCGGCAGGGCGAGGGTCTGCGGGAGATAGCCGAGGCCGCCGGGCGCGGAGACGGTCAACTCGCCCTGGTCGGGCCGCTCGAACCCGGCGGCCAGCCGCAGCAGGGTGGACTTGCCCGCGCCGTTGTCCCCGATCACGCCGACCTTCTCGCCGGGGCCGACGGCGAGGGTGACCCGGTGGAGCACCGTCTTGCCGTCATACCGCTTGGTGATGTCACGCAGGGTGAGTTGCGACGTGGTGGCGAAGGACACGGGTCTCCCCGGGGAGTGAGGGGCGGGCGCGGGGGCGTGCGCGAGATGAGCCGCGCGCCGGGGGCTCAGGAAGATCGCGTCACGGCAGCGTAGACGGAGCGCCCCGGGACTGGCAACGGTCACGGAACGTAACCCGCGGGCTCATTCGTCGAGCAGCGCCGCGACCGCCTCGATCTCCACCAGCTGGTCGTCGTAGCCGAGCACGGTCACCCCGAACAGGGTGCTCGGCACGTCGTGGTCGCCGAAGGCGTCCCGCACCACCTCCCAGGCGGCCACCAGGTCGGCCTGGTCGGAACTGGCCACCAGCACCCGGGTGTTGAGCACGTCGGTCAGGGTGGCGCCGGCCTCGGCGAGCGCGGTGCGCAGATTGGCGACGGCCACGGCCGCCTGGCCGGCGTAGTCGCCGACGGCGGCGGTGGAACCGTCGGCGTTCAACGGGCAGGCGCCGGCGAGAAAGACGAGCCGCGCCTCGGCGGGCGCGGTGGCGGCGTAGGCGTACTCCGCGACATCGGAGAGCGCGGCGGAACGGATCAGGGTCACGGCCTTCGGCACGGTGGCGCCTTTCGGGGACGGTTTCACGGGGCGTTGGTGCGCGTGCGTGATCGTCGCACGCCGGCGTCCGCGCCGGCGCGCAAATTCGGTTGCCGCCGCGCGGCGGATGGGCTGGGGTGGCGGCCATGAGAGTCGGAGTGGTCGGTCTGGGCATGGGTCTGCATCTGGCGCTGTGGTGCCGGCGGGTGGGGATCGAGGTGGGGATGGTCTGCGACCGGGACCCGGCGCGGCTGTCGGCCGCGCGGGACCAGATCCCGGAGGCGGCCGGCACGGACGACTGGCGCGCGCTGCTCGACGCCGGCCTCGACGGGGTGGTGCTGGCCAACGACTTCGACGCCCACGCCCCGCTCGCCATCGCCTTCCTGGAACGCGGCGTCGCCGTGCTCTCGGAGACCGCCGCCTGCGTGGACGAGGACGAGGGGCGGCGGCTGATCGCGGCGGCCGAGGCGTCGAGCGCCAGCTACTCGTTCGCCGAGAACTACCCGCTGATGCCCGGCACCCGACTGCTGAGGGAGGCCGTCGAGGCCGGCGAGTTGGGGCGACTCCAACTGGTCGAGGCCGACTACCTGCACGGACTCTCCCCGGACGCGCTCGCCGAGCTGACCGGCGACCCCGACCACTGGCGGGGCCGCATCGCCCCGACCGCCTACTGCACCCACACCCTCTCGCCGATCCTGTCCCTCACCGGCGCCTGGCCGGTCGAGGTCTCCGCGTTCCCCGTCGACGAGGGCGACGCGACGACGGCGGTGGTACTCGTGGTCCGGCTCTCCAGCGGCACGTTGGCCGTCAGCCGCTTCTGCTTCCTCCAGGGCGAGCCGGACGGCCACTGGAGCGCGGTGACGCTGCGCGGCACCCACGCGATGGCCGAGTCGGTGCGCGCCCAGGGCGAGCGCGCCTGGTCGGTGCGGGTCCGCCGCGAGGCGTGGGCGACCGAGGAGGGCACCGCCGCGCACGAGGAGGAACGCGTGCCCCCGCGTGTGCTCCTCGACGGCACGGAGGTGGAACGCGAACGGGAGGCCACCGTGCTGCTGCTCCAGGGCTGGCGGGACACCGTGGAACGGGGACGTCCCCCGCTGGTGCCCGTGCGGCAGGCCGTCGCCGCCTCGCTGGTCGGCGTCGCGGGCGCGCGCTCCCTGCGCGAGGGCTCACGGCCGGTCCCGGTCACCGACGTCAGCGCGGGAGCGCCCGCCGCCGGCTGACAGGATGCCCGGCTGAACGGATCCCCGGCTGAACGGGCGTGCGCCGCCCGCCCGTTCAGCCGTGCGGTCAGGCCGGGCGGACGGCGCTGTGCCAGGGCATGTTGTCGATCGACTCGAACTTGATCACGTCGTTCGGCTTCGGCGCGTGGATCATCTGGCCGTCGCCGACATAGAGCCCGACGTGGCTGATGTCGTCGTAGAAGAAGATCAGGTCACCCGGCTGTATCTGGTCGCGCGGGATGGTCGTCCCGATGTTGACCTGGTCCCAGGTGACCCGGGGTATCTCCACACCGGCCGCGCGCCAGGCGGCCTGGGTGAGCCCGGAGCAGTCGTAGCTGTTCGGGCCGGTGGCGCCCCACACGTAGGGCTTGCCCAACTCGCCCTCGGCGAAGGCGATCGCGGCCTCGGCGGCGGTGGCGTAGTCGCCCGAGTCCGGCGGGGTCTCCGGCTGTTGCTGCTCCTGCTCCTGCTCCTCCCGCTCCTGCCGCTCGCGTTCCTCCTGCTCGCGCCGCTCCTGCTCCTGCCGGGCCTCCTCGGCGCGGCGGGCGGCCTCCTCCTCTTCGAGGCGCTCCAACTCCTCCAGCTCGGCCTGCTCCTCCTCGTCGAGCTGGTCGAGCAGGCTCCGCGCCTCCGCGAGCCGGTCCTGGACCGCCTGCTTCTGCGACTGGAGCTCCCGCTCCCGCTCCTCCAGCTCGGCCAACGCCTCGGTGGCGGCGTCCCGTTCCTCGTCGGCGGCCTGCTCGCGCTCGGAGAAACGGTCCAACGCGTGCTGCTGGAGGCTGGTCAGCCGGTCCAGCGTGTAGCCGATGTCGAAGAAGCTCTTCGGATCGTCGGCGAGCAGCATCGCCGCGGCGTCCGGCAGCCCGCCGGTGCCCGCGCGGTACTGGGCGGCGGCCATGGCGCCCAGCGTCTGCCGGGCCTCGTTCACCTGCTCGGTGGCGGCGTCCGCGGCGGCCAACGCGTCGTCGACCTGGCCCTGTTGGGCGTCCACGTTCTCCTGGGACGCGTTGTAGTGCTGGGTGGCGACGCCCGCCTCGTGGTACAGCGCGTCGACCTGCTCCCGCACCTCGCGGGCACGCTCGGCGGCCGAGGTGGCGCGGTCGCGCTGCTCCTCGATGCCCTGTTGCTCGTCGTCGTCGGCGAAGGCCGGCTGACCGAACAGCGTCGCGGACGCGAGGGCACAGGCGCCGACGCCGATGGCTCCACGGCGGGCGGACGGGGACTCCAGGATGCCGCCGCGCGGCTTGCGGTGAGTACCCAAGGCCGGTGTGTCTCCAATCCCTGGCCGATCGTGGGCTGCTGGCGGCCGGGGCCGCGGCGAGGGAGATCTGTCCCCACGAACGGGGGCGGCCCGTGCCGCCGGGTGCGGCGTCAGGGGAGCGAGCCACCTGCCGCCGCACGCTAGTCACTGCGCGGGGCTCTTGGGAAGGCTGATGCGCGATATGACCGAAACCAAGTTGTGATCTTTGCCTCGTGATTGTTCTCGACCGGTGGCCTTGCCGGCCGGGGGAGGGGTGTCGTCTGCGGCTTGGTGTTGGGTTGCTCGCGCAGTTCCCCGCGCCCCTGGTGTGGGCTGGCGTGGTCGGTCGGGTGCGGGTTGGGCTTCGGCAGGTGGCGGCCTGTTTGGGGGCGCGGGGAACTGCGCGGTGCATGTGTGGCGGGGGTGAGACGACTACGGTCCGCACCGGTGAGGTGGGTTGTCGTCTGCGGCTGGGTGTTGGGTTGCTCGCGCAGTTCCCCGCGCCCCTGCACTCGCGGCGGGCTTGGGGGCGCGGGGAACTGCGCGAATGCTGGGTGGCGGGGGCTGGTCGACTACGGTCCGCACCGGTGAGGCGGGTGGTCGTCCTCGCCCCGGTGGGGCCCCGCGCCCCAGGATGTGGTGGGCGTCCGGTCAGGAGGACGAGAGGCGGCGGCGTTCCCAGCGGTTGGGGTGGCGCACCGTCGTGCCGGCCATGCCGCACGTGCCGGTGAGCCACAGCGTCGGCGCGCCCTCCGGCGCCTCGTCCGAGGTGCGGTCGCGCAGCCCGCCGATCGCCGGGTCGACGCCCGTGGTGTCCACCCGCCAGCCGTCCGGCACGATGAGGGTGACGCCTCCCATGTCGCCGTGTACCTCCACCTCCGTCTCACCCAACGGAAGCCGCGTGCGGGTGAAGTCCAACTTGGCCCCGCCCAGCCCCGCCTTCACCACGATC
This sequence comes from Streptomyces sedi, assembly GCF_006335015.1. Lineage (GTDB taxonomy): Bacteria > Actinomycetota > Actinomycetes > Streptomycetales > Streptomycetaceae > Streptomyces > Streptomyces sedi. The sequence goes on from NZ_VDGT01000011.1 coordinate 115,860, forward strand.
TTCGGCGGCACCAGCCAGCGGCCCACCCGTTCCACGCCGTGCAGCCCGCCCTTGAGCAGCAGCGGTTCCCCGCTGTCCGGTGGGGGCTGCGGGCCCATGGGCGGCGGCTGGCGCAGGTGCGGGCCCGGCAGGTCGGCGGTCAACGGGGCCAGTTCGCCGTAGGTCTTCGCGGAGAACGCCGCCTCCAGCCGTTCCTCCAGCTCCTCCAGGTCCAGCCGTCCGTCGCCCGCGGCCTCCCGCAGGCGTTCGGCCACCGCCTCCCGGTCCGAGTGCGAGGCGCGCAACGCCGCCCGCGGGTCGGCCGTTTGGTGCCCGCCGAGCGTCGGCGCGGCGTTCTCCGTTCCCCGCGGGTCTCCCCGCAGGTCCATCCCCCCTGTGTCCCCGGGCTGGCTCACGGATGTCATGCGCGCGTTCCCCTCCTGTGCGCTGATCCCGCCTGACGGCGGGGGCGGCCCGGCGGCGCCGGAGCCTGCTCCCTCAACGTAGCCGCGCCCGCCGCCCGCGTCGCCTCCGCCGGCACGATCTCGGGGCCCTCTCCGGGCAAACTCCGGGCTGACCCGGGGAGGACGCCGACCCGCCCCCGAACGCGCCCCCGGGAGCGGGCGGACCGGGAGCGGGCGGACCGGGCTTCCGTTGTCAGTGGGGGCATCTAGACTCGGTGGGCGATGAGCGGCCTCTTCGACGACCAAGCCCTGGCGGACCTCGACCCCACCCCGGACGAGGGGCCGCCCCCCGAGCCCGAGGACGCGCACGGCGCCGATCCCGAGGGCATCCCCGACGACCTGTTCGCCGGCACCTTCGCCGAGCCCAGGGCCGCCGAGGAGGACGCCTACTACCGCAACGGCGCGCGCAAGCCGCTCGACCCCGCCGCCCTGCTGGACGGGCTCAACGAGCAGCAGCGCGCCGCCGTCACCCACAGCGGGGGGCCGCTGCTGATCGTGGCGGGCGCCGGCTCGGGCAAGACCCGGGTGCTGACCCACCGCATCGCCCATCTGCTGTCGGCGCGCGGCGCGCACCCGGGGCAGATCCTCGCGATCACGTTCACCAACAAGGCCGCCGGCGAGATGCGCGAGCGGGTCGCCGAGCTGGTCGGCCCGCGCGCCCAGGCGATGTGGGTGATGACGTTCCACAGCGCCTGCGTCCGCATCCTGCGCAGGGAGAGCCGCCAGCTCGGCTTCACCTCCAGCTTCTCGATCTACGACGCGGCCGACTCCAAGCGCCTCATGGCCCTGGTCTGCCGGGACCTGGAGCTGGACCCCAAGCGCTTCCCGCCCAAGTCGTTCAGCGCCAAGGTGTCCAACCTGAAGAACGAGCTGATCGACCCGGAGGACTTCGCCGCCCGGGCGACCGACGGCTTCGAGAAGACGCTCTCCGAGGCGTACACGATGTACCAGGCGCGGCTGCGCGAGGCCAACGCGCTGGACTTCGACGACATCATCATGACCACCGTCCATCTGCTCCAGGCGTTCCCCGACGTCGCCGAGCACTACCGCCGCCGCTTCCGGCACCTCCTGGTCGACGAGTACCAGGACACCAACATCGCCCAGTACACCCTGATCAGGGAGCTGGTCGGCGAGCAGGGCGGCCCGCTGGAGCCGGCGGAGCTGTGCGTGGTGGGCGACGCCGACCAGTCGATCTACGCGTTCCGCGGCGCCACGATCCGCAACATCCTCCAGTTCGAGCAGGACTTCCCGCAGGCCGCGACGTTGCTGCTGGAGCAGAACTACCGCTCCACGGAGACCATTCTCTCCGCGGCCAACGCGGTGATCGCGCGGAACGAGGACCGCCGCCCCAAGCGCCTGTGGACGGACTCCGGTGGCGGCGCCCGGATCACCGGGTATGTCGCCGACACCGAGCACGACGAGGCGCAGTTCGTCGCGGACGAGATCGACCGGCTGACGGACGCGGGCGACGCCAGGCCGGGCGAGGTCGCGATCTTCTACCGCACCAACGCCCAGTCCCGGATCTTCGAGGAGGTCTTCATCCGGGTCGGCCTGCCGTACAAGGTCGTCGGCGGCGTCCGCTTCTACGAGCGGCGGGAGGTCCGCGACGTCCTGGCCTATCTGCGGGTCCTGGCCAACCCGGAGGACACGGTGCCGCTGCGCCGCATCCTCAACGTCCCCAAGCGCGGCATCGGCGACCGCGCCGAGGCGATGATCGAGGCCCTCGCGCTGCGCGAGCGGATCTCGTTCGCCCAGGCGCTGCGCCGCGTCGACGAGGCGTACGGGATGGCGGCGCGCTCGGCGAACGCGGTCCGGAAGTTCAACGTGCTGCTGGAGGAGCTGCGCACGGTCGTCGAGTCCGGCGCGGGCCCGGCCACGGTGCTGGAGGCGGTGCTGGAGCGCACGGGCTATCTCGCGGAGTTGCAGTCCTCCACCGACCCGCAGGACGAGACCCGCGTGGAGAACCTCCAGGAGCTGGCCGCCGTCGCCCTGGAGTTCGAGCAGGAGCGTGCCAACGCGGAGGACGCGTCGCCCGGCACGCTGGCCGACTTCCTGGAGCGGGTGGCGCTGGTCGCGGACTCCGACGAGATCCCCGACGAGGAGGACGAGGGCGGCGTGATCACGTTGATGACGCTGCACACCGCGAAGGGCCTGGAGTTTCCCGTGGTCTTCCTGACCGGCATGGAGGACGGGGTCTTCCCGCACATGCGGTCGCTGGGCAAGACCAAGGAGCTGGAGGAGGAGCGCCGGCTGGCGTATGTGGGGATCACCCGCGCCAGGCAGCGGCTGTATCTGACGCGTTCGGTGCTGCGCAGCGCGTGGGGGCAGCCGCAGCACAACCCGCCCTCCCGGTTCCTGGAGGAGGTGCCCGAGGAGTTCCTGGACTGGCGGCGCACCGGCCCGACGGTGAGGGCGCCGGAGCCGAAGGCGCCGGTGGCCGCCCGGCGCGGCGGCGGCGCGGCCGGCGGGTTCGCCACCGGCCGGAAGTCGGACCGCCCCGTGGTGTCGCTGGCGCCGGGGGACCGGGTGACGCACGACACGTTCGGGATGGGGCGGGTCGTCGCCGTGCAGGGCGAGGGCGACCGGGCCGAGGCCAGCATCGACTTCGGCGGGGAGAAGCCCAAGCGGCTGCTGCTGCGGTACGCGCCGGTGGAGAAACTCTGACCTGCGGCGCCTGACTCTGTCGCCGTCCTGTCACAGACCGGGGAAAGGGGTTGTGGCCGGGCAAGCCGGGCGGTGGGATGACCCTTGTACGTTTGGCGCCCCGTGCACACACCGCTCTCGCGGGGCTCGCTTTTCTTCTCTTCCTCAGGGGGAACCCATGAGCCAGCCCTGGCAGCAAGGTCCGCAGGGCGGGTACGGAGGCCAGCAGCCGCCGCCGCAACAGCCCCCGGGCCCGGCGCCCTACGGGCAGCAGCCGGGTTACGGGTATCCGCAACAGCAGCCGCAGCCGCCGCAGCAGCCCGGGTACGGCTATCCGCAGCCGCCGCAGCAGGGCTACGGCCAGCCGCCGCAGCCCGGTTACGGGCAGCCGCCGCAGCCCGGGTACGGCGGCCAGCCGCCCTACCCGCACCCCCCGCAGCAGCCCGGGCCCTACGGCGGTCCGCCCGGCGGTTTCCCGCCGCCCCCGCCGCCCGGCGGCGGTGTGAACAACCCGCTGCTGGCGCTGCTCGCGGCGCTCGGCGCCACGCTGATCGCCAGCATCGTGTACGCGATGATCTACAAGGAGTCCATCGACGAGCAGACCGGCGAGGCGAGCCAGTACCCGTGGCTCTTCCTGCTGGTCGGCGCGTTGGTCGCCGTCGGCCCCGCGTTTCTGTCCCGGCGCAACTACGCGGTCTGGGGCGCCGCCGCCGCGTTGGCGCTGGTCGCCGCCGTCGTGGGCGAGTTGTACGGCATCGCGCTGTTCCTCGCGGAGAGCATGTCCGAGTTGGACAGTGACCTGGCGGCGGCCAACGGTGTCGAGGTCAAGAACGCGGTGGAGATCTTCTTCCAGGACTTCGGCGACCTCTGGGACCTCTGGACGGAGGTCATGGAGGCGGACAACTACCTGATGCTCGTACTGGCCCCGGTCAGCGCCGTCGGCCTGTGCGCCTCGATCGACAAGAAGCGCCGCTGACGGCGACGGCGACCACACACGGCGGAGGCGCCGGTCCCTGAGGGGGCCGGCGCCTCCGCCGTGTGTCGGGTGCGGAGCCGTGTGCCGGGCTCGGTCGGGCCTATGTGGGTTCGAGGCCCTGGTTGCGCAGCCAGGTCAACGGGTCGATCGGCGAGCCGCCGCCGGGCCTGACCTCGAAGTGCAGATGGGGACCCGTGGAGGTGCCGGAGCTGCCGGAGTAGGCGATCACGGTGCCCGCCTGGACGGAGCCGGAGTAGAAGACCGTGGACTGGAGGTGCGCGTACCAGGTCTCGGTGCCGTCGGGCGCCGTCAGGATCATCATGTTGCCGTAGCTGGGGTGCGACTGGGTGGTGATCACGCCGTCGGTCGCGGCCAGCACGGGGGTCCCGAAGCCCACCGGGAAGTCGATCCCGGTGTGGGTGGACATCCAGTTGACGCCGGCCTGGCCGTAGTAGGCGCTGAGTCCCCGCTGTTCGACCGGCAGGAAGAACTTCTGCCGCGCCGCCTCGACGCGCGCGGCCTCCTCCTCCGCCGCCTGTTCCTCGGCCTCGATCTGCGCGGCGAGATCCATCCGGCCCTGGGTGCGGCTGGCGCGGTCGGCGTAGTCGTCGGCCGCCCGCGTGAGGCTCTGGAGCTGGGTGTCGAACTGCTCGTTGGCGGCGATCTCCTCCACCTCGGAGGGATCGGGGGCCGCGACGGGCGGCGGCTCGCCGGGGTCGGACGAGTTGGTGACGGTCGCCGCGGTGGCCGCCGCCGTGACGCCGAGCACCGCGAGGGACGGTGCCGCGACGCTCAGCAGCGCGGAGCGGCGGGACTTCGGGCAGCGCCGCCGCCCCCGGTCGAGCGGCTTGCCGGCGGCGGGGCGGGGGGCGAGGGTTCGTTCACCGTCGGCCGGCACCGTCGCCCCGTCGTCGGCCGTGTCCGTGTCCGCGTCCGCGTCCTCGCACGAGGAGTCGTTCCACACGCCGACCGCCGGCTGCGCGCCGGTCTCGTCGGCGGCACGTTCGAAGGTGGCGGTCTCCATCGCGGCGAACGCGTCCGGCTCGATCGCCCAGCCGCCGGAGGGGGTCGAGTCCTGGGCGCTCCAGTCGCTCCACTCGCTCCGCACGGCCTCGAACTGGCCGGTGTCGAACCGCGGCGTCTCGAACTGCCCGGTGTCGTGGGGCTGGGCCTGATGTCGGTATGCGTCGTCGGCGTACGTGCCGTCGGCGTAGGTGCTGTCGGCGTACGCGCCGTTGCCGTACGCGTCCCCGGCGTAGGTGCCGTACCCGTCGACGTGGGAGTCGCCGCCGTACGAGTCCGTCCCGTACTGCTCGGCGAACGGGGCGAACTGCCCGTGCTCCCCGGCCTGTTCGCCCGTCAGTACCGCGGTCGCCTGCTGCGGGTAACCGCCGTACTCGGCCTGCTGGCTCTGTTGTTCGGGGGAGTAGGAGGGGAAGTCGCGCTGCTGGTAGGCGGGGTCCTGGTAGCCGTCGGTCTGATACCCGTCGGCCTGGTAGCCGTTGGTCGGGTAGCCGTGGCCCGCCGTGCCGGAGGGGTCGGCGCCCCAGGCGGTGCCCGCGCCGCTCGTGTCGTATCCCGCGCCCTCGTATCCGGCGCCGTAGCCGCCGTACGCCTGCCCGTAGCCGTACCCCTGGTCCTGTCCGGCCGACGTGCCGAACGTGCCCTGATGGCCCGTCATCTCGCCCATGCCCTGGGCGGTCGCGTAGTGCCCCGCGTAGCTGTCCTGGGGGCTCTCACCGAAGCCGGGGGAGGGAAAGGATCCGAGGCCGGAGTAGTCCAACTGGTCGGGGTCTCCCGACAACAGACGATCGCTCACCGACCATGCCTTTCGGCTCGACAACAGGAGCTGGGGTGGGGACCCGGCGGCTGCTGGTCGGTGACTGTACCCGGGGGTACGCGAGCCCCACAATCTTCGGCCGGTTGTTCTTGGGTTTCCAGACATGAGGAAACGGGCAATCACCCGCCTTTCGACGGAGGGGCCATGGAGACCGCACTATTTGTTCGAATAGAGTTCGAATTTCAGGGGGGTTTAACGGCGCCCGTCGGCCGTTCCCGAGGGGTTTTTTCGGCCGAGGTCACCCGCCGCTGACGGGCGGGGGCCCGGTGCGCGATGCTGTGGTTAACGTTCGTTCGCGTCCGCCTCGGTCGGTGGCGTGTTCCTTGGGAGGCAGTCGATGGGTGAGTCAGGACCGATCAGGGTCGTCGTGGCCAAGCCGGGTCTCGACGGGCACGACCGTGGCATCAAGCTGATCGCCCGGGCGCTGAGGGACGCGGGGATGGAGGTCATCTACACCGGGCTGCACCAGACCCCGGAGCAGATCGTGGCGACGGCGATCCAGGAGGACGCGGACGCCATCGGCCTCTCCATCCTCTCGGGGGCCCACAACACGCTGTTCTCCCGCGTGTTGGAGCTGCTGCGTGAGCAGGAGGCGGGCGACATCACGGTCTTCGGCGGGGGGATCATCCCCGAGGACGACATCCCGCCGCTGAAGGAGCAGGGGGTGGCGGCGATCTTCACCCCCGGTGCGCCGACGGGGGAGGTCGTGGAGTGGGTCCGTTCCCACGTACGCGCGGGCCTGTAGCGGCCCTTTCGCGGCGGGGTCCCCCGACTACCGGCCTTGCCGGCCGGGGGTGGGGTGTCGTCTGCGGCTTGGTGGTCGGTTGCTCGCGCGCTGTTCCGCCGGCGGGCGTTGGCGGTCGTCCTCGCCCCGGTGGTCGGTTGCTCGCGCAGTTCCCCGCGCCCCTGGGTGGGGTGGGCGTGGTCGGTCAGGTGCGGGTTCACGTTCGGCAGGTGGCGGCGGGCTTGGGGGCGCGGGGAACTGCGCGGTGCATTGGTGGCGGGGGTTGGTCGACTACGGACCTTGCCGGTCTGGGTGGGTGGTCGTCCTCGGCCCGGTGGTCGGTTGCTTGCGCAGTTCCCCGCGCCCCTGGGTGGGGTGGGCGTGGTCGGTCAGGTGCGGGTTCACGCTCGGCAGGTGACGGCGGGCTTGGGGGCGCGGGGAACGGCGCGGTGCATTCGTGGCGGGGGTTGGTCGACTACGGAGCTTCGTGGCCGGGTGGGTTGTCGTCCGCGCCCCGGTGATGGGTTGCTCGCGCCGTTCCCCGCGCCCCTGTCACGCCGGCTACCGTGTCGCGCCGGCAAGGCGGGCCGCGCCGGCAAGGCGGGCCGCTCCGGCGGGGGGTTTGTGACGGGTCTCACCGCTCAGGGGCGACCCGGGGTCCGGAACGCCCACAGCGCACCGATACGCTCGACTTCGGACATGCCGCGTGCGCTCGCTCGCACTGATCGCCTCGCATCGCGGCCACGCGGCACGCCCACGTCGAGAACGAACCGCGAGATTCACTGACGACTGAGGACGGACGCGAGCGTGGACCTGTTCGAGTACCAGGCGAGGGACCTCTTCGCCAAGCATGGCGTGCCGGTGCTGGCCGGCGAAGTCATCGACACGCCGGAGGCGGCGCGTGAGGTGACCGAGCGGCTTGGCGGTCGCGCGGTCGTCAAGGCGCAGGTGAAGACCGGTGGTCGAGGGAAGGCCGGCGGCGTCAAGCTCGCCTCCGACCCGGCGGACGCCGTGGAGAAGGCCGGGGCCATCCTCGGCATGGACATCAAGGGCCACACGGTGCACCGCGTGATGCTGGCCCAGACCGCGGACATCGCGGACGAGTACTACGTCTCGTTCCTGCTGGACCGCACCAACCGCACCTTCCTGGCGATGGCCTCCGTCGAGGGCGGCATGGACATCGAGGAGGTGGCCGCCACCAAGCCGGAGGCGCTGGCCCGCATCCCCGTGGACGCCGTGGACGGCGTGGGCGTGGAGAAGGCGCGTGAGATCGTCGCCGCCGCCAACTTCCCCGCCGAGGTGGCCGAGCAGGTCGCCGACGTGCTGGTGAAGCTGTGGGGGGTCTTCGTCAACGAGGACGCCCTGCTGGTCGAGGTCAACCCGCTGGTGAAGACCGGCGACGGGCGGATCATCGCGCTGGACGGCAAGGTGTCGCTGGACGGCAACGCCGAGTTCCGCCAGCCCGACCACGCCGCGCTGGAGGACCGCGACGCGACCAACCCGCTGGAGGCGGCGGCCAAGGAGCGCGGCCTCAACTACGTGAAGCTGGACGACGGCAACGTCGGCATCATCGGCAACGGTGCCGGCCTGGTGATGAGCACCCTCGACGTGGTCGCCTACGCGGGCGAGAAGCACGGCGGGGCGAAGCCGGCCAACTTCCTGGACATCGGCGGCGGCGCCTCCGCCGAGGTGATGGCCAACGGCCTGGAGATCATCCTGGGCGACCCGGACGTCAAGTCCGTCTTCGTGAACGTCTTCGGTGGCATCACCGCCTGCGACGCCGTCGCCAACGGCATCGTGCAGGCCCTGGAGCTGCTGCGCGGCAAGGGCGAGGACGTCAGCAAGCCCCTGGTGGTGCGGCTCGACGGCAACAACGCCGAGCTGGGGCGCAAGATCCTGACCGACGCCAACCACCCGCTGGTGGAGCAGGTCGACACCATGGACGGCGCGGCCGACAGGGCCGCGGAGCTGGCCGCCAAGTAACGCCCCCGATCGGGACAGACGAGAACAGAGGACAGCGAGACTCACACCATGGCTATCTTCCTCACCAAGGAGAGCAAGGTCATCGTCCAGGGGATGACCGGCTCCGAGGGCCAGAAGCACACCCGGCGGATGCTGGCCGCCGGCACCAACATCGTCGGCGGCGTCAACCCGCGCAAGGCCGGCACCAGCGTCGACTTCGACGGCAACGAGGTCCCCGTCTTCGGCGGCGTGAAGGAGGCCATCGAGGCCACCGGCGCCGACGTGACCGTGATCTTCGTGCCGGAGAAGTTCACCAAGTCCGCCGTGATCGAGGCGATCGACGCCGAGATCCCGCTGGCCGTGGTGATCACCGAGGGCATCGCGGTGCACGACACCGCCGCGTTCTGGTCCTACGCGGGCCAGAAGGGCAACAAGACGCGCATCGTCGGTCCGAACTGCCCCGGCCTGATCACCCCCGGGCAGTCCAACGCGGGCATCATCCCGGCGGACATCACCAAGCCCGGCTGCATCGGGCTGGTCTCCAAGTCCGGCACGCTGACGTACCAGATGATGTACGAGCTGCGGGACATCGGCTTCAGCTCGTGCGTGGGCATCGGCGGTGACCCGATCATCGGCACCACGCACATCGACGCGCTCGCCGCGTTCGAGGCGGACCCGGAGACCGACCTGATCGTGATGATCGGCGAGATCGGCGGCGACGCCGAGGAGCGCGCGGCCGACTTCATCAAGGAGAACGTCACCAAGCCGGTCGTCGGCTATGTGGCGGGCTTCACCGCGCCCGAGGGCAAGACGATGGGCCACGCGGGCGCCATCGTCTCCGGCTCGTCCGGCACCGCCCAGGCGAAGAAGGAGGCCCTGGAGGCCGCCGGCGTCAAGGTCGGGAAGACCCCGTCCGAGACCGCCCTGCTGGCGCGCGAGCTGCTGGCCGGCTGAGGACCCTTTCTCCCCGCTGGGGGCGCCCATCGGCCACGGCCGACCGGGCGCCCCCTCGGCGTTTCCGGGGTGGCCCGCCGGGCCGGTCGTCACTGGAGCGCGGCCAGCACCCCCGAGCCGGCCAGGGCGACGGCGGTGCCGGCGAAGAGCACGGCCGAGCCGCGCACGATCCTGCGGGTGGTGCGTTCGCTGGCCCGCAGGGCCTCGGCGGCCGGCGGCGGTGGGGCGCCCGGCCCGGTCCGTGCGGCGCGGCGCAGCGCCTCGCCCGGGTCGGCGACTTCCGGTAGCCGTTCGGCGAGCGCGGCCCTGGCGTGCCGCAGCCGGCCGGCGGTCGCCGCCGTGCTGGCCTCGCACTCGGTGGCCACCGCCGCCTGCTTCATCCCGAGGCCGTCGGCGAGCAGCAGCGTCCGCCGGTAGGCGGGCGGCAGCGTCAGCAGCGCGGTGGTCAGCACGCCGTCGTCGTCCGCCGGCACCACCGGATCGAGCCAACGGTCGGGAACGTAACGGTGCCAGGGCGCGAGCGCGTGCTCGTGACATCTGGCGCGCACCCAGCCGGCCGGGTCCTGGTCCGTGGCCACCTCGGGCCAGGACTCCCACGCCAGCCGGAAGGCGCGGGCGACCGCGCGGCGCGCCACCGCGTGGTCACCGCAGAGCAGCAGCGCCTGCCGCAGCAGTGGCGGGGCGTGCCGCTCGTAGAGCGCGGCGAACGCGTCGCGGGCGTCGGGCGCCGGCGCGGCGGCGTCGCGGTCCGGTCTCCGGGGGCGGCCACGACCTCGACGATGACGGTGAGGATTATCCTTAAAACGGGTCATATGGGGATGGTGGCCGACACTGCGACGAAAACCCATTACCGGGACACTTCGGGTGTTGTTGGGAGCATGGCCCGGTGCGACACCTCACTCAGCTGGCCCTGCGGCGGATCGCTCCTCCCGGCCGCACCCAGGGCCGGTGGTTCTTCGAAGGAATGCTCGCGGCCGGCCTCGGCCTCGGCGGCCTCGCCGTCCTGGTCCTGCTGTTCTGGGTGCTCTCCCCCTACCCGGACCAGGGCGCGACCGGAGCGCTACGGATCGCCGCCGACCTGTGGCTGCTCGCCCACGGCTGCGAACTGGTCCGCCACGACACGCTCTACGGCGGCACCGCCCCCGTCGGCCTCACCCCGCTGCTGCTGGCGGCGTTCCCCGTCTGGCTGCTGCACCGCGCGGTCCGCGTCACCCTGCGGCCCGACCCCCAGGACGCCGAGTGGGCCGCGGCGCCGGGGGAGGCGTTCGCCGTCGCCCGGTGGATCTGCGCCGGCTACCTGCTCACCGGCGCCGCCGCCACGGCCTTCGCCACACCGGCCGACCTCGCACCGGGGCTCCTGTCGACCGCGCTCCAACTGCCGCTCTTCGCCGCGCTGGTGACCGTGGTCTCGGCGTGGACGCTCAGCGGGGTCTCGCCCTGGACACCGCCCGCCGGCTGGCGCGCCACCCGCTGGGCGGAGTCGTTCACCGCCGAACGGCTGGCCGGCGCCGGCCGGGCCGCGCTCGGCGGGGCAGCCGCCTGCTGCGGCGTCGGCGCGCTGCTGGCGGCCGGGGCGCTGCTGCTCCACGCGTCGTCCGCGCAGGGGACGCTGGTCGCGCTGAGCGGCGACTGGTCGGGGCGGCTCGCCGTGCTGCTGCTCGGCTGCGCGCTGGCGCCCAACGCGGCCGTCTGGGGCGCCGCCTACGGCCTCGGGCCCGGCTTCACGCTGGGCGGCGGCAGCGTTCTCTCTCCGCTGGCGGTCAGCGGGGACCCGGTGCCGCCGCCGTTCCCGCTGCTCGCCGGGCTGCCCCACGGCACGCCCGACGGGGCGCTGCTGTGGTGCACGGCGGCCGTCCCGCTGGCCGGCATCCTCGTGACGGCGGGGCTGGTCGCGCGGTGGGCCGTCCCCGTCCCCGGTGAACGCGGCACCGCCGCCGGCTGGTGGGGAACGGCACTGACGGCGCTGCTCGCGGCGGCCGGCGCCGGGCTGCTGCTCGGCTGGCTAGGGACGCTCTCCGGGGGGCCGCTTGGCGCCGGGGAACTGGCCCAGTTCGGCCCGCACGGCTGGCTGACCGGGGCGGTCGCGGCGGGGTGGGCGCTGGTGGCGCTGCCGGTGGCGTGGGGGTTCCGGCTGCTCCGGCTCCACCAGCCGCGGCTGGTGCTGGCCGAGCTGCTGGGCCGCGAACGGCCTGGAGAACGGAAGCCGGCGCCGCGGAAGCCGCGGCTTTCGCGGCGGGGTGGGGAGCGGCGCCAGCGCCGGCGCTGGCGCCGGCGGCGGCGGGCTGAGCCGGTGCCCGAGTGGCACGCGACGGACGCGCGGCTGACGCGCTGGTCGGCGCTGCGTAAGAACTCCGGCGAGTTGGTCTCCCGCATGGACGACCACGGGTAGGGCGTGGCCCGGGTGGGTTGCTCGCGCAGTTCCCCGCGCCCCTGGGTGTGGTGGGCGTGGTCGGTCGGCTGCGGGTTCACGTTCGGCAGGTGGCGGCCTGTCTGGGGGCGCGGGGAACTGCGCGGTGCATGGGTGGCGGGGGTTGGTCGACTACTGACCTTGCCGGTCTGGGTGGGTTGTCGTCCTCGGCCCGGTGTGTGGTTGCTCGCGCAGTTCCCCGCGCCCCTGGGTGTGGTGGGCGTGGTCGGTCGGCTGCGGGTTCACGTTCGGCAGGTGGCGGCCTGTTTGGGGGCGCGGGGAACTGCGCGAATGCTGGGTGGCGGGGGTTGGTCGACTACTGACCTTGCCGGTCTGGGTGGGTTGTCGTCCTCGGCCCGGTGTCCGGTTGCTCGCGCAGTTCCCCGCGCCCCTGGGTGTGGTGGGCGTGGTCGGTCGGCTGCGGGTTCACGTTCGGCAGGTGGCGGCCTGTCTGGGGGCGCGGGGAACTGCGCGGTGCATTCGTGGCGGGGGGCAGACGACCACGGTGCCGCACCGGCAAGGTGGGTTGTCGGCGTGAGCCCGGCAAGGGGCTATTCGGCGAAGATCGGCCGCAGCTGGCTCGGGAGGTCCTTCTCGCAGGCCTCCTTCGAGGGGGCGGTCAGGGAGTCGGAGACGCAGTCGAAGTAGTCCTTGTAGACCAGCTGCGCCGTGTAGCTCGCCGCCACGATGGCCAACGCGACACCCGCCAGCACCACGCCCGCGATCGCCGAGCCGCGCTGCGGGCGGCGGCCGTCCGGGGTCGGGGCCGGCGGGCGGCCCTCCGCGTCGCGCGGGCCGCCGCGCAGGGCGCTGACGCCCCAGTAGAGGGCGAGCGCGCCCAGCAGCAGCCCCAGCCACTCCCAGGAGAGCAGCCCGGCGAAGACACCCCACATACCCGCCAACACCGCGTACCGCGCGTGGCGTTGCACCGGGTCGTTGGGGTCCCAGCGGCGGCCGTTGCGGTCGTCGTCTCCCTCGCCCTGTGACGGGCGCCGGCCGAACGGGCCGCCCCAGCGGCCGGGCTTCGCGTCGTCTCCGGAGCCCCGTTCGTCCCCGGAGTCCTCGTCGGGACGACGCGGTCGCCACGGCTGGTCGGGCTTCCCCTCGGGCGGCGGAGCGAAGGGGTTGTCCTCGCTGGGCCGCTCCTGCTTGCCTGAGGCTCGGGGTCGGTCCGTCATCTGAGTGGTCGCATCTCCCTGTCGGGGCCGCGAGCCGGGATTCTCGCGGTGCCGGTGGCTCCGACCGTACCTGCCCGCGGGCGGCCCACGGCACCGGGGGACCCAGCCGTGCCGGTATCGTTGCGGACGGCCGGCCGGTGAGCGGCCGGCGCCATCCGGGGAGGAAGACCCCGGAGAAGACCTCAAGGAAAGACCTCGTCGTGGCCTCTGCCTCCGCCGCCCCCGATGCCGTCGACTCCCCGGTGGGAGCCCAGCAGGGCGCGGGGGGCAAGCCCCCGGTGCGCCTCGTCGTCCTCGTCTCCGGCTCGGGGAGCAACCTCCAGGCGCTGCTCGACGCCGCCGCCGACCCGGAGTCCGGGTTCGGGGCCGAGGTCGTCGCCGTCGGCGCCGACCGGGGCGGGATCGAGGGGCTGCGGCGGGCCGAACGGGCCGGGGTGCCGACGTTCACCCACCGGCTGCGGGAGTACGCCTCCCGCCCCGACTGGGACCGCGCGCTCACCGAGTCGGTGGCCGCGCACCGGCCGGACCTGGTGGTCTCGGCCGGTTTCATGAAGATCGTGGGAGCGTCGTTCATGGCCGCCTTCGGTGGCCGGTTCGTCAACACCCATCCGGCGTTGCTGCCCAGCTTCCCCGGCGCGCACGGGGTGCGCGACGCGCTGGCGCACGGCGTCAAGGTGACGGGCTGCACGGTTCACTTCGCCGAGGCGGAGGTGGACAGCGGCCCGATCATCGCTCAGCGAGCCGTCGAGGTCAGGGACGATGACGACGAGGACACCCTGCACCGGCGGATCAAGGAAGTGGAACGCGGCCTGCTTGTCGACGCCGTGGGCCGACTGGCCCGGGACGGCTACCGCGTAGAGGGACGAAAGGTGTACATCCCGTGACCGCCGAGGACCACACGCACGACCAGCAGCCCGCCGAACTCCCCACCGACACCGCGCGGTTGGCGACCGAACGCTTCCAGCGCGACGACGCGGGGGAGGGCGGCCCCGAGGGGCGCCGGCCGATCGCCCGCGCGCTGATCAGCGTCTACGACAAGACCGGTCTTGAGGAGCTGGCCAAGGGGCTGCACGAGGCCGGCGTCGCGCTGGTCTCCACGGGCAACTCGGCGCGCAGGATCGCCGCCGCCGGGGTGCCGGTGACCCCGGTCGAGGAGGTGACCGGCTTCCCCGAGTGCCTGGACGGCCGGGTCAAGACGCTCCACCCGAAGGTGCACGCCGGCCTGCTGGCCGACCGGCGGGTCGCCGCGCACCGGGCGCAGCTGGAGGAGCTGGGCGTCGAGCCGTTCGACCTGCTGGTGAGCAACCTCTACCCGTTCGAGCAGACCGTCGCCTCGGGCGCCGCGTTCGAGGACTGCGTGGAGCAGATCGACATCGGCGGCCCCGCGATGGTGCGCAGCTCCGCGAAGAACCATGCGACGGTGGCCGTCGTCACCGATCCGGCCGGCTACGGCGAGCTGTTGGCGGCCGTCGCCGACGGCGGCTTCACGGCGACGCGCCGACGGGAGCTGGCGGGTGAGGCGTTCCGGCACACGGCGCGCTACGACGCCCAGGTCGCGGGGTACTTCGCGGCCCAGGGCGGGGCGGAGGAGACCTTCCCGCAGAGCCTCAGCCCCGTCTTCGGGCTCGGCCGGGTGCTGCGCTACGGCGAGAACCCGCACCAGTCCGCCGCGCTCTACACCGACGGCAGCGGAACGGGCCTGGCCTCGGCGGAGCAGCTGCACGGCAAGGAGATGTCCTACAACAACTACGTGGACACCGAGGCCGCGCGCCGGGCCGCCCACGAGCACGCCGAGCCGTGCGTGGCGATCATCAAGCACACCAACCCCTGCGGCATCGCCGTCGGTTCGGACGTCGCCGAGGCGCACCGCAAGGCGCACGCCTGCGACCCGCTCTCCGCGTTCGGCGGGGTCATCGCCGTCAACCGGCCGGTCAGCGCCGAACTGGCCGGGCAGATCGCGGAGATCTTCACCGAGGTCGTGGTGGCGCCCGGGTACGAGGACGGCGCGCTGGAGGCGCTGACCGCGAAGAAGAACATCCGGGTGCTGCGCTGCCCCGAACCGCCGTCCGCCGTCACGGAGTTCCGGCCGGTCGACGGGGGCGCGCTGGTGCAGGTCAGCGACCGGCTCCAGGCCGAGGGCGACGACCCGGCGGGCTGGCGGCTGGTGGCGGGCGAGCCGCTGGACGCGGCGGGGCTGAACGAACTGGCCTTCGCCTGGCGGGCGTCGCGCGCGGTCAAGTCCAACGCGATCCTGCTGGCGAAGGGGCTGGCGACGGTCGGCGTCGGCATGGGCCAGGTCAACCGGGTCGACTCGGCACGGCTGGCGGTCGCCAGGGCGGGCGCGGAACGGGCGGCGGGGGCGTTCGCGGCGTCCGACGCGTTCTTTCCCTTCCCGGACGGGTTCGAGGTGCTCGCGGAGGCGGGCGTGCGGGCGGTGGCCCAGCCGGGCGGCTCGGTCCGCGACGAGCAGGTGATCGAGGCGGCGAAGAAGGCCGGCGTCACGATGTATCTGACGGGCACGCGTCACTTCTTTCACTGACGGGCCGGACGACTACTGACCTTGCCGGTCGGGGTGGGTTGTCGTCCTCGCCCCGGTGGGTGGTTGCTCGCGCAGTTCCCCGCGCCCCTTCACCGCCGGTGGGCGGCTTGGGGGCGCGGGGAACTGCGCGGTGCATTTGTGGCGGGCCGCAGTCGACTACGGTTCTGGCCGGCCCGGGTGGGTTGTCGTCTGCGGCCCGGTGTGTGGTTGCTCGCGCAGTTCCCCGCGCCCCTTCTCGGCCGGTGGGCGGCTTGGGGGCGCGGGGAACTGCGCGGTGCATGGGTGGCGGGCCGCAGGTAACTACGGTGCCGGCGCCCCCGGGGCGGGTGTGGCTTCGTGTGGGTGGCCGGGGAAGCTGCTGGAATGTCGGGCATGAACGAGAGACGGTCCTTCTTCAGCAGCCCGGCCGGCGGCGTCATGACCCGGGAAGTCGGCGCGATCACGGGCGAATTGGAGCTGCACAGCACGGTCGACGAGGACGGCGCGCTGGCGCTGCGCGTCCGCTACGCCGGCGCGGACGAGTGGTACGCGGTCGAGGGCGGCCCCTACCGGTTGCACGACGCCCGCGACGCGGAGGTCCTGCACGAGGTGCTGGTGGCGATCATCAACCGACCGGCGGCGTAGCCGGCCGGTGTCGACCACGCCCCGCGGCACCTGATTGGTGGCGCGGGGCCCTCATCGGGGAGTATGGGCCCATGACTGCCCAGACACTCGACGGTCAGGCGACCGCGGCCGAGATCAAGTCAGACCTGCGCACCAGGATCGCCGACCTCAAGGCGAGCGGCCATCTCCCGGGCCTCGGCACGCTGTTGGTCGGGGAGGACGTGGGCAGCCAGAAGTACGTCGCCGGCAAGCACCGCGACTGCGCCGCCGTCGGCATCGCCTCCATCCAGCGGGAGCTGCCGGCCTCCGCGAGCCAGGAGGAGATCGAGGCCGTCGTCCGGGAGCTGAACGACGACCCGGCCTGCACCGGCTACCTGGTGCAGCTGCCGCTGCCGCGCGGCATCGACGCCAACCGTGTGCTCCAGCTCATCGACCCCGTGAAGGACGCCGACGGGCTGCACCCCACCAACCTCGGCCGCCTGGTGCTGAACGAGCCGGCGCCGCTGCCCTGCACGCCCAACGGCGTGATCCAGCTGCTGCGTCGTTTCGAGGTGCCGATCGAGGGCGCCGAGGTGGTCGTGGTGGGCCGGGGCGTGACCGTCGGGCGTTCGTTGCCGCTGCTGCTCAGCCGCCGTTCGGAGAACGCCACGGTGACCCAGTGCCACACCGGCACCCGTGACCTGGCCGCGCATCTGCGGCGCGCCGACATCGTCGTGGCGGCGGCGGGCGTTCCGCACCTGGTGAAGCCGGAGCTTGTGAAGCCGGGCGCGGCCGTGCTCGATGTCGGCGTCAGCCGTGACGAGTCGGGCCGGATCGTCGGGGACGTGGACCCGGCGGTCGCCGAGGTCGCCGGCTGGCTGTCGCCCAACCCGCGCGGCGTCGGCCCGATGACCCGCGCGATGCTGCTGACCAACGTGGTCGAGGCCGCCGAACGCGCGGCCGGCATCGCCCGTTGACCGGGCGGCCCGGCCGCACGCACCGACCGCACGAACCGACCGACGAGAACGAGAATGACGAGGGGGCCGATCGGCCGTGAGCGGCGTGGCCTGGCGCAAGCGCTGGAGGGTGCCGGAGAGGTACCGCACCCGGAGCACGGCGCGTCCCGAGGGCGGGGGGCGCACGGCCGGCGGGGACGCGCCGGCGCCGATACGGCAGTGGCCGCTGCTGGTGGTGCTGGCCACCACGCTGGCCGGGCTGCTGCTGACGCTGGCGGACTTCCGCGTCGGGCTGCTGGTGGTGGGGTGCGGGCTGCTGACCGGCGCCGCGCTGCGCGCCTGGCTGCCGGCGGTGGGGATGCTGGCGGTGCGTTCCCGCTTCACCGACATCGTCACCTACGGGCTGCTGGGCACCGTGGTGGTGCTGCTGACGCTGATGGCCGAGCCCAGCCCGTGGCTTGAGGTGCCGTTCCTCAACGACATCCTGCGCTTCTCGGTGGACTGACCCGCGCCGGACGCGTGGACGCGTGAACGCGCGGGCGCGGGTCAGCCGAGCCAGGCGGCGACGGTGTCCGGGTTCTCGGCGACCCAGCGTTCGGCCGCGGCGCCAGGGGTCATGCCCTGGCCGGCGATCAGCGCGGCGACGGCGTTCTGGTCGCGTTCCGACCAGGAGAACGCCCGCAGGAAGTCGACGACCTCGCCGCCGGCCTCGGCGAACTCCGCGTTGAGGTACTTCCGCAGCGGGATGCTCGGGTAGTAGTCGGGGAGTTCGACCTCGGCCAGCTCGACCTTGGTGGCCAGCCAGTGCGGCTGCCAGAAGTAGGCCAGCAGCGGGGTGCCGCGCGCGCCCGCCTGGTGGATCTTGTCGATCAGCGCGTCCTCGCTCCCGGCGGCGACCGGGGCGAGGTCCAGGCCCAGCTCCTCGATGATCGCCTCGTCCCTGGTGGCGAAGCCGGGATCGGCCTGGAGCACCTCGCCGTGCAGCTCCTCGGCGAAGTCGTTGAGGTGGCGCCAGTCGAGCACCTCGGGGTTGGCCCGGGCGAACTCCCCGGGTATGTACCAGCCGACGTGGCCCTCGATGCCCAGCTCGCCGGCGGCGACCACGTCCGCGCGCTGCTCGACGTGGAGCCGGGTCTGCTCCGGCAGCGCCCCCCAGTCCTCCAGCAGGACCTGGGTGTCGCCGACGCCCAACTGGCCCCAGGCCGCGCTCGGTTCGGTCTCGACCTTCTCGACGGGGACGCCCAGCTCCTCCTCCAGCAGATAGGCCACCACCGCCGCGTTGGCCCGGGCCCCCGGCCAGTCGGTCACCGCGATCCGCACGGGCTCGGCCTCGTCGTCACCGAGCGCCCCGCCGGGCAGGTCGCAGGCGCTGGCGAGCACCAGCCCCAGGGCACCGAGGCCGGCCAGCAGGCGGTGGCGCGCCCGACGGCGTATCCGGGGGGAGATGCGGAGCATCGGCGAGGGCTCTTCCTTCGGTGTGCCGGCGGCGGGTCGCTGGAGGCTGGAGGGGTGCCTACGCAGTGTGGCCCCAACAGCGGGTGTGGGGCCACAGGTGCGTCCTGAGACGTCGATGTTGCGGGTGGTGCGGTCTCGCTTGGTCCGCTCGGCTCAGATGAGGCCGAGCGCGCGGACCGCGTCGCGCTCCTCGGTCAGCTCGCGGACCGAGGCGTCGATGCGGGTCCTGGAGAACTCGTTGATCTCCAGGTCCGGAACGATGGTGTAGGAACCGTCGGCGCAGGTGACGGGGAACGAGGAGATCAGGCCCTCGGGAACGCCGTAGGAACCGTCCGACGGAATCGCCATCGAGGTCCAGTCGCCGGCCGGGGTGCCGTTGACCCAGGTGTGCACGTGGTCGATGGCGGCATTGGCGGCGGAGGCGGCCGAGGAGGCGCCCCTGGCCTCGATGATCGCGGCGCCGCGCTTGGCGACGGTCGGGATGAACTCGTCGGCCAGCCAGCTCTCGTCACCGATCGCCTCGGCGGCGTTCTTCCCCGCGACCTCGGCGTGGAAGACGTCCGGGTACTGGGTGGCGGAGTGGTTGCCCCAGATGGTCAGGCGGCGGATCTCGGCGACCGAGACACCGGTCTTCGCCGCGAGCTGCGAGAGCGCCCGGTTGTGGTCCAGCCGGGTCATCGCGGTGAACCGCTCGGCCGGCACGTCGGGGGCGGCGGCCTGGGCGATCAGCGCGTTGGTGTTGGCCGGGTTGCCCACGACCAGGACGCGGACGTCGTCCGCCGCGTGGTCGTTGATGGCCTTGCCCTGCGGCTTGAAGATCCCGCCGTTGGCCTCCAGCAGGTCGCCCCGCTCCATGCCCTTGGTGCGCGGGCGGGCGCCGACCAGCAGCGCGACGTTGGTGCCGTCGAACGCGACGTCGGCGCTGTCGGTGATGTCGATGCCGGCCAGCAGCGGGAACGCGCTGTCGTCCAGCTCCATGGCCGTGCCCTCGGCCGCGCTCAGCGCCGGGGTGATCTCCAGCAGCCGCAGACGGACGGGGACGTCGGGCCCGAGGAGCTGGCCCGAGGCGATCCGGAAGAGCAGCGCGTAGCCGATCTGGCCGGCGGCGCCGGTGACGGTGACGGTGACGGGGGTGCGGGGCATCTGGGACCTTCCGGTTGTGAATGAGGCGGCCGGGTCCACGGCCAGGTTACTCGTCGGACGTGGCCAGGAACCCCCACGGTGGGCGCGGGAGCCCTCGCGCGCTTTCTCGCCATATCTCGCCATCAAGATACGGGCGCCAGCGTAGTCCGGCGCCGCCGCCCGCTTTTCGTCGGGGCGGGATCGACGGTTCACCTGGCCGGTGGGGGCGCGGTCGACTACGGTCCTGGCCGGCCGGGGTGGGTTGTCGGCGTGAGCCCGGTGTGTGGTTGTTCGCGCAGTTCCCCGCGCCCCTGGTTGGGGCTGGCGTGGTGGGTCGGGTGTGGGTTCACGCTCGGCAGGTGGCGGCGGGCTTGGGGGCGCGGGGAACTGCGCGGTGCATGTGTGGCGGGGGTTGGTCGACTACGGAGCTTCGTGGGTGGGTGGGTTGTCGGCGTGAGCCCGGTGGTGGGTTGCTCGCGCAGTTCCCCGCGCCCCTGGGTGTGGTGGGCGTGGTGGGTTGGGTGCGGGTTCACCTGTGGCCGGTGACGGCCTGAGGGGGCGCGGGGAACTGCGCGATTGCTGGGTGGCGGGGGTTGGTCGACTACGGAGCTTCGTGGCGGGGTGGGTTGTCGTCCTCGGCCCGGTGGTGGGTTGCTCGCGCAGTTCCCCGCGCCCCTGTCACGCCGGTGGGCGGCTTGGGGGCGTGGGGAACGGCGCGGTGCGTTCGACCACGGTGTCGCGCCGGTCAGGCGTGAGCCGTCAGCCGACGAGAACCTCGCGGAGTTGGGTCAGGGCCCAGTCCAGGTCCTCCTCCTCGATCACCAGCGGCGGCGCGATGCGGAGAGTGCTGCCGTGGGTGTCCTTCACCAGCAGGCCGCGTTCCAGCAGCTTCGTCGCGACCTCGCGGCCGGTGCCGAGGCCCGGCGCCAGGTCGAGGCCCGCCCACAGGCCGCGCCCGCGCACCTCCGTGAGCACGCCCTCGCCGACCAGCTTGCCCAGCTCCTCGTGGAGCCGCTCGCCCAGCCGGGCGGACCGCGCCTGGATCTCGCCCTCGCGCAGCATCGTCACCACCTCAAGGCCCACCGCGCACGCCAGCGGGTTCCCGCCGAACGTCGACCCGTGCTCGCCCGGCCGCTGCACGCCCAGCACCTCGGAGGAGGCGACCACGGCGGAGACCGGCAGCACGCCGCCGCCCAGTGCCTTGCCGAGGATGTAGACGTCGGGCACCACGTTCTCGTGCTCGCAGGCGAACGTGCGGCCCGTGCGGCCGAGCCCGGACTGGATCTCGTCGGCCATCAGCAGCACCCCGCGTTCGGCGGTCAGCCTCCGCACGCCCGGCAGGTAGTCGGCGGGCGGCACGACCACCCCGGCCTCGCCCTGGATCGGCTCCAGCAGCACGGCCACCACCTCGCCCTCCGCGTCGTCGGCCAGCGCCGCCTCCATCGCGGCCAGGTCGCCGAACGGCACCACGGTGAACCCGGGCGTGAACGGGCCGTGGTCCTCGTAGGCGTCCGGGTCGGTGGAGAAACCGACGAGCGTGGTGGTCCTGCCGTGGAAGTTGTTGGCCGCGACGACGATCCGCGCCCGGCCCGCCGGCACCCCGCGCACCCGGTAGCCCCACTTGCGGGCCGTCTTCACCGCGGTCTCCACCGCCTCGGCCCCGGTGTTCATCGGGAGCACCATGTCCTTCCCGCACAGCTCGGCCAGCTCGGTGACGAACGGCGCGAAGCGTTCGTGGTGGAAGGCCCTGGAGGTGAGGGTGAGCCGGGTCAGCTGGGCCTTGGCCTCGGCGATCAGCCGGGGGTGGCCGTGGCCGAAGTTGAGCGCCGAGTAGCCGGCCAGCAGGTCCAGGTAGCGGCGGCCGGTCACGTCGGTCACCCAGGCGCCGCGGCCGGAGGAGAGGACGACCGGCAGCGGGTGGTAGTTGTGCGCGCTGTGAGCCTCGGCGGCGGCGATCAGTGCGGCGGGGTTCTCCTGGACGCTCATGGCGGCTTCCGATCTCTGGCGGGGGTGTTGCCTTCGCCTCGACTTGTAGCGGGTTCCGTCCGCTATGGGAAGAATCCGCACGCGACTGTCCGGAATCCGGTGCCCACGAGCCCTCTCGGCGGACGTTCCGCCGGGGCCGTTACCCGGTTGGCCGACCTGAGAGAATGAGCCGCATGGCCACCGAACGTCCTCGCGTCCTGTCCGGAATCCAGCCGACCGCCGGCTCCTTCCACCTGGGTAACTACCTGGGCGCCGTGCGGCAGTGGCTGCCGTTCCAGGACACCCACGACGCCTTCTACTCCGTCGTGGACCTGCACGCCATCACCATCCCGCAGGACCCGGAGGCGCTGCGCCAGGCCACCAGGCTGGCCGCCGCGCAGCTGCTGGGCGCCGGGCTCGACCCGGAGCGGTGCACGCTCTTCGTGCAGAGCCATGTGCCGGAGCACGCGCAGCTGGCCTGGGTGCTCAACTGCGTGACCGGCTTCGGCGAGGCGTCCCGGATGACGCAGTTCAAGGACAAGTCGGCCAAGCAGGGCGCCGAGGGCACCACCGTGGGGCTCTTCACCTACCCGATCC
Organism: Streptomyces sedi; assembly: GCF_006335015.1. Lineage (GTDB taxonomy): Bacteria > Actinomycetota > Actinomycetes > Streptomycetales > Streptomycetaceae > Streptomyces > Streptomyces sedi. The sequence continues at coordinate 138,203 of NZ_VDGT01000011.1, forward strand.
TCCAGGCCGCCGACATCCTGCTCTACCAGACCGACCAGGTGCCGGTCGGCGAGGACCAGCGGCAGCACGTCGAGCTGACCCGCGACCTGGCCCAGCGGGTCAACGGCAGGTACGGCGCCGACCTGTTCCGGCTGCCGAACGCCTACATCCTCAAGGACGCCGCCAAGATCCAGGATCTCCAGGACCCGGCGAGCAAGATGAGCAAGTCCGGCTCCTCGCCCAAGGGCATCGTCTGGCTGCTCGACCCGCCGAAGACGTCGGCGAAGAAGTTCCGGAGCGCCGTCACCGACACCGGTACCGAGGTGCGCTACGACCCGGCGGAGAAGCCGGGGCTGAGCAACCTGCTGAGTGTCTACAGCGCGCTGAGCGGCATGACGATCGCCGAGATCGAGGAGAAGTACACGGGCCAGCTCTACGGCCCGCTCAAGACCGAGCTGGCCGAGCTGTTCACCGAGTGGGTGGCGCCGTTCCAGGAGCGGACCCAGGGCTTCCTCGACGACCCGGCCGAGCTGGACCGGGTGCTGGCCAGGGGCGCCGAGAAGGCCCGCCCTGTGGCGGCCGAGACGCTGGCGCGGGTCCACGAGGCGGTCGGCTTCCTGCCGGGGCTGCGCGGCTGAGAACGGAGCCGGGGTCGCGCGCCGTTCGCGTTCGCGCCCCGAGGCGGCACACTGGCCAGGAGCAGGCGCACGGGTTCGACGTCGGGAGTGCGAACCGGCGGGAGTGGGAGGGAGTCGGATGGTGGGGACGGTGACGCTCGGTGTGTCCATCGCGGTCCCGGAGCCGCACGGAAGCCACTTGCAGCGCTGTCGCCTCGGCTTCGGCGACGCGGCAGCCGCCCACATCCCGACCCATGTGACGCTGCTGCCGCCGACCGAGGTGGACCCCGCCGCCAGACCGGCGATCGAGGACCACCTGTCGGCGCTCGCCGCCGCCGGGCGGCCGTTCCCGATGCGGCTCGGCGGCACCGGCACCTTTCGGCCACTGTCGCCCGTCGTCTTCGTGCGGGTCGTGGAGGGCGCCGCGGCCTGCGGCTGGCTCCAGGAGCGGGTGCGCGCCCCCGAGGGGCCGCTCGCCCGCGAGCTGCTCTTCCCCTACCACCCGCACGTCACCGTGGCGCACGGCATCGCTGAGGAGGCGATGGACCGGGCCAGCGAGGAGCTGTCCGACTACGAGGCCGCCTGGCAGGCGACCGGGTTCGCCCTCTACGAGCAGGACGGGGGCGGCGCCTGGGCGCTGCGCAGGGAGTTCCGCTTCGCCTCGGCCCCCGGGACCGCGCCCCGCCCCGACGCCGCCTCTCGGGTGGCCTGAACGCCCGGGGTCCGCCTCGTCGGCCCGCCGCCGGTGTCGTGTGCCGCGCGGCCGGGCAGGCGCGCATAGGGTCACGGCGACCGGGGCGCGACGGGCGCGGCCGGCTGGGCGAGGAGGGTCGGATGGACTGGCTGCGGCGGCTCCCCTGGGTGGCGACCGTGGTGGACTGGTTTCTGCGTAGCCCGATCTGGCGGCTCTACCAGCACCTCGACCGGCGGAACTGGACCCGGCTGGCGGCGGCGATCACGTTCACCAGCTTCATCACGCTCTTCCCCGTTCTCGGCCTGGTGGCCGCGGTCGGCGGGCTGCTGCTGAACGACGGGCACCTCGACGACATCGAACACTGGATCTCCGAGCAGATCCCCGGCATCTCCGAGCAGCTCGACCTCGGCGCGCTCTTCGACCACGCCGGCACCATCGGCCTCGTCTCGCTGCTGCTGGTGCTGCCGACCGGCGCCGCCTGGGTGGACGCGCTGCGCGGCTGCCTGCGGGAGGTGTGGGACCTCTCCGAGCCGGAGGAGAACATGGTGCTGCGCCGGGTCAAGGACATCGGCGTGCTCGCCGGCCTCGGCCTGGTCACCCTGGTCTCGCTCGCGGTCTCGGCCGTCGGCCAGTCCCTGCTGCACTGGGCCAGCAGGGAGTTGGGCGGCTTCACCGCGCTGGTCCAGCTGGGGGCCTACGCGGTGGCCGTCGGCGTGACGTTCCTGCTGTTGCTCTACGTCCTGGTCTGGCTGCCGGGCGTCCGCCCGCCGCGGCGGGCCACGGTGACGGCGTGCCTGCTGGGCGCGGTCGGCATCGAACTGCTGAAGCTGCTGCTCGGCGGCTATCTGACCGGCGTCGCCGGCCGGAGCATATACGGCGCCTTCGGCGTGCCGGTGGCGCTGCTGCTGTGGATCAACCTGATCGCCAAGCTGCTGCTGTGGTGCTGCGCCTGGACGGCCACCGCCGTCAGTCCCGAGGACCGTCCCGACGCCGACGCGCTGGAAGCGACACCGGCAGCGGATGACGCCGGTGATACAGATACGCCGCCCCCGCCAGCACCGCCAGACCCCCGGCGGTGACCGCCAGCACCAGCGGGCCGCTGGCGGAACCCGAGTCGCCCGCCGGTCCCGCCGCGCCGCCCAGGGAGGCGTCCGCGTTCTTCCCGTCGGACACGGCGCCGCCGGCTTCCCCCTCGCCGGCGGGCGGCATCTCGCTGAGCGGACGCACCAGTTCGCCGACCGGCTCGACGCTGTCGGCCGCGGCGAAGCCCCACTCCAGCAGGGCGGCAGCCTCGCGGTAGACCGCGAGGCTGTCGTCGTCGGCCGGGTCCATCACGGTGACCAGCAGCACCCGGTCGTCGCGCTCGGCGACGCCGGTGAAGGTGTAGCCGGCCTCGGTGGTGTAACCGTTCTTCACGCCGGCGATGCCGGGGAACGGGTCCAGCCCGGGGGCGCCGACCAGCAGCCTGTTGGTGTTCTGCACCTCGAAGGTCTCGCGGTCCTCGCCTTCGCCCTCGCCGGGGAAGTCGGCGGAGGGGGTCGCGGCGTACTCGCGGAAGTCCTCGTGTCGGAGCCCGGCGCGGGCGAAGAGCGTCAGGTCGTAGGCGGAGGAGAGCTGGCCGTCCGCGTCGTAGCCGTCCGGGTTGACCACATGGGTGTCGTTGGCCTGGAGGTCGGCGGCGCGCGCGTTCATCTCCGCGACCGTCGCCTCCTTGCCGCCGTTCATCGAGGTCAGCGCGTACACCGCGTCGTTGCCCGAGGCGAGGAAGACGCCGCGCCACAGGTCCTCGACGGTGTAGGTGCTGCCGTCGGCGACGCCGACCGCGCTGCTGCCGGGGCCCAGCTCGGTGAAGTGCTCCGGCTCGGCCAGATAGGTGGCCTCCCGGTCCAGCTGCGGCAGCAAGGTGTCGGCGAAGAGCATCTTGATGGTGCTCGCCGGCGGCAGTCTGCGGTGGGCCGCGTGGGCGGCCAGCACCTCGCCGTTCTCGGCGTCGGCTACGACCCAGGACTTCGCGGTCAGCTCCTCGGGCAGCGCGGGCGCGCCCTCGCCGAGGTGCACCGCGGTTCCCGAGCCGGCGAGTTCGGGCCCGCCGACGACCGCGCCACCGGCGGGCGGTTCGTCGGCCGCGGCCAGCGCGGGCGCCAGCAGGGTCGGGGTGAGCAGGCCAAGGACCGCCAGGCGAACGGAGATCCGACAAGAAGACGAACGATTGAACGGCACACGGTGAACCTATCTCTGCTCCCCCGCGTCCGTGCCAGCGGAGCGGCGCAAACCGGTGAACGGATGGGGCGCGGACCGCTCCGGAGCCGCCGTCGGCGGCCGGGGGCGGCCCACGGGGGTCGCTCATACTGGAGTGCGAGGCCGGGCGCGGCCTCGCACTCGGGAGGGGTTCGCTTGTGATGACCGTCGTGACCGTCCTGGTCATGATCCTGGTGGCCGGCGCGGTGCTGGGCGGGGCGCACTGGTACCTGTGGCTGCGGCTCGTGCGGGACGTCTCCCGCCCCGGCACGCGCTACCGGCGCCTGGGCGGCTGGCTGCTGGGCGGGATGACGCTGATGACGCTGCTGGCGGCGGGCGGGGGACGGTTGGGGCTGCCGTTCGGGGTGCACAGGGTCCTGGCCTGGCCCGGGTTCCTCTGGATGGCGGCGCTGCTCTATCTGCTGCTGGCGCTTCTCGTCGGCGAGGTGGCGCGCTTCGCGCTGCTGCGCCGTTCGCGCGCCGTGAAGGCGCCGGCGCGGGAGCCGGCGGAGCCGGGCGAAGCGCCGGTGGCGGCGGAGCCGGTGCGTGAGGAACCGGTGCGTGAGGAGCCGGTGCCGGCCGGCGTCGCGGCGGGCGCCGCGGGAGGGTCGGCGGAGCCGGCTGCCTCGGAGCCGGCTGCCTCGGAGCCGGCTGCCTCGGAGTCGGCCGCCGCCGAGCCGGCGGCGGCCGGGGGTGCCGGCGGGGACGGTCCCGTGGACGAGGCGGCGGGCCGGGGGGACGACGGGCTGAGCCGGCGGCTGCTGGTCTCCCGTTCCATAGCTGTCGGCGCGGGCCTGGCGGCCTTCGGCACGGTCGGCTACGGCGTGGCCAACGCCCGCCGGCTGCGGGTGCGTCGCGTCACCATCCCGCTCGCCAAGCTGCCGCGCGGCGGGCACGGCTACCGGATCGCGGTGGTCAGCGACATCCATCTGGGGCCGGTGCTGGGGGAGTCCCACTGCCGCCGGGTGGTCGACGCCATCAACAAGGTCCAGCCCGACGCCATCGCCGTCGTCGGCGACCTGGTCGACGCCGAGGTCGACGACCTGCGCTCGGCCGTCGCCCCGCTGGGCGACCTGCGGGCCCCGGACGGCGCGTTCTTCGTCACCGGGAACCACGAGTACTACGTGGAGACCGCCGAATGGGTCGACCACGTACGGGAGTTGGGCGTCACCCCGCTGATCAACGAACGCCGGGAGCTGCCGTTCTTCGACCTCGCCGGGGTCAACGACGTCGACGGCGAGGGCACGGACTTCGGCGGACCGGACTACGGCGCGGCGCTCGGCGACCGGGACCCGGCGCGGGCCTCCGTGCTGATGGCCCACCAGCCGGTGATGGTCCACGAGGCGGTGGACCACGACGTCGACCTCCAGCTGTCCGGGCACACCCACGGTGGGCAGATGTGGCCCATCACGTATCTCGCGGGGCTGGCGAACCCGACGCTGGCCGGGTTGGAGCGGTACGGCGACACGCAGCTGTATGTGAGCCGGGGGGCCGGCGCGTACGGTCCGCCGGTGCGGGTCGGCGCCGACCCCGACATCACGGTCGTCGAACTGGCCTCCGGCCAGGTTTGACCGGACCGGTCGGGTGCATGGGGGGCGGGCCGCGGTCGACTATGGTCCTGGCCGGCCGGGGTGGGTTGTCGTCCTCGGCCCGGTGGTGGGTTGCTCGCGCAGTTCCCCGCGCCCCTGGGTGTGGTTGGCGTGGTGGGTCGGGTGCGGGTTCACGTTCGGCAGGTGGCGGCGGGCTTGGGGGCGCGGTGCATTCGTGGCGGGCCGCGGTCGACTGCGGTCCTGGCTGGTCCGGGTGGGTTGTCGTCGTGAGCCCGGTGTGTGGTTGCTCGCGCAGTTCCCCGCGCCCCTGGGTGTGGTTGGCGTGGTGGGTCGGGTGCGGGTTCACGTTCGGCAGGTGGCGGCGGGCTTGGGGGCGCGGGGAACGGCGCGGTGCATGGGTGGCGGGCCGCGGTCGACTACGGTCCGCACCGGCCCGGTGGGTTGTCGGCGCAAGCCCGGTGGTGGGTTGCTCGCGCAGTTCCCCGCGCCCCCGCACTGCCGGTGGGGCGTGGTGCATGAGGGGCGGGGGGCGGACGACAAGGGTGATGCGCCGGCAAGGCGGTTGGTCGCGCCCGTCACCCGATTTTGTCGGCTCGCCGCCTCAACTATTCGGGCGCCGTTGGTGTCCTTGATAACGCTGGGGGAACAAACTGACAGCGTGATGGACACAGAACGCGTTGCGGAGGTTGGGAACGGCATGACGGAGTTGACTGGGACGGGGGAGGACCTCGTCATCAGAGGACGGGTTCGCGACGCGCTGGGCGTGGCTCTGCCGCGCGCGGTGGTGACGCTGTCCGGAGTCGAGGGCGGGAAGAACCTGGACAAGACGCGCAGCGGCGCGGACGGTTCCTTCGAGGTGCGCGCGCCCTTCGAGGGCGACTTCGTGCTCTCCGCGTTCTCCCCGCAGTTGGGGACGCAGAGCGTGGAGATCCGGCTCGACGGAGTGCGGCCCGTCGAGGTCGAGTTCATGATCGACGTGCCGGGCGTGGTGCCCGAGTAGGCAGCCGGGGGTGAAGCGGGGGTGAACTCGCTCCCGGTAGCGGTCCGGGTACCAGCCGAAGTGTGGCCCGTCCGTTGCCCTCCGCCCGCTCACGCCGGTGACGCGTGTGGTTGGCTGGTGCCCTCGTTGCTGGACTTTTGAAGAAAGGGCGCGGGGAGTGCGACGTATCCGGGCCAAAGGGGTCATAGGCATCGGTCTGGCCCTGGCGCTGGTCGCCGGCGCGATCGGCGGCTGGGCGCTGTTCCGTTCCTCGGACGACTCCGAGGAGCCGATCGTGGTCGGTACGACCTCCACGCCCACCATGGTGGACCCGGCCGGGGCCTACGACGCCTCGGCCTGGGCCCTGATGAGCAATCTCTACCAGTCGCTGCTGACCTTCGAGCACGGCCGCGAGCAGCCCGTCCCGGACGCCGCCGAGAGCTGCGGCTTCACGGACAACGAGCTGACCGTGTACCGCTGCACCCTGCGGAGCGGCCTGAAGTTCAGCAACGGGAACCCGATCACCCCCGAGGACGTGCAGTTCTCCTACGAGCGCATCCAGGCGATGGCCGCCCGCGCCGAGGAGGAGGCCGCCGACGACTCGATCCCCGAGGACGAGAAGTTCTCCTACGCGGGTCCCTCCGCGCTGCTGGCCAACCTGCTGGCGGTGCGCGTCGACGGCCGGGACATCATCTTCGAGCTGGAGCACTCGGACGCCACCTTCCCGTTCGTGGTCGCCGGCAGCGTCGGCGCCATCGTCGACCGGAAGAACTACGCGACGCTGGAGCTGCGCGACAACTGGCAGGTGGACGGCTCGGGGCCGTTCGTGCTTGAGGAGTACCACGAGGGCGAGTCCGTCGAGCTGGTGCCGAACCCGGAGTACCGGGGCGCCCACGAGCCGGCCGAGCAGGCCGTGACCGTGCGGTACTTCTACGGGAACGACGAGGAGTCCCCCGAGGACCAGCTCGTCGCCGCGTGGGAGGCCGGCGAACTCGACGTCAACGACGGCAAGATGCCTCCCGGCGTGATGGCCAACGTCAACCGCAGCGACCCCAAGCGCCCCGTGACGGAGAACACGGCCGGTTCGATCCGCGTGCTGGCGTTCAACACCGACGACGGGATGCCGGTCGACTCGCAGGTGGCCCGGCAGACCGCCGCCGCGCTGCTGGACCGCGAGTCGTTGAGCAACCAGGTCCAGCAGGGCACCGTCGAGCCGCTCTACTCGCTGATCCCCGTCGGCTACACCGGCCACGGCACCCCCTACTTCGACCAGTACCGCGAGACGGACACCGAGGTGCTGCGGCAGCGGATGCTGGACGCGGGGCTGTCGCTGCCCGTGGAGTTCGAGATCGCCTACTCGCGCGGCGCCGCCAACCACGAGGAGGCGGCGGCCATCGAGCGGCAGCTTGAGGCGGGCGACCTCTTCGAGGTGGAGGTCACCCACCACGAGTGGGACGACTTCATCCCGGGCGTCTACTCGGCGCGTGACTACGACGCCTACCTGATCGGCTGGCGCCCCGACTTCCCCGACCCCTCGACGTTCACCGACGGCATCCTCGGCCCCGGCGACGGCATGGCCACCGGCTACTCGGACGGGCGGATCGACGGGCTGATCGCCGAGGCGCAGGCCGAGCCGGACCGGGCGCAGACCGCCGACACCTTCCTGGCCATCCACGAACTGGCCGCGGAGAGCGCCGCGATCATCCCGATCTGGCAGGAGAAGCGGTTCACCATCAGCCAGGAGGACATCACGGGCGTCCAGCACCTGATCGGAAGCGGCATCTGGCGGCTCTGGGAGCTTCGCCGAATCTGATCCGTGGGGCAGGATGCGCCCATGGCACGACTCAAGCACACCGTCATCCTGGATCCGCCCCTCAGCCGTGACGAACTGTCGCGTGCCGTCGCGGTGCCGTTCGATGTCTGGCAGGGGCTGCGCGCCGAGGACCACCGGCTGGTGGCCGAGGACGGCAGGACCGTCCAGGGCGTCGCCCTCTTCGACGGCGCGCACGCCACCGCCGGAGCGCGTTACGTCCGGGACGAGGAGACGGCCGCGCCCCTCGCCAAGGGCGCGATCGCGCCCCGCGTCACCCTCGTCGAGTGGGACCGCGCCGCCGGCGTCGCGCTGCGCGTCGACGGCCAGCGGCTTGGCCCCGGGCCGACCCCGCGGCTCGCCGCCGAACTGCGGCTGCGCGGCGTCGAGCGACCGGAGAGCGCCACCCTGCGCGTGGACGGCTCCGTCTCCCGGCCGGGGCGCCAACGGCGGCGCTGGCTGCGTTGGTTCACGCTCCAGGCCGAGCTGGACTTCGGTCGCTGGTACGCCTCGGCCGCCGGCACGGCCGGGCGCCCGCCGCTGCTGGTCCAGGTGCGGCACTCGCTGGTGCGCGGCGAGGCCAGGGCCACGCCCCGCCCGGCCCCCGGTGGCGCCTGGGAGGTGGAGGTGCTGGTCAACGCGCGCGGGCGCGGCGTGCTGCGCCCGGTGGTCGCGGTGCCGCTGCTGGTCGCCAAGCGGATGCTGCGCCGCTCCCTCGCCGAGTCGCTGCCCCGCGCCGCCGAGGTCTGGCGGGAACGCGTCCAGCCCGACCTGGTCCGCGACCCCGCCGACTCCCGCGCCCGCCTGCTGGACGAGCTGTGCACCCCCTACGACCAGCGCGAGGACACCGCGCGCGACGTGCGCGCCGGGGGCTCGGCCGTCGAACGGCGGGAGACGGACTGAGCCGGCCGCCCTGCCCCGGGGGCTCGGAGCGCCTTGCCCGGGCCGGTCTCAGAGCACCTTGCCCGGGTTGAGGATGCCCGTCGGGTCGAAGACCCGGCGGACGGAGCGCTGGAGTTCGAGGCCGACCGGGCCCAACTCCCTGGCCAGCCACTCCTTCTTCAGCACCCCGACCCCGTGCTCGCCGGTGATCGTGCCGCCCAGCTCCAGGCCCAGGGCCATGATGTCGTCGAACGAGGCCCGCGCCCGCGCCGCCTGGTCGGGGTCGGAGGCGTCGAAGCAGACCGTCGGGTGGGCGTTGCCGTCCCCGGCGTGGGCGACGACGCCGATGGTCAGGTCGACGCGTTCGGCGATGGCGGCGATCCCGTCGATCAGCTCCGCCATCCGGTCGCGCGGCACGCACACGTCGTCGATCATCGTGGTGCCGGTCACCGCCTCCAGCGCCGGGAGGGTGGCGCGGCGGGCGGCGAGCAGCATCTCCGACTCGGCCTGGTCGTCGGCCGGCACCACCTCGGTCGCCCCCGACGCCCGGCACAGCTCGGCGACCGCCGCCAGGTCCTCCGCCGCCCCCGGGGTGTCGAACGCGGCCAGCAGCAGCGCCCGCGTCGACTCCGGCAGGCCCATCCTCGTCAGCCGGTTGACGGCCCGCACGCTGGTGCCGTCCATCAGCTCCAGCAGCGACGGCGTGTGCCCGGCGCCCATGATCGCGGCCACCGCGTCCCCGGCCGCCGCCGCCGAGCCGAACTCGGCGGCCAGCACCAGCTGCCGCGGCGGCGCCGGCCGCAGCGCCAGCACCGCGCCGACCACCACGCCCAGCGTTCCCTCGGCGCCGACGAAGAGCCGCGTCAGGTCGTAGCCGGCGACGCCCTTCGCGGTGCGCCGCCCGGTGTGCAGCAGCCGCCCGTCGGCCAGCACCACGTCCAGGCCCAGCACGTACTCGGCGGTCACCCCGTACTTGACGCAGCACAGCCCGCCGGAGCCGGTGCCGATGTTGCCGCCGATGGTGCACTGCTCCCAACTGGAGGGGTCCGGCGGGTAGGTGAGCCCGTGCTCGGCGACCGCCTTGGAGAGGTCCGCGTTGACGACGCCCGGCTCCACGACGGCGATCCGGTTCACCGGGTCGATCTGAAGGACCCGGTCCATCCGCAGCAGCGAGAGCACCACGCAGCCGTCGACCGCGTTCGCCGCGCCGGACAGCCCGGTCCGGGCGCCCTGCGGCACCACGGGGACGCCCAGCGCGTGGCAGATCCGCAGCGTCTCCTGGACCTGCTCGACGGAACGGGGCAGCACCACGGCAGCGGCCCGGCCCGCCGGGCAGAAGCTCGCCATGTCGTGCGCGTAGGAGGCGGTCACATCGGGATCGGTGAGCACGGTGTCGGCCGGCAGTGCCGCCAGCAACCGTGCGACGACGGTGGTCTCGACCGGGGTCTCTTCTGCGGTGCTCATGAACGCAGCTTGGCATCCGGCGGGCGGAATTCCCATGCCGTGGGCACGAGACCCGTGCCAGGCAGCCGTGACGAGCGACGCACTGACCCCGGTGGGCCGACCGCGGAGCCTCGGGGCCGGGCGGGTTGTCGTCCTCGGCCCGGTGTGTGGTGCTCGCGCCGTTCCCCGCGCCCCCTCACCGCCCGGTGGGCGGCTCGGCGGCGCGGGGAACGGACCCGCGGTCTCAGAACCGGCGGGTGATCAGGGCCTTCTTGACCTCCTGGATGGCCTTGGTCACCTCGATGCCGCGGGGGCAGGCGTCGGTGCAGTTGAACGTGGTGCGGCAGCGCCACACGCCGTCCTTGTCGTTCAGCACCTCAAGGCGCTGCTCGCCGCCCTCGTCGCGCGAGTCGAAGATGAAGCGGTGCGCGTTGACGATCGCCGCCGGCCCGAAGTACTGGCCGTCGTTCCAGAACACCGGGCACGAGGAGGTGCACGCGGCGCACAGGATGCACTTGGTGGTGTCGTCGAAGCGCTCCCGGTCCTCGGCGGACTGGAGACGCTCGCGCGTCGGCTCGTTCCCCGAGGTGATCAGGAACGGCATGACGTCCCGGTACGCCTGGAAGAACGGCTCCATGTCGACCACCAGGTCCTTGAGGACCGTCATGCCCTTGATGGGCTCGACGAGGATCGGCTTGGTGGCGACCGAGCCCTTGATGGCGGTGATGTCCTTGATCAGCGTCTTGCAGGCCAGCCGGTTCTTGCCGTTGATCCGCATCGCGTCCGAGCCGCAGATCCCGTGGGCGCAGGAGCGGCGGAACGTCAGCGTGCCGTCCTCGTGCCACTTGATCTGGTGGAGCGCGTCGAGGACCCGCTCCTTGGGGTCGATCGCGATCTCGAAGTCCTGCCAGTGGACCTCCTCCGAGACCTCCGGGTTGAACCGGCGGATCCGGAAGGTCACGGTGACGAGGTGGTCGGTGCCCGCCTCGGCGGGCTTCTCCAGAGTCGGGGTAGCCATCAGTACTTACGCTCCATCGGCTGGTAGCGGGTGACGACGACCGGCTTGTAGTCCAGCCGGATCGACTCGTTGCCCTCGGCGTCCACCTCGCGGTAGGCCATGGTGTGCCGCATGAAGTTGACGTCGTCGCGGTTGGGGTAGTCCTCGCGGTAGTGGCCGCCCCTGGACTCCTTGCGGGCCAGCGCGGAGACCACCAGGACCTCGGCGAGCTCCAGCAGGTTGCCCAGCTCCAGGGCCTCCAGCAGGTCGGTGTTGAACCGCCGCCCCTTGTCCTGCACCGAGACGTCGCGGTAGCGGCGGCGCAGCTCGGTGATCTCCTCCAGGGCTTCCTTGAGGGTCTGCTCGGTGCGGAAGACCATGGCGTTCTTGTCCATGGTCTCCTGGAGCGCCGCGCGGATCTCGGTGATCCGCTCGCCGCCGGTGGCGTCCCGCATCCGTTCCACCTCGTCGGCGACGAACTTGGCGGGCTCGTCCGGCAGTTCGACGAAGTCGGCGGTGGCCGCGTACTCGGCGGCGGCGATGCCGGCGCGGCGGCCGAAGACGTTGATGTCCAGCAGCGAGTTGGTGCCCAGGCGGTTGGCGCCGTGCACCGAGACGCAGGCGACCTCGCCGGCGGCGTAGAGCCCCGGCACCACGTCGGTGTTGTTGGCCAGCACCTCGCCGAGCACGTTGGTCGGCATCCCGCCCATCGCGTAGTGCGCGGTCGGCTGGATCGGGATCGGGTCGGTGTACGGCTCGATGCCCAGGTAGGTGCGGGCGAACTCGGTGATGTCCGGCAGCTTGGCGTCCAGCTGCTCGGGCGGCAGGTGGGTGAGGTCCAGGAAGACGTGGTCGCCGTCGGGGCCGCAGCCGCGACCCTCGCGGATCTCGGTGTAGATCGAACGGGAGACGACGTCGCGGGAGGCGAGGTCCTTCATGACGGGCGCGTACTTCTCCATGAAGCGCTCGCCGTCCTTGTTCCGCAGGATGCCGCCCTCGCCGCGGGCGCCCTCGGTGAGCAGGATGCCCATCTTCCAGATGCCGGTCGGGTGGAACTGGAAGAACTCCATGTCCTCCAGCGGCAGTCCGCGCCGCAGCGCGGCGGCCTGGCCGTCACCGGTGAGGGTGTGGGCGTTGGAGGTCACCTTGTAGAACTTGCCGTTGCCGCCGGAGGCGAAGACGACGGCCTTGGCCTGGAAGACGTGCAGCTCGCCGGTGGCCAGCTCGTAGGCGACGACGCCGGCGGTGCGGCGCTCGCCGTCGACCTCGTTGAGCAGCAGGTCCAGGACGTAGAACTCGTTGTAGAACTCCACGCCCTCCTTGACGCAGTTCTGGTACAGCGTCTGGAGGATCATGTGCCCGGTGCGGTCGGCCGCGTAGCAGGAGCGGCGGACCGGGGCCTCGCCGTGGTTGCGGCTGTGACCGCCGAACCGGCGCTGGTCGATGCGGCCCTCGGGCGTGCGGTTGAACGGCAGGCCCATCTTCTCCAGGTCGAGCACGGAGTCGATGGCCTCCTTGGCCAGGATCTCCGCCGCGTCCTGGTCAACCAGGTAGTCGCCACCCTTGATGGTGTCGAAGGTGTGCCACTCCCAGTTGTCCTCCTCGACGTTGGCGAGCGCCGCGGCCATGCCGCCCTGCGCCGCGCCGGTGTGGGAACGGGTCGGGTAGAGCTTGGTGAGCACCGCGGTCCGGCTGCGCTTGGTGGCCTCGATGGCCGCGCGCATCCCGGCGCCGCCGGCGCCGACGATCACGGTGTCGTACTTGTGGATCTGCATATGCGAATGCCTCGTCAGCCCCGGTGCGTCAGCGGATGTTCGGGTCGAAGGTGAAGATCACCAGGGTGCCCAGCAGCACGGTGAAGACCGTGGCCGTGTACAGCAGCATCTTCAGCCAGAAGCGGGTGCCGTCCCGCTGCGCGTAGTCGTTGATGATCGTGCGCAGCCCGTTGGCGCCGTGGAGCATGGCGAGCCAGAGCATGATCAGGTCCCAGGCCATCCAGAACGGGGAGGCCCAGCGTCCGGCCACGAAGGCGAAGCTGACCTTGCTCACGCCGCCGTCCAGCACCAGCTGGATCAGCAGGTGGCCGAGGACCAGCACCACCAGCACGATGCCGGACAGCCGCATGAAGATCCAGCCGTACAGCTCGAAGTTGGTGCGGGTGGACTTCGGTGTCCTGGCCGACCTGGCGCGCGGTGGCTCGACCAGCGGCGCCGGGTTGTCGGGGCCGATGCCCTCGGTGGCACTCACGGAACTCGTTGCGCTCATGGTGATCTAGCTCCCGAACACTTCGCGGACGGCGTGGCCAAGCACCGGGTAGGCGGCGCCGGCCATCAGCAGCAGCCAGAGGCCCACCACGGTCCAGAGCATCTGCTTCTGGTAACGGGTGCCGCTGGCCCAGAAGTCGACGGCCACCACCCGCAGGCCGTTCAGCGCGTGGAAGAGCACCGCGGCGACCAGCCCGTACTCCATCACGGCCACGAGGGGCGTCTTGTACACCGCGATGGTGTCGTCGTACGCCTCGGGGGAGACACGGACCAGAGCGGTGTCCAGGACATGGACGAACAGGAAGAAGAAGATGAGGACACCGGTGACGCGGTGCGCCACCCATGACCACATGCCTTCCCGGCCGCGGTACAACGTTCCTGCCGGCACGGAAGAACCCTTCGCACGCGAATCACGTCGGGCCTGCCGGCAGCTCCCTTTGGATGTCGGTCGGCCCGGCCGGGTACGGTCCACCGGCCGCGCACATGGTATCGACGCGTTTCGGCCGCCCTGTCCCGGGGGCCTCCGCGGGCGATAAATCCGGCATCCCTGTCATCCGTTTGCCAGCTCATGACCAGCGGTTACCTTCGGAATATGCGACAAGCGCCCTGGCGAATATGCGCACTGGCCGGAGCGGTGGCGTTGATCGCCCTCGCCCTGGTCGTGACGATGACCAGACCCTCAGGCGACCCCCACGACGAGGCCGGTTCCCGGCAGCCGGGGGGCGTCGGCGAGTCCCCCGCGACCCCCCTGCCCACCGGCCCGGACGAGGCGCCGCGCACGGTGCCCGCCGTCCGTTCCTTCGACGCCGCCCCCGGCCCCGGCTGGGCCCCCGCGGACTCCACCCGGGTCGTGACCGACCCGGACGGCTCCCTGACCGACGAGGCCGACCGGCTGGCGGACGAACTGTCCGTCGACCGGGCGGACGAGGACGCGGGCCCCGGGGACATAGAGCTGGTGCTGGACGACGGCGCCGACAGCGGCGCCGAGGGCTACCGGCTTCGGACCGATGACCAGCGGGTGACGATCACGGCCGAGACGGACGCCGGCGCGTTCTACGGCACGGTCACCCTCGTCCAGGCCGTGCGCGACCAGGGCGGCATCGCCCAGGGCACGGTCGAGGACCGGCCCGACCGGCCGCAGCGCGGCCTGAGCCTGGACATCGCCCGCAAGCACTACGACGCCGAGTGGATCGAGGCGCGGCTGCGCGAGATGGCGGAGCTGAAGCTGAACCAGCTCCAGCTGCACTTCAGCGACGACCAGGGCTTCCGCATCGAGAGCGAGTCCCACCCGGAGATCGTCTCCGACGACCACCTCACCAAGGACCAGGTCACCGACATCATCCGACTGGCCCAGTCGCTGCACATCGATGTGATCCCGGAGATCGACTCCCCCGGGCACCTCGGCGTGGTGACGGAGGCCCACCCCGACCTCCAGCTGCGCGAACAGGACGGCTCGGCGACGCCCGGCGCCATCGACATCGCCAACCCCGACTCCGCCGAGATCGTCGACGACCTGCTGCGCGAGTACGCCGAGCTGTTCCCCAGCGACTACCTCCACCTGGGCGGCGACGAGTACGCGGCGCTCTACAAGTCCGACCCGGACGCCTCCTACCCGGACCTCGCCGAGGCGGCCAGGGAGCGCTTCGGCGACGACGCCGGCGTCACCGACCTCGCCACCGGCTGGCTCAACGACCGGGCCGACGTCGCCAGGGACGCCGGCAAGACCCCGCAGGTGTGGAACGACGGGATGCACGCCGGCGGCGAGGTCCAGCCTGACCAGGAGCGGGAGGTCACCTACTGGACCGGCCGCGAGATCGGCGCCCGGGAGCCGGTGGAGTACCTGGAGGGCGGCTGGCCGCTGGTCAACATGAACTCCGAGTACCTCTACTACGTGCTCGGCGAGCCCAACGAGTTCACCTATCCGACGGGGGAGCGCATCTACCAGGAGTGGACCCCGGACGTGGTGCGCGGCAGCGAGCCGGTGCCGGAGGAGTTCCGCGACGCCGAGCATGTGCCGGGCGGGCGGTTCGCCGTCTGGGGCGACATCGCGGACGCCCAGACCCAGGACGAGGTCGCCGCCGGCATCACGGGGCCGTTGCGCGCGGTCGCGCAGAAGCTCTGGGACCCGGCCGAACCCGAGCTGGAATGGGCCGAGTTCAGCCAACTGGCCGACCGGGTGACGGCGGCCTGAGCGCGCGGCGGAGGCGAACGGGGGTCCCGGCGGCCCTCGTTCGCTCACTCCCCGTCCCGCTCCGGCGCGTCCGGTGCCTCCCCCTCGGCGCCCGCCGCGGGCGGCCGGCCCCGGCGGGCGGGGGGCCGGGCGCCGGACGGCAGCCGGCCGGCCTCCCGCAGCGCGCGGCGGATCAGGTAGTCCAGCTGGGCGTTGGTGCTGCGCAGCTCGTCCGCCGCCCAGCGCCGCAACGCCTCGTGCACCGCGGGGTCCAGACGCAGCAGCACCTGCTTCCTCGTGTCACGCGCGGCGCGGTGTCCGCGCCCCTCGGACGGCTCGGTCACTGGTACAGCGTGCCGGTGTTCAGCACGGGCTGGGGCGAACGGTCGCCGCAGAGGACGACCAGCAGGTTGGAGACCATGGCCGCCTTGCGCTCCTGGTCCAGCTCCACCAGCTCCAGCTCGGTCATCCGGCCCAGCGCCGCCTCCACCATCCCGCAGGCGCCCTCGACGATGGTCTCCCGCGCGGCCACCACGGCGCCCGCCTGCTGGCGCTGGAGCATCGCGGAGGCGATCTCCGGCGCGTAGGCGAGATGGGTGAAGCGGGACTCGACGATCCGCACCCCGGCGGGGCTGACCCTGGCGGTGAGCTCGACGGCCAGCTTCTCGGTGATCTCCTCGGCGTTGCCGCGCAGCGAGAGCGCGTTCTCGCCGGGGGCGTCGTAGGGGTACTCGATGGCGATGTGCCGGACGGCGGACTCGGTCTGGGTGGCGACGAACTCGACGAAGTCGTCCACCTCGAAGCTCGCCTGCGCGGTGTCCCGCACCTGCCAGACGATGACGGCGGCCAGCTCGATGGGGTTGCCGTCGGCGTCGTTGACCTTGAGCACGGCGGTCTCGTGGTTGCGGACCCGGGTGGAGATCTTGGCGCGGGTGGTCAGGGGGTTGACCCAGCGGAGGCCGTCGTCGCGGATGGTGCCCACGTAGCGGCCGAAGAACTGCACCACCCTGGCCTCGCCGGGGGCGACCATGTTGAGCCCGCTCATCGTGAGGATCGAACCGGTGAAGAGCAGCGAGCCGAACACGATCGCGACGGTGCCGAGCGCCGCCCGCTCGTCCTTGGCCAGCAGGATGCCGAGCACCAGGACGGCCGCGCCGAGCAGCGTCCCGAGGAACGTCAGCAGCAGAGCCAGCCCGCCGGGGACGCTGTGTGCCGGGGTCTCCCGTATCGACGGCTCCGTCGTGGGCTCGGTCGTCGGATCGGTCGGATCGGTGGGCTGTCGCTGGTCGGTGGTCTGCGTGGATGTCATGTGTGGCTCCGCCCTGCCCGTGGGGTCCTCGGAAGAGGCTGTCTATCTAAGTGCTATCACTTTAACGGTATGTGTCGGCGGGTGGTGGAACGGGGGTGCGGAGAAGTGGGGAGGTTGGCGCGGAGAACACGGCGGAACCGGCCGGAAGACGGGGGGAAGGCGTGAGAGCGCTGTGCGGCCTGGTGCGTTCCGCGGGGAGACGGGGCAGTCACGGTGGGACAGCCGGGGCCGCCACCCCCCACAGGAGAGACCCCGGCTGTCCGCCGGACGCGGGCCCCTGACCGGGCCCGTTCGGCACTTCCTTCAGCGCCTCGGGACCGCTTTCCGTTACCGCGCGGATACGGCCGGATGCGCCATGGACGGCACCGCTGGGGACGCGTAGCGTTCAGAACAGAAGGACAGACAGTTACCACCGTGGGAACGAGTGTGCGGCCGAGGGGTCGCCAAGGGGGCGGGAGTGCAGGGGGCAGACTGCGAGCTGACCGAGGCGGTCCATGCCGCTCAGGGAGGCGACGAGGCCGCGTTCCGCGCGGTCTTCCGTGCCGTGCATCCCCGGTTACTCGGCTATGTGCGCACCATCGTGGCCGATCCGGACGCCGAGGACGTGACGGCGGAGGCATGGCTCCACATATCGCGTGACCTCGATCGTTTCCATGGCGACGCCGACCGCTTCCGCGGCTGGGCCGCCCGCATCGCGCGGAACCGGGCGCTGGACCACCTCAGGGCGCGCGGCCGACGGCCCAGGGAGTGCGGCACGGACGAGACGGCGCTGGTCGACCTCCCGTCCTCGGCCGACACGGCGGAGGAGGCCATCGCCGCGCTGGGCACCAGCCGCACCATCGAGCTGGTCGCCGAGCTGCCGCAGGAGCAGGCCGGCGCGGTGATGCTGCGCACCCTCTTCGGACTCGACGCCAAGCGCGCGGCGCTGCTGCTCGGCTCCCGCCCCGGCGCCGTCCGCACCGCCAACCACCGGGGGCTGCGCCGCCTCGCCGAGCTGGTGGAACGGGCCTGACGTGACGGGCCGGCGGAGCGCTGTAACGCAAACGCGGGGCGCGGCGCAGTAAGAAGCAGGCCGACTGGTCATCGGCCGACAGGGGCTCACCCGGAGGTCCCCCCCGTACCTCAGGGAGCCCCAGGCGCGGGCGGGGTGGTTTTCCCCCAGCCCTGCCCGCGCCACTCTCTTTCTTTTTCCCGGAAGGGGCCGCCGAGCGGCCCCTTTTTCCGTTCCCCCGGCGCATGGTTGCTCGCGCAGTTCCCCGCGCCCCTGGTGGGGGCTGGCGTGGTGGGTCAGGTACGGGTTTCGCCTGCGGCAGGTGACGGCCCGCTTGGGGGCGCGGGGAACTGCGCGGTGCATTCGTGGCGGGGGTTGGTCGACTACTGACCTTGCCGGTCTGGGTGGGTTGTCGTCTGCGCCCCGGTGGTTGGTTGCTCGCGCAGTTCCCCGCGCCCCTGGATTGGGCTGGCGTGGTGGGTCAGGTACGGGTTTCGCCTTCGGCAGGTGGCGGCCTGCTTGGGGGCGCGGGGAACTGCGCGGTGCATTCGTGGCGGGGGTTGGTCGACTACGGAGCTTCGTGGCCGGGTGGGTTGTCGTCTGCGCCCCGGTGTGTGGTTGCTCGCGCAGTTCCCCGCGCCCCTTCTCGGCCGGTGGGCGGTTGGGGCCCCCGGCGGCGAGGCGCGGGCGACCACGGTCCGCACCGGCAAGGTGGGTTGTCGGAGGGCCGTCCCAACGGTGTCCGTGAGGTGAACAGCGTCGCCGAGACAGGTGAACACGCCCTCTGACGAGGCCAGTTCGGGTTTATGTGTCGTGCTGTTAACGCCCTGTTGTCATTGAGTTGGTCCGCGACTCGAAACGGCTGCCTAGCGTTCAGAACGTGCCCGATTCATCCCCCACCAAGACCCGCGTGGCCGTGCTGGCGGATTCCGACACCCGGTGGAAGTGGGGCGCCCTGACGGCGCTCCGCATAGCCCCCGAGTCGGCCGTCCATGGCTACCTCCTCTGGGGCCGCGCCACACCCACGGCCCGGCAGCTCGCGGAGGTGGGGGCCGAGGCCCAGGACCTGACCGAGATCAACGCGGTCGACTTCCTCGCCGAGCAGGGCCGCAGGGCCTCCGGCGAGAACCCCGAGCTGCCGCCGTTCGACGTGCTGGTGCTCTCCTGCGTCGGCGGCACCACCCAGGCCATGCTGCACGGGCTCGCCCGCGCCTGGGAAGGCGCCGAGCGCCGCCCCGTCGTGGTCACCGGCTACGTGGGCGTCGTCTACGAGAAGCTCTCCGACGGGCTGCTGCTGCGCCACGGCGCCGACCTGGTCCTCGCCAACAGCCCTTACGACGTGCGCCGTTTCCGTGAGATCTACGAAGGCGTCGGCGCGGGCGGCGACTCCGTCACCCCCTGCGCGCTGCCGTTCCTCGGCGGCACCGCCCACGACCCGGGCCCCGCCGCGCGCGGCGAGCGGCCGACGCGGGTGGTCTTCGCCGTGCAGCCCTCGGTGCCCGAGGGGCGCGCGGAGCGCGCCTATCTGCTGGGCCGCGCCATGGCGCACGCCCGGCGCCACCCGGACCGCGAGGTGGTGCTCAAGCTGCGCAGCAAGCCCAGCGAGCACACCACCCACATCGAGGAGCTGCCCTACCAGCGGCTCGCCGAGCGGGCCAAGGAGGAGTGGCCGGCCAACTTCAGCCTCGCCTACGGCAACATGGGCGAGGTCCTGGACACCACCGACCTGCTGGTGACGGTCTCCTCGACGGCCGCCCTGGAGTCGCTGGAGCGCTCCATACCCACGGCCGTCCTCACCGACCTCGGCGTCCGCGAGCCGCTGGGCAACCACTACTTCATCGGCTCCGGCTGCCTCGCCTCCTGGGACGAGATCGACGACGGCCTGATCCCGACCCCCGACCCCGGTTGGCTCGCCGACCAGGGCATCACCCGGGGCGCCTCCAGCGTGGAGAGCGGCTTCACCGCCGCCCGCGGCAGGCTCGCCGCCCTGCTCGACGAGCGGGCGCGCGACGGGCTGCCCCCGTTGGCCCCCTACTACACGGCGCGCACCGCGCCCGGCTATCTGCCGCGGCTGCTGGCCCGCCACGGGCTCGACCCCAAGGGCGAGCCGTTGGCCGACCAGCCGTCGAACGCCTCCGAAGCGGGCCTGCGCGGCGCCTCGAAGAAGCTGCTGCGCCGCACCGCCCGCGGCGCCTACCGCGCGGGCGCCCAGCGCGTCGCCCCCCTCATCCGCCGCTGGGGCCAGCTGTGAACGCCCACCCCCCGGCCACCACACCGAACCGACCTCGACGAAGGCGTGAGCCATGAGCACAGTGCTGGCCGTGATCCCCGCGCGCGGAGGCTCCAAGGGAGTTCCCGGCAAGAACCTCGCGCCCGTCGGCGACGCCCCGTTGATCACCCGCGCGGTGCGGGAGTGCCGGGCCGCGCGCCTGCTGACCTCCGTGGTCGTCTCGACCGACGACCCGGGCATCGCCGCCGCCGCGCACGCCGCGGGCGCCGAGGTCATCGAGCGCCCGGAGGACATCTCCAGCGACACCGCGACCAGTGAGGCCGCCGTCCTGCACGCCATGGGCGTCTACGAGGAGCGGCACCGCGTCAAGGTCGACGTGGTGCTGCTGGTGCAGTGCACCAGCCCGTTCATCAGCCGCGAGGAGATCGACGGCGTCTCCGCCGCCGTGCTCGACGGTGCCGACACCGCGCTGACCGTCGCCCCGTTCCACGGCTACGTCTGGCGCGAGGCCGCCGCCACCGGCGGCCAGGGCGTCAACCACGACAAGGCGTACCGCCCCCGCCGCCAGGACCGGCCGCAGGACCTGCTGGAGACCGGCGCCGCCTACGCGATGCGCGCCTCCGGCTTCCGCGCCGAGCGGCACCGCTTCTTCGGCCGCACCGAGCTGGTGCGCGCCGACCCCGCGCGGGTGCTGGAGATCGACGACCCGCACGACCTGGCCCGCGCCCGCGCGCTGGCCCCGCTGCTGGACGGCGGACGGAACGCGATAGCCACCGGCACCTCCGCCGACCACGACAGCTACTCGCGCTTCCCGCACTTCCCCGACTACCTGCCCACCCGCGCCGACGTGGACGCGGTGGTGCTCGACTTCGACGGCACCCAGACCGACGACCGGGTGCTCGTCGACTCCGAGGGAAGGGAACTCGTCTCGGTCCACCGCGGCGACGGGCTCGGCATCGCCGCGCTCCGCCGGGCCGGGATGCCCCTGTTGATCCTCTCCTCGGAGGAGAACCCGGTGGTCGCCGCCCGGGCGCGCAAGCTGCGCATCCCGGTGATGCACGGCGTCGACCGGAAGGACCTCGCCCTCAAGCAGTGGTGCGAGGAAGCAGGAATCGCCCCGGAGCGCGTGCTCTACGCGGGCAACGACGTCAACGACCTGCCGTGCTTCCACCTGGTCGGCTGGCCTGTGGCCGTCGCCAGTGCCCATGACGTCGTGCGCTCCGCCGCCCGCGCTGTCACCTCAGCGCCGGGCGGGTCGGGCGCCGTCCGCGAGATCGCCTCGTGGCTCCTCGGAAAGGAACTGACAGCATCATGACCGCAGGAAACCGGCTCCGTCAGCTCGGCGACCGCATCGTGGGCCCGGGCCGCCCGGTCTACATCACGGGCGAGATCGGCATCAACCACAACGGTGACCTGGAGAACGCCTTCGCCCTGATCGACGCCGCCGCCGAGGCCGGCTGCGACGCGGTGAAGTTCCAGAAGCGGACCCCCGAGATCTGTACCCCCCGCGACCAGTGGGAGATCGAGCGGGACACCCCCTGGGGCCGGATGACGTACATCGACTACCGGCACCGGGTCGAGTTCGACGCCGACGACTACCGGGCGATCAACGAGTACTGCGTCAAGCGCGGGCTCCACTGGTTCGCCTCGCCGTGGGACACCGAGGCCGTCAACTTCCTTGAGGGCTTCGACGTTCCCGCCTACAAGGTGGCCTCCGCCTCCCTCACCGACGACGAGCTGCTGCGCTCGCTGCGCGCCACCGGCCGCACCGTCATCCTCTCCACCGGGATGTCGACGCCCCAGCAGATCCGGCACGCCGTCGAGGTGCTCGGCAGCGAGAACATCCTGCTCTGCCACGCCACCTCCACCTACCCGGCCAAGGCCGAGGAGCTCAACCTGCGGGTGATCCACACCCTCCAGGCCGAGTACCCCAACGTGCCGATCGGCTACTCCGGCCACGAGACCGGCCTCCAGACCACGCTGGCCGCCGTCGCGCTCGGCGCGGTCTTCGTCGAGCGCCACATCACCCTGGACCGCGCCATGTGGGGCTCGGACCAGGCCGCCTCCGTCGAGCCGCAGGGCCTGACGCGGCTGGTGCGGGACATCCGGATCATCGAGGAGTCCCTGGGCGACGGCGTGAAGCGGGTCTACGACAGCGAGCTGGCCCCGATGAAGAAGCTGCGCCGCGTCAAGGGCGTCGTGGCCGAGAACAACGAGAGCTCCCCCGAGCCGGCCTCGGTCTGAGGCCGGGCAGCCGGCGCCCCCCGTGCGCCGGCACCCACCACCCCGCCGACGCGGGAGCGTCACGCGGTCCCGGACGGAGAGGTCCATGAGCGAACCCCAGACCAGGAAGGCCGGAACGGCCGGGGCGACGGAGACGGCCGAGACGCTGGCCTTCGCCGAGAGCCCGGTCCAGCTGCTCAACATCCTGGAGTGGGCCAGCGCCACCGAGACCGAGTGCGCGGTGGTGGTGCTCCCTCCTCGTGACCCCACGACCCGTGGCCAGCTGCGCCGGATGGCGCGGCTGGCCAGGGACTCGGGGCACCAGGTCCGCTGGCAGGAGGCGCGCGGCGGCGCCGGCGCGCCTCCCAGGACGCTGGCCGCGCTGGCCGGGCCGCTGCGCAGGGCCCGCCGGCTGGTGGTGGGGGACCCGTTCTCCCGCTACCTCCAGCTGCTGCTCTCGCTCAGCCGCCCGCGCGACATCGTGGTGGTCGACGACGGCACGGCGACCATGGAGTTCGTCTCCCAACTGGCCAACGGGGAGCGGCTGGTGCGCTGGCACCGGCCGTCCTCCCGGGGCGCGGCCGGGCTGCTCTTCGCGCCGGTCGCACGCCGCGCGGTGCACCGGCTCTCCCCGGCGCCCGGCCGGGTCGTGGAGATCTTCACCGCGATGCCGGTGCGCCCCATGGAGGGGATCACCGTCACGGAGAACGCGTTCCCCTGGACGCGCCACTACTTCGGCAAGCCGCGCGTCACGGAGGGGGCCGACCTGGTCGGCACCTCCCTGGTGGAGACCGGGGTGCTGCGGGAGGACCGTTACCTCGCCGCCGTCGGGGACCTGGCCAGGGAGCACCACGTCACCCGCTACTGGGCCCACCGCAGGGAGAGCGCCGAGAAGCTGCGCCGCCTCGCGGACGAGACCGGCGTCGAGGTGATCCGCCCGGACCTGCCGCTGGAACTGGTGGCCAGGCGCGGGCCGATAGGCGGAACGATCCTGAGCTTCCCCTCCACCGTGGTGCACACGCTGCCCCGCGTGCTGGCGGACACGGAGGTGCGGGTGCTGGTCTGCGACCTGGCCGAGGGGTGGTTCACGGACCGCGTCACGGCACGCGCCAGCGGCTTCCTCTCCGCCGTCACGACCACGGCCCGAGGCACCCACGGCCTGGTCTCCCTCCCCGCCCCCCAACAGACCTGAGCCACCCACGGCCGGCGGCAGGACCGCGGTGAACTACGCGAGCAACCCCACGCCGGCGCAGGGGCGCGGGGAACTGCGCGAGCAACCCCACGCCGGGCGGCAGTCGACAACGCGCCCGCCCGGTACGGCTCGGTGGTCGTCTGCCCCCCGCCACGAACGCACCGCGCAGTTCCTCGCGCCCCCCAGCCGCCCACCGGCGGTGGAGGTGGCGCGAGCAACCCCACGCCGGGCGGTACTCGACAACGCACCCCCGCCACCCCGTACCGTGGTCGCACCCCCACAAACCACAAGCGTGCCGGTGCAACTTCAGTCCGGAAAAGGGCAATCACGCGCAAGCATGGATAAGAGAGCACTCATACCCAGTCACACCACGACCCAACCGAATATCTATGCATCTGTTGTGTGAACTTTGCATGATCGCCGGCCCATCGGCCGGTGATCGGGGCTAACCTCGATCACGTGAGTGATCTGCTGTCCCCTGAGTCCACCCCCACGACGCTCGACGACGCGCTGCGTGCGGAACTCATCGCCTTCCGGCGCGACCTCCACCGTCACCCCGAGCTGGGTAACCAGGAGGTCCGCACCACCGCCGTGCTCAAGGACCGTCTGGAGCGTGCCGGTCTGGCCCCCCGCGTCCTCGACGTCGGCACGGGCCTGGTCTGTGACGTACGCCCACCCGGTGCCGAGGGGGAGATGCTCGCGCTGCGCGCCGACATCGACGCGTTGCCCATCCCGGACACCAAGACGGTCCCGTACCGTTCCTCCGTCCCCGGCCGCGCCCACGCCTGCGGGCACGACGTGCACACCACGGTGGTCCTCGGCGCCGGCCTGGTGCTGGCGAGGCTGGCCGCCGAGGGGCGGCTGACCCGCCCGGTGCGGCTGATCTTCCAGCCGGCCGAGGAGGTGCTGCCCGGCGGGGCGACGGACGCCATCGAGTCCCGCGTGCTGACCGGCGTCGGCCGCATCCTGGCCCTGCACTGCGACCCGAAGGTCGAGGCCGGCCGCATCGGCCTGCGCACGGGGGCGATCACCTCGGCCTGCGACCGCGTCGAGGTCACCCTCGCCGGCCCCGGCGGTCACACCGCGCGCCCGCAGCTGACCACGGACCTGGTCACCGCCGCGGCCAAGGTCGTCACCGAGGTCCCCGCGCTGCTCGGCCGCCGCGTCGACACCCGCGCCGGGCTCGCCATGACCTGGGGGCGGCTGACCACCGGCCACGCGCCGAACGTCATCCCACAGTCGGCCGAGCTGTCCGGCACGATGCGCTGCCTGGACCTCGACACCTGGCGGCAGGCGCCCGACCTGGTGCACGCCGCGGTGGACGAGGTCGCCACGCTCTGGCGGGCCAAGTCGGAGATCCAGTACATCCGCGGCGTCCCCCCGGTGGTCAACGACCCGGGCTCCACCGCGCTGCTGGCCGAGGCGATGACCGCCAGGTTCGGCGCCGAGTCGGTGGAGTCCACCGAGCAGTCGCTGGGCGGCGAGGACTTCTCCTGGTATCTGGAGCAGGTGCCGGGCGCCATGGCCCGCCTCGGGGTCCGGCCGCGCGGGGACGCCTCGGGGGTCGTCAGGGACATCCACCAGGGCGACTTCGACGTCGACGAGCACGCCATCTCCGTCGGCGTCGACCTGCTGACGGCCGCGGCGCTCCTCGGCTGAGCCTCGGCTGAGCGGACGTACCTCGTGGATCACGGTCATGTCGTGGACGGAAGGGCGCGGGCCTCTCGGCCCGCGCCCTTCCGCGTCGGCCGCCGCGTGACATGGACCACCCGTCATCGTTGCCTCCACGTTGCCTTAACACCGATCTGATAACGGGCCCAAACGTGAGGCTGTCTCCCCTGTTCTACGCGCGTTACGATCGGCCCAACAGCGCCGTAAGAGGCGCTTTCAAACCCGAAGGGATCGGTCCTCTTGCGCCGCGTATCGAGGTTCGCAGCAACGGTCGCCATCGCCGCGACGCTGGCCCTGACGGCCAGCGCCTGTGGGGAGAGCTCGACCGAGTCCAATGACAACGAGGGGGACAAGGGCCCCGGCATCGCCTTCGACGTGGGCGGGCGCGACGACCACTCGTTCAACGAGTCGGCCGCGACCGGCGCCGACCGCGCGGGCGAGGAGCTGGGCGTCACCCCCGAGTTCCAGACCGCGCGCAGCGGCGAGACCAACGCCGACCGCGTGCAGCGCCTGACCGCGCTGGCCAACGAGGGCTACAACCCGGTCATCGGCGTCGGCTACCTCTACGGCGACTCGATCCAGCAGGTCGCCGCCGACTTCCCGGACACCACCTTCGGCGTGGTGGACGCCGCCCCCGAGGGCGACAACGTCTACGGCATGGTCTTCGCCGAGCACGAGGTCTCCTACCTCGCCGGCGTCGCCGCCGCCCTGAAGAGCGAGACCGGCCGCGTCGGCTTCATCGGCGGTGTGGACAACCCGCTGATCCAGAAGTTCCAGGCCGGCTTCGTCCAGGGCGTCACCGAGACCGACCCGGACATCGACGTCGAGGTCGACTACCTCTACGCCGACGACGACCGCGGCTTCGCCGACCCGGCGAAGGCCAGCGAGAAGGCCAACGCCATGCTCGGCCGCGACGTCGACGTCATCTACACCGCCGCCGGCTCCTCCGGCAGCGGCTCGGTCGAGCAGGTCGCCGCCGTCGAGGGCGCCTGGGCGATCGGCGTCGACTCCGACCAGTACCAGCAGCCCGGGCTCGCCGAGTACCAGGACTCGATCCTGACCTCCGGCGTCAAGCGGGTCGACGTGGCCGTCGAGGACCTGATCACCGCCGTCCACAACGGCGAGGCCCCGTCCGGTGTCCACGAGTACACGCTGGCCGAGGACGGCGTCGAGCTGTCCACCTCCGGCGGGTTCATCGACGACATCCAGGGCGATATCGACGCCGCCACCCAGCGGATCATCGACGGCGAGACCACCGTCAGCGACACCCCGTGACACCACGCCGGCGCCCGCGCCACCGCCCCGCGCCGGGGCGGACGGCGCGGGCGCCGGCAGGTTCCGGCAGCGTCCCGGCGCTGACCCGGTGCCGGCTCGGTGCCGACCCGGCGCCGACCGGCGGGGTGAACGAGCCCCGCTGAGCCGGCGTCACCCGCACCCGGTACCGTCTGCCCCACCCTTCCCACTCGACCCCGCACGGGGCCCCGCTCCTTCTCCCGAGGAGAGTGCGTCATCCCAGCCTCCAGCAGCCCGCCCCCGGCCGCCGGGGACGCCGGTACCCCCGACGTTCCCGCGGTGGCCCTGCGCGGCATCACCAAACGCTTCCCCGGCGTGGTCGCCAACCACGACATCGACATCACCGTCCGGCGCGGCACCGTGCACGCCCTGGTCGGGGAGAACGGCGCCGGCAAGTCCACCCTGATGAAGATCCTCTACGGGATGCAGCGCCCCGACGAGGGCACCATCGCCATCGACGGGGAGCAGGTCTCGTTCAAGGGCCCGGCCGAGGCCATCGCGCGCGGGATCGGCATGGTGCACCAGCACTTCATGCTGGCGGACAACCTGACCGTGTTGGAGAACGTGGTGCTCGGCGCCGAGAAGGCGCACGGCATCGGCGCGCGCGCCCGGCGCAGGATCGCCGAGCTCTCCGACACCTACGGGCTGAACGTCCGCCCCGACGCGCTCGTCGAGGACATCGGCGTCGCCGACCGGCAGCGCGTGGAGATCCTCAAGGTCCTCTACCGGGGCGCCCGCACCCTGATCCTGGACGAGCCGACGGCCGTGCTGGTGCCGCAGGAGGTGGACGCGCTCTTCCACAACCTGCGGGGGCTGACCGCCGAGGGGCTGACGGTGCTGTTCATCTCGCACAAGCTGGGCGAGGTGCTCTCCGTCGCCGACGCGATCACCGTGATCCGGCGCGGCACCACGGTGGGCAGCGTGCTGCCGGCCGAGACGGACCCGAAGCGGCTGGCCGAGCTGATGGTCGGCAGTGAGCTGCCGACGCCGGCCACCAGGGAGTCCACGGTCACCGACGAGCCGATGCTCACGGTCTCCGGGCTGCATCTGTCGGGCACCGACTCGGACGGGCTGCGCCGCGAGGTGCTGGCCGACATCGACTTCACCATCCACCGCGGCGAGGTCATGGGCATCGCCGGCGTGGAGGGCAACGGCCAGGCCGAGCTGGTCGAGGCCGTGATGGGCATCCGCACCCCGGACGGCGGGTCGGTGACGCTGGACGGCGAGGAGATCTCCACCGCCTCGACCCGGCGCCGCCGCGAGGCGGGCATCGGCTACGTTCCCGAGGACCGGCACCGGCACGCGTTGCTGCTGGACGCGCCGCTCTGGGAGAACCGGATGCTGGGCCATGTCACGGAGCCCCCCAACTCGCGGGGCCCGTGGCTGACCGGCGGTCAGGCCAGGGCCGACACCCGGCGCATCGTCGAGGAGTACGACGTGCGGACCCCGGGCATCGAGGTCACGGCCGGTTCGCTC
This sequence comes from Streptomyces sedi, assembly GCF_006335015.1. Taxonomy (GTDB): domain Bacteria; phylum Actinomycetota; class Actinomycetes; order Streptomycetales; family Streptomycetaceae; genus Streptomyces; species Streptomyces sedi. The sequence goes on from NZ_VDGT01000011.1 coordinate 166,211, forward strand.
TCCGGCGGCAACCAGCAGAAGCTGATCGTGGGCCGCGAGATGAGCCACCAGCCGAAGGTGCTGATCGCCGCGCACCCCACCCGGGGCGTGGACGTCGGCGCGCAGGCGCAGATCTGGGACGAGATCCGCCGCGCCCGGCACGAGGGCCTGGCGGTGCTGCTGATCTCCGCCGACCTGGACGAGCTGATCGGCCTCTCCGACAGCCTGCGCGTGATGTACCGGGGCCGGCTGGTCGCGGACGCCGATCCGGCGACCATCACCCCCGAGGAGCTGGGCACCGCGATGACGGGAACGGCCAGCGGCCATCTCACCGCCGAGGGCGCGGAGACGGCGGAGCCCGCCGAGCCCGCCGATGCGGCCGAACCCGCCGAGCCCGCCGACTCCTCCGGGGCCGCCGAAGGCTCGGGAGCGGTCGCCGAGACCACCGAGAACGACACCCCGGCCGACGGTTCCGGGACCCCCGACGGGAACGACGCCGAGGGAGGTGCCCGGTGAAGGCGGGCGGCTTTCTGACCGAGGAGCGCCGCGAGAAGCTGGTGCTGGGCGGTGCCGCGCCACTGCTGGCGCTGGTCACCGCGATGGCCATCACCTCGCTGGTGATGCTGTTGACGGGCGACAACCCGTTCACCGCCTTCTCCGTGATGCTCGACTTCGGCATCAAGAGCGACAGCCAGGTCTGGATCCTCAACAAGGCGATCCCGTACTACCTGTCGGCGGTGGCCGTGGCCATCGGCTTCCGGATGAACCTCTTCAACATCGGGGTCGACGGGCAGTACCGGGTCGCCGCGTTCTTCGCCGCCGTGGTCGGCGGGGCGCTGAGCCTGCCGGGCTTCGTGCAGATCCCGGTGATCCTGCTCGTCGCGATGGTCTGCGGCGGCATCTGGGCCGGCATCGCCGGCTACCTCAAGGCGACCAGGGGCGTCAGCGAGGTGATCACCACCATCATGCTGAACTTCATCGCCGGCTCGCTGATCGCCTACTTCCTGAAGGAGGGGCGGCTCGCCGAGCGCGAGGGCAACATCGTGCACACCCCGGACATCCCGGGGTCGAGCCACTTCTTCGAGTTCGCCACCAGCGTCCAGCCGATCCACGGCACGGTGCTGCTCGCGCTGCTGATCGGCGTGGCCTACTGGTTCGTGCTCAGCCGCACCCGCTTCGGCTTCGACCTGCGGGCCGTGGGCCGCTCCGAGTCGGCGGCCGAGGCCAGCGGCGTGAGCGTGACCCGCACCGTGGTCACCGCGATGCTGCTGTCCGGCGCGGTCGCCGGCCTGGTGGGTATGCCCACGCTGCTCAACGAGTCGGGCAACTACGGCAACGACTTCCCCGAGGGCCTCGGCTTCACCGGCATCGCCATCGCGCTGCTGGGCCGCAACCACGCGATCGGCATGGGCTTCGCCGCGCTGCTGTGGGCGTTCCTGGAGAGGACCGGCACACAGCTGGAGTTCGAGGGCTTCGACCAGGAGATCGTCGGCGTGATGCAGGGCATCATCGTGCTCTCCGTGGTCGTCGCCTACGAGCTGGTCCGCCGCTGGGGCGTCCGCCGCCAGCAGCGTCTGGTCGGCGAGAAGCTCGCCCGGGCCCGCAAGAGCGACAACGACCAGGCGGAGGTGTCCGCGTGACCGCCCTGACCACCCTCGCCGAACGGTTCCGCCCGGGTGCCCCGGGCCAGGGGCGGCGCGGCCTGACCTACCCGAAGGCGCTGCTGCTGGTCGCCGGCGCGCTCTTCCTGCTCTCGGTGGTCCGCATGATCACCGACGAGAACAGCCTCACCGCGACCGACCAGTGGGTCTCCGCGATGACCTTCGCCGTGCCGATCGGCCTCGCCGGCCTCGGCGGGCTCTGGGCGGAACGCGCGGGCGTGATCAACATCGGCCTTGAGGGCATGATGATGCTCGGCCTCTTCGCCGCCGGCTGGATCGGCTGGCAGCACGGGCCGTGGGCGGCCGTCGCCGCCGGCATCGTGGGCGGCGCGCTGGGCGGTCTTGTGCACGCGCTGGCCACCGTCACCTTCGGCGTCGACCACATCGTCTCCGGTGTGGCGATCAACATCCTGGCGCTGGGCGTCGTGCAGTTCCTCGCCAAGCAGTGGTTCGGCAACGAGGGCAGCGCCGCCGCCGACGCCGGGGGCAACGACAAGCAGTCCCCGCCGATGGACCGCATCGAACCGTTCAGCGTGCCGGGGCTCTCCGACTGGCTGGGCGACCTGGCGGGGCAGCGGTGGTTCCTGATCTCGGACGCGGCGGGCGTGCTGCGCGCGCTGGTGCACAACGTGTCCTGGCTGACGGTCGTGGCCGTGCTGCTCTTCGTCGGCACCTATCTGCTGCTGTGGCGCACCTCGTTCGGCCTGCGGCTGCGTTCCTGCGGCGAGAACCCGCAGGCCACCGAGTCGCTCGGGGTCAACGTCTACCTCTACAAGTACGTGGCGCTGATCGTGTCCGGCGCGCTGGCGGGGCTGGGCGGCGCCTATCTCGCGGTGCTGATCCGGATGTACCAGGACGGGCAGACCGGCGGGCGCGGCTACCTCGGCCTGGCCACCATGATCTTCGGCAACTGGCGCCCGGGGGGCGTCGCCGCCGGCGCCGGCCTCTTCGGCTTCATGGACGCGCTCCAGACCCGGGGCGGCGGCGCGGTGGTCCACGCGACGCTGCTGCTCTTCGCCCTGGTGCTGCTCGGCCTCGCGGTCTGGCAGTACCTCAGGGGCCGCCGGGTGGTGGCGGCGGCGCTGGCCGGCACGGCCGTGCTGCTGTGGGCCTGGTACCAGGCCACCGACACCATGCCGCTGGAACTGGTCACCGCCAGCCCCTATCTGACGACCCTGCTGGTGCTGACGCTCTTCGCGCAGCGATTGCGCACGCCACGGGCGGTCGGCAAACCGTATCGACGAGGACAGGACAGTTGACGACCGCATCCACGCCCGACTGGGCGGCGCTGCGCGCGGCGGCCCGGGACGCGATGTCCCGGGCCTACGCCCCCTACTCGAAGTACCCGGTGGGCGCCGCCGCCCTGGTCGACGACGGCAGGACCGTGGTCGGCTGCAACGTGGAGAACGCCTCCTACGGCCTGGGCCTGTGCGCCGAGTGCGGGCTGGTCTCCGCGCTGCACGCCTCGGGCGGCGGGCGGCTGACCCACTTCACCTGCTGCGACGGCGCGGGGGAGCTGATCACCCCGTGCGGGCGCTGCCGTCAGCTGCTGATGGAGCACGGCGGCCCGACGCTGCTGGTCGACCTGCCGGAAGGGCCCCGGCCGCTGGGCGAACTGCTGCCGCTGGCCTGGGACTTCGACGACCGGGCCGAGCGCACCTCCTGACCCCTCAACCGTTCACCCATCCCTCACGAGCACGGACGCGCACCTGACATGGACGTCATCTCGATCATCCGCACCAAACGCGACGGCGGGGCGCTCAGCGACGCCCAGATCGACTGGGCGGTGGCCGCCTACACCTCGGGGGAGGTCGCCGACGAGCAGATGTCGGCGCTGGCCATGGCCATCCTGCTGAACGGGATGGAACGCCGCGAGATCGCCCGCTGGACGGCGGCGATGATCGCTTCGGGGGAGCGGATGGACTTCGGTTCGCTCGCCCGCCCCACCGCCGACAAGCACTCGACGGGCGGCGTCGGCGACAAGATCACGCTGCCGCTGGCGCCGCTGGTCGCCGCCTGCGGCGCGGCCGTGCCCCAGCTCTCGGGGCGCGGGCTCGGCCACACCGGCGGCACCCTCGACAAGCTGGAGTCCATCCCCGGCTGGCGGGCCTCCCTGGACAACGCCGAGATGCTGCGGGTCCTCGACGAGGTGGGCGCCGTGATCTGCGCGGCGGGCGACGGGCTGGCGCCGGCCGACCGGAAGCTGTACGCGCTGCGGGACGTCACGGGCACCGTGGAGTCGCTGCCGCTGATCGCCTCCTCGATCATGTCGAAGAAGATCGCCGAGGGCACCGGCTCGCTGGTGCTCGACGTCAAGGTCGGCTCGGGCGCCTTCATGAAGACCCTCGACGACGCGCGGGCGCTGGCCGAGACCATGGTGGGTCTCGGCACCGACCACGGGGTGCGGACGGTGGCGCTGCTGACCGACATGTCGACTCCGCTGGGACGCACGGCGGGCAACGCGCTGGAGGTGCGCGAGTCCGTCGAGGTGCTGGCGGGCGGCGGGCCGCGTGACGTGGTGGACCTGACGCTGGCGCTGGCCAGGGAGATGCTGGACGCGGCCGGGCTGCCGGACGCCGACCCGGCGCGGGCGCTGGCCGACGGCTCTGCGATGGACCACTGGCGGCGCATGATCGCCGCCCAGGGCGGTGACCCGGACGCGCCGCTGCCGGTGGCGCGCGAGCGCCACGTGGTGCCGGCGCCGGCGGGCGGGGTGCTGGCGAAGCTCGACGCCTACGCCGTCGGCCTGGCCGCCTGGCGGCTGGGCGCGGGCCGCGCCCGCAAGGAGGAGAGCGTGCAGGCGGCAGCCGGCATCGAACTCCACGCCAAGCCCGGCGAGTCGGTCGCCGAGGGCGCCCCGCTGCTGACCCTGCACACCGACACCCCCGAGCGGTTCGAGGCCGCGCTGGAGGCGCTGACCGGCGACGCGATCAGCGTCGTCCCCGCCGAGGAGGCCGCCGCGCTGGCGCCGCCGCCCCCCACCGTGCTGGACCGCGTCTCCTGACCCGAAGCCCGTGGCGACGCCGCCGGCCGCGCCCCCCGCGCGGCCGGTGACGCCCCGTCTGGCGTCGCGCTTCCGGAACGGCGTCCTGCCTGGCCGGTCAACGCCCGGCCGGACGCGCCCCCTCAGCCGAACTGCCCCGGCTGGTAGTCGCCGGCCGGCTGCCGCACGATCACGTTGAGCCTGTTGAACGCGGACATCACGGCGATCAGCGAGACGAGCGCCGTCAGCTCGTCCTCGGTGAAGTGACGCGCCGCCTCCTCCCAGACGGCGTCGGGGACGCCGCCGGCCGCGTCCGCGATCCTGGTGCCCTCCTCGGCCAGCGCCAGCGCGGCGCGCTCCGCGTCGCTGAAGACCGTGGCCTCGCGCCAGACCGCGATCAGGTGCATCCGCGCGTCGCTCTCGCCGGCCGCCCCCGCCTCCTTGGTGTGCATGTCGACGCAGTAGCCGCAGCCGTTGATCTGACTGACCCGGATCTTCACCAACTCCTGGGTCACCGGGGAGAGTCCCGACTCGCCCACCGCCTGCGCCGCTCCGACCAGCTGCCGGACCACCTTGCCGGCCAGCTTGCTCTCCTGGACGTTGATGCGTGCCTTCATCACGGGGCTCCTTCGCCGCTTCCGCACTGCCGTCGCTGTCGACGCCTTCACTCTTATGACGCTGCGACCCACGAGGATGTGACGTCCCCCGCTGTGACCCACGTCTCGGGCTGTAGCACGCGCCCGACCGCGCGCCCCCTCAACGCCCGCGCGCCCCTCGACCACCCCGGCGCACGCCCGCGCCCGTTGAGCGGCGAGGACCCCGGCGCTTTGCCCAACCGTCGCGTGCGCGCCGTCCGGTATGCCGGATTCCTTGGCATGATCGGCCGCTGTGGCTAGTACGCTTTGCGGTGGCACCGAAGGAACGAGACGGCGGGAGGTGATGCTGCGATGCGCAGTGAACCTCCCAGTCATCCACCGCGCCACGCTCTTCGACCCAGGTAGCGAGTCCGCCTGGGGCGCCGGGCGTGTGCGCGCACACCGGATGTCCGTGGCCGCCCTTCGCCCCCAGGGGGTTCCCCCGTCATGACGCACCTCCCCATGCTCCTCGACGAGCAGGATCTGGCCGGTGCCCTGGAGTGGTTGGAGACCCAGCCGCCCTACGCCATCGCGGACGAGATCGCCCGCATGGACGCCGTGCAGTCGGTCGTCACCTTCCGCCTGCTCGACAAGGACCGCGCCCTTGAGGTCTTCGAGGAGCTGGACCCCGTCGACCAGCAGGAGATCCTCCAGGGCCTGCGCGACCAGGCGTTCCGCGACCTGGTCGAGCACATGGACCCCGACGACCGGGCCCGGATGCTCAACGAGGCGCCCGCCAAGGTCGCCAAGCGCGTCCTCGCCGGACTCAGCGCCCACGAACGGCAGATGACCGCCGCGCTCCTCGGCTACCCGGAGGGCTCGGTCGGGCGTTTCATGACGCCCGAGACGGTCGCGCTGCAACAGGACCTGACGGTCGGCCAGGCCCTGGAGGTCGTGCGCCGCAGGGGCGGGAACGCCGAGACCATCTACACCCTCCCCGTCGTCGACAGGGGCCGCCGGCTGACCGGCATCGTCGAGCTGCGGGAGCTGGTCCTCAGCGAGCCGGGCGCCATGGTGCACGACCTGGTCGTCACCGAGCCGCCCATGGCCAGGGCCACCGAGCTGGCCGAGGACGCCGCCCGGCTGATGCGTGAGACCAACGTCCTCGACCTGCCGGTCGTCGACAGCGAGGACCGGCTCGTCGGCCTCCTCACCAGCGACGACGCCTTCGAGGTCATCGAGGCGGCGGACACCGAGGACGTCGCACGCCAGGCCGGCTCCGAGCCGCTGGAACGCCACTACATGTCGGCCAGCGTCTTCCGGCTCTCCCGCATCCGCATGATGTGGCTGATGCTGCTGCTGGTCGCGGCCACCCTCACCGTCTCCGTGACCCGCCTCTACGAGGGCGAGCTGGAGGAGGTCACCCAACTCGCGCTTTTCGTCCCCCTGTTGATCGGCACGGGCGGCAACGCCGGAGCCCAGGCCGCCACGGCTGCCGTCCGCGCGCTGGCCGTCGGCGAGGTCCGCACCTCCGACCTGCTGCGGGTGATCTGGCGCGAGTGCCGCACCGGGCTGCTGCTCGGCGCGATGCTCGCGGTCGTCGGCTTCCTCGTCGGCACGTTCTTCGTCGCCGCCGACATCGCGGCCGTCGTCGGCCTCACCCTCGTCGTCATCTGCGCCTGGGCCTCCACCGTCGGCGGCATGATGCCGCTGCTGGCCAAGAAGCTCCGCATCGACCCGGCCGTGGTCTCGGCCCCCATGGTCACCACCCTGGTCGACGCCACCGGGCTGGTGATCTACTTCAGCACGGCCAAGGTGATCCTGGGGATCTGAGCGCCGCCCCGCGAACGATGAGGAGAACGCCGCGATGACCCGCGTGCTGCTCACCGGCGGAACGGTCTTCGACCCCGCCTCCGGTCGCGCCGAACGCGCCGACGTGGTGCTGGAGGGCGCACGCGTCCTCGCCGTCGGCACCGGGCTCGACGGCGACAGCGAGGTGGACTGCGCGGGCGGGCTGCTGCTGCCCGGGTTCGTCGACTGCCACGTCCACGTCTGCCTGGGCGCCTCGCTGGGCGACCCGGGGCGGCTGCCGCGTTCCACCCGCCCCCTCTCCGCGGTGCCCGCGCTGCGCACCCTGCTCGACCAGGGCGTCACCACCGTCCGCGACGCCTGGGGCGCGGACGCCGGCCTCCGACTCGCCCTGCGCGAGGGCTGGTTCGAGGGCCCCGAGGTGCTGGTCTCGCTGCGGCAGGTCTGCACCACCGGCGGCATCGGCGACCACTGGTCCCCGCGCTACGGCCCGGTCGACGGCTTCGGCGACCCCTCGCTGCCCGACCCCGTCTTCGACGGCCCCGACCAGGCGCGCGCCGTCGTGCGCCGGATGGTGCGCGCCGGGGCGGACTGGATCAAGGTGACGTCGACGGGTTCGCTGGCGCTCGGCCGGGGCGTTCACGACGTTCAACTGACCGACGCGGAGCTGCGCGCCCTCGTCGACGAGGCGGAACGGCAGGGCGGGCGGCGCGTGATGGTGCACGCGCACGGGGCGCGCGCCGCCGAGCAGGCGGCCCGCGCCGGCGCGCGCAGCGTGGAACACGGCACCTTCCTCGACGAACCCGCCGCCGAGGCGATGGCGGAGGCCGGCACCTGGTTCGTTCCCACCCTCTCCACCTCCCACGGCGAACCCACCGAGCACGCCGCCGCCCACCGCCGCGCCGTCCGGCTCGCCCTGGACGCCGGCGTCCCCGTCGCGATGGGCACGGACGCTCCGGTGCGGCCCTACGCGGAGGCGCTGCGCGAGATCCACCACCTCGCCGAGGCCGGCCTCGGCGCCGCCGGCGCGCTGCGCGCCGCCACCCTGGACGCCGCGCGGCTGCTCGAACTCGCCGACGACCGGGGCGAGATCGCCCCCGGCAAACGCGCCGACCTCGTCCTGCTCGCCGGCACCACCCTCGCGACCTCGGCCCTCGCCTCCCGCGTCCGCGCCGTCTGGCGGGCGGGGCACCGCGTGCGCGGCACGGCCACGCCGCTGGGGTGAGCGGGCGGCGACGGACTGTCAGTGGCCCCGGTTAGCCTCCGGACCATGGCTGACGCGTACGACTTCCTCCTCACCCTTGAGCTGCGGGACGACCTGACGGAGGACGAGATCGCCGAGCTGCGCTGGCATCTCGGGCTGGGGCCGAGGCCCGGGCGGCTCTCCCTGATACCGGACTTCCCCCGCGAGATGCTCGACGAGAACGGCGAGCCGGTGCGGGACGAGCGGGGCGAGATAGCGCTGGAGGACTTCCCGTTGCTGGCGCAGCGGGCCGCGGCCCACCGCATCGGGGGAGCGGCCGTCTCGGCGTTGGCCCGGCGGGAGGGGCCGCGTCCCGGTTGGGCGCTGACGACGCGCCAGTCGCTGCATCCGGACGACTTTGACGGCGTCGACCAGCTGGTCGACTGGCTCGCCTCCCGCGCCGACCCCGAGTACTACGGCTCCCGCCAGCACCGCGTGGACGGGACGCCAGGGCCTGCGGGATGCGGCCAGTTCGTCGGCTACCAGCGCTTCTACGAGGAGGAGGGCGTGGTCGAGCTGGTGATCCGGGACGGGAGGATCGCCAGGGCGGCATGAGGCCGTTCCCCGGCCGTTCTTCGGCCGGCTCCCCGACCCCGGGGGCGGCCCCGACCGCCGTCCCCGGGGAGGTGTGCGGCGGTCAGGCGGCGAGGCTCGCCTCCAGGCGGGCCCGGGTGCGGGCGCGCGCCGTGGCGTAGAGGGTGATCGTCGCCGTGGCGACCAGCGCCAGCAGGGCGAAGGCCACCAGCCCCGACCAGTCGGCCCGGTGGTAGACGGCCGCGCCCAGCGTGCCGCCGAGGCTCGCGCCCAGGTAGTAGGCGACCTGGTAGAGCGCCGACGCGTGGGCCCTGCCGTGGGTGGCGACCCGGCTGACCGAGCCGGAGGCGATCGCGTGCCCGAAGAAGAAGCCGCCGGTGATCAGGACCAGTCCGGCCAGCACGGCGGCCAGCGAGGTGGAGGTGGTCAGCAGCAGCCCGACGACCGTGGTGCCGATCGCCGCGTACAGGGCACCGCGCCGGCCGAGGCGGCCGAGCAGCGGGCCGGAGACCGCGGAGGAGGCGGTGCCGACGAGATAGATCACGAAGACCGAGCCGGCGAGCCCGGCCGAGAGCCCGAACGGCTCCTCGACCAGCCGGAAGCCGATCACCGTGTACACCGCGCTGAACGCCGCCATCAGCAGCATCCCGATCGCGTACAGCCGCAGCAGCAGTGGCCGGCGCAGATGGCCGGCGAGCGAGTCGAACACCAGCCGGGGGCGCAGCGACGACGGGGTGAAGAACCGCGCCTTCGGCAGCAGCAGCCGGTAGACCAGCGCGGCGACCACGGCCAGGACGGCGACGGCGGCCAGCGCGGCGCGCCAGCCGGCGCCCTCGGCGACCCAGCCGGTGAGCACCCGGCCGGACATGCCGCCCACGCTGTTGCCCGCGATGAACAGCCCGATCGCGCCCACGGTCGCCTTCGGGTCCAGCTCCTCGGAGAGATAGGCGACGGCCGACGCCGGGATGCCGGCGATCGCCGCGCCCTGGAGGGCGCGCAGGAAGACCAGGGTGCCGAGGTCGGGCGCCAGCGGCAGCAGCAGCGCCAGCGCGACGGCGGTCGCGACCGAGAGGGTCATCAGCCGGACGCGGCCGTAGCGTTCGGAGAGCGTGGACAGCGGCAGCACGGCCAGGGCCAGGCCGATGGTGGCGGCCGAGACGGTCCAGCTGGCCTGGTCGGGCGAGACGGCGTAGGCGGCGGCGATGTCCGGCAGCAGCGCCTGCGTCGAGAACAGCATCGCGAAGGTCGCCATGCCGATGGCGAAGAGCGCCAGGTTGATCCGGCTGCGTTGAGGGTGAACGAACGGCGGAGCTGAGGCTCCCACGGTGGCGGGAGCCCTGGTATCGAGGGGCATGTCCACGAACGTACGGCGGTCGATTTATTACGTCCAATGCGAGAAGCTGGCCGTAATCATGCATTTCCGTATGACCGCAGGACAGGGGTCGGCATGTCATCGTCTCGCCACACAGAAGATACGAAGGTGACGGTCGCCACGTCCGGGGCCGGCGGCCCGCCAGCCGAGGCGCCCGATCTGGCGGCGGACGCGCCGGCGGCGCTGTTGGCGCCCCGGCTGGCGCAGTTCGCCGGGGTCGCGCGGCACGAGCACTTCACGCGCGCCGCCGAGGAGTTGGGCGTTCCCCAACCCACGCTCAGCCGGGCCGTCGCCCGGCTGGAGGCCGACCTCGGCGTCGCCCTGCTCGCCAGGCACGGACGGACCGTCTCGCTGACGCCGGCGGGCCGCGCGTTCGCCCACTCCGTGGAACGCGCGCTGGCCGAGGTCGCCAGGGCGGCCGAGACCGCACGGGCCGACGCCGACCCCGGCGCCGGCAAGGTCGCCTTCGGCTTTCTGCACACCATGGGACCCGAGACGATGCCCGCGCTGATCCGCGCGTTCCGCGAGACCCACCCGCGGGTGCGGTTCGCCCTCGTGCAGAGCTACGGCGAGGACATGATCGAACGGATGCGCTCCGGCGAACTCGACCTCTGCCTCACCTCCCCGGTGCCCGACGCCCCCGACCTGGTCACCAGGCGGCTCGACGAGCAACGCCTCTATCTCGTCGTCCCCGCCGACCACAGGCTGGCCGGCCGCCGCAGGGTGCGGCTGGCGGAGACGGCCGAGGAGTCGTTCGTCACGCTGGAACCCGGCTACGGGCTGCGCAGGTTGACGGACGACCTGTGCGCGCGGGCAGGGTTCCGGCCGCGCATCGCGTTCGAGGGCGAGGAGCCGGAGACGCTGCGCGGCCTGGTCGCGGCCGGGCTCGGCGTGGCGCTGCTGCCGCCGGCGACGCTGCCCAGACCGGGGGTGCGCGACCTCAGCGTCACGGCGCCGCGCGCCGTCCGCGAGATCGGCGTCGCGTGGATGGCGCGACGCCCCGAGACGGCGCCGGTCGCGGCGTTCCGCCGCTTTCTGCTCAGCCGCAGGGGGGCGTTGACGGGGTAGCGGCTGGCGACCACCGGCCGCGGTCGGCTGCGCGCCCCCAAGCCGCCCACCGGCGTAGAGGGGCGCGGGGAACTGCGCGAGCAACCATGGTCAAGCCGCACCCGACAACGGACGGCATCACCCGGTACCGCAGTCGTCCCGCCCAGCCGCGACGGCCAGTGTCTACGCGCGTAGGAAGTAGAGTTGAGACGTGACCCCTGACGACACCGCCGCGCACCGCGTTCCGTTGCCCGTTTCGCCGTCGGCTCCCGGTGAGGAGCAGATCCGGCGCGCCCCCAAGGTCCTCCTCCACGATCACCTGGATGGCGGGCTGCGGCCCGCCACCGTCGCCGAACTCGCCCGGGAGCAGGGGTACGCGGCGCTGCCGACGGAGGACCCGGCTGAGCTGGGGGCGTGGTTCACCGCCGCCGCCGACTCCGGTTCGCTGGAGCGGTATCTGGAGACGTTCGCCCACACCACCGCCGTGATGCAGAGCGCCGACGCGCTGACCAGGGTCGCCGCCGAGTGCGTCGAGGACCTGGCGGAGGACGGCGTGGTCTACGCCGAGGTGCGCTACGCGCCGGAGCAGCACCTCACGGCGGGGTTGACGTTGACCGAGGTGGTGCGCGCGGTCAACGACGGCTTCCGCGAGGGCGAGCGTCGCGCGGGCGCCGCCGGGCGGCGCATCCGGGTCGGCGCGCTGCTGACCGCGATGCGGCACGCGGCGCGCTCGTTGGAGATCGCGGAACTGGCCAACGAGCACCGCGAGTCCGGCGTCGTCGGCTTCGACATCGCGGGCGCGGAGGCCGGCTTCCCGCCCACCCGCCATCTGGACGCGTTCGAGTATCTGAAGCGGGAGAACAACCACTTCACCATCCACGCCGGCGAGGCGTTCGGGCTGCCCTCGATCTGGCAGGCGCTCCAGTGGTGCGGGGCCGACCGGCTGGGGCACGGGGTGCGGATCATCGACGACATCGAGGTGGGGGAGGACGGCGAGGTGCGGCTGGGGCGGCTGGCCTCCTATGTGCGGGACAAGCGTGTGCCGCTGGAGCTGTGCCCGACCTCCAACCTCCAGACCGGCGCGGCCAGTTCGTATGCCGAGCATCCGATCGGACTGCTCCGCGAGCTGCGGTTCCGCGCGACGGTCAACACGGACAACCGCCTGATGAGCGACACCAGCATGAGTCGCGAATTCACCCATCTGGTGCGGGCATTCGGCTACACGCTGGACGACCTCCAGTGGTTCACGGTCAATGCGATGAAATCCGCATTCATTCCTTTCGATGAACGTCTGGCCATGATCAATGACGTGATCAAGCCGGGGTACGCCGCGCTCCGCTCCGCATGGTTGTTCCATAACGGCGGCGAACCGCGGCCCTGAGCAGGAGGTTTGGCCGAGTGGTGGGGCGGGCGCGGTGGGCGCGCGCGCTCGGCCGGTGGGGCGAGTTTCGAGTCGCGGCACACTTTTCGATTCATTGCCACGGTGGGTTTTCCGTGGCTACCTTCGGGCTCGCCGCTCACCAAACACACCCCAAGGAAGTTCTGATGAAGCACGCAACCGCCAAGACGCTCGGTGTGGCCGCCATGGGTGCCGCGTTCGCCGCGACCGCCGCCGGTTCCGCCTCCGCCATGAGCCTCAACGACGGCCTGGCGACCGCCACGGGCGAGGTGGCGAACTCGATCCCGGTCCAGGAGACCGTGGACCAGGTGGCGGGCGAGGAGGTCGGTGGCGTCAGCCAGCAGCTGATGGAGGCCACCCCGACCAACGACGCGCTGGGCGCGGCGACGCAGACCCTCACCCACACCACGGGTCTCGCCGGCACCACCGACCTGATCGGCGGCCTGGCTCCGGGCGCGCTGGGCGCCGTGGACAGCGTCTCCGGCCTCGCGGGCGCGACCGGCGCGCTGGGCGGCGTCGTCTGACCGTCGCCACCCGGCACGACCGAACGGGCCGTGCCTCCCCGCCACCCCGGGGAGGCGCGGCCTTCCGCGTGCCGCGGCTTCCCGCTTCCCGCTTCCCGCTTCCCGCAGGGCGGGGCGGGGCCGGCGGTGCGGGCGGGGCGAACCCTTCCGGTGGCGGTCGCCCCGCACGTCGTGGCCCTACAGGTGGTGAACGGTCGCTCGCGCCTCCGTGGTGGGGGGCGGGAGCGGCGTGGGGGGCGGGAGTGTGCCGGGGGAGAGCGGCGTTCCGGTGACCGGGCACGACGTCGGGGCCTGGCGCGACGGGCGTGGGCTCGGGCGCCGCTCCGGGGTGGGCGCGGCCGGCGGAGCCGTGGGCTCGGGCGTCGCGTCGGCCGGCGGAGCCGCCCGGCGGGCGAGCCTGCGCAGCGGGCCGTAGCAGAGCTGGTGGGTCAGGGCCACACCCAGCGTGTTGAGCAGCACGGAGTCGATGTCGCACACCCGGCTCGGGGTGAGCGTCTGGCCGCCCTCCAGCGCCATGGAGACCATGGCGCCGACGAACGCGGTGCGGGTCAACGACAGCATCCGCCCCCCGCCGAGCCGCGCGCCGACCAGCGGCAGCAGCACCCCGAGCGGCGCCAGCCGCAGCAGCCCGGCCGCCAGGGTGCGGCCGGCCTCCTCCGGGCCGCGCGCGAGATCGGCGCGGATGGTGGAGAGCGGCTCCAGGTTCGCCGGCGAGACCCACAGCATCGTCAACGGGCGCAGCGCCAGCCACGCGACCAGCAGCAGATAGCAACACAGCAGCACGGAGGCGAGCAGCCGGGCCCGTGCGGGGACGCGGACGAGTCGCCCCCGACGCGCGGTGGGGTTCGGGGGGAGAGGGTGACCGGCGGGGGGCGTCGGCTCGGCAGAGCCCGCAGGATGTGGCCGCACGCTGATCAGGACGCCGTTGCCGGTGGGGCCGGTTCCCCTTCGCCACTGTGAGCTGGGCCCCACCCGCCGGTCTCGTGAACGGATGCCACCCGGGCCCGTTCAGCCGAGGTCGCGGGCGCCCTCGGGGCTGCGCATGGCGGCGCTGCACGAGTAGGTGCGCGGCTTGTCGGGGTCGGCGCCGGCCGGGCCGCCGAGCACGACGGTCTCGCCCGCGCCGCCCAGCGAGGCGCTGTGCGCGAAGGTGCAGATGATCTGCGTCAGGGCCAGCTCGGGGATCTCGCTGGGGCGCCGGTTGAGGCGGACGGTCCTGCCCGTCTCGTCCTCCTCCACCCGCTCGACCCGGAGATGGCCGGGGACCGCGCTGGTGAACCCGGCGGCCTTCTCGGCCTCCTCCGGATCGTTCTGGAGCTGGCCGAGCAGCGCGACGGCCACCTCGGCGTAGTCGGACGGCTCGGTGGCGGTCGCCGCAGACATGACGCGGGCGACGGACTCGACGCGCTGCCCGCAGACCAGATAGATCTCGGTGTGGTGCTCGCCCCTGGCGGGGGCGTCGCAGGAGGCGCGGGTGGGCGCGGGTCCCGCGTCGACGGGCACGTCGGTCTCCCGGATGCCGCAGCCGGTCGCGGCGGCCACCGTCAGCAGCCCGGCGAGCAGCGCGCCCCCGCCGGCCCTCGCTCCGCCCCTCACCGCCGGTCCTCCTCGGCCGAACCGTCGTACGTCTCCTTGCCGCTTCCCTTGTCGCTTCGCTCGCCGCGGCGCGGTGCCGGTGTGGCCGGCCTGCCCGGCGGAACGGAGGCGCCGCCTCCCGGGGGCGTCTCCTGTCCGCTGTCCGGGTCGTCCGCGCGGTCCTCGGGGAGGCCGGGGTCGTGGGGGAGGCGCAGGGTGAAGACCGCGCCGCCCACCGGGTCGTTGTGGACGGTGATGTCACCGCCGTGCAGATGGGCGTTCTCCATCGCGATGGAGAGCCCGAGGCCGCTGCCGTCCGAGCGCGGCCGGGAGGCGGACGCCTTGTAGAAGCGGTCGAAGACGTGCGGCAGCACGTCCTCCGGTATCCCCGGCCCCTGGTCGGCGACCTCGACGCTGACCAGCCGGCCGCCCTCGTCGTCCTCGTGCTCGCGGACCGTGACCCGCACAGGGGAGCCGCCGTGCTTGAGCGCGTTGCCGATGAGGTTGGCCAGCACGACGTCCAGCCGGCGCGGGTCGAGCCGCGCGGTGATGGAACGGTCCGCGTCCAGGTGCACCGCGTCCAGCCAGGCGCGGGCGTCGATGCAGGCGGTGACCTGGTCGGCTATGTTCACGTCGTCCAGCACCATCTTGGCGGTGCCGGCGTCGAACCTGGTGACCTCCATAAGGTTCTCCACCAGGTCGTTCAGCCGCCGGGTCTCGCTGACCACCAGCTGCACGGCGGGCGCGACGCGCGGGTCGAGCGTCTCGACCTCGTCCTCCAGCAGCTCCGTCATCGCGGTGATCGCGGTCATCGGGGTGCGCAGCTCGTGCGACATGTCGGCGACGAAGCGGCGGCTGGAGGTCTCCCGGTCGCTCAGGTCCTGGACCTGCGCCTCCAGGGAGGCGGCGGCGTTGTTGAACGTCCTGGTCAGCTCGGCGAGTTCGTCGGCGCCGCGCACCGCGAGCCGGGTGTCGAGCTTGCCCTCGCCCAGCCGCCTGGCCGCGTTGCTCAGCCGCTGCACCGGGCGCAGCACCATGGTGGCGGCGCCCTGCGCCAGCAGCACCGAGCCGATCACGGCCAGCGCGGTGGCGACGCCGAGCGAGACCGCCAGGGAGTTGAGGTCGTCGCGTTCCGGCGCCAGCGAGGCCAGCAGATAGCCGGCCGGGCCGCCGCCTATGACCTGCGCGCCGCCGACGAGATAGGGGTCGCCGTCGAGGCTGATCCGCTGCCAGTACAGGTGGTACTGGTCGTCCTCCGGCTGCCCCTCCCTGCGGTCCCGGACGGCGTCCCGCAGCGAGTCGGGCACCATCTCGCGGGTGAACACCGCCGGGTCGGACTCCGCGCGGCAGTCGCCCTCGGGCAGCCGGGCGTCCTCCAGCACCACCTCGTAGTGGAAGGTGCGGTTGGCGACCCGGTCGGCCATCAGCCGCAGCGCGTCGCAGGTCGGCTGGTCGGGCAGGGCGCCGGCGCGGTCGCCGAGCGACTGGCTGAAGTCGCTGAGCGCCGACTCCTGGGCGCGGGTGAGGACCGCGTCCCTGTTCAGCCAGTAGGCGATGCCCGAGACGGAGACGGCCGCGACCAGGGCGACCAGGGCGAAGACCGTGACCAGCCGCAGCCGCAGGCTGGTGAGACTCAGCAGGGTGTGCGCCCAGCGGCGCAGCCGTCCCCTGGGGCGGGGGGCGTCGTCCGCCTCCCCACGCCGCGCTCCCTTCATCAGCCGCGCTCCCGGAGCGGCCCGCGCCGCGAGGTCATCAGGGCGCGTCCAGCCGGTAGCCCACGCCGCGCACCGTGCGGATCAGCTTCGGCGACGACGGCACGTCCTCGACCTTGGCGCGCAGTCGCTGTACACAGGCGTCCACCAACCGGGAGTCGCCCAGGTAGTCGTGCTCCCAGACCAGCCGCAGCAGTTGCTGCCGCGAGAGCGCCTGCCCGGGGCGGCGGCTCAGTTCCAGCAGCAGCCGCAGCTCGGTCGGGGTCAGCTGGAGGTCGACGCCGTCCCTGGTGACCGTCATCGCGGAACGGTCGATCACCAGCGAGCCGAACGTGACCGCGTCGTTGGACTCCCGTTCGCCCCTGCGCATCACCGCGCGGATACGGGCGTCGAGGACCCGGCCCTGCACCGGCTTGACGACGTAGTCGTCGGCGCCGGACTCCAGGCCGACCACGACGTCGATGTCGTCGCTGCGCGCGGTGAGCAGGATGATGGGGAGCTGATCGGTGCGCCGGATGCGACGGCACACCTCGAAGCCGTCGATGCCGGGCAGCATGACGTCGAGCACGATCAGATCGGGACGCTGCTCACGCAGCGACTGGAGGCCGTCCTCGCCCGTGGGCGCGGTCACCACCCGGTGTCCCTGGCGGGTCAGGCTCATCTCCAGGGCCGTGCGTACCGCCTCGTCGTCCTCGATCAGCAACA
Source organism: Streptomyces sedi (assembly GCF_006335015.1). Classification (GTDB taxonomy): domain Bacteria; phylum Actinomycetota; class Actinomycetes; order Streptomycetales; family Streptomycetaceae; genus Streptomyces; species Streptomyces sedi. Next base: position 183,329 of record NZ_VDGT01000011.1, read on the forward strand.
GGAAAGCCACACGGCTCATTGTGGCCCATGAAGCGTTCGGAGTTCGACCGTCCCGACCTGAGTCCTGCCCCACAGCCGCCGGCGCCCGTGCGGGGCCGTCGAGCAGGCCGTTCGACAGGTCGCCGAGCGAGTCGTTGAACGGTCAACACCCTTGTGCCACAGGCGACTCACGGGTAACCCGACCTGGTCCTCGGCGCTGTGACACCGCTGTGACAGTTGGGGGACCCGGTCATGAAACTGGACCGGCAATGTATTCGGCAACGGACAGGGAACGACCTTCTTGATGGGGGAAGCGGATGAGCGTCATGCATCACACCACCAACCCGGCGGTGACTGACACGCACGCCACCGCCCCGATGGTTCCCGTCCGGCACGGGGAGAAGTCCGGTGTCGCGCTTCGGCATGGGGGTCGTCGCGGCACCGGGCACCAGCGTCCATCGCATCTGACCGCGGTGGGCGTCACGGGGGGCCGCACAGGGAGCGCGCGGCGCGAGGGGGCCGCGGAGGCGGAGTTCACCGCCTACGTGCGCGAGCGTCGCGCCTCCCTGTACGCCACGGCCTACCACCTCACGGGGGACAGGTTCGAGGCGGAGGACCTGCTCCAGAGCGCGTTGCTCTCCACCTACCGTGCCTGGGACCGGATCAGCGACAAGGCCGCGGTCGGGGGCTACCTGCGGCGCACCATGACCAACCTGCACATCAGCGCCTGGCGGCGGCGGAAGCTCAACGAGTACCCGACCGAGGAACTGCCCGAGGCGCCGGGCGACCAGGAGCCCATGCGCGGCACGGAGTTGCGCACGGTGCTCTGGCAGGCGCTCGCCAAGCTGCCCGAGCAGCAGCGCACCATGCTGGTGCTCCGCTACTACGAGGGCCAGACCGACCCGGAGATCGCCGACACGCTCAACATCAGTGTCGGAACGGTCAAGAGCAGCATCTGGCGCACCCTGCGCCGGCTGCGCGAGGACCGGGTGCTGGCCCAGGGCCACGGCGAGGAGGAGTCCTTCGGGGCGCTGGTCGCGTAAGCGGCCGGCCGCCGGAGGCGGGGGGAAACACGGGGGAACAACGGGGGACACGGGGAACGGGGGAGATAACGGGGGATACGGGGGTAACGGGGGAACACGGGGGATAAAGGGGCGCGGGGGAGCGCCCGGAGGGGAACACGGGGGTATCGGGGGATACGGGGGAACGCGGGGGCGTGGAGTTCGGTCGGCCGGGGGGTCTGGCCGGTCTCCGCGCCCCCGCTCTTTCGTGTTCGGGGGACGGTTCAGGCCCGCTCTTCCGCCATCAGGCTCTCCGGCCGACTTCAACTCCCGCGCCCGGAGTCCGCTTCGCGTACGAGACGAACACGCCCCAGGCATCCCGCCGGGCGGCTATCGTTCCCCTTCCGCGTGCCTTGGTGTCTCGCACTCTCACCCGCCCTGGGTCGTTGTCGGCTACCTCGACACAGCTGTCGGACTTGGTGTAGGTGCTGGTGCGCCAGTTGGGGACCACAGTGCTCGCGCAGTTCATGAGGACTTTCCTAGTCGGTCGGCAGTTGGTCGTAGTGGTGGATCGCCCGGAGGACGAGTTCGCGGACGGCGGTGCCGTAGACGGCCGACTGCTTCAGCAGGGCGAACGCCTTGGTGTACATCTCGATCTCGCGGGGCTGGGTGACGGACAGCTCGGCCGAGTAGGTCTCGACGAGGACCAGTCGGTCATCGAACATCGAAAACGAGTTGCCCGGCCAGATGGCGACCGGTGCCGTCCTGGGGATGATGCCGAGGCTGAGGCGGGGCAGCCGCATCACGGCCAGGAGCCGGTCGAGTTGGCCCTTCATGGTCTCGGGGCCGCCGAAGTTGGTGTACAGCGCCTGTTCGCCGAGGAGGACGTTGAAGATCTTCTCGCCTCGGTACAGGTAGCGCTGGCGTTCCAGCCGTTTGGCGACGGCTGCCTCGGCGTCGTCCGGGACCTCGTAGAAGCCGACGACCTGGTCGAAGACCGCTGCGGCGTACTCGGAGGTCTGGATCGTTCCCCAGATGACCGTGGGGTGCCAGATGCGGAACACCCTGGTCTTGCCGTAGACGGGAATCGCTTGTTGCTGTCGTTGCTCGGCGCCGGTGCGCAGCAACCTGCGCAGGTCGAGCCAGAGTTCGTCCACATGGCGAACGATCGCGATCAGGTCGCCGAGTTGGTCGTTCTGTCCGGTGGCCTGGCACCAGATCCGGATGTCGTCCTCGCTGGGCCGCTGCCTGCCGTTCTCGATCCGGGAGACCTTCGACTCCTGCCAGGAGGTGGCGCGCGCGAACGCCCGGCCGCTGGTGAATCCGGCGTCCTTACGGAAGCCGCGCAGCCGGGCGCCGAGCGCCTGAAGTGCCTCTTCTACCTGGGTGGTCACGGGCGGTTCAGGACAGCTGGTAGTCGCGGTGCGGAACGGCGGCGGCCCAGAGCCGGTCCCGCAGGCGGACGCAGGCGGCCACGGTCTCTGGGGCCTGGACCAGCTCCGAGCCGAGGACCCGGCCGTCTCCGTCGAAGTGGCCGACGGCGAGGAGGCGGTCATCGAACAGCCACCAGTCGTTGCCTCCTACAGGAAGAGCGAGGCCGGTCGGCAGTCGGTGTCGGGGCAGCCAGCGGATGTCCTCGCCGGCCTCCTCGTTGAGGCGGGTGGTGGCGTGTTCCCAGCGGATGTAGGGACTGGGCGGCTCGGTGACCACGCGCACTCGCCGGACCGTGCGCCCCTCGCTCGTGAGGCGTCGTATCAGCCGTGTCCAGGGGGCCATGTAGGAGTGGTCGACGTTCTCACCGCGCAGCCAGCTGGTGAACGGGCTGTCCTCGTCGGGAACGGAGTAGTCGTCCCGCAGTTCCAGGTGGAACGCGTCCCGCTCGACGCTCTCAAAGAGCTGGTTGCGCTCGGCGCTGGAGATCAGCTCCTCCCCGCCGTGTTCTCGACCAACCCACCGAGCACAGCCGATCCCCACCAGTAACGTCCCTAGGGCAAGCGGTGGGACCAGCCCCGGCAACGGTCGCCGGCCCCACCACCGCCCCGTTGGAGAGACGCCGTGATCACCACCAGCAACCTGACCAGCCCCACCCGCGCCCCCAAAAAGCCCTCCGGAACCGTGCGGTTGGCGTCCATCGATGTCGAGTGGACCAAGAACTACCGGATCAAGAACGGCAACCGGCCCTTCTGCTACTCCGTCGTCTGGCTCGACCTCCCCGCAAGCACGCCGGCCCCGTCCGACCTCGCGCACGTCCCGTTCCACTTCACCAGCGTCTACGTCGAGGACGCCGATGAACAGCCGGCCCTGGTGCGCTCGGCCGCCAATGCCCTGCGCACCGCCACCAACAGCGCGGACCTGATCACCGGGCACCAGCTCTGCTCGGATCTCGCCGTCCTCGCCGCCACCGCCGACCGGCCCCAACCCACCATCGACCAGGCCCGCGCCTCCTGGAAGCAGCGCAACGCCCCAGCCGAGGGGGACCCCCGCTACCTGGACACCCGCTTCGACGCCGGTCACCTGCTGACCGGCACCTCGCGCCGCCTGGTCGACGTGTGCGCCGAGCTCCGCCTTGACGTCACCCAACCCGAACTCCGCGGCACCTCGATGACCGCCCTCCACCGTCGCTGGCTCACCGAAGCGGACACGACCGCCCGGGAGAAGATCAGCGTCCTCAACCTCCGCCATTCCCTGTCCACCGCCTATGTCGCCGCCCACGCGGCCGGCCTGGGCCACTGGGCACCCGAGGGACTCAACGTCAACCGCGTCCTGGCCGCCACCACCGGCGCCTGGGACTGGCTCGCCTCCCCCACCTTCCACACCCTGCTGGGAGAACCATGCCTATCCGCGACTGCACCGTGATCGCCATTGAGGGAACCCAGGCCGCCGGCAAGACCACCCTCGTCCACGCCCTGACTGCCCACTACCGCGAACGGGCCGTCAACGTCACCTGCACCGGCGAACCCGCCCGCACCAGCCCGTTCATGGAGGCCGTCGTCCTCCACGGCCAGGGCACCTTCGACCTCGCCGCCGAACTCGACCTCTTCGCCCTCCACCTCACCACCCCGTTACGCGCCGCCCGCAACCACCGCCTGCTGATCACCGACAAGACCCCGGCCAACGTCCTCGCCCTGGCCCGCCTCATCCTCGACCCCAACGAACCCGGCGTGGCCGCCACCCTGACCGCCATGGAAGCCCTCTGCGCGGCCTGGATGCCCACCGCCTACGACCTCGTCGTCCACTGCCGCGACCGGTTCGACCAACGCGCCGGCGGGGACCGCTTCCGGGACAAGGTCCTCACCCTCCAGGAGCAGGCAGACCACGCCGTCCTCGACGCCTGCACCGCGACCGGCGTGCCCCTCGTCGAACTCCCCACCGGCCTCGACACATCCCAACGTGTCGAGTGGACAGTCCAGCAGCTCACGCTCCGCGCACTCCCACCCCGCTGACACTGCCCGACTCGCTAATGTCCCCCCACCCAGGCACCACATCGGGGAAGGGACCCATGGCCGCCCACACCGTCATCGACGTCATGATCATCCTGGAGCGCGAGGACCGCCACATCCTGCTCGCCGAGCGCGCCAACACCGGCTACGCAGACGGGCTCCTCAACCTTCCAAGCGGCAAGGTCGAGCCGGGCGAGAACGTCATCGACGCCGCCGCCCGCGAAGCCCATGAAGAGATCGGCGTCACGATCGAACCGGCCGCCCTGCGCACCGTCCACGCCATGCACTACCGCAACCCCGAAGGCCAACCCCGCCTCGGCTGGTTCCTCGCCACCCCCCACTGGCGCGGCCACCCCAGCAACGCCGAACCCCACAAGTGCGCGGGGATCAGCTGGCATCCTGCCGACAACCTCCCACCCACCACCGTCCCCTACAACGCCCTCGGCATCGCCCACTACCTCAAGGGCGAGACCTTCTCCGTCCACGGATGGAACAACGAGAGACCATGAACGCCCTTCAGCGGCTGTGCATCGTGGACCGCCGCGACGCCCCGGGGCCCGTGGTGAGCCCCGGGGCGAACGGACCGGTTCAGACGCCCGTCGGGTGCCAGACCGTCTTGGTCTCCAGGAAGCCCAGCAGCCGCTCCGTGCCCGGGGCGGCGGCGAAGTCCTCGGCCGGGTCGGGGCGGCGGACGCGCTTGAGGTTCTCGGCGGCCAGTATCTCCAGCTCGGTCGCCAACTCCCCTTCCGCGCCGGTCAGATCGATCGCGTTGACGTCCTGGTGCGCGGCCAGCGGGCGGGCCAGTTCGGCGGTCGCGCCGCTGAGCACGTTGACCACGCCGCCCGGCACGTCGGAGGTGGCCAGCGCCTCGGCCAGCGAGAGCGCGGGCAGCGGGGCGCGTTCGGAGGCGACGACGACCGCGACGTTGCCCGTGGTCAGCACCGGTGCCAGCACCGAGACCAGGCCCAGCAGCGAGGAGTCGCGGGGCGCCAGCACCGCGACCACGCCGGTCGGTTCGGGCGTCGACAGGTTGAAGTAGGGGCCGGCCACGGGGTTGGCGCCGCCGGCGATCTGCGCGACCTTGTCGGACCAGCCCGCGTACCAGACCAGCCGGTCGATGGCGGCGTCCACCACGGCGGCGGCCTTCGACTTCGACAGCCCGTCGCCCGCCGCGACCTCCGCGCGGAACTGGTCCCTGCGGCCCTGCACCATCTCCGCGACCCGGTAGAGCACCTGCCCCCGGTTGTAGGCGGTCGCGCCCGACCAGCGCGGGAACGCCTTGCGCGCGGCGACGACCGCGTCCCGCGCGTCCTTGCGGCTGGCCAGCGGCGCGTTGGCCAACCACTGGCCCTTGGCGTCCGTCACCTCGTACACCCGCCCGCTCTCGCTGCGGGGGAACGCGCCCCCCACGAACAGCTTGTAGGTCTTGAGGACCGGCAGTGGCTCAGACATCGAGGTAGACCCCCAGACCGTGACGGCCACCCTCGCGGCCGTAGCCCGACTCCTGGTACCCGCCGAACGGCGAGGTCGCGTCGAACTTGTTGAACGTGTTGGACCAGATCACGCCCGCCCGCAGCCGGTTCGCCATCCACAGGCTCCGCGAGCCCTTCTCCGTCCAGATGCCGGCGGAGAGGCCGTAGGGCGTGTTGTTCGCCTTCTCCACCGCCTCCTGCGGGGTGCGGAACGTCAGCACCGACAGCACCGGGCCGAAGATCTCCTCTTGCGCGATCCGGTGCGCCTGGGTCACCCCGGTGAAGAGCGTCGGCCGGAACCAGTAGCCGGTGGAGGGGAGTTCGCACTCCGGCGCCCAGCGCTCCGCGCCCTCCGCCTCGCCGGCCTCCGTCAACTCCCTGATCCTGGCGAGCTGTTCGGCCGAGTTGATGGCGCCGACATCGGTGTTCTTGTCCAACGGGTCGCCCACCCGCAGCGTGCTCATCCGGGCCTTCAGCGCCGCCAGCACCTCGTCCGCCACCGACTCCTGCACCAGCAGCCGCGAACCGGCGCAGCACACGTGCCCCTGGTTGAAGAAGATGCCCTGCACGATGCCCTCAACGGCCTGGTCGAGCGCCGCGTCCTCGAAGACGATGTGCGCGGCCTTGCCGCCCAGCTCCAGCGTCAGCCGCTTGTGGGTGCCGGCCACCGTGCGGGCGATCGCCTTGCCGACCTCCGTCGAACCGGTGAACGCGACCTTGTCGATCCCCGGGTGCGCCACCAGCGCGGCGCCCGTCGCGCCGTCGCCCGTCAGGATGTTGAGCACCCCGGGCGGCAGCCCCGCCTGCTGGCAGATCCGGGCGAACGCCAGCGCGGTCAGCGGCGTCGTCTCCGCCGGCTTCAGCACCATCGTGTTGCCCGTGGCCAGCGCCGGCGCGACCTTCCAGGCCAGCATCAGCAGCGGGAAGTTCCACGGGATGACCCCGCCGGCCACGCCCAGCGGCCGGGGCGCGGGACCGAACCCGGCGTGTTCCAACTTGTCGGCCCAGCCCGCGTAGTAGAAGAAGTGCGCGGCGACCAGCGGCAGGTCCGCGTCCCGCGACTCGCGGATCGGCTTGCCGTTGTCCAACGACTCCAGCACCGCCAGCTCACGCGCGCGCTCCTGCACCAACCGCGCGATGCGGAAGAGGTACTTGGCGCGCTCCGAGCCCGGCAGCGCCGACCAGCTCTCGAACGCCTTGCGCGCGGAGCGCACGGCGGCGTCCACGTCGTCGTCGCCCGCGTTGGCGACCTCGGAGAGCACCTCCTCGGTGGCGGGCGAGACCGTCTTGAAGACCGCCTCGTCGGCCGCGGGCCGGAACCGCCCGTCGACGAAGAGGCCGTGCGAGGCCGGAATGTCCACGATCGCCCGGGACTCGGGCGCCGGCGCGTAGTCGAACGTCATCGTCGTCTCAGTCCACCGTCACGTAGTCGGGACCCGAGTACCGTCCGGTACCGAGTTTCTGACGCTGCATCAGCAGATCGTTCAGCAGGCTGGAGGCGCCGAACCGGAACCAGGTCGGGCTCAGCCAGTCAGGACCCGCCGTCTCGTTCACCAGCACCAGGAACTTCACCGCGTCCTTGGCGGTGCGGATGCCGCCCGCCGGCTTCACGCCGATCTGCCGGCCGGTGGCGGCGCGGAAGTCGCGCACGGCCTGGAGCATCAGCAGGGTGTTGGCGGGGGTCGCGTTCACCCCGACCTTGCCGGTCGACGTCTTGATGAAGTCGGCGCCGGCGAGCATCGCCAGCCAGGAGGCGCGGCGGATGTTGTCGTACGTGGCCAGTTCGCCGTTCTCCAGGATGACCTTCAGATGCGCGTCGCCGCACGCCTCGCGGACCGCGACGATCTCCTCGAAGACCGACAGGTAGCGGCCGGCCAGGAACGCGCCCCGGTCGATCACCATGTCCACCTCGTCGGCCCCCGCGGCCACCGCCTCGGCGGTGTCGGCCAGCTTCACGGAGCGCGCCGCGCGCCCGGCGGGGAACGCCGTCGCCACCGAGGCCACCGCGACGCCGCTGCCGGCCAGCGCCTCGCGCGCGGTGGCGACCAGGTCCGAGTAGACGCAGATCGCCGCGACCGGCGGCGTGGAACGGTCGGTCGGGTCCGGGTTGCGGCCCTTGGCGCACAGCGCCCGGACCTTGCCCGGGGTGTCGGCGCCTTCGAGCGTGGTCAGGTCGATCATGGATATGGCCAGGTCCAACGCGTACGCCTTGGCCGTCGTCTTGATCGAACGCGTCCCGAGCGAGGCCGCCCTGGCCTCAAGCCCGACCGCGTCCACCCCGGGAAGCCCGTGCAGGAACCGGCGCAGCGAGGCGTCGGACGCGGTGACGTCCGCGAGCGCGGACGGGGAGTCCTCGGGGGGTGTGGGGGGCGTGGGGGCCTTCGGGGCGTCCGCCTTCAATGACATGGTCACCAGACGAGCATATCTACGCGCGTAGTGGCATGTCATCCCCCGGACCTCCCCCGGACCTCCGTCAGGGGCCCCGCCGGGGGCAAGGGGGAGGCGAGCGCGCACGTGCGCGGAGCGGGTGGGGTGTCGTCCGGGGCCCGTGGGGGATGTGGGGGGCCGGTGGGCGAAGAGAACTATGGCATAACGGTCGGTTGAAGCACGCGCTCTCTCCGGCAGAATCGGGGGCATGACGAGTGAGCCCGAGAAGTACGCCGACCGCATCTACCGCTCGGGCTCAGCCCTGGTCGCCGGGGTGGTGCTGCTCGGCCTGGTGGGCTGGCTCGCCGGCGACGCCCTGCTGCGCGGCGACGGCCGCACGCCGGTGACCGCCGCCTCCACCCTTCTCTTCGTGGCGCCGCTGATCGTCGCGTTCACCCTGCGCCCCGCGGTTTTCGCCTCCGACGAACGGCTCCGCGTCCGCAACCCGTTCCGCACGGTCACCGCCCCCTGGTCCGCCGTGGACACCATCCAGGCCGGGTACTCCACGGAACTGGTGGCCGAGGGCACCAAGTACCAGATGTGGGCGATCCCCGTCTCGCTGCGCGCCAGGTCGAAGGCCACCCGCCGCCGCGAGGCCGCCGAGTCGGGGCGGGCGCCGCGCTCGTTCCTCGGGTTCGGCGGGAGCGCCGCGCCTGACGTGGCGGACGCGGACCGGCCGGCGCCCGGCGACATGGCCGTGGCCGAGCTGCGCGAACTGGCCGAGCGGCACGGCGCGGACGAGGCGGCGAAGGGCGAGGTCGCGGTGCGCTGGAGCTACGAGACGCTGGCGCCGCTGGCCGTCGGCGGCGTGGCGCTGCTGGTGCTCTGGCTGACCTCCTGAACGCGGCGGCCACTCCGGGGCGGCGGTAACGGCCGTAACGGTGGGAGCGGCGGGGACGGTGGGAACGGTGGGGACGGCGGTAGCGGCGGGGGCAAGGTGACGGCTGGGCTTTGACGGGGGTTCTCCCGCAGTACGCGGATCGTCCGTAGTTTGCGTCGCGACCCGGGCCGGTCCCAGGCCCATCGACACCGAGCCGTTCGAGGTGTGTTGCCCGATGCGCGTACGTTCCCTCGCCGTCCCGTTGACCGCGGCCACGGCCGTCGTACTGACCAGCCTCGTCACCGTCCACTCCGTTGAATCCGTTGAACCCGCCGACTCCGCGGAGCACGCCGAGGCCGCCGCCCCGGCCGGGCCCCACCACCGGGGCGTGCCCGTCGTCTCCCACCGCGGCGCGCCCCGGCACGCGCCGGAGCAGACCGCCGCCGCCTACCGCGAGGCGCTCCGCCAGGGCGCCGAAGTGCTGGAGGGTGACGTCCAGTTGACGGCCGACGGCGAACTGGTGCTGGTCCACGACGACACCCTGGAACGCACCACCGACGTCGAGGAGGTCTTCCCCGAGCGGGCCGGCGCGGACGTGGGCGCGTTCACGCTGGAGGAGATCAGGCGGCTGGACGCCGGCTCCTGGCACCGCGAGGAGTTCGGCGACGAGCGGGTGCCGACCGTCGAGGAGGTGCTGCGCCTCAACCGGGACCGCGCGGGCTTCTCCTTCGAGCTGAAGGCGCCGGAGAAGAGCCCGGGCGTGGCCACCCGGCTCGCCGAACTCCTCGACGAGTACGGCTACGACGACGCCTCCACCACCCGCGCCGGTGCCTTCCGCGTGCTGGTCCACTCCCGCGACCAGGACGCGCTCCGGGAGTTCGAGTCGGCGCTGCCCGACGTGCCGCTGGCGTATCTGACGGGCGGGCCGATGTTGGAGGACGCCGAACTCGCCGAGCTGGCCGAGTGGACCGTCGGCGTCTTCGCCGACCCGCGCGTGACGGCCGCCTCGGACGTCGAACGGGCGCACGACGTCGGCCTGTTGGTCTACAGCGACCCGGTGGACAGCCCCGAGCAGCTGGGGATGACCCTCGACCAGGGCTACGACTACCTGGTCACCAACCTCACCGAGACCGCCCGCCGTGTCCGCGACGGCCGCGACCCGGAGCCGAGGGCCGCCGGTGTCGTCGTCGACCACGTCTACCCCAACCCCTCGGGCGACGACATGCGTCCCGAGGAGTCCGAGTACGTCGCCCTGCGGAACACGACCGACCGCCCGATCGACGTCTCGGGCCACTACCTCAGGGACGGCGCCGGCAACGTCCGGGTGACCATCCCCGACGGCTACACCCTCCAGCCGGGCAGCCTCCTCCGCGTCCACATGGGCCCGGGCACGGACACGCCGACCGCCCACCACGCCGACCTGGAGTCGGCCATCCTCAACAACACGGGCGGCGACACGATCCAGTACTACAACGAGCGACACGTGATCGAGACGGTCTACTCCTACATCGCGCCGGCCGTCTCCTGAGCCCGGCCGTCTTCCGCATCCCCGCCGAACGCGCCGAACGCGCCGAACTCGCCGAACGGGCCGAACTCCCGGCGGGCCTACTCCGTCGGGAGGCCGGCCTGGGCGGCGAGGTCGGTGCGGAGGGCGGCGAGGGTTTCGGCCGCCGCGCGGCGGGCCGCCGGGAGGGCGGCGGCGTCGGCGGCGGGGACCACGACCTCCAGATAGCACTTGATCTTCGGCTCGGTGCCCGAGGGCCGGACCACCACCCGCGCCGACGCCACCGGCCCCGCGCCCGCCAGGCGGTAGCGAAGGCCGTCGGTGGGCGGGAGCGCGGCGCTGCCCTCGTTCAGGTCCTCGGCCTCGACGACCGGCAGCCCGGCCAGCGCCTCCGGCGGCGCGGCGCGCAGCCGGCGCATCGCGTCGGCGATCAGCGACAGGTCGGCCACCCGCACCGACAGCTGGTCGGTGGCGTGCAGCCCGTGCCGCACCGCCAACTCGTCCAGCAGGTCGGCCAACGTCCGCCCCTCCGCGCGCAGCCCCGCCGCCAGCTCGGCGACCAGCAGCGCCGCCGTGATCCCGTCCTTGTCACGCACCCCGGCCGGGTCGACGCAGTAGCCCAGCGCCTCCTCGTAGGCGTAGCCGAGGTCCGGCACGCGGGCCAGCCACTTGAAGCCCGTCAGTGTCTCCGTGTACGGCCGCCCCGCGTCGGCCGCGATCCGGCCGACCAGCGAGGAGGAGACGATCGAGGTGGCGAACACGCCCTTCCGCCCGCCGCGCACCAGGTGCGCCGCGAGCAGCGCGCCGACCTCGTCGCCGCGCAGCATCCGCCAGCCGCCCTCGGCCGCCGGGTCGGGAACGCCGACCGCGCAGCGGTCCGCGTCCGGGTCGTTGGCCAGCAGCAGCTCGGCGCCAGGAGTCGCGGCGGCGACCTCGATCGCCAGGTCCATCGCCCCCGGCTCCTCCGGGTTGGGGAAGGAGACCGTCGGGAAGTCCGGGTCGGGCGCCGACTGCGCCGGCACCTCGACGGGTGCGGGGAAGCCGTTCCTGGTGAACGCCGCGGTCAGCACCTGCTGGCCCACACCGTGCAACGGGGTCGAGACGCTGAGCACGGTGCGCGGCGAGCCCGGCGTCAACGCGGCGCCGCTGCGGGCCAGATAGGACTCGACGATCTCCTCGCCCAGCAGCTCCCAGCCGCTCTCCGGCCTCGGCACCTCCGCCAGCGGCCCGACGGCGGCGATCGCGGCGGCGATCTCCGCGTCGGCCGGCGGCACGATCTGGCTGCCGTCGCCGAGGTAGACCTTGTAGCCGTTGTCCCGGGGCGGGTTGTGGCTGGCGGTCACCGCGACGCCGGCGACCGCGCCCAACTCCCGGATGGCGAACGCCAGCACGGGCGTCGGCAGCGGCCGGGGCAGCAGCGCGGCGCGCAGCCCGGCGCCGACCATGACGGCGACGGTGTCGCGCGCGAAGCGTTCGCTGTTGTGCCGGGCGTCGTAGCCGACGACGACCAGCCCCGGGGAACGCTCCCGCAGATAGGCGGCGAGGCCGGCGGCGGCGCGCAGCACGACGCAGCGGTTCATCCGCGTCGGGCCAGCGCCCATCTCGCCGCGCAGTCCCGCGGTGCCGAACTGGAGTGTGCCGGCGAACCGTTCACCGAGCGCGGCCAGGTCGCCGCCGTCCAGCAGCGCGGCCAGCTCGGCGCGGGTGACCGGGTCCGGGTCCTCGTCCCGCCAGGCCCTGGCCCGCGCGAGCAGTTCGCGGGTCTCCGGGGTCTGGGGGGTCTCCGGGGTCCGTGCCTTGTCGGTGTCGGCCGTCATCGCTTCGCTCCTGTGCCGCCGTGGGGTTCCACGGCGCGGACGCCGTGGTCCGCGCCGCCGTCACTGCCGTCACTGTTCCCACTGCCGTCGCAGTGGTCAACGTCGCCGTCGGTGGTGGGTGGGGCCGCCCCCGCCGGTGACCGGGTGTGGTCGGACCTGGTGGGGTCCGACCGGGTGGGGTCAGAGCTTGACCAGTACCTGGTTGAGCAGGGCCCCCATCCGGTCGGCCGAGTCGCGGCCGGCCCGGAGGACCTCCTCGTGGTTGAGGGGGGCGCCGGTGATGCCGGCGGCCAGGTTGGTCACCAGCGAGACCGCCAGCACCTCGGCCCCCGCCTCGCGGGCCGCGATGGCCTCCAGCACTGTGGACATGCCGACCAGGTCCCCGCCGAGCGTCCGCACCATCCGGATCTCGGCCGGGGTCTCGTAGTGCGGCCCCGGGAACTGCACATAGACGCCCTCCTCCAGACTCGGGTCGATCTCCTGGCAGAGCGCCCGCAGCCGTGGCGAGTAAAGATCGGTCAGGTCGACGAAGTGGGAGCCCACGATCGGTGACGTCGCGGTCAGATTGATGTGGTCGCCGATCAGAACCGGCTGTCCTACGTGCATCCCCTCGCGGAGTCCACCGCAGCTGTTGGTCAGCACGACGGTGCGGCAGCCGGCGGCCACGGCGGTGCGCACGCCGTGCGCGACGGCTCCCACGCCCAGGCCCTCGTAGAGGTGGGTCCGCCCGAGGAAGACCAGGGCGCGTTTGTCGCCGACCTGGTAGGAGCGGACTCGGCCGGCGTGGCCCTCGGCGGTTGGTGGGGGGAATCCGGGCAGCTCGGTCACGTCCAGCTCGACGGTCGGCGTACCCAACCGCTCCGCCGCGGGGGCCCACCCGGAGCCCATGACCAGTGCCACGTCATGACTGTGCACGCCGGTCAACTCGCGTAGCCGAACGGCCGCTGCCTCGCCCGAGCGGGCCATGTCAGATGCGTTCACGGGCTGAGCCTAACCGTTCTCTCCCTACGCGCGTAGACGGGCGGCACGGCAGGGTCGCGTACCAGCCAATCCGGTGGAACGTTCGACCTGCGCGGTGACGGTGCGGTGATGGCCCGGCGGCGGAGGGTGCCTGGCGGGGGTGAGATGGGGTGCGACGGGGGCGCGTGGGTGTGCGGGGGCGCGTGGTGGGAGCGTGTGGTGGCGGCGCTCAGCAGGGGCGCTTGCGGAGTTCCATCACGTAGTCGTGGGGCGCGCCGGCGGACTCCGCCGCGTCGGCGATCTCGCCGAGATAGCGCGCCGACGGGAGGCCGCCCTCGTAGCCGTTGAGCACGTAGGCCCAGGCGTTGACGGTGCCGTCGAGGGTGTCCACGCGCACCCGGGTCCTGCGGTAGATCTGGAGACCGACGCCCTCCCAGCGGTCCAGGCTGTCCTCGTCCATCGGCGCGATGTCGTAGAGGGCGACGAAGACGTCGGGGGCCGGCGGCACGCCCGCCTCGGCGAGGGTGGCCAGGGCGCCGTCCCAGCCCATCTCCTCACCGCCGAAGGTCAGCCGCCAGCCGGTGAGCCAGCCGGTGCCGCGCAGCGGCGAGTGCGGAGCGCGCCGGGCCATCAACCGGGGGTCGAGGTTCACGGCGTAAGCGGCGTAGAGGGACACGGCTCAAGGTAACCCATCCCCCCGTGATCAAGGGAAGCCCTGGGACTTGCCGTCCGGGGCGGGAGCGGGTGGTTTGGGTGGGTGGTCGTCCTCGGCGCGGTGTGTGGTTGCTCGCGGTGCATGTGTGGCGGGGGGGCGACTACTCGCGTGGGTGGCTTGGGTGGGTGGTCGTCCTCAGCCGGGTGTTCGGTTGCTCGCGCAGTTCCCCGCGCCCCTGGTTGTGGTGGGCGTGGTCGGTTGGGTGCGGGTTCACGCTCGGAAGGTGGCGGCGGGCTTGGGGGCGCGGGGAACTGCGCGGTGCATGTGTGGCGGGGGGTGGTCGACTACTGACCTGGCCGGTCGGGGTGGGTGGTCGTCCTCGGCCGGGTGTGTGGTTGCTCGCGCAGTTCCCCGCGCCCCTGGTGTGGGCTGGCGTGGTCGGTTGGGTGCGGGTTCACGCTCGGAAGGTGGCGGCGGGCTTGGGGGCGCGGGGAACTGCGCGGTGCATGTGTGGCGGGGGGTGGTCGACTACTCACGTGCGTGGCTAGGTGGGGTGTCGTCCTCGGCCGGGTGTTCGGTTGCTCGCGCAGTTCCCCGCGCCCCTTCACTGCCGGTGGGCGGCTTGCGCGCATGCCGGGGGGCGGGGGGCGGTCGACTACTGACCTGGCTGGCCGGGTGGGTTGTCGGCGTGAGCCCGGTGGTGGGTTCCTCGGGCCCGTTCGCTGCCGGTGGGACAGGCGACTGTGGTCCGCGCCGGCCCGGTGCGTGGGGTGCCGCACCGGCGAGGTGCCCCGTGCGGGACACTGGAACGGTGACTCGAATCGTGATCATTGGTGGCGGGCCAGGCGGATACGAGGCGGCGCTGGTGGCCGCGCAGCTGGGCGCGGAGGTGACCGTCGTCGACCGGGACGGCCTGGGCGGTGCCTCGGTGCTCACGGACTGCGTTCCGTCGAAGACGCTGATCGCGACGGCCGAGGTGATGACCAGCTTCGACTCCTCGCACGAGGAGCTGGGCATCGAGATCGACCACGACGGGGACGGCATCGGCGACGAGGTCCGGGGCATCGGCGTGGACCTCGGGGTGGTCAACCGCAGGGTCAAGCGGCTGGCGCTGGCGCAGTCCCACGACATCACCTCGTCGGTCAAGCGCGCCGGGGTCTCCGTGCTGCGCGGCCGGGGCAGGCTGCTGCCGGGGCAGGCGCCGGACGGCACCCGCCGGGTCGCGGTGGAGGAGAGCGGTGGCGGCCGGCGGGAGCTGGTGGCCGACGGGGTGCTGGTGGCGACCGGCGGGCATCCGCGGGAGATCCCGGACGCCAGGCCGGACGGGGAGCGCATCCTCAACTGGACGCAGGTCTACGACCTGGCCGAGCTGCCCGAGGAGCTGGTGGTGGTCGGCTCGGGTGTGACCGGTGCCGAGTTCGCCGGCGCCTACCAGGCGTTGGGTTCGCGCGTGACGCTGGTCTCCTCGCGGGAGCGGGTGCTGCCGGGGGAGGACCCGGACGCGGCGGCGGTGCTGGAGGACGTCTTCCGGCGGCGCGGGATGAACGTGCTGTCGCGTTCGCGCGCGGCGTCGGTCAAGCGGGTCGGCGACCGGGTGGAGATCACCCTGTCCGACGGGCGGACGGTGTCGGGGACGCACTGCCTGATGGCGGTGGGCGCGGTGCCGAACACCTCTGACATGGGGCTGGAGGAGGCGGGCGTCAAGGTCGCCGACTCGGGCCATGTCTGCGTGGACCGGGTCTCCCGCACCTCGGCCCCGGGCGTCTACGCGGCGGGCGACTGCACGGGTGTCTTCGCGTTGGCCTCGGTGGCGGCGATGCAGGGGCGGATCGCGATGTACCACTTCCTGGGCGACGCGGTGGCGCCGCTGGACCTGAAGACCGTCTCGGGCAACATCTTCACCGACCCGGAGATCGCCACCGTCGGCTACTCGCAGCAGGACGTGGACGAGGGGCGCATCGACGCCCGGGTGGTGAAGCTGCCGCTGCTGCGCAACCCGAGGGCAAAGATGCAGGGCGTGCGGGACGGCTTCGTGAAGCTCTTCGCGCGGCCGGGAACGGGAATCGTCGTGGGCGGAGTGGTGGTTTCTCCGCGCGCGAGCGAGCTCATTCACCCGATAGCGATCGCGGTGGACAACAGTTTGACGGTGGAGCAGATCGCAAAAACGTTCACCGTTTACCCGTCGCTTTCCGGCACGATCGCGGAAGCCGCGCGGCAGTTCCATACACGAAAAATCGCGGAAGCACAGTAGGCACAGGCGGGGCGCTGGAAGCACGGAGGTGCGCCCCCGGCGCATAGCACGCCGGGGGCGTGCGTATAGACAACTTCGATAAATCCTCGCAACCTGCTGAAAGCAGATGGTCGTTGGGGTTACTGTCGGTTCCGTGTTCGCTGCAGAACGTCGCCAGATGATCCTCGAAATGGTGCGCGCCAACGGAGCGGTGTCGCTCCGGGAGCTGGCCCGCGTCGTCCAGACCTCAGAAGTGACCGTCCGGCGCGATGTCCGCGCCCTGGAGGCAGAAGGGCTGCTTGACCGCAGACACGGGGGCGCCGTCCTCCCGGGGGGCTTCACCCGGGAGTCAGGGTTCCCCCAACGGGCCATGGCCGCGACGGCGGAGAAGACCGCCATCGCGGAGCACGCGGCCTCGCTGGTGCGGGAGGGCGAGGCCATCGTGGTCGGCGCCGGCACCACCACGCAGGAGCTGGCCCGCCGGCTGGCCCGGGTCCCCGGGCTGACCGTCGTGACCAACTCGCTGCTGGTGGCCCAGGCGTTGGCGCACGCCAACCGGGTGGAGGTGGTGATGACGGGCGGCACGCTGCGCGGTTCCAACTACGCGTTGGTCGGCAGCGGCGCCGAGCAGTCGCTGTTGGGGCTGCGGGTCAGCCGGGCCTTTCTCTCGGGTTCCGGGCTGACCGCCGACCGGGGGCTCTCCACCTCCAACATGCTGGCCGCCAGCGTGGATCGGGCGCTGCTGCGGGCGGCGGCCGAGGTCGTGGTGCTGGCCGACCACTCGAAGCTGGGCGCCGACACGGCGTTCCAGACGGTACCGACCGACCTGATCAGCCAGTTGATCACCGACCAGCCGCCCCCCGAGGCGGAGAAAGCCGGCGCGGAGCTGGAGGCGCTCGCCGAACAGGGGGTGCGCGTCTCCGTGGTGGGCGCCCCCACGGCGCCCGGCGTCAAGTCCGCGCCCGAGCGCGGCGATCCGGTCCGCCGTGACCTGCCGTTGCCGTCGCCGCGCGCGACGGGGCATCCGGGGCTGGGTGGCGGCGGGACCCCGCCGATGGGGCAACGCGTCTCGGACCTGGCGCCCCGGCGCCGATAGCCGGCGACGACCCTCGACCCGGTCCCGTCACGACGGGACCGGGTCGAGGGCGTGCCGGCCTTCCACCGAGGGCCCGTTCAGGCCCTGCCGGGCTCGTTCAGGCCCTCGTGGGCGCGTTCAGTCCTTGATCTCGCAGATCACGGCGCCCGCCGACAGCGAGGCCCCGACCTCGGCCTTGAGCGCGCCGACGGTGCCCGCGCGGTGCGCGTTGATCGGCTGCTCCATCTTCATCGCCTCCAGGACGATGACCAGCTCGCCCTCCTCGACCTGCTGGCCCTCCTCGACCGCGACCTTGACGACCGTGCCCTGCATCGGCGAGGGCAGCGCGTCGCCGGTCGGCGCCGCGCCCCCGCCGCGCTTGCCGGCCTTGCGCCGCGCCGGGCGCGCGCCCCCGGCCACGGCCGCGCGGGCCAGCGGCATCGCCAGCGTCGCCGGCAGCGAGACCTCAAGCCGCTTGCCGCCGACCTCGACGACCACGGTCTCGCGGACGTTGCTCTCCTCGCCCTCGTCACCGACGGCGTTGAACGGCGGCAGCTCGTTCACGAACTCGGTCTCGATCCACCGGGTGTGAACGGAGAACGGCTCGCCCTCGCGCCCGTTGACCTCCGGCGCGAACGCCGGGTCCTCGATCACCGTGCGGTGGAACGGCACCACCGTCGCCATGCCCTCGACACGGAACTCCGCCAGCGCGCGCGCCGCGCGCTCCAGCGCCTGCCGCCGGCTCGCGCCGGTGACGATCAGCTTGGCCAGCATCGAGTCCCACGCCGGGCCGATGACCGAGCCGGCCTCCACGCCGGTGTCCACCCGCACGCCGGGGCCCAGCGGCGGCACGAAGGCGCTCACCGTGCCGGGCGCCGGCAGGAAGCCGCGCCCCGGGTCCTCGCCGTTGATCCGGAACTCGATCGAGTGCCCGCGCAGCGGCGGGTCGTCGTACCCCAGCTCCTCGCCGCGCGCGATGCGCAGCTGCTCGCGCACCAGGTCGAGGCCGGTGATCTCCTCGGTGACCGGATGCTCCACCTGGAGACGCGTGTTGACCTCAAGGAACGAGATCGTGCCGTCCTGGCCGACCAGGAACTCGCAGGTGCCGGCGCCGACATAGCCGGCCTCCCGCAGGATCGCCTTGGAGGCGGCGTACAGCTCGGCGTTCTGCGCGTCCGTCAGATACGGGGCCGGCGCCTCCTCGACGAGCTTCTGGTGGCGCCGCTGGAGGGAGCAGTCGCGCGTGGAGACGACGACCACGTTGCCGTGGGTGTCGGCCAGGCACTGGGTCTCGACGTGGCGCGGGCGGTCGAGATAGCGCTCGACGAAGCACTCGCCCCGCCCGAA
Source organism: Streptomyces sedi (assembly GCF_006335015.1). Classification (GTDB taxonomy): domain Bacteria; phylum Actinomycetota; class Actinomycetes; order Streptomycetales; family Streptomycetaceae; genus Streptomyces; species Streptomyces sedi. The sequence goes on from NZ_VDGT01000011.1 coordinate 202,056, forward strand.
CGCGGCCAGCGCCTCGCGCACCGCCGACTCGTAAAGCTCGGGGACCTCCTCCAGCGTGCGGGCGACCTTCAGGCCGCGACCGCCGCCGCCGAAGGCCGCCTTGATGGCGACCGGCAGGCCGTTCTCGCGGGCGAACTCCACGACCTCGGCCGCGCCGGAGACCGGGTCCTTGGTGCCGGCGACCAGGGGCGCGCCGGCGCGCTGCGCGATGTGGCGGGCGGCCACCTTGTCGCCCAGCGAACGGATGGCGTCCGGCGAGGGGCCGATCCAGGTCAGCCCGGCGTCGAGGACGGCCTGGGCGAAGTCCGCGTTCTCGGACAGGAATCCGTAGCCCGGGTGCACGGCGTCCGCACCCGAGAGGGCCGCGGCCCTCAGTACCTTGTCGAAGTCCAGATAGCTGGTCGCCGGCGTGTCACCGCCGAGTGCGAACGCCTCGTCGGTCGCCCGGACATGCAGCGCGTCCCGATCCGGCTCGGCGTAGACGGCCACGCTGGCGATGCCTGCGTCGCGGCAGGCACGGGCGACCCGCACGGCGATTTCGCCACGATTGGCGATGAGCACCTTACGCACGATGGCTCCCTCCTTGGAACAAAGCGATTTTAGGTACTGGCGACACCGCGCAACGAGTCGCCCACAGGGGTGACCCTGCCCACACGGACGGTGAGGGGCAGCGAACAAGAGCGCGTACAAGCTTGCTATACCAAGGTACGCGCCCCATCGGCCAAGATCAGGGGCGCATTTCGCAGGGAGTTGCAGGGCGCCCGAGGTCAGGGCGTCGCGACCACGGGCGTTGTGGGAACTCCATAACGGTTGGCCGCAATCTTTGCCGCCGCACGGGACCTTGTCGGGTGCTCTACCCGGCAGTAGCGTGCGCGGCGTGCACCGAGGAAGACGAAGCGTGACGGCGGCGACCGCCGTGGTGGTCGTGGTGATGGCGGTGGGCCTCGGCCTGCTGCACTGGATACTCGGGCTGGCGGCCGACCGCCAGTCGATGTCGATCGGCGGGCTCTCCTCCGACGCGCTCAGCCTGGGCGCGTGGGTCGGCGGCGCGCTGCTGGCCGCGTTCCTGCTGTGCTGCGGCGCGGTGTTGGGGCGCGCGGCGCTCCGGGACCGGTCGCCCGGGCGGGTCGCGCGGGCGGCGCTGGTGGGCGCCGCCGCGCTCCAACTGCTGCTGGGGGCGCTGGCGGTCGGCCTGGTCGGCTGGCCCGCGTTCGCCGCGCTGATGGTGGTCTTCGGGCTGCTGGTGGCGAGCCTGCTGCTCTACCCGGCCGACGGCCAGGCGGGCGCCCGCTCAGTCCGCCCACAGGTCGGTGACGGCGATCCCGGCGTCCGCCAACAGCCGCCGCAGCAGCGGCAGGGAGAGGCCGATGACGGTGCCGGGGTCCCCGGTGATCCCGTCGACGAACGGGGCCGACCTGCCGTCCAGGGTGAACGCGCCGGCGACGTGCAGGGGTTCGCCGCTGGCCACGTAGGCGGCGATCTCCGCGTCTGACGGCTCGCCGAAGTGCACCGTGGTGGACGCCACGGCGGAGGCACGGTGGCCGGTCGCCGTGTCCACCAGGCAGTGCCCGGTGCGCAGCACGCCGTCCCGGCCGCGCATCGCCTTCCACCTGGCGGTCGCGTCCTCGGCGTCCGCCGGCTTGCCCAGGGCGGCGCCGCCGAAGTCCAACACCGAGTCGCAGCCCACGACCAGCGCACCGGCCGCCTCCGGCCGGGCGGCGACCGCGTCGGCCTTCGCCTCGGCCAGCACCCGCGCCAACTCCTCGGGCGAGTCGGCGCGCAGCGCCTCCTCGTCGACGCCGCTGACGATCACCTCGGGGGCGATGCCCGCCTGCCGCAGCAGGCCCAGCCGCGCGGGCGACTGCGACGCCAACACGAGCCGCCGGCGCGTTGGCGGCGGGCCTTCGGGGGGCGGCGGGTTGTCCTGTCGTTCGCTGTCGTTCTCCACGGGGGGAGGGTAACGGGGGCGACCTCCGTGCCGATGCGTCGCGGTGGTCTGTCGTCCGCGGGCCGCCGGGCGGCGGACGGTTCGTGGGCGCGGGGAACTGCGCGGTGCGTTCGCGGCGGGTGCGGGCGACCACGGTGCCTGCCGGTTGGATGGGATGTCGTCCCCGGCCCTGTGTGTGGTGGGGGGCCGGTGCCAGGGGTGTGGTGCCTCAACCGGTGAGACCAGGGCGGCCGGTAGCCATCCTCCCTGTCGGCCACTCATTCGTGAGCCTGGACATGGCGGCAGGTGGGCAGAGTCGGCAGAGGGGCAGCCAGGAGACGGGAGGCGGGGTATGGAGTTCGATTTCGCCTGTTGGCGGTGCGGTGAGGGCAACGCTGTCTGGGGGGAGCCGGTCACCAGTTGGTGGACCCAGCGGTACCGGCTCCCCGACGAGTGGGACCGTTGGCGCTGTGGGGAGATCAACGCCACCCCCGACGACTGAACGAAGGTCCGCACCGGGTGGTGCGGACCCCGCGTCCGGGCAGACCGCGTCATGCGTCGGCGTTTCTAAAGCACGGCGGGGTCGCTTGTTCCCAGGGTCGCGATCTGCCGAAGGCTGGCTTCCCGGAAGAAGTAGCCGCGGTAGCTCGTCCGCAAGACACCCTCTTTCCTCAGCTGTCGGAGAGCGTTCTCGACTGAGGCTCGACTCAGCATGAGCGCTTCGGCGAGTTCGGCCTGGGAGGGCCCTCTGACTACCGCGTTCCCGTCGTGCTCGTCTCTCTGGTTGAGGTGCAAGAGCAGACGACAGACTCGCTCCAGAGGCGGCTCACGAAAGTTCGAGTACACATGGTCAGCGGCCCACTGCCGACGCACGATGCGCTCAGCGACAAACCGCATGACGGAGTTCTCCGCCGTGGTCAGGGCCCGCATACGGGACAGAGGGCATGACAGCGATAGAACCCCGGTCACACACTCAACCGAGACGAACCTCGCCTCGTCAGTAACGACGAACTGGTCTCCGGTCAGGGTGCCGGGGCCCCAGAATCTGACCCGTGGGTCCCCAGTGGGGAAGTCCGTCTCGCGAATGACTCCCTGCAGGATCAGGTGCACCTCGCCACCGGTGCTGACACTGCGGAGCTGCGCTCCTTTCGACAGGGAACGGGGCGTGAGGTTGGCCTGGAGGAGCTCGGCGGCCCTCTCGGTGAGCCCGTGCAAGTCCAGGTACAACGCCGCGAGGGATTGAGCCCTTCGTGTCAGGCGGCGCTGATGGTCGCTGACGTACTCGTAGGTGTCCATCAGGGCACCTCCTGCGGTTCCTGAGACGCCGGCTCCGCCGGGGCGTCGGCGGTGAAGGAGACCTGCAAGGTGTCGAACATCGCCGCGAGGGCCGCCACAAGCGTGGCGAGCGAGATGATCACAGCGGCGATCCGGGTCGGGTGGGAGGCAAGCCTTCTGATCGCGTAGACGACCACGGCCGCGGTGATGGCGAACATCACCAGGGTCGTGATCAAAAACGCGGCAGCAGTACCGCTTGACATTGACCTTTGCTCCAAGGGGGGAGTTATGCGGTGGAGTTGGCAGGTGCAGCGCAGCCGTACACCCCCTTGCGTCTACGGGACCCGTGGTGAGCGGGTGACGCAGTCGGGTGAACTTCTGTAATCCAGAATCGTATCCGATGCAGCGGTAGATAACACAAGTCCCGCCGCGCAGCCGGGTTTTGGGGGGCGTTCCCCGCATGCAACTGCGTTCGAGTCGCCTGTCAGCGGCAGCTGGTAGGATTCGCTCCCTTTGGCGAGCGCCGACATGATTGCCCCCCAGAATCCCTACCTGCAGGGAAAGGCTGACATTGCGAGCCTGGAATCCCTATGTGTAGGGAATTTGACGCGGCGAGTTCCTCTTAACTTGAGATCGCTGACGTTGGCCTGGCAGGTGCAGCGCGGCTGGGCGGGGGGCTCAGGGGTGGTGCCCTGAGACCCCGCTCTCTCCTCCTCGCGTGTAGGCGCCCTTCGCGCTCGCCTCCGTCAGGGAGTTGGGGGTCGACGGCCCCTCCGCCTTGTGGCCCCAGGCCCCCCGGCACGGCTGTCGCCGCGATGGTTATCCTGCTGGTCCTGGTCGGTGCCGCGCTGATCTCCGGGGCGATGTACCGCCGGTTCGCCCGCCCTCGCGGGCTGGCCAACCGGGACGACGTCAGGCCGAATGCCCCGCCCAGCCAATTCCTTTGCTCGGCGGTCAACTCTCCGGTGGACAGGGCACGCGGTGCGGGCCCGTCTCCCGTAAGGGTCCTGGCAGTCGAGCGGTCATGCGTCCCCCTCCGTCGGCGTGACCATTTTCGCGATGTGGAACGGACTCCTCAGGACGGAGTGTGAGCGACGCGGCCAAGCGCCCTGGCCGACGACGCCGTCCCGGCTCGTCACGAGGTGGACGAGCCCCAGTCCCAGAGGGACTGGAGGACGGGGCCCAGGGCCTGGCCGCGGGGGGTGAGGTGGTAGTGGACGGCCGGGGGCCAGCCCGCGCTGCGGTGGCGCTCGGCGACGCCGGCCTCGACGAGCTGGTGGAGCCGGTCCGTGAGCACCTTGTCGGAGAGCGAGGGCAGCGCGGCCGACAGTTCGCCGTAGGCCAACGGGCGGTCCGCCGCGAGGAGTTCGCGCACCACCAGCGTCGTCCACCGGCCGCGGAGCGCGGCCAGCGTGATCTCCACCGGGCAGTCGGCGCTGGGGCGCGTGACGCCGGCGCGCGCGTCGTCGGGCAGGCCGGGGCGGTGGCGCACCGTTGGGTGAGTCACGAGGGGGCCTCCTAACCTCGCCGCCATGAACGCACATGGCAACAGACATGACAGTGGAGATGACAGCGGGCATGAGAGCGACGGACAGCGTCACGCTAGCGGGAGCACCCCGCCGGAGGCGAGGTCGGCGGAGGAGCTGCCCGCGGCCTTCGCCGCGCGGTTCAACGGGCCGGACCGGGCCGCCGCCGTGGCCGGGAAGTACGCGGCCCAGGCCGCGTTCGTCACTCCCGAGGGCCGCGTGGCGAGGGGCGCGGAGGAGATCGCCGAGGCCAACGCCGCGTTCCTCGGGCTGCGTCGGCCGATCGAGGTGCGACCGCGCAGCGTCACCGTGGTCGGTGACACCGCGCTGCTCATCGTCGACTGGGAGCTGGCCGGTGGCGATGTCGGCGGCACCGCGACGGACGTGGCCAGGCGCGGCGCCGACGGGGTGTGGCGTTACGTGATCGACAACCCCATGGGCGGCGGCGGCTTCAGTCGGTGAGGGCGCCGACCAGCAGGTCGGCGAGGAGCGCGGCGCCGCCGCCGTCGGGGTCCAGGTCCGGGTCGTAGATCGTCACGTTGAGCCCCACACAGCGCGGCGAGCCGAGCAACGCGCCCAGCAGCGCGGCCAGTTCGTCGGGGAGAAGCCCGCCGGGGTCGGGCGCGTCCACCGCCGGCATCACCGTCGGGTCCAGCACGTCGGCGTCGAGATGGAGCCAGAAGCCGTCGGTGGGGGCGTCCGCGAGCCCGGACAGGGCGCGGGCGGGCAGCTGAGCGCCCCAGGTCCTGATCTCGTCGGCGGTCGCGGCGACGATGCCCGCCTCGGCCAACTCGGCGCGTTCGGTGTCGTACTCGCGGATGCCGAAGACCCGCACGTCCTCCTCGCGGAGGTAGGGCCGCAGCCCCTCCAGGTCGGTCAGGTCGCGCTGGCCGCGCCCGGTGGCCAGCGCCAGCTCCTCGCCGCCCGCGGCGCCCACGTGCTCCGCGTTCCCCGGGTGCCGGAAGTCGGCCGAGCCGTCGACGGCGGCCAGCCCGAACCGGCCGATCCGGCGCAGCGCCAGGGAGCAGCCGAGCTGGATGGAGCAGTCCCCGCCGAGCACCACGGGGAACTCGCCGGCCCGCACGTGCCGTTCGACCCGGTCGGCGAGGCGGCGGCTGTAGCCGGCGATGGCCTCGGCGTGGAAGACGCCGTCGCCGGGGCGCCAGTCGCCCCGGTGGTAGCGCGGCGGGACGACGACGCCGCCCTCGGCGGCGGACAGCCGCGCCAGCAGCCGCTGTTCGCGCAGCGCGCCGGCGAGCTTGTAGCAGCCGGGCACCGCGCCCTCGGCGGGCGGGCGCAGGCCCAGGTTGGAGGGGGCGTCGAGAAGCACGAGGCGGCGCATGGCCGCCATGCTACGGGTGGCTCACTCGCGTGCGCCGGCCCGTTCGGCGCGGGGAGCGGCGACGCTGTCCCTGACGACCAGGGTCGTCGCCAGCTCGACGCGCGGGCTCTCCAGCTCCTCGCCGTTCATCAGCCGCACCAGGGTGCGCAGCGCGCTGCCGCCCATCTCCTTGAGCGGCTGGCGGACGGTGGTCAGCGCGGGCGCCACCCAACGGGCCTCGGGCAGGTCGTCGAAGCCGACGACGCTCACGTCCTCGGGGACCCGCGACCCGGCGCCGGCCAGCGCCTCGTAGCCGCCGATCGCCATGTGGTCGGAGCAGATGAACAGCGCGGTCGGCGGCTGGGGCAGCGCCAGCAGCGCCCGCACCTGTTCCGCGCCGCTCGCCCGGTCGTAGGTGCCGTGGCGGACCAGCGCCGGCTCCGTCTCGACGCCGGCCGCCGCCATCGCCGAGCGGTAACCCGCCGTCCTGGCGCGGGAGTAGAGGTGCTGCGGCGGGCCGGTGACCAGCGCGATCCGGCGGTGGCCGCGTTGCAGCAGGTGCGTGGTGGCCTCGTAGGCGCCGGCCCAGTTGGTGGTGCCGACGGAGAGCACGTCCGGCGCCGGGTCGCTCAGCGGGTCGATCACGACGCACGGCACCCGCGCCTGGGTCAGCCGCCCCAACTGGTCGCGCGTCGGCTCGATCAGCCCGAGCACCACGCCCGCGCTGCCGCGTTCCAGCACCCGGTCGACCCAGTCCTGCGCGCGGTGGTTGGTCGCCGAGGACGAGGAACGGGCGACGGAGATCGCGACGTGCACCCCCGCCTGGTAGGCGGCGGCCTCCATCCCGCTGGCGACGCTCGCCGGCCACGACCCGTCGAGGCCGCTCAGCACCAGGTCGACGGTGCGCACGCCGGTGTCGGGGGCGGGGGTGCCGCGCCGCACGTAGTGGTGGTGGCGCAACGCCGAGTCGACCTTGGCCCTGGTGTCGCGCGAGACGTCGTCCCGACCGTTGAGAACCTTGGAGACGGTCGAGACGGAGACCCCGGCCGTCTCGGCGATGTGGGCCAGGGTGGGGCGGGACGTCCTGCTCTCGGTCACGGGTCCATTCTCTGCTTTCCCGACACTTTTCGAGTCACTGTAGTCCGCTCGTGCGCGAGGCCCTCACCGTGGGTCCGTCGCTCTCCACGGATATGACCGTCGCATGGAGTGAACGCGCCCCTCCGTTTCCCCTCGCGTCGCCGGACGCGGGTTGACGCACCTCTCGGCGGCTTCTAGCTTCCGTACCGGTTCCCCTTTACCGGGTCCGCACCGGTTCTTTGCGAAAACAGCCCCGGCAGCCAGCCGCCCCAGGAGGGCACCATGTCGTCCCAGTCCGCGCCCCCACCGCCCGCGCCGCTGCGGGTCACCGTCTGGTGCGAGGGCCGCGCCGAGCGGCTGGACCCCGAGGTCGCCAAACGCTACCCGCGCGGCATGAACGGCGCCGTCGCCGAGGCTGTCGAGCGGCACCTGGGCGAGCGCGCCCGGGTGCGCACCGCGGAGCTGGACGAGCCGGAGCACGGGCTGACGGAGGAGGTGCTGGCCGCGACGGACGTGCTGACCTGGTGGGGGAACCTGGCGCACGCGGAGGTCTCCGACGCGGTCGTGGGCCGCGTGCACCGCCGGGTGCTCGCCGGGATGGGCTTGGTGGTGCTGCACTCGGGCCATCTCTCCAAGGTCTTCCGCCGGTTGATGGGCACCTCCTGCACGCTGCGCTGGCGGAACGCGGCGGAACGCGAGCTGGTCTGGACGGTCGACCCGACGCACCCGGTGGCCGCCGGGGTGCCGCACCCGCTGGTGATCGAGGAACAGGAGACCTACGGCGAGTTCTTCGACATACCGGCCCCCGAGGAACTGGTCTTCGTCAGCTCCTTCTCCGGCGGCGAGGTCTTCCGCAGCGGCTGCGCGTTCCGGCGCGGCAACGGGCGGATCTTCTACTTCAGCCCCGGCGACCAGGAGTATCCCGTCTACCACCACCCCCATGTGCGGCGGGTGATCGCCAACGCGGTCGCCTGGGCGGCCCCCGCCCCGGACCCGGACCGCGAACGGCCCCGGCTCACCCATGTCGAGGCCGGCTGGTTCGAGCGCGCGGACGGCACGGCGTGAACGCCGGGGGGCGCGGCGTGAACGTGGGGCGGCACGGCGCGCACGCCGGGCGGGCGGACGCCGGTTTCGCGACCGTGCCGGCGGACGGCGGGCCGCTGCGGGTGCTGGTCGTCGGGGCCGGCGGCATGGGCCGCGCCTGGCTGCGCGCCGTGCGGGACTCGGATGCCGTCACGCTGGCCGGCGTGGTCGACCTGGACGCCGACCGGGCGACCGAGGCGCTGGCCGCGACCGGCCACGACGAACGGGTGCCGGTGGGAACGGCGTTGGAACGGGTCGCCGCCGGCTGCGCGCCGGACGCGGTGATCGACGTGACCGTTCCCGAGGCCCATCTCCCGGTCACGCTGCGGGCGTTGGCGCTCGGCCTGCCCGTGCTGGGGGAGAAGCCGCTGGCGCCGACGCTGCCCGAGGGGCTGCGGCTCGCGGCGGCGGCCGAGGCGGCCGGCCAGCTGTTCATGGTCAGCCAGTCCCGCCGCTACCACCCCGAACTCCACGCGCTGCGCGCCTCGTTGCCCCGGCTGGGGCGGATCGGCGTGGCCAGCACCGAGTTCTTCCTGGCGCCCAGGTTCGGCGGCTTCCGCGACGCGATGGCCCAGCCGCTGCTGGTGGACATGGCGATCCACGCGTTCGACACGGCGCGCTGGCTGCTGGACGCGGAGCCGGTCTCGGTGCGCTGCGAGTCGTTCAACCCCGCCTGGAGCTGGTACGCGGGCGACGCAGCCGCCACCGCGACCTTCGAGATGACGGGCGGGGCGCGCTATGTCTACACCGGCAGCTGGTGCTCGCCCGGCGTGGAGACCTCCTGGAACGGCCGCTGGCGGCTGAGCGGGGAGCACGGCGGCGCGCTCTGGGACGGCTCGGGGCCCGCCAGGTTCGAGACGGGGCCGGAAGCCGAAGCGCCCGAGGCGCCGGCGGCGCCCGGCCACGGCAAGGGCATCGCCGGCGCGCTCGCCGAGTTCGTCGCCGCGCTGCGCACCGGCCGCGCCCCGCTGGGCGAGGTCCACCAGAACCTGCGCACCCTGGCGATGGTCGTCGCCGCCGTCGAGTCGGCCGAACGCGACCGCCGGATCGCCGTCGACGCGCTGCTGGCCGACGCCCTGGAGTCGGCCCTGGCCACGGCGTCGGACCTCGAACGCCCCCGCCTGGCCGCCTGGAACGGGCGGGTCCCCGGATGACCGAGGCCGCCCGCCCCGCGGTGCGGGACGGGCGGCGTTCGACGGGCGCGCGGCGGCGCGGCCGTTACGGCTGGGTCACCCCCTGACCGATGAACTCGACCCAGTTCACGTTGAGTTCGCCACTGGTCTTCACGAAGTACAGCGGCCCGGAGTCGGTCACCGCCTCGGCGTCGACCGCGCCGGTGAAGTCCCCGTAGACCTGCGAGTCGCCGGTGGGCTCCAGCTCGATGGTCGCCACCGTCGGCCCGCTGTCCGGGTCGCCGGCGCGGACCTCGACCGTCGCGCCCTCCGTCATCGTGGCGGCGCGCAGCCCGATCTCGTCGATGCCCGTCAGGTGCGTCGGCTCCCAGGCCCACCAGTCGCCGTCCTCGATGGCGGTGATGTTCTGGCCGCCGCCCTCCGAGTCGCCGGTCTCCTCGACGGCGACGCCGGGCTCGCCCTCGTCGCCGGCCGACTCCAGCCGACCGGTGGTGTCGAAGTGCTCGGCCTCGCGGTGCTTCGGCTGGAAGACCAACACCTCCTGGGTGGTCAGCGCCGGCGCGTCACCGTTGCCCTGGTCGGTGTAGGTGACGGTCACGGTGCCGAAGATGTTGGCGCCGATGTGGCCCTCGTCCCCGTTGAGCGGGAACGTGCCGGAGCAGCCGTAGTGCAGGTCGTGGCCGTGGGCGTGCTCGTCGTGGCCGAGCGCCGGCTGGAGGACGACGCTCTCGCAGTCGATCTCCCCGTCCTCCGCGTCGGTCACGGTCACGTCGTAGGCGAGGGTGTCACCGAAGTCGAAGAACCCGCCGTTCTCCGGGGAGTTGACGGTGATCTCCGGCGGGGTGTTGCCGGAGACGATCTGCACCGCCGAGTTGGCGCTCGCGCCGTCCGCGTCGGTCACCGTGAGCCGGGCCGTGTAGCCGCCGGGCTCGGTGTAGGTGAACGAACCGGCGGGCTCCGTGGAGTCCACGGTGCCGTCGCCGTCGAAGTCCCAGGCGTAGGTCAGCTCGGTGCCCTCCGGGTCGCTGGAGCCCGCCGAGTCGAAGTTCACCTCAAGCGGCGCCGGGCCCGAGGTGCGGTCGGCCGAAAGCTTGGCGATCGGGTAGCGGTTGCCGTCGGTGTAGTCGACCCGGTAGACGCCCGAGTCGGTGTTGTCGCCGCCGAAGCCGCTGCCCCACTCGATCACGTACAGCGCGCCGTCGGGGCCGAACCGCAGGGCGTGCGGCCGGTTGAAGTCCAGGTCCTCAAGGAACCTGGTGACGCTCGCGACCTCGGAGCGGTCCTCGCTGATCCCCAGCGAGAACATCCGGCTGTCGTTCCAGTCGGCGAAGACGACCGAACCGTCGTACTCCTCGGGCCACTTGCGGTCCGACTCCAGGTCCGGGTCGAAGTCGTAGGCGCCGGAGGTCATGGGCGCGCCGCTGCCGCCGATCTCGGGCGTGTTGGTGGACGCCTTGCCCATCCACAGCTCCGCGCCGATCGCCGGCGGCAGCTCGGTGATCCCGGTGTTGTGCGGCGAGTCGTTGACCGGCGCCGCGCAGTCGAACGCCTCGCCCGAGGTGCCGGAGGCGAAGTCGTAGTCCACGTAGGGGGTGTTCTCGCCGACGCAGTAGGGCCAGCCGTAGAAGCCGGGCTCGTCGACGATGTTCCACTCCACCCGGCCGTCAGGGCCGCGCTGCTCGTTCGACGCGCCCGCGTCGGGGCCGTAGTCGGCGACATAGAGCCCGTCGGTGTTCGGGTCGACGCCGATCCGGAACGGGTTGCGGAAGCCCATCGCGTAGATCTCCGCGCGGGCGTTCTCGGTGCCCTCGGCGAAGAGGTTCCCCTCGGGAACGGTGTAACTCCCGTCGTCCTGCGGGGTGATGCGCAGGATCTTGCCGTTCAACGAGTCGCTGTTGGCCGAGGTGCGCTGCGCGTCCCAGGCGGCGCGGTCCTCCCGCTCGTCGATCGGGGTGTAGCCGTCGGAGGCGAACGGGTTGGTGTTGTCGCCGGTCGCGATGTACAGGTTCCCCTGCGTGTCGAACTCCAGCGAGCCGCCCGCGTGGCAGCACTCCTGCCGCTGGGTCTCGACGGTGAGCAGGACCTGCTCGCTCTCCATGTCGAGGGTGTCGCCCTCGTCGACGGTGAACCGCGAGACACGGTCGACCTGTTCGGACCCGGCGGGCGAGTAGTACAGGTAGAGCCAGCCGTTGTCGGTGAAGTCCGGGTCGAGCGCGATGCCGAGCAGGCCGAACTCCTGCCCCACGTAGACCGGGACGGTGCCGGCGGTGGAGACGAGGCCGTCCGGGCTGACGACCTTCACCTCGCCGTTGCGGTCGACGTAGAAGACCCGACCGTCGTCGGCGATGCCCAACTCCATCGGGTTGCTGGTGTTGTCGTCGAGGGTGACCTTCTCGAAGCCCTCCTCCAGCGGTGCCGGGCTCGTCTCGTGGTCGTGTCCGGGGTGGGCGGCGGCGCTGCCGGTGGTCAGCCCGGCGCTGAGACCGGCGCCGAGCGCCAGCGTGACCACGACGGCGCCGACCCGCGTCGTCGTCGACCTGAGGAATTGCTGCACTGTGGCTCTCAACACGGCTCCTCACAGAGGGGAAGGGATCACAGAGGGGAAGAACAGGGGGGTTTGTTGGGGGTGGGGGTGTGGTGGGGGTTTGGGTGACGTGGTGGGGGTGTGGCGGGGGGCGGCTACGCGTCGTTTCGGCGCTCGGCGGACCGCGCGGCCCACAGCAGCCCGCGCTCGACGAGGCCGCGCAGTTGGGGGTGGCGCAGCTCCTCCGGGCCGTGGCCGGCGGTGGAGACGAAGACCCGGCCGCGTCCCCAGCGCCTGGTCCACACGGCGGGTACGGCCGCGGGGCGGAGCCGCGTCTCGTCGGCGTCGAAGGTCACGGTGGCCAGCACGTCGTTGAGCGGGTCACCGTGCACCCAGTAGGGGGCGGACGGCATGTCGAAGGCGCCCGTGCCGGCCAGCACGGGGTGGTCGGCGTGTTCGGGCGTGGGGGTGAGGCGTTGGGTGGTCGGCGCGGGAACGCCCCGCACGCGTTGGCCGCCGACCAGCAGCGCGTAGCCGGGGTCGTCGCGGAAGGCGTCGACGATGCCGCCGTGCCAGCCGGCGAACCCGGTTCCGGCGCGGACGGCCGCGGTGAGCCCGGCGCTCTCGGCGGCGGTGATGTCGCCGCCGGTCCAGCACTGGACGATCAGGTCGGTGGCGGTGAGCAGTTTCTCGTCCTCGTAGACCTCAAGGGACTCCTCGACGAGCGTCTGGAAGCCGTGGGCGGCGAGGAACGGCAGAAAGAGGTTGGTCGACTCCCTGGGACGGTGGCCCCGCCACCCGCCCCTGACCACGAGCGCCTGCCGCCTTACGGGAGCCATAGGGTCCCCGCTCCTTCCGTCGTTCCACCCGCCGGCTCGAAAAGTTTCGAAAGAAACCGCTTGCAGTGAGGACGATAGGAAGCGGGTGGGAGGGCGTCAAGGCTCCCTACGGGGATTCTTTTGGCGGCGCGGGCGGTGGTGGTGGGGCGGTTCCGGTTTCGTCGCCGCCTGCGGCCCGGTGTCCGGTTGCTCGCGCAGTTCCCCGCGCCCCTGTCACGGTGGGCGGCTTGGGGGGCGCGGGGAACTGCGCGGTGCATGTGTGGCGGGGGTTGGTCGACTACTCACGTGCGTGGCTTGGGTGGGTGGTCGTCCTCGGCCCGGTATCTGGTTGCTCGCGCAGTTCCCCGCGCCCCTGTCATGCCGGTGGGCGGCTTGGGGGCGCGGGGAACGGCGCGAATGCTGTGTGGCGGGCCGCAGGCGACTACTGGCCTTGCCGGTCCGGGTGAGTTGTCGTCCTCGGCCGGGTGTGTGGTTGCTCGCGCAGTTCCCCGCGCCCCTTCACGGGCCGGTCCGGTGGTTCGTCAGAGCGACGGCCAGAAGCTGGTGCGCCACGCGTGGGGGCCGGGCGGGGGGAGGGGGCGCGGTGGCGTCGGCCTGCCCCACGCGTCGGCCCGCGCCGGCTCCGGCGCCTCCGCCGCGCGGCCTCGCACGGCGGCCAGCGTCGCCGTGATGGCGGCGGCCAGCTCCTCGGGCGTCGGGTTGCCCCGCACAACGGTGATCACGAACGAAACCCTCCTTGCGGCACACGAACACACAACAGACGAAACACACGAACAGACGGCTTACGGTCCCCGAAAGCCAAGCGGCAGCGTCACAGTGGGATGTTGCCGTGCTTCTTCGGCGGCAGCTGCGCCCGCTTGCCGCGCAGCGCGCGGAGCCCGCGCACGATCTGCCGGCGGGTATCGGACGGCGCGATCACCGCGTCCACATAGCCGCGTTCCGCCGCGACATACGGGTTGAGCAGCGCCGACTCGTACTCGGCGGTCAGCCGCGCCCGTTCGGCCTCGCGTTCCGGGCCCTCCTCGACGCCGGCCAGTGTCCTTCGGTACACGATGTTGACCGCGCCCTGCGCGCCCATGACCGCGATCTGCGCGGTGGGCCAGGCGAGGTTGAGGTCCGCGCCCAGGTGCTTGGAGCCCATCACGTCGTAGGCGCCGCCGAACGCCTTGCGGGTGATCACCGTGATCAGCGGCACCGTCGCCTCCGCGTAGGCGAAGATCAGCTTGGCGCCGCGCCGGATGATCCCCTGGAACTCCTGCTCGGTGCCCGGCAGGAAGCCCGGCACGTCGACGAAGGTCAGCACCGGCACGTTGAACGCGTCGCAGGTGCGAACGAAGCGTGCGGCCTTCTCCGAGGCGTGGATGTCCAGGCAACCGGCGAACCGCATCGGCTGGTTGGCGACGACCCCCACCGAGCGGCCCTCGACCCGGCCGAAGCCGGTGACGATGTTGGGCGCGAAGAGCGGCTGGGTCTCCAGGAACTCGCCGTCGTCCAGCACCCGTTCGACGACCTCGTGCATGTCGTACGGCTGGTGGTCGAAGTCGGGTACCAGCGTGTCGAGTTCGAGGTCCTCCTCGGTGACCTCCGGGTCCGGGTCGGAGGGGAGGACCGGGGGCTCGCCGAGGTTGTTGGACGGCAGGTGGGACAGCAGCGTCCTGACGAACTCGATGGCGTCCTTCTCGTCGCCCGCCATCTGGTGGGCGACCCCGGAACGGGTGTTGTGGGTGCGGGCGCCGCCCAGGTCCTCGAAGCCGACCTCCTCGCCGGTGACCGTCTTGATCACGTCGGGACCGGTGATGAACATGTGGGAGGTCTGGTCGACCATCACCGTAAAGTCGGTGATCGCCGGCGAGTAGACAGCGCCGCCCGCGCAGGGGCCCATGATCAGCGAGATCTGCGGCACCACCCCGGAGGCGTGCACGTTCCTGCGGAAGATCTCAGCGAAGAGGCCGAGCGCCGCCACGCCCTCCTGGATGCGGGCGCCGCCGCCGTCGTTGATGCCGATGACCGGGCAGCCGGTCTTCAGCGCGAAGTCCATCACCTTGACGATCTTCTCGCCGTAGACCTCGCCGAGGGAGCCGCCGAAGACCGTGAAGTCCTGGGAGTAGACGCAGACCGGCCGGCCGTCGACCGTTCCGTAGCCGGTGACCACGCCGTCGCCGAGCGGGCGGTTGGCGTCGATGCCGAAGGCGGTGGCGCGGTGTCTGGCGAACTCGTCCAGCTCGGTGAACGAGCCCTCGTCCAACAGCAGTTCGACCCGTTCCCTGGCGGTCAGCTTGCCCTTGGCGTGCTGGCGGGCCACCGCGCGCTCGGAGCCGGCGTGCGTAGCCTCCGTGATCCGTCGTCGGAGTTCGGCGATCTTGCCAGCGGTACCGGTGACCTGGGGTTCGGCCTCCACGCGGCTCCTCCTCGTGCCTTTGCGGTCGTGCCTGGACGCCGAACGCGTGGTGCGCGCCGCGTCCGTGGCGGAACGGCAGCGGTCGGCTACCGAAGGGTAGGTTAACCGCCCGCCGCGTCGACCGGCGGTGAGGCGTCCGTCACCCGTGGCGGCGTCGCCACCCGGGGCGAACGGCGTCACCCGGGGCGGGGCGGCGCCGGGTGCGCGTTCCCCCGCTGGTCGTCCGGCCGTGCCGCATAGGGTTGGACGCATGAGCACTTCGCAGGGGCACCCGTCCGACGCCGACCGCCCCCCGTTGGACGCCGCGGTCCTGCGCTCCGCGCTGGTCCGTCCCGGCGGCGCGTGGAGCCGGCTGCGGGTCGTCGAGGTGACGGGCTCGACCAACGCGGACCTCGCCGCCGCTGCCCGGGCGGGCGACGCCGCCGCGGGCGAGGTGCTGGTCGCTGAGGAACAGACCAGCGGCCGGGGCAGGTTGGGGCGCGGTTGGAGCGCGCCGCCGCGTTCGGGCCTCTTCTTCTCGGTGCTGCTCGACCCCGAGCCCGCCGTGCCGGCCGACCGGCTGCCGTGGCTTCCGCTGCTCGCCGGGGTCGCCGTCTCCGGCGCGTTGAGCGCGACGGCGGGTGTGGCGACGGCGCTGAAGTGGCCCAACGACCTGCTGGTCGCGGTCGGTGACGAGGAACGCAAGCTCGGCGGCATCCTCGCCGAGCGGGTCCCCGGCGGCGGCGTGGTGCTGGGCGTGGGGCTCAACGTCTCGCTGCGCGCCGACGAGTTGCCGGTGCCGACCGCGGGCTCGCTGGCGCTGGCCGGCGCGCGGGTGGGGGAGCGCTCCGGGGGGCGCCCGGGGGAGCGCGAGCCGTTGCTGTGCGCCGTGCTGGAGGCGCTGGGCGCCTGGTACACGGGCTGGGTGGCGGCCGGCGGGGACCCCGCGACGGGCGGCGACCCGGCCGTGGGCGCGGTGCGCGACACGTATGTGGCGCGCTGCGCGACGCTGGGTCGCGCGGTGCGCGCCGAGCTGCCGGGCGGTGGCGAGCTGCGGGGCACCGCGGTCGCCCTCGACGACGAGGGTCGGCTGGTCATCGGGGACGCGGACGGCACCAGGCACCCGGTGGGCGCCGGGGACATCGTCCATCTCCGGGCGACGTGACATAAGGCACACCTGCCGTAGGGTTGGGGATCGGGAATTGGCGGTACTGCCCCCGGCCTCACCGGCGGCGGGTGCCCGTCAGCACCTCAGGACCGCGCCAGCGGGGCGCGGCGAAGCGGAACGGTAGGACAGTGCGCGACTCAGGGAATCCCCCTCTCCCCGCGAGGCCGGGCGGTGACCGTGGCCGGGCCTGACCCTGTCCCAACGCCGGGGGGCCGGCCCGAGGACCCGGAGGAGGGGCCGCCGGAGGACCCGGCGGCGGGCCAGTCGGCGGACCCGGCCGAGGACCCCGCGCGGGAGCGGCCCGAGGAGCCGGCCGAGGGCGACGACCCTCTGGCGCTGCGCATCGAGCAGCTGATCCTCGGCGCCGAGCGGCAGTACACCCCGTTCCAGGCGGCACGGGCGGCCGGCGTTCCGATGGATCTGGCGTCCCGCTTCTGGCGGGCGATGGGCTTCCCCGACATCGGGCAGGCCAAGGCGCTGACCGAGGCCGACGTGCTGGCGCTGCGGCGCCTTGCCGGCATGGTGGAGGCGGGGCTGCTGAGCGAGCCGATGGCGGTCCAGGTGGCGCGCTCCACCGGGCAGACCACGGCGCGGCTCGCGGACTGGCAGATCGACTCGTTCCTGGAGGGCCTGACCGAGCCGCCCGAGCCCGGGATGACCAGGACCGAGGTGGCCTATCCGCTGGTCGAGCTGCTGCTGCCGGAGTTGCAGGAGTTTCTGGTCTATGTGTGGCGGCGCCAGCTGGCCGCCTCGACCGGCCGCGTCGTGCAGGCGCAGGACGACGCCGAGATGGTGGACCGCAGGCTGGCCGTCGGCTTCGCCGACCTGGTCGGCTTCACGCGGCTGACCAGGCGGCTGGAGGAGGAGCAACTCGGCGAACTGGTCGAGGCGTTCGAGACCACCGCCGCCGACCAGGTCGCCGCGCACGGCGGCCGGCTGATCAAGACGCTCGGCGACGAGGTGCTCTTCGCGGCCGACGACGCGGGCACGGCGGCGGAGATCGGGCTGCGGCTGGTGGAGACGCTGGGCGAGGACCCGATGATGCCGGAGCTGCGGGTGGGCATCGCGTTCGGCACGGTGACGACGCGGATGGGCGACGTCTTCGGGAACACGGTGAACCTGGCGAGCCGGCTGACGTCGATAGCGCCCAAGGACATGGTGCTCGTGGACGGGGCGCTGCGCGAGGAGCTGACCGGCGCCCGGCTGGCGCCCCGCTCGGAGAAGTCGGCGGACGCCGCCGAGGCGTACCGCTTCGCGCTCCAGCCGCTCTACCAGCGGCCGGTGCGGGGGCTCGGCATCGTGGAGCCGTGGCTGCTGACGCGCAGGGGCGCGTAGCGCCGCGGCGGGGCGGCGGCGGTGGACGCTGGGCAGGGCGCGGTGTGGCGTCGATAATGCCGGCCATGGCTGAGGCAGAGCGGGTAGAGCGGGTAGAGCGTTTCGGGGACTGGATCGAGCTGCGGCGCGACGAGGAGACGCGCGTCGCCACCCTGCTATTGGACCGGCCGGAGGCGTTGAACGCGCTCTCCGCCGAGCTGGCGGCCCGGCTGGCGGACGCGTGCGCCGAGCTGGCCGCCGACCGGGCCACACGCGCGGTGGTGCTGGGTTCCACGCACGAGCGGGCGTTCTGCGTGGGCGCCGACCTCAAGGAACGGAACGGCCTCGACGACGCGGGGCTGCGGCGCCAGCGCCGGGTGCTGCGCGCGGCGTTCGGCGGGGTGCTGGCGCTGCCCATGCCGGTGATCGCGGCGGTGCGCGGCTTCGCGCTGGGCGGCGGCTACGAACTGGCGCTCAGCTGCGACCTGGTGGTCGCCGACGAGAGCGCGGTGGTCGGGCTGCCGGAGGTCTCCGTGGGGGTGCTGCCCGGCGGCGGCGGCACCCAGCTGCTGCCGCGCCGGGTCGGCGCCGCCCGCGCGGCCGAGCTGGTCTTCACCGCGCGGAAGGTGCCGGCGGCGGAGGCCCTGACGCTGGGCATGGTCGACCAGGTCGTGCCGAACGGGTCCGCACGCGAGGAGGCGCTGGCGCTGGCCGGCCGCATCGCCCGGAACTCGCCCGTCGGCGTCCGGGCGGCCAAGCGGGCGCTGCGGCTGGGGCACGGGCAGGACCTGGCGACCGGGCTCGAAGTGGAGGACGCGGCCTGGAACGAGGTCGCGTTCTCGGCGGACCGGGTCGAGGGCATCGCGGCGTTCAACGAGCGGCGGGCACCGGACTGGCCGGGCCTGGGTTGACCTTGCCGGTCTGGGTGGGTTGTCGGCGTGAGCCCGGTGGTGGGTTGCTCGCGCCGTTCCCCGCGCCCCTGCACTGCCGTGGGCGGTTTGTTTGGGGGCGCGGGGAACTGCGCGGTGCATTTGTGGCGGGGTGCACTCGACTACTGACCTTGCCGGTCTGGGTGGGTTGTCGGCGTGAGCCCGGTGATGGGTTGCTCGCGCAGTTCCCCGCGCCCCTGTCACGCCGGTGGGCGGCTTGGGGGCGCGGGGAACTGCGCGAATGCTGGGTGGCGGGGTGCGGACGACCGCGGTGCCGCACCGGCAAGGTGGGTTGTCGTCTGCACGGCCCCCGGCAGGGAGTAGCTGAACGTCACAAAGCGGGGCAACGCGCCCTAGCCTGGCCCCATGGCGGAAGAGAGGCTGTGGGCGGTGGTCGACGTGGCGCGCGGGATGGCCGCCGAGCGCGGCCTCGCGCAGGCGGCGCGCGCCGGCGTGGACCGGGCGCGGCGCGCCCTCGGCGGCTCCCACGCGGCGATATCCGTGTGGGAACGCGCCCCCGGCAGCACCGTTCCGCCCCGGCTGCGGGTGCTGGCCGACGTGGGGGAGTCGGCCGACGGCGAGGACCCGCCCGCGCTGGTGGCGCCGATCCTGGTGCACGGCGGCGAGTGGGGGGAGCTGCGGGTGGTCAGGGGGCGCGAACAGCCGGCGTTCACTCCGGAGGAGCAGGCGTTCGCGCCGGCGCTCGCCGCCGTGCTGGCCGCGGGTTTCGCGCAGTACGAACGGCTGCGGGAGATACGGCGGTTGGCGTTCACCGACGCGTTGACCGGGCTGGCCAACCGGCGGGCCGTCGACCACGCCCTCGCCGAGGCGCTGCGCGGCCACCGCGAGCGCGGCGCGGTGCTGACGCTGGTGGTCTGCGACGTCAACGGCCTGAAGCGGGTCAACGACACCCACGGCCACGCGGTCGGCGACCGCCTGCTGATTCGTTTCGCCGGGGTGCTGTCCCGGGCCGCGGAGCCGCTGCCCGGGGCGTTGGCGGCGCGGCTGGGCGGGGACGAGTTCTGTCTGCTGGCCGTCGAGGCGGACCCGGCCGAGGTGGAACGTGCCGCGGCCGAGGTCTGTCGGGGCGCCGCCGCGCTGGAGCTGAGCGAGGGCGTGGCCTGCGGGGTGGCCTCCACGGGCGCGGTGCCGGGCCGGCTGCGTTCCGGGCGGCGGCTCTTCCGGCTGGCGGACGCCGCGCAGTACCGCGCCAAGGCCGCCCGTTCGCAGGCGCCCGTGGTGGCCGGGCGGGGCGACTGGGAGCGGGTCGCCGCGCTGCCGCCCGCGCCGCCCGGCGGTGAACGGCGGGCGTTCCGCGGCCGGGAACGGCCGCCGCCGGTGGCGGGTTCGGGCTGACCCGACCCCGTTCTGTGGGATTCCGATTCATTCTCTTAGGCTCGTGAATATGAATATGCCAAGCGTGGTGTTGCACTCCACCCCACCCACCGCCGCCGAGGTCGTCGCCGTCGCCCGCGGAAACGCCCAGGTCACGCTCGCGGACGACGCTGTGGCCGCGATGGACGCCGCCCGGCGCGTGATCGAGGGGCTGGCGGCCGGGCCCGAGCCGGTCTACGGGGTCTCGACGGGCTTCGGCGCGTTGGCCGTTCGCTCCATCGCGCCCGAGCTGCGCGCCCGCCTCCAGCGCAACATCGTCCGTTCCCATGCCGCGGGGCTCGGCCCCCCGGTGGAGCGCGAGGTGGTCAGGGCGCTGATGTTCCTGCGGCTGAAGACCCTTGCCTCGGGCCACACCGGGGTTCGCTCCGAGGTGGCGCACACCATGGCCGCGCTGCTCAACGCCGGGATCACCCCCGTCGTCCACGAGCACGGCTCGCTCGGCTGCTCCGGGGACCTGGCGCCGCTCTCGCACTGCGCGCTGACGCTGCTCGGCGAGGGCGAGGCGGAGGGCCCGGACGGCCGCGTCGAGCCGTCGGCCGCGCTGCTGGAACGGTACGGCGTCGCCCCCGTCGAGCTGCGCGAGAAGGAGGGGCTGGCGCTGCTCAACGGCACCGACGGGATGCTGGGCATGTTGCTGATGGCCTGCGAGGACCTGGGCCGCCTGCTGACCAGCGCCGACGTGACAGCGGCCCTGACCCTGGAGGCGCTGCTCGGCACGGAACGGGTGCTCGCCCCCGCGCTGCACGCCGTCCGCCCGCACCCCGGGCTCGCCGCTTCGGCGGCCAACATGCGCCGGGTGCTGGAAGGCTCCGGGCTGACCGGCCACCACCAGGACAGCGCGCCGCGCGTGCAGGACGCGTACTCCGTCCGCTGCGCGCCCCAGGTCGCCGGCGCGGGCCGGGACACGCTGGCGCACGCCCGCGCGGTGGCGGAGCGCGAGCTGGCAGCCGCCGTGGACAACCCGGTGGTGGTCGACGGGATGGTCTCCTCCAACGGCAACTTCCACGGGGCGCCCGTCGGCTATGTGCTGGACTTCCTCGCCATCGCCGCCGCCGACCTGGCCTCGATGTCCGAGCGGCGCACCGACCGGCTGCTGGACCGGCACCGTTCGCACGGGCTGCCGCCGTTCCTCGCCGACGACCCGGGGGTCGACTCGGGGCTGATGATCGCCCAGTACACCCAGGCCGCGCTGGTCAGCGACCTGAAGCGGCTGGCGCAGCCGGCCTCCGTCGACTCGATCCCCTCCTCCGCGATGCAGGAGGACCACGTCTCGATGGGCTGGTCGGCGGCGCGCAAGCTGCGCACCTCGCTGACCCTGCTGACGCGGGTCCTCGGCATCGAGCTGCACGCCGCCTCCCGGGCGCTCGCGCTGCGCGCCGCCGAGGGCGGCAGCCCCGCGCCGGCCTCCCGCGCGGTGCTGGCGGCGGCCGGCGAGGGCGGGCTCGGCGGGCCGGGCGCCGACCGGTTCCTGGCGCCCGAGCTGGCGGCGGCCGAGGCGCTGGTCGCGGACGGTTCGCTGGTGCGGGCGGCGGAGTCCGTCACCGGGCCGCTCGACTGAGCGCGGCGGCGGGCGGATCCGTGCCCGGTCCGCACACGCGAGGGCCCGGCCTCCCGAGGGGGGCCGGGCCGAACCGGTCGGTTCCTGGGGGGAAACCGGGGGTACCGGGTGACGCGGGAAAAGCGGTGGTGAGCCCTCCGCGGGCCTCTGGGGGAGCCCCTCGAAGGTCCTGAATCCTCCGAACGAGACGGCTAGCTGGCCTCCCGCTCCATCGGCTGGTCCACGGGGATGACCGAGGTGCCGGACGAGGAGTCGTCCGCCTCCGAGTAGGCCGAAGGCAGAAGCCAGACGACACAGAGAATCAGGGCGGCCACCATGCCGCTGATCAGGGTTCGGCGGTCGAGACCGCGCGTTTGACCGTCCACGGGGTGCTCCGAGCGTTGCTGCGTACTGACGGCGTGGTGTGCGATGTTACGGCCCGGTGCGGGTCGCGGGGAAGACCGGGGGGCCCGGGGTCTTACGCTCCCCGTCATGAGCGAAGAGCTGTCGCCAGGGGCGCGTCATGTCCGGGTGCGGGTGGAGATGGTGCTGGAGATCGCGGAGCCGGACGAACTGATCAGCGCCGCCTGGTCCCGTATCGAGGGCGACCCGTTGCTGCCGGCCGACGAACGGGAGTCCGCCGCGCGCGCCGTCTCGGAGGACGAGGCGGAGGCCGTGGCCTATCTGATCGACCCGGTCGACCTGGTCGACGAGGTGCCGGGCGTGGTGCTGGCCCAGGCGTCGTGGAGCAGCGAACGCGCCGCCTTCGACCCCGAGGCGGCCTGGGACGGCACGGACGACGAGCTGGACGGGGACGAGCTGGACGGGTACGGGGCGGACGGGGACGGGCTGGACGAGGGGGCCGACGCCGACGACGGGGTCGGCGACTGGGACGCGGGCGGCGTGGACGCCCTGGAGGACGCGCTGGACCACGAGGAGACGGGGGAACCGGCGGAGACGGGGGAGAACGGCGACGGGTCGGGAACCGGAACCGTGGGGCGCGAACGCTGACCCGCGCGCCGCCTCGGGCGCCGCCATAACCCCCCGGCGGCGCCGTTCAGTTGACGCCCCGGAGCGCACGCCCGCGCTCACCGGCGCACCGATGCATTCGGACACTCCCCGCACAGTTCACCCCCGAGGTTTCGCCTATGGTGGAACACGCTGCCGGTTCCCCACGTTCTCCCCAGTGTCCTCACGGGAGACGCGGCAGCGGACGACGAGCGATGCGGATGAGTTCTGATGGTTGATGTCATGCGGCGAAGGGGCCTGACCGCGGCGGCTGCGCTGCTCTGCGGGGTCCTGGCGCTCACGTCCTGTGGCGGCGGCGGCGGAGACGACGACGCCGACGGGGGCGAGCAGACCGAGCAGTCGGACGCCGACCAGGCGGCCGAGGACGCGGACACCTCGTCGGCGGTGATATCCATCACGCCGGACGACGCCGCCGAGGGCGTCGGGATCAACGACGACGTCGCGGTGCGGGTAGAGGAGGGCACCCTCGACGAGGTCGTGCTCACCGCCCCCGAGCTGGGCGCCGAGGTGGCGGGGACGCTCTCCGAGGACCAGACCAGCTGGCAGCCCGAGGAGCAGCTGGAGCGCGCCACCAGGTACGAGCTGACGGTGCGGGCCAGCGACTCCGAGGGACGCGCGGCGCACCAGACGGCGGCCTTCACCACGGTCTCCCCCGAGAACAGCTTCATCGGGTACTTCACGCCCGAGGACGGCTCCGAGGTCGGCGTCGGGATGCCCGTCTCGCTCAACTTCGACCAGGAGATAGCCAACCAGGCCGAGGTCCAGCAGGCCGTCACCGTGACGGCCAGCAGCGGCCAGGAGATCGTCGGCCACTGGTTCGACGCGACCCGGTTGGACTTCAGGCCGGAGTCGTACTGGGAGGCCGGCACCCAGGTCGACGTCTCGCTCGACTTCGACGGCGTCGAGGGCTCGCCCGGCATAACCGGCGTCCAGGACCGCGACTTCAGCTTCACCGTGGGCCGCTCCCAGGTCAGCACGGTGGACGCCGAGTCCAAGGAGATGAAGGTCGTGCGCGACGGCGAGCCGCTGCGCACGGTGAAGATATCCGCGGGCAGTGACGAGACCCCGACCTACAACGGCCAGATGGTGATCTCCGAGAAGTACGAGGAGACCCGGATGGACGGCGCGACCGTCGGCTTCACCGACGACGACGGCGAGGGCGAGTACGACATCCCCGACGTGCCGCACGCCATGCGGCTCTCCACCTCCGGCACGTTCATCCACGGCAACTACTGGGCGCCGGACAGCACCTTCGGCTCCACCAACACCAGCCACGGCTGCGTCGGCCTCAACGACGTGCAGGGCGCGGACGACCCGGACCAGGACGGCGCCTGGTTCTTCGACGAGTCCCTGCTCGGCGACGTGGTCATCGTGGTCAACTCCCCGGACGAGACGATCACGCCGGAGAACGGCCTCAACGGCTGGAACATGAGCTGGGACGACTGGGTCGCCGGCAGCGCGGTCTGACTCCGTCGGTTTCGAGGGCCGACTACCCACCTTGCCGGTGCGGGACGGTGGTCGTCCCCTGCTCCGTTACTGATGTGTCGTGTCCTCAGGTGGTAGCCGGCGGGGAAGGGGGCGCGGGGAACTGCGCGGGCAAGCGGGTGTTC
>NZ_VDGT01000012.1 GCF_006335015.1 Streptomyces sedi
GGACTACGACACCCAGCGGCGCACCGTCAAGGAGAGCGGCGCCTGGTACCGGGACACCGTGCGGCTCACCCGCGGAGGCTAGTGCCCGACACGGCACCCTGGCCCGACGGGCACCGTGCCCCGTTCCCGCCCGACGGGGGCGCCTTCCCGGTCCGACCGGACCCGGAAGGCGCCCCCGTTCCGCGTTCAGCCCCGCCGCTCCGAGCGGTCCTCGCCCCAGAGCGTGTGGAAGTCGCCCTCCCGGTCGACCCGCCGGTAGGTGTGCGCCCCGAAGAAGTCGCGCTGCCCCTGGATCAGCGCCGCCGGCAGCCGCTCGGCGCGCAGCGCGTCGTAGTACGCCAGCGCCGCCGAGAAGCCGGGCGCCGGAACGCCCAACTCGGTGGCCCGGGCGACCACGTGGCGCCACGCGTTCTGCGCCGACCGCAGGTCGTCGGCGAACAGCTCGTCGGTCAGCAGCGTCACCGGCGCCTCGCCCTCGCCGAAGGCGCGACGGATGCCGTTGAGGAACCGCGCCCTGATGATGCAGCCCCCGCGCCAGATCGCGGCCACCGACGCCAGGTCGATGTCCCAGCCGTACTCCTCGCTGCCGGCCTGGATCAGCTGCCAGCCCTGCGCGTAGGCCACGATCTTCGAGGCGTACAGCGCCTGTTCGACCTGGTCGGCGAAGCGCGCCGCGTCGTCGGGGTGCAGCTCGGGGCGTTCGGGCCCGGGCAGCGCGCGGGCCGCCTCGCGCAGCCGCGCGTGCCCCGAGAGCCCGCGCGCGAAGACCGCCTCGGCGATCCCGGAGACCGGGACGCCCAGGTCGAGCGCCGACTGGACGGTCCACCGCCCCGTGCCCTTCTGCTCCGCCTGGTCCAGCACCACGTCGACGAACGGCTTGCCGGTGTCGGCGTCCGTGTGCGCCAGCACCTGCGCGGTGATCTCGATCAGGTACGAGTCCAGCCGCCCCTCGTTCCAGCCGCGGAAGATCTCCGCGATCCGGGCCGGCTCGTAGCCGGCGACCCGGCGCAGCAGGTCGTACGCCTCGGCGATCAGCTGCATGTCGGCGTACTCGATGCCGTTGTGCACCATCTTGACGAAGTGTCCGGCGCCGTCCGGCCCGATGTGGGCGCAGCACGGCTCGCCGTCGACCTGGGCCGCGATGCTCTCCAGCAGCGGGCCCAGCGCCTCGTAGGACTCCCGCGAGCCGCCCGGCATGATGCTCGGCCCGTGCAGCGCGCCCTCCTCGCCACCGGAGATCCCGCACCCCACGAAGTGCAGGCCGCGCTCCCTGAGCGCGGCCTCGCGGCGGCGGGTGTCCTCGTAGTGCGCGTTGCCCCCGTCCATGATCATGTCGCCGGGCTCCAGCAGCGGCACGAACTCGTCGATCACCGCGTCGGTGGGGGCACCCGCCTTGACCATCACCACGATCCGGCGCGGTCGCTCCAGCGAGGCGACGAACTCCTCGGCCGACTCGGCGGGAACGAACGCGCCCTCGTCGCCGAACTCCTTCACCAGCTCCCGCGTCCGGGACGCCGTCCTGTTGTGCACGGCGACGGTGTGGCCGTGCCGGGCGAGGTTGCGGGCGAGGTTGCGGCCCATCACCGCCAGCCCGGTGACCCCGATCTGCGCCTGACCAGTCATCTCGGTTCAACTCCCCTGTTGAATGGCCCCGACCGGACAGCTCCGGCCGGGACGGAACGCTCGACGAAACCCCCGGGCGGCGCGGCGCCGTGGCCGCCGCGCGCGTGGGTCTCCGGGGTCCGGTACCGGCCGGCTCACATCTCCTCGTGGTGGTCGGGATCGCCGCCCAGCCGTCGGTGCGGGCGGTCGGCGACCGCGGCCATCTCCTCGGCGTCGAGCGAGAAGCCGAAGATATCGATGTTGGTGCGCCGACGCTCGGGATCGGCGGACTTGGGAATCGGCACCGCCGCCAGCTGGAGGTGCCAGCGCAGGATCACCTGGGCCGGGCCCACCTCGTGCGCCCGCGCGATCTCCCCGATCCGCGCGTCCTGAAGCAGCGTGCTGCCCCGCCCCAGCGGGCTCCAGCTCTCGGTGACGATGCCCTGCCGCGCGTGGAACGCCCGCGCCTCCTCCTGGGGGAGGAGCGGGTGCAGCTCGATCTGGTTGACCGCGGGCACCACCCCGGTCTCCTCGCGCAGCCGCGTCAGCTGCGCGGGGGTGAAGTTGGAGACGCCGATCGAACGGACCAGGCCGTCCTCCCTGAGCTTGGCCATCGCCCGCCAGGAGTCGACATAGCGATCCACGCTCGGGTTGGGCCAGTGGATCAGATAGAGGTCCACGTACTCCAGGCCGAGCCTGGTCCTGGACTCCTCGAACGAGGCCAGCGTCTCCTCGTACCCGTGGTGACGCCCCGGCAGCTTGGTCGTGACGACCAGCTCCTCGCGCGGCACCCCGGCGGCGGCGATGCCGCGCCCGACGCCGGTCTCGTTGCGGTAGTTGACCGCTGTGTCGATCAGTCGGTATCCCTGGCCGATCGCGTCCGCGACCGAGCGTTCGGCCTCCGCGTCGTCCAGCGGGTAGGTGCCGAAGCCCACGGCGGGCAGCGGGTGGTCGTCGTTGAGGGTGTGATGGGGGGCGGCCGGCACTGCTCCTCCTGCGGTTGGTGGACCGATCCTCCCGTGGCCCGCTCTGGGGGCGGTCACGGCGCGATCATGTCGTGCCAGCGTAGCCAGCGGGCGCCGCGCGGGGGGCTCGCCATGCCCCGGGTTCGGCCGCGCGGAAGGGCGAACGGCACCGGCACGCCACCGACCGGGACCGGGGAGCGGCCCGCGGCCCGCCGGCCCGGGCCCGGCGGTGACCGGAGAAGGCCGCGACCCCGCGCGGTGGTGACAAGAACATGACGAAATGATGGTGACGCGCGTCAACCGGGCACGGGCGGAGAAGAATCCTTTCGTCCGAACCACCGCACCACACCACGGGATCGCCGCCCCACCGGCGGCCCACCGCACCGAGGAGAGTCCCCCCACATGCGTCCCATCCCCGCCGGCCGCGCGCTGGCCGTCTCGGCCCTGGCCGCCGCCCTCACCGTTCCGCTGCTCACCGCCGCCTCCGCCACCGCGGACCCGGCCGCGCCCTCCACGCCGGGCGCCGCCGACTTCGACGACGCCTACTACGCGGACGCCGAAGGGCTCAGCGGAGAACCGCTGAAGGACGCCCTGCACGGCATCATCAGCTCCGACGTCACCACCCTGACCTACTCCGAGGTGTGGGACGCCCTCAAGGTCACCGACCAGGACCCGGCCGACCCGGACAGCGTGACCCTGCTCTACACCGGCGAATCCCGCGCCGCCGACGCCAACGGCGGCAACGTCGGTCAGTGGAACCGCGAGCACGTCTGGCCCCAGTCGCACGGCGACTTCGGCACCTCGCCCGGCCCCGGCACCGACCTGCACCACCTGCGGCCCAGCGACGTCCAGGTCAACAGCGACCGGGGCAACAAGGACTTCGACGCCGGCGGCACCGAGTCCCCCCGCGCCCCCGGCAACTACACCGACGAGGACTCCTGGGAGCCCAGGGACGAGGTCAAGGGCGACATCGCCCGCATGGCGTTCTACATGGCGGTGCGCTGGGAGGGCGGCGAGGGCTTCGCCGACCTGGAGGTCAACGACACCGCGGGCAACGGCTCCGTTCCCTATCTCGGCCGGGTGAGCACCCTGCTGGAGTGGCACGAGCAGGACCCGCCGAGCGCCGAGGAGCAGGCCCGCAACGACACGGTCTTCGAGGACTTCCAGGGCAACCGCAACCCGTTCGTCGACCACCCGGAGTGGGTCGCCGAGATCTGGTGACCCGCCCGGGCTGAACGCCGACTCCGGTGTCGGTGGCGCGGCCACTCCATGGCGCGGGGCGCGCATGGAGCAGACTGGGGGCATGGAACTCCAGATCACCGCCACCGACCCGGAGCACCCCACGACGCTGCTCGACCTGCCGTGGGACGTCTCCCTGGTGGACTGGCCCGAGGAGCATCTGGTCTCCCTGCCGCGCGGCATCTCCCGGCACGTGGTGCGCTTCGCGCGCGCCGGGGGAGAGGTGTTCGCGGTCAAGGAGGTCGGTGAGTGGGCGGCGGTCAGGGAGTACGCGCTGCTGCGCGACCTCGACCGCCTCGCGGTGCCCGCGGTCGACCCGGTCGCCGTCGTCACCGGCCGGACGGACGCGCTGGGCGGCCCGCTGGAACCGGTGCTGATCACCCGGCAGTTGAAGGGCTCGCTGCCGTACCGTTCCATGTTCGAGACCACCATGCGGCCGACCACCATCAAGCGGCTGCTGGACGCCCTCGCCGTGCTGCTGGTCCGGCTCCACCTGGACGGCTTCGCGTGGGGCGACTGCTCGCTGTCCAACACGCTCTTCCGCAGGGACGCCGGCGCCTATGCCGCCTATCTGGTGGACGCCGAGACCGGGCAGATCCAGCCACGGCTGACCCGGGGGCAGCGGGAGTACGACCTGGAGGTCGCCCGGGTCAACATCGCCGGCGAGCTGATGGACCTGGAGGCCGGAGGCTCCCTGCACCCGTCGGTGGACCCGGTGCTCTTCGGCGAGGAGATCGTCACCCGCTACGGCGAGCTGTGGCACGAGCTGACCCGCACCTCGGTCTACCCCCGCGACAAGAAGCACTACATCGACCGCCGGATCAGGCGGCTGAACGCCCTCGGCTTCGACGTGGCCGAGATGCAGATCCAACGCTCACCCGACGGCGACCACGTCACCTTTCTGCCCAAGGTCGTGGACGCCGGCCACCACCAGCGGCAGCTGCTGCGGCTGACCGGTCTGGACGCCGAGGAGAACCAGGCCCGCAGCCTCCTCAACGACCTGGAGACCTGGATGGCCGGCCAGGACGACTACGCCCCCGGTGACCCGTTGGGCGCCCGGCCCGAGGTGCTCGCCCACCGCTGGGTGCGCGACGTCTTCCGCCCGGCCGTGCGCGGGGTGCCGCGCGAACTGCGCGAGGGCATCGACACCGCGCAGATCTACCACGAGCTGCTGGAGCACCGGCTGACACTCTCCGAACGCGCCCAGCGCGACGTCGGCATGGACGTCGCCACCGAGGACTACGTCACCCGGGTCCTCCCGCACCGCCCTCCGGGCGAGCCGGCGCTGCCCACCGAGTAGGTCAGGTTCCGGTCCGCCGACGGGTTCCGGGCCCCCTTCCCGAAAGCCTTCCGGTCACCCGTCGTTTCCCGGTCGCCGACGGCCCGTCAGCAGGGGCGTCAACACTGCTGAATTATGCGGGAGTTCTTCCGTTCACTTCTTGACACCGGCTGGGCTCGGGCGTCAGGCTCCACAGCTATGGGACCGCTCCCACCCGTCTCGGGAGTCGATTCCCCACCACCCGGCACGGGCTTGTCACGGCGTCCGAGGCGAGGGCCCCGGCGCGAGGAGGACCGCATGGCCAGTAACCGTAAGCGCTTCCGTTCCCGCTGGGGGGTCGCCGTCGCCGCGGCCCTTCCACTCGTGCTGGTCGCGGGGTGCTCGACCAGCAGCGGCGGAGGGGGCGGCCGGTCCGACGACGGTGACGTCACCATCTCCATGGGGCTCTTCGGGGTCATGGGCTTCGAGGAGACCGGCATCCTCGACCGCTACGAGGAGGAGAACCCCGGCGTCACCATCGAGGCCGAGGTCGCCGGCGACGAGCAGACCTACTACACCGCGCTCCAGACCCACCTCGCCGCGGACAGCGGGCTGAAGGACATCCAGGGCATCGAGATCGGCCGCGCCAAGGAGATCGTCGACACCCGGGCCGACAGCTTCGCCGACTTCTCCGAGACCGCCGGCACCGACCACTTCCTGCCCTGGAAGCTCAACCAGATGACCACCCCCGACGGCCGGGTGCTGGGGCTGGGCACCGACATCGGGCCGATGGCGGTCTGCTACCGCAAGGACATGTTCGAGGCGGCCGGGCTGCCCACCGACCGGGAGGAGGTGGCGGCGCTCTGGGAGGGTGACTGGGCGCGTTACGTCGAGGTCGGCGAGGAGTTCATGGCCAACACCCCGGACCCCGACCTCTCCTACATGGACAGCTCGTCCGGGCTCTTCAACGCGATGGTCTACGGCAGCTCCGAGCAGTTCTACGACACCGAGGGCGAGCTGATCTACGACGAGAACCCGGCGGTCCTCGACGCCTGGGACCTGTCGACGGAGGCCGCGACCTCCGGCATGACCGCGGCGCTGCGGCAGTACCAGCCCGAGTGGGACCCGGGCCTGGCCAACGGCACGTTCGCCACCGCCGTCTGCCCGGCCTGGATGCTGGCCCACATCAGCGAGAAGGCCGGTCCGGACAACGCGGGGAACTGGGACATCGCCAGGGCCCCCGTCGGCGCCAACTGGGGCGGCTCGTTCCTCTCCGTGGTGGAGGACAGCCCGGTGCGCGAGGAGGCCATGGAGCTGGTGGCCTGGCTGACCGCGCCCGAGCAGCAGGAGTACATCTTCCAGGAGCTGGGCAACTTCCCGTCCTCCAACGAGGCCATCGACTCGGACGGCGTGACGGGCACGACCTCCGAGTACTTCAACGACGCCCCGATCGGGCAGATCTTCGGCGCCGCCGCGCAGGAGATCCCGGACGAGCAGGTGCTCGGCCGCAAGGACGGCACGATCAAGGACGCCTTCACCCAGGGGCTCCAGCTGATCGAGTCCCAGGGCCGCAGCCCCGACGACGCCTGGAGCGCCACCGAGGACAACATCGCCCGCGCCATCGGCTAGGACGACCACTCCGGAACCGTCCGCCGGGACACCTCCCGTCGGGACCCCCCGTCCCGACGGACGGTCAGGGCGCCTCGCCCGCGCCCGCCCCGGGGGCCGCACGCCGGCCCCCGGGGAAACCCGCGCCACCTAGGAAAGGACCTGCCCTGCCGTGGCCACCACCACGTCCGAGCGCGGGGCCGGGAAGCGGCGTCGCTGGCGCGACCTGCCGCACCGCCTCGACTTCCGCGTCGCGCCCTACGCGTTCATCGCCCCGTTCTTCGTCATCTTCGCCGCCTTCAGCGCCTACCCGCTGATCTACACCTTCTGGGTCTCCCTGCACCGCGTCGAGCTGGCCACCATGGACAAGATGGAGTGGCTGTCGCTCGACAACTACACCGCGCTGTGGAGCGACGACCGGTTCTGGAACGCCCTGGCCAACACGATCACCATCGGCGTGCTCTCCACCGTTCCCCAGCTGCTGATGGCCATGGGTCTGGCCCATCTCCTCAACTACCGGCTGCGCGGCTCGGCGTTCTTCCGGGTGGCCGCGCTGACGCCCTACGCCACCTCGGTCGGCGCGGCGGCGCTGGTCTTCACCATGCTCTTCGAGCGTGACTTCGGGATGATCAACTGGGGTCTTGGCCTGTTCGGTTTCGACAACATCGACTGGGAGAGCGAGAAGTGGCCCGCCCAGATCGCCATCTCCTGCATGGTGATCTGGCGTTGGACCGGCTACAACGCCCTGCTCTACCTGGCCGCGATGCAGGCCATCCCCGCCGAGCGGTACGAGGCCGCCGCGATCGACGGTGCGTCCCGCTGGCAGCAGTTCCTGCGGGTGACCATCCCCGGGATCAGGCCGACCATCGTCTTCACCATCGTGCTGTCCACCATCGGCGCGACCCAGCTCTTCGGCGAGCCGCTGATTTTCGGCCAGGGCGTCAACGGCGTGACGGGCGGGGCGGACAACCAGTACCAGACGCTGGGCCTGCTCCTCTACGAGGAGGGCTGGCGCAACTACCAGATGGGCCGGGCCGCCACCGTGGCGTGGGCGATGTTCCTGCTGCTGATCCTTCTCTTCGTGCTGCACCGCGTGCTTCGGCGCGTGCTGTCCCGCCGAGCCTGACTGGAGCGCCACGAGATGACCACGATCGTCAAGGAGATGGAGAGCGCGACCGCCAGCGGGGGCACGCGCCGGCGCTCGCGCCTGCGGCAGGGCGCCGGGCGGCAGCACCACGGGGGGCCGCTGGCCTACGTGCTGCTGGGCTTCGCCGCGCTGCTCTCGCTCTTCCCGCTGTACTGGACCATGGTGGCGGCGTCCACCGACAACACCCGGGTCACCCAGAGCCCGCCCCCGTTCCTGCCGGGGCCGAACCTCTTCACCAACCTCAAGGCCGCCTGGCAGGACGCCGGCCTCGGCGCGGCGATGGCCAACAGCCTGGTGGTCGCGACGGTCATCGCCACCTCCACCGTGCTGTTCGCCACGCTGGCCGGCTTCGCCTTCGCCAAGCTGCGGTTCCGGGGCAGGAACATCCTGCTGCTGCTGGTGATCGGCACCATGATGGTCCCGCCCCAACTCGGCGTGGTGCCACTGTTCATGCTGATGAGCGACCTGGGTCTCGGCGGCTCGCTGCCGTCGGTCATCTTCCCGACGCTGGTCAGCGCCGTGGGCGTGTTCTTCATGCGGCAGTACCTCGCCGACGCGCTCCCGGACGAGCTGGTGGAGGCCGCGCGGGTGGACGGAGCCCACGCGTTGCGGATCTTCTGGAGCGTGGTGCTCCCCGTGGCGCGGCCGGCCATGGCGGTGCTGTTCATGATCACCTTCGTGCACGCCTGGAACGACTTCTTCTGGCCGTACATCGCCCTGGACGACGCCAACCTGACCGTTCCGGTCGCGCTGACCCGGCTGAGCGCCGGCTATGTGCGGGACCAGTCGGTGATCATGGCGGGCGCGCTGCTCGGAACCCTGCCGCTGCTGGTGATGTTCATCGTCTTCGGCCGGCAGATCGTCGGCGGCATCATGCAGGGTGCCGTCAAGGGGTGAACGCGCGGAGCGGAGCCGTCGGGGGATGAACGGCCCGGTGGGCGTCGGCCGGTGGCACCTCAGCCGGCGGCGCCCACCGAGGTGCCCGCGGTCAGCAGCAGCCCCATCTCCAGCGCGGCGACCAGCAGCACCGTCGGGAACGCCAGCCGCGCGCCGCCGCCCCGCACGCCCAGCCACAGCAGCCCGACGACGGCAGCGAGGGCGGCGGTCAACAGTGCGGCGAGCGCGAGCAGCCGCAGCTCGCCCCCGAGCCGGGGCGCGGCGGCCAGCGCCAGCGCCGAACCGAGCAGCGTCAACGCGGCGGCGACGCTGCTGCCCGCGGCCCCCAGCCGGTGCGGCAGTCCCCGCACCCCGACCCTGGCGTCGTCGGCCAGGTCGGGCAGGGTGTTGACGAAGTGCGCGGCGCAACCGAGCAACGCCCCCGAGACGACCAGCCACACCGGGGGCGCCGGCGCCCCCGGCAGCGCGAAGGTGACCACGCCCGGCAGCAGCCCGAAGGACACCAGGTAGGGGAGCACCGACCAGGCGGTGGCCTTGACGCCCAGGTCGTAGACCCAGGCGGAGAGCAGCGCGAGCAGATGGGCGAGCGCGGCGGCGCGTCCGCAGAGCGCGGTCAGCGCCGCCGCCGACACCGCCGAGCCGAGCACCATCGCGGCGACCGTCGCCCGGGCCAACCGCCCCTGCGCCACCGGCTTGCACGCCCGGCCCGCCCGCGCGTCCCTGGCCGCGTCGACCAGGTCGTTGAGCCAGCCCACGGAGAGTTGCCCGGTCAGCACCGCGAGGGTGACCAGCGCGCCGGAGGCCGCGGAGTGCCCCACGCTGACGGCCAGGCAGGCCGTCCACGCGGTGACCACCATCACCGGGACGGGGTGCGCCGCCCGCACCCAGGCGCGGGTCACGGACATCGTCCGCCGCCCGCAGCCCTCGGTCCCCCACTGGTCGTCGCGGCCACCGTGCCTGTCCGTGCGCACCCGCATCGCCTCGCCTCTTCCCTGTCTCTCGGTCACCGGTGCTCCTGCCCGGGGTCGATCGTCCGGGGCCCGCTTTCCGCGCGACGCCTCGCGCGGTCGGGCCCCGGGGTGCTCCGCATGGTTGTCCCGCATGGTTGTCCAGATCGGGGTGACGCGTCGGACGTTCCGGACGTTCCGCCCCGGACGAGTGTCGGGCCATTCACC
This sequence comes from Streptomyces sedi, assembly GCF_006335015.1. Lineage (GTDB taxonomy): Bacteria > Actinomycetota > Actinomycetes > Streptomycetales > Streptomycetaceae > Streptomyces > Streptomyces sedi. The sequence goes on from NZ_VDGT01000012.1 coordinate 9,892, forward strand.
CGTGGTGAGGTAGGGCGCGCGCGGAGTGGCGCACGCCCCTCGGGCGTCCCTGGGCACCGGAACCGGCAGGCGGACTAGGCTGGGCGCGCCGTCGCGCCCCCTCGGGCGCGAGGGTCGGGACGGGGGATGTCATGGGGAATCGCGCGGTGCCGGAACACTATCTGGACGGCTATGCCGAGATTCTGGCCGAAGTGGCGACCACGGGCCGCCGGTTGACCAGGGGCGAGGTGCACGAGCTGCGGGAGCTGGGGGAGCGGGCGGCGCGCGAGGGGCTGGGGCTCCGCCAGGTCATCCGCGCCCATCTCGCCGCGGCGCGCACCGTCTGGCCCGACCTGCCGGCGGCGGGTGACGCCTCGGGCGTGCGCCAGGTGCGCGTGGCCGCGGCGTGCGTGCTGGCCGCGGCCGAGCAGGCCGTGGACGCGTTGGCCGAGGGGTACGAGCGTGCCCAACTGGTCGCCGTGCGCCGGGACGAGGCGGCGCGTCGCGAGTTCATCGACGACCTGCTGCACGGGCGCAGCGACCTGGGCGACCTCTCGGCGCGCGCCGAACGCTTCGGGCTCCAGCTCGCCCACACCCACACCGTCGCCGTGGCCAGAGGCGACCAACCGCACGACGACACCGACCCGTTGACCCGCCGGGTGGAGACCGCCCTGACCACCCGATTCGGCCCGCGCCGGGTGCTGCTGACCACCAAGGACGCCCGGCTTGTCTGCGTGGCACCCGGTCACCAGCCCGACGTGGTGGAGTACTTCGCCGAGCAGGCCAGGGTGGCGCTGGCCATGGAGGGGACCACCGAGCACGGTTGCCGTGTCGCCATCGGCAGGGCGCACTCGGGGCCCGGCGGGGTGGTGCAGTCCTACGAGGAGGCGCTGAGCGCGCTGGAACTGGGCGACCGGCTCCACCTGGAGCCGGTGGTGCTACGCGCCTCCGAGCTGCTGGTCTTCCCGGTGCTCACCCGGGACCGGCACGCCATGTCCGACCTGGTGCGCACCGTGCTCGGCCCGCTGCGCGGGGCGCGCGGCGGCGCGGGGGAGCTGGTCCGCACCCTGAACGCCTACTTCGACTCCGGCTGCGTCTCCGCCGAGGCGGCCCGTCGGCTCTCGCTCAGCGTCCGCGCGTTCACCTATCGGCTGGAGCGGATAGAGAAGCTCACGGGCGTCGATCCCTCCGACTCGTTCCAGCGCTACACCCTCCAGACGGCGGTGATCGGCGCGCGGCTCCTCGGATGGCCGGAGCAGGAGCTGTGACGTCCGCGCCCCGCACCCCCTGATCCGGGCCCCGACGCCTCGAAACACCGCCGTCCCCCACCTCCGCGCCTTCCCCTCCCCGTGCCTCCGTGTGCCCGTGTGCCCGGGTGTCCGTGCGCCCGGGTGTCACGGCGACCGTGGCCGCCGGGACACCCTCCCGACCCGGCGGGCGGGAGCCGCTCAACTCCCGCCCGCCCAGGCGCGCTCGACGCGCCCCCGCCCCGGCCACGCGCGGCGTTCGGCCCCCACCGATCGCCGCCGCCGTCGGACGCCCGCGTCACTCGGACCCCACCCGGCCCGGGGGCGGGAGACTTCCCCGCTCGCCCCTCCCGGCCCGAGTCCGGTCACGCCGGGCGTCCGACCCGGCCGGGCCGGCCCCTCGCGGGGCCGCGCCCATCCCCCTCACCGCCCACACCCCCTGGGCGGCACCAGCGGTGGGCCCGGCTCGGCCCCCCAGCGCGCGCCGGGCCCACCTGCGGTGACGGCGAGTGCCGCCTCCCGGACACGACGTCGCCGTCGCACACCCTGCCGGGAGACCCCGCCGTGGTCGGCTCCTGATGCCGTCATGCCGACATCGGGCAACCATCCTCGGGTGCCTGGTCCCTTTGACCACCGCTTCCTGCTGGTGACTCAATGATGGCACTCTGGAGGTGCCATTTTCATTGCCAGGATCCGGCAATCTTAACGCTTCTTTAATGCCGTTCCGCCGAAACGGAGCCGGTCTCCGGGTGGGTTTGCCCCGCGTGTCCTTTCCGCGACGTTCTGTTGACCGCTGGGGGCGAGCGTTGACCTCGCGTCAGGGGAACGAGCCGCCCGCGCGAACGCCGAACGGCGGCCCGGCGCCGCCCGTCGGCACCGGGTGGCGGGTTCAGTACTCGCCGAGACGGGAGAGGACCGCCGCCAACTCCCGCTCGACCCGGGCGAGCTCCCCCGTGTGCGCGGGCAGCACGCGGCTCAGCTCCCGATGTGAACGCGCGCCCTCGCTCGCCAGCCGCCGCGCCTCCGCCCGCAGGCCGAGGCCGGCGCAGCCGGGCAGCAGCGCACCCCGGAAGCGGCGCCGCTCCCTGGCGAACGACAGCGGATCCTCGTCCGCCACCGCCCAGCGGTGCCGCTCCCTGGCCAACACCGCCGGGTGATCGGCGGTCAACCCGGCCATCAGCAGCCGGGAGGAGGCGGCGCCGGCGATCCGCTCCGCGGCACCCACCGGTGGCTCCTCCTCGGGCGCCAGGCGGGGGAGCGGCTCGGGGGCGACGGCGAGTGTCGCGGCGACGGCCTCCGGGGAGCCACCGCTCGGATCCACCAGGTGGGCGGCTGCCAGCCCGGCCCTGGCGTGCAGGGTGGCGAACCTCGGTGCCCTGGCCTGTGCCATCACCGGGACCCCCTCGCGGGTGAGGGCGCCCAGCGCGAAGAGTGCCGCGTCCCCCTCGGCCCCGCGCGGCCGGCCGCCGTCGACCTCCGCGCGGCGCAGCGACGTCCGGTAGAGCAGCAGCGCGTTGGCGCCCCGCTGGTAGGCGAGCCCCGCGCGGGCGGTCCTCCCGCGCGCCGCGAGGTCGCGGGCGCGCTGCCACGCGTCGACGCCTTCGCGGAGGTGGCGGGTGATGTCGCGTGCCATGTCCGTCCCTGCGTCGTATGTGGAGGTCGACCGTCGGAGAGAACGCGGGAGCCGGTGATCGGGGCCCAAAGTGGGCGTGCCAGGATCGGAAGGTGGCGGACATGCCGGGTGGTTCGCCGCCATCCGGTGTTGGTTGTCCGCCAACATGATCAGTTGGCGCGCAAGGGGGGCGAGTTGGGGCGTCGCTCCTCGTCTGCTGGGGCAAGCCTAGCGTTCGGGGGTGGGGCGGCGTGGGGTTTTCGCGGAATCCGACCGTCGGGTGTCGCCTTCCGCTGCCCGGTTCGGCCTGGCCACCAGGGCGAAGCGGTGACAGCTCACCTCCAGCGGTCGCCCCGCCCGCATCTCGCGGTGGAGCGCCCGCAGCGCGGTGTCGTGCCGCTCGACGTCGAAGTCCGGCACATGCCAAGGCGTCAGCCGCAGAAAGAGCACCAGGGCGCCGATGTCCGGCAGCCGCTCCGCCACCCGTGCCTCCGCTCCCCACTCGACGGCCCAACCGGCCCCGGTCAGCTCCTCGGCCGCCGAGTCCAGGCAGAAGTCGCGGTAGGCGTGCGGGGGAGAGCCCAGGGCCGCGTTGATCTCCTCCAGGTCCCGGCCGCCCACCTGCTGGGTGACCAGTACCCCGTCGTCGGTCATGACCCGGCGCAGCTCGTCCGGCGCGTAGGACGTGTGCCGGCTGAGTACCAGGTCGAACGAGGAGTCGGGGAACGGCAGCGCGTCGTCGTCTTCGGGGACGGCGACCTCGACGCCCAGGGGGGCGAGCCGCCGCCTGGCCACCGGGACGTTCGGCGGGTAGGACTCCGTGGCCGCCGTCCGCGCCGGCAGCGGCGCCAGCGAGGAGAGGAACTCCCCGCCGCCCGTGCCGAGATCGAGCAGCGCACCGGCGCCGGAGAGTCGATCGCTCACCAACTCCCGATAGCTCCAGGGGAGTCGGCTTTCCGGCTCCGTCAGACGCCCCTCCCAGGGGCTGAAGTCCCACCCCTCGAACGGTGCGGTCAACCCCTCGGAGACCAGCTCCGCGTACCCGTCCTCGTCCCACCCGAGATCCTCGCCCATCGCGCCATTGTGGGGCAGGGGACGTCCATGGCGGCAGCGATTTTCCCGACGCGGGGCGGTGCCGTCGGCGCCCGGACCCGGCACCCGTCCGGACCCGCTCGTGGTGCCGGCGCGCCGCGTCGGCTTTAGCGTCGGGGACATGCCGGAGTTGGCGGATGTCGAGGCGTACCGGCGGGTGCTGGAGGAGAGCGCGACCGGGCGGCGGATCACCGGGGTCGAGGTGACCGACGCCGGGGTGCTGCGCGGCGGGCTGACCACCGGGCGACTCCGGAGGAGCCTGACCGACGCCAGGATCGACCCGCCGGAGCGGCACGGCAAGTGGCTGATCATGTACGCCGGGGGGACGGCGGTGCTCTTCCACTTCGGGATGACCGGCCGGCTGCTCCACGTCGGCCCCGAGGAGCCGGTCGCCGCCCACGACCGGGTGCTGCTGTGCCTGGACGACGGCGGGCAGCTGCGCTTCCGCGACCAGCGCAAGCTCAAGGGACTCTGGCTCGCCCCCGACCCCGGCGCGGTGGACCGGCTCCTCGCCGACCAGGGCCCCGACGCGCTCTCCCTGACACGCGAGCAGCTGGAGGAGGCGCTGGACGGACGACCACGCCGGCTGAAGGCGACCCTGCTGGATCAGTCCCGCGTCGCCGGACTCGGAAACCTCCTCACCGACGAGATCCTCTGGCACGCCCGCATCCACCCCGCCCGCCGCACCGACCGGCTCGACCACGCCGAACACGGCCGGCTCGCCCGGTCGTTGCGTCAGGTGCTGCGCGCTTCGGTGAAGGCCGGGCGGGTGCCGCCGCGCCGCTCCTGGCTGACCGGACACCGCGACGAACCCTCCGGCACCTGTCCCCGGTGCGGGACCACCCTCGCCCACGGCCGGGTCGCCGGACGCGGCACCGTCTGGTGCCCGCGCGACCAGCCGGCCGAGCGGCGCTGACGGCCGCGGGCAGCGGCGCCCGGGCGGCTGGGCCATTGGGGTAGCGGCCGGTGGCGCTCCGCGTGTGCCGACCGTCACGATCCCGGGCCGCTGCCTACTGTCCGGACGGAGAACGCCGCGCTGACCGCTGGCGCCGGGGCTCACCCGCCGCACGAAGGAGACTCCCGCATGACCGACGACTTCGTCCTCGACGTGACCCGGATCCGCGACGAGGCCAGGGCGCGGATGGAGGCAGGGCCGGTCACCGACACCTACGGGCTCAACCACGACCGGGTCATCGGGGTGCTCAACGACGTGGTAGCCACCGAAGTCGTGTGCTGGCTGCGCTACACCCGCCACGCCATCGCCGCCACCGGCATCGACCGGGCCCAGGTGTCGGCCGAGTTCACCGAGCACGCGAAGGAGGAGCTGGACCACGCGCTGCGCGCCGCCGAGCGCATCTCCCAGCTCGGTGGCGACCCGGACTTCGACCCGCAGACGCTGGCCCAGCGCGCCACCACCGACTACACCACCCCCAAGGACGGCGACCTCAAGGGGATGCTCAAGGACAACCTGCTGGCCGAGCGCATCGTCATCTCCACCTACCAGGAGATCATCCGCTGGCTCGGCAACGACGACCCCACCACCAGGCGGCTCCTGGAGTCGATCCTGGAGGAGGAGGAAGAGCACGCCGACGATCTGGTCGACCTCCTCGGGATCTAGTGCCGGGGAACGCTCGCCCCGCTCGCCGCCCCGGTCCGCACGCTCCCCGCTTGGGCCGAAAGCCCAAGCGGGGACAGGCACACGCGGCTCCCGGCGGCCCCGCGGTCGCACGCGCCAGGGAGCCTCGCCACCGCGCGGACGTCGTCGGCCACGACACCAGCGTCTGACGCGACACCAGCGTCTGCCACGGCACCGGTCTCTGACGCGGCACCAGCACCGCCCCGGGCCCCCGGCCCCCGAGGGGGACGCGCGGCCGGGCGACCCGCGTCCCCCTCGTCCCCTGGACCGCCGTCACGGCAACCGCTCCTTCGCCTGCCCGGGCACGGGCCGGAACTGGGCGGCCTGGAGGTCGTGGAGCGCCCGGTAGTGCCCGTCCTCGTCGGCCAGCAGCTCCTCCGGGGTCCCGGACTCCACCAGCCGCCCCCGGTGCAGCACGTGCACCAGGTCCGCGTGGCGCACGGACGCCATCCGGTGGGTGATCAGCACGACCGTCTGCCCCCGGTCGGCGAGCGACCTGATCTGCTCGAACACCCGCGCCTCGGCTCTGGCGTCCAGCGCCGCCGTCGGCTCGTCCACCACCAGCAGCGGCGCGTCCCGGTAGTGCGCCCTGGCGATGCCGAGGCGCTGCCACTGCCCGCCGGAGAGTTGGTGCCCGCCGCGGAAGGTGCGGGAGAGCAGGGTCTCCCAACCTCTCGGAAGCTCCGACACCAGGTCGCCCAGCCCCGCGTGCGCCGCCGACTCGGCCAGCCGCGCCTCGTCCACCGGCCGGTCGGTGCGCGAGATCACCGTGTTGACCCGGGCGGTCATCGGCCATCGGAAGTGGTCCTGGTGCACGATCGCGCAGTGGCCGAAGACCTCCCGGCGGTCCAGCTCCCGCACGTCCACGCCGTTCCACCGGATGGTGCCGGAGCCGGGGAGGTAGAGCCCGCACAGCAACTTGGCCAGGGTGCTCTTGCCCGAGCCGTTCTCCCCGACGAGGGCCACCACCGCGCCGCGGTCGGCGGGCAGCGTCAGCGAGATGTCGCGCAGCACCGGCTCGCCGGAGCCCCCGCCCGGGTAGCTGAAGGAGACCGCGTCGAACTCGACGGCGCGCACCGGGCTCGGCAGCGGTGCGCCGCCCCCGGGGATCCGGTGCTGCTCCGACTCGGCGATCAGCCGGTCGAGGTCGCCCACGTACAGCGACTCCTCGTGCAGGTAGTTGATCTGGCGGATCAGCCCGTCCAGGTTGGCGGTGCCGCTTCGGATGGCCAACACGGCCGTGCCCGCCGCAGCCAGGGCCATGGAGCCGGTCCACAACAGCCCGGCCAGCAGCAGATAGGTCGCCAGCGCCGCCAAGCCCGCACAGAACGCCGCCAACAGGTCGGTGCGGGCCGCGAGTCTGGCCAGCCGGGCCTGCTCGCCCTCCTGGCTCGCCGACATGCCGCGGAAGTGCCGCAGGATGAACGGGCCCACCCCGTGCACCCTGACCTCGGCCGCCGCCTCGGTGTCCGTCATCAGCCGGGCGAGCATCCCCGCGCCCCTGCTGTGCTGTACCCAGCGGTGAAAGCTGCGGTACCGCCGGCGCGCGACGGTCAGGGTGGCCAGGGCGCGGGGCAGCACGATCACCAGCAGCATCGGCAGGAGCGTCCAGTGCAGCGTCGTCAGCACCGCGCCGGCCGCGGCAAGGGAGAGCAGCGCGGCGATCACCGAGACGGCGTGGCGGATCATGCTGCGCGCGGACGAGGCGCCGTACTGCGCGGACTCCAGCAGCCGGTGGAAGTCCTCGTCCTCCATGGCGGCCATCTCCACCTCGTAGGCCCGCTCCAGATAGCGCTCCCTCGCCAGCCGTTCCACCTTGGGCTCCAGCGGGCCGATCGCCATCGTGGAGAGCGCGGTGCACAGCGCGCCGAGCGCGGCGACGGCGCCGAGCAGCGCCGCCACCGGCACCGCGTCCCGCAGCCGGTCGGTCATCTCGCCGCCCGCGAGCAGCGTGGTCAGCAGCCAGTTGACGCCGAGGAGGCCGAGAGCCTGGCTGATCCCGCTCACCACCTCGGCGACGGCGACCCGCGCGGTCGCGCGGCGGTCCGCCTGCCAGGCGAGCGCGACGGCGCGCCCGACGAGCCTGGGCATCCCGCGGACCATCGTGCGCAGATCCAGCTGGTAGCGGGAGCCCTCGTGCTGGCTCCAGGAGGTGTCGTAGACCAACTGGCCGCCGAACAGCTCGCGTTCGGAGGCGGACACCTCGACCTCCGGGCCGTGCTCGGCGGCGTGGCGCCCGGCGGGTCGGCGTGGGCGGCGGGGGAGGAGAAGGGAGAACGGACGCATGGCATGGCCTCTCTCGAACGAACCGACCGTCACTCTCGGTAACGTGTGGCCACCCTAGAGTCGAGGTCTGACACTCGTCGCCCGAGAATCCGGCGCGCGCCAAGAGGCGTTGGCCGGTATTCGACCTTTCCTTCCGGGAGGCTCGCCGTCCGGCGCGCGATCAGCGGGGGAGCCTCCGCGCGCGCGACGGGCGGGGCGGTGGTGGTGGGGCGTTCCTCGTGGTCCGCATCAAGCCAACTGTCAGACGGCGCGAACGCCTTGAACGCGCGCCCAGGGCGCGCGTCGGCGTCCGGGTCAGCCGCCCGCGCGCCCCACGGGGTCGGCCTCGGTCACCGCCGCCATGTCCCGGACCAGCCGGGGCAGCAGCCGCGCCAACGCCCGCCGGTCGGCGGCGGGCCAGTCGGCCGTCGCCTCGGCCAGCACCTGCCGCCGGAAGGCGCTGACGCCCGCCAGCGTCCGGCGTCCCTCGGGCGTCAGCGCCACCGGTGAGCGCCGCGCGTCGCGCGGGTCGGCGCCCCGGCGCAGCACTCCCGCCGCGACCGCCTGGCTCACCAGTCGGCTGGCGCGCGGCTGGTCCACCCCCAGGAGCGGGGCCAGCTCGCCGACCGTGGGAGCCTCCCCGTGTCCTGTCGCGGCGGCCACCGTGTCGAGCAGCTCGAACACGGCGTTCGGCAGGTCGGGGCGGCGTCCGGGGGGCGCGTTCCTTCGGCGGCCGAGCCGCGCCAGCGCGCGGCGCGAGCGGGCGCGGGAGAGCGCGAGCATCGCGCCCTCGATCGCCGTCAACTCCCGCTCGCCCGCGCCTTCCTCCGCGCCGCCCCGCTCCGGAGCCATCGCCACGTCCCGTCCCTTCCGTCCCGTCCCGGACCGCCGGTCGCCCCATCCGTCGCGCCGACGTGTGAGCGGTGAAGAGGATACCCGTTCCATGTGTTCTTACATGTAAGGTGACATGTGTCGGGGGTTCGGGAAACGGAGGGGAAACGTGGAGAGGGAAAGGCCGATCGGCTACTGGCTCAAACACCTGCACAACCTGCTGGAGGACCAGCTGGAGACCACGCTCGCCGAGCACTCGGTGAGCCGCCGGCACTGGCAGGTGCTCAACTCGCTGGCGAGGGAGCCGCACGACGAGGCCGCGCTGAGCGCCGCGCTGGCCCCCTTCTGGGACGAGGGCGTGCCCGCGCTCGGGACGTTGCTGGGCGAGCTCACCGGGCGCGGGTGGGTCGCGCAGGGGCGCGGCGGCGGTCCGTTCGCGCTGACGGAGCAGGGGCGCGCCGTCCACGGCGAGTTGACGCGGCAGGTCCAGCGCACCCGCGCGCAGCTGCTGACCGGCGTCAGCCCCGACCAGTACACGGATGTCGTCCGCACCCTCGCGGTCATGGCCAGGAACGTCGAGCACGCGCTGACCGAGGGACGCCCCGAGCCCGCCTGAACGCCCCCTACCCGCGCGGACGTCCCCGCGCCCGAGCATCGCGCGGGCCCGGGCTCAACACCTGTTGCATCAACCGGGCACCCGCTCACGCGATCGGCCGCCCCGACGGCCCCAGCTGCGATGCTGGAGGGTATGACAGTCAACGACAGCGGCGGCGGCGCCGACCTGCTCGACCAACCCCCGCTCACCTACGGCCAGATCCTGCGCCTGGACCAGCTGCTCCAGGTGGCGAGGGTCCACGAGGACGACGTGGATCGCACGCTGTTCCTCGCGACCCACCAGTCGTGCGAGATCTGGTTCGCGATCATGCTGCGCCATCTGGAGGAGGCCGGGCGGGCGTTGCGGGAGGGGGACGGCGAGGCGGCGCTGCGCCGGATCGCGCCGCTGCCGTCGGCGATGCGGGTGCTCAGCGACCAGTTCGACGCCCTGGCCGCGATGGCGCCCGAGGCGTTCGGGCGGATCCGGGTGGAGTTGGGCGACACCAGTGGCTTCCAGTCGGTGCAGTGGCGCGAGGTCGAGTTCCTGTGCGGGCTGCGGGACGAGCGGCTGCTGCGCACCCACGGCTTCACGGAGGCCGACCGCGCCCGGCTGCGTGCCCGGCTGGAGGGGCCGTCGGTGGCCGACGCCTTCGACGCCTTCCGTGCGGGCGGCCAGCCGTCCGCGCTGGTGGAACGGGTGCGCGCCGCGCTGCTGACCTTCGACGAGTCGGCCGCGCTGTGGCGGGCGCGCCACGCGGCGCTGGCCGAGCGGTTCCTGGGGGGCGCGCCGGGGACGGCGGGCTCGGAGGGCGCCAACTACCTGTGGGGCGCGGCCCGTCGACGGCTCTTCCCCGCCGCCTGGCCGCAGGGCTGAGCGGGGCTCCACGGCCGCGGTTCCCGTTTCGGGACCGGTACCGGGCGGTGGTCGTCCCCGCGAGGGATGTCCGACCGGCGTGAGAGGCTGTGCCGTCAGCGTCCCACGCACCAGGAGTGATGTGTCCCCTTCCGCCCCCCACCCCGGTACCACCCTCGACGACTGGCTGGCGCGGGCCGCGGTGGCGCCCGAGATCACCGCCCTGCGCCCCGACTACCGCGCGCTGCTGATCGTCGCCGACGGGCTGCGGCCCGGCCCGAGCGACGAGGTCAGCGAGCGGCTGCTCGCCGAGGCGGAACGCGTCGTCACCGAGCGCTACGCGGACGGCTCGTACGAGGACGATCCCCATGTCGTCGCCTGGCACGAGGCGTTCCGCGCCGCCGGGATGAAGCCGCGGCGCACCCGCCCCAGCGCCGACGCCCTGTTGCGCCGTGTCCCCGCGGGGCTTCCCAGGATCAACCGGCTCACCGACCTCTACAACGCGGTCTCGATCGCCCACGCCGTCCCGGTCGGTGGCGAGGACCTCGACCACTACCGGGGCGCGCCCCGGCTGGAACGCGCCGTCGGTGACGAGGAGTTCGTGACCAGCGCGGGTGGCGAGCCGGTGGTCGAGTCGCCGAGCCCGGGCGAGCCGGTCTGGCGCGACGACCTGGGCGTCACCTGCCGCCGCTGGAACTGGCGGCAGTGCACCCGCACCCAGCTCACGCTGGACACGACCCGCGCGTTCTTCGTGCTGGACGCGCTCGGCGCGATGGACGACGCGGCGCTGGCCGCCGCCGGCGACGCGCTGGTGGAGGCGTTGACCGAGGCGAGCCCCGGCGTCCGCACCGCGACGCGGCTGGTCGCCGCCGCGTAGCGGCCCCGGGTGCCTACCTGGCGCCCGGGGGTCCTGACACATCCCATGTCGTCGGCCGGGGTTGCCCGTTGGACGGCGCCCAGGGGTGCGTGGTTGGTTTCCGTCGCCGGTCTTGTCGCCCAGGGATGGGATGTCTAGCCTGTCCGGGGCCCGGCACCGCGATGCTCGCGTCGGCCCCAGGAGGCCCTTCATGCAGCACGGGATCAACCGCAGGACGGTCATCAGGACGGCGATGGGAGGCGCGGCGGCGCTCGGCGTCGTCGGCGTCTCCCCGACCGGCGCCACCCCTGCCGGCGCCGCCGCGCGGTCGTCCGCCGCCGCCCCGGAGCTGACGCTCTGGTACGACCGCCCGGCGGGCGACTGGGAGAGCGAGACGCTGCCGATCGGCAACGGCGCGATGGGCGCCACCGTCTACGGCACCGTCGCCCGCGAACGCCTCCCGTTCAACGAGAAGACGCTGTGGACCGGCGGGCCCGGCACCCCCGGCTACGACTTCGGGAACTGGCGCGAGCCCAGGCCCGGCGCCCTGGAGGAGGTGCGGGCCCTGCTGGACGCGGAGGGGCGCGCCGACCCCGAGGAGGTCGCCGCCCGGCTCGGCCAGCCGAAGACCGGATACGGCGCCTACCAGACCTTCGGCGAGCTGACCCTGGACTTCCCCGACACGCCGGGGGACCCCGACGGCTACCGGCGCGAGCTGGCCCTGGACGAGGCCGTCTCCCGGGTGGGCTACCGCGTGGGCGAAGTCACGCATCTGCGCGAGTACTTCGCCTCCGCTCCCGCGCGGGTGATCGTGGGCCGGATCTCCGCCGACCGGGGCGGGAAGGTGGCGTTCACCCTCGGCTACGAGGGGCCGCACCAGGGCACCGAGGTCACCGTGGCCGAGGGGCGGATCACCGTGCGGGGCGCGCTCGCCGACAACGGGCTCCGGTTCGAGGCGCAGATCCAGCTGGTCACCGAGGGCGGGAGCCGCCACGACGAGGGCGGGACGGTGACCGTCGCCGGCGCCGACGCCGCGTGGTTCGTGCTCGGCGCGGGGACGGACTACGCCGAACTCCACCCCGACTACCGGGGCGAGGACCCGCACGCCTCGGTCACCGCCGCCGTGGACGCCGCCGTGGCGCGCGGCCACGGTGCGCTGCGCGCCGACCATGTCGCCGACCACCGCGCGCTCTTCGACCGGGTCGCGCTCGACCTCGGCGGCCGGATGCCGGCCGAGGTGCCGACCGACGTGCTGCTGGCCGGCTACGCGGGGGACGGCTCGGCCGCCGACCGCGCGCTGGAGACGCTGTACTTCGCCTACGGCCGCTACCTGCTGATCGCCTCGTCCCGCCCCGGATCGCTGCCCGCCAACCTCCAGGGCGTCTGGAACGACTCGACGGCGCCGCCGTGGGGAGCGGACTACCACGTCAACATCAATCTTCAGATGAACTACTGGCCGGCGCACGCCACCCATCTCGCGGAGACCGTCGAGCCGCTCCACACCTTCGTCGACGCGCTGCGCGCCCCCGGCCGCGAGTCGGCGACCCTGCTCTTCGGTGCGCGGGGCTGGGTGGTCGGCAACGAGACCAACCCGTACGGCTTCACGGGGGTCCACGACTGGGCGACCGCGTTCTGGTTCCCCGAGGCCGGCGCCTGGCTGACGCGGCACCTGTGGGACCACTACCGTTTCACCCTGGACGAGGAGTTCCTCGCCGCCACGGCGTATCCGGTCCTCAGTGAGGTCAGCGCGTTCTGGCTGGACACCCTGCACACCGACCCGCGCGACGGGCTGCTCGTCGTCAGCCCCAGCTACTCGCCCGAGCACGGCGACTTCACCGCCGGCGCCTCGATGTCCCAGCAGATCGTCCGCGAGGTCCTCACCCACACCCTCGCCGCCGCCGAGATCCTGGACGTCGACCCCGAGATGCGCGGTCGGCTGGCCGACGCGCTGGCGCGGTTGGACCCCGGGCTGCGGATCGGCTCCTGGGGGCAGCTCCAGGAGTGGAAGGCCGACCTGGACGACCCGGAGGACGACCACCGCCACGTCTCCCACCTGTACGCGCTGCACCCGTCCCACCAGATCGCGCCCGGCACGCCCGAGGCGGCGGCGGCCGAGGTCACGCTGCGGGCCCGTGGCGACGGCGGCACCGGGTGGAGCAAGGCGTGGAAGATCAACTTCTGGGCGCGGCTGCGCGACGGCGACCACGCGCACGTGATGCTGGCCCAGCAGTTGCGGGAGTCGACGTTGCCCAACCTGTGGGACACCCATCCGCCGTTCCAGATCGACGGCAACTTCGGCGCCACCTCCGGCATCGCCGAGATGCTGCTCCAGAGCCACCGCGACGAGGTGGAGCTGCTGCCGGCGCTGCCCGCCGCCTGGCCCGACGGCTCGGTCACGGGACTGCGGGCTGCCGGCGACCTCACCGTCGACCTCGGCTGGGCCGACGGCCGGCCGGTCAGGGCGGTGCTGACGGCGGGACGGGACGGCGAGGTCAGGGTGCGCGGCGCGCTGGTCGCCGGCGGCTGCCGCGTCACCGACGCGCGGGGCGGCACCACCGTGCTCGCCGCCGACCCGGACGGTGCCGTCGCGCTCCCGGCGCACGCCGGCGTCTCCTACGTCCTCACGCCGCGCTGACACGGCGCACGCGCCTGCCACGCGCGCCCCGGCGCGGACCCGCCGGGGCGCGCGCCGGTCAGCCCAGCACGGAAACGGCCGGCAGGACGCACTCCACGCCCGGCAGCGACAGCGGCTCTCCCACCGGGGTCAACTCGCCGCTCTCCGCGTCCCTGGCGAAGACGACGACGCTGCCCGCCGTCTGGTTGGCGACGAACAGGTGCCCGTCGCCCTCGCCCAGGCTGATGTGACGCGGCGTCGCCCCGCCGCTGTCGACGTGCCCGACCAGCCGGGGCGCGGCCTGGTCGTCCCCGGCCACGGAGAAGATCGCGACGCTGTCGTCGCCCCGGTTGGAGGCGTAGACGAAGCGGCCGTCGGCGGTGACGACGATCTCGGCGGCGGTGTTCCCGGCCGGGTCGGCGCCCTCCGGCAGCAGCGAGACCACCGTGCCGGGCGTCAGCTCCCCGGTCTCCGCCGCGTAGGCGCAGACGGTGAGCGTGGAGTCCAACTCGCCGAGCACGTAGGCGGTCCCGCCGTCCGGGTGGAGCGCCAGATGGCGGGGCCCCGAGCCCGGCGGCATCGACGACCTGTGCTCCTCGGTCAGCTCGCCCCGCTCGGCGTCGAAGGCGTAGGCGTACACCGAGTCGTTGCCCAGGTCGACGGCGAGCAGCCGCGCGCCGCCCTGGTCGGTGAGCACCATGTGCGCGTGCGGGCCGTCCTGCCGGTCGGGGTCGGGGCCCGAGCCGGTGTGCTGGACGACCTGGGTCACCGCTTCGGGGGTGCCGTCCTCCCGCAGTGCGACGACGGCCACGGTCCCGTCGTTGTAGTTGGCCGAGAAGACATGGCCGCCGTCCGGGTGGACCGCCACGTGGCACGGGCCCGCGCCCAGGCCCCCGGCGGAGCCCAGCGGCGCCGTCACCGATCCCTCGGCGTCGAGCGCGAACGCGTCCACCCGGCCGCCGTCCTGGTCGATCACGGAGTACAGCACCTCGGCGGAGGGGGAGAGCGCCAGGAACGACGAACGGCTCTCCGCCACCGTCGCGTCCAGCGTCAGCGCGCCCGTCGCGGGGTCGGCGGTGGCCACCCCGATCTCGTGCAGCGTCGAACCGAGGTAGCAGCGTGCCGGGTTGGCGCGCGCCGCCGGTGCGGCCCGGGTGGCCGAGGTGGCCGAGGCCGCCGAGGCGGCCAACGGCCAGGCGCCGGCCGCCGCCGCGAACAGCGTCAGCGCGGTGCGTCGGGTAACCGGTGGTGGGGGCATCGGTCAACTCCCTCGTCGTGACGGATGGTTCGGAAGGTGCAGAGCACAGCATCCTGCCAACTGCCGCGTCGGGGAAGAGAGTTGACGTTTGAGGACGTTTTCCGGAAACGGCCGGATCAGCCGCGCGGCTCCGGGGACGTCCTCTCCACGCCCGTCTCCGCCCCGGTGAACGCGGCCACCAGGCGCCGCGCCGCGAGCGCCGCGGTCAGCGAGCCGTCCCGCACCTCGGCCTCCACCCGCGGTGCCAGCTCGCGCACCGCCGGATGCCCGTGCAGCCGGGAGAGCACCGCGTCCGTCACCATGGACCAGGTCCAGCGCACCAGTTGGTCGTCGCGGCGCCGCTTCAGCCGGCCGGAGGCCTCCAGCGTGCCGCGGTGGCGCCGCACCCGTTCCCACACCTCGTCCAGCCCGGACTCCTCGCGCGCGCTGCACGTGAGCACCGGGGGCGTCCAGTCGGGGTCGACGGGCTGCATCATCCGCAGCGCGCCGCGCAGTTCACGCGCCGCGCCGCGCGCCTCCCGCTCGTGCGGGCCGTCGGCCTTGTTGACGGCGATCACGTCGGCCAGCTCCAGCACCCCCTTCTTGATGCCCTGGAGCTGGTCCCCGGTCCTGGCCAGCGCCAGGACCAGGAAGGTGTCCACCATGTCGGCGACCGTGGTCTCCGACTGGCCCACGCCGACCGTCTCGATCAGCACCACGTCGTGGCCGGCCGCCTCCATCACCACCACGGCCTCCCGGGTGGCCTTGGCCACCCCGCCGAGCGTGCCCGCGCTGGGGGAGGGGCGCACGAACGCCCGCTCGTCGGTGGCCAGCCGCTCCATCCGGGTCTTGTCGCCGAGGATGGAACCACCGGTCCTGGTCGACGACGGGTCGACGGCCAGCACCGCGACCCGGTGCCCGGTGGAGGTCAGCAACGAGCCGAACGCGTCGATGAACGTCGACTTGCCGACCCCGGGAACGCCGGTGATCCCGATCCTGTGCGAGCGCCCCGCGTGCGGCAGCAGCCGCAACAGCACTTCCTGCGCGCGCTGTTGGTGGTCGGCCCTGCGGGACTCCAGCAGGGTGACGGTCCGGGCGATCCAGGCGCGCGAGCCCTCCCGCACGCCCCGGACGTAGTCGTCGGGCTCGGGCGGCGCCGGCGGGCTCACGACGAGCGACCCGTCGAGGCGGACACGGGGGGAGCGTCGATGCGGACGGCCATGCGCGCATGGTAGATCATGCCGCCGACCCGGTCCCCGGAACGCCGGCCCCCGGGCACCCCGGACCCGGCGCGCCAGCGCCGCCCGGCGTCAGCAGCGACTCCAGCAGGCCCAGGGTCTCCTCCACGTCGACCGCCGGATCGAGCAACCACTGGGCCTGGAGCCCGTCCGAGGCCGCGATGGCCAGCGCCGCCACGGCCGCCGGCGCCACGTCGCCCCGGATCTCCCCGCGCGCCTGCCCGGCGGCCACGCGCGCGGCGAGCGTCGCGCGCAGCCCGGCGAAGCGGGCCGCGAAGAACTCCCGCGACTCCTCGTGGTCGTCGTCCAACGCGTGGGCCAGCAGCGTCGAGTACAGCTGCACCAGCCCCGGCACCCGGCGGTTGCGGCGGGCCGCGTGCGTCATCATCCCCACCGCCGAGCCGCCCGGCGCCTCGGGGTCCCGCTCGGAGGAACGCTCCTCGGCGTACCGGTAGACCTCAAGCAGCAGCTCCTCGCGCGAGGAGAAGTAGTGCCGCAGCGCCGCGTGCGAGACGCCGAGCGCGTCGCCGATCGCGCGCAGCGAGGTGCCCTCGGAGCCGCGCTCGGCGAAGACCTCGATCGCCCGGTCCAGGATCTCCCTGCGCCGCTCGACTCCCTTGGCGTAGGGGCCGCGGCGCGGCGCTGGGTCGGCGGGCGCGGGGGGCTTCGTCATGGGGGGCACAGTAGTACCGGAAGGAGTCCCGGAACCAGCAAAACCTCCATCCGGAGGTTTTCAGTGCTAGCGTCGTCGCAGCGCCTCACCAGCGCGGTTGTCCGCACCGCTCGCCCCGGGGGTCACGGCCACCCCCGTGCACAACGCCGCGCGCGGCGCCCGCACGACGGGGTGCGGGCCCGGGGCGCGGGCTCCGAAGCGCACCCCGCCCGCGACACCTCGGGAAAGGATCCCCGTGAACTCCCCTGCGCCCTACCGCGACCCCGCGTTGCCCGTCGCCGAGCGCGTCGACGACCTGATCGGTCGGATGACCCTGCCGGAGAAGGTCGGGCAGATGCTCCAGCTGTCCGGCATGGAAGGCGTCGAGCACCTGGTGCGCGACCTGCACGTGGGCTCCATTCTGCACACCCCGCCGGAACGCGTCGTCGAGGCCAACGCGTTGGCCGCCCGCACCCGGCTCGGCATCCCGCTGCTGGTCGCCGAGGACTGCATCCACGGGCACTCGTTCTGGAAGGGCGCCACCATCTACCCCACGCAGCTGGGGATGGCGGCGAGTTGGGACCCGGCGCTGATCGAGCGGGTCGCGCGCGCGACCGCCGTGGAGACGGCGGCCACCGGCATCCACTGGACGTTCTCACCGGTGCTCTGCGTCACCAGGGACCTGCGTTGGGGCCGGGTCTCCGAGACCTTCGGCGAGGACCCGTTCCTCATCGGCGAGTTCGCCTCCGCGATGGTCCGCGGCTACCAGGGCGAGGGGCTGACGGACCCCACCGCGATCCTGGCCACCGCCAAGCACTTCGCCGGCTACTCCGAGACCCAGGGCGGGCGGGACGCCAGCGAGGCGGACCTCAGCAGACGGAAGTTGCGCTCCTGGTTCCTGCCGCCCTTCGAGCGGGTCGCGCGCGAGGGCTGCCGCACGTTCATGCTGGGCTACCAGTCCATCGACGGCGTGCCGATCACCATCAACGACTGGCTGCTCAACGAGGTGCTGCGCGGCGAGTGGGGCTACACCGGCACCCTCGTCACCGACTGGGACAACGTCGGCCGGATGGTGTGGGAGCAGCTGATCTGCGCCGACCACACCGAGGCGGCGGCCAAGGCGGTGCGCGCGGGGAACGACATGGTGATGACCACCGCGCAGTTCCACGAGGGCGCGCTGCGCGCGGTGGCCGAGGGCACGCTGGCGGAGGCGGACATCGACGCCGCCGTGCGCCGCGTCCTCACCCTCAAGTTCGAGCTGGGGCTCTTCGAGAACCCGCGCCACCCCGACCCCGAGCGCCAGGCCGCCGTCATCGGCTCCGCCGCCCACGCCGAGCTGAACCTGGAGATCGCCCGCCGCTCCCTGGTGCTGCTGCGCAACGACGGGACGCTGCCGCTGGACGGCGGCTTCGCCGCCGACGGGGACGGCCGCGCCGTGGCCCCGGCCGGCGCCGCGCCCCGCACCGTCGCGGTGATCGGGCCCAACGCCGACGACCCGCACACCCAGCTCGGCGACTGGGCCGGCGCCTCGGGCCAGATCGACTGGCTGATGCCGGACGGCCATCCGCGCGAGATGACGCAGACCGTGCTCGACGGCTTCCGCGCCGTGGCGCCCGAGGGCTGGACCGTCACCCACGCCAGGGGCGCCGACATCCTGACCGTCGGGCGCGACCCCGAGGGCGCGTTCTTCCCCGACGGGCAGCCGCGCCCCGACGTGGTGCTGCCCGCCGAGCCCGACGAGGCGCTGATCGCCGAGGCGGTCGCCGCCGCCG
The DNA here is from genome assembly GCF_006335015.1 of Streptomyces sedi. Classification (GTDB taxonomy): domain Bacteria; phylum Actinomycetota; class Actinomycetes; order Streptomycetales; family Streptomycetaceae; genus Streptomyces; species Streptomyces sedi. The sequence continues at coordinate 28,370 of NZ_VDGT01000012.1, forward strand.
AGGCGGCCGACCACGTGGTGGCCGTCGTCGGCGACCGGATCGAGCTGGTCGGCGAGAGCCGCTCCACCGCGACGCTCGAACTGGTCGGCGGCCAGGTCGCGTTGCTGGACGCGCTGGCCGCCACCGGCAAGCCGCTGGTGGTGGTGCTGCTCAGCTCCAAGCCGCTGGTGCTGCCGCCCTCCGCGCTGAACGCCGCCGCCGTGGTCTACGCGGCCAACCCGGGGATGCGCGGCGGGCGCGCGCTGGCCGAGACGCTGCTGGGGCTCGTCGAGCCCAGCGGCCGGCTGCCCGTCTCGTTCGCCCGGCACGTGGGGCAGCAGCCCACCTACTACAACCAGCTGCGCGGCCAGCACGGCACCCGCTACGCCGACCTCACCCAGAGCCCGGCCTTCGCCTTCGGCGAGGGGCTGAGCTACACCACCGTCGAGTACCGGGACCTGGAGGTGCTCACCCCGGTCCTGGAGGCCGAGGACACCGTGCGGGCCCGGGTGACCCTGACCAACACCGGTGACCGGCCGGCGCTGGAGACCGTGCAGCTGTATGTGAGCGACACGGTGACCTCGGTGACCTGGGCGGCCAAGGAGCTGAAGGGCTACCGCCAACTCCGCCTGGAGCCCGGCGAGTCGACCACCGTCGCGCTCGAACTCCCGGCCGCCGACTGCACCCTGGTCGACGCCGCGGGCAACCGGATCGTCGAGCCCGGCGCGTTCGAGCTGCTGGTCGGCCCCTCCTCCCGCGACGAGACGCTGCTGCGCGCCGGCTTCACGGTCAAGGGCTGAACGCGGCGCCCACGCCCCGGCCGGGGCGTGGGCGCTCAGCGGGTGTCGGACAGCAGGCCGCCGATCACCCGGCGCATCGTCCGTTCGAACAGCTCCTCCGTGGTCTCCCGCGGGCTCACGTCGGCGTCGTCGGCGAGCGCGGCGGCGAGGTGCGGATGGTTTCCCGCGGTGGCGGCGCGGACCAGGTAGCCCGCCCGTGCCGCCCGCCGGTCATCGCCCCCGTCGCCGTCCCGTGGCTCCACCCGCGCGAACTGTGCGACCAGGGCGTTCACCAGCGCCACGGCCTCTGTCTTGGCGCGCCCCGGCAGCTCCACGTCCGCCATCGCCCGTATCGCGTACTCCAGGTAGTCCAGCCCTCTGGGCCCCAGCCGCAGCGGCTCCGGCGGGACGTCGGAGAGCCAGGGGTGGCGCAGATGGACGGCCCTCGTCCTGAGCGCCAGGGCCGTGAGGTCGGCGACGGGGTCGCCGCCGAGCGGGGCGTCGAGGTCGATCTCGCCCGTCACCGCGTCCGTCATCAGGTCGAGCAGGTCCTCGCGGCCGGCGACATAGCGGTAGAGAGACGCCGGCCCCGTGCCCAGTGCCGTGGCCAGCCGGCGCATCGACAGCGCGGCGAGGCCGTCCCGGTCCGCGAGCGTGACGGCGACGGCGGCCAGCTCCGCCCTGCTGTGCACGGCGGCGGGTCCCCGTGCGCCGCGCTCCGGCCGTTCCCAGACGACCACGTGTTCCTCGTCCACCGCTCCACCCGTCGCTCGGTTCCTCCACAGCATCGCCTACCCTAGAAACTGCGAACATCGATCGCAGTTATGGGAGGTCTTCATGTCCACAACCCCGACGGGTCCCTGGGGCCCGGTGCGCTGGGCCGAGAACGGCGCGGTGCGGCTCGCTTTCGACGCGCTGACCGAGGGAGCGGAAAGCGAGCCGCTGCTGTTGGCGACCGGCCTGGGCGCCAACCGGCACTGGGTCCCCGACGGCCTCTGCCGGATGCTGGCGGCCGAGGGCTTCGCCGTGGCCCGCTACGACCAGCGCGACGGCGGCGAGTCGACCCATCTGCCGCCCACCGCCGCGCGCGGCCCGATCTCCGCGCTCCTGCGCGGACGCGGCGAGGCGTACACGGCGGAGGACATGACCGACGACGCCGTCGCCGTCCTGGATGCCCTGGGGTGGCGTTCGGCCCATCTGCTGGGCGTCTCGCTCGGCGGGGCGGTCGTCCAGCGGGTGGCGCTCCGGCACCCCGACCGGGTGCGGACGCTCACCACCATGGCGGCCGTCCCCGGAGACGTCGCCGGCCTGCGGGCCGCGCGCTACATCCGGAAGCGGACCCTGGCCCGCTTCGCCCGGCTGAGGTTCCCCGACACCAGGGAGGGAGCCGTCGAGGCCGGCGTCGCGGTCTCCCGGCTCCTCGCCTCCCCGCACCGGCCCTTCGACGAGCGGGCCGCGCGCGAGGCGGCGGAGCGCAACGCCGACAGCGGGGTCCACGACCAGCAGGCGCAGAGCCGGCAGATCGGCGCCCAGTGGCACGGCCCGGCGATCGGAGCCGTCGACCTGCCCACGCTGGTGCTGCACGGGGCGGACGACCCGCTGATCAAGCCGAGGGCGGCGAAGGAGATCGCCTCCCGGATCCCGCACGCGCGTCTCGTCCTGCTGCCCGGGGTCGGGCACGACCTTCCCGAGCCGTCCTGGGCGCGCGTCACCGCCGAGGTCCGCGGGCTGGCGGACGGCTGGCGCCCGGCCGGGGGCCGGGGCCCCCGGCAGGACGTCAGCGACACCGGGCTCTAGGAGACCTCGACGTAGTCCAACTCGGCCCAGCGGCTGAGGTGTCCGAGGCGGACGGTGTTGGCGCCCGCGTTCAGTTCGACGTCGACGGCGACCTCCGTCCAGTTCTCCCAGCCCCGGTCCGGGTAGGTCACCGCGCCGGCGTCGGCGCCGTTGACCGCGAGGGTGTGCTGGGCCTCGCCGTAGCCGGCCGCGTAGCCGATGTGCAGGGTGTGGGTGCCGGCGCTCGCGGCGAAGACGCGGAGGTCGACCGCGCTGTCGGCGTGGTCGATGCCGGCGGCGACCGCGCCCTGGGAGGCGCCGGGCGTCTCGCGCACGCCGGCGTTGGTCAGCGTCCCGCGCTCCGCCTCGTGGCGGACGCGGCTGCCGCGCACCACCGGGTAGTCGTTGTCCCAGCCCAGGGCGGCCACGTACAGACCGCGCCCGCCTGCCGGAAGGGCGCCGTGGAAGAAGATCCGGCCGTCGCCGATGTCCGCGCCGCCCGGGCCGGAGACCGCGCCGTCCAGGCTGCCCGTGGTCATCAGCGGGCGGTAGGCGCGGGTGTAGGGGCCGGTGAGGGAGGACGAGACGGCGTAGCTGGTCTGGTAGTTGGGCGTGGAGTACACGCCGGCCGAGTAGAACAGCACGTACTGCGAGGCGCGCTTGACCAGCACCGGCGCCTCGATCACGCCGTCCTCCGAGGGGAGGTCGTTGCGCAGCAGTTCGGTGCGGGAGCCGACGAAGGTGAGGCCGTCGGCCTCGACGCGCTGGAGCCAGATGATGGTCGGCTGGCCGATCGCGTTGCCGTCGTTCTTGTACAGCAGATAGCGGGTGCCGTCCTCGTCGACGAAGCTCGACGGGTCGATGTCGCCGCCCTCGCCCGCGTCGCACACCAGCGGACGGTCGGAGGTCGCGGTGAACGGCCCCTCGGGGCTGTCGGCGAGCGCGGCGCCCAGGCACATCCGTCCCGACGCGGTGTCGGGGCCGGTGAAGTACATCAGATAGCGGCCGTCGGCCCGTTGCGAGACATCCGGCGCCCAGAAGCCGCCGGACCCGGTCCACGCGGGCTTCTCCGGCAGCACGTCGCCGCGTATCGTCCACGGCCCGTCGGGACCGGGGGCGGTCGCGTGCGGCACCCGGCCGTGGCGTGAACTGGTCGAGTAGGCGTGGTAGGTGTCGCCGACCTGGATGACGTCGGGGTCGGGGAAGTCGTCGTCGATGGCGAGGCGTGGGGCGACGGCGGCGGCCGAAACCTCCTCGTCGGGCGCGGTGGTCGAGGTCCCGGCGGCGGGGGAGGACGACAGCAGCGCGCCGAGCGCCGCCACCACCCCCACGTACGCGAGTCTCCGGTGTCGCATGGGCTGACCCTTCGGCTGGGAAATGGTCTACGCCGGTAAGTCATAGCCGAATTCGCGCCACCCCCACAGGGGTCGGGCGTCACCGCGACGGATCGAGAGCCAACTTGCCGAGGTGGGTGCGGGCCGTCAGCGCCCGGTGCGCTGCCGGTGCCTCGCCCAGCGGGTAGACCCCGCCGTTCATCGGGCGCAGGGTGCCCCGGCGGATCGCGTCGTAGAGCGCGGCCATGCTGGTCGGCAGGGCCGCGCCGGCCTCCCTCAGATGCGGCAGCCAGAACGTGGAGACCGTGACCGAACGCTCCATCAGCGCCCGCGTCGGCAGGTCCGTCGGCGCCCCGCCCACGCAGCCGTAGATCACCAGCCGGCCGCGCGGCGCCAGCGCGGCGATGGTTTCGTGCAGCACGGCGCCGCCCGTCATCTCCAGCGCCACCTCCACCGGGCCGCCCGCCGTCTCGCGCACCCGCTCGGCCAGGCCGTCGGGCGCCGAGTCCACCGCGATCTCGGCCCCCAGGGCGAGTGCCAGCTGGCGCCGCTCCTCGGTGCTGCCCAGCGCGACGACGCGGGCGCCCGCCTCCGCCGCCAGCTGCACCGCCATCGAGCCCAGCGCGCCGGCCGCCGCCGGCACCAACACCCGCTGCCCCGGCCGGATCCTGGCCACGGTGAAGAGCAGATGCCAGGCCGCCTGGCCCTGGAGCGGCAGCGGCATCGCCTCGTCGTCGCCGATGTCCTCCGGCACCTCCCAGGCCATCCGCCGGTCGACCACCGCCCGTTCCGCGTAGCCGCCGGCCAGGGTGAGCCCGACGACCCGGCGCCCGTCGGCCGTCCTGCCGACCACCTCGGCGCCCGGGACGTGCGGCAACTCCACGGGGGCCCACGAGGAGTTGGTGCGGGCGTGCACGTCCGTCCAGTTCACCCCCGCGCGGACGACGTCGATCAGCAGCTCCTCGGGGCCGGGGCTGGGCTCGGGCACCCGGACGACCCGCAGCACCTCGGGGCCCCCGAACCTCTCCATGACCACCGCGCGCATGACGCCCCCTCACAATCCGTCCGAACGGTGCCGATCGACACCATGGCGGACACTGTAAGTCATGGCGGTGTCACTCATGGTGTTCAACGGCTGGTGGCGGCCGGTGCGTTCCTGCCCGCGTGCGATGCTGGGGAGGTGGTCAACGATCCCTTCGCCGCCGAGGGTGCCCGTCGCAACCCCGAGCTGCGGCGGGTGGCGATGCGGCGGCGGGTCGCGGAGGCCGGGTTCGTCCGGGTGGACGAGTTGGCCAGGGAGTTCGCCGTCAGCATCATGACCGTCCACCGCGACCTGGACGAGCTGGAGAGGCGCGGCTTCCTCCACAAGGTGCGCGGCGGGGCGACCAGCGCGCCGACCACCACCTTCCACGGCGACCTGGAACACCGGATGCAGGCCCAGGTCGAGGCCAAGTCGGCCATCGCGCATGAGGTGTTGGCCACGGAGGTCGAGTCCGGGCAGGTCGTCGCCCTGGACGACTCCACCACCTCGCTGGTGCTGGCCAGACTCCTTCCCGCACGCGCGCCGCTGACCGTGGTCACCCACTTCCTGCCGGTCGTGCGGGCGTTGGCCGCCCAGCCCGGGATCGAGCTGATCGGCCTGGGCGGGCGCTACGACGCCTCCTACGACTCGTTCCTGGGGCGGGCCACGGCCGAGGCCGCCTCGGAGCTGCGGCCCGACGTGCTCTTCCTCTCCACCACCGCGGTCGCCGACGGCTTCTGCTATCTCCAGTCGCTCGGCACGGTGATCACCCGCCGGGCGCTGCTGGCCTCGGCGGCGCGCACGGTCGCGATGATCGACCACACCAAGTTCGAACGCCGCGCCCAGCACCGGCTCGTCGGCATAGCCGACCTGGACCGGGTCGTCGTCGACGACGGCACCCCCGCGCTGACGGTCCGGGGGCTGCGGGCGCGCGGCGCCCGCGTCGACGTCGTGCGCGGCTGACTCCCCGCCGCGAAACCCCTCACTGCTAAGTCATGTGAAGTTAATTCGGTTGGCCCATCGGGGTAGATCTCCCACCACGCCGTCCCACCTGGACGTTCATCATTCGGGCGATGACGTGCCATCAAGATCGATGTGAAAAGTTGCGAAATCTTGGAGGCCCTGCCTGTAATACGCCTCACTTCGGGCTCGGCCAGGACGATCACCAGGAAGGGGTACCCGACGGTGACATGGGACGGACCGGTCGCTGTGTGCGTGGACGCCGGCACCACCGTGATCAAGGCGGTGGTCTTCGACTCCGAGGGAAGGGAACGCGTGGTGACCCGGCGCGACACCGCCGTTCACCATCCGCGCGGGAACCGCGCCGAACAGGACATGGACGAGGTCTGGGACGCGGTCGTCGCCACCGTCCGGGAGGCCGTCGCCCGCGCCGGCCGGCCCGTGCGGTTCCTGGCGCTGACCGCGCAGGGCGACGGGGCCTGGCTGGTCGGCCCCGACCACCGCCCGGTCCGCCCCGCCGTGCTGTGGAACGACGGCCGCGCCGCCGACATCGTCCGCCGCTGGGCCGAGGACGGCGTGCTGGAACGCGCGTTCCGCGTCAACGCCTCGCTGACCAACGCCGGGCTGCCCAACGCCGTGCTGCGCCACCTCGCCGAGGAGGAGCCCGAGACGCTGGACGCCGCGCACTCCGTGCTCACCTGTGGCGGCTGGCTCTTCCTCCGGCTGACCGGCGTCCTGGGACTGGAGCCGTCCGAGGCGTCCGCCCCCTGGCTCGACATCCGCGCCGGCGCCTACACGGACACCCTGCTCGACGCCTACGGGCTGACCGAACACCGCCGGCTGCTGCCCCCGTTGCTCACCGGCGAACGGCAGATCGCCGAGCTGACCGGCGAGGCCGCCGAGGCACTGGGCCTGCCGCCCACCACCCCCGTCGTCCTCGCCCCCTACGACATCGTCTCCACCGCCCTCGGCGTCGGCACCACCGAACCCGGCCGGGCGACCTGCGTGCTGGGCACCACCCTGTGCACCGAGACGCTGGTCGACGCGCCCGACACCGACGGCCAACCCGGCGGCCTCACCCTTGACTTCGGCGTCCCCGGCCGGCTGATGCGGGCCTTCCCCACGCTCGCCGGCACCGGCGTACTCGACTGGCTCGTCGCGCTGCTCGGCCTGCACGACCACACCGAGCTGACCGCGCTCGCCGCCCGCGCGGCGCCCGGCGCCGAGGGGCTGCGGGTGCTGCCCTACCTCTCGCCGGCGGGGGAGCGCGCCCCGTTCCTCGACCCCGCCGCCAGCGGGCTGGTCACCGGCGCGCTCCTGTCCCACGGCCGCGAACACCTCGCCAGAGCCGTGCTGGAGGGGCTCGCCCACGTCATCAGGGACTGCCTGGACGCCGCCCCCGGGCGCCCGGTCGAACTGGGCCTGTGCGGCGGCGGCGCCGCCAGCGACCTGTGGTGCCAGCTGATCGCCGACATCACCGGCGTGCCGGCCGTCCGCACCGAGGACACCCAGGTCGGCGCCAAGGGCGCGCTGCTCTTCGCCGGCACCGCCCTCGGCGACCACCCCGACCTGACCGCCGCCGCCCGCGCCCTCGTCCGGCCCAGCGCCCGGTGCGAACCCGACCCGGACATGAGGGCGTTCCACGACGCGGAGCACGCCGAGTTCCTCGCCACCAGAGCGCTGGCGGCCACCCGCTGGGCGGGATGGCGGGACCATGGCTGAGCCCGCATGGATCGGCGTCGACGTCGGCACCCAGAGCGTCCGCGCCCTGGCCGTCGACGGCACGGGCCACCAACTCGCCGTCGCCACCCGCCCGTTGACCAGCCACCGGGACGGCGTCCGACACGAACAGGACCCGGCCGACTGGCGGCGGCTGGCCTTCGAGACGCTGGCCGAGGTCACCGAGGCGCTGGCCGGCCGCCCCGTCGGCGCGCTCGCCGTCTGCGCCACCTCCGGCACCGTCCTGCTCACCGACCCCGACGGCACCCCGCGCACCCCCGGCGTCATGTACGACGACACCCGCGCCGCCGCGCTCGCCGCCACCGCCCAGGAGGCCGGCGCCGACCTCTGGGCCGCCCTCGGCTACCGGATGCAGCCGGCCTGGGCGCTGCCCAAGCTGCTGTGGTGGCGCGACCTCGGCCTGCTCGACGGCGAGGCGCGCCTCGCCCACCAGCCGGACGTGGTCACCGCCGCCCTCGTGGGCCACCCCGTGGCCAGCGACACCAGCCACGCCCTGAAGACCGGCTACGACCTGCTCGCCCTGCGCTGGCCGGAGAAGACGCTGCGCCGGCTGCGCGTCGACCCCGCCGCGCTGCCCGAGGTCGTCCGCCCCGGCACCGTCCTCGGCACCGTCGACCCGGCCGCCGCCCGCGCCACGGGGCTGCCCGCCGGCACCCCCGTGGTCGCCGGGATGACCGACTCCTGCGCCGCCCAACTCTCCGCCGGCGCCCTGGACATCGGCCAGTGGAACGCCGTGCTCGGTACCACCCTCGCGCTCAAGGGCGTCCAGGCCCGACTGCCAGCCGACCCCACCGGCGCCGTCTACTCCCATCGCGCCCCGCGGGGCGACCTGTGGCTGCCCGGCGGGGCCTCCTCCACCGGCGCCGCCGCCGTGCGCCACCTCTTCCCCGACGCCGACCAGCCGGCGCTCGCCGCGCTGACCGCCTCCGCCGCCCGCGTCGAGACCGTTCCGGTCTGCTATCCGCTGGTGGGGCGGGGCGAACGGTTCCCGTTCGTCGCCCCCGACGCGGAGGGCTTCCTCGGGGAAGGACCGCTGGCCGTGGGCGAGGACCAGGGGACCGCGTTCGCCGCCGTCCTCACCGGCGTCGCCCACGTCGAACGGCTCTCCTTCGCGCTGCTGGCCGCCGCCGGCTGCGCCGTCGAAGGGCCCGTCGCCTTCACCGGAGGCGCCGCGCGCAACGACTGGTGGAACCAGCTCCGCTGCGACATGCTCGGCCTCCCCGTCCGGCTCCCCGAGAACCCCGAACCCGCCCTGGGCATGGCCGTGTTGGCCGCCGGCTCCGTCAGCGGCGACCTCGGCGCCGCCGCCCGCCGACTGGTCCGCGTCCGCCGCACGCTGACCCCCGACCCCGCCCGCACCGCGTCCCTGCTCCCCGGCTACCGCGCCTTTCTGGAAGCCATCGCCGCACGCGGCTGGCTCGACCCCCGCCTCGCCGAGGAACGCCCCCGATGACCACCACCCCACCCACCGCGCCCCCCGACGGGCCGAAAGGAGACGGACCCACCGTGAGCCACCCCCGCGACGAGGCCGCAGGCCGACCGGTCCCCGTCCTGCTCGCCGGCGACGACTTCGTGCTCAACAGCCTGCTCGTCGAGGCACTGCACGCCCAGAGCGGCCCCTCTGCCTGGGACGTGCGCACCCTCGAACTCCCGTGGCCGCACGTGCCGTTCGGGCCCGTCGCCGAGGTCGACGAGGCGTCGGGGAGCGAGCAGGAGATGATCGAGGCGCTGGCCGGCGCGCGGGTCTGCCTCACCCAGATGGCGCCGCTGACCGCACGGGTGCTGGACGCCTGCCCCGACCTCGAACTGTTCGCCGTCTCCCGGGGCGGCCCCGTCAACGCCGACCTCGCCGCCGCCACCGCCCGCGGGGTGCGCGTCACGTTCGCCCCCGGCCGCAACGCCGAGTCCACCGCCGAGCACACCCTCGCCCTGATGCTGGCCGCGATGCGCCGCCTCCCGCACGCCCAGGACAGCATGCGGGCCGGTCGCTGGGACAGCGGGTTCTACGCCTACGACGCCACCGGGCTGGAGATCGCGGGCTCCGTCGTCGGCCTGGTCGGCTGCGGCGCGGTCGGCGCGCGCGTCGCCAGGGCGCTGCACGCGCTGGGCGCCGAGGTGCTGGTCGCCGACCCCTACACCGACCCGGCCACGCTGCCGCCCGGCGCGCGGCTGGTCTCGCTGCCCGAGCTGCTGGCCTCCTCCTCGGTCGTCTCGCTGCACGCCCGACTCACCGAGGAGACCGCCGGGTTGATCGACGCCGCCGCGCTGGCCGCCATGCCGCGCGGCTCCGTGCTGGTCAACTGCGCGCGCGGTGGCCTCCTCGACTACGAGGCGCTGACCGCCGCGCTCGCCGAAGGCCACCTCTTCGCCGCCGGGCTCGACGTCTTCGACGAGGAGCCGCTGGCCGCCGACCACCCGCTGCGCTCGGCGTCCAACGCGGTGCTCAGCCCGCATCTGGCCGGCGCGAGCCGCGCCACCGCCCGCCGCGCCGCCACCATGGTCGCCGCCGAGGCCGGCCGTTGGCTGCGCGGCGACGCGCCGCTGCACTGCGCCAACCCCCAGGTCCTGGAGTCCCGATGAGCACCCCGACCCCCGCGCGGCTGCTGCTCGCCCGGCACGCCGAGACCGTCTGGCACGCCGAGAACCGCTACGCCGGCGCCCGCACCGACCCCGACCTGACCGAAAACGGCCTGCGCCAGGCTGAGGCGCTCGCCCGCGGCGCCGTCGCCGCCGGCGTCGACACCGTCGTCAGCTCGCCGTTGGGCCGCGCCGTGCGCACCGCGGCCCCCGCCGCCGAGGCGCTCGGCGTCGAACCGCTGCGCGAACCCGGCCTGCGCGAGGCCGACTTCGGCGAACTGGAGGGACGCACCAGGGCCGAGGCCGACCCCGAGACCGTGCGCCGGTTCGTCGCCGACCCGGTCGCCCACCCGTTCCCCGGCGCCGAACCGCCGGACGAGGTCGCCGCCCGGGTGAGCGCCGCGCTCACCGCGATCGGCGCGCGCCACCCCGGGCGCACCGTGCTGGTCGTCGCGCACAGCACCTCGCTCCGCCTGGGGCTGTGCGCGCTGCTGGGACTGCCCCACGCCCACTACCGGCGGCTCTTCCCCCGGGTGGAGAACGTCGCGGTCACCGAGATCCGGCTGCCCGACGACCCCGCCCACCCGGCCGCCCTGCTGTCGCTGAACCGCCCCCTGCAAGCCTGACCCGCCCGAAGGGAAAGCACCGTGAGCCGACGCACCCTCGCACTCGCCCTGACCCTCGCCCTCGCCGCCTCGGCGTCCGCCTGCGCCTCGGAGGAGGAGACCTCCGACGGCGAAGGCGGCGGGGACAGCGCCACCATCGCCTTCCTCATGCCGGACATCGCCTCGCCACGCTACGAACTGTGGGACGCCCCGCTCTTCGAGGCGAAGATCGAGGAGCTGTGCGCGGACTGCTCGGTCATCTACCAGAACGCCAACGCCGACGCCTCCCGCCAGCAGGAGCAGGCCAACTCCGCGCTGGCGCAGGGCGCCGACGTGCTGGTCATCGACCCGGTCGACTCCGACGCCGCCGCCAGCGTCGTCAACGCCTCCCGTTCCCAGGGCGTCCCCGTCATCGCCTACGACCGGCCGATATCCAGCACCCCGGCCGACTACTACATATCCTTCGACAACGAGGCGATCGGCGAGTCCATCGGCCAGTCCCTCGTCGACCATCTCGACGAGACCGGAGCCGAGGGCGGAATCCTCCAGGTCAACGGCTCGCCCACGGACGCCGCCGCCGGGCTGATCAAGCAGGGCATCCACCAGGCGGTCGACGACAGCGGCTACGAACTGCTCGCCGAGTTCGACACCCCGGGCTGGCAGCCGTCCGACGCGCAGGACTGGGTCGCCGGCCAGATCAACCGCTTCGACGACGACATCGCGGGCGTCGTCGCCGCCAACGACGGCACCGGGGGCGGCGCGATCGCCGCGTTCCAGGCCGCCGGCGTCCCGATCCCGCCGGTCACCGGCAACGACTTCGAGGTGGCCGCCGCCCAACGCATCGTCGCCGGGCAGCAGTACAACACCATCTCCAAGCCCATCGAGATCGTCGCCGAGGCCGCGGCCGAGGTCTCCTACCGCTTCGCCCAGGGCGAGACCCCCGAGGGCGAGCTGGAACTCTTCGACACCCCGGCCCAGCTCTTCGAGCCGACCGTCGTCACCCTGGACAACCTCCCCGAGGTGCTGGCCGAGTCCGACCAGGTCGACGCGGCCGACGTCTGCACCCCCGAGTACGCCGACGCCTGCGCCGAGGCCGGCATCGAGTGGGAGGGGTGAGATGAACGACCCGGTCAAGGACCAGGCCGCGGTCCCCGAAGGGCGGCCCATCCTGTCGCTGCGCGGCGTCAGCAAGAACTTCGGCGCGGTCGCCGCGCTCACCGAGGTGGACCTCGACGTCGCACCCGGCGAGGTGGTGGCGGTCGTCGGCGACAACGGCGCCGGCAAGTCCACGCTGGTCAAGGTGCTCGCCGGCGTCCACCGCCCGGACGCCGGCACCCTCACCTTCGCCGACCGCGAGGTGACCGTCACCAGCCCGGCCGACGCGCACGCCCTCGGCATCGCCACCGTCTTCCAGGACCTGGCGCTCTGCGAGAACCTCAACGTGGTCCAGAACCTCTTCCTCGGCCGCGAGTTGCGCCGCGCCCGGCTGGACGAGGTCACCATGGAGATCAGGTCGTGGGAGCTGCTGCGCCAGCTGTCGGCGAAGATCCCCACCGTCCGGGTGCCCGTCGCCTCCCTCTCCGGCGGCCAGCGCCAGACGGTCGCGATCGCCCGCACGCTGCTGGGCGACCCCCGGGTGATCGTGCTCGACGAACCGACGGCCGCGCTGGGGGTGGCGCAGACCGCCGAGGTGCTGAACCTGATCGAACGCCTCAGGGAACGCGGTCTGGGCGTGATCATGATCAGCCACAACATGGAGGACGTCCGGGCCGTCGCCGACCGCGTCGTGGTGCTGCGCCTGGGCCGCAACAACGGCGTCTTCGACGCCGAGGCGCCCACCGAGGAGATCGTCGCCGCGATGATCGGCGCCAGCGACAACGTGGTCTCCCGCCGCGCGGGGCGCGCCCGTTCCGTGAAGGGAGAAGCCTGATGGCCGATGTCAGGGCGGCCGAGACGCCGGCCCCGCTCGACCTGCTGGACGAACGACTGCGACGCGGCGACGGCTGGAGGGCCGTGGCCGGCGGGCTCTGGCAGCGCGTGCGCTCCGGCGACCTCGGGGCGCTGCCGATCGTCCTCGGACTGGTCGTCATCTGGACCGTCTTCCAGTCGCTGAACTCCGTCTTCCTCTCCAGCGCCAACCTGGTCAACCTGCTGATGGAGTCCGCCTCCGTCGGCATCATCGCGCTCGGCGTGGTCTGTGTGCTGCTCGTCGGGCAGATCGACCTGTCGGTCGGCTCCGTCAGCGGGCTCTCGGCCGCGCTGACCGCCGTCACCTTCGTCACCCACGGCTGGCCGTTGCTCCTGTCCATGGCCGCCGCGCTCGGCGCGGGCGCGCTGGTCGGCGTGGTCTACGCGCAGATGGTGACCCGGCTCGGCGTGCCCAGCTTCGTCGCCACCCTCGCCGGCCTGCTCAGCTTTCTCGGCATCCAGCTGTGGCTGCTCGGCGACACCGGGGCGATCAACCTGCCCTTCGAGTCCGACCTGGTGCACTTCGCCCAACTCGCCTTCCTCCCCGAGTGGTTGTCCTATGTGCTGGTGGTGGTGGCCGCGGGCTGGCTCTTCGCCACCGGCTACGGACTGGCCAGGACCCGCCGCGCCGCCGGGCTCTCGGCCCGTTCCACGTCCCTGCTGGTGGCCCGCAGCACCGCCGTGCTCCTCGGGCTCGGCTTCGCCGTCTGGTACCTCAACCGGGCGCGCGGGGTCGGCTGGCTCTTCGTCAGCTTCGTGGCCCTCGTGCTGGTGCTGCACTACGCGCTGACCAGGACCGGCTGGGGGCGTTCGGTCTTCGCCGTCGGGGGCAACGCGGAGGCCGCCAGGCGCGCGGGCATCAACGTGCGCCGGGTCTACACCTCGGTCTTCGTGCTGTGTTCGACGCTGGCCGCCCTCGGCGGCATGATCGCGGCGGCCCGCCTCGCCGCCGCCAACCAGGCCACCGGGGCGGGGGACGTCAACCTCAACGCCATCGCGGCGGCTGTCATCGGCGGCACGAGCCTCTTCGGCGGCCGGGGGAGCGCGTTCTCCGCGCTGCTCGGGATCCTGGTGATCCAGTCCATCTCCAACGGGCTGACGCTGCTGGACCTGGACTCCTCCTTCCGGTTCATCATCACCGGCCTCGTCCTGGCCCTCGCCGTCACCCTCGACTCCGTGGCCCGCCGCTCCCGCGTCGCCCACGGCCGCGCGGCATAGGCCCGCCGGGGGACGCCGCGTTGGGGGCACTGGCCTCCGGACGCGGCGTCCCCCGGCGTTCCCGGCGTTGACCGCGTCGCCCGCCAACGCGGCGCGGACGAAGGCGATGTGGCGGGGCGTCGCCGCATTGTGTGCCCGGCCCTCGCTCTTTCCTTCGCCTTTCTTTGTCTTTCTTCGACTTTTCGGCGCGTCCCCGTGGAGCGGAAAGGCTTCACCCGTTCGGGTAATTGTCGCGATATGCGGCGCCCTCTACGGTTTGGGGGAGAAGGGTGGGCTGCCGTGAGGCTCGGGGTGGGGTGCTTTTCGTTCCCGTGCACGTGTGGGCCGGTCCGCCGCGGTAGCCCAAAGGGGGGCGCAGTGATTCGAATGGGCTGTGGCATTGCCGGAACAACTGATCCCGTTTCTGTTCGTCGTGATCGTGCTGACGATCATTCCCGGTCCGGATACCGCGCTCGGGCTGCGTAACAGCCTGCGGGGCGGCAGTTCGGCCATGTGGTGGACCGGGCTGGGGGTGTGCAGCGGGCTGCTGGTGCACGCCACCGTCTCGACGCTCGGGCTCTCCGCCGTGTTCGCCGCCTCAGCGACCGCCTACGCGGGGCTGAAGCTGGCCGGCGCGCTCTATCTGCTGTGGCTCGGCGCCGGCACCCTGTGGGGTGTCTGGCGGCGGCGGAGGCGGCGCTCGTTCCCCGAGGCCGCCGAGCCGTTGACCTCGGTCGGTACGGTCCGGGCGCCGCTCACCCGGGCCGTCGCCTTCCGGCAGGGCGTGCTCAACGACCTGCTGAACCCGAAGATCGCCGTCCTCTTCCTGACCCTCCTCCCGCAGTTCATCGGCCCCGAGGAGCCGCGCGTGCGCACCTCGTTCGTGCTCACGTTCGCCTTCGTCGCGGTGGCGCTGGTCTGGTGGCGGCTGACCTCCTCGCTGGTCGGGCTGCTGCACGGCTGGCTGACCCGGCCCCGGGTGCGCACCCGGCTGGAGTGCGTCACCGGCGGCGTGCTGCTTGCCCTGGGAATCAGGGTCGCGTGCGAGGCGCCCTGAGCGCACGGGACCCCTTTCGTTCCGCCTTTCGCTCTCCCCCGTGTCGTCTTTCCTCTCGAAACCGTCAGGAGAACTGAGAAACGATGACCGAGACAGCGGTGCGTGCGGCCTATCACACGAGGCTTCTGCCGCGTTATCGATATCGGTCGGTCGCGACACTGGCCGACGAGCCGGACGGGCTGACGTGCAGCGTCGCCGTCGGCACCGAGTACTTCGCCGGGCTGGCCGAGCGGCTCTCCGGCTATCCCTCCTTCGAACTCGCCGCAGACAGCGTGAGGGAGGGGCGCGAGGACGCGTTGCTGGTCCCCGGCGCCTATGCCGAGGTGCGCGGGTTCTTCTTCGACCCGGAGCTGGTCGCGGTCGGCGCGTTCCTCAGCCGACTGCCCGACATGGTCCTGGTGGCCTCCGACGGCGGCAGGGCCGACTCCTACCGCAGGCTGTGCCACCAGCCGGCGACGCTCCGGCTCCTCGACCAGATCGACAAGTCCTTCGACGAGGTCCTCCCGGCGACGTCCAACACGACGGCCGTGCGCGATATCGTCCAGGGCCGTCCCGACACGCTCGCGGTGACCAACAGGCTGGTCGCCGAGCACCACGGGCTCGACGTGATCCAGGTTCTCGCGCGCGGGACGCCCATGGCCTTCATCGTCTTCGAGAGGAAACCCGAGTGACCCCGCAGGACACCGGACTTCGCACGGCCATCGTCCTCGCCAAGCACCTGCCGCCCGGCGTCGTCGCCAACGCCACGGCCGTGATCATGGGCCATCTCGCGACCCGGCGGCCCGCCCTCTACGACGCCGAGCGGCTGGAGGACCAGTCGGGCAACGAGCACGCCACCATCCGCGACAACGTCGTCGTGCTCACCGGGCGGCCCGCCCAGGTGGAGAAGCTCGCCGCCGCGGCCAGGGAGGAGGGGCTGCTCCACGCCGTCTTCTCCGACCGCGGCCGGAGCTGGAGCAACGAGTTCGAGAAGTACCGCGCGGAGGTGGCCGCTTCGGAGGCCGCCCAGTTGGAGATCATCGCCACCGGGGTGACCGGGCCCGACCCGGCCGTCCGCGCGCTGACGAAGAAGTTCAGCTACTACGCCTGAGCACGCCAGGCCGCGCCCCGACCCCTCACCGCCCGACGCGGGCCGGGGCGCGCCGAGCGGAGGGAGCCCCCGTGCCTTCCCCACCACCCACGGTGCGCGAGCACTTCCTGACCCTTCCCGCCTATGTCGCGGGCGAGCCCGCCTCGCTCGCCGTCACGCACAAGCTCTCCTCCAACGAGAACCCGGAGCCGCCGCTGCCGGCCGTCGGCGCCGCGCTCGCCGAGGCCGCCGGCCGGATCAACCGCTATCCCGACCTGGGAAACTCCGCGCTGGTCGACGCGTTGGCCCGCCGACTGCCGGCGCCGCGCGAGCGGTTGTTCGTCAGCCCTGGCGCGACCCCGCTCCTGGACCAGCTGGTGCGGCTCACCACCGCGCCCGACGAGGAGGTCGTGACGGGCTGGCCCTCCTTCGAGGGCTACCCGCTGGCGATCCGCGCCAACGGCGCCCGCCCCGTCACCGTGCCGCTGCGCCGGGCCGCCCTCGACCTGCCGGCGATGGCGGCGGCGATCACGCCGCGCACGCGGCTGGTTTTCGTGTGCTCACCCAACAACCCGACCGGCACGACCGTCACCCACGACCAGCTGGCCGCGTTTCTTGAGCGGGTCCCCGAGCGGGTGCACGTCGTGCTGGACGAGGCGTATGTCGAGTACGTCGACGATCCGGCGGCGCCCCGTTCCGTGGAACTCGTCGCACAGCACCCGCGGTTGACCGTCGTTCGGACGTTCTCCAAGGCGCACGGGCTCGCCGGGCTGCGGGTCGGCTACGCCCTGACGCATCCGACGATGGTCGACGCCCTGACCAGGCTGCGTCCCGCGTTCGGCGTGACCGCGCTCGCCGAGGCGGCGGCGGTGGTCTCCCTGCGGGCCGAGCGGGAGCTGGCCGACCGCGTGGCGCGCGCCCGCTGCGAACGGGACAGGCTCGTCGCCGGGCTGCGGGCGGCGGGCTGGCCGGTCCCGCCCAGCCAGGCCAACTTCGTCTGGCTGCCGCCCGGCCCCCGCACCCGCGAGCTGGCCGCGCGGCTGCGCGCCAACGGCCTGACGACGCGCCTGCTGGGCGAGGACGGCCTGCGGATCTCCCTGGGCACACCGGGGATCAACGACCTGGTCCTGCACACCGCGACGGAGGACGTCCCGGCGGGGCCGGTGCGTGGGGGAACGCCCGTCTGAGGGCGCGGAGACGACACGGAGCGAGGCGGAGTACTCCGCCCGTCCACTGGCCGAACGACGCCGTTGCGCACGGGCGTTGACGCGTCACGGCGCGCTGGCGCCGGAGGAGTGCCGGGAGTCGCACTGGGCGGAAGCCGGTGACGAGCCGGTGCCGAGCCGGTGGAGACGCACACGCCCGTGGGGACGGTGCGTCGGCGGTCAGCGGCGCGGAGGCGACGTCGGCGACCCGGTGAGGGGGGAGCAGCGGGGCCGCCGGGTCGGGGAGTTGGCGCGGGGAGCCTGCCGCGGCCATGTCCCGGACGGCGGCGGAGGCCGACGGGGACCGGCCGTTCGGCGATTGTCAGTGGCGTGGGCCATGCTGTTCCCCAGATCGCCACGGAGGGTCGCAACGGCCCTCTGGGCTGGGGGTTCCTCTGGTTCCGGCTGCCCGTGAGGGCTGCGGGAGCCTGCGCGGAAACGCCCGGCCCCGGCGCACAGTCAGGGGAGAGACGATGGTGGAGAACGCGGAGACGATCCGCTGGGAGCGGCGCGCGACGGCGCGCGTCGTTCCGGGGGCCAGGCCCCGCAAGGTGGTGAAGGTGCCGTTCGTCGAGCTGGCCGACGGCAGGTTGCAGGGGGTGGTGTCCAGCGGCTCGGACATCGCGCGGGTCTATGTGTCGGCGGTCGAGGCCGGCAGCCACGACGTCAGCTGCGGCACCAACAACAACCGGCCCTGCGGGGGCGCGCGACCGGGCGGCTGCAAGCACGTCGACGCGCTGGTGAAGGAGGCCGTCCTCCAGTACGGGGAGGAGCGCGTCGGCCGCTACCTGCGGGCCGAGCCGGGGGAGGGCGAGCTGGCGTCGCGGCTGCGCGGCGGCGGGATCAGCCCCGACCGCCCCGCGGCCGAGGTGTTCAGCCGCTTCCTGCGGCACCTCGCCTATCTGGAGGTGCCGGAGAGCGCGGCGCCGCTGCCGGAGCTGCGGTGGTTCCCGGCGACGGGGGCGG
Source organism: Streptomyces sedi (assembly GCF_006335015.1). Lineage (GTDB taxonomy): Bacteria > Actinomycetota > Actinomycetes > Streptomycetales > Streptomycetaceae > Streptomyces > Streptomyces sedi. The sequence goes on from NZ_VDGT01000012.1 coordinate 46,603, forward strand.
TGCGCTGATGCTGGGCATTCAGCTCGCGGAGCTGCTGGCGAACGAGCCGGTCGGCGTGCCCGAGGCGCTGGAGGCGGTGGACGGCTTCGACCGCACGCTGGTCGGCGGGCTCGGCCGGCTCGTCCCGGAGGAGGCCGCGGCGGTGACGGCGCTGGCCGCCGCGGTCTCCGCCTCGCCGCTGGGCGCGGCGGCCACCGAGGCCGCCGAGAAGGTCGTCGCCGGTTCCGTCTCCGACGAGCGGCTGGTGACGCTGGCCGCCTCCCGCGCCGCGCTGCTCGGCGCGGTGCACGACGCCCAACTGGCGGCGCTGGACGCGGCGGTGGGGCGTCGGCGCGAGGAGTGGCCGGCGCCGGGCGGCGGCGAGCCGCCGCCGGACCGGCTGCTGGACGGCGCGCGTTCCTGGCTGCGGGAGCTGGCGCTGGTCGGCTGGCGCGGCCTCACGGACGACTCGCTGCGGGGCGTCGACCAGGCGCTGACGGCGCTGTGGGCGGAGCCGGCGGCGCGGCGGCTCGCGGTGCTGCTCGACGGGCTCGCCGGCGAGCTGCGCGCCTGCCTGCCGCTGGCCACCTGGGAGCGGCTGCCGGTGCGGCGCTGGGCCGACATGTGGGCGGCGGCGCTGCTGCTGTGCCAGCCGGGTGTCCTGCGCGCCGAGGAGGCGCCGGCGGCCGAGGTGAGCGGCCGGCTGCTGCCGTTGGGCACCGAGCTGCACGAGCATCCCACCGCCGTTCAGCTCGTGGTGCACGCGCTGCTGGAGGAGGGCGGCGACCGGCCGGCGCGGCTGGTGCGGTTCGCGGTCGGCGCGGCCAAGGTCGAGACGCTGACCGGGCCGACGGTGTGGCGGCTGCTGACCGGGTTCCCCGTGCTGCTGCGGGCGTTGGCCGAGCGGCGGGCGCTGAGCGTCACCGGGCTGTCCCCGCTGGAGGGCGGCGAGCTGCTGTGGGACGAGTCAGCGGTGACGCTCGGCGAGCCGGCGGACCCGTTCGTCACCGCCCGCACCCAGCTGGCGGGCGCGGTCGCCGCGCCGTTGCCGCCGCTGCGGCGCCACCCGGTGCAGCTCGCCGAGCCGGTGTGGCTGGAGGGGTACCGGGTGAGGAAGGACGTGCTGACGCTCGACGGCCACCAACTGCGCCTGGACGTCGAGCACCTGCCGGCCGCCGGCCCCCTGACTCCGCAGCTGGTGGGCGCCTCCACCGCCTGCGTGGGGCTGCTGTGCTGGGAGGCCGACGGCTGGACCCTGCGACCGCTGGGGGTGCGGGCGACCGTGCGCCGGCAGGAGGTCGAGGTGCACGTCGGGGACTGGGCGGAGGGGCCGACCGACCCGAAGGCCGCCAAGTCCGAGGCGAAGTGGGGCGATCCCGTCGCGGTGCTGCGCGAGCGCGCGGGACGGTTGCTGCGCGCATGACCGACACCGAGCACGAGACGAGCGCACGGCCGGCCGACGACCCGGCGCACGTGCGGGCCATGGGCAACCGCCGGCAGGTGCTGTACTGGCGGCTGCTCGCCCGCCTCTTCGACGGCGAGGAGCAGCCCTCGCTGGAGAGCGCCGGTGTCGCCGTCACCGAGGAGCTGGGCCTGCCGGCCGCGCTGCTGGACCCGGGCGTCTCGGTGGACAACCTGGTGCAGCGGTTCCCCGAGCTGGCCGACGAGTTCGCCGCCCTGAGCGGCGGGCGGGAGGCGGACGGCGCGGAGGAGGACCCCGAGCGCGCGGTGCGCCGCGCGGCGCTGGCCACCAAGCTGCTGCTCAACACGTTCGCGACCGGCACGGGCCCGGTCTCCGCCGCCCAGTTCAACGACTGGCAGCGGGACGCCGCCCGGTGCCGTCAGGCGCTGGACGGCGACGAGGGCGGGAGAGGCGAGCTGTCCGGCTATCTGTCGGCCCTGGAGGGCGACCTGGTCAAGCGGATGCGGCTGCGCGAGGTGCTCGCCGACCCGGCGCGCGCCCGGGCGCTCACCCCGAGCATGTCGCTGATCGAGCAGCTGCTCCACGACAAGGACAACCTCTCGGGCACCGCGCTGGCCAGCGCCAAGGCACTGATCCGACGCTTCGTCGACGAGGTGGCCGAGGTGCTGCGCACCCAGGTGGAGAAGACCAGCGCCGGCGTCATCGACCGCTCGGTGCCGCCCAAGCGGGTCTTCCGCAACCTGGACGTCCAGCGCACCGTCTGGAAGAACCTGACCAACTACGACCCCGAGCGGCGCCGGCTCTACGTCGACCGGCTCTACTACCGGCACACGGCGCGCCGGACGACGCCGGCGCGGCTGGTGGTCGTCGTCGACCAGTCGGGCTCGATGGTGGACTCGATGGTCAACTGCACCATCCTGGCGTCGATCTTCGCCGGACTGCCCAAGGTCGACGTCCATCTCGTCGCCTACGACACCCGCGCGCTGGACCTCACGCCCTGGGTGCACGACCCGTTCGAGGTGCTGCTGCGCACCCGGCTCGGGGGCGGCACCGACGGCACGGCCGCCATGGCGCTGGCCAGGCCGAAGATCGCCGACCCGGACAACACGGTGCTGGTGTGGATCTCCGACTTCTACGACAACCCGGCGCTGATGGACGACTTCCGGGCGGTGCACCGCTCGGGCGCCCGCCTCATACCGGTCGGCTCCGTCAACAGCTCGGGGCGCGGCAGCGTCAACCCGACGTTCCGCCAGCACCTCAAGGAGCTGGGCACGCCGGTGATCTCCGGCCACATCCGCAAGCTCGTCTTCGAACTCAAGAACTTCCTCGCCTAGGAGAACGACCCATGACCGACAATCTGCTGCGCGCGCCCGCCGAGGTGAAGTACGCCGAGGAGCTGGACTGGCTGGAGTCCGTCGACGACGGGCCCAAGCCGTTCTCCTGGCGGCTGAGCCCGAAGATGGTGCGCCTGTTCATCCTGGGCTCCGAGCGCGCCGACGGGCTGGACCGCGAGATCTCGCAGAAGTGGTTCGGCGACCGCGCGTTCGTGGAGCGCTCCGTCGTCACCCTCGCCTCCGACCGGGGCCTGCTGCTGATCGGCGACCCCGGCACCGGCAAGAGCTGGCTGGCGGAGCTGCTGTCCGCCGCGATCTGCCGCAACTCGACGCTGGTGGTCCAGGGCACGGCCGGCACCACCGAGGACCAGATCAAGTACTCGTGGAACGTCGCCCAGGTCATCGCCCAGGGCCAGTCCCGCGAGGCGATGATCCCCTCGCCGATCATGACGGCGATGGAGAACGGCGTGATCGGCCGCTTCGAGGAGCTGACGCGCTCCACCAGCGACGTGCAGGACGCGCTGATCTCGATTCTCTCGGAGAAGTACGTCTCCATCCCCGAACTCGACGGCGCCGACGGGGAGAACACGGTCTTCGCCAAGCCCGGGTTCTCCCTGATCGCCACGGCCAACAGCAGGGACCGGGGCGTCAACGACCTGTCGTCCGCGTTGAAACGCCGGTTCAACTTCGTCCGGGTGCCGGTGGTGACCAACAAGCGCAGCGAGGCGGAGATCGTCCGCTTCCGCACGGCCGAGCTGCTGCGCCGCCACCGGATCGAGGTGGAGGTGCCGCCGACGCTGCTGGACATCCTGCTCCAGAGCTTCGCCGACCTGCGCGCCTCGGCGGCCAACGCGGCCAGCGACGACGAGCGCCTGGAGTCCGCGCTCTCCACCGCCGAGCAGATCGGCGTCCTGGAGGACGCGGTGCTGCACAGCCAGTTCTTCGGGGAGAAGGAGCTGGGTGCCCACACGCTCGCCAGCTCGCTGGTCGGCTCGCTCGCCCGGCGCACCCCCGAGGACCTGGCGATCCTCAACAAGTTCTGGCACGGCGTCGTCGAGCCCCGCAGCGAGGGTGAACAGGGCGGCCCCTGGCGGGACTTCCTGGACGGTGGCCGCGAGGCGATCGCGACGCTGTCGTGAGCGCCCCCGTCGTGGCGGGCCCGGTCGCCGGGCCCGCCGGGGGCCTCGGGCCGCTGCGCGAGCGGCTGCGGGCGGCGGCCGAGGAGTTCGCCGGGCCCGACGACGCGCTGCCCGAGATCCTGTCCGGCATGGTCGAGGACGTCGACCGGGCGCTGGCAGAGGAGCTGGAGATCTTCCCGGTCTGCCACCACTCGCCGGCCTCCGCGCTGGCCATGGCCAGGCGGCTGGCGGAGAAGCGGCCCCGGGTGATCTACCTGGAGCTGCCGGAGGACCTGGCCCCGCTGCTGGAGGAGCTGCGCAACTGCCGACTGCCCGTCGCGCTCCAGGCGTTCGCCACCGAGCTGGACGGCTTCCCCGCCGACTGGGCGCCGCTGAGCGTGGTGGCGCCGCTGACCGAGGCCTCCGCCGAGTACCAGGCCATCGCCTACGCCCTGGACACCCCCGACGTCGAGCTGGTGCTGGTGGACCGCTCGGCCGACCACGTCCTCCAGTGGCGCGAGAGGGAGGACGCCCCGGACGCCGACCCGGCGGCGGACGGCGAGGGACGGGAGTCCGAGGAGGCGGCGGGGCTGCACGGCGACGCCTTCGGCGTCGGAGTCGGCCGACTGAGGCCCGGCTTCGCCGAGTTGGAGGCCCATCTGCTGCACCACGGGAAGGTGCGGCACTGGTCCGAGTGGTGGGACCAGTACGTGGAGCAGCCGCTGGCCGGCGCCGACTACCGGACGTACCGCCAGGCCATGGTGATGATCGGCAGCCTCTTCCGCCGGCTGCGGCCCGAGCGGGGGGCCAGGCTGGCGGTCGACGAGGACCGCGAGCGGTACATGTGGACCCGGATCAGGGAGCATCTGGCCTCCTCCGGCACCGACCCGGCGACCGCGCTGCACGTCTGCGGCGCGTTCCACGCGGCCAGCCGCGTCGAGCAGTTCGGCCTCGCCTCCGAGGCGGAGCCGTTCCCGATACCGGAGCGCACGGGGACCGCCTGGCGGTACGGGCTGATCCCCTCCAGCCACTCGGCGATCGAGGCGCAGTTCGGCCTCGCCCCCGGCGCCGTCTCGCTGGCGGCGGCCACCTGGTCGCGCACCCTGACGGCGGAGCGGCTGACCCCGTTCCGGCTGGCCGGTCAGCGGACCGGGCGGAAGAAGCCGAAGGCCGCGAAGCGCGCCGCCGCCCCGCCGGCGGGCGGCGCGGGCGAGGCGGGAGGCGACCGGCTGACGCCGTTCCTCGACCGGCCGCCCGTGCCGGGCGCGCTCGACGAGGACGAGCTGCGCGGCTGGTGCGTGGACCTGGTCCGGCTCGCCCGCCGCAACGGCTACCTGGCCAGCACCGCCGACGCCATCGCCGTCTTCGAGACCTCGGTGCTGCTGGCGGGCTTGCGCGGCCGGGCCAGGCCCACGCCGTACGACTTCGAGGACGCGGCGGTCACCTGTATCGAGAAGGACACCGTTCCCGGGAAGCGGGACGTGCGGCGGCTGTGCGGGATGCTGCTGGGCGGCGACCGGATCGGCACGGTCGGCTACGACGCGCTGCCCCCGCTGGCGCGCGACGTGCTGGACCGGCTGGAGCCGCTGGGGCTCAACCTCACGGCCCGCACCCAGCAGCGCGCGCTGCTCGACCTGGCCAACAGGCCTGAGCTGCGGCCCTGTTCCGACCTGCTGTGGATGTTGCGCCGCCTGCTGGGCGACGTGGTACGTCCGGTGATGGGCGACCGCGCCCTGGGAGGGCGCGCCATCCAGGAGAGTTGGGATCTGGCGCTCGGCCGCGAGCAGCGGGCGCTGGTGCAGCTCGGCTACGAGGGCGTCACCGTCGAGCAGGTGCTGGAGCAGCGGCTGCGGCGCGCCGTGCGGGAGCCGGACGCGACCGCGGCGACCGCGCTGAAGGCCGTCGAGGAGGCGCTGCTCTACCTCGGCCCCGGTCGGCTGGTCGACGACCTCGGCAGCCGCGCTGTGGCGCTGCTGGCGGCTGAACGGACGGTGGACCAGGCGCCGTTGGTGCTCCGCCGGATACGCCGGCTGCTGGCGTACTACCGCACCACGGAGGCGGGGCCGCCGCACTGGGCCGAGACGTTCGTGACCACGGGATACGCGCACTACTGCACGCTGCTGCCCACCGCGTTCACGGACGAGGAGGTCGGGGCCAGGCAGGTCGCCGCGATGCTGGGCTTCCTCTTCGGGCTTGAGGGCTTCGCGCTGGCCCTGGGGTGCGACCGGGCGCAGCTGGAGCTGGCGGTGCGGCAGTGCCACCCGGTGGAGCCGGACCGGACGGCGCTGCTGTGGGCGGCCGAGCACCGGCTGGACCTGCTGCCGCTGCCCGCGCTGCGGGAGCGCTGCGCCGAGCTGCTGGCCAACCCGCTGGTGGTGCGGGCGTTCCCCCGCTATGTCAGCGGTTTCGTGCAGGCGTTGGAGCCGGTGCCCTCGCTCGCGCCGTTCGTGGTGGAGCAGTTGTCGGGGGCGTTCGGCCGGCTGCCGGACGCGGTGCTGCTGCCCTGGCTGCCGCGGTTGATCATGACGCTGCGCCGGGAGGCGGCCGAGCTGCTGCCGGTGCTCGTCAGGGAGGCGGGGCGGACCTTCCCCGGGGCGCTACCGGCGCTGGACGCACTGGTGCCGCCGTGGGAGGCGCCGCCGGCGACCGCGCCGGCGCGGGCCACGCCCGTGGCCGGTCCCGCAGGCGGGCTGCTGGCGGCGCACCCCGCCGCCTGCGAGGCGTGGACCGCGGTGCTCGACCTGCCGGTGGAGTGGGCGCGGGCGGCGCCGTCGGCGGGACCCGCGGGCGCGCTGGTGGCGGCGCACCCGGCGACGGCCGAGGCACTGGCGGGCGTGCTCGCCGGGTGAGCGCGGTCGTGGGGTGAGGGGGTGGCGGCGCGGGCCCGGCACGGCGGTATTCGCTGGCCTGGGCCCGCGCTTCGGGCGAGAGTGGCGCCATGACCACACCCCGGGCCGCCTTCCTCCCCGGCCTCGAACTCTCCGCCATCCTCTACCGCGAGGCCGTCGCCCCCCTGCTTGCCGAAACGCGGCCCGGGCTGCCGCACGCCGCCGCCCGCGTGGGCGCGGGCTCGGAGGTGCTGGGCTTCGACACCGCCCGCTCCGCCGACCACGAGTGGGGCCCGCGCCTCGAACTCTTCCTCGCGCCGGCGGACGCCGGACTCGCGCCCGAGCTGGTCGAGCTGTTCGCCCAGCGGCTGCCCAAGCACATCAGAGGCTGGCCCACCCACTTCGAACGGGCCGACTCCGACCCCGTCGGCCTGATGACGCCCACCGAGGGGCCGGTGGACCACCGGGTGACGGTCACCACCGTGGACGACTGGCTGCGCCGGCGGCTCGGCCCCGGCGGGGTGAGCGACCCGCCCACCCCGGTGGAGTGGCTGGCGATGCCGCAGCAGCGGCTCGCCGAGGCCACCGGCGGGGAGGTCTTCCACGACGGGCTCGGCACGCTGACGGCGGCGCGCCGCCGTCTGGCCTGGTATCCGGAGGAGATCTGGCGCTACCAACTCGCCTGCCAGTGGCAGCGGATCTCCCAGGAGGAGGCGTTCGTCGGCCGCTGCGCCGAGGTCGGCGACGAGCTGGGCTCGGCGACGGTGGCCGGCCGGCTGGTCCGCGACCTGATGCGGCTGTGTCTGCTGCTGGCCCGCCGCTACGCCCCCTACGGCAAGTGGCTGGGCAGCGCCTTCGCCCGGCTGCCGGTGGCCGCCGAACTGACGCCCGACCTGAGGGCCGCGCAGCGCGCCGCCGCCTACCCGGAGCGCGAGGCGGCGCTGGGCCGTGCCTGGGAACGGGTCGCCCGCCTCCAGAACGCCACCGGCCTCGCGCCGCACGTCGACCCCACGCCGCGCGACTACCACGACCGGCCCTTCCGGGTGCTGCACGCCGAGCGCCTCGCGGGAGCCCTGGCCGGCACGCTGACCGATCCGGCGGTCCGCGCCTGGCCGTTGACCGGCGCCGTCGACCAGTGGGCCGACAACACCGACCTGATCGACCACCCCGAGGCGCTGTTGGCCGCAGCGCGGGCACTGACGGGGGAGAACGAGGAGGCCGGGCGCCGCACACCGTGAACTCGGCCCGGACCGGCCCCACTTCGCGGCGCGGGGGCGCGGGGCGCGGGCCACGCGCGGGGCGTCGGACCGGCCGCACGCGCCGGGGCGCCGGCGCCCCCCGGGGAGGAGCGTTCGCGGGGGCGACGCCTCAGGAACCGGCCTCCCGGTAAGCGAGCCCGCTCGCGTTGGGGGTCGTCCCGTCGTAGAGCCCCGTCGCGTGGGTGCCGGTGGAGAGCGTGAACCAGGCGTAGCGCTCGACATACGGCTGGTCCTCCAGCATCGCCGTCGAACTCCGCACGAAGTCCGCCTGCTCCTGGGCGCTGGGGTAGCGGGGCGTCGCGCCGGAGAAGTCGATCAGCGCGTACTCGGTCAGCCACACCGGCTTGCCGTACCGGTCGGCCACCGCCTGGAGATAGCCCCGCAGATGCTCCGTCGCGTCGGGGCCGAAGTCCGAGCCGTACCAGTGCACCGGGATGAAGTCGACGCGCAGCCCCCGCTCCTCGGCGCCCGCCATGAAGCGGTCCAGCCAGCCGCCGGGGGTGTCCCCGCCGTAGGCGACCGCGGGCGCGCCCAGGCGCAGCCCGGTGGACTCCAGCCGTGGCCACAGGTCGAGCGCCTGCTCCACCGACATGTCGGCCTGCTCGGGGAGGTCGGGCTCGTTGAAGCCCAGCAGCTGCTCGCCCTCGCGCACCGCCTCGGCCAGCGCCTCGTCCGTGACGGAGTCAGCGCCCCAGATCATCGGGACGAACTCGGCGCCCTCGGGCGTCGTGACGCCCTGCGGCCCCGAGGCCCAGCCGTAGTGCCAGGAGACGTCGACGTCGGCGAGCGCCTCCGAGGCTCCGGCGACCGGCGTCGCGCTGACGCCCTTCTTGGCGGAGGCGGTGGGCGTCGGCGCGGGCGTTTCCGCGGGCGCGGCGCCGGCCAGGGCCGGGGCGCCGACGCCCAGCACGAACGCGATCACGCCGGTCAACACGCGGGGTACGAGGGACATCGCCTGGACCTTCCGGTGGGGGACGGGGCGGGAAGCCCGTGAAGGGGCTCGCACCCGCGCGGGCAACGTGCCTTCCGCGGGGGGCGAGTTGGGGCCAGAGAGCGCTCTCAGTCGGGGATGCTGGCACGGCCCCGGAGGGGCGTCAACGGGACGGCGCGTTTCGGACACGGCGGGCGTGGGGGCGCGGGGAGGCGCGTGCGGGGGTGCGAGCCGGGCCGCGTGCCGGAGTGAACAGTCGTTCACCTGTTGTCGGAAGTTTATTGACCCGCACTGATGCCGACCATAGGTTGACCCAGCCGTCGCACAATGTCGTGTGCGCGTAACCGGGAGATGCCATGCGCAGAAGCACCTGGGTCCTGTCCGGATCGGCCGCCGTGCTGGTGGCCGCCTCGGTCGTGACCCGCCTCGTGGTCTACCCGTCCGTCCACCAGCTTCCGGACGACACGGACACCACCTTCGAGTACACCGGATCGGCGACGCTGCTCAACGCGGCTGCCATCGAGAGCGGGGACCTGGCCAACGCCTTCCTCCGCGATGTCCCGATCACCCTCGACCGCCACGTCAAGGTCGTGGAGACCGACGGCTCGACCGCCGTCGTCACCGACGACGTCTCGGTGGCCGGCGAGGACGGCACCGAACTGTCCACCACCAGCCACCGTTGGGCCGTCGACCGGAAGGACCTGGTCAACGTCGACCCGCCGGAGGGCTCGGAGGCCGAGGAGCACCAGGGGCTCGTCATCTCCTGGCCGCTGGACCCCGAGGAGAAGGACTACACCTTCTGGGACCCGACCACCGCCACCGAGGTGCCGGCCGTCTACGACCGGACCGAGGACGTGGAGGGGCGCACCGTCTACGTCTACACCATGGAGGCCGCGGGCCCGCTCGCCGACCCGGCCATGGTGGAGCGCTTCCCCGCCGCGCTGCCCAGGGACGTGCTGGCGGGCATAGCCGAGACGCTCCCCGCCGAGCAGCGGCCGGCGCCCGAGCTGCTGGGGCAGCTGCCCGACGAGGTGCCGCTGACCTACGCCGCCAGCGTCTCGCGGGTGGCGTGGGTCGACTCCGAGACCGGCGCGGTACTCAACGGCGCGCTTGACCAGGCCGTCGTCGCCCAGATCCAGGGCCCCGAGGGGCCGGTCGACCTGGCGCCGGTCAACGCCCTCGCGGTCGAGGGGACCGAGGAGGGCGCCAAGGAGCGGGCCGACGACGCGGACTCCAACTCCCAGATGCTCTGGCTGGTGCGGATGGCCATCCCGTTGGGGCTGGGGATCGTCGCCGCCGTTCTGGTGGTGCTCGCCGTCTGGCGCGAGCTGCGCGGTCGCGACCGCGACGGCGGGGGCCAGGAGCCCCCGGCCGCCGACCCGTCGCCGGCCACCGCCTGAGCGGGGCGCGCCGCACCGACCCGAGGGGTCCGTGGGCAGGGGGAACGACCCCGCCCACGGGCCCCTCGGGCGTGTGCGGGCGGGGGAGTGGGCGGACGCGTCGCGCGGGGTGCGGGGCGGCGGCGAAACGCGGCGCTTTCCGCTGGTTTCGGATGCTTTCGAAAGTGAAAACGCGGGCCCCGGGCGAGGGTGGGGCGGTTGGTGCGGGTGCTTCCTGAGGTGGCGCCGCGTTCCGCGGTGTGTGGTCCCCGCCGTTCCCCGGGAGGCGGTGAGTCAGATCACACGGCGAGTTCCCTTTTGTGGGGGCGACGGTCGGAGTGCTGATGATCTCGATCGGTTGGTCGATTCACTCCCGAAAGAGCGAATCCCCATCCGGTCGGCAACAGTCAATTCCTCTCTCCGCGCCGGGGCTTGGCCCCGGTATTCCTTGACACCCTTTCGCGGCCGGGCGCATTCTGCCGAACGTCCGTTACCCGGCGGGATTCCCGCTGGTGAAGGGCGCACGAAGGGGCGGTGACCGATGCGCGGACAGCGGAGCGACCACGGCGGGGAAACGAGGGGGCGCGCTGTCCCGCCCGCGGGCGTCGAAGGGAATTCGTCGCGCCCCGAGGTGAGTTCGCCCGGCCGTTGCCCCGGGGAACGCCCCCACTCCGCGCCGCCGCGCGATCCCGTGAGCGAGGGCCGATGGCTGACCTGATCCCCCCGACCGGCCGCGTGCACTGGGTCGGCGTCGGCCGTGCGACCGGCAGCGGCCTGGGCCTCGTCTGCGACGAGGCCGCCACGGTGCTGTGGGGACGCACGGTCGCGAGGGCCGAGGCCCGCCTGGAGGAGCTCGGCCTCGCCGGCGGCGCCGAGCCGCGCGCCCTCGCCCCCGGGGCCCTCGCCCGGGAGCTCGTTCCCGGCGACGTGGTCGTCGCGATGCTGCCCGCCGCCGGGCACCCGGCGCTCGCCGAGGTCGCGCTGGCCGGCGAGGCCCACCTGGTCTGCCCCGGCTACGCGGCCCCCGGGCTCAGTCCCCACGCGCGACGGGCGGCCGAGCGCGGCTCCGTGCTGCTCACCGAGGTCGGCCTCGCTCCCGGCGTCGACCACCTGTTCGCCCACGACCTGGTCGGCGCGGCCCGGGCCGCTCTCGGCGACCGCCCAGCGGTGGCGCACTTCGCCTCCCACCACGGAAGCGGTAAGGACCGGCCCGACGCGTTCCGCCACCACTTCGACCGCGCGCCGCACGAGGCGCTCACCGCGCTGCTCACCCCGGCCCGCGTGATCGCCGAGGGGCTGCCGAGACGGGTCGCCCGCCCCTGGGAGGAAGTGCGCCGACTGACCGTCGGCGGTGAGACGTTCGAGGCCCATCCCGCCGGGGACAGCCTGCCGTTCGTCACCACCTACGGGCTGCCGGCCACCTGGCGGCTGGAGAGCTTCGCGCGCGGCACGCTGCGGCCGAGCGGCTGGAACGCGGCATGGAAGCCGGTGCTCGCCGAGCTGGCCGAGGCCGACGCGGCGGGGGTGGCCGCCCTCGCCGAGCGGCTGGCGGCCGTTCACCCCGCGCACGACGCCGACCGGGACCGGGTCGTGATGTCCGTGCGGCTGGGCGTCCACACCGACGACGGCACCGACTGGGCGGGGGAGTGGAGCCTGGACACGGTGGGCGACGCCCGGGAGTCCGCCACCGCGCGGCTGGTCTCCGTTCCGCTGGCCTGCGCCGTGCTGGAGGTCGCCGCCGGCCGGGTGCCGCCGGGGCTCCACCAGGCCACCGACGACCCCGAGGCCGTCCGCCGCTGGCTGACGTTCCTCACCGCCCGGGGGATCGTCGCCACCTTCCGAGGCGACGGTGCCGTGTGACCGCTTCCCCTCCCGCGCTCCCCGCCCCCGGCGTTCCCGACCTCGCCGGCGCCACGCTGCGGCGGGGGGTGCCGCCGCTGCTGGCGTACGCCGTGCTCGCCGCCGCCATGGACGTCTACGTGGGCAACCGCTTCGAGGTGGTCAGCCCCGCGGCGATCGCCGCCGTCGCCTTCACCCTGGCGGTGGCCGTCTTCGCCGCGGCCGACGGCGCCCGCCGCAGGCTGCGCCCCGCCGCTCCCGGCGCGCTGACGCGGCACCGCCCCGACCTGATCGCGCTCAACGTCACGACGGCGGTCACCTGGCTGAGCACCTTCTACGCCCTCGACCACCTGGAGCCGGCGGTCGTCAACGTCGTCAGCCTGGCGCTGGGGCCGGTCATCACCGTGCTCGCCGGCCCGTTGCTGCGCCGGCGGAGCCGGGTGCTGGGCACGGAGGTCGCGGTCTCGGTCGGCCTGTGCGGGCTGCTGGGCGTGCTGGTGTGGGGCTCGTTCAGCGGGCGCAGCGGCCTCGGCGAGATCGCCGCCGGCGACGTGGCCAGGGGCCTCGCCTTCACGCTCTCCTGCGCGGCGGGTTCGGCCGCCAACATCCTGTACATGAAGCGGCTGAACGACGCCGGGTGCGACCCCGGGTCGGTGCTCGCCACCCGCTTCGTGCTGATCGGGGTGGTCTCCTGGGCGCTGGTCGCGCTGGAGGGCGCCCCGGGGTTGCACGCCGCGCTGGTGCCGGGCGTCGTCGTCGCGGTGATAGGGGTCGGCGTCCCGCTCTGCGTCCTCCAGGCCGGGGTGCGGCACACCGAGCCCATCACCACCTCCCTGCTGCTCTGCCTCTCGCCCCTCTTCGCGCTGCTGCTCCAACTCGGCGACGGGCGGCTGCGGTTCTCCCCGCTCACCCTGGTCGGGGTGGTGGGGGTGGTGGCGCTGGTCGCCGTCGGGGTGCTGGTCCGCGACCGGGGCCCGGGGAAGGCGCCGCCGGTACCCCGGCCGCGGCGGCCCTGACGGGCGGCTCAGCGGGGCGATCCCCCGCGCCGGCCCGAGGGGCGCGGTGCTCAGGTCCTCATCGCGGGCGACGTGTAGACGGTGGGGACACGGAAGCCCGCGAGCCAGGCGGTCAGCCGCTCCGCCTCCGCTTCGAGCAGGCGCCGCTCGTCCGCCGACACCCGCTCCAGCAGGCGGGTGCGCACCCGGCCTGACTCGTCCTGTGTCCAGCAGCCCACCGTCCGGCCGTTGACCCAGGCGGTCGTGCCGGCGTTGCCGCGACGTTCGAAGAGCAGGTCACGGTGCGGGCCGAGATAGAAGTCGCGGGCCCGCCAGCCCATCACGGTCGGGTCCAGGACCGGCAGCAGGGCCGCCCACGGGCCGGGATCGGCGACCTCGTCCACGTCGTCCGCCAGCAGCCAGCCGTTCGTTCCGTCGTCCAGCGACACGGGCACCGCGCCGACGTCGGCGAGCGCCCCGCGGACGATCGTCCTGGTGGCGCCGAGCCACCACACGAGGTCGTCCTCCGTTCCCGGGCCGAAGCTGTACAGCCAGCGTCGGGTGATCTCCCGGTACCCCTCGGCCGCGGTCATCGGCGCGGGGACGGCGCCGAGCCAGGAGCGCATGAGCGTCCACCGGGGGCGGGAGGAGTGCCAGCCGCCGGTGTTGGTGCCACGGACGAGGTCGGCCGTGGCGCCCAGCTGGGTGAGGACGCGGGAGGCCGTCCAGGGGTCGCCCGGCCGCACCGCGACGCGCACGTCGATCATCGGTACGGCGCCGCGGATCTCGCGGGCGGTCAGCCCCTCGGGGTGGTCGGCGAGAAGGGCGAGGACCTCTTCGCGGGCGCGGTCGAGCCAGTCGTCCCCGTCGGACGCGAGGCCCGCCGCGACCACGTCGCGCGTGATGCGGGCGCGTTCGGTGGCGGCGACGCGGGCGGACGCTCCCGCCCAGGCGGCGGGGAGCAGGTCGCGCGGGAAGACGAACAGGGTGCGGCGCATGGCGAGCTGCTTCACGAGGGAGCGGTCGGTGAAGAGGGCGTGGTCCATCCGCCGGGTCGTCAGCGAGCGCATCCGGGCGTGGCAGGACAGCGAAACGGTGGCCGGTTCCGTCGCGTGCAGCACGGTCATCGCCCGTGCGGCGTCCGGCGGCGAGTCGACCCGCCAGGCCGGGGCCAGCGCGTGCCGCGTGGCGAGCCGCGCGCGGCGTTCCGCGTCGGTCACATGGCGGACGACGGAGGTGGGGCGGTCGCCGCGCGGCCTCCCGTGCGGGGAGGCGGAGGGGACCGGTGCGGGAGGGGGAGCCATGGTGGGACATCCTGCCCGGGATAGCGGTCACCTCCTGTCCTGTCCTGTCCCGTACTTCCGGCGGGGTCTCGGCGGGGCGTGGCTCCGGCCCTCCACGGCGCCCCTCTCCTCCCGGGCGCCGAAGCGGACGCGGGGGCGCGTGGCTTCCGCTACGCGGTGGGGCCGGTCGTGTCGGCGCATCGGCGGGCCAGGCGTGCGAAGGCGTGGGTGAGTTCGGGTGGGCCGACGACCGTGGTGTCGGCGTCGAAGCGGGCGACGGAGGCGGCGAGGCTGGTCCAGGACCAGGACCCGAGGGTGAGCGCGCACCGGTCGGGCCCGATCTCCTCAAGGACGCCGTCGCCCACGTAGGGCGCCAGGGTGGCGGCGTTCACGGCGAGGATGACGGTGCCGGTGCACGGCCAGTCGCCGGTGGCGTCGGTGGAGCCGCGGAACCGGCCGGTGACGAACGTGGCCACGTCGCCTCCCGGCAGTCGGCGCGGGCTGAAACGGGGCCCGTTCGGGGTGCGCGGGGCGATCCGGTCGATCCGGAAGGTGCGCCAGTCCTGGCGGTCGAGGTCGAAGGCGACGAGGTACCAGCGGCCTTCCCAGGTGACGACGTGGTGGGGTTCGACGCGTCGCGGGGGGCGGTCGGGGTCCTCGGTGCCGTAGTCGAAGCGCAGGATCTCGTGGGCGTGGGTGGCGGCGCTGAGCGTGAGCAGCAGGTCGCCGTCGACGGGCGCGGCCGGCCTTGTGGCGGGCCGTTCGACGGCGGTGACCCGCAGGGCGTCGACGCGGTGGCGCAGCCGGGAGGGCAGGACCTGGCGGACGGTGTGCAGGGCTCGGGTGGCCGGTTCGGCGAGGCCACCGTTCTCGGTGGTGGCGGCGACCTGGAGGGCCAGGGTGAGGGCGATGGCCTGCTCGTCGTCGAAGAGCAGCGGGGGCAGTTCGGTGCCGGCCGCGAGCCGGTAGCCGCCGTCCGGGCCCTTGGCGGCGGCGATGGGGTAGCCGAGTTCGCGCAGCCGGTCTACGTCGCGGCGAACGGTGCGCAGGCTGATGTCGAGACGCTCTGCCAGCAGGGCGCCCGGCCAGTCGCGGCGGGTTCCCAGCAGCGACAACAGGGCCAGCAGGCGCGCGGAGGTCTTGGGCATGGTGCGATTCTCCCGTGAGTGGGTGACACATCCTGTCACCCTCCGCTGGGAGTCTTGTTCCCGTTGGCACGACACCGTTCGAGTAGGAGCAGGACCATGAGCGTCACCACCACAGTGCATCTGAACTTCCGGGACAAGGCCCGCGAGGCGTTGGAGTTCTACCAGTCGGTGTTCGGCGGGCAGGTCGTCGCGTTCACCAACGGCGAGGCCGGGGCGGTGGAGCACCCGGCGGACACCGACCGGATCTCGTGGGGAGAGGTGCGTGCCGAGAACGGCTTCCACGTCATGGCCTACGACGTGCGCGAGAACGAGACGCACGACGCGGGTGACCGGCCGTTCTTCGTCTCGGTGCGCGGCGAGGACACCGAGGAGATCACCGGCTACTGGAAGGGCCTGTCCGAGGGCGCCACGATCATGGCCGACCTCGCCCCGTCCGGATGGGCGCCGCTCTACGGGATGCTCAGGGACCGCTACGGCGTCACCTGGACGCTCGACGTCGCCGCCCCCTACGCGGGCTGACCCGGCCGCGGGCGCACGGGACGTCGAGCCCCCGAACCCGTCCCGTGCGCCCGTTCGTTCGCCTTCCCCGGCCGCGCCTCTCGCGCGCACACCCCGGGTGGCCCGAACTCCGGCGCGGAAGAGTTCTCGGCGAACGCCCGGAGGGGGCGCGTCGGGGCGCGTTGCCGGCCCCGGGCCGCCGAAGGGCGCCCCCGCCGTGCCGCGCGCCCCGGGCGTGTGCCCGGCAACTCCCTCCGTGAACACCTGAGATCGGGCGGGAGGGTGCACTACAGTCGGCCCCCACGGCGCCCTCGGTGCGCCTGCCCAGGTGAGAGCGGTGAGGGAACGGGAGGCGGGGAATCAGCGCGCGGATCGACACCACCACGCCAAGCGTCGCGCGAATGCACGACTACCTGCTGGGCGGCTCCGAGCACTACCGGGCCGACCGGGAGGCCGTCGCCCGGCTGCTGGCCCTCGCCCCCAGCAGTGGGGCGGTGATCCGCAACTGCCGGGCCTTCCTGGAGCGCGCGGTGCGCGTGTTGGCCAGGGACCACGGAGTCGCCCAGTACATCGACTTCGGCGTCGGGCTGCCCGCCAGGGAGAACGTCCACCAGATCGCCAGGGAACACGTGCCGGGCGCGCGGGTGGTCTATGTGGACGTCGACCCGATGGCCGTCGCCCACGGCCGGCTGGTCCTGGAGGAGGACGCCGGCACCCTGGTGGTGCGGGCCGACATCACCCGCCCCGAGCGCCTCTTCGCCGACCCCGGCGTCCGCCGGCTGCTCGCCGCCGAGCCCACGGCGGCGCTCTTCGGCTCCGTGCTGCACTGCCTGACGGACGCCCAGGCTCCCACCGAGCTGGTCGCCGACATCCGCGCCCGGCTGCCGCCGGACAGCTTCGTCGCGATCTCGCACCTGGTCAGCGACGACCCGATGGTGCGCCGCCGGGTCACGGCGCTGATGGCCGAGCTGACCGGGGACCGCTGGGGACGGGTGCGTCAACGGGCCGACGTGGCACGGTACTTCGCCGGGACCCGGCTGCTGGAGCCCGGGCTGACCGACGTGCGCCACTGGCGTCCCGACGACCGGCTCCAGCCGCCGCAGCGCACCCACGAGTGGACCGGCTGGTGCGGGGTCGCGGCTATCTGACCGGGACTCACCTGGCGGTGGCGCGGGCGCGTCGGTCCCCCGGGTCCTTGCGGCGGTACTCCTCGATGGCCCCGGTCAGCAGCTCCTCGGTCCGCTCCCAGCCCGAGGCCGCCTCGCCGACCTCCTCCAACAGGGCGCGGTAGCGCTCCAGTTCGCTGGGGCGCGTCACATAGGTGGCGCTCTCCAGATGCTCCACGTAGACCAGTTCGGACGGCCCGCCGTCCCCGAAGTGCAGCCGAGTGATGGGGTAGTGCGGCACGCGACCGGTGCCCTGCTCGAACTCCACCACCCGCAGCCGCACCGAGGGCCGCCGCGCGACCTCCCTCAGATGGGTCAACTGCCGCCACATCACGCCGTAGTCGCCGACGGGGCGGCGCAGGATCGCCTCGTCCAGCAGGGCGCGGACCATCGGGGGCTGCGCCGACTGGAGCACCTCCTGCCGGGAGACCCGCAGCCTCACCTTCCGCTCCACGGTCTTGATGCCGGCCTGCGGCAGGGCCGCCCTGATCACGGCCCTGGCGTACTCCTCGGTCTGGAGAAGGCCGGGCACCACGTGGTTCTCGTAGGTGTGGATGCCGGCGGCCGACCCCTCAAGACCTATCAGCCGGCGCAGGTAGTTCGGTGTCACGTCGCTGAACTGGGACCACCACGGGCTCTCCCTGGCCTGCCGCAGCAGCGCCCGGATCTCCCTGGCCTTCTCGTCCGGGACCCGGAAGAAGACGATCAGGTCCTCGATGTCACGCTCCTTGGGGGAGCCCGCGCCCCGCTCCAGCCGGCTCACCTTGGCCTCCGAGCCCCGCAGCGGCTCGGCGACCTCCCGCAACGTCAACCCGGCGTCGTGGCGCAGCTGGCGCAGGCTCTCGCCCAGCACCCGCTGCGCCGCCTCCGGCGAGCCCCAGCGCGTGGCGCGCGGGTCGCCGGAGGCGGCGACGGAGAGTCGGCTGCTGGGACCGCTAACGGACATGGGCACGCTCCGTGGTAGGGATATCAACGTTCAGTATCCCCGACGCAGGTGCGGCTGTCCGCGCAACCGCCCTGACGGGCAGGGCGGTTCAGGTCCTCACACGGCCCTCACAGCAGCGAATCGAAATCGCCCGACCGCACCCCGGAGACAAAGGCCCGCATCTCCGCGGGCGTGTACACCAGCGCCGGGCCCTGGGGGAAGCGGGAGTTGCGGACCGCTACCTCGCCGTTCGGAAGCGCTGCCAGCTCGACGCAGTTGCCGTCGCCCGCGCTCGCGGCGCTCTTGACCCACGTGACACCGCTGATGCGGTCCGCGGGACCGCCGTTCTCGAACACCATGGGCACAGTTCTTCCCTTCTCGTACGGACATTCGCGCCACGCCGCCGACGGGCGGCGCGGGCCGGGACGTCGCCTGGTGCACCGGTGCGCGACCCGGGAACCGTAGCCGGGGCCGGGGCGCCGACGCGTCCCCCGCAGGGGTGGCGGTGCGAGGTGCCGGGGCCCCTCCGTGTGCCAGTTCCATGGCGTGGCCCTGGCGTGAACGGGCTTGTGGCGCGCGGGAGTTCGGCTCCGTTCGGATTCTCGTTCCCGTCGCGGCGGCGTCGGCGCCGGCCGGCGGTCGTGCCGCCCTTCGGGGCCGGACACGCGGGAGTGGGGGAGGGGCGCCGACGCGTTCCGGTGCGGGGAAACCGGCGGAGAAACTGGGGGACTTTCCCCCATGACCGGCCCCCGCCGTTCTGAAAGAGTCGTCCCATGCACCCAGTCGCCGCCGAGCCGACCGCCCGTCGCCCGACGCGGGGCGACCCCCCCTGGTGGCTGCCGGCCAGCGACGACGGGGAGCGGGCCGCCGGCGGCCCGCCGCGCTGGGCCGCGCCGGTCGAGCGCGCCCTCGCGGCGGCGCCCGCGGGGCCGCCGGCCCCCGCGCCGCGTCCGGCCGCCGACCTCGCGGGGCTGCTGGCGCCGCCGTTGGCGCCGCTGCTGGCGGCGGCCGACGCCGCCTTCGCCGCCGCGGCGCCCGCCGCCCGGGAAGCCGACGCCCGCGCGGTGTGGGCCGGCGCCCGCGGCTGGCTCGCCGCCCAACTCGCCACGGCCGCCGCGCGCACCCTGGTCGGCCGCGTCCGGGAGGCGCGGGCGGCAGGGGAGTTGACCGCGGCCACGCCCGGGGAGCGGTTCGACGAGGCGCTGCGCGCCCTCGCCACCCGCCCCGCGCTCACCGAACTGCTCGGCCGTTACCCCGTGTTGGGGCGGCTGTGGGGCGGGCGCTGCCTGGCCGCCGTCGACGCCGCCGTCGAACTGCTCGGGCGATGGCGCGCCGACCGCGCGGCCCTGGCCGCGACCCTGCTGGCCGGCGCCGCGCCCGGCGCGCCGGCCCGCGTGCGGCTCGGCCTCGGCGACCCGCACGCGGGCGGCAGAACCGTCGCGCTGCTGGAGTTCGCGGACGGCCGCCGGCTGGTGTACAAGCCCAGGCCCCTCGCGGCGCACGCCCGTTGGAACGCGCTGCTGGAGTGGTTCGCCCGCCGGCGCCCGGACCTGGCGCCGCGCGCCGTCGCCCTGCTGCCGCGCGAGGGCTACGGCTGGGCCGGCTTCGTCGCCCAGGCGCCCTGCGCCGACGAGGCCGAGGTCGCGGCCTTCTACGCGCGCACCGGAGCGCAACTCGCGCTGCTCCACGCCGTCCGCGCCGTCGACATCCACGCCGAGAACGTCATCGCCTCCGGCGGCCACCCCGTGGTGGTCGACGTGGAGACCCTCTTCCACCCCTCGGCCCCGCCCTCGACCGACGGCGGCCCCGACCCGGCGGCGGACGCCCTCGCCGAGTCGGCGCACCGCACCGCCGTGCTGCCGCAGCCGCTCCTCGGCGAGGCCGGCGCCATCGACAGCTCGGCCGTCGGCGCCCACGCCGGCCAGCGCACCCCCGGCCTCCTCCCCGCCTGGGAGGAGCCGGGCACCGACCGGATGCGGCTGGTCCGCCGCCGTCTGCCCTGGCCAGGCGGCCCCAACCGCCCCACCCTCCCGCCGCCGTACGCCCCGCCCGTCCCGGCCGACCACGCCGGCGCGCTGCGCGAGGGCTTCCGCGCGGCGCATCGCCTGCTGGCCGCGCACCTTGACGAACTCACCGCAGAGGGCGGCCCGTTGACGCGTTTCGCGGCGGAACGCACCCGGCTGGTCGTGCGCCCGAGCCAGGAGTACGCCGACCTGCTCGCCGAGGCCACCGAGCCCGGGGCGCTGCGGGACCTGCCCGCCAGGTGCCGCGCCCTCGCCGCGCTCCACGAGGAGACCGGCCGCCCCCGCCTCGCCGCGTTCGCCGACCACGAGCTGGCCGAGCTGCTCGATGGCGACATCCCGCTGCTGACCACCGCCCCCGGCTCATCCGACGTGCGCACCGCGGCCGGTCACTCCCTGCCCGGCGCCCTCGCCGACCCCGGCCTGGCCGCGGCGGTCGCCGCGCTGCGCGGCTGGGACGAGGCCGAACGCGGCTTCCAGGACTGGGTGGTGCGCGCCTCCCTCGCCACCACGCGCCCGTTCGCCGGCCACCGCGCCGACCCCGGAACGCGGCCCGTTCCGCGCGTTCCGCCGCCCGTCCCGCCGGGCGACGCCGTGGGCGTGCCGCCCGAGGCCGGATGGGCGAGCGCGCTCGCCGAGAACGTGGGCGACCGGCTGCTCGCGCTGGCCAGGACCGGAGGGACGCGCGTCAACTGGGTCGGTCTCCATCTGCTGGGCGAACGCCGCTGGTTCCTCCATCCGCAGGGCGCCGCGCTCGCCGACGGCTACCCGGGAACGGCCCTGTTCCTGGCCGAGTTGGGCCGCGCCACCGGCCGGGGCCGCTATCTGACGGCGGCGGCCGAGGCCGTCACCCACCCGCTGCCCGCCACCCTGCGGCTGCTGGCCGCCCACCCCGAACTCGCGGACGCCGTCGGGCCCGGCGGGTTCCACGGCGTCGGCGGCCTCGCCTACGCCACCGCCCGGCTGGCCCGGCTGCTGGGCAGCGAGGAGCTGACCGCCGCGCTGCCCGACGCGCTGACCGCGCTGGCCTCGGCCTCCGCCGGCGCCGCGTCTGCCGACCTCGCCGACGGCCTCGCCGGCGCCCTGCTCGGCGCCGAGGCCCTGGGCGCCTCGGGCACGCCGGGAGCCGACGCGCTCGCCGACCGGCTCACCGCGCGCCTGGAGCGCGCCACGCCCCCGGCCGCGACCGGCCTGCTGTGGGGAAGCGCCGGCATCGACCTCGCCCTCGGCCGCCCGGCCGCCGCGGCGCCATCCGCCGCCGACCTCGGCTGGTGCGCCGGTCACGCCGGCCGCCCGGCCGCCGCGGCGCCGGCCGCCGCCGACCTCGGCTGGTGCGCCGGTCACGCCGGCACGCTGCTGACCGGCGCCCCGGCCGCCGCGCTCGCCGCGCACCGCGAGCGGCTCGCCGCCCGGGCGCCAGGGCCCGACCACTCGCCCTGCCACGGCGAACTCGGCCTGTGGGAACCGCTGATGGAGGACACCGGGGGCCAGGGCCCGCCCGCGCACCCGGCGGTGAGCCGGCTGCTGCACGACATCGAACGGGAAGGCCCCCGCTGCGGCACGCCCGACGGCGTGCCGACGCCCGGCCTGCTCAACGGCCTCGCGGGCGTCGGCCACGGCCTGCTGCGGCTGGCCCTCGGCTCCCGGGTCCCCTCGGTGCTCGGCCTGCGCACGGGGAGCGACGGCAGCGCCCCCCACCGCGCGGGCGACCGCCCCGAAACCCGGCGCGGCACGGGGCGCCACGACCGTGCGACGAAGACCCCCGCGACGAGGACCCCCAAGACGGAAACCCCGACAACCGAAACCCCGGCGACCAGAACACCGAGAACCGGAACCCCGACAGCGGAAGGAGCGTGACCAGGTGGCGCACGAACAGTCGAACGAGCCGCGGGACGAGGAGGCGGCGACGGAGGAGGCCGACGAGTCCTCGGAGGCCCGCTCGGCGCGGCGGGCGCGGGTGCGGCTGGCGATCCTCACGGGGGCCACCGTCGGCGCCGCCGTCGTCACCGTCGTGCTCAACAACGAACCGGGGACCACCTCGGTCAGCGTCAACGTCGGCATCGGCTGACCGGCCGGGGGCGGCCCGGCCAGGTCCGCCCCCGCGCGGCGCCGCGCCGCTACGGGGAGCCCGCTTCGCTCCGCTCCTCGGCGCGGGCCCGCGAGGACAGGAAGTCCGCCGCGAAGTCGCACAGCCTGTCGCGGTCGCCCGTGCCCGTCTTGGACAGCAGGCTCGCCACATGCTTCTCCACGGTGCGCGCCGACAGATGCAGCCGGGCCGCCAGCGCCTTGTTCCCCAGGCGGTCCACCAGCAGCCGAAAGACGTCGTACTCGCGCGCGGTCAGCCCCATCGCCCGCAGCGGCTCCGGTATGCGGTCGGTGCCGGCGCGGCGCTGCCGCACCACGACCCCGACGCCCCGCAGCAGCGAACGGCAGGCGCCGGCCACCGCGATCACCCCGGCCCGGTGGAAGTACTCCTCGGCCTCGGCCAGCCACAGCCTGGGCTCGCCCCAGCCGTCGGCCAGCGCCGCCTGAGCCACCAGCCGGGTCCCCAGCCACCGCGCCACGGGGAACGGCTCCGCGTCGGACCACGCCTCACGCAACGCCGCCTCGGCGCGCTCCGCGTGCCCCTCCCTGCCCTCCAGCACGGCGAGCGCCAGCCCGCCGAACTGGCGGTTCCACCGCAGCCTGCCGGCCTGCCCCGCCGTGACCCGCTCCCACTCCGCGCGACCCGCGCGGCCGTCCAGCACGTCGAGCAGCAGCACCAGGCCGTGCGGCCCCGTCAGATGGAAGAACTCCTCCTCGTCGGCCCTGACCACCGCCGTCACCGAGGCGGCCAGCCGCGTCGCCCGCGGCCGGTCCTCCTCCAGCAGCGCGCAGAACAGCTCCCCGAGCCCCCGCGCCAGCGGCGCCTCCATCGACCCCTCGCCGCCGCCGGCCCTGAACTCCGCCAGCGCCGCACGCATCCCCGCCCGCCGCCCCCGGTGCGCGGCGACCACGGCCCGCACCATCAGCAGATAGCGCGTCACCGAGCGCAGCTTCAGCCGCCGCGTCTCGTCCAACGCGCCGTCGACCAGCCGCTCGGCGCGCGCGAAGTCCGAACGCAGCGCCGCGTCCAGCGCCAGCAGCGCGCCCGCGTGGTGCGCCAGACCCACACAGCCGGTGCGCAGCGCCTCGTGCCACGCGTAGGTCAGGGCGTCCGTACCGGCCTCCGCCAGCCAGGCGTTGCCCCCCAGCCCCCACAGCCCGTGCGCGCGCCAGCCGTTCAACTCGTGGGTGGTGGCGATCCGCAGCGTCTCCCGGAAACACCGGTCGGAGGCGGCCAACGAACGGCCCCGCCCCGCCGCGCCCACCGCGTACCACGCCTGGCAGGCCAACGCCGGGTCCTCCCGGAGCCACGCGCCGTCGATGGCGCGGCGGGCCAGCCGCGCGCTGTGCGCGATGTGCCCCGGGCGGGTGTCGGAGACCGTCAGATACGCCTCCACCGCGTCGATCCCCGCCGTCTCCGCCCCACCCGCGTCCGGCGGCAGCAGCGCCCTGGCCTCGGCGACCTGCGCCAGGCCCTCCTGCCAACGGCCCGCCACCTCCGCCGCCCAGGCCAGCCGCACATGCAGCTCCACCCGGCGGGCCGCGTCCGCGCCGGGCGGCGCGGCCAGGTCGGCCCTGCGCAGCCGCTCGGCGACCTCGACCGCGCGGTCGAACCGCCCGTCGTCGGCCAGCGCCAGCAGCAGCGTCTCCAGCAGCGGCCGGTGTACGCCGGGCCCCACCGGCGCGAACGGCGCGTCGCCCAACATCGCCAACGCCTCGTCGACCACGGTGATCGCCGTCCCCGGGCCACTGCCGGCCAACGCCCGGCGCGCCACCTCCAGATAGTGGCCGGCCGCCGCCCCCGGCTCGCCCGCGTGCCGACGCAACCGCGCCGCCAGCAGGCACCAGGTGCCGGGCAGCCCCGGGTACAGCTCCGCCACCGCCTCGGCCGCCAGCGCCGACAGCGCGGTCCTGTCCGCCGGGCCGAGCAGCGACAGCAGCGCCTCCTCGGCCAGCGGATGCGCGAACGCGTACCAGTCGTGGCCGTGCTCCTCGTCCGGCTGGAGCAGCCCCTCGGCCAGCGCCGCACGCACCGCCGTGAGCAGCGTCTCCTCCGGCAGCCCCGCGCACCGCCGCAGCACCGACAGCGGAAAGGCGCGTCCCAGCACCGCCGCCACCGACAGCGCCCGCACCCCGCCGGGGCCCAGCCGCTCGGCGCGCTCGGCGACCACCCGCACCCACGACACCGGCACGCCAGGGCGTTCGGTCGGCACCAGCCGCCAGCCGTCGCCGTCGCCGTCGGCGGCCAGCCGCCCGCCCGCGATCATCGAGCGGACCAGCTCCTCGGCGACGAACGGTATGCCGTGGCTGTCGGCGAAGACCTCGGCCGACACCTCCCGCGGCAGCGAGACCGCCGGAACTCCGAGGCAGCCGGCCGTGAACGCGTGCACCTCCGCCTCGCCCAGCCGGCCCAGCGGCAGCGAGAGCGCCTCCCCGCGCCGCGCCACCGCCTCCGTCAACTCCCGCGCCGCCGAGGGCGTGGAGCGGACCGTCGACAGCAGCGCCACCGGCGCCGCCGCGACGTTCGCCGCCAGGTACTCCATGACCGCCAGGGTCTCCGGGTCCGCGTCCTGAAGGTCGTCCACCACCAGCAGACAGCCCCGCCCCCGGCCCCGCGCCGACGCCAGCCGCAGCACCGCCTCGGCCAGCACCACCGGCGAGTCGTCGCAGTCCCCGCCCGTCGACCACTCGGGCACCAGCCGTCCCAGCACCGGCAGATAGGGGCCCAACACCTCGGCCGGCGGAGCCTCGCCCGTCCTGGCCAGCGCCAGCAGCGCCTCGGTCAGCGGACGGAACGGCACGGCGGGACCGACCGTGGTGCACCGGCCGCGCAGCACCGCCATGCCCGCGCCGCACGCCAGCTCCAGCGCCCCGGCGGCCAGCCGGGTCTTCCCGATGCCAGGCTCCCCGGAGACGAAGACCGTGCCGCCCCGGCCTCCGGCGGCGTCCCGGAGCGTCGCCGCCACGGCGGCCAACTCCGCGTCACGACCGACCAGCTCGGCGGCCCTCACCCGTAACTGACTGCTCATACGCCCCGCGCCGCCCCTCCCTGCCCGCACCCCGCGCCGAAAGCCGCCCGGCCCCGGCACCCACCGACCGGGCGGCGCCGCGCGCGCCCGGGAAGTGCACCGGTTCGGACCGTAGCAGCCCGCACCGACAGTCGCCGTCCGAACGCCCCCCGTTCGCGCCCCGACCGGCCCGCGCTCAGGAGCGCACGGCGCGCTCCGCCAGCCGACCGCCCAACAGCACCATCCGCAGCGCCCGTTCCGCCGCGTCCGCCAGGAACTCCCCGCCGCGCGCCAGCGCCTCCGGCAGCCCGACCGGCGCCGGCAGGATGCCGCTCCAGGCGTCGACGCCCACCCGCGCGGCCTCCCGCGCGCCCTCCCCGATGGTGCCGGCCAGCACCAGCACCGGCACCCCGAACGCCTTCGCCCGGCGCGCCACCTCGCCGGGCACCTTGCCCCGGGAGGACTCCCGGTCCAGCGCCCCCTCCGCCGTGACCACCAGGTCCGCCGCCGCCAGCCTGGCGTCCAGACCGACGTGGTCCAGCAGCACCTCGAACCGGGGCCGCAACCGCGCCCCCAGCGCGGCCAGCCCGGCGCCGAGCCCGCCCGACGCCCCGGTGCCCGCCCCCGTCCGCAGGTCGAGGCCGGCCGGCGCCACGTCCCTGGCCAGCACCGAGGCCCACCGTTCCAGCGCCGAGGACAGCTCCTCGACCCGCTCGGGGCCCGCCCCCTTCTGCGGCCCGAAGACCCGCGCGACCCCGCGCGGCCCGCACAGCACGTTGAACGGGTTGCACGCCACCACCAGCTCCGTGCCTGCCAGCCGCGGATCGAGCCCCGTCGGGTCGACGCGCGCCAGCTGGCGCAACGCCGCGCCCCCCGGTGGCAGTTCACGCCCCCCGGCGTCCAGCAGGCGCGCCCCCAGCGCCTGGAGCGCCCCCGCGCCGCCGTCGGACGTACCCGAGTCGCCGCAGCCGACCAGCACCCGGCGCGCCCCAAGGTCCAGCGCGCCGCGCAGCAGCTCGCCCACCCCGCGCGTCGTGGTCAGCCCCGGGTCGCGCAGCCCCGGCGGCACCAGCGAGAGGCCGGCGACGGACGCCATCTCCACCACCGCCGTCCCGCCCAGCAGCGCCAGTTCGGCACGGAGCGGCTCGCCCGTCGGCCCGCTGGCGTCCACCGGCACCAGCCGCCCGCCGGCCGCGGACGCCAGCGCCCTGGCCGTGCCCTCGCCGCCGTCCACCAGCGGCACCAGGTCGATCTCGGCGCCCGGCGCCGCCCTGCGCAGCCCGGCGGCGATCGCCTCGGCGGCGTCGGCCGCCGACAGCGACTCCTTGAACCCGCTGGGGGCGACCACGATCCGGTAGGGAAACACCATGGGACTCTCCTCGAAGAACCGCCCGCTCACGGGGCGACGCCGAACAACGGCCAGACGGCCAGGGCGAACAGCAGGACCAGCGCGGCCGTCAGCGGTGCCAGCACCGCCGAGAGCCGCAGCAGGTCGCGCGGGGTGTAGGTCGGGACGTCCGGGACGTCACCGAAGAGCGCCACCGGCTTCGCCGAGGCGGGCAACGTGTGGCAGAAGCCGGCCGCCGCCGTCGAGGCCAACGCCGCCGACACCGGGCCGACCCCGGCACCGACCGCCCCCGCCACCACCAGCGGCACCAGCACGGCGGAACGCGCGGAACGGGACTGGAGCACCAGGTGGGCCGCCGTGCTCAGGACCACGACCCCACCCAGGAAGAGCCACGGCGCGACGGCGCCCTCCGGCAGCCAGCCCAGCAGCCACACGGCCGCACCCGAGTGCAGCAGCGCCACCCCCATCCCCATCGTCGCCGCCATGAACAGCAGCAGCGACCAGGGCACCGTCGCCAGCGCCGCCCGCAGCGTCACGGCCCCGACGCCCGGCGCCGTGACGGCGACCGCGCCGGCCAACGCCACCAGCGCGGGCGACATCCCGTGCAGCGGCTCGGCCGACCAGAGCACCACCACCGCGCCCAGCAGCGCCGCGCACCGCCGCTCGACGGGCGTCAGCGGCCCGGTCACCGGCCGTTCCCCGTACCGCTCGATGTCGGCCGGCGCGATCCGCACCGGCAGCCGCCGGTCCTCCCGGCGGGTGGTCAGCGCCAGCACGACCTCGGCCGCCAGATGGGAGGAGACCACGGCCAACGGCAGCCCCAGCAGCAGCCACTGGTGGAAGCCGATCCGTTCCCCGGTGGCCTCCCACAGCACCGAGACGGTGATCAGATGGGCGCCGGCACCGATCAGGGTGGCCACCGCGGACAGCAGGACGACCGTGGGGAAGAGCAGCGCGAGCGCCACCACCACCCGGCGCCTCCCGGCCAACGCCCGCGCCAGCGCCACGAACACCGGCAGCGCCAGCGCCGCCCGCCCCGAGGTCGCCGGCACCGCGAACGCCGAGACGACCAGCGCGGCCGTCGTCAGATGCGCCAACTGCCGCACCGTGCGGGCGCCCCCCACCAGAAAGGCGGCCAGCCGCCCGGCGAGACCGCTCTCCGCGACGGCTGCGGCCAGCACGAACGCGCAGATCAGCAGCCAGATCGTCGGGTCGCCCAGGGTGGCGAAGAACGCCTCGGCCCCGGTCACCCCGCCCACCGTCAGCAGCAGGCCGGCGCCGAGCGCCACCTGGGTGTCGTCGAGCGGGGTGGCGACCCACGCGCAGGTGGCCAGCGTGAAGACCGCCAGCGTCAGCCGCGCGTCGGCGCCGAGCCCGGGAAAGTTCATCGGCAGCGCCAACAGCCCGACCAGGCCCAGGGACAGGCCGAGCAGAAGGGAGCGGCGGACGGAGAACGCGGGGTGAACGGTGAGGGTGGACACCGGGCCAGTCTGGGAACGGCCGCTGAGGGCTGGGTGAACCCCGGATGAGAGGGGCTTCATCCGGCGGCGCGCCGGGACCCCTCACTCCGGCGGCGCCTCAAGGCCGGCGCCTCAAGGCCAGCGGTCCCTCAGGGACCCGGCGTCGGCAGCCGGTACCCCATGCCGCGCAGCGTCTCCACGCAGCCGACACCCAACTTGCGGCGCAGCGCCCGGACATAGACGTCCACGATGTTGGAGCCAGGGTCGAAGTCGTAGCCCCACACCCGGGAGAGGATCTGCTCCCGCGACAGCACCTGCCCCGGGTGGCGCAGGAAGAGTTCGAGCAGGGTGAACTCCCTGGCCGTCAGGTCCACCCCCGTGCCGCCGATCCGCGCGCGCCGGGTCCGCAGGTCCAGGCTGAGGTCGCCGCTGCGCAGCACGGTCGCCTCCGGGGCGCCGGCCGCCGTCCGGATCCGCAGCCGTACCCTGGCCAGCAGCTCCTCGAAGCGGAACGGCTTGGTCATCCAGTCGTCGGCGCCGCCCTCAAGACCGGCGACGGTGTCCCGCAGCGAGTCCCGCGCGGTCAGCACGATCACCGGCGTCCCGACGCGGGCCTCCCTCATCTGCCGCAGCACCGAGAACCCGTCCAGGCCCGGCAGCCCTATGTCGAGCAGCAGCAGGTCGAACCCGCCGCTCAGCGCGTGGTCCAGCGCCGTGTCCCCGTCGGTCGCCACCGTCGTGGTGAACCCGCTGGCCCGCAGCCCCTTCTGGACGAAGGAGGCGATGCGCTCCTCGTCCTCGGCGATCAGCACCCGGCTCATGAACTCTCCAGTGTCAGCGTGAAGGTGGCGCCCCCGCCGGGCGTCGGGCTCAGCACGGCCCGCCCGCGGTGGCCCTCGGCGATGGCGCGGACGAGGGACAGCCCGAGGCCCGCCCCGCCGCCCCGACGGTCGGCGCCGCGCCAGAAACGGTCGAAGACGAACGGCGCCTCGTCGTCGGCGACCCCGTGCCCGGTGTCGGCGACATACAGCTCCACCCGGCCCTCCCGCCACCGCGAGCCGACGCGCACCACGTCGCCCGGGCCGGTGTGGCGCACCGCGTTCTGCGCCAGCTGCACCATGGCCTGGGTGACCCGCTGGGGGTCGAGCACCGCCTCCCCCTCGGCGACCTCGGCCAGCTCCCAGCTCCGCTCGCCCAACGCCCGTGCCTTGACGAAGACATCGGCCGTCAGTTCGGCCAGCTCCACCGGCTCGGGGCGCGTGAAGTCCGGCTGCTCGGAGGTCGCCAGCGTCAGCAGGTCCTCCACGATGCGGCTCATCCGGTCCAGCTCGTCGCTGACCAGCCGCACCGTCTCGCGCCGCTCGGCCTCGGCCTCGGGCCCCTCGTCCTGGCTCATCAGCTCCAGATGGCCGCGGACGATGGTGATCGGCGTGCGCAGTTCGTGCCCGGCGTCGTCGACGAACCGGCGCTGGGTGGCGAAGGCCCGCTCCAGCCGGTCCAGCATCGCGTTGAACGTCTCGGCGAGCGCGGAGACGTCGTCCGAGCCGCGCACCGGGATGCGCCGCGCGAGGTCCTGCTCGGTCAGTCGCGCGGCGGTGTTGCGCACCAGCCGCACCGGCGCCAGGATGCCGCCGGCGACCCACCAGCCGACGACGCAGGTCATCAGCAGCGCGATCCCGGAGACCAGGACGAGGGTCCCCACCACGTTCCGCACCGAGTCCTCGGCGCTCGCCGGGTGGTAGGTGACCAGGAACGCGGCCGGCCGGTCGGAGCCGGCGTGGTCGATGTCCACCTTGGCCCAGCGGACGTCGCCCTGCGGCCTGCGCAGCGTGCCGGAGCGCCCCTCCTCGGCGATGATCCGCTCCACCGAGGCCGGGTCCTCGTGCAGCGGCAGCCGCGCGCTGATCTCGCGCGGCTGCCGGATCAGGGTGTCGCGCTCCTCGCCCGGGACGAAGCCCAGCAACTCCTCGGCGGGCTCGGGGAACTGCCGCTCCAGATAGTCGTTGAGGAGCGTCCGGGGATCGGAGAAGGGCTCGCCGGTGCGGACGTCCCGCCCGTGCTCCACGAAGTTGCCGAACTCGGCGGTCTCCTGGCCGAGTATCTGGTGGACCCGTTCGTTCATGTCGCCCCACAGCACGGAGCGGACGATGACCACGACCGTGACCAGCGACACCGCCATGAGGAACACCAGCCACAGCAGGATGCGGAACCTGGCCCCGATCCGGAGCGGGCGCCGCGCGTTCCTCCCCGGCGCCTCCTCAGTCGTCGTCCCCGTCGTCCCCGTCGTCGTCCCAGCGGTCGTCGTCGTCCGGGGCGTCCTGCCCCGGCGGTCGTTCGTCGTCATGGAGGGAGGTCTCGGAGGCTCGGGGACGGGGCGCGACATCCTCCCGGGGCGGCTCCGACGGGGGCGTCGACGCCGACGGCGCCGGCTCCGACGGTTCCCGCAGCCGGACGTCGGGGGCGACGTCCGGCGACGACGTGTCGTCGCCGAGCACGTGGCTCGCCCCCGCGATCGTCACGGGGATCAGGACGACGGCGGCGAGCACCGCCAGCCGGTGGGAGAAGGCCATGGCCTCAGCCTGCGGTCGGCGGGGTCACCGTGTCATGAGCGGGAGATGAGAGATTCCTCATCCGGCGTGGCCACCGCGCCGCCCGACCGGGCGCGGGGCCCGGGCCCGAGCAGTCCCACCGCCAGCGCCACGGCCGCGAGTGCCGCCGCGCCGCCGAGCAGGAAGGTGAGGGAGGCCGCCTCGACGACCAGCCCGCCCAGGAACGCGCCCAGCGCGATGGCGGCGGTGAACACCCCGACATAGACCCCCGTGACCTGCTCCGTCCGCGCGGGCGCCGCCCGCGTCATCCAGATCTGTCCGGCCACCGACAGGCCGCCGTAGGCCAGTCCCCACAGCGCGACAGCGATACCGGTCACGGCCGTCACCGTGCCGAAGAGCGCCAGCAGGCCGACGGAGAAGGCGATTCCGGCGGTCAGCGTCAGCAGCGCGGCGCGCGCCCCGCGGGCCGCCCACGCCCCGGCCACGAAGTTGCCGACCAGCCCGAAGACCCCGTAGACCATCAGCACCAGGGCGATCGGGGTGGGGGAGAGGCCGGTCTCCTCCTCCAACACCGGCCGCACATAGGTGTAGGCGGCGAAGTGCGCGGTGACCAGGAGGGCGATCAGCACCAGGCCGACGGCCACCGCCGGATGGCGCCACAGCGGCGCGGGCGCCTCACGCGCCCCCGCTTCGGCCGGTGACGCCGGACGCGGCAGCCCGGGGAGGGCGGCGAGCAGCGCGCCGGCCAGCAGCAGCGCCGCGCCGGCGAGAGAGGCGAACGCGGCGCGCCAGCCGAAGGCGTTGCCCACCAGCGTGCCCAACGGCACCCCCACCACGGAGGCCGCCGCGACGCCGCCGACCGCGAAGGAGACGGCGAGGGCCGCGTCCCGCGCGGCGACCAGCCGGACGGCGATGGCCGAGGCCAGCCCCCACACCGCCCCCATCCCGAGCCCGAGCACGACCCGGGAGGCCACCAGCGCGCCGAAGCCCCCGGCGACGGCGGTCAGCGCGTTGCCCACCGCGAGGACCACCATCGCGACCGCCAGCACCACGCGCCGGTCGAGGCGGCCCAGCAGGCGCGGCACGGCCGGCGCGGTGACGGCGGTGACCAGCCCGGTGATCGTCAGGCTGAGGCCGGCCGCGCCGGTGCCGGTGCCCAGCCCCTCGGCCATCGGCGTCAGCACGCCGACGGGAAGCATCTCGGAGGTGACCACCACGAAGGTGCTCGACGACAACACGGCGACCGCGCTCCACTGCCGGCGGGTGGTGCGCGTCGCGTCCTGGCCGGCGTTCTCCGCCGGCGTGTGCGAACCCATGACGCCAGCCAAACAGCGCCCGTGACCGGGAACAACGCCGAAGTTCTCAACTGATCGATGAGCTAGGCTGATCGATGATCCGGCGGAGACCGATGGCCCGGCGGGGAAGGTGCGGCGATGAACCCGGTGCATGTCCAGCAGATCGAGTGCCTGCTCACGCTCGCCGACGAGCTGCACTTCGGGCGGACCGCCGAGCGCCTCGGGTGTTCCCAGAGCCGGGTCAGCCAACTGGTCGCGGCCCTGGAACGCAGGATGGGCGTGCGGCTGGTGGATCGCACCAGCCGGCGGGTGGCGCTCACGCGCTTCGGGGGCCAGTTCGTCGACGAGGTGCGGCCCGCCTACGAGACGCTCACCTCCGTGATCGCCGGCGCCCACGAGCGCGCCAGGCGCGGGGCGTTGCGCCGGCTGCGCGTCGGCTTCCACGGCAGCGTCTACGAGGAGGTCACCGAGGCGTTCCGGCGACTGCGCGCCGAGCACGGGGTCGGCATCGCGCTCAGCGAGATCCCGCTCGGCTCCCCGTTCTCGGCGGTGCTGGCCGGGGAACTCGACGCCGCGATGGTCGAACTGCCCGCCTCCGAACCGGAGCTGACCGTCGGTTTCCGCTTCCCGCCGCAGGACAGGCTGCTGGCCGTCGCCTCCTGGCACCCGCTGGCCCGGGCGGAAGCGGTGCACGTGGAGGCGCTCGCCGGCCTCGACGTGCTCCACCCGCGCGGCGACGCGCCGGACTACTGGCGCGCGGCCCGGGTGCCGCGCACCACGCCGGCCGGCGCGCCGATCCGCTCGACGATGGGCATCAGCACCGTGCAGGAGGGCCTGGCCCTGGTGGCCGCCGGGGAGCACGTCCAGCTCGTCTGCCGCCCGCTCGCCGACCGCGCCGCCCGGGGCGACGTCCGCTGTCTGCCCGTCGAGGGGTGGGGGGAGGGGCACTCCTCCCAACTCGGCCTGGTCTGGCGCGCGGACCGGGCCGTTCCCGCGCTGCGCGCGCTCGCCGCGCTGCTGGACGAGGAGTTCGCCGGCGCCCCGCGCTCGCCCGCGCCCCCGGGGGTGCCGGCGGCGCCGCGCGCCTCCGGCTGAGTCCGGGGCCGGCTCACGCCTCCCCGTCGAGCGCGTCCAGGGCCAGCTCCAGGGCCGCGAGGTCGGGCGGCACCAGCGTCGTGGAGTCCACGAGCTCCCGCAGCAGGTTGTGCGTCAGGGTGGCGTCGCTGGCGTCGTCGTCCGCGTCCCGCAGCAGCTTCGCCTCCACCAGCCCGCTGTGGTCCAGCCGGCGGCGGACCGCGCTCACCCGCTCCTGCACCCGGCGCTCGGTCCACCCGTACTCCGGCTGCACGGCCCTGAGCTGCTCCACGGCGCGGCGGTAGACCAACGGCCTCGGCTCCAGGTCGTAGCGCAGGTACTCCTGCCCGAGCACGACCAGCGCCAGCCGCTCCGCGTCCGACAGCGGCCAGCGGCGCGGGGGAACGGTCTCCGCCGAGTCCCGCGCGCGGGGCCCGGTGTCGCCGTGGTCGGTGACGTACAGCTCGACGAGGTGCTCGCGGTAGCCGAAGCCGCGCACGAAGACCGGGGTGTACCCGGGCGCCAGCGGCACCGGGTCGGTCGAGGTGTGGACCAACTGCCCGCGCGGCAGCCGCATCAGCCGCTGGCCGGTGTTCCGCAGCCACCAGCTCCGGTCGTGGTAGCTGACCTCGCCGTGGCGGCGACTGACCCCGGTGTCCTCGCGGCCCACCGTCAGTTCGTTCTCCGGGCCGCGGGACCGCCCGAAGCTGATGGTGCGGCCGATGTCGGGGGCGACGCGCAGATGGCCCGCCAGGCTTCTGGCGTGCAGGGTCCCGGGGACGACGGGCCCGGCGGGGGAGCCGGCCGCTTCCTGGCCCGAGGCGAGCCAGGCCAGGCTCGGGGCACGGTCATGGCGCATCGTGGCGCTCCCTTCCTCACGTCTCGTCACGTCGTGAGTGCCAGTCTCGCCCGGCCTCCCCGGGACCCCTCCCGGTCAGCCGGCCGGCGGCAGCCGTCCGCTCACCCGGGTGGCCAGCTCGGTCACCCCGTCGCACAACTCGTCCATCGCGCGCGGCCCCTTGACGTAGAGCCGCACCATCTCCGCGTAGGTGTCGGCGTCCCGCCCGCCGTACTCGCGGTACGCGACGAACGCGGTGCAGGTCTCCGGATCGTTCTCCGGCGCTATCAGCGTCTCGTAGCCGTTCAGCGGCCCCCACTCGCCGTCGGGGAGGGAGTCGGGCTGGTCGCGGTGGAAGGAGACCTTCGCCTCCATGCCGCTGTCGTCGTCGGCCCACTCGCACGACCACTCCATGAGCCCGACCTCGGGCTCGTCCCCGACCAGCTCCGGAACGGTCGCCAGCGCCTCGCGTTCGACCAGCCCGCAGGCGCTCTCCCACACCAGCGACTCCTCGGCGCGCTCTGCCGGCAGGCGCGGCACCGCGCCCTCGGCGAGCACGGCGGCCACCCCCCTGGCCGCCGCCTCCGCGACGTTGCACAGCGCCGTCCCTCCGCCGGCCACCGGGTCGCCCTCCTCGGTGGCGCGCAGCAGAAGCACCCTCTGCTCGGTCTCCGCGCCGGGCGGTACCAGCGTCATCCGGCACTCGTCGGCCGCCGGTTCGCCCGGCACCACCGCCAACTCGCCGATGGTGCGCGTGGTCCCGCTCGTCTCCGGCGGCGCTCCGGGCCGCACCTGGAGCGAGACGTCGACCCGCGACCGGCCCTCTCCCTCGCCGTTGAGGATGACCTCGCACTGGTCGAAGTTGCCGAAGTCCGTGTCCACCCGGGTGTCGCCGAACTGGCTGAGCTCCCGCACGTCGAGCAGCGCGCACAGGTCGGCGGTGCGCGGGTCGCCGACGACGCCCTCCTCGCCGACGACGCCCCGCTCGCCCGCGGCCGGGCCCGACGGCCCCTCGTCGCCATCATCCGCGCCGTTGACCGCCACCATCACCAGCAGGCCGGAGAGCAGCGCGGCGGCGCCGACGGCCCCGACCGCCAACGGCCACCGGCCGCGCGGGGAACGGGGCACCCCGCCGGTCGTCGCGTCCGGGCCCGGGCCGGAGCCGGGGCGCGACAGGCCGGCCGTGCGCGGCCCGGACGCCGGCTCCCCGTCGGCGACCGCCGCCAGCAGCCGGCTGGCCTCGGCCGCGTCCGGCCTGGCGCCCGGGTCGTGGCGCAGCATCTCCTCCAGCACCGGCGCCAACGGCCCGACACGCTCGGTGTCCACCTGAATCACGCCCCGCTCGGCGCGCCACCGCCGCAGCGACTCGCCGGCCTCCTCCGTGCGGCTGCCGGTCACCAGCGCGTGCACCGTCGCCGCCAGGCTGAAGACGTCGGAGGCCGGCCGGGGGATGTGCCCCCTGGCCATCTCGGGGGCCGCGTAGTCGGGGGTGAAGCTGAACGGCCCGTTGACGGTCACGGTCTGGGTGTCGCGGAAGCGGTAGGCGGCGCCGAAGTCCAGCAGCTTCGCGGCGCCCCGGTGATCGCGGCCCACGTTGGCCGGCTTCACGTCGCAGTGCACGATGCCGCTCTCGTGCAACGCGGCCAGCGCGTCCGCGAGTTGGGCGCCGACCCGGGCCGCGTCGCCCGGCGTCATCGGCCGCCCGCGGTCGAGCCCGCCCCCCGGCACGTACTCCAGCACCAGCCAGTGGCCCGCTCCCGCCGGCGCGTCGGGCGGCGCCTCCAGGACGTTCAGCAACGTCACCACGTGAGGATGGTCGCGGAACCTCGACATGGTGCGTGGTTCCCTCAGCGTCGCCTCGAAGGGAACCGCGCCACCGACGGGCGACTGGCCGGGTTTGAGCGCGACATCACCGCCGGCCCACCGGTCCTGTGCCCGCCACACGTCACCGCCGCGCCCCGTTCCGATGACTTCCTGAAGGACGTACTTGCCGGCTAACTCGTCTCCCGGACGCACCCTTCCCCCTCACCCCGCGCACCGGTGCGCACTCCTCGCGCGCACGGGAAGAACCTACTGCGGTCGCGCGGCGCCCGGAGCCGACTACCCGGCGGTCTTCACGACGTGGCCACAACCGGATCACGGACGCGCCCGTGCCCCCTCCCGGGCACCGTTCCTATTCTTCCCCCCGGGACACCGCGCCCGCACCGCACCCGGACCAGAGGGAGAACCCCGTGAGGCCCAGCCGCCCCGCCCACCCCGCCCGCGCCACCGGTCGCCGCCGCAGGCTGCCGCTGGCGCTCGCCGCCCTCACGGCGCTGGCCGCGGCGCCGGTCGCCTCCACCACCGTGTGGGCGGCCGACGATGCCTCCCCGGCGGCGGGACCGGCGAGCGGACCGGTGAACGGACCGGTGAACGGACCGGCGGGCGGACCGGTGGAGGGGAACGCCGAACTGCCGTCCGACGTCCTGGACCTGAGCGACTGGAAGGTGACGCTGCCGGTAGGCGACGACGAGGACCCCACCGAGATCTACCAGCCGGAGCTGGACGGCTACTCCCACGACCCGTACTTCGAGGTCGCCCCCTCGGGCGAGGCGGTGCGCTTCCGCGCGCCCGTCAACGGCGTCACCACCGGCGGCTCCAGCTACCCCCGCTCCGAGCTGCGGGAGATGGAGCCCGGAGGGGAGGACGAGACCGAGTGGTCCTCCACCTCCGGCACCCACACCATGACGGTGCGGGAGGCGTTCACCCACCTCCCCGAGGAGCGGCCCTGGGTGGTCGGCGCGCAGATACACGGCGGCGACGACGACGTGACGGTGGTGCGCCTGGAGGACGACGAGCTGTGGGTCACCGAGGGGGACACCCGCCACCACCATCTGCTCACGGACGAGTACGAGTTGGGCACCGTCTTCGAGATCACCTACGTGGTCTCCGACGGGGAGATCGAGGTCCACTACAACGGTGAACTGGCCACGACGCTCGACCACTCCGACCCCACCAACTACTTCAAGGCCGGCGCCTACACGCAGGCCAACTGCGGGAACTCCTCGCCCTGCGACGACGACAACTACGGCGAGGTCGAGATCCACGAGCTGACGGTCGAACACCGGTAGGGAGGACGGGGGCGCGCGAGCCCGCGAAGACCCGAAGGAGCGGCCCTACCCTGCCGTGAGGGCGGCGAGCGCGCCGATCAGGCGGTCGACGTGCTCCCCCGGAGTGCCGGCTCCGAAGCTGGCGCGCAGCGCCCGCAGCGTGCCGCCGCAGTCCTCCGAGTCGCCGTCCGCGTCGAGCAGCCGCCGCACCAGCGGCTGCGCGCAGAACATCCCGGACCGCACCCCGATCCCGTACCGCTCGGAGAGCACCGTCGCCAACTCCCCGCTCTCCCAGCCGTCGACGGTGAAGGAGACGACGGCCACCCGTTCCGACTCCGCGCCGAACAGGGAGAGTTCGGTGACCGCAGGCAGTGCGGCGAGCCCCGTGCGCAGCCGGGTCAGCAGCTCCGCCTCCCGCGCGCGGAGCGCGGGGTACCCGCCGCCGTCGGTCAGTGCCCGGCAGGCGGCGGCGACGGCCAGCGCCCCGACGACGTTGGGCGAGCCCGCCTCGTGGCGGGCCTCGCCCTCGGCCCAGCTCACCCGCAGCCCGCCGTCTCCGTCGCGCGCGACGACGCGGGTCGCCCCGCCGCCGGCCAGATAGGGCTCGGCCGCGTCCAGCCAGTCGGCGCGGCCGGCGAGGACGCCGGCGCCGAACGGCGCGTACAGCTTGTGGCCGGAGAACGCGACCCAGTCCACGCCCAGTTCGCCGACGTTCACCTCCCGGTGGGGCACCAGCTGCGCCGCGTCCAGCACGATCCGGGCGCCGTGCCGGTGCGCGGCGGCGGCCAGCCGGCGCACCGGCCACAGCTCGCCGGTCACGTTGGAGGCGCCCGTGACGCACAGCAGCTTGGGGCCCTCGGGGGCCCCGGCGAGCGCCTCCTCGGCGACGCGGACCGCCTCCTCGGGGGCGGTGGGCGCCGGCAGGTGGTGGACCCGGTGGCCGTGGTGCGCCCAGGGCAGCAGCGCCGCGTGGTGCTCCGTCTCGAAGACGAAGACCCGGGTGCCGGCGGGCAGCGCGGCGGCCAGCAGGTTGAGCGAGTCGGTGGTGGAACGGGTGAAGAGCAGCCGGTCGTCGGCCCGACAGCCGAGGAAGGCGGCCACCGTCTCCCGTGCGCGCTCGAACAGCTCGGTGGAGAGCCGGGAGAGATGGCCCGTTCCCCGGTGCACGCTGCCGTAGTAGGGGGCGTAGGCGGCGACCTCGTCCCACACCCGGCGCAGCACGGGGGCGCTCGCGGCGTAGTCGAGCGCCGCGTAGCCGATCTCGCCGCCGCCGGCGAGCGGGGCGGTCACCGCCTCGCTGAGGACGGCGTGCGGGTCGGCCGCGCTGTCGGGCACGGAACGGAGGGGGCGCGGGGGGACGGGCGTGACGGCAGGGCGGGGCGCGGTGTGCGTGGGCATGACGATGTCTCCGGCGGGACTCGACGGGTGGAGGTCGCGGCGGAGCGCGCCGCGAGGGGAAACGGGCGGAGGCGGAGCCGAAGGCTCCTACCGCATTCGCTGACGCACGAGAAACTCCCGGGGGCCGCACTTGCCATGGACCCTGCTGTCCACGGCCCGGTCATCACCCGGGGCACCCCGCCGCGACGGAGGGTTGCCGGACAGCGGGCCGGGGCCCATTGACGCTGTCACTCGTGACCTTGTCGGGCAGTGTGCCACAACGTCCCGAGGGGCGGAAGTCGCTGCCCGACTGGTGGGACGCGGGGGCCTTGCCGGCCTGGGCGGGTTGTCGTCTGCGGCCCGGTGTGTGGTTGCTCGCGCAGTTCCCCGCGCCCCTGGTTGTGGTGGGCGTGGTCGGTCAGGTGCGGGTTTCGTCTTCGGTAGGTGGCGGCCTGCTTGGGGGCGCGGGGAACTGCGCGGTGCATTGGTGGCGGGGGTTGGTCGACTATGGAGCTTCGTGGCTGGGTGGGTTGTCGGCGTGAGCCCGGTGGTGGGTTGCTCGCGCAGTTCCCCGCGCCCCTTGGGCGGGTGGGCGCGGTCGGTGGGGCGCCACGGCCGCGCGGCGGGCCGGCAGCCGGTGCGCTCAGAGCTCGAACTCGGCGGGGGAGAGGCCCAGCGCGACGCACGCCTCACGGAGCACCGCCGCCTCGGCGGGCGCCACATACCCGTCGGCGCCGGCGACCACGATGCCGATCTGCACCACGGCCCGCGCCTCCTGCGGCTTCTTCGCCGCCTTGGCCACGTCGGCCATCGCCGCCGACCTGCCGTCCGCGAACCGGGAGCCGAGGGCGTCCACGTGCTTGGCGAACTGGGCGCGCAGCTGGTCGGCCGGGAAGTTCTGGAGGACGTCGTTGGTCAGGATCAGGTGCTCCACCTGCTGCCGCTCCGCCGGGTCCACCCGCCCGTCGGCGGCGGCGACCAGCGCGCAGAGCGCGACGCTGGCGTCCCGGAATCCGCCCGACTTCAGCTCGCCCTTCAGCGAGGTCAGCTGCGCCTTGAGCGCGCTCACCAGCTTGGCCTTCGAGCCGCCGCTCCCGCTCGCGCCGGGGGAGGAGGTCTTGCCGCCGCCCTTGGACTGCTGGAGGTTCTTGGCCTGACTCAGGGCTGGTCCTTGATCTTGTCCCACATCGCCATCGGCGTGCTCCCGACTCTCTGTCCGGCCGCCTACCGGTGTGGTAGCGCCTCACGTTTCCGGAAAACGTCGTCCGCCCGGCGCGAGTTCCCGGAACGGCCGGAAGAGGAGGGGCGCGTTCCGCCCGCCGCACGCCCCCGGCGCCCCGTGGGAGGCACGTGGCGTCAACTCGCCACGAGAGAAGTCGCATTGCGTTCATGTCGCGCTGGACTTCGGCGGTGTGCGGCTGGTTAAGGTCGGGCCGGGGGAAAGCGGAATGACGCGTTCGGGTGACATGGGGGCACGGTGGCGGCACTGGACCAGCGCTTGAGGCTGCTCGCGTGCGCCTACGCGGTCTCGTCCTACGGCAACTATCTGAACCTGATCGCGCTCTCCCTCTTCTCCTACGAGATCACCGGCACCGCCCTCGGCGTCGGCCTGCTGATGGCGCTGCGGCTCTGCGCCGGCTTCGCCGCCGGGCTCGCGGCCGGCGCGCTGACCGCCCGGATCGGCCGGCGGACCACCATGATCGGCGCCGACCTCACCCAGGCCACCGCCATGGCGGCGCTGGCACTCGGCGGCGAGGCCACCCCGCTGGCGCTGGTCGCCTGCGCCGTGGTGGTGCTGGGCGCCGGCAACACCTGCTTCAACGTGGCGCTGCGCAGCGCCGTCCCCGTGATGGTCGGACAGGAGGCCAGGGGACGGGTCAACGGCCTGCTGGTGACCGCCCGTTCGCTGGCCACCGTGCTCGGCTTCGCCTCCGCCGCCGCGGTGATCGGCTGGGGCGGCTACCCGCTGGCGTTCGCGCTCAACGCCGCCAGCTTCGCCGTCTCCGCCGTCGCCCTGCTCCTGCTGCGGCCCCGCACCGACCTGCCGCCGGGCACCGAGGAACCGGGAAAGCCGGCGGGGCGCGCCCCGCGGGCCGGCCGCTTCCGCGCGCTCGCCGGGCTGCCCGCGCTGCTGCTCGGCCTCGTGCTGCTGCGCGGCCTCGACGCCCTCGCCTCGTCCTCGCACAACGTGGCGCTGCCCGTCGTGGCCAACGCCGAACACGCCGCGGCGCCGGCGGTCTTCATGACCCAGTTCTGGGCCGCCTGGGCGGTCGGCACCGTCCTCGCCCACCTGGTGCTGCGCCGCCGCGCCGGCGAGGGCGCCTGGAGCACGCGGGCGTTCACGCTGGGCACCTGCGCCATGTCGGTCGCGTTCGTCACCGCCTTCCTCGGGCTGCCGGCCGTGGGCCTGGTGCTGGCCGCCGCCTGCGCCGGCTTCGCCGACGGCTGGACCGAGATCGTCTACACCTCACGCCTCCAGGCCGTTCCCGACCGGGAGCGGAGCCGCCTCTTCGGCCTCTCGGCCACCGCCGAGCAGTCCGGGTTCGCCCTGGGCACCGTGGCCGCCGCCGGCGCGCTGGAGGTGTGGCCGGCGGTGACCGTGGTCGGCCTCTTCCACGGCGCCGCGTTCTGCGGGGCGCTGGCCCTGCTGCTCGTCGCCACCCGCCGGCGCGCCTCCGCCCCTCCGGAGCCCGCCACCGCCCGCGCCTGACCGGCGCACGACCACCGACTTCGCGAGAGACCACCGCGAGCACAGAGATGGGGAAACACCGATGGAACGCGTCCAAGGGCAGGCACAGAGCCGGGGACCCGAACCCGAGCGGACGACCGAGGACGCGCCGGACGCCGTGCGCGCCCTGTTAAGAGCCGCCGAGACCAGACCCGGACGCGTCGTCACCTACGCCGACGACGGGACGTGCACCAGCCTCACCTATCCCGAACTCCTCGACGCGGCCCGCCGACTGGCCGGCGGGCTGCGCGAGGCCGAGGTGCGGCCGGGCGACGCGGTGGTGCTGTGCGGGCTGCCGCTCGCCGCGTTCTTCCCCGCGTTCTGGGGCTGCCTCCTGCACGGCGCCCGGCCCGTCGCCATCGCGGACCGCCCCACCCGGGACTCGCCCGCGCGGGAGCGGCTGCGCCACGTCGACCGGCTGCTCGACCGCCCGCTGATCCTGCTCGACCCCGCCGACACCGAGGCGCTCGCCGGCACCGACCCGGAGCTGAGGGCGGTCGCCGCGCGCGACCTGCTCTCCGCCCGCCCCGTCGAGGGGGAACCGGCGCCCGACCCCGCCGCCACCGCCCTGCTGATGCTCTCCTCCGGCAGCACCGGCGCCCCGAAGGCCGCCCGCCTCACCCACGCCGGGCTCGCCGACTTCGCCGCCAGCTCCCGCCGCGTCCTCGACGTCCGCCCCGAGGACACCCTGGTCAACTGGCTGCCCGTCGACCACAGCGGCGCCTTCCTCCTCTACCACCTGCTGGCCGTCTTCACCGGCTCCACCAACGTGCACGCCCCCACCGAGTGGGTGCTCGCCGAGCCGACACGCTGGTTCGACCTGCTCCACGAGCACCGCGCCGCCCACGGCTGGGCGCCCACCTTCGGCTTCCAGCTCCTCGCCGACGCGCTGGCCCAACGGCCCGACGCCCACTGGGACCTCTCCGCGCTCAGGACCCTGGTCTGCGGCGGGGAACGCGTCACGTGGCCGGTGATGCGCCGATTCCTCGACGCCACCGCACCGTTCGGCGTCACCGAGCGCCATGTGGTGCCCGCCTGGGGCATGGCCGAGACCGTCACCGGAGTCACCTACGGACGGCTGGACCGGCCGGGCTCCGTGCACCGGCTGCGCAAGGACAGCCTCGCCGGCGACCTGGTCGCCGCGGGTCCCGACACCCCTGACGAGGAGACCGTCACCTTCGTCGCCTGCGGCCGGCCCGCCCACGGCGTCACCCTGCGGCTGGTCGACGACGCCGACGAGCCGACCAGGCCGGGCCGGGTCGGCCGGCTCCAGGTGCGTGCCCCCGCCAGGGTCACCCCCGGCTACGTCGACGACCCGGCGGCCGACGCCGCCGCCTTCCCCCGGGGGCGCGACTGGCTGGACACCGGCGACCTCGCGTTCCTCGCCGACGACCAGCTGGTGATCACCGGCCGCCGCAAGGACCTGATCATCATCAACGGCCACAACGTCTACAGCCACGAGGTCGAGGAGGCCGTCGCCGCCGCCCTCGGGCTGCCCCGCGACACGGTGGCGGCCTGCGGGATCCCCCGGGCCGAGACCGGCACCGAGGAGCTGGCCGTCTTCTTCGCCAGCCGGGGCGCCGACGACAAGCGGATCGCCCGCGAGACGGCGGCTGCGCTCTACGCCGGGCTGCGGCTGACCGCGGCCCGCGTGGTGCCGGTCGCGCCGGCGGAGTTCCCCAGGACCCCGGCGGGCAAGGTCCGCCGGGGAGAGCTGAGGGAACGGCTGCTCGCCGGCGACTTCGACACCGAGCCCACGCCCGAGCCCGGAACCGTCGCCGACCTCCTGCGCGAGGAACTGGCCGCGCTGCTGGACGGGCCGGTCGACGACACCGCGCCGTTCTACGAACTGGGCCTGAACTCCGTGCGGTTGGCCAGGCTGCGGGCCCGGCTCGCCGAACGGCTCGGCGCCGCGCCGCCGTCCGCCGCGTTCTTCGCCCACCCCACCGTCGCCTCCCTCGCCGCGCATCTCGCGGACGGCGCGGACGGCGCGGACGGCGCGACCCCCGCCCCGGCGCCGGGGGAGACGGCCGCCGCGCCCGCCGGCCGTCCCGGGGACGACGCCGCGCGGCGGGTCGCCGTCGTCGGGACGGCGCTGCGCTTCCCCGGGGCGGCGACGCCCGAGGAGTTCTGGGAGCTGCTGCGCGAGGGGCGCAGCGCGCTGCGCGTCTTCGACGACGCGGAGCTGGCCGCCGCCGGGCTCACCCCCGAGGAACGCGCGGACCCCGCGCGGGTGCCGGTGGGCGGGGTGATCGACGGCGTCGAGGAGTTCGACCCCGCGTTCTTCGGCATGACGCCGGCCGAGGCCGAGGCGACCCACCCCGCCCACCGCCTCTTCCTGGAGTGCTGCCACCGCGCGCTGGAGGACGCCGGACACGCGGGCGCCCCCGCCGGCACCCGGGTCGGCGTCTTCGCCGGCTCGGGGATGCACCTCTACGACCACCAGCGGCCCCCGGCCGGCCCCGAACCCGACCCGGACGACCCGGGCGCCGGCATGACCGACGCCATCGGCCGCGAACCGGACTTCCTGGCCACCCGCGT
Organism: Streptomyces sedi; assembly: GCF_006335015.1. Classification (GTDB taxonomy): domain Bacteria; phylum Actinomycetota; class Actinomycetes; order Streptomycetales; family Streptomycetaceae; genus Streptomyces; species Streptomyces sedi. The sequence continues at coordinate 90,121 of NZ_VDGT01000012.1, forward strand.
CGCCTACCGGCTCGGCCTCACCGGCCCCGCGATCGGGGTGCGCACCGCCTGCTCCACCGCGCTGGTCGCCGTCCACCTCGCCGCGCGCGCCGTGCTCGACGGCGAGGTCGACCTGGCGCTCGCCGGCGCCGCCGCCGTTCACCTGCCGCAGCACACCGGCTATCTGGGGCACCCGGGCTCGATCCTCTCGCCCAGCGGACGGTGCCGCAGCTTCGACGCGGAGGCCGACGGCACCGTCGGGGGCAACGGCGTGGCCGTCGTCCTCCTCAAACGCCTCGACCTGGCGCTCGCCGACGGCGACACCGTGCACGCCGTCATCAGGGGCTCGGCGGTCAACAACGACGGCGCCGCCAAGGCCGGCTTCGCCGCGCCGGGCGTCGCCGGCCAGGTCGACGTCGTCCGCGAGGCGCTGCGCCGCGCCGACGTGCCGCCGTCGGCCCTGAGCTACGTCGAGGCCCACGGCACCGGGACCGCCCTCGGTGACCCGATCGAACTCACCGCGCTCCGCGAGGCGTTGACCAGACGGGGCGTGCCTGCGGGGACGGTCGCCGTCGGCTCGGTCAAGCCCAACGTGGGCCATCTCGACAGCTGCGCCGGCATGGCCGGGTTGCTGAAGACCGTGCTGATGCTGCGCCACCGCACGCTGGCCCCCACCGTGGGACTCGCCACGCCCAACCCGGAACTGCCGCTGAACGAAGGGCCTTTGACCCTGGTGGACACGGTGCGGCCCTGGTCCGTCCCCGAGGGGACGCCGCGCCGCGCCGGGGTCAGCGCGCTGGGCGTCGGCGGCACCAACGCCCACCTGGTGCTGGAGGAGGCGCCCGCGCGCTCCCCCGCGCCGGAGACCGCGCTGCCGCTGCTGGTGCCGGTCTCGGCGAACGACCCGGCGGCGCTCGGCGAGTTGGTGGACCGGCTCGCCGAGCGGCTGACCGCGCGGCCCGCGCCCGCGGCGGCCGAGGTCGCGGCCACCCTCGCCCACGGCAGGCCGCACCGGGCCGCCCGCGCGGTGGCCGTCGGCCGCACCGCCGAGGAGCTGGCCCGTTCCCTCGGCGCGCCGGCGCCGGAGGCCGGTCGGGAGACGGGGAGGCTCGCGTTCGCCTACCCGGGGCAGGGCGGCGCCCGGCGCGGCATGGCCGCCGGGCTGTGGGCCGCGCACCCGGCGGCCCGCCGGACGCTGGAGCGCTGCGGCGCGCTGTACGCGCGGGAGTTCGACGGCGAGCTGCTCGCACCGCTGCTGCACGGCGACGCCGACGAGCCGCTGCCCGCCGCCTCGGCCCAGGCCGCGCTCTACGCCCACCAGGCCGCGCTGACCGCCGCCTGGCGTGCCGCCGGGATCGAGCCGGCGCTGGTGTTCGGCCACAGCGTGGGCGAGTTCGCCGCGCTGCACGCCGCCGGCGCCCTCACCCTGGAGGACGGGCTGCGGCTCACCGCCTGGCGCGGCCGGGCGACGCGGGAGCACGCGCCGCCGGGCGGGATGCTGGTGCTGCTCACCGACCCGTCCACCGCCCTTCGGCTCGCCGAGGCGACGGGCACGACGGTGGCGGCGCACAACGGCCCCGGGGTGCAGGTCGTCGCCGGAGACCCGGAGGCGCTGGGGGAGTTGACGCGCCGCTGCGCCGACGAGCGGGTGCCGCACCGCGCGCTCCCCGTCGACCGGGCCTTTCACTCAGCCGCCATGGAACTGGCGCTGCGCGCCTTCCGCGCGCTCGCCGCCGGGGTCGAACTCCGGCCGCTGCGGCTGCCGTCGCTGACCGCGACGGACGGCGTCCACCGGCCGGCCGGCTGGCGCGTCGACCTCGACCACCTGTGCCGACAGGGACGCCAACCGGTCCGCTTCGACCTGGTGTTGGCCACGGCGGCGCGGCTGGGGTACCGCGACTTCGTCGAGGCCGGCGCCGGTGACGCCCTCACCGGGCTCGGCCGCGCCGCCACCCCGGAGAGCCGTTGGCTGCGGGGGCAGGGCGCCGGTGACACGGCTGCCGAGCAGGCGGCCGGGCTGCTGGCCTCGCTCGGCGCGCTCCACCGCGCGGGCGCCGAGCTGAACTGGCCGGCGCTCGTCCCGGACGTCGGCCGCGTCCCGCTGCCCGGCCATCCGCAGCGCCGCACGGCGGTGCCGTTCGCGGCGACACGCCGCCGGGCCGCCGCGCCCGCGCCGGCAACGGACCCGGAGTCCGCGCCGGCCCCCGCGCCCGAGTCCGCGCCGGCAACGGACCCCGAGTCCGCGCCGGCCCCCGTACCCGAGGAACTGCTCGCCTCGGTACGCGAGTTGACCGCCGACAAGCTGGGCAGACCGGAGGCGGAGATCGCCCCGGACGACTCCTTCCTCGCGCTGGGCGCCGACTCCCTCTCGCTGATGGGCCTGACGGCCGCGCTGGAACGGCGGCACGGCGTGCGTGTGCCGGTGCGGGAACTCTTCGACTCCGTCGACACGCCACGTGCGCTGGCCGCCCGGCTGGCCCCGGAGGGGCGACGCCCCGCCGCGCCGACCGCCGTCACGCCCGTTACCGCCAAGGCCCCCGAGCCCCGCACCGCGCCCGCCCCGGCGGGGCCGTCCGCGCGGGTCCCGGCCGAGCCGCCCGTTCCCGTTCCGGCGTCCGTTCCCGTTCCCGCTCCCGTTCCCGAGGAGGGCCCGCACGCGCTGATGGCGCGGCAGCTGCGGCTGATGGAGCGGCTGGCCGACCAGGTCGGCGAGGTGATCGGCCGTCAACTCGACGTGCTCGGCGGCGCGTCGACGGCGCCCGCCCCCGCGAGCGTGCCCGCGCCCGCCCCCGCTAGCGTGCCCGTGCCCGCGTCCGCGCCCGTGACGGAGCGCGCGCCCGCGCCCGTTGCCCAGGTGCCCACGCCGCCCGGCGCCTGTGACGTCAGCCTCTACTTCTTCGGCGACTATCCCGAGGACGACGCGCACGACAAGTACGCGCTGATCATGGAGGCGGCCGAGTTCGCCGACCGCAACGGGTTCCACGCGCTGTGGTTCCCCGAGCGGCACTTCGCCTCGTTCGGCGCGCTCTTCCCCAACCCCTCCGTCCTGGCCGCCGCGCTGGCGGCCAGGACCAGCCGGGTCCGGCTGCACGCCGGTTCCGTCGTGCTGCCGCTGCACCACCCCGTGCGGGTCGCCGAGGAGTGGTCGGTCGTCGACAACGTCTCCGGCGGGCGCGTCGGCCTCTGCTTCGCCAGCGGCTGGCACGCCACCGACTTCGCGCTCGCGCCGGAGAACTTCGGGCGCCACCGCGAGGTGATGTACGAGCATCTGGCGACCGTGCGGAGCCTGTGGGCCGGCGAGGCGGTGACCACGGCTTCGGGCGACGGCCAACCCGTCGACGTGCGGCTCCACCCGGCGCCCGTCCAGTCGGACCCGCCGATGTACGCGGCCGTGGTCGGCAACCCGGACAGCTACCGCAGGGCCGCCGCCGAGGGCCTGGGCGTGGTCACCAACCTGATGACGCAGACGGTGGAGCGGCTGGCCGAGAACATCGCCCGCTACCGCGCCGCCCGCGCCGAGCACGGGCTCGACCCCGCCGGCGGGCGGGTGGTCGTGCTCATGCACACCTATCTGGCCGAGGACGACGCCGACGCCAGGGCGGAGGCTCGCCGCCCGTTCCTGAACTATCTGCGTTCCTCGCTCTCGCTGCTGAACCAGGTGACCAACAGCCTCGGATTCGAGGTGGACCTGGCCAACTCGCCCGAGGAGGACGTGGAGTTCCTGCTCGGCAGGGCCTACGCCGACTACTGCGACTCGCGCGCGCTGATCGGCGACCGGGAGGCGGCGCTGGCCACCGCCCGTCGGCTGCTGGCGGCCGGGGCGGACGAGATCGCCTGCTTCGTGGACTTCGGGGTCGACAAGGAGAAGGTGCTGGCGGCGCTGCCACTGGTCGACGGGCTCCGCCGCGACCTGGCCGCCGAGCCCGCGCCCACCCGCGGCGCGCCCGCGGGGACCGCGCCCCCGAAGGCCCCGCCCGCCAGCGCCGTGCCCGCGCCTGCCGCCCCGCCCGCCGAACGGCCGCCGGAGCGGCTGCCGTTGACGCCCGCGCAGCGTCGGCTGTGGTTCCTCGAACGGCTGCACCCGGGCACCCACATGTACCACGAGCCCAAGGCCGTCCACCTCGAAGGACCGCTGGACGTGCCCGCGCTCCGCAGGGCGCTGGACCGCGTCGCCGCGCGGCAGCCCGCGCTGCGGACCGTCTTCGGCGAGGAGAACGGCGTGCCGCACCGCGAGGTGCGCGCCCGGATGCCGTTCGACGTTCCGGTGGAGGAGCATCCCGGGCTCGACGTGGCCCGGGCCGTCACCGCCGCGCTGGCCGCCGAGCGCGGCCGGGTGCTGGACACGGCCGAGGGGCCGCTGGTCACGGCGCGGCTGCTGCGGCTCTCCGAGGAGAGCCATCTGCTCTTCCTGATGGCCCATCACCTGGTCTTCGACTCCGCCTCGACGCCCGTCCTCGTCTCCGACCTGGTCGCCTACTACCGTGCCGAGACCGGGACCTCCCCCGGCGCCGTGCCGCTGCCGCCGCTGCCCGAGGTGCCGCGGCCGGCGGAGCCGAGCGCGGCCGAGCGCGCCGCCGCACTCGACCACTGGGTGCGTCGGCTCGCCGGCGCACCCGAGTTGACGCTGCCCACCGACCGCCCCAGGCCGCCGGTGCGCACCGGCGTCGGCGCCAGCGTGAGCCACGCATGGGACGCCGAACTCATCGCGCACGTGCGGGAGTTCGCCGCCTCCCACGGCGCCACCCTCTTCATGGCGCTGACCGGAGCCCTCTCCGCGGTGCTCGCCCGGCACGCCGGACAGTCGGAGATCGTCGTCGGCACCGCCGTCAGCGCGCGCCCCGAGGGGGCCGAGGGGCACGTCGGGTTCTTCCTCGACACCGTGCCGCTCCGGCTCGACCTCACGGGCGACCCCGACCTGCCCACCCTGCTCCGGCGGGTGCGGGAACGCGGCACCGAGGCGCTGGACCACAGGGGCGTGCCGTTCGACGAGCTGGTCGGCGCGCTCAACCCCACCCGCGACCCCGGCCGCAACCCCCTCTTCCAGGTCCTGGTGGAGTACGAGAACGAGGGCACCGTCGCCTCCGACCCGGGGGGCCCGCGCGTGACGCTGCTCGATGTGCCCAGCGACCGCGCCCCGTTCGACCTCGCCTTCTATCTGACGCACCACCCGGGCGGGGTGCGGGTCGCCGTCGAGTACGACACCGCGCTGCTGGAGGCGGCCACGGTGCGGCGGCTGCTGGACCGGGTCGAGGCGCTGCTGCGCCGCGCCCTGGCCGACCCCGCCGCCCCGCTCGCCGCGCTGACCGCCGTCCCCGACGCCGAGCGCGCCGCGCTCGCCAGGCTCGGGCGGCTGGACGAGCCGGCGCCCGTCGTCGAGGACACCCTGCACGGGCTCTTCGCCCGCCAGGCCCGCCGCGCTCCCGGCGCGACCGCCCTGGTCCACGGCGAACACCACGTCAGCTACGGCGAGTTGGCCGACCGGGTCGAACGGCTCGCGGCCCGGCTGCGGGCCGCGGGCGCCGGTCGGGGCCGGCGCGTCGCCGTGCTGCTGCCGCGTGGGCCCGAGCTGATCACCGCGCTGCTCGGGGTGCTCACCAGCGGCGCCGCCTACGTTCCGCTGGACCCGTCGGCGCCCACGCCCCGGCTCGCCGAGCTGCTGGCGGACGGCGAGCCGTGCGCGCTGCTCTGCGACGCCGCGACCCTCGAAGCGCACCCCGCGCTCGCCGGGACCGTGCCGCTGGTGCCCCTCGAAGCGGACGGGGACGAGCCCGTCGAGGCGCGGGGCGCCCCCGACCCGGCCGGCCCGGACGACCCCGCCTACTGCCTGCACACCTCGGGGTCGACCGGCCGCCCCAAGGCGGTGGTGGTGCCCCACAGGGGCCCGGTCAACCTGGTCCTCGCCCATCTCGAAGCACACCCCGCGCTGCGCACCCTCCAGTGGACGGCGCCGGTCTTCGACGTGCACGTCCAGGAGGTCTTCACCACCCTCGCGGCCGGCGCCACGCTGGTGCTGATCGACGACGCCGCGCGCCGCGACCCGGTGGAGGTCGCCGAGACGGTCCGCCGCCACGCCGTGGAGCGGATGTTCCTGCCCAGCACGCCGCTGCGGCACCTGCTGGACACCGAGCCCCGGCTGCCCACCCTGCGGGAGCTGTTCACCGCCGGTGAGGCGCTCCAACTCACGGACGGCGTGCGCGGGTTCCTCGACCGGCACCCGGGCTGCACGCTGTACCACCAGTACGGGCCGACCGAGGCGTCCGTGATCGTCACCTCCCAACGGGTCGACCCCGGGGCCGACGACCCGTGGCCGCCGATCGGCACCCCGGTGCCCGGCGCCCGCCTCCGCCTGCTGGACCCGGCGGGCCGGCCGGTGCCGCTGGGGGCCGTCGGCGAACTCCATGTCGGCGGCGTGCCCGTGGCCGCCGGCTATCTGGGCCGCCCCGAGGAGACCGCCGCCGCCTTCCTCGACGACGGCACCGGCGCGGCGACCTACCGCACGGGGGACCTGGCGCGCTGGCGCGCCGACGGGTCCCTCCAGTACCGGGGCCGGATCGACGACCAGACCAAGATCCGCGGCCACCGGGTCGAACCCGGCGAGGTCAGGGCCGCGTTGACCGCGCTGCCCTGGGTGGCCGACGCCGCCGTGGTGGCGCGCCGCGACCGGCACGGGGAACGCGAGCTGTTCGCCTGCGTGGTCCCCGCGCCCGGCGCGGACGGCGGGGACCCGCTGGCCCGTTCCCGCGAGGCGCTGGCCGTGCTCCTGCCGGACCCGCTGGTGCCGCGCCGCTGGGCGCGGCTCAGCCGGCTGCCGGTCAACGCCTCCGGCAAGCTCGACCGGAAGGCGCTCCCCGAGCCCGAGGCCGAGCCGGTGCCCGGCGTCGACGACGACGAGCCCGCCACCCCGCTGGAGAAGGCCCTACGGGAGCTGTGGGCGGAGGAGCTGGGCGTGGCGCACGTGCCGGTGACCCGCTCGTTCTTCGCCCTCGGCGGGCACTCGCTGAGCGCCGTGCGACTCCTGCACCGCGTGGCCAGGGAGCTGGAACTCACCCTGTCGATGGCCGAGTTCTTCCGCACCCCCACCGTCAGGGGCGTCGCCGCGCGCGGCTCGGCCCAGCCGTCCGAGGTGACGGCGACCGTGCCGATGAACGCCGTCCAACGCCGCCTGTGGCGCCGTCACCACGAGCGCGCCGACGCCGGCTGTTACCACGTCACCCACCGCGTCGACCTGCGCGGCCCGGTGCGGCCGGAGCGACTGGGCGCCTGGCTGGCCGCGTTGGTCGAACGCCACGAGGCGCTGCGTACCCGCCTGGTGGTGCGCGGCGGGCGGCGGCTGGTGGAGGTTCTGGACCGGGTGGCGGTCGAACTGCCCGTGGACGAACTGGACTCGGGGGCGCCGGTCGCCGACGCCGACGTGGAACGGTGGTGCCTGCGCCACGCCGGCCGCCCGTTCGACCTGGAGCACGCGCCGCTCTTCCGCTTCCGGCTGGCCAGGACGGGGCCCGACCGCTGGAGCCTGCTGACGGTCTTTCACCACGCGGTCTGCGACGGCTGGTCGCTCGGCGTGCTCTGGCGCGACCTCGGTGCGCTCGCACACGCGGCCGAGGGCCGGGGCGCCCCGGAACTCCCGCCGCCCGGCGGGCAGTTCCCCGCGGTCGCGCGCGCCGAGGCCGCCCTGGCGGGGGAGCGCAGGGCGGAGCTGGAGCGCTTCTGGCGCGACGAGTTGGCCGGGGCCCCGCTCGACCTGGCGCTGCCGACGGACCGGCCGCGTCCGCCGGTGCTCTCCGGCCGGGGTGCCCTGCACACCCGCACGCTGGAGGTGACGCTCTCCCGCGCGCTGCCGGGGACCGCGACCCGGCTGGGCACCACGCCCTACGCGGTGCTCGCCGCCGCGTTCGCCGTGTGGGCCGCCCGTCGTACCGGACACCGGGACGACGTGGTGCTCAACGCGTCGAGCGCCAACCGGCTGGTCCCCGAACGCGCCGATGTCGTCGGGCTGTTGGGCGACGCGGTGGCGCTGCGCGCCCGTCTCTCGGACGCCGGGACCGTCGCCGACCTGGCGCGGCAGCTGGGCTCCGGCCTCTTCGCCGCGCTCGACCACCAGGAGCTGCCGCTGGCCGAGGTGGCCGAGCTCGTCGCCCCCGGCGCCTCCGACGGCGCCTTCCCCGACGTGCTCTTCACCGTGGTCACCACCCCGCCCCCCGCCCTGGACCTGCCCGAACTGACCGCCGACGTCCGCCCGTTGCCTCTCCCCGGCGTGTCCAGAAACGCGCTCTACGTCGTCCTCGTGCCGCACGAGTCCGGGCTGGAGGTGACCTTCGAGTACGCCACCGACCTCTTCGAGCCGGCCACCGTCGCCGCCTGGGCGGACGAGCTGACCGCGCTGCTGCGCCAGGTCGTCACCGACCCCGACGCGCCCCTGGCGCCGCTCCTCGGCCCCTGACCGGCGCCCGTGCCCGCCGCCGGTCTACGCTCCACGACCAGCGGCGGGACGGGCCCGCCCGGGTGAGGAGGCCGTGGTGGACGAACGGGCGGCGGAACGCCGGGTGTTGATCGTGGCCTACGACGACGCCCAGATCCTGGACATCGCCTGCCCGGCCGGCGCCTTCGAGATCGCCAACGCGCACCGGGCCACCCCGCCCTACGCCGTCGAGGTCGCCACCCTCGGCGGTCGTGCCGCCCGCACCTCCAGCGGGCTGCGGGTCGGCGCGCCGCGTGCCCTGGCCGAGGTCACGGGGCGGTTGGACACGCTGCTGGTCAGCGGCGGCGCCGGCAGCGAGGCGGCGGCGCGCGACGGGGCGCTCGTCGCGCAGGTGCGGCGGCTGGCGCGGGACGCGCGCCGGGTCGCCTCGGTCTGCACCGGCACCGACGTGCTCGCCGCGGCCGGCCTGTTGGACAACCGGCGGGTCACCACCCACTGGCGGTTCGGACGCGCGCTCGCCGAGCGCCACCCGGCGGTGGCCGTCGATCCCACGCCGCTCTACGTCAGGGACGGCCACGTCTTCACCTCGGCCGGCGTGATCAGCGGCCTCGACCTGGCGTTGGCGCTCGTGGAGGACGACCACGGCCCGGTCCTCGCCCGCGCGGTCGCCCGTGAACTGGTCACCTGGGTCCACCGGCCGGCGGACCAGGCGCAGTTGAGCGCGTTTCTCGCCGCCCCGCCGCCGAGGGACCGCGCCGTCGCCGACCTGCTGCGCCATGTCGCGGGGCATATCGCCGACGACCTGAGCCCGCGGGCCCTCGCCGCCAGGGCCGGGGTCAGCCCGCGCCATCTCACCCGACTCTTCACGACCCATCTCGGGACCACCCCCGCCCGGGCGGTCCGCGCCGCCCGCGCCGAGGCCGCCGTCCATCTGCTGCGCACCAGCGCGCTGCCGCTGGCCGCCGTCGCGCGCCGCTGCGGCTTCGGCTCGGAGACGGTGCTGCGCCAGGCGCTGCTCGACCACTACGGTGCGACGGGGGACACGCTCCGCAGGATGAAGGACACGCCGCTCCCACGGAAGCCGCCGCCGCGCCAGGCTTCCGTCCCATGACCAACAGGAACAACGGGGCGACCCGCCTCACCGACCGCCGCACCCTGCTCGGCGCGACCGCCGCCACCGCGGCGGTTTCCGTTCTCGCCGGTGCCGCCCCGGCCGGCGCCGACGCCCCGCTCCCAGCGGCCGAGCCGGCCCCGGGGCTCCCGGGGGAGCGCGGCCCCCGCATCGGCGTGCTGCTCTACGAGGGGTTCACGTTGCTGGACGCCACCGGCCCCGCCGAGGTCCTCTCCCGGCTGCCCGGCGCCACCGTCACCCTGCTCGGCGAGCGCGCCGGTCCCGTCCGCACCGACACCCGCGACGTCGCCGTTCTCGCCGACGCCTCCCTCGACGAGGTCGACCGCCTCGACGTGCTGCTCGTCCCCGGCGGCGGCCTGGAGGGAACGGTCGGCGCCATCGAGAACCCGCGACTGCGGCAGTGGATCCGCCGCGTCCACCGCCACACCCGGTGGACCACCTCCGTCTGCACCGGCTCGGTGATCCTCGCCGCAGCCGGGCTGCTGACGGGCCGGCGGGCGACCACCCACTGGGCGTCCGCGGAGTACATCGAGGCCACCTACGGGGTCACCTATGTCCCCGAACGCCATGTGCGCTCCGGGAAGATCCTGACCGGCGCCGGCGTCTCGGCCGGCATCGACATGGCGTTGCTGCTGGCGTCCGAACTCGCCGACGAGCGGACGGCCCGCGCCATCCAGCTGATCATCGAGTACGACCCCGCGCCGCCGTTCGACTCCGGCGACGCCAGCGAGGCCGACCAGGAGCTGAAGGACCTGGCGTTGCGGCTGCTGAGCGAATCCACGGCACGTTAGCCCCGCCCCGAGGCTCCGGCTCCGCGCCCCGGCCACTCTCCCGGTACCCCCGCGCGCTCATTGTTGAACGATGGTACAACTAGTACCCGAGTTCAACTAAGTGGGAGGGTGAGATGGGGACCGAACCGTCACCGCGCGCCGGAAGGCGGGAGTGGGCCGGCTTCGCGGTGCTGGCGCTGCCGACCGCGCTGCTGGGGCTGGACGTCACCGCGCTCTACCTGGTCGTCCCGAGCCTCGCCGCGGAGCTGCGGCCGAGCGCGACGGAGACCCTGTGGATCATGGACTCCTACGGGTTCCTCATCGCGGGGTTCCTGATCACCATGGGCACCCTCGGCGACCGGGTCGGACGCCGGCGGCTGCTGAGGATCGGCATGGCCGCGTTCGGCGCGGCCTCGGTGCTCGCCGCGTTCGCCCCCGGAGCGCTCTGGCTGATCCTTGCCAGGGCGCTGCTGGGGGTGGCGGGGGCGACGCTGATGCCCTCCACGCTCTCCCTGATCAGCGACATGTTCCGGGACGCCAGGCAGCGGGCGCTGGCGATCGGCGGTTGGGCCACGATGTTCGCGCTCGGCATGGCGGCCGGACCGGTGGTGGGCGGCGTGCTCTCCGCCCACCTGTGGTGGGGCGCGGTCTTCCTGCTCGCGGTGCCCGTCGCCGTGCTGGTGCTGGTCGCCGCGCCCGCGCTGCTGCCGGAGCGCCGGCCGGCCGCGGGACGGCTCGACCCGTGGAGCGTCGCCCTCTCGCTGGCGGCGATGCTGCCGGCCGTCTACGCCGTCAAGCACGTCGCCGCCGAGGGTCCCGACGGGCAGGCGCTCGTCGCCGCCCTGCTCGCCTGCGCCTCGGCCCTCGCCTTCGTGCGCCGCCAACTCCGCCTCGAAGAACCGCTGTTGGACGTGCGGCTCTTCGCCGACCGCGCGTTCTCCGCCGCGCTGGGCGTGCTGCTGGTCGGCCTGGCCGGGTTCGGCGGCATGATGTTCCTGATCACCCAGTACCTCCAGCTCGTCGAGGGGCTTCCGCCCACGGCCGCCGGCCTGTGGATGGGGCCGCCCGCGCTGGCCATGCTGCTCGGCGGCATCGGCGCGCCGCTGCTCGCCACCCGCGTCCCGCCCGGGAACGTGATGGCCGCGGCCCTGGCCTTCTCCCTGGTCGGCTACGCCCTGCTCGCCCTCGCCGGCGACGACAGCCGGATCAGCGTGGTCGTCGGCTTCGGTTTCCTCTACCTCGGCCTCGGCACGATCGCCTCGCTGGGCACCGACATCGTCGTCGGCGCGGCGCCGCCGGAGCGGGCCGGGTCGGCCGCCGCGATGTCGGAGACCGTCCAGGAGCTGGGCATCGCGGTCGGGGTCGCGCTCCTCGGCAGCCTCGCGACGGCCCTCTACCGGTCGTCGGCCGGGGAACGGCCCGTGCCGGCCGGGCCCGTGGCCGACTCCTACGGGGACAGCCTCTCCGGGGCGGTGTCCGTGGCGGACCGGCTGCCGCCCGGCGCCCTGGCGCACGCGCGGGACGCGTTCACCGGCGGTCTCCACACCGCCGCGCTCGTCGCCGGGGCCGCCGTCGCCGCCGCCGCGCTCGTCTGCCTCCGCGCGCTGCGCCACATCCGCCCGATCGGCCAACCCGCCCCCGCAGCCGAGCGGATAGCCTCGACCCTGGCGGGTGTCGACGAGCGGTGAGGGCCGATGGCGGACGAACAGGGCACGGTCGACGGGCGCAGGCTGCGCGGCCAACGCCGTCGGGCCCAGATCATCGAGGCGACGCTCACCGTCGTCCGCCGGGACGGCGCCGCCGGGGTGACCCACCGAGCCGTCGCCAAGGAAGCGGGGATCACCACCAGCCTCACGCTCTACTACTTCGCCACCCTCGACGACCTGCTGGTCGCCGCGCTGACCAGCGTCGCCGACGCGTACACGGGACACATCCGCCGGCTCGTCGACGCCGACGACGACCCGGTCGGCGGACTCGCCAGGCTCATCGCCGACTCGGCCGGCCCCGGACGCGAACGGGCCCTGGCCGAACGCGAGTTGTCGACGCTGGCCGCCCGCCGCCCGGCGCTGCGCCCGGCGGCGCGCGGCTGGCGCGACAGCGTCGCGGCACTGGCCCGCACCCGGACCGACGACCCGGGCGCGGTCGAGGCGTTCGTCGCCCTGTGCGACGGCCTCTGCGCCGCGATCCTCCTCGACGACCGCGACGCCGACCCCGACCGCATCCGCACCCTCCTCACGAAGGTCGTGGACGGCCGGCCCGCGGGGACCTCGCCCGCGGGGAGCTGGTCCGAGGGCGAGGGCGGGGCGGCGGGCGGCCCGGAGTAGCCGGCCCCCACGCGGCCGGGGCGAGGGCGACGCGCCCCGCGCACGGCCCGCCTCACCCCCGTGGTGCGGCGAAGCGGTCGCCCGCGTCCTCGCCGGTCGTCCACCACAGCCCCAGCCGCTGGCGGGTCATCAGCCAACGGCCGTCCGCGCCCCGGCGGAACTCCCAGTCGTAGGGGCCGCCCATCGCGTACGGGGAGTCCGCCCGCTCGGGCTCGGTGACCGCGACGAACCACATGTAGCCGGTGCCGGTCGCCCGGTCGCCCTCCACCTCCAGATGCAGGTTGAGGATGTGGTGCTGCATCGCCGGGTAGGCGGCCTCCGCCGCCTCGACCCGCTCCCTGATCGCCCGCCGGCCGCGCGTCTCCCCCCACGGACCGAAATCGAGGACCGCGTCCTCGGCCCAGTGCGCGATCCAGCTGTCCCAGTCCTTGCGGTCCAACGCCCGCCAGCCGCGCATCAGCAGCCCGCGCAGGGCCTCCCTGTCCTCCAACTGCCGCAGCCGCGCTTCCAGGGCGCGTCGTCCGCCGTCCTGTTCCGTCATCGGGACTCCTTCCCCCCGCACACATGGGCGCGCCACCCGGCGGGCGGCGCGCGGCGGGTGGTGTGCTCCCCGCCGGCACCGAGTCTTGGGCCTGCCGGGCGCCCGAGCCAGGCCGTTCGCCACCCGGGTGCGCCACACCCCGGCTCCCCGACGCCGGGCGCCGGGCTGGCCGCGGGGCCGCCGGCCTCGGGTTCTAGCCTGGGGCCATGAACTCAACGGACGGTCACGGGCGGGGCGCGGGAGTCGCGGCGGAGGGGCGGGCCGACCGGTGGTGATCGCCGACGCCGGGCTGGTCGAGGCGGCGGCCGTCGGAGGCAAGTGGGCCGCCATCCTGGGGGCCGGCTTCTGGGCCGGGATGATCAACGTGGTCGTCGGCTCCGGCACGCTGGTCTCGTTCCCGGTGCTGGTCCTCTGCGGCTACCCGCCGCTGGTCGCCAACATCTCCAACAACATCGGCCTGGTCGGCGGCGGTCTCTCCGGCACCCTCGGCTACCGGCACGAGCTGCGCCAGAACGCCGGCCTCGCCCGGGTGCTGCTGCCCGCCTCGCTGCTCGGCGGGGTCGTCGGCGCGACGCTGCTGCTGGTGCTGCCCGACGACGCGTTCCGCACCATCGTCCCGGTGCTGATCGCCGCCGGCCTGGTGATGGTCGTCGCCGGACCGTTCGTGCAACGCGCCGCCGCCCGCCGCGCCGCCGAGGACCCGGAGGGCGCCGACACCGGCCCCTCGTTCGGCCGGCGCGCGGCGCTGCTCGGCGGCACGCTGGTGGTCGGCGTCTACGGCGGCTACTTCGGCGCCGCGCAGGGCATCCTGGTCGTCGGGCTGCTGTCCATCCTGACCAGCGAGTCGCTCCAGTCCGTCAACGCGGTGAAGAACCTGCTGGTCACCGGCGTCAACCTGGTCGCGGCCGTGGTCTTCATGGCGGTCGCCTGGGACTCGATCGACTGGCTCGCCGTCGCGCTGATCGCCGTGGGCGCCACCCTCGGCGGCATCGTCGGCGCCCGCGTCGGCCGTCGGCTGCCGCCGGGGCTGATGCGCGGGCTGATCGTGGCCATCGGGACGGTCGCGATCGTCAACCTGGTCTTCTTCTCCTGACCCGTGCCCCGACCCGACCCGACCCGTGCCCCGACCCGACCCGCGCCTCCCCGACGCGCCGCGCCCCGACCCGTCCCGCCCTCAGCCGGCCGGCTCGATCCGCAGCACCGCGCCGGCGTCGACGATCTCGACGACCTCCAGGCTCATCGCCTCGTTGACGGTGGCGACCGTCCCCACCTCGCAGCTCATCCCCACGCCACCGCCGCCGTTCGAGCTCACCCCGCCGCCCCCGGAACAGCCGGCCATGCTGTAGCCCGGGCCCGTCAGCGGCGCGACCATCTCGACGGTGTCGCCGGCGATGCCGGTGACCTCGATCGGCCCCAGCCCGTAGGCGGTCGGCACCTCGACCACGTCCCCGACGACCACCTCGACCTCGCAACTGCCCTCCGCGCAGGGCCCGGAGGGCGGGGGAGCGGCCTCCTCCGGCTCCTCCTCCCGCTCCTCCTCACCGGCACCGGCCTCGTCGTCGCCGTCGGGCGCCGACGACTCGGCGCCCGACGCCTCCCCGGCGCCGGGGTCCGCGGCGGAGTCCCCGTCCGAGGAACACGACGTGAGCACCCCCCAGGCGAAGACGGCGACGACCACGGCGGCGGTGGAACTGCTGCGCATCCTCATGCCGCCAGTCAACCCCGCACCCGCCGGGACCCCACCCGGCGGCCCGGAATCATCCCGCGCGCCGCTCCGCCGCCCGGTCGCCCACGCACTCCGGCGACCGCTGTCCCGCGCGGTAGGAGCGCGCCGTCTCCATCACCGCGTCGAGGGCGTCCCTGGTCGCGGCCAGCTGGTCGATGTGCGCGGAGATCCGGTCCCGTTCACGCGCCATCTTCTCCAGCGCGGCGTCCGTCGCCCGGTGGCTGGGCGCGTCCACGCACGGCAGCAGCGCGGCGACGGTCCGGCTGGACAGCCCCGCGGTGTAGAGCCGCTGGATGAGCGCCACCCGGTCGACGGCGCTCTCCGTGTAGTGCCGCTGGCCGCTGGCGCTCCGGGCGCTGGTCACCAGCCCCTGCTCCTCGTAGTACCGCAGCGACCGCACGCTCACGCCGGTGCGCGCGGCCAGCTCCCCGATCCGCAACGTTCCGCCCTCCGGGCTTGCCTCTCACATGGATGTGAGGTTTTAGCGTAACCGCGCGCCCAAGATCTGGGAAACGCCGTGAATCGCGAGGAGTCCGCACGATGCCATCCCCCTCATCCCCCTCATCCCTCTTCTCCCCTTACCGGCTCGGCGAGCTGGCGCTCCCCAACCGCGTCGTCATGGCCCCGATGACCCGGGTCCGGGCCGCCGAGGGGGGCCTGGCGACGCCGTCGATGGCCCGCTACTACGCGCAGCGGGCCAGCGCCGGGCTGATCGTCTCCGAGGGCGTGCAGCCCAGCCTGGTCGGCCAGTCCAACCCCGGCACGCCCGGGCTGCACACCCCGGCGCAGGTCGCCTCCTGGCGGCCGGTCACCGAGGCCGTGCGTGCCAACGGCGGCCGGATCTTCGCGCAGCTCATGCACGGCGGCAGGGTCTCGCACCCCGACACGACGGGCTTCCGGCCCGTCGGCCCCTCGGCCGTGCCCGCCGTCGGCGAGGTCTTCACCCCGAACGGCCCCCGCCCGGCGCCCGTTCCCCGGGCGCTGGAGACCGCCGAGGTCCCCGAGCACGCCGCCTCGTACGCGGAGGCGGCCAGCGGCGCGGTGGCGGCCGGCTTCGACGGGGTGGAGCTGCACGGCGCCAACGGCTATCTGATCTCGCAGTTCCTGTCGAGCAACGCCAACCTGCGCTCCGACCGCTACGGCGGCTCGGTGGCCGGCCGTGTCCGGTTCGCCGTCGAGGCGGCGGAGGCCACCGTCGACGCGGTCGGCGCGGCCAGGACCGGCATCCGGCTCTCGCCCGGCTCGACGACCTGGGGCGTCGCGGACGAGGACGTGCCCCGGCTGTACGGCACGCTGCTCGCCGAGTTGGCCCGGCTCGACCTGGCCTATGTCCATCTCGTCGCGACCAGCGAGGAGGAGGTGCTGCTCGGGCTGCGCGCGGCCTGGCCCGGCACGTTGATCATGAACCCGGTCCCGCCGGGGGGCCCGAAGCGGACCAGCCGCGCCGACGCCGACCACTGGCTGGGCCTCGGCGCCGAACTGGTCAGCTTCGGGCGCGCGTTCATCGCCAACCCGGACCTGGTGGAACGGCTGCGCGCCGCACTGCCGTTGAGCCCCGAGGACGCGCGGGACTTCTACCAGGGCGGCGACGACGGCTATCTGACCTACCCGGCCTACGGCCACCGGGACTGAGCGACCGCGGGGGCGCGGCGGGGCGCTCATCCGGGGGGTGTTGACGCGGGGCACCCGGCGGGGGAGGGGCGCGGGGATCGTTATTGTCCACGCGCACCCCGGAATTGTTCGGCCTCCCGCTCCTACGCTGTTCCCCCAGACGCCCCTGACCAGGTCGGGAACCCCCGGCCCCGAGGGCAAGCGCTTGCGCGGCGAGGCCGAAACCCACCAGGGAGCCGCTCGGTCCCCGCCGTTCCACACCACCGGTCAACGCCGGGCGGCGCGGCACGTGCCGTCCGTCCCGGCGACGAGAACTCGCGTGGCCGACGCGAGGCGGACCGGGGAGCCGCGGGTGGCTGGCCCCACCCCTTCCCCGTTTCGAGAAGTGCGTCGACCTCGCCGAGGCACCCCCCACCCCGGTTCTGAGGAGATGAGCCCATGTCTCTGGTCCGTGTTCCCGCCCGCCGCCGTCGCGTCGCCCTCGCGGTCCCGCTCGCCGGCGTGATGGCGGCGTGGCTGCTGGGCGCGGCCGTCGGCGCCGGCGCCGACGAGCCCGGCGCCCCCGGCCTCGCGGCCGACGCGCTCTACGCCGCGCCGGACGGCGACGCCGACGCCGCCGGGACGGAGGACGACCCGACCACGCTCACCGCCGCGTTGGAACGGGTCACCGCCGGCGGGACGGTCTATCTGCGCGACGGCGGCTACGCGTTGGAGGAGACGGTCACCATCGCGGGCGGCGACGGCACGGCCGACGCGCGCACCACGCTGTCGGCCTACCCGGGGGAGACCCCGGTGCTGGACTTCTCCGCCCAGGAGGAGGACCCGGCCAACCGCGGTCTGGCGCTCAACGCCTCCTACTGGCATCTCTACGGCATCACCGTCGAGCACGCCGGGGACAACGGCATCTTCGTCAGCGGCAGCGACAACGTCATCGAGCGCACCGTCACCCGCCACAACCGCGACTCCGGGCTCCAGCTCTCCCGCGCCACCTCCGACACCCCGGAGAGCGAGTGGCCCGCCAACAACCTGGTGCTCAGCGCGGTCTCGCACGACAACGTCGACTCCGACGGGGAGGACGCCGACGGCTTCGCGCCCAAGCTGACCGTCGGGCCGGGCAACGTCTTCCGCTACACCGTCGCGCACCACAACATCGACGACGGCTACGACCTGTACACCAAGTCGGACACCGGCGCGATCGGCGCGGTCACCATCGAGGACTCGCTCGCCTACGCCAACGGCAAGCTCTCCGACGGCTCCCAGTCCGGCGACGGCGACCGCAACGGCTACAAGCTGGGCGGCGAGGACATCGGCGTCGACCACGTGCTGCGGGGCAACATCGCCCACGGCAACGGCAAGCACGGGTTCACCTACAACCGCAACACCGGTTCCATGACGGTCTCGGGCAACGTGAGCATCGGCAGCGAGGAGCGCAACTTCAACTTCGACGGCGGTTCCTCCGTCTTCCGCGACAACGTCTCGTGCGACAGCGGCTCCAACGACCGGACGATCGGCGATGTCGACGCCTCCAACGAGTTCTGGTCGGGCGAGAACGGCGCCTCCTGCGGCGCCTACGCGGGCGCCCCCGACTGGTCCTTCGCCGAGGACGGCAGCCTCGTGGTGACCTTCGGCGGCGTCCGGGTCACGGACTGAGCGGCACCCGCCACACCCCCCACAACGCTGAAAGGCGGACCCACCATGAGGAAACGAGTACTACCGCGGGCCGGCGTGGCCACGACGCTGCTGGCCGTGGTGGCCGCGAGCGGCGTCGCGCTGTCGACAGCCGGGGCGTCGGCCGAGCCGTCCACCTCGGCGACGGGCACGGCCAGCGGCTTCGCCAGCCAGAACGGCGGCACCACCGGCGGCGAGGGCGGCGAGACCGTCCGGGTCGGCACCGGCACCGGGATCCACGAGGCGCTCTGCTCGCGGGCCGCCGACGACACCCCGATCACCATCGAGGTCGAGGGGACCGTCAACCACGGCAACACCAGCAAGGTCTCCGGTGACAGCTGCAACACCGCCGACGACGTCATCGAGCTGAAGCAGATCAGCAACGTGACCCTCGTCGGCGTCGGCGACGGCGCGGTCTTCGACGAACTGGGCATCCATGTCCGGGAGTCCAGCAACATCATCATTCAGAACGTGACGGTGCGGAACGTCAAGAAGTCCGGTTCGCCCACCTCCAACGGCGGCGACGCCATCGGCATGGAGAAGGACGTGCGCAACGTCTGGGTCGACCACGTCACGCTGGAGGCGTCCGGCGGCGAGGACGAGGGCTTCGACGGGCTCTTCGACATGAAGAACAACACCCAGTACGTCACGCTCTCCCACAGCGTCCTGCGCGACTCGGGCCGCGGCGGGCTCGTCGGCTCCAGCGAGAGCGACACCTCCAACGGCTATGTGACCTACCACCACAACCTGTACGAGAACATCGACTCCCGCACCCCGCTGCTGCGCGGCGGCGTCGGGCACGTCTTCAACAACCACTTCGTGGACATCCACGAGTCGGGCATCAACTCCCGTGCCGGCGCGCGGGTGCGGGTGGACAACAACTACTTCCAGGACTCCAAGGACGTCCTCGGCACCTTCTACACGGACGAGGCCGGCTACTGGCAGGTCGACGGCAACGTCTTCGAGAACGTGACCTGGTCCGAGCCCGGCGACGAGACCAACCCGGCGGGGCCGGACCCGGAGTCCAACACCACGGTGGACATCCCCTACTCCTTCCCTCTGGACGGCGCCGACTGCGTCCCCGACGTGGTGCGCGAGATCGCGGGCGCGGACAACGGTCTGCGGTTCCCCGACGGCACCTGCTGAGGTCCCCTCGCCCCTCGCTCCTCGCCCCCGTCGCGCCGACCGCGCCGTCGACGCGACGGGGGGCGGGTGGAGTACTCTGACGGTAAGAAGTTGAAGCTTCAATGAGACCGTCGGAGGGCTCCCGTGACCGCCGCACCCGCGTCCGCCCGCATGCCCGCGCTCTACCTCTCGCACGGCGCCCCGCCGCTGGCCGACGACGCCCTGTGGCCGGGGCAGCTCGCCGCCTGGTCGGCCGAGCTGCCGAGGCCGAAGGCCGTCCTCATGGTCTCGGCGCACTGGGAGGAGGCCCCGCTGGCGATCGGCGCCACCACGTCCGTGCCGCTGGAGTACGACTTCTGGGGCTTCCCCGAGCGCTACTACCAGGTGCGCTACCCCGCGCCGGGCGCCCCCGAACTGGCGGCAGACGTCCGCGCGTTGCTCCGTTCCGCCGGCACGCCGGTGGCGGACGTGCCGGAGCGGGGGCTGGACCACGGCGCCTATGTGCCGCTGGTGGAGATGTACCCGGACGCCGACATACCCGTGCTCCAGATCTCGCTGCCGACCCTCGACCCGGTGCGGCTGATGGAGGTCGGTCGGCGGTTGGCGCCGCTGCGGGACCAGGGGGTGCTGATCGTCGGCTCGGGCTTCTTCACCCACAACCTTTCCGCGCTCCGCGAGGGGGGCGTGCCGGCCTGGTCGGCCGAGTTCGACGACTGGGGCCACGAGGCGCTGGAGGCGGGCGACGCGGACGCGCTGCTCGACTTCGTCCACGCCTCGCCGGCCGGCGCCCTGGCCCATCCGCGCACCGAGCACTTCGCGCCGCTCTTCGTCACCATGGGAGCGGCGGACGCCGTGGGCGAGCTGACCGAGCAGCGCAGCGTGATCGACGGCTTCTGGATGGGGCTGGCCAAGCGCTCGGTACAGTTCGGCTGATGGGTACCCCTGCCGAGGCGGGCGCCGAGCGCCGCGCCACCGTGGTCGTCGTCGGCGGCGGGCAGGCCGGCCTGTCGGCCGCCTACCACCTGGGGCGGCGCGGCTTCGCGAGCGCGCTGACCGATCCGGAGGCGGAGCGCACCGTGGTGGTGCTCGACGCCGAGTCCGGCGCGGGCGGCGCCTGGCGGCACCGCTGGGAGTCGCTGCGGATGGAGACGGTCAACGGCATCTTCGACCTGCCGGACTTCCCCCAGCCGCCGATCGACCCCGCCGAGCCGAGCCGGGACGCCGTTCCCCGCTACTTCGCCGCGTTCGAACACGCCACCCGCCCGCCGATCCTCCGCCCGGTCACCGTCACCGCCGTCACCAGGGCCGACGCGGACCCGGAGGGCGAGCTGCTGGTGGAGTCCAGCGCCGGCCGGTGGCGCACCCGGGCGCTGGTCAACGCGACCGGCACCTGGAACAACCCGGTACGGCCGCGCTACCCCGGCCAGGAGACCTTCGCCGGCAGGCAGTTGCACACCAGGGACTACGTCTCCGCCGAGGAGCTGGCGGGGCGGCGGGTGGCGGTCGTCGGCGGCGGGATCTCGGCCGTGCAGCTGCTGGAGGAGGTCTCCCGGGTGGCGACCACCTTCTGGTACACGCGCCGCGAGCCGGTCTTCCGCGAGGGCGCCTTCCGCCCCGAGGTGGAGGGCCGGGAGGTCATCGCCAGGGTGACGGCCGACGTGACGTCGGGGCGCCCGACCGGCAGCGTCGTCTCCTACACCGGCCTGGCCTGGACCCCGTACGCCCGCGCGGCCCAGGAGCGTGGGGCGCTGGTGCGGCGTCCGATGTTCACGGCCGTCGAGCCGCTGGGGGTCCGCGAGGCCGACGGCTCGTTCACCGCCGTCGACACCCTGCTGTGGGCCACGGGCTTCAAGGCGGCGCTCGGCCATCTCGACCCGTTGGGACTGCGCAACGCGCGGGGTGGCATCACGCTGCGCGGGACGCGTGTCGTGGACGAGCCGCGGGTGTGGCTGATCGGCTTCGGCCCCTCGCAGTCCACCGTCGGCGCCAACCGCGCGGGGCGCGAGGCGGCGCGGGAGCTGGCCTCGCGGGTGGCCGTCGCGACGTGACAGGGCCCGGCCCGGGGCTTGCGTCGGCTGTCACTCAACGCGCCGCCCGACCGCTTCCGGTCCTCGGGCGGCGCGCTCAGTCCGTCCGACGCGCGGCCAGGTCCAGCCAGTGCTCCACGTCGGCCGGCGTGTGGTGGCGGATCGACCAGTCGACCATCCGCAGGCTCATGTGCGCCCAGGCCGGCCGCAGCACCTCCTCGGGCATCGCGTCCAACACCTCGTCCAGGCGCTCCTCCACGCCCGGCCCCGTTCCCTCGGCGTGGACGCCGAACCGCAGCGTGACCAGGTCCAGCCGGCGGTCCCCGCGCCCGGCGCCGTCCCAGTCGATGACCCCGGTGAGGGTGCCGTCCACCGCCAGCATGTTGCCCGGGTGGAAGTCCAGGTGGACGGCGTCGTCGCCCTCCAGCCTCGCCGGATGCGCGGCACCGACGGCGGCGGCCCAGCGCTCCAGCGCGGCGGCGCGCGCCCCGTGCCGGCGCAGCGGTTCGTGCAGGCAGAACCCGGGCCCGTCCTCCCGCAGATGAAGGGCGGTCGCGGGGATGTCGCGGCGGTCGGCCAACCGTCCGGCGAGCGCCTGGTTGAACGCGAGCGCCTGCTCCAGGCCGCGCGCGTCCAGGCGGTCGAGCGTCGCGCCGGGCAGCAGCTCCTGGACCGTGACGACGGCGTGGTCGACCTGCTCGACCAGCTCGGTCGCCGGGACCGGGCAGCCGGCCGCGCGCAGCGCCTCGGAGACGGCGATCGGGCCGTTCTCCAGGTCGGCGGCGCGGGCGCGCGGGCGCCACTTGAGCACGGAACGGCGGCCGTCCGGCCAGCGCACATAGGCCGCGCCCACCTGCCCGCCCGGGCAGGGGCCCTCCACGGTCAGTCGGGCTCCGGTCCGCTCGCGAAGGGCCTCGACCATCCGTTCGGCGTCGAGGCGTTCGGCGCGGGGCCAGTCGGGGGAGGCGGAGCTCGGTCGCGGTGCGGGGGAGGTGGCCATCGGGGGATTATGGCGCCGGGGGGCGCCGCTTCGCGCGTCGTTTACCCCGGCTCAGCCGGCGATCGCGTCCCCGACCGCCCCGCCGGTCGCGCCGCGCACCGCCCGTGCGAGGTGCGCGGGGGCGTGAAGAAGCCCCTGGGTGTCCCCGCCGGACAGGAGCGTGCGGGCGACATGCTCGTTGTACGCCCGCAGCGCGGCGCCGGTCGCCGCGGCGTGCGGCAGCACGCGGTGGTCGTCGGCAGGGAGGCCGAGGCGCCTGGCGATGACGGGTGCCAGCTCCCGTTCGACCTTGTCGCACGCCATCAGCCACGCGGTCCGCAGGGCCGGCTCCCGGTCGCCGAGGGCGACGATGCCGAGGGCCAGCCGGTCGTCGATGACGCTGTCGGCGGTGGCCTCCTCGACATGGCGGATCCGCTCGGCCGCGGCGTGCTCCTCCAGGGAGAGGTGCGGGGGCCAGGCGCGGAGGATCAGCATCCCCCACTCCACGCCTCTGGCCACGAGGGGTTCGGCGCAGCTCTCCTTGGTGCGGAAGTGGCGCCAGATGGTGCGGGTGGACAGGCCGACGGCCTCGGCGATCTGGTCGCCGCTGGTGGCGTCGACGCCCTGCTCCCAGAAGAGGCGGGAGGCCTCCCTGGAGATCTCCAGCCGCAGGCGGCGCCGCCGCACCTCGCTCATCGCACCGCCGCGGCGTCTGGTCGTCGTCATGGGGGCTCCGGTTTCGGTTCCGCGCAATGCATTAAGTGGCATTATGGCAGTAAGTGACGCGCGACGCCAGGGGGTCGGCGACGGGGCGCGGTCGACCGCCCGCGCGGTTCCCCGCGCCTCTTCGCCGTGACTCCCGCGCGGTCGGCGAGGCGGCAACGGCCCCCGGGAGCAGGGGAGTTGCCCAGAAGAAGCCCCGAGCGACCCGGGGGCGGGTCAACGGGCCACGTTTCAGACTGATTTGCGCGGTTAGCCGAGCGTCATGACTGCGAAGAGCGAAGCCAGGAAGAACAACACGGACGACAACCGCGCCAAGGCCGGCACCCGTCTGGCGGTGGCCAAGGCGAAGGCCGAGGAAGCGGTCGCGCGGGTGAAGGGGGCCGAGGAGTCCGCCGAGGAAGCGGCCCACGCGGCGGGCGAGAGCGCCGGCCGCGCCGGCCGCGCGACCGCCGCCGGACTGGCCAGCGGCCGGCAGGCCGTCGCCTCCGCGGCGCACCACGCGGCCTCCGGCGCCACCAGCGCCTGGACGACGGCCCGGCACCACAAGGGCGTCTCGGCCGCCACCGTCCTCGGCGTCGTGTGCCTGACCGCGGGCGCCTTCGCGCTGGGCCGCCGCTCGTTCCGGAGCGACGCCGGCCCGCTGACCCGGCTGACCCACGGCCGGATCTGACCCACGGCCGGATCTGACGCGCGCTGACGCCGGGGGCCGGTTTCGGCCGCCGGATGCGGGAAACCCGGCCGCGATGGAACGGACCCTGGTGACCGGATGGTTCAGCTTCGTCCACGGCGAGGCGACCGCCGGCGACGTCCTGGCCCTGCACCGGGTCCAGGACGTGCTCGACCGGGCGGGCCGGCCCCACGACGTCGC
Organism: Streptomyces sedi; assembly: GCF_006335015.1. Classification (GTDB taxonomy): domain Bacteria; phylum Actinomycetota; class Actinomycetes; order Streptomycetales; family Streptomycetaceae; genus Streptomyces; species Streptomyces sedi. The sequence continues at coordinate 114,013 of NZ_VDGT01000012.1, forward strand.
CTGGAGCCCGGGCTTCCGGCCCGGCGCGCTCTCCCTCACGGACGTCGACCCCGCCGACTACACCCGGCTGGTCTTCGTCTGCGGGCCGCTCCACGGACCGGGGATCGCGTGGCTGCACGAGCGGTTCGGCCACTGCCTGCGCGTGGCCGTCGGCACCTCGGTGCTCGACCCCGAGGACCCGGCCGCCGCCGGTTTCCACCGGATCCTCGCCCGTGACGGCGCCGGCCCGCCCACCGAGGACCTCGCGGCCCACGCACCCGCGCGCCCCGCCGTCCCCGTGGCCGGGCTGCTGCTCACCGACGGCCAGCGGGAGTACGGCGCGCGCCGCCTCCACGGCCGGGTCGCGGAGACCGTCACGGGCTGGCTCAACGGCACGCGCTGCGCGCCCGTGCCGTTCGACACCCGGCTCGACGCGCGCGACGGCACGCTCCCCGGCACGCCCGAGGAGCTGCTGTCGCTGCTGGAACGTCTCGACGTCGTCGTCACCGACCGTCTGCACGGGCTGGTGCTGGCGCTGCGCGTCGGCGTCCCGGCGGTGGCGATCGACCCGGTGAGCGCCGGCGCCAAGATGACCGCCCAGGCCCGGGCCCTGCGCTGGCCCGCGGTGATCCCGGGCGAGCGGCTGGACGAGGAACGGCTGGGGCACTGGTGGGCGTGGGCGCTCGGGCCAGGCGCCCGCCTGGCGCGGAAGCGCGCCGGGGACCTCGCCGCCGGCCACGACCCGGCCGAGTCGCTGCCGGACATCCTCGCGCCGGCCCCCGCCGGCGGCGCTCAGCCGGCGGCGGGGGCGGGGCCCAGCACCCGGTCCAGATAGGGGTTGGCGAAGACCCCGCCGGGGTCGACCCGGTCCCGGACGGCCAGGAAGTCGTCGAACCGCGGGTAGCGGTCGCGCAGCGCCGCCGCGTCCAGCCAGTGCAGCTTGCCCCAGTGCGGACGGCCGCCCACCGCGTCGGCGATCGCCGCCACGGCGCGGAAGTACCGCTCGTGCGGCAGCCGGTGGTACTGGTGCACCGCCACGTAGGCGCTGTCCCGCCGGTAGGCGGTGGAGAGCCACACGTCGTCGGCCGGCGCGAACCGCACCTCGACGGGGAAGGCGACCCGTTCGCCGCTCTCCGCCACCCAGCGGCGGATCGCCCGCACCACTCCGGCCACCGACTCCCCGGGCACCGCGTACTCCATCTCGCGGAAGACCACCCGCCGCGCCGAGGTGAAGACCCGGTGCGAGGCGTCGCTGTAGGCGCGGGCCGAAAGGGCGCGGCTGCTCAGCGCGTTGAGCCCGGGGATCGCGCCCGGCACCGCGGTGCCCAGCCGACTGACGCCTTCGAGCAGGGTGTTGGAGAGAAACTCGTCGTCGAACCAGGCGCGCGTCCTTCCCAGCGGGCACGGCCGCTCGTCGGGGCCCAGCCGGTTGTTGCGCTTGGTGAGCGTCCGGTCGGTGTGCGGGAACCAGTAGAACTCGAAGTGCTCGTTGGCGGCACGCAGTTCGTCGAGTCCGCCGAGCACGTCCGGCAGCCCCATCGGCCCCTCGCGGGCCCACAGCGCGAACGCCGGCTCGCACTGGAGCGTGACGGTGGCGAGCACCCCCAGCGCGCCGAGGCCGACGCGGGCGGCGGCGAACAGCTCGGGCCGCTCCTCGGCCGAGCAGCGCACCAACGAGCCGTCGGCCAGCACCAGTTCCAGCGCCCGCACCTGCGCGGCCAACCCGCCGGAACGGGCGCCGGTGCCGTGGGTGCCGGTGGAGACGGCGCCGGAGAGGGTCTGCCGGTCGATGTCGCCGAGGTTGGTCATCGCCAGGCCGTGCGCGGCCAGCACCGCGTTCAGCCGGTGCAGCGGGATGCCCGCCTCGACGGTGACCAGCCCCGAGCGCGGGTCGATCCGCAGCGGCGCGTCCAGCGCGTCCATCCGCACCAGCACCCCCTCGGCGACCGCGATGCCGGTGAACGAGTGGCCGCTGCCGACGGCCTTCACCCGCAGCCCCTCTGCCGCCGCCCGCCGCACGACCGCGCGCAACTCGTCCACGGTGCGGGGCCGTTCGACCCGGACCGGGCGCGCGCTCGCGGTGCCCGACCAGTTTCGCCAGCCGGCCCCGGTATGGGCGATGGTCATCGGCCGTCCCCTTCTCCTCGCGCCGTCGCGCCCGTGGGGACCCCGGGGGGTGGTGCGCGCGTTTTCCGTGCCCCGCGAGGGGGTTGCCCCGCGCGGTGGCGCCGTTACCGTGGTCGACACCCGGCCGACCGGGTTCGGTCGGTGGCACGGACGAGACTGGGGGTCAGAGTGAGCGCACCCGTCACTATGCCGCAGGGGACCCTGGACGGCGAGACCCGTGCACGGCTGGAACGGGCCACCGCCGCCCTGGACCCGCCGTTCGCCGTGGTCGACCTGGACGCCTACGACGCCAACGCCGGCGACCTCGCGCGCCGCGCGCTCGGCAAGCCGATCCGGGTGGCCAGCAAGTCGCTGCGCTGCCGGGAGCTGACCCGGCGGGTCCTGGCGCGGCGCGGCTTCGCCGGCGTGCTCGCCTTCACCCTGCCGGAGGCGCTGTGGCTGGCCGCGGACGAGGGCGCCCCCGACGGGGACGGCGCCCCGGGGATCGAGGACGTGGTGGTCGGCTACCCCACGGCCGACCGCGCGGCGCTGCGCCGGCTGGCGGCCGACGAGCGGCTGGCGCGGCGCGTCACGCTGATGGTGGACTCCGTCGACCACCTGGACTTCGTGCGGGAGGCCGCCCGTCCCTCCGCGGACCGCCCGCTGCGGCTCTGCCTCGAACTCGACGCCTCGCTGCGGTTGTTCGGCGACCGGCTGCACATCGGCGCCCGCCGCTCGCCCGTGCGCACCCCCGAGGCGGCGCTGGCGCTGGCCGGCGCGGTGGCCGACCGGCCCGAGTTCCGGCTGGTCGGGATGATGTCCTACGAGTCGCAGACCGCCGGCGTCGGCGACGCCCCGGCCGGCTCGCCGCTGCGTGGCCTGGCCGTGCGGGCAATGCAGCGGGCCTCCGCCGCCGAGCTGGCCGAACGCAGGGCCGCCGCCGTCGCCGCCGTGCGCTCCCGTGCCGACCTGGAGTTCGTCAACGGCGGCGGCACCGGCAGCGTCGAACGGACCGCCGCCGAGCCCGCCGTCACCGAGGTGGCCGCCGGCTCCGGCCTCTACGGGCCGCTGCTCTTCGACGGCTACCGGGCGTTCCGGCCGCGCCCCGCGGCCTACTTCGCGCTGCCCGTGGTGCGCCGCCCGGCCCCCGGGGTCGCCACGGTGCTCGGCGGCGGCTGGATCGCCTCGGGACCGCCGGGCGCCGACCGGCAGCCCCGGCCCGTCTTCCCGCCGGGGCTGCGCTACCGGGGCATGGAGGGCGCGGGGGAGGTGCAGTCCCCGCTGCTCGGCCCGGCGGCCGACCGGCTGCGGGTCGGGGACCGGGTGTGGTTCCGCCACGCCAAGGCGGGTGAACTCGCCGAGCGCGTCGACGCGTTCCACCTGGTCGACGGCGACCGGATCGCCGCCGAGGTGCCCACCTACCGGGGCGAGGGCCGCGCGTTCCTGTGAACGCGCGGGGCGCGCCGGCCGCACCGGCCCGCGCGCCCCGCCCCCGCTCCCGTGGCTCAGCCGGTCGCCTCACCGCCCGGCTCCTCGACGCTCTCGCGCAGCAGCGCCACGTACTCCTCGGTCCACGCGCGGACGGTCTCCCGGTCCCACAGGTCGGCCGAGTACTCCACGACGCCGCCCAGCTCCCCGCCGGCCGGGTCGAGCACCATGATGAACTCCGAGCGCGAGGCGTCCGCCGGCACGTCCTCCACCGCGGCGGTCAGCCCCGGCAGGTCCATCCCGGTGTCCAGCGAACTCTCGTATGCCAGCCCGAGCGCCAGCCCGTCCGGCATCGGCACGCCCGTGCGTTCCCGCATCACCGGAGCCACCCGGCGCGCCGGCATCGCCAGCTCCATGCCGCGCACGACGGAGCCGGCGACCTGGTCGACCAGCGCGGCGAACGAGCCGCCCTCGCCGTCGCGGACCCGCAGCGTGAAGCCGGTGGCCGTGCAGCCGACCAGCGACTCGAACGCGCGGCTCTCCCGCCCCGCGTAGGAGATGTTGAGCAGCACGTCGGCCCGCTCAGCCTTGCTCCCGAGCAGCCGGCCGAGCGCGGCGGCCGTCACCACGAACGGCGTGGTGCCGCGCCACGCCGCCCACCGCTCCACCGCCTTCCACACGTCGGCCGGCACGGTGAACGGCACCACGCCGCCCGCGCCGCTCAACGTCTCCGGCCGGGGCCGGTCCAACGGCAGCTCGGCGCGGAACGGCGCGTCGGCCAACTCCTTGAGCCAGTAGTCCAGTCGGCGTTCGCCTGTGGTCCTGTACAGCTCCGCCTGCCAGCGCGCGTACTCCACCTGCTGCGGCGGCTCGGCCGACAGGCCGTCGTCGGCCCCGGTCAGCGCCGCCCGGTAGAGCGCCGCGACCTCCTTCAGCAGCACGGTGACCGCCCACCCGTCACAGGTGCAGTGGTGCAGCACCAGCACCAGCGTCCAGGCGTCCGCGCCGGCCCGCACCAGCCGGTGCGCCAGCACGTCACCGGTGAACGGGTCGAGCGGGGTCTCCGCCGCGCGCCTGGCGATCTCCCCGACCAGCGCCTCGCGTTCCGCCTCAGGACGGTCGGTGAGGTCGTCGACCGGCAGCGCGACCGGCACCGGTTCCAGCACCTCCTGGCGCCAGCTCCCGTCCGCCGCCCGCACCAGCCGGGTGCGCAGCGACTCGTGGCGCTCCACCACCGTCCGCAGCGCGGAGGCCAACGCCCCCTCGTCCAAGGTGCCGGAGAGGTCGATCCGCAGGGCCACGTTGTAGACCTGCGGCCTGGCGTGCTGCCCGTGCCGGGTGGCGAACCTCGCCTGCTGCTCGGTGGACGGGCCGGCGCGCACCACCCGGCGCTCGCTGCCGGCCGCCGCGCCCCCGGCGGGGGCACCGCCCTCGTCACCGCCCCTGCCGCCGCCCCCGTCCGTGCCGCCGTCCGCGCCGCCGTCCAGGAACGCGGCGACGGCCCGTGGCGTCGGCTCCTCGTAGAGCCGGGAGAGCGGGTACTCCACACCCCACTCCTCGCGGAAGCGGTTGACCAGCCGCATCGCGGTCAGCGAGTGGCCGCCCAGGTCGAAGAGCGAGACATCGGGGTCGACCGCCTCCGGGGCCAGGTCGAACTCGGCGGCCCAGATCTCCCGCAGCCGCGCACCCCTCGCCGGGGCCGGCCCCGGCCCCTCGCCCTCCGCCCGCGGTCCACCCACGCCGAGCCGCAGCCCGGCGGGCGCGAGCCGCGCCCGGTCCAGCTTTCCGTTGGCCGACAGCGGCAGCTCCGCCAGCACGTTCCAGGCGCGCGGCACCATGTACTCCGGGAGCCGGTCGGCCAGTTCGCGCGCCAGCAGCTCGGCCCAGGCGCGCCTCCCGGCGTCGTCCGCCGCCGGCGCCACCGGCACCACATGGGCGTCGAGCACGGTCTCGCCGTTGTCCCTGACCCGGCCCACGACGGCGGCCCGCCGCACGCCGGCCAGCCGGCCCAGCACCAGCGCCACCTCCTCCGGCTCCACCCGGAAGCCGCGGATCTTCACCTGGTCGTCGGCGCGGCCCACGAACGACAGCCGCCCCTCCGGGGTCCAGCGCACCAGGTCGCCGGTCCGGTAGTGGCGCGGCGACGGGTCCCCGCGGAAGCGCTCACCGGTCAGGTCGGTCCGGTGGAGATAGCCGTCGGCCACCCCGGGGCCCGACACCAGCAGCTCCCCGACCGCGCCGACCGGCACCGGCCCGCCCGCGTCGTCGACCACCCGCAGCCGCACGTTGTCGACCGGTCGGCCGATCGGGATCGGCCCGTCGTCCGCGCCGTCGTCCCGAGGCGGCACCGACTCGGCGAGGCACAGCACGGTGGTCTCCGTCGGGCCGTAGACGTTCACCGCCTCGTACCGGGCCTCCGGCCTGGGCCGCACCCGCAGCTGCTCGCCCCCCAACAGCAGGTGGCGCAACGGCGGTTGCTCGACGGCCGGCAGCCGCATCAGCTGCTCGCCGAGAGCCGTGGGCAGGATGCTGAACGCGATGCCCCGCTCCCCGTACCAGCGGGCCAGCGCCAGAGGGTCGGTGCGGACCGCCTCGTCCGCCACCACCACCGTGCCGCCCGCCGTCAGCGCGGGCCAGATCTCCAGCAGCGAGGCGTCGAAGCTCTGCCCGCACACCGCCGCCGACCTGTCCTCGGCGGTGAACCCGAACCGACCGTGGTGCCACCCGCACAGGTCCACCACGCCCCGGTGGGTGAGCACCACGCCCTTGGGAACGCCGGTGCTGCCCGAGGTGTAGATCACGCAGGCCGGCGACGCCCCGCCGCCGACGGCCGACGCCGGCGGCACGCCGCCCCCGGGCGCGGCGGCGTCCGGCGCCACCACGGCCACCGCGTCCGGCAGCCGCAGCGGCGGCACCCCGGTCTCCGCGCTCACCACCGCGTACGCCCGGCTCTCGGCGATCACGTCGGCGGCGCGCGCCGCGCCGAGCGAGGGGTCGAGCGGCAGACAGGCGCCGCCCGCCCTCCATATCGCGAGCTGCGCCACCACCAGGTCGGCCGAGCGCGGCAGCCACACCGCGACCACCCCGCCGGGCCCGCCGCCGGGGGAGAGGGCGCGCAGCGCGCCGGCCAGCCGCTCGGCACGCGCCTCCAACTCCCCGTAGCTCAGCACCGTCTCGCCCGCCACCACCGCCGGGTGCCCGGGGCGTTCCGCCGCGCGCCGCGCCACCCACGCGTGAACCGTGGTCTCCTCGACCGGCCGCGCGGGGCCGCGCTCCCAGCTCTCCGGCACCGGCTCGCCCTCGGCCGCCGGCGGCGCCAGCCGCGACAGCGGCGTCTCCGGGGCTGCCGTCGCGGCGGCCAGCACGTCGCGGAAGACGGCGAAGAAGCCGTCGACGGTCTCCGCGTCGAACAGGTCGGCGTTGTACTCCAGATGGCAGCGCACTCCCTCGGGACCGTCGGTGAAGTACACCGTCAGGTCGGTCAGCGCCTTGTCGGGGCCCGCGTCCAGCGCCACGGCCTCGACATCCGGCAGGTCGAAGCGGAACGGCTCGGCCGACTGGAACTCCGCGCACACCTGGAAGACCGGCGTCCGGTCCGTCCCTCGCGGCGGCGCCAACTCCCGCACCACCCGCTCGAACGGCGTCCCCGCGTGGTCGTAGGCGTCCAGCGCCACGCCCCGCACCCGGTCCAGCAGCGCGCCGAACGCGGGGTCGCCGCTCAGATCGACCCGCACCGCGAGGGTGTTGACGAAGAAGCCGACCAACTCCTCGGCGTCCCGGGGCCGTTCCGAGACCGGGACGCCCACGATCACGTCCTCCTGCCCGGTGACCCGGTGCAGCATCGCCGCCCAGCCCGCCAGCAGCGCCATGAACGGAGTGGCCCGCCGCGACTGGCCCAACGCCCGGACCCGACGGGAGAGTTCGGGTTCGAGGGAGTGGAAGACCGCGCGGCCGGCCGAGGTCATCCGCTCCGGCCTCGGCCGGTCCGTCGGCAGCTCCAGCACGGGCAGCTCGCCGCCGAGGGCCCCACGCCAGTACTCCAGGTCACGCGCCGCCTCCGGCCCGTTCTCCGCCGCCCGCACCCGTCGCGCGTGGTCGGCGTAACGGTGCTCCAGCGCCGGCAGCTCGGCCCGCGTCCCGTCGCGCTCGGCGCGGTAGAACGCGGACAGGTCCCGGCTCAGCACGGTCGCCGACGCCGCGTCGACGACGATGTGGTGGAACGACATCACCAGTACGTGCGCGTCCGCCGCCGTGCGCACCAGCCGGCTGACGAACAGCGGCCCGCGCTCCAGGTCGAAGCGGCGGGCGCTCTCCGCCGCCAACGCCTCCCGGACGGCCTCCTCGGGGCGCGCGCCGCCGTCGACCACCTCGAAGTCGGGGGTCGCCTCCTCCCGGACCCGCTGCACCGCCGACTCACCCGCCGGGTGGAAGACGGTGCGCAGCATCTCGTGGCGTTCCACCAGCCGGCGCAGCGCCGCGTGGAGCGCGCCGGTGTCCAGCGGGCCGCTCAGCCGGATCGCCTTCACCTCGTTGTAGGCGGTGCGCCCCGGCAGCAGCCGCTCCAGGAACCAGATCCGTTCCTGCCCCGGCGAGAGCGGCGCGTCCGCCTCGGGCGCGGGACGCTCCCGGTGACGCCGGCGCAGCGCGTCCAACCGGGGGAGCCCGGCGCGCAGTTGCTCGTCCGCCACGCCGAAGTCCACCAGCGCCACGATCTCGTCGGCGCCCGCGTCGGCCACCGCCTCGGCGACCGGCAGCACCGAGTCCACGGAGCCGATCAGCGCGCGCTGGTCGCAGTAGCGGCCGTACGCCCGGCGGAAGACCACGTCCAGGTCGTCCTCGCTCAGCGACCTGAGGTCGGCCTGGAAGCCCAGGCTGTTGGTGACGCCGCTGAAGAGCGCGAGCGAGGCGCGCATGTAGCGCGCCATCGGCTCGAACGCCTCGGCGCGCGCCGTCTCGTGGTCCTCGCCGATGTAGGTGTGCAGCAGCACGGCCACCCGCCCGGCCTCCGGGTCCAGCCCGTGCCTGGCCCTGGCGGCGCGGTAGCGGGCGATGTTCTCCCGCAGCTGCGCCACGTCCTGGGTCATCAGGTTGGTGACGATGCCCAGGTCGTGCCGGGCTGCCAGCTCGTAGGACTCGGGGTTGGCCACCACCGCCGTGTAGCACGGCGGCATCTCCTGGACCGGGCGCGGGAAGAGCCGGATCTCGCGCTCCCCGTCCCCGGTGGCGCGGCGCAGCGCGTCGCCGCGCCACAGCGTCCGCACCTGCTCAAGACGCTCGTACATCTCCTGCTTGTGCCGGCCGAAGCGCTCGGGGAAGAAGACGAAGTCGTCGGCGTTCCAGCCGCTGGCGACACCCAGGCCGATCCGCCCGCCGGAGAGGTTGTCCGCCATGGACCACTCCTCCGCCACCCGGATCGGGTCGTGCAACGGCAGCACCACGGAGCCGGCGTTGAGCCGCACCCGCGCGGTCTCGCGGGAGAGCGCGGCGGCCAGCACGGCGGGGTTGGGGAAGAGCCCGCCGAACGAGTGGAAGTGCCGTTCGGGCATCCACAGCGAGGAGAAGTCGTGCCGGTCGGCGAACCTGGCCGCCTCCATCAGCACCTCGTAGCGGCCCTGGCCGCCCCCGGGTCCCGGCGGCGCCTCGTTCTCCGGGTAGTCGCCGAAGAAGTACAGCCCGAAGTCGGCGCGCCGCCCGGGCGAACCCACGGGCTTCGCGGCGGGCGCGTCGACGGGCGCGGGCCGCTTCGCGGCAACGGGTGCGGGGGCGGGGACGGGGGCGGGGACGGTGGCGGCCGTCGTGGTGGGTTCGGCCGGTGCCGCGGCCGGGCGCGGGCGGTCGGTGGGGAAGAACCCGCCGGCGCGCAGCTCGCGCAGCGCGCCGCGCACCGCCTCGTCCACCCGCGCCACGTCCTCGTCGGTGTGGGCGGTGGAGAGGAAGAAGTTCCGCCACTCCCAGACGTGCACCCCGCGCAACATCAGGTGGTAGTAGAGGAGTTCCATGTCCGCGTGGTGCTCGAAGCGGAACTGCGAGCCGAACCACCGCAGCCGCAGCGGGAACTCCTCCTCCTCGAAGAACGCGTTGAGCCCGGTGGCCAGCGCGGCGGTGCGGTCGTTCAGCCGCCGCTGGAGCCCGGGGCCCTGCTCCTTCAGATGGGTGAGCACGGCGCGGGCGGCCGTCATCGACACCGGGTGCTGGAGATAGGTGCCGCCGAAGAACGTGGTGTCGGCGGGCGGCACGCTGTCGTCGCCGTAACTCCACCACCCGCCGTCGACCCCGTCCATGATGTCGGCACGGCCGGCGATCGCCCCGACGGGGAAGCCGCCGCCGAGCAGCTTGCCGTAGGTGGCGAGGTCGGGGGTGACGCCGTACAGCTCCTGCGCGCCGCGCAGCGCGGGGCGGAAGCCGGTCAGCATCTCGTCGAAGAGCAGCACGATGCCGTGGCGCGCGGTCAGTTCGCGCAGCCGGCGCACGAACTCCACCGGCTGGAGCGCCGGGTTGCGGCTCTGCACGGGCTCGACGACGACGGCGGCGATCCGCGCGGCGTCCCGTTCGATCGTCGCCAGCGCCTCCTCGCTGCCGTAGGTCAGCACGCTCAGCTCGGCGACCGCGCTGTCCGGGATGCCGCGCGAGACGGGGACGGTGCGTGCCGAGGCGTCCCGGCCGGCGACCCGGCCGAGCACCTGGTCGGCGTGGCCGTGGTAGGCGCCCTGGAACGTGACGATCCGGTCCCTGCCGGTGGCGGCGCGGGCGAGCCGGATGGCGGCGGCGTTGGCCTCCGTGCCGGAGTTGGCGAACGCGACGCGCTCCAACCCGGTGATCTCCGCGAGGAGTTCGGCCGTCTCGCCGGTCTCGGCGCTGCGCGGGCCGAGCCGGATGCCACGGGAGAGATGGGCGTGGACGGCCTCCCGGACGAACTCCGGCTCGTGGCCGAATAGCAGCACCCCGAAGCCCATGGTGATGTCGGTGTAGACGTTGCCGTCGATGTCCTCGATCCGGGACCCGGCCGCGCGCGAGGCCGCCACCGGGTACAGCATCTCCTTGGTCGAGCGGCGGAAGCCGACGACGGCCCGGCTGTCGGCGAGCCGGCGCCGGTGGCGCTGCGTCAGCCGCTTGGAGGCGGCGGTCCTGGCGGTGTAGCGGCGCACGAGGTCGTCCAGGTGCTCCTGTTGCGCGCGGGGGGCGCCCGCGCGGACCATCCCGCTGTTCCGCGCGACCTCCACGCGGGGGCCGTGCTCCCGCGGTCGCGCCGCCCCGCTTCCGGCCGCGGTCTCAGTTCCCGCGCCGGTGACGGCGTTCATCTGCTCGGTGACGCGTCGCGCCAGCGCGGTCATGGCCGCCAGGTCCTGGTCGAGGTCCCGGATGCGGCTGCCCTGGTCGTTCACCTGGACTCCCCGTCGTCCGTCCGGGCGGCGGGGGCACCGTGGGCGGCGTTCGCCGGGCTCGCCGCGTTCTGGAGGGTCAGCAGCTGGGTGAGCTGGGTCAGCATCTGGAGCTGGATCTGGGACATCTGCTGGACGCGCAGCGACAGTTCCTCCAGCTCGCGCCGGGTGACGAACTCGCCGGCGGCCGGCGGCGGCGCGGGCGCGGCAGGCGGGGCGGGCACGTGCGGAGCCGGGGCCTGTGGCGCCGGAAGAGCCGGGGCCGGGGCGGCGGGCAGCGGCGACAGCGGTGGGGGCGCGTCGGCGGTGGGCGGCGCGGCCGGCGGGGGCGGCGTGACGGACGCGGCGGCGGGCAGCCGGGTGGTGATGAGTTCCGCGAGCAGCCGGGGCGTGCCGGTCTCCTCGAACAACTCGCGCATCGTCACCCGCACCCCGTGCTCCTGCTCGATCTCCCGCAGGACGTTGATCATCAGCAGGGAATCGGCGCCCAGGTCGAAGAAGGTGGCGTCCACGGGCACCGAGGCGGGGTCCTCGCCGAGGCTGCGGGCGAGCACCGCCAGGATGCCCTCCAGTATCGGCCCGCCGACCGCCGCCGAGGCGGTCGGTCCCGGCGGCGCGGTCCTCGTGCTGTCCGTTGTCATCGTGCTTTCCTCTCTCGCCGGGACCTGGGGCGCCGGCGGTGCGGGGGGCCTGGGCGGTGAGCCGATCCAGTGGGACCGGCGCTGGAAGCGGTAGCCGGGCAGCGGCACGCGCCGCCCCCCGCTACCGGCGAGGAACACCTCCCAGTGGACGTCGGCCCCCGCGCAGTGCAGTGCGGTGGCCGCGTCGTGGAGAGCGCCGAGGCCGGCACCCCGACGCAGGGAGGGAACGGCCCGCACACCCGCCCGCACGCGGCGGGCCAGGCCGCTGAGCGTGGTGTGCGGACCGATCTCCAGCAGCACCCCGGGTCCGGTGTCGGCGACGGCGCGCAGCGCCGCGTCGTAGCGGACCGGTTCGCGGGCGTGCCGCAGCAGGTAGTCGCGGTCCGGCACCCACCCGGGGGCGCGCGGGTGACCGTCGAGGGCGCTGACGAACGTGGTGCGCGCCGGCGTGAACGGGGTCTTCTCCAGCACCGTGGCGAACGGTTCGAGCATCGGCTCGGTCAGGGCGGTGTGGAAGGCCCGGTCCACCGCCAGCCGCTCGTGCGGGACGTTCCGCTCCGCGAGCCGGGCGCGCAGCGCGGCGACCTCCGCCACGGGGCCCGCCAGCACCTGGGAACGCTCCCCGTTGGAGACCGCCAGCTCGACCCCGGGGTGCGAGGCGGCCTCCGCCAGCGCCTCCTCCCGGGTCAGCACCACCGCCACCATGGCGCCACGCGGGCAGGCGTCACGGGTCAACCGGCCCCGGTGGGCCAGCAGTTCGAACCCGTCGGTGAGGGAGAGCGCGCCGGCCGCGTACAGCGCGGCGTACTCCCCGACGCTGTGTCCCGCCACGGCGTGCGGGGTCACGCCGGCCTCCTCCCACAGGCCCACCAGCGCGCACTGGAGGGCGAAGAGCGCCACCTGCGCCGTCTCCGCCGGCCAGGCCGCGTCCGCCGGCCCGCCCGCCCCGGCGAGCAGGTGGGGCAGAAACGGTGTGCCGGTGATCCGCGTCTGCGTCTCCTCGCCGGCGTCCAGCACCTCCCGCACGACGGGGAACTGTTCGTACAGCTCGGTCGCCGCGCCGGCCCGCAGCGCGCCCTGCCCGGTGAACTGGAAGACGACCCGCGGCTCCTCCTCGCCCACAGGTTCGGGAAGGGCCTGGGCCAGCCGGGCGTCCAGCGCCTCGGCCAGCCCCGCCGTGGAGGACCCGCGCACCGCGAGCCGGTGCCGCCCGTGGGAACGCCCCACCGAGGCGGTGGTCACCACGTCGGCCCGCGACAGCTCGGGCCGGGCGCGCAGCGCGTCCCGCAGGGCGCGCGCGTTGTCGACGAGCGCCTCCCGGCTGCTTCCCGACACCAGCAGCACGTCGGGCGCCGGCAACGCGCCGGCGCGCGGCGGCGGCTCGGGCGCCTGCTCCAGGACCAGGTGCACGTTGGTGCCGCCGATCCCCAACGAGGTCAGCCCTGCCCGCCGGGGCGTGCCCGTCTCCGGCCAGGGCTCGGCCGAGCGCGGCACGTAGAACGGGCTCTCCGCGAGCCCCAGTCGCGGGTTGGGCTCGCGGAACCCGGCGATCGGCGGTATCACCCCGCGGTCCAGCACCAGCAGCGCCTTGACCAGGCCGGCCAGCCCCGAGGCCACGTCCAGGTGCCCGATGTTGGCCTTGACCGCGCCCAGCGCGCAGTAGCCGGTGCGGTCGGTGTCCTCCCGGTAGGCGGCGCCGGCGCCCGCCAGCTCGATGGGGTCGCCCTTGAGCGTGCCGGTGCCGTGGGACTCCAGATAGCCGATGGTCCCGGCGTCCACCCGCGCGTGCCGCAACGCGCGCCGGATCGCGTCCTGTTGCCCGCGCGCGCTGGGCGCGGCGTACGCCTTCTTGTCGGCGCCGTCGTTGCCGATGCCCCAGCCCCTGATCACGCCGTGGATGGTGTCGCCGTCCGCCAGCGCGCGTTCCAGCCGCTTCAGCACCACGGCGATCACGCCCGTGCCGCCGACGGTCCCGTCGGCGCCCGCGTCGAAGGCCCGCAGCCGGCCGGTGGGGGAGAGGATCGAGCCCTTGACGTAGTGGTAGCCGAGCACCTGCGGCACATGGACGGCCGCGGCGCCGGCCAGCGCGAGATCGCAGTCGCCGACCAGCAGCGACTGGGCTGCCAGCTGGACCCCGACCAGCGAACTGGAGCACGCCGTCTGCACGTTGACGGCGGGACCGGTCAGGTTCAGCCGGTGGGCGACTCGGGTGGCCTGGAAGTCCGCGGTGTTGCCCACCAGCACCTGGAGCCCGGCCAGCCAGTCGGCGATGTCCTCGTTCGGCAGCACGTTGTTCTGGAGATACGTCTGCAACTGGTAGAGGTGGAAGCCGGTGGAGGCGAAGACGCCGGTGCGGTCGCCGTCGCGCTCCCTCGGATAGCCGGCGTTCTCCAGCGCGTGCTGGGCGCACTCCAGGAACATCCGGTGCTGCGGGTCGGTGATCGCCGCCTCGCGGGCGCTCATCCCGAAGTGACGCGCGTCGAACCCGTCGATGCCCTCCAGGATCGCCGAGGCGCCCACGAAGTCCTCGCGCCCGTACAGCGCCTCGGGCACGCCCGCCGCGCGCAGCTCCTCGTCGGTGAAACGGGTGAACCGGTCCTCGCCGTCGCGGATCACCCGCCACAGCTCCTCGGGGGTGTCCGCGCCCGGCAGCCGGAACGCCGTCCCGATGACCGCGACCCTCGGGTCCCACGTGTCGCCGCCCATCAATCCTGTCCTTCCCGGACGGCGTCGCCGCCGCCCCGCCGCGAGGTCCCCGGCTGCGTTCCTTCCTCGTCCGGTCCCGTCGCCGGGGCTGTTTCCAGTCCCGATCCCAGCGCAGGTCCCAGTCCCGGCTCCGGGGCCGCCTCCGCTCCCGCCCCGGGGTCCGCCTCCGGCGGTCGTTCCCCGCGGGCGCGCACCACCAGCACGACCAGCAGCGCGAGGCAGAGCACGATGGCCAGCCCGTGCAGCGAGGCGACCACGGTCAGCGGCGAGAACGCCTCCAGCAGCGAGCCGCTGACCAGCATCCCCAGCCCGAACCCGGCGTTCTCCGCCGAGGCGGAGAGCCCGAAGACCCGGCCGCGCCGCTCGTCGGGGACGGACTGGAGCCGGGAGACGTAGACCACCTCGGAGACCCCGTCCGCCGCGCCCGCCACCAGCGCGACGGCGAGCGTGGGCACGGTCGGCAGCCCGCTGAAGACCACGATGAACGCCGCCGACATCACACAGGCGCTGATCGCGAACGCCCGCTCGCCCAGCGTGCGCCGCCCGCGCGCGGTGTACCGGGTGAGCACCTGCTGGGCGATGATCACACCGACCGCCCAGGTCGCCCAGAACTGGCTGATGAACGTCGCCGGATGGTCGGGGTCCAGCAGGTCGGAGTAGACCGGAAGCGCCACGTTGTGCGAGGAGGAGCCGAGGCCGTCCACGGCCCGCAGCGCGATCATCGCCATCAGCACCGGCGCCGTGGCCATCAGCACCCGCACCGACCAGCGCGCCGCGCCGTCCGGGTCCTCCCCGCCGTCGCCGACGGCGGCCCGGGTGCGGATCGGCAGCGCCGCCAGGATCGAGGCGGAGATCAGAAAGGTGCTCACGCCCAGCCCGAAGGCGGCCGTGTAGCCGAGCTGCGCCACCAGGACGCCCGCCGACGAGAAGCCGGCGATCATCGCGAACGAACGCCCCGTCACCAGCCAGCTGTTGGCCCGGGTGCGGTGCTCCGCGCCCACGATCTCCGGGATGCTGCTGCGCAGCGCCACCTGGGAGAGCGTCGCGCAACTACCCGTCACCACCGCCAGCCCGTAGAGCAGCGTGATCCGGCCTGCCTCCGGGGTGAGCAGCAGCGCCAGCAGCGCGGAGGCCTGGCAGAGGTCGGCGAAGATGATGAGCCGTTTACGGTCGTACCTACTGACCAGCCGTCCGGCCACGAAGCCGGCGGCCACGCTGACGGCCAGCCGCACGGCCATGAAGAGCCCCGCGGCCAGCGCGCTGTCGGTGACGTCGTAGACGAAGACGTTCAGCGCCACCATGTTGAGGTAACTGCCGTAGGCGGATATGCCGTTACCCAGTACGAGCAGCCGGAAGTGCTTCACGCACGACCCTTTCTGTGACCATGAGGGAAGCGCGCGTGCACCACCGCCGTACCCTCCCCGCTCCCTCGCCGGGCCCTTCGCCCGACGTCCCCTCCGCACCGATACGTTCATCGGATCACATGAGTACCTGCCGACTCGGTCAAGCCTTGCCCGCACGTGCGGGGCTTCACACCAGCAAAACACGGGCCGTTCACCCCTCCGTGCGCCGCGTGCACTCGCGGTGGCGGACCGTCACGCGACGATCGTGGATGCGAAGTTCGTGTTCCGACGGCGGCGGTGGCCGCCGGTCGAGAACGGCCGGATTCACGCGGGTGGCGGCGGGGCGCGGAACTCTTCGGTCCGGTGACGAGTTGCGGTGACGACCCGTGAGTGACCGTGTGCGGTACGGCGGGTCATCGGATCATCGTCACGAGAGGAAGTGAGCACCGCGATGGTGTTCAAACGTCTGCTGGGAGCCCTGGGCGTGGGAGGCCCCTCGGTCGACACCGTTCTGGAGAACGGTGCGGCCCTCCCCGGCGGCCCGCTGCGGGGCCAGGTGCACCTGGAGGGCGGCCAGTCCGATGTGGACATCGACCACATCAGCCTGGAGCTGGTGGCCAGGGTCGAGGCCGAGCACGAGGGCGGGGAGGCCGAGGGCTTCGTGGTCTTCGAGCGCTTCACCGTCGGTGGCGGGTTCCGGCTGGGACAGGAGGAGCGGCGCAGCGTGCCGTTCGCCGTTCCGCTGCCGTGGGAGACGCCCGTCACCGAGCTCCACGGGCAGCCGCTGGGCATCGTCCTCGGCGTCCGCACCGAGCTGGGCGTCGCCGGGGCCAAGGACAAGGGCGACCTGGACCCGCTCGCCGTCCGGCCGCTGCCCGTGCAGGAGGCCGTCCTGGAGGCGCTGGGGCAGCTGGGCTTCGGCTTCACCACCGCCGACCTGGAGCTGGGCCACATCCACGGCAGCGGCCAACAGCTGCCGTTCTACCAGGAGATCGAGATGTCACCGGCACCGGCCTACGCCGGGGCCGCCCGCGAGATCGAGCTGACCTTCCTGGCCTCGCCCGCCGGCGTCGAGGTCGTCTGGGAGGCCGACCGGCGCGGAGGCTTCTTCAGCGAGGGGTACGACACGGTCAACCGCCATGCCGTCGGCCACGACAGCGTCGGCCAGACCGACTGGAACGCCCAGGTCGACGCCTGGGTGCGGCAGTTGCTCGACCACCACGCCGGCCGCATGGCCCAGCTGCCCCACCAGGGCGGCCACCCCGGATTCGCCCAGCCGGGCTACGGACAGCCCGGTTACGGCCAACCCGGTTACGGGCAGCCGGGTTACGGCCAGCCCGGGTACGGCGCGCCCTACGGCGGTGGGCACGCCCACAAGGACGACACCTACGGCGAGCACCACGGCCACGGCCACTCCTCGGGCCCCGGCATCGGCACCGCGGTCGCCGCGGGCGCGGCCGGCCTCGCGGTGGGCGCGGTGGCCGGCTACGCGGTCTCGGAGATGTTCGACGACGACGGCGGCGGTGACGGCGGCGAGGCCGAGGCGGCGGAGGAGGAGGGCGGGGACGAGGAGTGACCTTCCGGCAGGTCTTCTCCGACGCGCGGATCAACCACCCTGCTGAGACAGGAAGTTCTACATTGCTGTAGAACATGTGCGGTGGCGGGCCTCGTCCCGCCACCGCAGTCGATCCGTTTTCGAGGACACCGGAGTTTTCCTATGGCCCTGTGGGACCGCGTCAAAGAGTCGGCCGCCTCGATGCAGGAGCAGCTCAACGCGAAGAAGAACGACCTCAAGAGCGGGGCGTTCCGGGACGCCAGCATGGCGATGTGCGCCCTCGTCGCCGCCGCCGACGGCTCCGTCGAGCCGGCCGAGCGTCAGCGCGTCGCGCAGCTGATCACCACCAACGAGGTGCTGCGCAACTTCCCGGCGGACGACCTGCGTCGGCGCTTCGAGGAGTATGTCGACAAGCTGGAGGCCGACTTCGAGTTCGGCCGCGTCGGCCTGCTCCAGGACGTCGCCAAGGCCAAGAAGAAGCCGGCCGAGGCGCGCGCCGTGGTCCAGATCGGCATCGTCATCGGCGGCGCCGACGGCGACTTCGACGACACCGAGAAGGCCGTCGTGCGGGAGGCGTGCTACTCGCTGGACCTCCCGCCCGCGGAGTTCGACCTCTGACCCGCTGACCCGCGCGCGGGCGCGGGCGCGCGTTCGGCGGGGAGGCGGCTCGGTCAGGTCGTGGTCGGCGTGGCCGAACGCCTCGCTGACCGACCGCGCCCGGGGCGCGCGGTCCGTCGGCGTGCGAGCATGTACCGGTGCGCGCGCTGACGGTGCTGGGAAGCTGCGGCGCCTGGCCGGAGGCCGGGCGGGCGGCGAGCGGGTTCCTCCTGGAGTACGAAGGCTTCCGCGTGGTGCTGGATCTCGGCTACGCGACGCTGCCCCGGCTGCTGGCGCGGTGTCCGGCCGACGCCCTCGACGCGGTGGTCGTCACCCACGCGCACCCGGACCACTGCGCGGATCTGAGCGCGCTCTGCCGGGCGCTGCGCTTCGGCGGGCGGCGCGCCGGGAGGGTGCCGTTGTACTGCGCTCCCGGGGTGCTCGCACGGGTGGAGGCCATGGAGCCGACCGAGCCGCTCGACGACGTCTTCGCCGCGCACCCGCTCCCGGGCCGCCACGAGGTGGGGCCGTTCCTTCTGGAAGGGCGCACGCTTCCGCACCATGTGCCGCACGCCGGGGTGCGGTTGACGGCACCCGGGCTGGCGCTGGCCTACAGCGGCGACGCCGGCCCGGCCCCGACGCTCGGTGAACTGGCCGCCGGTGCCGACCTGTGGGTGGCGGGAGCGACCCTTCAGGGCATGCGCACCGACCCGCACCTGCTGAGCGCGGCCGAGGCCGGCCGCTGGGCGGCCCGCTGCGGGGTGAAGCGTCTGCTGCTGACCCACTTCTGGCCAGGCGCCGCACGCGGCGTCTCCGTCGCGGAGGCCACCGCCGCCTATGACGGGGAGATCCTGGCCGCGGACGAGGGCATGGCCGTCCCCCTCTGAGCCGACCCGGGCCGGGGCCCGTTGTCAGTGGTCGCTGGCAGGATGCGGCGGCATGGAGGAACTGAGGCAGGCCATCGCCGCCTACTGGGACGACGCCGCCGGCGCGTTCGACGACGAGCCGGACCACGGGCTGCGCGCGCCACGCACCCGCGCGGCCTGGGCGCGGCGGCTCGCCGACTGGATACCGGAGGGGCCCGCGCCCGCCAGGGTGTTGGACGTCGGCTGCGGCACGGGGTCACTCAGCCTGCTGTTGGCGGAGGCCGGCCACCGAGTCGTCGGCGTCGATCTCGCGCCGCGCATGGTGGCGGCGGCGCACGCCAAGTGCGCTGCCGCGGGGCACGAGGCGGACTTCCTGGTCGGGGACGCCGCCCGGCCGCCCACGGGGGGAGCGGCTGTTCGACGTGCTGCTCGCCCGGCACCTGGTGTGGACGCTCCCCGATCCGGAGGCGGCCCTCGCCGCCTGGGTCGCGCGACTGCGCCCCGGCGGCACGCTGGTGCTGGTCGAGGGCCGATGGTACGAGTCCGGTCGGTCCGTCACCCTGTATGTGGCGGGCGCCGGGGGACTGCCCTGGTCCCACGGCGTCTCCGCCGCCGAACTGTCGGCGGCGGTCCGCCCGTTGGTCCGTGAGTGTCGGGTGGTCGACCTCACCGTCGAGCGAGAGCTGTGGGGCGGACCAGTCGCTGACGAGCGCTACGCCCTCGTCGCCACGACGCGGTGAGACCGGGGCGGGCCACGCGGCCCGCCCCGGCCGGGTGGTGTCAGGCAGTCGCCTCGAAGCGGGACCAGACGCGGTGGGTGCCCAGGAGGGTGACGACGTCGCGGAGGGTGCCGGGGCCGTCGGGGCCGAGGACCACGCCGGGGGCGTCGGTCGGGACGCCGGCCGCGGTGAGTGCGGCGTCGGCGCCGGCCCAGCCGCCGAGGGCCTTGCCGTGGCGGTAGGCCTCGGCCAGCAGCAGCCCGACGCGCGGGTCGGTGGTGCCGCCCCTGCCGGCAGCCGCCTTGGCGTCCCTGGCGCCGCCGGCGTCGTCGCCGGTGCCCGGCGTCCCCGCGACGAGGACGGCGTCGAACTCGACGGAGCGCGCCGTCACATAGGTGCGCTGGACAGTGAGCGCGTCCTCACCCGAGCCGAGCCGCCCGCCGGTGGGGGCGATCACCAGCGGCACCATGCCCGCCTCCAGCACGGCCTGCCGTACCGCGCGCACGTCGTCGAGCCCGCCCGTCCCGTCCGTCACGACGCCGACGACCCGGCCGTCCACCGGCCAGTCGCCGCCCACCTGGGAGAGGGCCGGGCTGGGGGAGACCTCGGGCACGTCGGCGATCGGGTCGGGGACCGGCAGCCCCAGGCCCGCCGCGACCTGGGCGCCCAGCTCGGCGTCGACGGTGACCAGCACCCGCAGCGCGCGCTCCCGGACGGCCTGTTCGTAGCACTTGCCGAGTTCGAAGGTGTAGGCGCCGATGATGTGCTCGCGCTCCACCGGCGACATGCTGAGCCAGAAGCGGCGGGGCTGGCTGAAGTGGTCGGCGAACGACTCGGGGGCCTCGCGGACCTTCCGCGCCGCCTCGACCCGCACCGGCGCCTCCACGTAGCCGCCTTCCTCCGCGCCGGAGAGGAAGGGGCAGCCGCCGTCGAGCGAGTTGGGCCGGTAGGGGGCGACGCCCCGGTGCACCGCCGTCTGGTGCATCCCGTCGCGGAGCATGTCGTTGACCGGGCTGTGCGGCCGGTTGATGGGCAGCTGGGGGAAGTTGGGGCCGCCGAGCCTGCTGATCTGGGTGTCCAGATAGGAGAAGAGCCGGCCGGCCAGCAGCGGGTCGTCGGTGAGGTCGATGCCGGGCACCAGGTGCCCGACGTGGAAGGCCACCTGCTCGGTCTCGGCGAAGTAGTTGGACGGGTTGGCGTCGAGCGTCAGCAGGCCGATGGGCTGGACGGGCGCCAGCTCCTCGGGGACCAGGTTGGTCGAGTCCAGCAGGTCGATGCCCTCGAAGGTCTGCTCCGGGGTGTCGGGGAACGTCTGGATGCCCAGTTCCCACCGCGGGTAGGCGCCGGCCTCGATCGCGTCGGCGAGGTCGCGGCGGTGGAAGTCGGGGTCGACGCCGCCCAGCAGCTGGGCCTCCTCCCAGACCAGCGAGTGCGCGCCCAGCCTCGGCTTCCAGTGGAACTTCACCAGCGTGGTGCCGCCCTCCGCGTCGACCAGCCGGAAGGTGTGGACGCCGAAGCCCTCCATCATCCGGTAGGAGCGCGGGATGCCCCGGTCGGACATGTTCCACAGCGTGTGGTGGGTCGCCTCGGTGTGCAGGGTGACGAAGTCCCAGAACGTGTCGTGGGCGCTCTGGGCCTGCGGGATCTCGCGGTCGGGGTGGGGCTTGCCGGCGTGGATCACGTCGGGGAACTTGATGGCGTCCTGGATGAAGAAGACGGGCATGTTGTTGCCCACCAGGTCGAAGACGCCCTCCGAGGTGTAGAACTTGGTGGCGAAGCCACGGGTGTCGCGCACCGTGTCGGCGGAGCCGCGCGAGCCCAGCACCGTGGAGAAGCGCACGAAGACCGGGGTCTCCACGTCCTTGCCGAGGAACGCGGCGCGGCTGATCCCGCTGGCGGTCCCGTAGCCGCGGAAGACGCCGTGCGCCGCCGCGCCCCTGGCGTGCACCACGCGCTCGGGGATCCGCTCGTGGTCGAAGTGCATGACCTTCTCGCGCAGATGGTGGTCCCGCAGCAGCACCGGGCCCCGGGCGCCGGCCTTCAGCGAGTGGTCGGAGTCGGGCAGCCGGGTGCCCTGCGCGTCGGTGAGCCGGTCGCCGCCCTGCGCGACCTGCGCGTGCTCCAGCCGGGTGGACTGGCCGGTGGGGGAGACGGGCTTCGGGCCGGTCTGGTCGGACTTGGGCGGCAACGGGCCGCGCGGCGAGGTCGGCTCGTCGACCGGGGGTGACTCGGGGCCCGGCTTGCCGGGGACGCCGTCCTCGGGGCCCGTGGCCGGCCGCAGGGCCTCGCTGATCCGGTCGGCCGCGCGCTTGAGCGGGTTGCTGTCGTCCATCGTCGTGGTTCCTTCGCGTCGGCCGGCCGTGGCCGGCGCAGGGTGGCGGACGGCACCGACCGACGGCCGGCCCGTCCCGTTCGCGCCGGGTACCCCGGGCGGAGGGGCGGGCAACGAGGCCGCCGGAACGGGCGGAAGGCGCAAAAGGCCGGCGGAAGTCCCTTTGCTGACTCTTTGTCACCCTAGGTCCGACATGGCGCGGAGCCCCGTTCATCGACCGCGTGAGTCGCCCGCCGATCGGGTGTCCGCGGGGTCAGGCCCGTTCGACGGCGTGGGCGGCGGTGCGGGCGGCGGGGAGTTCGGGCGTTCCCCACGCGCGGCGCAGGGCCTCGGGCGTCAGCGCCTCGGCCGGCGGGCCCTCGGCGAGCGGGCGGCCGTCGGCCAGCAGCAGGCAGTGGTGGGCGTCGAGCGCGAGGCGCAGGTCATGGGTGGCGTGCACGACGGTCGTCCCCGCCTCGCCGGCCTCGGCGAGGACGGCGGTGATCCGTTCGCGCGCCTCGGCGTCCAGGCCCGCCGTCGGCTCGTCGAGGAGCAGCACCTCGGGGCGCTGGGCGAGTCCCTGCGCCACCAGGGCGCGCTGCCGCTGCCCGCCCGAGAGGGAGCCCAACTGCCGCCGCGCGAGGTCCGCGATGCCCAGCCGCTCCATGCACTCCTCGACGAGCCGCCGGTCCGCCCGGCGGGCGCGGCGCCACGGCCCGAGGTCGGCCCAGCGGCCCATCGCGACCGTCTCGCGCACGGTCAGGGGCAACGCGTCGGAGACGGCGCTGCGTTGGGCGACCAGCGCGGGGCGGCGGTGGCCGAGTCCGGTGACCTCGCCCGTGGTCGGGCGCAGCACCCCGGCGAGTACGGCCAGCAGCGAGGACTTGCCGGCCCCGTTGGCGCCGACGAGCGAGGTGACCCGGCCGCCCGGCAGCCGGGCGGTGACCTCGGTGAGCGCCGGGCGGTCGCCGTAGCCGGCGGATATCCGGTGCACGGCGACGTCGTGGGGCCGGTCGGCCGGAGAGGTGTAGGTCACGTCGAGAACTCCTTGCTTCTGATAATCGTTTTCATTGTAGGGTGCTCGTCATGGAGTGGTTCTTCGACCCCTTCACGGTGTCCTTCGTGCAACGGGCGCTGTGGGGTGGGCTTCTGGTGTCCGCGATCTGTGCCGTGGTCGGCACGTGGGTCGTGCTGCGCGGGCTGGCGTTCCTCGGGGACGCCATGGCGCACGGGATGCTGCCGGGGGTGGCGTTGGCCTCGATGGCCGGGCTGAGCCCGCTGCTGGGCGCCGCGGCCAGCGCGGGAACGATGGCGCTCGGGGTGACGTCGCTGCGGCGGCTGCCGAGGCTCTCGGGGGACACCGGGATCGGGCTGCTCTTCGCCGGGATGCTGGCGACCGGCGTGATCATCGTGTCGCACTCGGAGTCCTTCGCGGTCGACCTCACCGGCTTCCTCTTCGGCGACGTGCTGGCCGTCCGCGACGCGGACCTGTGGCTGCTGGGCGCCGCCTTCGGGATCACCGCCGCGGTGGCCGCGGCCGGGCACCGCTCCTTCGTCGCGCTGGCCTTCGACCCGCGCAAGGCCCACACGCTGGGCCTGCGGCCCGGGTTGGCGCACGCCGTGCTGCTGGGGCTGATGACGCTGGCGGTCGTCTCGTCCTTCCACGTGGTCGGCACGCTCCTGGTCTTCGGCCTGCTCATCGCGCCGCCGGCCACCGCCTCCCTGTGGGCCGCCAGGATCCCGCTGGTCATGCTCGGGGCCGCGCTCGTCGGGGCCGGCTCGACGGTGCTGGGGCTGCTGGTCTCCTGGCACGCGGGCACGGCCGCCGGCGCGACGATCGCGGCCGTCGCGGTCGCCGCGTTCCTCGTCTCCGCCGTCTGCTCGGCCGTCGTCAACCGACCGCGCGCCCCCGCCACCGCCCCCACGCACCCGACCACCACGCGAACAGGAAACGAGCAGTGAAGGCACCCCACCGCACGAGAACGGCCGCCACCATAGGCGCGCTTCTCCTCCTCACCGCCGCCTGCGGGGACGGCGGGACGGAGACCGACCCCGAGCCCGCCGCCGATCAGACCCCGCACGGCTATGTCGAGGGCGCCGAGGAGACGGCCGACACGCAGACCCGTCTCGTCCTGGCCGACGCCGAGAGCGGCGAGGCCGCCGTCCTCGACCTCGCGACCGAGGAGACCACCGCGCTCGAACCGCTGCCCGGAGTCGAACGCGCCCTGGGCGACGGCAGGTTCGCCTACCTCGCCGGCGCGGAAGGACGGGTGCACGTCGTGGACAGCGGCGGCTGGACCGTCGACCACGGCGACCACGTCCACCACTACAGGACCGAGGCCCGGGCCGTCGGAACGGTCGAGGCGCCCGGACTCACGGCCGTGCACGCCGACACCACGCGCACCGCGCTGAGCCTGGACGACGGCACCGCGCGGCTGCTGGACCGGGCGCCGCTGGAGGACGAGGGCGCCGTGGGCGAGCCGAGCCAACGGGAGACCGAGGGGGCGGCCGGCGTCGCCGTGCCCCACGAGGGCCGTCTGCTGGTCCCCGTCGCCGACGGGCGGATCGACGTCAGGGACGCCGAAGGCGCGACCGTCGCCACCCTCGACGAGAACTGCCCCGAGGCCGGCGGCGCCGCGGCCACCCGGCGTGGCGTCGCCTTCGCCTGCGCCGACGGCGCCCTGCTGGTCTCCGCCGAGGGCGACACGTTCACCGGGGAGAAGATCGACTACCCGGAGGACACCGAACCGGCCGCGCGCGCTACCGCGTTCACCCACCGCCCCGGCAGCGACACCCTCGCGGCCAGGGCGGGGGACGACGGTGCCTGGGCGCTCGACCTAGCCGCGCGCTCCTGGACCCGCGTCGACACCGGCCCCCTGCTCGCGGTCAACGCGGTCGGCGACGGCGCGACGCTGCTCGCCCTCACCGAGGACGGCGAGCTGCGCGCCCACGACCTGGCCGACGGCGAGGTCACGGCGAGCACCCCGCTGCTGGAGCGGCCCCCGGGCGAGGGCGAACCGGCCCCCGTCATCGAGGTCGACACCGCGCGGGCCTACGTCAACGACCCGTCGGCCGGCGTCGTGTACGAGATCGACCACCAGGACGACCTGCGCCTGGCCAGGACCCTCGCCCTCGACTTCGCGCCGGACCTGATGGTGGAGACGGGCCGGTGAGGCGGCGCACGCTCGCGACGGCCGCCGCCGGGCTGCTGGCGCTCGCCGCGCTCCCCGCCTGCTCCGGCTCCGGCGGGGACGGCGAGGGGGTGGTGGTCACCACCAACATCCTCGGCGACGTCACCCGCGAGATCGTCGGCGACGAGGCGGAGGTGACGGTGCTGATGAAGCCCGACGCCGACCCGCACTCGTTCGGCGTCTCCGCGCGCCAGGCCGCCGAGTTGGAACGCGCCGGGCTGGTCGTGCACAACGGGCTCGGCCTGGAGGAGGGCGTCGCCCGCAACGTCGCCGCAGCCGAGGAGGCGGGTGTGGCCACCCTCGCCGTCGCGGAGGGGACCGACCCGCTGCCCTACGCCTCCGACGCCTCCGAGGGCGAGCTCGACCCGCACTTCTGGACCGACCCCGGGCGGATGCGCACCGCCGTGGAGCTGATCTCCGAGAGCGTGATCGAGCACGTCGACGGGGTGGACGCCGACCGGGTGCGGGCCAACGCCGAGGCGTACGCCGGCGAGTTGGACGACCTGGAGACGTGGATGACCGAACAGTTCGCCACCCTCCCCGCCGAACGCCGCGCCCTGGTGACCAACCACCACGTCTTCGGCTATCTCGCCGACCGCCACGACTTCCGCGTGGTCGGCGCCGTGATACCCAGCGGCACCACCCTGGCCTCGCCCAGCGCCTCCGACCTGGAGTCCCTGGCCGAAGCCGTGCGGGAGAACGAGGTGCCGGCGATCTTCGCCGACTCCTCGCACCCCGACCGGCTCGCCCAGGTGCTCGCCGAGGAGGCGGGGCTCGACGTCCAGGTCGTCCCGCTGCACTCCGAGTCCCTCACCCACGAGGGCGGGGGCGCCGCCACCTATCTGGAGATGACGCGCGCCAACACCGAGGCGATCGTCTCCGCGCTCGGCGCCGACCTCTGAACCCCCCGCAGTCCGCCGACGGCCCGGACCCCCGGTCCACCGGCCCGCACCAGACAAGGAAGAAAGCCATGTCCCACCGCCCCCGCCGACTCCGCGGCGCGCTCGCCCCGCTGACCGCGCTCGCGCTGACCCTGACCGCCTGCGGCTCCTCCGACGACGACGCGGAGAGCTCCGACAGCGCGGCGCCCGCCGAGGACACCGCCGCCGAGCACTCCGTCACCGACCCGCTGGTCCTGACCTACGACGGCGGCCTCCAGGTGCTCGACGGGCAGACGCTTGAGGTCGTCGAGGACATCCCGCTGGAGGGCTTCAACCGGGTCAACCCCGCCGGCGACGCCGACCACGTGCTGGTCTCCACCTCCACCGGCTTCCGCGTGCTGAACGCCGCCGAGGCCCGGCTCACCGACGAGGAGTTCCCCGGCGAGCAGCCGGGCCACGTGGTGCGCCACGCGGGCAAGACCGTGCTCTTCGCCGACGGAACGGGCGAGGTCACCGTCTTCGACCCCGCTGAGCTCGGCGAGGGCCTGCCCGAGACCGAGAGCTACACCACGCCCGAGGCCCACCACGGGGTGGCCGTCGAGCTGGAGTCCGGCGAACTGCTCGTCACCCTCGGCACCGAGGAGTCGCGCAGCGGTGCCGCCGTCCTCGACGAGAACCGCGAGGAGGTCGCCCGCGACGAGAACTGCCCGGGCGTCCACGGCGAGACCGTCGCGAGGGACGAGGCCGTCCTGGTCGGCTGCGAGAACGGCGCCCTGGTCTTCGGCGACGGCGCGTTCACCAAGATCGACGCGCCGGACGCGTACGGCAGGATCGGCAACGTCGCCGGCAGCGAGGAGTCCGCCGTGGTCCTCGGCGACTACAAGCAGGACCCCGACGCCGAACTGGAGCGGCCCGAGCGGGTCTCCCTGATCGACACCGCCTCCGGCGAGCTGGAGCTGGTCGACCTCGGCACCAGCTACACCTTCCGCTCCCTGGCGCGCGGCCCGCACGGCGAGGCGCTGGTGCTGGGCACGGACGGCCGGATACACGTGATCGACCCCGAGTCGGGCGAGGTCACCGACCAGGTCGAGGTGCTGGACGAGTGGCAGGAGCCGCTGGAGTGGCAGCAGCCGCGCCCCGCGCTCTTCGTCCGCGACCACACGGCCTACGTGACCGACCCGGAGGCGAACGAGATCCACGCCGTCGACATCGAGTCCGGCGAGATCCTCACCACGGGTGAACTCTCCCAGGCGCCCAACGAGATCACGGGCGTCACCGGCGGCTGACCCCCGCCCCGCCGAGGCGCCGCGTCACCCCGTTCGACTCCCGGGGAGGCGCGGCGCCACGGCGTCTCCGGCGGTCAGCGCTTCCGCGCCGGCCCGCCGGGCCTCGGTCGCGGGGTGGGGTAGCGTGCGGGTATGTCGAGTCCCGAGTCGGACAGGCCGGGGGCTTTCGGTCACGCCGTCAGCCCCCTGCCCCGCTGAACCACCGCATCCCCCAGGGGGCTGGCCGCGGTGACGAGAAGACGTCTCCCGTTTCTCTCCTCACCTCGGAGCCCACCCGATGCCTCTTCCTCTCTACCTGCTCGCCCTGGCCGTCTTCGCCATGGGCACCTCCGAGTTCATGCTCGCCGGCCTGCTGCCGGACATCGCCTCGGACCTGAACGTCACCGTCGGCCGCGCCGGGCTGCTCACCTCCGGCTTCGCGGTCGGCATGGTGGTCGGCGCCCCGCTGGTCGCGGCGTCGGCCCGCCGCTGGCCCCGGCGCGCGAGCCTGCTGTCCTTCGTGCTCGTCTTCGCCGCGGCCCACCTGCTGGGCGCGGTCACCACGAGCTTCCCGGTGCTGCTCGCCACCCGGTTCCTCGCCGCGCTCGCCAACGCGGGCTTCCTCGCCGTCGCGTTGACGGCGGCAGCCGCGCTGGTCCCGCCGGAGCGCAAGGGGCGCGCGCTGGCCGTGCTGCTCTCCGGCACCACGGTCGCCACCGTCGCGGGCGCCCCCGGCGGCGCGGCGCTGGGCGCGCTGGTCAACGCCGCGACGTTCGGCGTTCTCACCTTCCTCGCGCCCGTGGTGACCGAGACGGCGGGGCTCGGTGAGCTGTGGGTCCCGGTCGCGCTGGTGCTCTTCGGCGTCGGCGCGTTCGCGGGGGTCAACGCCGCCGGCCGGTTCGCCGACCGGCGGCCCGTCGCGGTGCTGGCGTGCGCCGGCCCGCCGCTGCTGCTCGGCTGGCCGGCGACGGCGCTGCTGGCCGAACGGCCGTGGGCGCTGTGCCTGCTGGTGCTGGTGCAGGGCGCGTTGTCGTTCGCGGTGGGGGCCACGTTGATCACGCGGGTGCTCTACGCGGCGGCCGGCGCGCCCACCATGGCCGGCGCCTACGCGACGGCGTCGCTCAACGTGGGCGCGGCCGTCGGCCCGTCGCTGGCCGCGCCCACGCTCGGCACCGCGCTGGGTGACGTCGGACCGCTGTGGGCGGGCGGGGCGCTGGTGGCGGTGGCGCTGGTCGCCGTGGCGGTGCTGGCGCCGCGCGGGGTGCTCGGTGCCTCCGGCCCCGCCGGCGGCGACTGACCCGTCACCCCGCCCCCGTGACGGCCGTTCCCGCGTTCCATGACGAGACCGTGACGACGGGCCTTCCGCGCCCCCGGCGCTGTTTCGGTGAAGCCATGCACCTTCACCCCGCGCACCGCGCCCGCACCCCACGCCCGCCCCGTTCGCGCCGCCCCCGCGTCGCGCTCGCCCTGACCGCGGCCCTCACCGGGGCGCTGCTCGCCGCCTGCGGCTCCGAGGGGGCGAGCGACGAGGGGAACGGCGGCGCCTCCGCCGCCCCCGGGGACGAGCGCGCCGAACCCCGCCTGCTGTGGCTGGGCGACTCCATCGCCGGCGTCCAGGCCCCCGCACTGGAGGCCGCGGCGCACGCCTCGGGCGTCGCCTTCGACGACCTGTCCTCCACGGGCGGCGGCACCGTCGTCGAGGCCGAGGAGATCGCCGAACTCGCCGACTCCACCTGGGAGTCGCTCCGATCCCGCGTCGACACCCTCGCGCCCGACGTCATCGCCTACCAGATCACCACCTACGACTGGGGCACCCCCGAGCAGCAGCGCGACGCCTACACCCGGCTGGCCGACCTCGCGCGCGAGTCCTCCGCCGAACTGCTGCTCGTCACCGCGCCGCCCGTGGCCCTCGACGACTTCCTCGCGCCGCACGCCGAGGAGATGGCCACCGCCCCCGGGGCCGCCGAGGAGGTGGCCGCCGAAGCCGGGGACGGCGTGCGCTTCCTGGACGCCGCCGACCTCTGGGGAACGGACGAGAACGCCGACGCGGCGCTGCGCTCCGCCGACGGCGTCCACTCCTGCCAGCAGGGCTCGGCGGCCTTCGCCACCTGGTTCGTCGCCCATCTCGCCACGCTGCTGGACCTGACCCCCGCCGCCCCCGAGGAGTGGGCCACCGGCTCCTGGACCGCCGACGAACGCTTCTCCCAACTCGGCTGTGAGTGAGCCGCGTTCCGCGCCTCTCCCCGCCGCCCACCCGGGGCGGCGGGGAAGGGCGGCCCCACCCGCACCCCGGAGGACAGCACCATGACCGCGCCGCCCGCGCCCGCCCCACCCGGCCCTCAGGAGCCGGCCGAACGCCCCCCGCCCCGCGCCCGCCCGCACATCGCCGCACTCGACGGGCTGCGCGGCTTCGCCGTCGTCGCCGTCGTGCTCTTCCACGCCGGCCACCTCGGCGGCGGCTTCCTCGGGGTCGACCTCTTCTTCGCGCTCTCCGGCTTCCTCATCACCGGCCTCCTGCTGGGCGAGTCCGCGCGCCACGGCCGGATCGACCTGCCCGCGTTCTGGGGCCGCCGCGCCAGGCGCCTGCTGCCGGCGCTCGCCCTCGTGCTGCTCGCGATCCCGCTGCTGGCCTGGGCGTTCGGCTCCACCGCTCAGCTGCGGTTCGCACTCCAGGACGCGCCCTGGGTCGCCGGGCAGAGCGTCAACTGGCACTACATCGGCCAGCGGCTCGACTACTGGGGTTCCTCCGAGACCCGGCTCTTCGCCCCGCTGTGGAGCATCGCCGTCGAGTGGCAGTTCTATCTGCTGTGGCCCCCGCTCGCGGCCCTCCTCGCCCGCCGCCACGGGGAACGCGCCGTCGCCGCCGTCGCCGCGGCCGGCGCCCTGCTCTCCCTGGCGCTGATGGCCCACCTCGTGCACGCCGTCGACACCACCCGCGCCTACGAGGGCACCGACACCAGGGCGTTCGCGCTGCTGCTCGGCTCCGCCGCCGCCACCGCGCCCGTGCGCGACCTCGTCGGCCGCGTGCCGCCCCTGGCCGCGCGGGCGCTCAGCGCGGCGCTGGCCGGCGGGCTGCTGCTCAGCTGGCCGCTGGTCGACGGCCACGACGCGCCCGGCCTCTACCGGGGCGGGATGTTCCTCCACTCCCTCGCCGCCGCGCTGCTGATCGCGCTCCTCGCCGCCGCCCCCGCCCGGGGCGTCGGCCGGCTCCTCGGCGCCCGCGTCCCCCGACGGCTGGGGGAGTTGTCCTACGGCCTCTACCTGTGGCACTGGCCCGTCTACGCGCTGCTGCCCACGACGCTCGCCGGCCCCGGCGGGTGGGGGCGCACCACCCTGGCGCTCGGACTGTCGCTGACCGCCGCGATACTGTCCAGACGCTGGGTGGAGGACCCCGTCCGATACCGCGCCCGCTGGGCCAGGGGACGGCGCGGCTGGCTGGCGCTCGGCCTCGCCGCGTTGGCCGCCACCGCCCTGTGGCTGGCCGTTCCCCGCCCCGAGGCCGGCGCGGGAACGGTCGACGTGGAACGGTTGACCACCCCGTGAACCACCCGACCGCCCCGCGGCCGGTACTCGCCCGCCCGACAGAGCGACGAGGAGACGTCCCATGCCCGTTGACGCCGCGCCCCGCCGGGGAACGCGCCGGCCGTGGGCCGCGTGCCGCGCCGCCGGCGCTCTGGCCCTCGCCGCGCTCGCCGGCTGCGGGGTGTCCGAGACCGGGCCGACCGAGGCGGGGCCGCCCGCCAGAGGAGGGCCCGGCGTCGAGGGTCCCGAGGTGACCCGGCTCTACTTCGCCCACCGGCAGGGCGTCTGGCCCGCCACCCGCCCGCACGGCGGCGACACCGACCCGCAGACGGCCCTGGACGCGCTGCTCGAAGGACCGGACGCGGCCGAGCGCGCCAGGGGCCTGACCACCCGGGTGCCCGCCGACGGCCAACGGGCCACCGCCGAACCAGGCGACGGCGCCGTCGAACTCCATCTGCCGTGGCCGATCGCGGAGTTGGACAGCGTCGCCGTCAGCCAACTCGTCTGCACCGTGGCCGCAGCGCCGGGGGGCCGCGCCCACGGCGTGGTGGTCCGCGTCCACGAGCGGGACGGCCCCACCCCCTGGGAGGTCGTCTGCGCCGACGACGGCACCGTCACCCCCCGCGCCGCCGACGGCGCGCTCCCCTGAACACCCGCCCACCACCACGGGCGAGACCGGAACACCCGCCGGAACACCCGCCGGAACCCCGCCGAAAGGGAGGCGTTCGCCATGACCCGCGTCCTGCTGATCGAGGACGACCCGGCCGTGCGGCGCGGCATGTCGCTCGGCCTGCGACGCCGCGGCCACCTCGTCGAGGCCGTCGCCACCGGGGAGGACGGCGTCGAGGCCCTGCACGCCGCGCCGCCCGAACTGGTGCTGCTCGACCTGATGCTCCCCGGCATCAGCGGCCTGGAGGTCTGCCACCGGGTCCGGGAGACCAGCCAGGTGCCGATCGTGATCCTCTCCGCGCGCGGCGACGACATCGACGTGGTCGTCGGCCTGGAGGCCGGCGCCGACGACTACGTCGTCAAACCCGCAGCCGTCGCCGTCATCGAGGCCCGGATGCGCGCGGTGCTGCGCCGCGTCGCCCCCACCCAGCCCGCGCCCGGGGGACCGACCCGCACCGTCCACGGCGACCTAGAGATCGACCGCGCCGCGCTGCGCGTCACCAAGAACGGGCGCGTCCTGACGCTCGCCCCCTCCGAACTCAAGCTGCTGCTCTTCCTCTCCGCCTCACCCGACACCACCTTCAGCCGGCGGCAACTCCTGGAAGAGGTCTGGGAACACAGCTACTACGGCGACGTCCGCCTCGTCGACGCCTGCGTGATGCGGCTGCGCGCCGGGACCGAGGACGACCCGCGCACCCCCCGCTACGTGCAGACCGTGCGCGGCTTCGGCTACCGGTTCGGCCCGCTGTGAGCCGCGCGGCCCCCCGTGCCGCGTGGCGCCGCGCGCTGCCCCGCGGCCTCGGCGCGCGGATCGTCGCCGCCTTTCTGCTGGTCGCCGTCCTCAGCGCGCTGACCACGGCCGCCGTCACCTACCGCCAGGCGCGCGCCGCCATCCTCGACCGCGCCCAGGACAGCGCCGTGACCGACCTGCGCGCACGCGTCGAGGCCCTCGCGCCCGACCTCCCGGCCGCTCCCGACGAGGCCGACCTGCGGGCCCTGGCAGCCCAACTCGACCAGGGCGCCGGCGCCCCGCGGTGGCGCAGCGCCGTCACCCACCACGACGGCGCCCCCGTCACCGGCGACGGCGCGCCACCCGTCCTCCCCGAGGAGCTGCGCGAACGGGCACCCACCGCGACCACCGCGCTGACCCAGCGCTTCCGACACGGTGAGGAGATGTGGCTCGCCCTCGCGCTGCCCGTCGCCTCCCCCTCCGCCGACGGGGAACGGCCGACGGGCGTCGTCGTCCACGCCTCGTTCTCCCTGGCCGATCAGGAGGCCGACATCGCCACCCTGGTCCCCGCCGCCCGCGCCGGCGCCGTGCCCGCCGTGCTGCTCGCCGCGGTCGCCGCGCTGTTCGCCGCCCGCCGGGTGCTCCGCCCGGTCCGCCGGCTGCGCACCGCCGCCGAACGGATGGCCGGCGGCGACCTCGACACCCGCATCGAGGCCACGGGCGACGACGAACTCGCCGACCTCGGCCGCACGTTCGACACCATGGCCGGCGCGCTCCGGTCCGAGACCCGCACCCTGCGCGCCATGGAGGCCAAGGCCAGCCGGTTCGCCGCCGACGTCTCCCACGAACTGCGCACCCCGCTGGCCGCCATGACCGCCGTCACCGAGGTACTCGACGAGGACGCCACCTCCGACGCGCTCGACCCCGAGACCGCCGAGGCCGTCTCCCTCGTCGCCGACGAGACCCGCAAGCTGGCCCGGATGGTCGAGGACCTGATGGAGATCTCCCGCTTCGACGCCGGCGCCGCCCAGCTGGACCTCGACACGTGCGACATCGGCGGACTCGTCGTCAGAACCCTCGCCGCCCGCCACTGGCACCACCTCGTCCGCGTCGACGTGGACGACGCCACCACGGCCCGGCTGGACGCCCGGCGCTTCGACGTCGTGCTCGCCAACCTCGTCGGCAACGCCCTGCGCCACGGCGGCCCCCACCCGGCCGTCGAGGTGCGGGCCCGCACCGACGCCGACCGGCTGACCGTCACCGTCACCGACGACGGCCCCGGCATCGCCCCCGAGACGCTGCCGCACGTCTTCGACCGGTTCGCCAAGGGAGACGCCGCCAGACCCCGCAGCGAAGGCAGCGGCCTCGGCCTCTCCATCGCCGTCGAGAACGCCCACCTCCACGGCGGCACCCTCACCGCCGCCAACCGCCCCGGCGGCGGAGCGGCGTTCACCCTCACCCTGCCCCGGACACCCGCCCCGGGCGCTCCACCGGAACGGCCACCGCGCTGACCCCCGACGCCCCGGCCGAGGCACAGATCACGGGGCCGACGAGGGGAACTCCTCGACGCCCACCACCCGCAGCAGCTCAAGACGCTCCCGCGCCTCGTCGTCCGCCGGCGTCAACACCAGCAGCGTCTGCCGCAGGTCGGGCGTGACCAGCGTCTCGCAGTCCATCACCACCCGCCCCACCTCCGGATGGTCGACCGTCTTGCGGTCGGCCCGCCGCACCGCGACCTCGTGCTCGGCCCAACGCCGCCGGAACTCCCCGCTCACCTCGCGCAGCCGCGCCACCAGCCGCCCCACCTCCGGATCACCCGCCCGCCGCCCCGCCGCCGCCCGCAGATCCGCCACCAGGTCCCTGGTGTGCCGCTCCCGCTCGGCCGGCGGGAGACCGTCCCCCGGCCCCTCCGTGAACCACCGGTACGCCAGATACCGCCGCTCGCCCTCGAACCCCGTCAGCTCACCCGTCAACAGCACCGACATCCGGTTCTGCGCCAGCACCTCGCCCAGGTCGGAGAGGACCATCGCCGGGGTGTCCAGCAGATCCAGCATCCGCACCAGCCCCGCCCGCGCCAGCCGCGCCACCCCCTCGGCCGTCGGCGGCCGATGCCCCGCCAGATGGAACAGATGCGCCCGCTCGTCGTCCGACAGCCGCAACGCCCTGGCCAACGCCCCCAGCAGCTGCGTCGACGGCTGGCTGCTGCGGCCCTGCTCCAGGCGCACCACGTAGTCCACCGACATCCCCGCCAGCATCGCGACCTCCTCGCGTCGCAGGCCACGGGTCCGCCGTCTGGGCCCCTCGGCCACCCCGACGTCGGCCGGGCGGATCGCCTCCCGACGCCGGCGCAGGAAGTCGGCCAGCTGCTCACGTTCCATGCCCCCATCCTCTCGCGCCCCGCGCGCGCCCAGCCAGGGAGCGCCGCTCCCACGATCGACGCTCCGCTCCCGCCCGCCCCGCGCCCCGGGCAGGGTGGCGAGCGGAACGGCGGGCGAGCCCCGCACCACCATCGAGAGGGAACCACCATGCGGACCCGAACCCTGGGCAGTGGCCCGACCGTCGCGACGCTCGGCCTGGGCGCCATGGCCATGTCCGGCGCCTACGGACCGAGCGACCGCGCGGAGAGCGTCGCCACCGTCCACGCCGCGCTGGACGCAGGCGTCACCCTGGTCGACACCGGCGACTTCTACGGCACCGGACACAACGAGCTGCTGCTGGCCGAGGCGCTGCGCGGCCGGAAGCGCGAGGACTACGTGCTGAGCGTCAAGTTCGGCGTGCTGATGGCGCCCGACGGGCGGTTCGCCGGCCAGGACGGCCGCCCGGAGGCGGTCCGCAACGCGCTCGCCCACACCCTGACGCGGCTGGGCACCGACCACGTGGACATCTACCGCCCCGCCAGGGTCGACCCGAACGTGCCGTTCGAGGAGACCGTCGGCGCCGTCAAGGAACTGATCGACGCCGGCCACGTCCGCCACCTCGGCCTCTCCGAGGTGGACGCCGCCACCGTCCGCCGCGCCCACGCCGTGCACCCGGTCGCCGACCTCCAGATCGAGTACTCGCTGATCTCCCGCGCGGTCGAGCCCGAAGTGCTGCCGACGCTGCGGGAGTTGGGCATCGGCATGACCGCCTACGGGGTCCTGGGCCGGGGCCTGATCTCCGGCCACTGGGCCGCCGGCCACAGCGCCGGACCCGGCGACTCCCGCGTCCATGTGCCCCGGTTCGCCGAGGGGAACGTCGAGCACAACCTCGCGCTCGTCGAGGCGCTGCGCGCCGTCGCCGCGGCGAAGGGCCGCACCGTCGCCCAACTCGCCATCGCCTGGGTCGCCTCCCGGGGCGAGAACATCGTCCCCCTGGTCGGCGCCCGCAGCCGCGAACGGCTGAACGAGGCCCTCCCGGCGGCCGAGTTGACGCTCACCCCCGAGGACCTCGCCGCCATCGAACAGGCCGTCCCGCGCGGCACCGCCCGCGGCGACCGCTACCCGTCCGCGTTCATGGCCGGACTCGGCGTCGGCAACTGACCGCGGCGCCGGGGGACCGTGCGGACGGCAGCCGCCCCGGTCGGCTACTGCATCAGCTCGATGTGCGGGTGCTCCGGCGCGACCGGGCAGACATAGAGCTGCTGCTTGTAGCCGCTGCCGATCCGCACCGCCGTCGGCTGCCGGGGATCGAGGCCCGCTCTCCGAGGGGCGGAAGCGGCGGCCTGGTCCTCGAACGGGATCCAGCCGTGCTGGTCGCCGTCCCACTCGAACGTGGCGATGGTCAGCAGCGGGTCCATGTCCGCACCGCAGGCGGCGCAGAGCCGGGGGACCGGATCGGTGTACCCCCACGAGGGCCAGCCGCCGGCCTTCCAGCCGGGGGCGACGGACAGCTGACGGTGGTAGAACGACTCCGGAAGGGAGCCGTAGGCGCCGTCCACCCCGGCGGCGTCCGCTTCGGCGCCGCCCGCCCGCCACGCGCCCGGGTCAGCGAGCGACTCCCGAAGCTCCCGGTCCAACTCCAGCGGGCCGGGGTACTCGACCACCCGCTCCGGCGCGAGCACGCACGGCTCCGGCACGAGGAAGTCGAACTCCACCAGCGTCGGCTCCGGCGGCGCGACCAGGACGTCGGTGACGGCGGCCGAGGACCGCCAGAACAGCGCGGTCGCCGGCAGGTACGTGTCCGGGTGCTCGAAGGGGCACCACAGCACCTGGAGCAGATCGGCCTCGGCCCGCCCGTGCGGACGCGGGAAGGGGACGTCCCGCAGGAACAACTGCGCGACGGGCAGCAGGGGGACCGGTCCCTCCGGCCACCCGATGTCCCCGTCGTCCTCCTCGGGCGCCGCCGGCTCCCGCACCTCTCCACCCGCGGCGACCCTCCGGGCGCGCCGCTCCGGCCGTACGTGCCGCAACACCTCGTTCGCCTCCGGGTGCGGTATGGCGCAGTGTGGCCACGGCTCGTCGGCCGGCCACAGCAGCGGCCCGCCGACCGAGCTGTCGCGCGCCGACGGGGCCCCGGGACGGGGATGCAGCCGGGTCGCCTCGCGGGCCAGCGGGGCCAGTCGGGGAAAGAGCGCCGCTACGTCGACCGGCCGCGGCGGGGTGGTGCGCACGAGTCTCATGCCCAGGATGCTCTCAGCCCCCACTGACAACGCCGGGCCGGACCGCGCGGCGCCGGGGCGGGCGGTGGCCCCGGCGCCGCGCGGGGCCGCCTCAGCAGGTGCTGCGGCTGGTGTTGTTGAGGGTCAGGTTCTGGTAGCTGATGTTCTGCCCGCACGGACTCTCGCGCAGCGCCGTGTCGTTGAGCGTCAGGTTCCGCAGGGTGATGTCGCGGTTGTTGGGGAACTCGGAGCGGGCCGCGAGGCGGACCTCGCCGCCGCCGGTGACCGTGCCGCCCTGGGCGGCGATGTCGACGTTGTAGCAGTTCTCGATGAGGATCGCGTTGTTGCCCGTGCCGGTCAGCGTGATCCGGTCGATGACGGCGCCGCCGCTCTCCGAGACGCAGAAGACGCCGCGCCCGCCGCCGCGCGCGATCACCTCGCCGACGCGGATGTTGGTGGGATAGCCGTCGGCGATCCGGCCGTTGCGGTTGGCCATCCGGAACGCGGCGTAGCCGGTGCCGCTGCCAGCGTTCTCGGCGTCCACGCGGGCGACGGAGGCGTTGATCGTGTCGTTGAGCAGCACCCCGGACTCCCCGACGTTCCGCGCGGTGACCGTGCCGACGCTCAGCCCGTCGACCCCGTAGGTCTCCAGCGCGTGGCTGCCGGATCCGGAGACATAGAGGTTGTTGACGCGCACGTTGGTCGAACGTTCCGCGCGGTTGCCGTGGTTGTCGACGCGTACGCCGAGGCCGCCGGTCAGCCGCATGTCGATCTCGCCGAGGACCACGTCGCTCGCGTTGCGCAGGAAGATCCCGTAGAGCGGGGCCCCGGTGAGGGTGAGGTGGCCGACCTCGATGTCGGTGGTGCCACGGGAGTAGATCGGCGCGTGGTCGGTCGCCGTCGTGCCCGTGACGTTGATGGTGCCGCACACGTCGATCGCGGTGTGACTCGGCAGCGAGACACGGGTGTTGGCCGGGAAGGTGCCCGAGCCGCGCACCACCACGCGTTCCCGCGTCGAACGGTTCGGCGTGAGCGCGTTGACCGCCGCCTGCGCGGCGTCCCGCATACTGCCGCCGGTGTAGACGGTGCCGCCGCCCCGGCGGGCGGTCCAGGTGCCGCCGCTCTGCGTGACCTCCGCGTGGTAGGTCCCGGTGCCGCAGTTCGCGGCCACCGGGACCAGCGACCACTGCTGGTTGGCGCCGCCGAGGTCGCCGAACTGCGAGAGCCGCCCGCCGTCGGCGGCCGACCACTCCCAGACCTCCAGCGCCTTGCCGCTGTTGCGGTTGAGCAGCCGCACATAGCCGTCACCGGAGTCGGCCACGGAGAAGCGCTGGTGGGCGCCGTTGGTGTCGGCCCACTGCTGGACGTTCGCGCCGTCCGCGGTGGAGGCGCCGGCGATCTCGATCACCTTGCCACTGTGCCGGGAGCGCAGCCGGTAGCTGCCGTCGCCCGAGTCGACGAACTGCCACTGCTGCCACGCCCCGTCGTTGCGGGACCACTGCACCAACGGTGCCCCGTCGTCGGTGGCCAGGTCGTAGACGTCCAGTGCCTTGCCGCTGTGCCGGTTGACCAGCACGTACCAGGAGTTGGTGTCGATCGAGGCGGCCCTGGCCCCGGACGCCGGCAGCGCGACCAGGGAGATCGCGGCCAACACCACGACCAGTGCGGCGGCGCCGAGGCTCCGCGGGCTGAACGGTCTTCGGAGGTGCATGACGGCTCCTTCGTCATGGGAGGGGACAGCGCGGAGCGCCCTCGCGCCGAACGGGAACGAGGAGGAACAGTCGAAGCGGTGAGGAACAAGGGGCTGCTCCTGCGACCCGCGGACGGCACACGGCCCCGGGGGAGCGCTCCCACGCGAGGGCAACGTAGCAGCAGATCATGGTCACGACAATGCGACCGGCGGCGCCCTGCCGCGCGGCGACCGGCGGCGTCAACTCAACCCGTGAGGCGGCGAACTGATGGTCAGTTCGTCAACGGAGGC
The DNA here is from genome assembly GCF_006335015.1 of Streptomyces sedi. GTDB lineage: Bacteria > Actinomycetota > Actinomycetes > Streptomycetales > Streptomycetaceae > Streptomyces > Streptomyces sedi. Next base: position 152,458 of record NZ_VDGT01000012.1, read on the forward strand.
CCCGATCAATAGCATCGGTGGATGATCTTGAGAAGATGTGTGACGGCGGCCCTCGGTGGGCTGCTCGTCGTTTCCGTCACGGGCGGCCTCGCGCCGCACGCCGTGGCCGAGTCGCGCGGGGAGCCCGAGCCACCCCGGGTGAACCTGGTGCTGGACGTGAGCGGTTCGATGAACGAACGCGACATGGGCGGCGGCGAGTCCCGCATAGCCGCGGCGCAGCGCGCCTTCAACGAGGTGATCGACGCCGTTCCCGAGGAGACCCACCTGGGCATCCGCACGCTGGGCGCCACCTACCCGGGCGAGGACCTGGAGGTCGGCTGCCGGGACAGCGAGCAGCTCTACCCGGTGGAGTCCATCGACCGGACCGAGGCCAAGACGGCCGTCGCCACGTTGCGTCCCACCGGGTGGACCCCGATCGGCTACGCGCTGCGCGGCGCCAACGAGGACCTGGGCGAGGGCGGCGGCAGCCGCCGGGTGGTGCTGATCACCGACGGCGAGGACTCCTGCGGCGACCCCGACCCCTGCCTGGTGGCCCACGAACTCGCCGCCAGCGGCACCGACCTGGTGGTGGACACCCTCGGGCTGACGCGGGACGACGCGGTGCGCGAGCAGCTCAGCTGCATCGCCGAGGCCACCGGCGGCACCTACACCGCCGTGCAGGACGCGGACCAACTCGCCGAGAAGGTCGAACAGTTGGTGCGCCGCGCCGATCTGCCGGTGGAGAACCCCACGGCCGTCGACGGCGCGGAGGAGTGCCGGGACGCGCCCTGGCTGGGCGTCGGCGTCTACGAGGACCGCGAGGAGTTCGGCGAACACCGCGCCTACCGGGTGCCGGTGCGGGCCGGGCAGGAGCTGCGGGTGGCGGCCAGCGTGGCCGCGGACCGCCAGGTCAACCGGGACTACGGCGTGCTGCTGCGCGCACTCGACGAGGACGGACGCGAGCTGACGCGCGGGACGGGCGCCGGCACCGGACGCACCGACGTGCTCTCCACCGGGCTTCGCTGGCCGGTCCAGGAGCCCGGCGACGACGCGGACGACTCCGGGGACGCGGGCGAGGACCGGCGCACGGTCTGCCTGGTGCTCAGCCACTCGTTCTCCGCGCCCGACTCCGTGGTGCGCACGCCGGGGCTGCCGGTCGAACTGGCCGTGGACGTGGTCTCGGCGGCCGACGAGTCACCGGACGCGGCGGCGTTCGGCCTGGCCAGGGGATGGGCGCCGGTGCTCTTCCTGGCCGGCGTCGGTCTGCTGGCGGGACTTCTGGGCGGCGTGCTGAGGCGCGCGGTCACGGCGTTGAGGGGAACGGCATGAGGAACTTCGCAGACCGCACCACCGCCCGCGCGGCCCGCTGGGCCGCGGTGGCGCTGCTGACGGCGGCGGTCGCGCTGACCGGAGCGGGCGCGGCGCACGCCGACGACTCGGGGGAGACGGAGGCCACCGAGGCCGGCACCGCGTTCCGCACGGCCACCGTGATCGACCAGGGGAAGCCGGCCACCGCCTCCGCCTCGACCGGCGACTACCTGTACTGGGTCTTCCCCGCGGGCGCCGGGCAGCGGGTGACCGCCGAGGCGACGGTGACACTGCCCGGGTCCGACACCCGCACGGGCCCGGTCACCTGGCGGCTCGACGTCTACGACGGGCTGCGGCGCCACCAGTCGTGCGCCTCCGGCCGGCCGAACGCCACCGCGGAGGAGACGGACGCCGAACTCACCCTGAAGTGCGCCCCGCGCGCGGTCCGCTCGTGGGCCGACCCCTGGTCGGACACCCCGTTGCCCGGCGCGTACTACCTGCGGCTGTCGGTCGCCGAACTGCCCGAACGCGACCTGGGCCTGCCGGTCTCCGTCTCGGTCGAGGTGACAGCGGAGGACGCGAACGGCTCCGTCGCGGTCGGCGGCGACCTGGCCGACCCGCTGCTCCCGGTGGGCGCCGCCGGCACGGTGAGCGCCGAGGCGGACGACATCGTCCGCGAGGAGGAGCGGGACGGGGGCTGGGGCGACGCCGCCTACCTGGCCGTCCTGCCCGAGCCGGAGGACGGCTGGAACGGCGGCTGGTGGAACGACCGTTGGCTGTGGACCGCCGGCGGCGGGCTGCTCGGCGCGCTGGCCGCGCTCGGCGGCTACCGCCTGACCCGCCCGGGGCGCGGCGCCTGAATCGTCCGACCGTCGCCACGCGTGGGGCACTCGGCCTTCGGGCCGGGTGCCCCACACGCGCGGTGTCGGCGCGGTGTGGCAGCGCTGGGGAGCGAGAAGGCTTCCGCACATCAGGGACTCTGCGAATCCCGGTACATCTGACCGTGCCTGTCGTCATTCGTTCGTTTGCCGACAGGCGGGGCGGTTTCGGGTGAGCATGTGGTGCCGTGCGGGTCTCAGCCGCTGAGTGTCTGAGACCCCAGGACGGAGAGCAGGGCGAGGCGTTGGGCGTCTTCGGTGGCGGGTTCGGCCGTGTAGGCCATGATGCGCAGGTGGTTGCCCGCGACGTGGAGGATGTCGCAGTCCAGGGTGAGGGTGCCGACGCTGGGATGGTCGATGGTTTTGCGGCTCGACTGGTGCTCGGCGGTGGTGCCGGTGTCCCAGAGGTCGGCGAAGCGGGCGCTTCGCCGTCGGAGCTGGGCGATCAGGTCGGTGAGCGCGGCGTCGTCCGGGTAGAGGGCGCCGGTGCGGCGGAGGTCGGCGGCGAGGGCCTGTTGGAGGGCACCGTTGGATTCAGGGGTGTGGCGTACGCGGGTGGTGGAGGTGACGAAGGCTCGCCAGGCCGCGTTGAGGTCGGGGCCGGTCCACTCTCCTATGAGGGCGGTGTGGAGGGGGTTGGAGAGGAGCTGGGTCCAGGTGGCGTCGTAGACAGCGACGGGGGTGTCTCGCAGGCGGTCGAGGATGCGGTGGACGCCGGGGGTGATGTGGCGGGGGACCATGCCGGGGCCGGGGACGGCGAGTCCGGCGAGGCGGAAGAGGTGTTCACGTTCGCCGCTCCCCAGGCGCAGAGCGCGGGCGAGGGCTTCGATGACCTGGGACGAGGGGTTGGTGGCGCGCCCCTGTTCGAGGCGGACGATGTAGTCGGCGGAGATCCCGGCAAGGTGGGAGAGTTCTTCGCGCCGCAGCCCCGGGGCGCGTCTGCGGCCACCCGTGGGAAGGCCGGCCTGCTCGGGGGTGACGCGGTCGCGCCAGGCGCGCAGGGCTTCGCCGAGTTCAGTTGACGACATGCCGTCATTGTGGCGAAGGTTGTCATTACCTTTCCTGGTACTGATAGTCCCAGGACGATGGGTCTACTGCCTAATGATCTGAATGGTGCGCATGCTGACTGCATGAGCCAAACACGAACACCCCAGGGCACTCCCTTCGTCGGGTTCATCGGGCTGGGCGATCAGGCCTGCCGAGGGCCCGGGCGGTCGCCGGGGCCGAGTTTCTTCCGCATGTGTGGGCCCGCCGCCCGGCCTCCCTCGAAGCGCTGACCGGTGTGCCGGAGGAGGGAACTGTTCGACCGGGCCGTACGAGACGCGGGCACCGACCCGGGCGACCTCACCGAGCGGGGCCTGTCCAGGGCCCGCGGTCTGCCCGCCCTGCTGTCCCGCCCAGGTGCGTTGCCCCGGGACGTTGGTGACACGCGTGTTGGGGCCTTGAACGGGTGAGGGCCTTCTGGGCTCGGTGTGGATTGCGAACATCTACCGCCGACCGCCAGGAGGCCCTCGTGTCCCACCGTAACGCCCCGCTGACTCCGACCGGCAGGCTGCGGCTGGCCCGGACCCGTCGCCGAGCGGTACCGCGGCGAGTTCACCCGGCCGCACCGCGCCTCCACCGACCGGCGGCCTGAGCCAGGCCCCGAAAGGAAACACTCCCATGAGCAAGCTTGCCCTCGTCACCGGCGCGACCTCCGGCATCGGCAAGACGTTCGCCGAGCGCTTCGCCGCCGACGGCTACGACCTGATCGTCGTCGGTCGCCGCCAGGAGCGCCTCGCCGAATATGCCTCCGCCCACCCCGAGGCCAAGGTCCGCACCGTCACCGCCGACCTCTCCACTGAAGAAGGCATCGACACCCTCGCTGCGATCTGCGCCACCGAGCCGCTGGACGTGCTCGTCAACAACGCCGGCGTCTCCCACTACATGCCGCTGGCCGACCTGCCCGCCGACAGGGCCCGCGAACTCGTCAACGTCAAGGTCCTCGCCCCCACCCAGCTCATGCGCGCCGCGGTGGGTCCCATGCAGCAGCGCGGAACGGGCACCATCCTCAACGTCGCAGGCATGATCGCCTTCTCCGGACCGGCGGGACCCGAGGTCGTGCCGCACCGGGCCGTATACGCGGGGACCCTGGCCTACCTGGTCGCCATGACCCAGACCCTGGCCGCCGAAGTCGCGGACTCCGGCGTCACGGTCGGCGTCGTCTGCCCCGGCGTGGTGGCCACCGAGTTCCACTCCTCCCAGGGCCTGGACATGAGCGCCGTACCCCGCATGAGCGCCGACGACCTCGTCACCGGTGCCCTGCGCGGCCTGGAACTCGGCGAGACCGTCAGCGCCCCCGGCGTCGAGGACCCCCAGCTCCTGAAGGACGTGTTCGCCGCCGACCTCGCTGCCTTCAACAGCCAGTCCCCGACCCTCGCCACTCGCTACACCAAGTAGCCGCAGGGCGCAGGCGACCAGGCCGAGAGGCATCGGCAGGGGGTGGGTGGCCAGGGCGCTGCGCGTGGATCGGTGATGGTGCGGACCGCGTCCAGCAGCGAGGGGAGGCGCGCCCTTCGACGTTCACCCGGCCCTCCGCCCAGCATCCGAGCACGCATCACGCCTACCCCGGGGTTCTCGTTTGCTACGGCGATCCATCGATCGCCCCTTTGGACAGCCCGAGCCTGCTGCGGTTTCTGCGGAGGTGGTACGGCGCCCAGAAATCACCCGGTGCGAGACTGAGGGAACCGTCTGGCGTGCCCAGAGAGCTTGTCGAGTGGCATGAAATCTCTGCCCAGTGGGGCGGAGAGATCACTTCACACAACTACGCCATCCCCCTGGCGGAACTCGCGGAAGAAGACGGAAAGATTCCGTTCTGGGTCGAGAAGCAAGGAACCTGGGTTTGGGCATTCGACCCGAAGAGCGAAGACAGCTCCGTGTATGAGCGAGAGCCATCCGACGAACCGACCCCGTGGCGACGCGCTGGCGAGCGGCTCTCGGATTTCTTGATTCACGCCACCATCCTGGAGGCAACCCTCGGGGCTCCTGCGGCGAAAGTGGCGCAAGGAGTCCCGCCAGATTGGCTCTGGTCCGGAGAAGGAAGCCATGAGCTCCCCTTCCCTCCGTGCAACTGGCCGGCCCGCGATTCGCGGATCCTCCTCGGCGAGAGCTGGCTGGCTCTCGTACACCCGAGCGACAATCCCGACGCCGGCCATGACATCACCCTCGCAGCGAGGGCGCCAGGTGCTCTCTCCTGGGCGGAGGACATGCCGGGAGTCAAGTGGCGCACATACTCCCGCGTTCAGGACTTCACAACCGATGAACCACTGCCCTGGTAATGGTGAAACACGAATCGGTGGCCGATCCACCTGAACCGGCCACCGATTAGTTTCGGGCTCAGTCGGTCAGGAAGTCCCCTGGATTTCTCAGTCCTGCGTGGCGAGATCACCCGCAACTGATCCCCCTCGCCGGGGACGCTTCTTCTGCGGGTCCCACAGTTGAGATCCACAATGCGCATGGTGAACGAGCACCGGAGCCTGGCCCGCCAGCACATCGTGCGCGTGGAGGCCTTCGATGGTGAGGTTGTGGACGGTGGTGGTTCGGGTGTGCTGGGGCGCGGCGGTAAGGCGAGGCGTACTGCCGACGGAGCTGGTGAGTTCCGCGCCGAGTGGGAGGTCGGTGGCGCCGGTCCAGGTTTGGGTGGCCTGGTTCCAGAGGTGTGTTCGTCGGTGGCGGTGAGGGCTTTGGTTTCGCCGGTCTCGGGGGCGGTGGCGAGGACCTCGTCGCCGATCCGGACATCCTCGGAGACCCGTCAGCCCCGGCCGTCCGGCCGCGCGACGACCGCCGCAAGGGTGCCCGTCGGCCGGACCCGCCTCTCACGCGTGCCCACCTGGACGACCGGCCCCTTCGGGGGAGCCCGCCGGGGCGCGGGCTCCCCCGAAGGGGCCGGAGTCGCTCAACGGGGGGCCGCTCAGCCGGTGTTGTTCCAGTCCCGGGCGGTCCCCGCGGCGCTGAGCGCCGTGTGCTCCGCCCCCGCCCCGTGGGGGAGCAGGACGGCGCCGCAGATCACGGCGGTCAGAACCAGCGCGGCGACCGCGCATGGTCGCCCGCCCGGCGCGGCCGGGTGACGACGTCCGCGTCGGTGGGCTCGGGTGGCGTGCATGGTGCCTCTCCTCGTCGCTGTGCGTGTTCTCTCGGTCGTCAAGATCGTGTCAGCCGGCGATCTATGCGGAATCTACGGTTCACCCGGCCCCTCGGGGCCGACTACCGGGCGCGGCCCCGACGCCGCTCCCGCGGGACGCCGCACCCCCCGAACGGCGGGCCGCGCCAGCGGTGTTCGCCCGTACACCGAGCGTGGATCCGGCGTAGATCGGGGTGCCGCATCCTGACGTCAGGAAACGTGGTCGGCGGTGTGTCGCCGGTGCGCGGGGCGCCCTCCCCGAGCGCCCGAGACCCCCGTCCGGCCGCGACGACACCGACGCCCCGGAGACGCCGACGAACGCCAGAGCCGGTCCGCCGCAGAAGACCGCGTCCCGCCCCCGGGCGGTCCGCACACAGGAGACACCACCCGTCCCGGCCCGACGGCACAGGGACGACACACACGACACGCCATCGCCGACCGCTCGAACTGACAGACGGGAAGAGGCAGTGGAATTCCGGGTACTGGGACCGTTGGAAGCGTCCGCAGGGGCACGCAAGCTGACGCTGGGAGGACACAAGCAGCGCGCGGTCCTCGGACTGCTGCTGCTGCGGGCGAACAGAGTGGTGGCGACCAGCGAACTGCTGAGCGCGCTGTGGCCCGAGGAGAACCGGCCGACGACGGCCCGCAAGATCGTGCAGAACGCGGTGTGGGGGCTGCGCGCCCTGTTCACCGGGGAGAACGGCGACCACCAGGGCGTCGGCCCCGAACTCGTCACCAGGGCGCCCGGCTATGTGCTGCGCGTCCCGGCCGACCAGGTCGATCTCCACCGGTTCAACCGCAGGGTCTCCGAGGGCAGGGCCGCCCTGGCGTCGGGGCGCCCCGAGGAGGCCGCGCGGCTGCTGAGCGCCGGGCTCGCGGAATGGCACGGCCCCGCGCTGGCCGACCTCGTCGAGGCCGGCACGGACTGGCCCGAGCTGACCGCGCTGAGCCGGCTGCGCCTGGACGTGATGGAGGACCGCTTCGAGGCCGAGCTGCGCAGCGGCCACGACCACGCGGTCCTCGGCGAACTGGTGGCCCTCGCCGAGGAGGAGCCGCTGCGCGAACGGCTCTGCGGCCAGCTGATGCTGGCCCTCTACCGCTGCGGCCGGCAGGCCCAGGCCCTGGACGTCTTCAGCCGGGTGCGGCGCGCGCTGGTCGAGGAGCACGGGCTCGAACCCTCCCGTGAACTCCAGGTGCTGCAGCAGAACATCCTCACCCACGACCCTTCGCTCCGGCCCCCGACCCGCACCGCCCCGGTGGCTCCCGCCGCACCGGCGGCGCCCGCTCCCGCGGCCACCGTGCCGGAGACGGTCCGCGAGCCCGAGCGGGTGCCGCCGCGCACCGAACGCAGGTCGGTCGCCGTCCTGTTGGTCGGCGCGGACCTCCCCGAGGGAGCCGACCCGCGTTCCTCCCGCACCCTCTACCACGCGGCGACGACGGTCGCCGAGTACGCCGAGGAGTTCGGCGGCGTGGTCGCCGGCGCGCTCGGCCGGGTCTCCGTCGCGGTCTTCGGGCTGCGGCCCGACGCGGAGGACGGCCCCGCCGCCCCCGAGGGGGCCTCCGCCGACGCGGTGCGGGCCGCCCTCGCGCTGCGCGGCCCGCTCGGCGTGCCCGGGGCGTCCTGGCGCGCGGTGGTGTCGGCCGGCGAGGCCCTGGTACGCCGCGACCCGCACGACCCGGCGGCGCCCGTGCTGGTGGTGGGCCGCCTCGTCGACCAGGCGCGGCTGCTGCTCGCCGGCGTGCCCAACGGCGAGATCCACCTCAGCGGCGAGGCGGTCGAGGACACCGCGGGTCTGGTGCCGCAGCGCCCCACGGACCGTCCGCACGTGCGGGCCGTCGCCGAACCCCGCGCCACCCCGCCGCCGGCCGCCACCGGGCTGCCCGACCCCGCCGGCGGCTACGAGGCCGAACTGGGCATCCTTCGAAGCCTGTTGACCCGCGCCCGCCACCACGACGCCCCGCACCTGGTGACGGTCCTCGGGGAACGGGGCGCCGGCAAGACCGAACTGCTCGCCGACTTCATCGGCGGCATCCAGGACGACGTGGTGCGCGTCGTGAGGGTCCGCGCCGGCGGCAGCGCCCGCTGGTCGGTCTGCGACGTGCTGCGCGCCTGCTGCGGGCTCGGCCGCGAAGCCGACCTCGCCGACAGCGCCCTCACCGAACTGGTCCACCGGGTCGCCGGCCGGGGCGACACCGCGGAACGGCTGCTGTGGCGGATGCTGCGCGAACGCGAGTGCCCGGACGCGGAGGCCGACGCGCTGGACGCCTGGTGCGACCTGCTGGTGCTGCTGGCCAGGGAACGGCCGCTGGTGCTGAGCCTCGACGACGCCCATGTCGCGGACGACTCCGTGCTGAACCTGGTGGAACGCCTCGCCTCGGTCTCGCGGGACGTCCCGCTCTTCCTCATGGTCGGCGCGCGCCCGGCGGAGCTGCTGAGGCGCCGACCGTTCTGGGGCAGCGGCCTGCGCCACAGCGGGACGCTCACGCTGGAACGGCTACCGGACGTCGACAGCACCCCCGAGGTGGTGCGCGCCACCACCCGGTTGGTGCGCCGCGCCCGGGGCCACCGGGGTGCGGTCTGCCACGACGGGTGACTCCCGCAGCCGTGTGGGTGGCGGGGGTTTGGTCGACTACTCACGTGCGTGGCTTGGGTGGGTTGTCGTCCTCGCCCCGGTGTGTGGTTGCTCGCGCAGTTCCCCGCGCCCCTTCTCGGCCGGTGGGCGGCTTGGGGGCGCGGGGAACTGCGCGAATGCTGGGTGGCGGGGGTTTGGTCGACTATTCACGTGCGTGGCTTGGGTGGGTTGTCGGCGTGAGCCCGGTGTGTGGTTGCTCGCGCAGTTCCTCGCGCCCCTGGTTGTGGTGGGCGTGGTCGGTCAGGTGTGGGTTCAGCTTCGGCAGGTGACGGCCTGCTTGGGGGCGCGGGGAACTGCGCGGTGCATTTGTGGCGGGGGCCGGTCGACTACGGAGCTTCGTGGCTTGGGTGGGTTGTCGGCGTGAGCCCGGTGGGTGGTTGCTCGCGCAGTTCCCCGCGCCCCTTCTCGGCCGGTGGGCGCGGGGAACTGCGCGAATGCTGGGTGGCGGGGGGTGGCCGACTACTCACCTGCGCGGTTTGGGCGGGGCGTCGTCCACCGGATCTCCCCGGGGCCGGTGTCGGCCAGCGCCGCCTCGGCGCGGTCGACGAGGTCGCCGCCGATCCACGGCGCGCGGCCCCCCGCCGCCGTCGGCGGCCAGCGGCGCACGGACGCGGCGCCGGTCGCCACGGCCGCCCGCACCGCGAGGCCGGCCGGACCGCTCCGGAGCAGCCGTTCGCGGACCGCGCGCGCCGCGGCGTCGGCGCGTTCCGCGCAGTCGCCCCGCCCGGGGCCGTCCTGGAAGAGGCCCAGCACCTCAGAACCGATCGCCGTCGCCACGTTGCCCCCGGCGCGCACGATCTCCTCGCGCGCCAGCTCGCACGCCGCGTCCAGCGCCCGGTCCACCTCTCCGGTGGGCAGCGGCTCGGCCCCGGGCCCGAGCGTGAACCGCAACAGCAGCACACCGCTGTCGCGTTCCGCCGCCGGACACCCCGCCGCAGGACCCCCCGCCGCCGGACCCACCCCCACCGCCGGGCCCACCGAAGCCGCCGGAGCGTCCAGCGAGGCGTCGAGCGAGGCGTCCTGCGCGAGAATGTCCCGCTGCAACCGCCGCAGCTCGTGGCCCGGTTCGAGGCCCAGCCCCTCCGACAGTGCGCAGCGGGTGCGGGCGTAGACGTCGAGGGCGTCGGCCCGCCGGCCGCAGCGGTACAGGGCCAGCATCAGCTGGCCGGCCGCCCGTTCCCGCAGTGGTTCCGCCCGGGTGTAGGCGTCCATCTCGCGCAGCACGGAACGGGGTTGGCCGGAGCGCAGCTCCACCTCGAAGCGGTCCTCCATGGCGTCCAGGCGCTTCTGTTCCAACGCGGCCAGCTCCGGCCAGTCCGTGCCCTCCTCCACGAGGTCGGCGACGGCCGGCCCGCGCCACAGCGCCAGCGCCTCGCGCAGCGCGTCCCTGGCCTGACCGGTGTCGCCGGCGAGGAGCGCCGATCTGCCCCGGGTCGCCAGCCGTTCGAAGCGCACCAGGTCGATCCGCTCGGGCGCCACCCGCACCACATAGCCGGGCGCCCGCGTGAGCAGCTGCGGCGTCTGCCCGTCGTCCGGGACGGCCAGCGCGCGGCGCAGCCGCCAGATGGTGTTCTGGAGGATCTTCCGCGCGGTGTCCGGCGCCCGGTCGGTGGCCCAGACCGCGGACAGCAGTCGCCGGGTCGAGACGACCTGGCCGGCGTGGAGAAGCAGATACGCCAACGCCGCGCGCTGCCGGGTGCCGCCCAACGGCACCGGGCCGGCCGCCCCGTCCACCTCAAGTGGCCCCAGAAGTCGGAACTCCATGCTCATCTCCCGTCTCCACGCCGCCCGGGTCTCCCGACGCGGGGCGCGGTGCTCAGCCGCTGGTCGCCGGGGAACGCCGCCCCGGCGTCGTGCGCGCGTCGTGCGCGCGGCGCGTCAGCCGGCGACGGCCGCCCGGCCGACCAGCCGCTCGCCGTCGCCGGCGGCCAGCGCCCGGCACAGGTCGCGCAGCCCGTCGTCCAGCAGCGCCAGTTCGGCGTCGGTCAGTCGCACCGAGGGTTCGAAGCGCAGCGTGTTGAGGGCGCTCGCGGTGGGGAACGTGCGCACCCGGTGCTCCCGCAGCAGATGCCCGGCCAGGAAGTAGCCGAACAGTCCGGTCGCCGCCAGTTCCCGCACCGAGGCGGAGGCGGCGCCCGACTGGTCGTGGAACTCCATGCCGAGCATCAGCCCCTCGCCGCGTATCTCCCGCACCTGCTCGGGGAAGTCCGCGCGCACGCCGTCGAGCACGGCCCGCAGCGCCGCGCCGCGTTCCCGCGCCGTGCGGTAGACGGCGCCGTCGTCCGCCTCCAGCAGCTCCAGCACCTTCAGCGCGATCACGCAGGAGAAGCTGTCCTTGGCGAACGTCGAGCTGTGCACGATCTCGAACTCCGGCCGGTACCGCGCCTGCCGCACCAGCATCGCCGACGTCTTGGCGATGCCGCCGCCGAGCGTCTTGGCCAGCGTGTAGTAGTCGCCGCGCAGCCCCAGCGGGGAGGAGGCGAGCAGGGTGCCGGTGCGCCCCATCCCGCTCTGGATCTCGTCGACGACGATCGGGCAGTCGATCTCCGCGCAGAAGCGCTGGATCTCCCCGGCGAACTCCGGGCTCAGCACGTGGACGCCGCCCTCGCCCTGGATCGGCTCCACCAGGAACGCGCAGAAGACGGGGAACTCCCGTTCCACGACGTCCACCTGACCGCCCGACACGGTGAACGCCAGGACCACGCCGCGCTCCCGCTCGTGGATCTCCCGCAGCGCCTCGGGGCTCTCCCGGGGAACGAACCTGGCCTGCGCCGCCAGGCCCCGGAACGGCGCGCGGTAGCTCTCGTTGTGGGTGAGCTGCACGCTCAGCCCGAGCTTTCCGTGGAAGCCGCCCTCCAACGCGAGGAAGAGCGGGCGCCGGTCGAGCCTGGCGCCGTTCAACGGTTCGATGTGCGCGGCCAGTTCGCGGAACGCGGCGGCGTCGTCAAGGGTGCCCATGATGCCGAACCTGGCGCGGAGCCGCTCGGGCACGACCGCGTCGCCGGCGTCCACGGCCCGCCGCGTCGACTCGACCGCCGCGGCCAGCTCCCCCCTGAGGTCGGCCAGCCGCATCACCCGGTCCATCTCCGCGTGCTTGACCGCGGCCTCCACGGCCTCCGCGCCGGTGTTGGCGAAGATCGCGAAGTACGGCTCGTCGGTGCCGAGTTCGCGGTGCACGATCTGGTTCAGCTCGGCGGCCAGCCGGTTGGCGTAGGGGTGCCGGGAGAACTGGGCGTGCACGGGCGTGCCCGCGTCGAGCAGTTCCCTGGCGCACCGGACGATGTCGGGGTGGTGGTGGCCGAGCAGCACGGAGCCGTAGCCGCCGGCGAAATCGGCGACGGGAATCTCCTCGCCGTCATCGCCGCGCAGATAGAGGGTGTTGCCCTCGGCCCGCACATACTCGACGGCCAGTCCCGCCGCGCCCAGCAACTGCCGCAGATGGGGTTCGGCGAGTTCTGGCGTGCCGCTTTCTGAGTGCGTCGTTTCCATGGCATCAGATTGAGTCATCCGGGTCAGCGGCCGGTCATCGCGGAATCTTTTCCCCGGGTCCTTCCGCCGGGGGAGCGGGCGATTACCGGGGGATGAGAGAACGCCGTTCGCCCGTCGGTACGTTGGCGGGCGCGGGCCCTCGTTTCGCCAGTGGCAGGGCCTGAGCTGCCCCGCGAAAAGGATCGGAGAATCCGGTATGAATTCCGCGCCCGCTGACCTCGACGCCGCTTCCGCCTGCCCGCCCGCCCACGACGAGCTGACCCCTTCGGTGCTCCGCGCCGTGCTGGCCCGCTTCGCGACCGGCGTCACGGTGATCACGGTGGGCGGGGAGAACCCGCACGCCATGACGGCCAACGCGTTCAGCTCCGTCTCCCTCGACCCGCCGTCCGTGCTGTGCGGCGTGGGGCACGGCGCGGTGATGCACGGGGCGCTGACCTCGGCCGGGCGCTTCGCCGTGAACATCCTCGGTGCGGAACAGGAGCAGCTGGCCCGGCACTTCGCCGACAACAAGCGGACCCTGGGCGCCGCCCAGTTCGACGGCGTCCCCTGGACGGCGGGCGCGGCGACGGGCGCGCCGCTGCTGGGCGGCTCGCTGGCCTGGCTGGAGTGCGAGCTGACGACCTCGCACTCCTTCGGCGACCACACCATCTTCGTCGGCACCGTGCTGGGCGCCGGCCGGTTCACGGGCGGCAAGGGCCTGCTCTTCGTCGACGGCCGCTTCGGCACCCCGGAGTCGGCGCCCGGCTGAGCGCGCCCGTCGCGGGCGGTGCGCGGGTCGGCGCCGCCCGCGGACCCGGCGGTGACCGGGCGGTGACCGTCCGGTTCTCCGCCCTTGCTTTGCTGACCCGGCATTCTTCACCACCCCTGCGAAACGGAGTAGCTCATGGCGGACAAGGACCGTTCACCGGTGACGGCCATCGGTCTGGGACTGATGGGCAAGGCGCTGGCCGCCACGTTCCTCGAAGCGGGACACCCGACGACGGTGTGGAACCGTTCGGCGGGCAAGGCGGACGACCTCGCCGCCCGGGGCGCGGTCGTCGCCCCCGGCCCGGCGGAGGCGGTCGCCGCCGCCGAGTTGGTCGTCGTCTGCGTGACCGACAACGACGTGCTGCACGCCGTGCTCGACCCGGTCGCCGACCAGCTCAAGGGCCGGGTGGTGGTCAACCTGTCGTCCGGTTCCTCCGACCAGGCGAGGGCCAACGCGGCGTGGGCCGAGCGCCACGGCTTCGGCTATCTCGACGGCGCGATCATGGCCGTCCCCGCCGGGGTGGGCGGCCCCCAGGCGGTGTTCTTCTACGCCGGGCCCGAGGACGTCTACCGGCGCCACGCCGACGCGCTCGGCGTGCTGGGCGGCGGCACCACCTACCTGGGCGCCGACCACGGGCTGGCCGCGCTCTACGACGTGGCGCTGCTCGGCGTGATGTACGGGCTGCTCAGCAGCTTCGTCCAGGGCGCGGCGCTGTTGGACACTGCCGGCGTCAAGGCGTCCGAGTTCCTGCCGTGGGCGACCGCGTGGGTGGACACCGTCAAGCTCTTCGCCACGGACTACGCCGGCCAGATCGACGCGGGCGACCGCGCCTACCCGGCCAACGACGCGACGATGGAGGTCAACCTCGGCGCGATCGGTCACGTGCTGCACGAGAGCGAGTCGCAGGGCGTCAACGCCGAACTGCCGCGTTTCCTGCACGAGCTGATGGGCCGCACCGTGGCCGGAGGCCATGGCGCGCACAGCTTCGCCAGCATGTTCGAGGTGTTCCGGGGTGCCGACCGCCGCGCGTAGCCGGCCGTACGGAAGGGGCAGGGGCCCGGGACGCGTTCACCGCGTCCCGGGCCCCTGCCCTTGGGCGCGGGGGCGCCGCGCGGAACGGCCGGCGAGGGTCCGGGTTCCGTGCGACGCCCCCGGCCGGTCACAGGAAGTACGTGCCGGGGTCGAGACCGAGCAGGACCCGGCCCTGCACCTCCAGGTTCGCGCCCAGCTGGACCAGGGCGTGCAGCGAGAAGCCCTGGATGTCCCGGTGGAAACGCTGGAGGTCCACATCGGCGCGGATCACCGAGCCGCCGCTCTCCGCGTACAGCAGCTCCACGACCTCCTTGGACAGCTGCCCGGCGTAGGCCGTCTGGCCGCGGATCACGGCCTTCTCCTCGTCGGTCGGCTGCTCGCCGGCGTCGGCCGCCCGCTGGAGCACCTCGTGCCAGCGGTCCGCGAGCGCGCGGGCCGCCTCGATCTTGTTGGCGGCGACGGCCAGCCGCTGCTGGGTCACCGGGTGCTGCCGCTGGTCGGTCCAGTCGGTGTAGGTGATGCCGCGTCCCGGGAGCCGTTCGAGGAACAGCTCGTAGGAGCCCTGCGCGATGCCGGTCAGCGTGGCCGCCACCCCGGAGAGGATGTAGCCCAGCAGCCCGTAGTTGCGGCCGGTCGCCCCGGTGTTGGCGCGGTCGCCGGTGGCGGCGACCATCGCCTCCTCCAGCGGCACCGTGCGGTGCGCCGGAACGAACAGGTCGTCCGCCCGCACCGTGCGGCTGCCGGTGGCGGCGCCCGAGGTGACGTGCCAGTCGTCCTCCACGGCCAGTTCCCCGGTGGGCACGAGCGCGACCAGCTCCTGGTGCGAGCCGTCGGGCGTCTCGACCATCGCGGCCAGCAGGTCCCAGTCGGCCCCGCCCACCCCGGAGTTGTAGCGCCAGGTCCCGCTGAGCCGGTAGCCGCCCTCGGCCGGCGTGAGGGTCCCGGTCGGGGCGAAGACGATCGACACCCGGGTGTCGCCGCCGGCGAAGACCTCCTCCTGCGCCCGGTCCGGGTAGAGCGTGACGGCCCACGTGCTGGTCAGCCACACCATGGTGAGCCAGCCCGTGGAGGGGCAACCGCGCGCGACCTCGGAGATCAGCCGCGACTGCCGCGCCACGTCGAGGTCGAGACCGCCGAACCTCCCGGGTACCGCGGCGCGGAAGACGCCGGCCTTCTCCAGGAGTTGGAGGTTCTCCTCCACGATCCAGCGCTGCCGTTCGCTCTCCTGCCCGTTCCGGCGCAGTGCCGGCACTGCGGCGCGCACCCCTTCGAGAACGGAGGCGAATTCTGCTTCGGTGGCCATATGGGGCTTCCCCTCGTCATACGGGACCTGCGATGTGCCCGTCACGCTATGCGGGCCGATTCTTCGCCCGGGAAACTCGCGGTCTTGCCCCGGTAATCGCCTCCGACCCCGGTGACCGGCCCGGTCCCGGGGCCCCGGCGGGCGCGCGATGACCGGGCGGTGGGCGGCCGGTGACCCGGCGCGGGGCGGGCAGCGCGAACGCCCCCCTGGGGGAGAACCAGGGGGGCGTCGACGGGCCGGCGCGACGGAGCGTGGCCCGTTACTGGGACGGCGGGCGGCCGGTGGTGGCCACCGGGCGGTCGATGGCCATGAGCCAGCGGCCGTCCTCGCCGCGCCGCAGCACGTCCGTGCAGTAGCCCTCGACGCGCGAGCGGCCGTCGGGGCCCTGGTTGTCGATGATGTACTCGACCTTGATCAGGGCCACGTCGCCGGCGACGTACCACTTGGTCAGCGTCGCCAGGCTCACCGGCTTGGTGGCCAGGTACTCGTTGAAGAACGCCAGCCTGGCCTCGCCGGTCAGCTGCTTGCCGGAGAAGTTCGAGATCGAGTCCTCGCGGTACAGGCTGTCGAACAGCGCGCCCTCACCGGAGTTGAACGCCTGCATGAAGATCTCGTTCTGGATGTACTGGTCGTCGGTGAGGTCCGGGTTCGAACGGTCGAAGTCGGTTTCGAGGTTGTAGATCATCGGGGCTGGCCCGCCTCTCTGCGCAGGTGACTGTGGGCTGTGGACGGTGCGGTGCGACGCCGTGCTGACCGAGGTCCGGGGCTCAGGACTCCTGACCGAAGGGCTCGTCGACCGCGTAGCGCCAGACGCCGTCGTCGCCCAGGCGCAGCACGTCGACGCCGACGCCCTGCTCCCGCTCGGGCGCGCCGTCGGTGGGGATCTCGATGACCCAGTCGACGATCAGCAGCGCCGTGTCGTCGGTGACGAAGCTCTCCCGCAGCGTCGCCGTCATCTTCGGCTCGCGCCGGAGGTACTCCCGCTGGAAGTCACGCCGCGCCTGGCCGGTGAGGGGCTTCCCCGGCTCCCAGACGGCAACGGCCTCCTCCGTGTAGAAGGCGTCCATGGTCTCGAAGTCGCCCGAGTTGAACGCGTCGGCGTACCGCGCGAGATGCTTCTTCATGGTTTCCACGTGATCGGACATGGCGGAGTCGACCTGCCTTCTCGGTAGTCGGCGTTGGGGCTTTCGCTACGGAAGTTAGCCCGCCCCGCTCTGCCGACCACTCATCGCCCGGTAATCCTCCGGCCTTTCCTGAAAGCGATGAGTCGTTCGAGGTCGGCCACTGACGGAAAGGAGAGAACGCCCTGCCTACGATCGGCCAGCGAGTTGCGTCCGCTGCTCAGCGGTTGCTCAGAGGTCCTGGCAATTCGGCCGGAAAGGCAGTCGAGCGAGATGACGAATCAGCACGAGTCGGCAACCACCGCGCGGCACGGCGACGAGGACGAGACGATCGCGGTCGTCGGGCTGGCCTGCCGCCTGCCGGGGGCGGATGGCCCCGAGGCGTTCTGGCACCTGCTGAGCGCCGGCACGGACGCCATCACCCCCGTGCCGGAGGGCCGTTGGCGTTCGGCGACCGGCGAGCCCGAGCCGGAGGGCACGCTCCCGGGGATGCGGCGCGGCGGCTTCCTCGACTCGGTCGACACCTTCGACGCGGGCTTCTTCGGCGTCGCGCCCCGCGAGGCCGTCACGATGGACCCGCAGCAGCGGCTCGTCCTCGAACTCGCCTGGGAGGCGCTGGAGGACGCCGGTGTCGTGCCCGCCGCGCTGCGCGGCAGCCGCACCGCCGTCTTCGTCGGCACGCTCCGCGAGGACTACGCGGCCCTGCTCTACCAGTACGGCGCCGCCGCCATCACCCAGCACAGCATGGCCGGCGTCAACCGGGGCGTCATCGCCAACCGGGTCTCCTACCACCTGGGGCTGCACGGCCCCAGCCTCACCGTGGACTCCGCCCAGTCGTCCTCGCTCGTCGCCGTCCACCTGGCCTGCGAGTCGCTGCGCTCCGGCGAGGCGGAGGCCGCCATCGTCGCCGGCGTCAACCTGAACATCCTCGCCGAGGGCGCCGTCACCGAGGAGCGGTTCGGCGGACTCTCGCCCGACGGCACCACCTACACCTTCGACGCCCGCGCCAACGGCTTCGTCCGGGGCGAGGGCGGAGCCGCCGTCGTCCTCAAGCCGCTGAGTACGGCCCGCGCCGACGGGGACACCGTCCTCGCCGTCATCCGCGGCAGCGCCGTCAACAACGACGGCTCCACCCCGGGCCTGACCGTTCCCGGCCGCGACGCCCAGGAGCGGGTGCTGCGCGCGGCGTACGAACGGGCCGGCGTCGACCCGGCGCTGGTGCAGTACGTCGAACTGCACGGCACCGGCACCCCCGTCGGCGACCCGATCGAGGCCGCCGCGCTCGGCGCGGCCCTCGGCGCCGCCCGCGCCGACGGCCGGCCGCTGCGCGTCGGCTCGGTGAAGACCAACATCGGCCACCTGGAGGGCGCCGCCGGCATCACCGGGCTGGTCAAGACCGTGCTGGCGCTGCGCCACCGCGCCCTGCCGGCGAGCCTCAACTTCGCCACGCCCCACCCCGACATCCCGCTCGACGAGCTGGGCCTGGCCGTCCAGGACACCCACTCCGACTGGCCCGCGCCCGAGCGGCCCCTGGTGGCGGGCGTCTCCTCGTTCGGCATGGGCGGCACCAACGCGCACGTCGTGCTCGCCGAGAGCCCCGACGCGCCGACCGCGGCCGAGCCCACCGGGCCCCGGGACGACGAGGGCGCCCCGCTGCCCTGGGTGGTCTCCGCCCGTGGCGAGGAGGCTCTCCAGGCCCAGGCGGAACGGCTGCGGGACGCCCTCGACGGCGAGGGCGCCCCGCGCCCCGCCGCCGTCGGCCGCGCGCTCGCCGCCACCCGCACCGTCTTCGAGCACCGCGCCGTCATCCTCGGCGAGAACCGGCGCGGGATGCTCGACGGGCTCGACGCGCTGGCCGCCGGCGGCTTCGCCGGCCACGTCGTCACCGGCGAGGCGAGGCCGGGGCGCACCGCCTGGCTCTTCTCGGGCCAGGGCTCCCAGCGCACCGGCATGGGCGGCGAACTGAGCGCCGCCTTCCCGGAGTTCGCCGCCGCCTACCGGGAGATCTGCGACGCCTTCACCCCGCTGCTCGACCGGCCGCTGGCCGAGGTCGTCGCCACCGGCGACGGCATCGACAACACCGCGTACGCCCAGCCGGCGCTCTTCGCGATCGAGGTCGCGCTCTACCGGCTGGTCGCCTCCTGGGGCGTGACCGCCGACCTGGTCGCCGGCCACTCCATCGGCGAGATCTCCGCCGCGCACGTCGCCGGCGTGCTGTCGCTGCCCGACGCCGCCAAGCTGGTCGCCGCCCGCGGCCGGCTGATGCGGGCGCTGCCGCCCGGCGGCGTCATGGTCGCCGTCGAGGCCAGCGAGGAGGAGGTGCTGCCGCTGCTGGAGGGCCACGAGGACGAGGCCGCCGTCGCCGCCATCAACGGCCCGCTCGCCCTAGTGCTCTCCGGCGCGGACGCACGGGTCACCGTCGTCGCCGAGCAGGTCGCCGCCTGGGGCCGCCGGGTGCGCAGGCTGCCCATTCCGATGGCCTCCCACTCGCCGCTGATCGTTCCCATGCTGGAGGAGTTCGGCCGCGTCGCCCACGAGTTGGAGTACCACGAGCCGCGGATCGCCGCCGTCTCCACCGTCACCGGCGAACCCGTCGTCCCCGGCCAGTGGACCGACCCCGACTACTGGGTGGAGGAGGTGCGCCGCCCGGTCCGCTTCCTGGAGACCGTCCGGACGCTGGAGGCCCAGGGCGCCACCACCATGGTGGAGCTGGGGCCGGACACCGTCTGCGCCACCATGGCCAACAACTCGGTGCGCGACCCCGACACGGTCAAGGCGTTCGGCGTGCTGCGCACCGGCAAGCCCGAACGGGAACGCCTGCTCGCCGCCCTCGCCGCCGCCTTCGTCCGGGGCACCCACCTGGACTGGGCCGCCGTGCACGCCGACGACGACGAAGGCCCGGCGCCGCGCCTGGCGCTGCCCACCTACGCGTTCCAGCGGGACCGCTACTGGATCGACGGCACCGCCCGCGCCGCCACCCTGACCGAGGCGGGACCCGCCGCGCCCGGCGGGCCCGCGCGGCCCGCGCGGCGGCGGATGGTCGGGGCCGACGCCACCGCCGTCGTGCTGGAGCGGGTCGCCGCCGTCCTCGGCTACCCCGAGGGCCGCCGGGTGGAGACGCACGCCACGTTCAAGGAACTGGGCCTCGACTCGCTGATGTCCGTCGAGCTGCGCGACGCGCTCGCCGCGGCCACCGGCCTGCGGCTGCCCGGCGGGCTGCTCTTCGACCATCCGACGCCCGCCGCCCTGATCGCCCGCCTGGACACGATGCTGGCCGGCGCCGCCGAGGACGGGACGGAGGACATCGCCGCCGTCGCCGCCGACGAGCCGATCGCGATCGTCGGCATGGCCTGCCGCTACCCGGGCGGGGTCTCCTCGCCCGAGGAGCTGTGGCGGATCGTCGCCGAGGGCGGCGACGCCATCTCCGGCCTCCCCGACGACCGGGGCTGGGACCTCGCGCCGCTGGACGGCGAGGACGGCCGGGGCGCGGTCCGCGCGGGGGGATTCCTCGACGACGCGGCCCTGTTCGACAACGAGTTCTTCGGCATCTCGCCCCGCGAGGCGCTGGCCATGGACCCGCAGCAGCGGCTGCTGCTGGAGACCGCCTGGGAGGCGGTGGAACGCGCCGGGCTGGACACCTCGGCGCTCAGGGGCAGCCGCACCGGCGTCTTCGTCGGGGCCACCGCCCTGGAGTACGGCCCCCGGATGCACGAGGCGGCCGAGACCGTCGAGGGCCATGTCCTCACCGGCACCACGCCGAGCGTGCTCTCCGGCCGCATCGCCTACCAGCTGGGCCTGGTCGGGCCGGCCGTGACCGTCGACACCGCCTGCTCCTCCTCGCTGGTCGCCCTCCACATGGCGCTGCGTTCGCTGCGTTCCGGCGAGACGACGCTCGCCCTCGCCGGCGGCGCCACCGTGATGTCCTCGCCCGGCATGTTCGTCGAGTTCTCCCGCCAGCGCGGTCTGGCGCCCGACGGGCGGGTCAAGTCCTTCGCGGCGGCGGCCGACGGCACCTCCTGGTCGGAGGGCGTGGGGCTGCTGCTGGTCGAGCGGCTCTCCGACGCGCGGCGCAACGGGCACCGGGTGTTGGCGGTGGTGCGTGGTTCGGCCGTGAACCAGGACGGGGCGTCCAACGGGCTGACGGCGCCGAACGGTCCCTCGCAGGAGCGGGTGATCCGTGCCGCGCTGGCGGATGCGGGCCTCGCTCCCGGCGAGGTGGACGCGGTGGAGGCGCACGGCACCGGTACCCGGCTCGGGGACCCGATCGAGGCGGGGGCGCTGCTGGCCACCTACGGCCGGGACCGGGACCCCGAACGCCCCCTGCTGCTGGGCTCGTTGAAGTCGAACATCGGGCACGCCCAGGCCGCGGCAGGCGTCGGCGGGGTCATCAAGATGGTGGAGGCGATGCGCCACGGCACCCTGCCGCGCACCCTGCACGTGGACGAGCCCTCCCCGATGGTCGACTGGTCGGACGGCTCCGTCGAGCTGCTGACCGAGGAACGCGACTGGCCCGCCGCCGCCGCCGACCGGCCGCGCCGCGCCGGGGTCTCCTCGTTCGGCATCAGCGGCACCAACGCCCATGTCGTCATCGAGGCGGCCCCGGAGACGGAGCCCGCGACGCCCGAGCCCGAGACCGCCCCCGAACCCCCCGGCCCCTGGCTGCTCAGCGCGCACAGCGCCGAGGCCCTGGCCGCCCAGGCCGAACGGCTGCGCGCCCACCTGGACGCCCACCCGGGGACGCGGCCCGTCGACGTCGGCTGGTCGCTGGCCGCCACCAGGACCGCGCTGCCCGAGCGCGCCGTCCTCACCGGCGCCACCCCCGAGGAACTGCGCGCCGCGCTGGACGCCCTCGCCACCGGCGCGCCCTCGCCGGCCGTCCGCTCCGGCGGCGCCGCCGGAGCCGGCCGCACCGCCTTCCTCTTCGCCGGGCAGGGCGCCCAGCGCCCCGGGATGGGCCGTGAACTGTACGAGTCCTCCCCGGTGTTCGCCGCCGCGCTCGACGAGGTGTGCGCCGCGTTCGACCCGCACCTGGACATGCCGCTGCGCGAGGTGATGTTCGCCGAGGAGGGCACCGCCGAGGCGGCGGCGCTGGACCTGACCGCCTACACGCAGCCCGCGCTCTTCGCCGTGGAGACCGCGCTCTTCCGCCTCGCCGAGCACCACGGCACGGTCCCCGACCTGCTGGCCGGCCACTCGATCGGCGAGATCGCCGCCGCGCACGCCGCCGACGTGCTCGACCTGGCCGACGCCGCCCGCCTGGTCACCGCGCGCGGCCGGCTGATGCAGTCGGCCCGCGACGGCGGCGCGATGGCGGCCGTCGAGGCCGAGGAGGCCGAACTCGCCGACGACCTCGACGAGTTCGGCGACCGGCTCGCGCTGGCCGCCGTCAACGGCCCCACCGCCGTCGTCGTCTCGGGCGACGCGGACGCCGTCGACGCGCTCGCCGAACGCTGGCGCGCCCGGGGACGCAGGACCCGCCGGCTGCGCGTCAGCCACGCGTTCCACTCGCCGCACATGGACGACGTGCTCGACGAGTTCCGCGAGGTCGTCGACGGGCTCGACCTGCGCGCCCCCCGCATCCCGCTGGTCTCCACCGTCACCGGCGCGCTCGCCACCCCCGAGGAGCTGACCGACCCCGGCTACTGGACGCGGCAGATCCGCCGCCCCGTCAGGTTCCTCGACGCGGTCCGCGAACTCTCCCGCCAGGGCGCCACCGTCCACGTCGAGATGGGGCCCGACGCCGTGCTCACCTCGCTCGCCGGCACCGCCCTCGGCGACGGCGCCGCCACCGTGCCGCTGCTGCGCGCCGGGCGCCCCGAGCCGGAGACGCTGACCGCCGGGCTCACCCTCGCCTGGGCCAACGGCGCGCCGCTGGACGGCGCCACGCTCCACCCGGGCGGGCGCCGCGTCGACCTGCCGACCTACGCCTTCCAACGCGCGCACCACTGGCTGGCACCCGCCGGCCGCTCCGACGCGCGCGGGCTCGGCCTCGACCCGGCCGACCACCCGCTGCTGCACACCACGCTGGAGGTGGCCGGCCGGGACGACGTGCTGCTCACCGGGCGGCTCTCCGTCGACACCCACCCCTGGCTCGCCGACCACGCCGTCGGCGGCACCGTCCTCGTGCCCGCCACCGCCTTCCTCGAACTCGCCTTCGCCGCCGGCCTCCCCACCGAGACCGACCGGATAGCGGAGCTGACGCTTGAGGCGCCGCTGACGCTGCCGGAACGCGGCGCCGTGCGCGTGCAGGTGTCCGTCGGCTCCCCCGAGCCGGACGGCGGACGCGCCTTCGCCGTCCACGCCAGGCCCGACACCGACGCCGGCGCCCAGGAGCCGTGGACCCGGCACGCCTCCGGCGTGCTCGGCGGCGCCGCCACCGACCAGACGCCCGCCGCCCCCGCGCAGTGGCCGCCGGCCGGCGCGACACCGCGGCCCGTCGACGACGCCTACGACCGGCTCGCCGAGCTGGGCTACGGCTACGGCCCCGCGTTCCAGGGACTGACCGCGCTGTGGCGGTCCGGTGAGGAGCTGTGGGTCGAGGTGGCGCTGCCGGAGCGACAGCACGCCGCCGCCGAGCGGTTCGGGCTGCACCCCGCGCTCTTCGACGCGCTGCTGCACCCGGTCGTGCTGCACGCCGCCGCCGGCGGGGAGACCGACGGCGTCCGGCTGCCGTTCGCCTGGACCGGCGCGACGCTGCACGCCACCGGCGCCACGGCGCTGCGTGCCCGCGTCACCCCGACCGGGCCCGACAGCTACGCGCTGGCCGCGTTCGACCCGGCCGGGCGGCCCGTGCTCTCCCTGGACGAGCTCACCCTGCGGCCCATCGACCCCGAACGGCTCGCCGCCGTCACCGCCCGCCGCCCCGAGGGGCTGTACGACCTCGTGTGGACGCCGGTCGCGACGCCGGCACCGGAGGGGGCCGAGTCCCGACTCGTCGAGATCGACCGGGCCGGGCCGCCGGCCGAACCGCCCGCCGCGGACGCCCTGGTGGTCCGCGTCTCCGCGCTCACCGACCCGGCCGGCGGGCCGGAGGCGCCGCCCGCCGCCGCGCACCGGACGACCACGGCCTTCCTGGAGCTGCTCCAGAGCCTCCTCGCCGACCCGCGCCTGGACGGCGCGAAGCTGCTGGTCGTCACCGAGGGCGCGGTCGCGGCGGTCCCCGGCGAGGACGTCGGGGACCTGGCGGCGGCCCCCGTCTGGGGCCTGTCGCGCTCGGCGCAGTCCGAGCACCCGGACCGCCTGATCCTCCTCGACACCGACCGCGAACTCGCCGCCGGCGACCGGCACCTCGCCGCCGCGCTCGTCGCCGGCGAGCCGCAGCTCGCGCTCCGCGACGGCGAACTCCGCGCGCCCCGGCTCGTCCGCGCCACCGCCCCCGACCCCGACGACGCCGCGCCCCTCGGGGACGGCGCGGTCCTGGTGACGGGCGGCACCGGTGGGCTGGGCGCGTGGGTGGCGCGCCACGTGGTGGCGGTGCACGGGGTGCGGGAGGTGGTGCTGGTGAGCCGCCGCGGGGCTTCCGCGCCGGGTGCGGGGGAGCTGGTGGCGGACCTTGAGGAGGCGGGCGCGCGCGTGCGGGTGGAGGCGTGCGACGTGGGTGACCGGGAGCAGCTGGCCGCGTTGTGGGGCCGGGTGGGCGACGGGGTGTCGGCGGTGGTGCACACGGCGGGGGTGCTGGACGACGCGACGGTCGAGGGCCTGACGCCCGAGCGGTTGGCCGCGGTCGCCCGGCCGAAGGCCGAGGCGGCGTGGCATCTGCACGAGCTGACGCGCGATCGGGAACTGTCGGCGTTCGTCCTCTTCTCCTCGGTGGCGGGGCTGCTGGGGACGGGCGGGCAGGGGAACTACGCGGCGGCGAACGCGTTCCTGGACGCGTTGGCGGCGCACCGCGCGGCCTCCGGGCTGCCGGGGCTCTCCCTCGCCTGGGGCCTGTGGGGCGGTGAGCGGGGCATGGGCGCCACCCTCGACGAGACCGAGCTGGCCCGCTGGAACCGTTCCGGCCTCCGCCCGCTGGCCGCCGAACACGGCCTCGCGCTGCTCGACGCCTCCCTCGCCGGCCCGCACGCCCTGCGCGTCCCCGCCGCGTTCGACCTCTCCGCGCGGCGCGCCGCCGACCGCGAACCCGCGCCCCTGCTGCGCGCCCTGGTGCGCGGCAGGCCCCGCCGCGCCGCCGCCGGGGCGGCGGGCGGCGCCGACTGGGCCGAGCGGATGGCCGCACTCGCCGAGGACGAGCGCGCCGAGACCGTGCTCGACCTGGTGCGCACCACCGTCGCCGGCGTCCTCGGCCACGCCGACCCGCGCCGGCTGGACGCCGGTCGGGCGTTCAAGGAGATGGGCTTCGACTCGCTGGCCGGCGTCGAGCTGCGCAACCGGCTCAACGCCGCCACCGGACTGCGGCTGCCCACCACCGTCGTCTTCGACCACCCGTCACCGCGGGCCGTCACCGACTTCCTGCTGTCCCGGCTGACGGGCGCCACCGCCGGCGCGGCCACCGCCACGCGCCGGCCGGTCCCGACCCCCACCGACGAGCCGATCGCGATCGTCGGCATGGCCTGCCGCTACCCGGGCGGGGTCTCCTCGCCCGAGGAGCTGTGGCGGCTGGTCGCCGACGGCACGGACGCCGTCGGCCCGTTCCCCGAGAACCGGGGCTGGGACCTGGACGCCCTCTACGACCCGGACCCCGAGCACACCGGCACCTCCTATGTGCGGCACGGCGGCTTCCTGCACGAGGCCGACCGGTTCGACCCGGCTTTCTTCGGCATCAGCCCCCGCGAGGCCGTCGCGATGGACCCGCAGCACCGGCTGCTGCTGGAGACCGCCTGGGAGACGTTCGAGAACGCGAGGCTGGACCCCGCCGCCCTGCGCGGCTCCGGCACCGGCGTCTTCGTCGGCGCCATGTACGACGACTACGTCTCGCGGCTGGCCGCCAGCCCGGAGGAGTACGAGGGCTTCCTGCTGGCCGGCAACCTCTCCAGCGTCGTCTCGGGACGGCTCTCCTACACCTACGGCTTCGAGGGCCCCGCCGTCACCGTCGACACCGCCTGCTCCTCCTCGCTGGTCGCCCTGCACCTCGCGGCCAACGCCCTGCGCAACGGCGAGTGCGACCTCGCGCTGGCCGGCGGGGTCACCGTGATGGCGGGCCCGAACGTCTTCGTCGAGTTCTCCCGGCAGCGCGGACTCTCGCCCGACGGCCGCTGCCGGTCCTTCGGCGCGGACGCGGACGGCGTCGGCTGGTCGGAGGGCGTCGGCCTGCTGCTGGTCGAACGGCTCTCCGACGCCCGCCGCAACGGGCACCGGGTGCTGGCGGTGGTGCGCGGCTCCGCCGTCAACCAGGACGGGGCGTCCAACGGGCTGACGGCGCCCAACGGCCCCTCCCAGGAACGGGTCATCCGCCAGGCCCTCGGCAACGCGGGGCTCGCCCCCGCCGAGATCGACGCGGTCGAGGCGCACGGCACCGGCACCCGGCTGGGCGACCCGATCGAGGCCCAGGCGCTGCTGGCCACCTACGGCCAGGACCGGGACCCCGAACGCCCCCTGCTGCTGGGCTCGTTGAAGTCCAACATCGGGCACGCCCAGGCCGCGGCGGGCGTCGGCGGCATCATCAAGATGGTCGAGGCGATGCGCCACGGCACCCTCCCGCGCACCCTCCACGCCGAGCGGCCCTCCCCGATGGTCGACTGGTCGGACGGCTCCGTCGAGCTGCTGACCGAGGAACGCGACTGGCCCGCCACCGCCGACCGGCCGCGCCGCGCCGGGATCTCCTCGTTCGGCATCAGCGGCACCAACGCCCATGTCGTCATCGAGGAGCCCGAGCCCGAGCCCGACGGTGAGCCCGGCGCCGCGCCGCCCGCCACCGGAGCCCCCTGGCCGCTCAGCGCGCACAGCGCCGAGGCCCTGGCCGCCCAGGCCGAACGGCTGCGCGCCCACCTGGTCGCGCACCCCGAGACGCCGCTGGCCGACGTCGGCCACTCCCTGGCCACCACCCGCACCCCGCACGCACACCGCGCGCTGGTCGTGGCCGCCGACCGCGAGGAACTCCTCGACGGGCTCGCCGTTCTCGCCCGGGGCGAGAACGCCCCCCACGCGCCGCGCGTCCCCGCCGGCGCCCGCGGCGGGACCGCGTTCCTGCTGACCGGCCAGGGCGCCCAGCGGCTCGGGATGGGCCGCGAACTGTACGCCGCCTCCCCGGTGTTCGCCGCCGCGCTCGACGCGGTGTGCGCGGAGCTGAACCGGGCGCTGGTCCGGCCGCTGGAGTCCGTGCTCTTCGCGCCCGAGGACTCCGCGGACTCGGCGCTGCTGGACCAGACCGCCTACACCCAGGCCGCGCTCTTCGCCGTGGAGACCGCGCTGTTCCGGCTGGTCGAGCACCACGGGATCACCCCCGACTACCTGCTCGGCCACTCCGTGGGCGAGGTGACCGCCGCCCATCTCGCGGGCGTGCTGGACCTGACCGACGCCGCCGCCCTGGTCGCGGGGCGCGGCCGGCTGATGCAGTCCGCCCGCGAGGGCGGCGCCATGGCGGCGCTGGAGGCCACCGAGGAGCAGGTGCGGGAGGCCCTCGCGCCCTACGGCGACCGGGTCGCGATCGCCGCCGTCAACTCGCCCACCTCCACCGTCGTCTCCGGAGACGACGACGCCGTCGACGAGCTGGCCGGCCACTTCAGGGAACGCGGCGGACGCGTCCGCCGCCTGCCGGTCAGCCACGCGTTCCACTCGCCGCACATGGACGGCGTGCTCGACGAGTTCCGCGCGCTGGCCGCCGGCCTCACCTACCGGGCGCCCCGCGTCCCGATCGTCTCCAACGTCACCGGCGCGCTCGCCACCCCCGAGGAACTCGCCTCGCCCGACTACTGGGCGCGCCACATCCGCCGTCCCGTCCGCTTCCTCGACGGCGTCCGCCTGCTGGAGGAGCGGGGCGTCACCGAGTGGCTGGAGCTCGGCCCCGACGGCGTGCTGACCGCGCTGGTCCAGGCCTCGCTCACCGCCGAGCCGGGCGCGGTCGCCCCCGCCCTGCGCCGGGGCCGGCCCGAGGGCGCGACGTTCACCGCGGCCGTCGGGCTGCTCGCGGCACGCGGTGCCACGCCGCGCTGGGAGACGTTCTTCCCCGGCGGGCGGCCCACCGAGCTGCCCTCCTACGCCTTCCAGCGGCAGCGCTACTGGCTGGACGCCCCCGACACGGCCGGCGACGCGGGCGGCTTCGGGCTGACCGCTGCCGACCACCCGCTGCTCGGCGCCGGCACCGCGCTCGCCGACCGCGACGAGCACGTCTTCACCGGCCGGATCTCCCGCCACACCCACCCCTGGCTGGTGGACCACGCCGTCGCCGGCACCGTGCTCGTGCCCGGCACAGGGCTGCTGGAGATCGCGCTGGCCGCCGGCGAACGCGCCGGGACGCCCACCGTCGACGAGCTGACCCTCGCCGTCCCGCTGACGCTGCCCGAACGCGGCGGCGTCCGGCTCCAGGTGACCGTCGGCGCCGCCGACGACGGAGGCGCCCGCCCGGTGCGGGTCCACTCCAGGCCCGAGGACGCCCTCGACGGGGACGAGTGGACCCCGCACGCGCACGGCACGCTTCGCCCCGCCGAAGTGCCGGCCGCCGACGCGCCGTTGGCCGCCTGGCCGCCGCCCGGCGCCACCGAGACCGACCTGGAGGGCGCCTACGCCAGGATCGCCGAACTCGGCTACGCCTACGGCCCGGCCTTCCGCAACCTGCGCCGGCTCTGGACCGCGGGCGAGGGCATCGACGAGCTGTACGCGGAGGTGGCGCTCGACGCCGAACACCGCGCCGCCGCCGCCCGGTTCGCGCTCCACCCGGCGCTGCTCGACGCCGCGTTGCACACCCTGCTCCCCGGGGTCGCGGCCGACGCCGGGCCGGCGCTGCTGCCCTTCTCCTGGGCGGGCGTCCGGGTCGACGCCGGCGGCGCCTCGGCCCTGCGGGTGCGGCTGGTCCGCTCCGGCGAGGCCGATTCCCCGGTGGTCGCCCTGACCGTCGCCGACGAGAACGGCGCGACGCTGGCCACCGTCGAGGAGTTGGCCTTGCGTCCGCTGGCCGCCGACGTCCTGGCCACCGCGGGCGCCCGCGCCGACGGGCTGCTGCGGATCGACTGGACGCCGCTGCCCGAGGCCGGCGAAGCGGCCGGCACCGACGGTTGGGCCGTGCTCGGCGCCACCGAGACCACGGTCCCCGCCGGCACCCCGGTGTACGCCGACCGCGCGGCGCTGCTGGGCGCGCTCGACGAGGGCGCGCCCGCGCCCGGCGTGCTGCTGCTGCCGTACCTCGACGAGGGGGACACCGGCACCGCCGTGCCCGAGGCCGCGCACGCCGCGCTCGCCGGCGCGCTGGCCGACGTCCAGGGCTGGCTCGCCGACGAGCGGCTCGCCACCACCCGGCTGGTCGCCCTCACCCGCCGCGCCGTCGCCGCCGCGCCGGACGAGGACGTCACCGACCTCGTGCACGCCCCGCTCTGGGGGCTGCTGCGCTCCGTCGCCTCCGAACACCCGGGACGCGTCCAGCTCGTCGACCTCGACGACCCGGCGAAGGCCGCCGAGGCGCTGCCCCGGCTCGTCGCCGAGGGCGAGCCGCAGTGCGCGGTGCGCGGCGACGCGCTCCTCGTCCCCCGGCTGGCCACCACGGCACCCGCCGCTTCCGCCGCCGGGGGCGCCGCGCCCTTCGGGGACGGCGCGGTCCTGGTGACGGGCGGCACGGGTGGGCTGGGCGCGTGGGTGGCGCGCCATGTGGTGGCGGTGCACGGGGTGCGGGAGGTGGTGCTGGTGAGCCGGCGCGGCTCGGCCGCGCCGGGCGCCGAGCAGTTGGTCGCCGACCTCGCGCACGCGGGGGCCCGGGTGCGCGTGGAGGCATGTGACGTGGGGGAGCGCGACCAGGTCGAGGCGCTGCTCGGCCGCGTCGGTGACGGCCTGTCGGCGGTGGTGCACACCGCCGGCGTGCTCGACGACGCCACGGTGGAGGGGCTGACGCCCGAGCGCCTGGCGGCGGTCGCCCGGCCCAAGGCCGAGGCGGCGTGGCATCTGCACGAGCTGACGCGGGGTCTGGGACTGTCGGCGTTCGTCCTCTACTCGTCCATGGCCGGGTTGCTGGGGACGGCGGGCCAGGGCAACTACGCGGCGGCGAACGCGTTCCTCGACGCGTTGGCCGCGCACCGCAGGGCCTCCGGGCTGCCCGGACTCTCCCTCGCCTGGGGGCTGTGGGAGCAGTCCAGCGAACTCTCCGGGCATCTCGCCGACACCGACCTGCGCCGACTCGCCCGCTCGGGCCTGCTCCCGCTGGCGACCGACGACGCGCTGGCCCTGCTCGACGCCGCGCCCGCGCTGGAGGAGAGCGTGCTGGCCGTCACCCGGCTCGACCCCCGCGCCCTGCGGGAAGCCGCCGGAAGGGACCAACTCCCCGCCGTGCTGCGCGGCCTGGTCCGTTCCCCCGCCAGGCGGAACCGGGCGACCGCCGGCGCCGCCCAGGCCGGCGGCCCCCCGCTGGCCGAGCGGCTGGCGCCGCTGCCGCCCGCCGAACGGGACCGCGTGCTCACGGACCTGGTGCGGGCGAGGGTCGCCGCCGTGCTCGGCCACGCCGACCACTCCGCCGTCGACCCCGAACGTCCCGTCCAGGAACTCGGCTTCGACTCGCTGACCGCCCTGGAGCTGCGCAACCAGCTCAACGCCGAGACCGGGCTGCGGCTGCCCAGCACGCTGGTCTTCGACCATCCGACCCCCAGGGCTGTCGCCGCCCATCTCGCCGGGCACCTCGACATCGGGGAGACCACCCCCGACGAGCCCGTGCTCGCCGAGCTGTCCCGGTTGCGGACCGTCATCGCCTCGGTCTCGGCCGACGGCGAGGCCCGCGACCGGATCACCGCGCGGCTGCGCGAACTGCTCGCCACGGCCGACTCCGCCGCCGGCGCCGCCGAGAGCGCCGACGACGACCTGGAGGCGGCCACCGACGAGGAGCTCTTCGCCCTCGTGGACGAACGCGACTGACCCGGCCCTTCCCTGATCCCCGAAGCACCCGGACACCCGAACACACCTCACGACAACGGGAGTTGAACGACCATGGCGGGCGAGGAGAAGCTGCGCGACTACCTCAGGAAGGCCGTCGCCGACGCGCGGGACGCGCGCCGGCAGCTGCGCGAGCTGAAGGAGCGGCGCTACGAGCCGATCGCGATCGTCGGCATGGCCTGCCGCTACCCGGGCGGGGTCTCCTCGCCCGAGGAGCTGTGGCGGCTGGTCGCCGACGGCACGGACGCCGTCGGCCCGCTGCCCGAGGACCGCGGCTGGGACGTGGAGGCGCTCTACGACCCGGACCCGGAGCACGCCGGCACCTCCTACGCGAGGGAGGGCGGCTTCCTGCGCGACGCGGCCCTCTTCGACCACGAGTTCTTCGGGATGTCCGCCCGCGAGGCCGCGGCCGTCGACCCCCAGCAGCGGCTGCTGCTGGAGACGGCGTGGGAGGCGTTCGAGCACGCGGGCCTCGACGCCGACGCCCTGCACGGCTCCCGCACCGGCGTCTTCACCGGGCTGATGTACAGCGACTACGGCTCCCGGCCCGGCCTGCCCCCCGAGGACTCCGAGGGCTATCTCTTCAGCGGCAGCGCCGGCAGCATCGCGGCCGGCCGGCTCTCCTACACCCTCGGCTTCGAGGGCCCCTCGGTCAGCGTCGACACCGCCTGCTCCTCGTCGCTGGTCGCCCTGCACCTGGCGGTGAGCGCCCTGCGCAACGGCGAGTGCGACCTGGCCCTGGCCGGAGGCGCCACGGTGATGTCCACGCCGGTCGCCTTCGTCGAGTTCTCCCGACTGCGCGGTCTCGCGCCCGACGGCCGCTGCAAGTCCTTCGGCGCGGACGCGGACGGCGTCGGCTGGTCGGAGGGCGTGGGGCTGCTGCTGGTCGAGCGGCTCTCCGACGCGCGGCGCAACGGGCACCGGGTGTTGGCGGTGGTGCGTGGTTCGGCCGTGAACCAGGACGGGGCGTCCAACGGGCTGACGGCGCCGAACGGTCCCTCGCAGGAGAGGGTTATCCGTGCCGCGCTGGCGGATGCGGGGTTGCGGGCGGCTGAGGTGGACGCGGTGGAGGCGCATGGCACCGGTACCCGGCTCGGGGACCCGATCGAGGCGGGGGCGCTGCTGGCCACCTACGGCCGGGAGAGGGAGGACGCGCCGCTGTACCTGGGGTCGTTGAAGTCGAACATCGGGCACGCCCAGGCCGCGGCGGGCGTCGGCGGGGTCATCAAGATGGTGGAGGCGATGCGCCACGGCACCCTGCCGCGCACCCTGCACGTGGACGAGCCCTCGCCGATGGTCGACTGGTCGGACGGCTCCGTCGAGCTGCTGACCGAGGAACGCGACTGGCCGGCCGCCGCCGACCGGCCGCGCCGGGCCGCGGTCTCCTCGTTCGGCTTCGGCGGCACCAACGCGCACGTCGTGATCGAGGAGCCGACCGCCGAGACCCCCGCCGAGGAGCCGGCGCCCGACGCCCCGCCCCTCCCTCGTGAACTGGCGGCGCTGCCCTGGCTGTTGAGTGGCCGCACGCCCGCCGCCCTGGCCGCCCAGGCGGAACGGCTCCGCACCCATCTGGAACGGAACCCGGCGCTCGCCCCCCTCGACGTGGCGTACACCCTCGCCACCGGCCGCGCCGCCCTCGACCACAGCGCCGTGGCCGTGGGCGGCGACCGTGCCGCGCTGCTCGACGAGCTGAACGTTCTCGACCCGCGCACCCGGGGCGACGGCGCGCTGGGGTTCGTCTTCTCGGGTCAGGGTGCGCAGCGGGTGGGGATGGGGTCGGAGTTGGTTCGGGCGTTTCCGGTGTTCGCGGAGGCGTTGGGTGAGGTGTGCGGGGTGTTGGACGGGTTGTTGGGTGGGGATCTGCGTGGGGTGATGTTCGGTGGGGTTGGGGATTTGGGTCGTACGGGGTGGACTCAGCCGGCGTTGTTCGCTTTTGAGGTGGCGTTGTTTCGGTTGGTGGAGTCGTGGGGTGTGAGGCCGGGGTGGGTGTCGGGTCATTCGGTGGGGGAGTTGGCCGCGGCGCATGTGGTGGGGGTGTTGTCGTTGGAGGACGCGTGCCGGGTGGTGGCGGCGCGGGCGCTGCTGATGGAGGCGCTGCCCGAGGGCGGCGCGATGGTGGCGTTGGCCACCGACGAGGCCACCGCACGCGCGCTGATCGGGGACCGGGACGACGTGGCGATCGCGGCGGTCAACGACGCCCGCTCGGTGGTCGTCTCCGGCGCCGAAGGCACGGTGACCGGGATCGCCGACCGCTTCGAGGGGAAGAAGACCCGCCTCCGGGTCTCCCACGCCTTCCACTCGCCTCTGATGGACCCGATGTTGGAGGAGTTCCGGACGGTGCTGAAGGGGGTGGAGTTCGGTGCGGCGCGGGTTCCCGTGGTGTCGACGCTGACGGGCGGGGTGGTGGGTGAGGAGTTCTCGGGGGTGGACTACTGGGTGCGTCAGGTGCGGGAGTCGGTGCGTTTCGCGGACGCGGTGTCGGTGATGGAGGAGCAGGGGGTGCGGGTCTTCGTGGAGATCGGCCCCGACGCCGTCCTCACCTCACTGGTGCCCCGCATCGTGCGCGGCCCGGACGCCGTCACCGCGCTCGCTCCGGTGCGCTCCCGCCAGCCGGAGCCCGAGTCCGTGGTGCGGGCCCTCGGCGCACTCCACGGCCGGGGCGTTCCCGTGGACTGGGAGGCGTTCTTCGCCGGCACCGGTGCCCGCCGGGTCCCGCTGCCCTCCTACGCCTTCCAACGCACCCGCCACTGGCTGGACCCGCTCGCCGGAACGGCCCCCGCCCCGGCGCCCGGCGCGGCCCCCGGCGCGGCCCCCGGCCCCGGCGAGCCGGCCCCCGCCGCGCCCGAGACGCTCGCCGAGCAGCTGAGCGGGCTGACCGGGACACAGCGGGAGCGGCACGTGAGGGAGTTGGTGACCGGTCTGGTCGCCGCCGTCACCAAGCACCCGGACCCGGGGAGCATCGCCCCCGACCGGGCCTTCCAGGAGCTGGGGTTCGACTCCATGACCGCCGTCGAGCTCCGCGACCGGCTCACCAGGACCACCGGCGTCAGCCTGCCCCCGACCGTGGTCTTCGACCACCCGACCCCGGCCGCGCTCGCCGCCTTCGTGGAGCGGGCCGCCAGGCCCGAGCCGGCCGACCCGGCGCGCGAGGCGCTCGCCGGCCTCGACCAACTGGAGGCGGCGCTGGAGGCGTTGCCGTCGGAGCACGGCGCCCGCGACGAGGCCGGCACCCGGCTGCGCGGCCTGCTCGCCCGGCTCGGCGGCGGCGCCCACGGCTCCACGGCGCGGGGTTCCACGGCCAACGGCTCCCACGGTGCTGACGGCTCCGACGGTGCTGCCGGCTCCCACGGCTCCCACGGTGCCGAGGCACAGGAGCTGATCGCGGTCGCCTCCGCGGACGAGATCTTCGACTTCATCGACTCCCGGCTCGGCCGGGCGGCCGACTGACCCGACCCGCCGCGCCCTTCCCTCGCTCCCTTCGTTCGTTCAGCCGCGCGCCACGCCCGGCGACCGGGGACCGTGCGCCCCGGCATCCACGAAAGGCTGCTTCGCATGTCCGCTGACAAGCCCGCTCCGACCGCCTCGCCGCAGTCCACGCCCAGCAGGGAGGAGAAGCTGGTCGACTACCTCAAGTGGGTGACCGCCGACCTCCAGAAGGCGCGGGAGCGGATCACCGAGCTGGAGTCGGCCGCCGAGGAGCCGGTCGTGATCGTCGGCATGGCCTGCCGGTTCCCCGGCGGCGTCGCCTCAGCCGACGACCTGTGGCGGCTGGTCGCCGAGGGCGGGGACGGGATCGGCCCGTTCCCCGAGGACCGCGGCTGGGACCTGGACGCGCTCTACGACCCGGACCCCGACCACCTCGGCACCTCCTACACCAGGGAGGCCGGATTCCTGGAAGGGGCGGCGCTCTTCGACGCCGACTTCTTCGGCATCTCCCCCCGCGAGGCGCTGGCGATGGACCCCCAGCAGCGGCTGCTGCTGGAGACCGCCTGGGAGGCGCTGGAGGACGCCGGGATCGACCCGGCGGCGCTGCGCGGCTCGCGCACCGGCGTCTTCGCCGGCGTGATCGAGCAGAGCTATCTCGGCCTTTCGGGGCCCGAGGAGCTTGAGGGCTATCTGATGACCGGCAAGCTCGGCAGCGTCGCCTCCGGCCGCGTCTCCTACACCTTCGGCCTTGAGGGCCCGGCGCTCTCGGTGGACACCGCCTGCTCCTCTTCCCTGGTCGCCCTCCACCTGGCCGTCGACTCGGTGCGGCGCGGCGAGTCCGAGCTGGCGCTGGCCGGCGGCGTCACCGTCACCGGCACGCCCGGTGGCTTTGTCGACTTCAGCCGCCAGCGCGGTCTGGCGCCCGACGGGCGGATCAAGTCGTTCGCGGCGGCGGCCGACGGCACCTCCTGGTCGGAGGGCGTCGGCCTGCTCGTCGTCGAACGGCTCTCCGACGCCCGCCGCAACGGGCACCGGGTACTCGCCGTGGTGCGCGGCTCCGCCGTGAACCAGGACGGGGCGTCCAACGGGCTGACGGCGCCGAACGGTCCCTCCCAGGAGCGCGTCATCCGCGCCGCGCTGGCGGACGCGGGCCTCGCCCCCGGCGAGGTGGACGCGGTGGAGGCGCATGGCACCGGTACCCGGCTCGGGGACCCGATCGAGGCGGGGGCGCTGCTGGCCACCTACGGCCGGGACCGGGACCCCGAACGTCCCCTGCTGCTGGGCTCGTTGAAGTCCAACATCGGCCACACCGTCGCCGCTGCCGGCGTCGGCGGGGTCATCAAGATGGTGCAGGCGATGCGCCACGGCACCCTGCCGCGCACCCTGCACGTGGACGAGCCCTCCCCGATGGTCGACTGGTCGAGCGGCTCCGTCGAGCTGCTGACCGAGGAACGCGACTGGCCGGCCGCCGCCGACCGGCCGCGCCGGGCCGCGGTCTCCTCGTTCGGCGTCAGCGGCACCAACGCGCACGTCATCCTGGAGGCGCCGCCCGAGGAGCCGGCGCGTGTCCCCGAGGCCACGGCCGCCCTTCCCGCCGTTCCCTGGATGCTCTCCGCACGTGGCGAACGCGCCCTCGCCGACCAGGCGCGGCGGCTGCTCTCCCATCTCGCCGAGCACCCGGGGCTGACCGCGGCCGACGTGGGGCTCTCCCTGGCCACCACCCGCACCACGCACGAGTACCGGGCCGCGGTGACCGGCGCCGACCGGCCGGAACTGGAGGCCGCGCTGGGCGAGTTGGCCGCCGACCCCTCCCGGGCGCTGACCGCGAACGGGACCGTTCCCACGGACCGGATCGGGTTCCTGTTCACCGGTCAGGGTGCGCAGCGGGTGGGGATGGGGTCGGGGTTGGTTCGGGCGTTTCCGGTGTTCGCGGAGGCGTTGGGTGAGGTGTGCGGGGTGCTGGACGGGTTGTTGGGTGGGGATCTGCGTGGGGTGATGTTCGGTGGGGCTGAGGACTTGGGTCGTACGGGGTGGACTCAGCCGGCGTTGTTCGCTTTTGAGGTGGCGTTGTTTCGGTTGGTGGAGTCGTGGGGTGTGAGGCCGGGGTGGGTGTCGGGTCATTCGGTGGGGGAGTTGGCCGCGGCGCATGTGGTGGGGGTGTTGTCGTTGGAGGACGCGTGTCGGGTGGTGGCGGCGCGGGCGCTGCTGATGGAGGCGCTGCCCGAGGGCGGCGCGATGGTGGCGGTGGAGGCTTCGGAGGGCGAGGTGGGGGAGTGGCTGGGTTCCTTCTCGGGTGTGGGTGAGGTGGGGGTGGGTGTGGTGAACGGTCCCTCGTCGGTGGTGGTGTCGGGGGACGCCGGTGCGGTGGAGGAGGCGGCGGCGTTCTTCGGCGGGTTGGGCCGCCGGGTGCGGCGGTTGTCGGTCTCCCACGCGTTCCACTCGGCGCTGATGGACCCGATGTTGGAGGAGTTTCGGACGGTGTTGAAGGGGGTGGAGTTCGGTGCGGCGCGGGTTCCCGTGGTGTCGACGTTGACGGGCGGGGTGGTGGGTGAGGAGTTCTCGGGGGTGGACTACTGGGTGCGTCAGGTGCGGGAGTCGGTGCGTTTCGCGGACGCGGTGTCGGTGATGGAGGAGCAGGGGGTGCGGACCTTCGTGGAGATCGGCCCCGACGCCGTCCTCACCTCACTGGTCCCCCGCATCGTGCGCGCCCCGGACGCCGTCACCCTGCAACGGGCCGACCGCCCCGAGGAGCGCGCCCTCGTCGAGGGGTTGGCCGCACTCCGGCTGAGCGGCGCGGACGTCGACTGGGAGGCGTTCTTCGCCGGCACCGGCGCCCGCCGGGTCCCGTTGCCCTCCTACGCCTTCCAGCACCGCCGGTACTGGGTGGACGCGCCGGCGGCGGCCGTCGACGCCACCGGGCTCGGCCTCGACCACGTCGCACACCCGCTGCTCGGCACGGCGTCGCCGCTCGGCGACAGCGACGAGACGCTGTTCACCGGCACCCTCTCCGCCCGCACCCACCCCTGGCTCGCCGCGCACACGGTGGGCGGCGAGCCCGTCGTGCCCGGCGCGGTCCTCGCCGAGCTGGCGATCCGCGCCGGCGACGAGACCGGCTGCCCCGTCGTGGAGGAGCTGACCCTGGACGAGCCGCTGGTGCTCCCCGCCAGGGGCGCGCTGACGCTCCAGCTCAGGGTGGGCGCCGCCGACGCGGAGGGCCGGCGCGCGCTGACCGCGCACTCCAGGATCGGCGAGGCCGGGGCCTCGTGGCTGCGCCACGCCCACGGCCGCCTTGCCGCGGGCCCCCTCACCGCCGAGCCGCCCGCCGCCCCCGACTGGCCGCCCGCCGGCGCCGAGCCGTTCGACGCGGACGCGCCGCCGGAACGGCCCGCCGCCGAGGGCACGGCCGTGCTGACCGGCGCCTGGCGCCTCGGCGACGGATTCGCCGCCGAGGTCCGGCTGACGGACGAGGCGGCGGAGGGCGCCGACGCGTTCGGCATCCACCCCGCGCTGCTCGACGGGGCCCTGCGCCCGGTGCTCGGCCCGCTGCCCGCCACCACCCGCTGGGCCGGCGTGCGGCTGCACGCCACCGGCGCGCGCGAGGTGCGCGCCACGCTCACCCCGCGCCCCGAGCCCGGGAGTTACACGCTGCGGCTGGCCGACCCGGCCGGCGGGCCGGTCGCCGACATCGAGTCCGTGACCCTCGGCGCGCTCGCCCCCGGGGCGCTGACCGCCGCCAGGACCCGCGACCACGACGCGCTCTTCCGCGTCGCCTGGGCCCCGGCGCCGCTCCCGCCCGCGACGCTGCGCTGGGCCGAACTCGCCCCGGACTGCGGCGAGTCGGAGCTGGCGGCGCTCGCCGCCGCCGTCGCGTCCGGCGCCGGCGTCGACGCCGTCCGGGTCCGGCTCGCCTCCCCGGCCGGCGCCGCGCCCCCCGAGTCCACGCACGCCACCGTGGGGCGGGCCCTGGAGCTGGCGCGGCGCTGGCTCGCCGAGGACACGCTCAACGGCATCCCGTTGACCGTGCTCACCAGCGGCGCCGTCTCCACCGCCGACGGGGAGGACATCGGGGATCTCGGCGCCGCCGCGGCCTGGGGCCTGTTGCGCTCCGCGCAGTCCGAGGCGCCGGGCCGCATCGTCCTCGCCGACGCCCCCGACCCGACGGCGCCCGGCCTGGAGGCCGCCCTCTCCGCCCTGGTCGCCTCCGGCGAACCGCAGGGCGCGGTACGGGAGTCGGCGCGGCTGCTGGTGCCCCGGCTGGTGCGCCAGGAACGGCCGACCGCCGCCGGGGCACCCGTCTGGGACCCCGAGGGCACCGTGCTGATCACCGGCGGCACCGGCACCCTGGGCGGGCTGTTCGCCCGGCACCTGGTGCGGGCCCACGGCGCCCGCCACCTGCTGCTGCTCAGCCGGCGCGGCCCGAAGGCCCCGGGCGCCGCCGAGCTGCGCGCCGAACTCGCCGCCCTGGGCGCCTCGGTGACCGTCACCGCCTGCGACGTCGCCGACCGGGAGGCCCTCGCCGGGGTGCTCGCCTCGATACCCGAGGCACACCCGCTGCGCGGCGTGGTGCACACCGCCGGCACCCTGGACGACGGCGTCCTCGGCGCCCAGACCCCCGAGCGGCTGGCTCGGGTGCTGCGGCCCAAGGCCGACGCCGCCTGGCACCTGCACGACCTGACCAGGGGGTGCGACCTGACGGCTTTCGTGGTCTTCTCCTCGGTCGCCGCCGCCGTCGGTGGGCCCGGGCAGTCGACCTACGCCGCGGCCAACGGCTTCCTCGACGCGCTGGCCCACCACCGGGCCGCCCGCTCCACGGCCGCCACCTCACTCGCCTGGGGCCTGTGGGCGCAGGCGTCGGAGCTCACCGGCGACCTCACCGAGACCGATCTCGCGCGGATGGCCCGGAGCGGCTTCCCCCCGGTCGCCACCGACCAGGGCCTGGCCCTCTTCGACCTCGCCCTGCGCGGCGGCCGGCCCGACGCGGTCGCCAGCCCGCTGGACCTGGCGGCGCTCCGCGCGCAGCCCCGGGTCCCCGCCCTGCTCCGCGCCCTGGTCCCCGCCCCCCGGCGGAGCGCCGCCCACGGCGCGGGCGCCGAAGGGGCCTCGCTCGCCGACCGGTTGGCCGCGTCGCACGACGCCGGGGAACGCCGGGAGACGCTCCTCGCCGCCCTGCTGGAGGAGACCGCCCGGGTGCTGGGCCGCCCCGGGCCCGAGGGCATCGCGCCCGACCGGCTCTTCCCCGAGCTGGGCCTGGACTCGCTCACCTCCGTCGAACTCCACAACCGGGTCTCGGCCCTCACCGGCCTCACCCTCCCGGCCACCCTGGTCTTCGACCACCCCACCCCGCGGGACCTCACCGACCACCTCCTGGCCGCGCTGGCCCCCGACGAGGCGGCCGAGCCGGCCGCCGACACCGTCGACCACGCGGCCGACATCCGCCTCGACGACGACATCCGACCCGCCGCCGACGTGGTCCGCACCGTCGAGGACCCGCGGGAGATCCTGCTCACCGGCGCCAGCGGCTTCCTCGGCGCGTTCCTGCTGCGCGACCTGATGCGCACCACCACCGCCCGCGTCCACTGCCTGGTGCGCGGCGCCGACGAGGCCGCCGCCCGCGCGCGGCTGCGCGACAGCCTGGAGTGGTACCGCGTCCTGGAGGACATCGAGGAGGAGCGGCTCACCGTCGTCGTCGGCGACCTCGCGGAGGAACGACTGGGGCTCGACGAGGAGCGGTTCGACGCACTGGCCCGCACCGTCGACGTCGTCTACCACGCCGGCGCCTCCGTCCACTGGCTCAAGCCCTACCAGGCGCTGCGCGACGCCAACGTGCGCGGCACCCGCGAGATCCTGCGGCTCGCCGCCAGGCACCGCACCGTTCCCGTCCACCACGTCTCCACCGTCGGCGTCTTCGAGGGGCCCGTCACCCCGGGCGTGCCGCTGCGGGTGACCGACCCGACCGGCCCGGCCGAGGCGCTGCCCAGCGGCTATCTCCGCAGCAAGTGGGTCGCCGAGCAGGTCATCGAGCTGGCCAGGGAACGCGGCCTGCCGGTCTCCGTCTACCGCGTCGACGTCATCTCCGGCGACCGGGAGAACGGCGCCTGCCAGACCCGCGACTTCGTCTGGCTCAGCCTCAAGGGCCTCATCCAGGCCGGGTCGGTGCCCGCGGACCCCGGCGGCCGGTTCCATCTGCTGCCCGTGGACTACGTCAGCGCCGCGATCCTGGGCATCTCCACCCGCCCCGCCGGCGCCGGCGGCACCTACCAGCTGTTCAACGACAGCTCGTTGACCCTCGCCGACTGCGTGCGCGAGCTGCGGCGGCTCGGCTACCCCCTCGACGAGGCGGAGCCCGGGCGCTGGCGCGAGGCGGTGCGCGCCGACAAGGACAACGCGCTGCTGCCGCTGCTGCACGCGTTCGAGCTGATGACCACCGAAACCGACGCCTTCTACCCCGTCCTGGACACCGGCGAGACGGAGGCCGCGCTGGAGGGCACCGGCATCGTCTGCCCGCCGCTGACCGGTGAACTCTTCGCCAGGTACGTCGAGTTCTTCGTCGAGGAGGGCCACTTCCCGCCCGCCCCCGCGCGGGACTGACGGCACCACGGAACGGGCCGCCGGCCACCCCCTCGGGGGCGGCCGGCGGCCCGTTCCACACGGCGTGGACCAGAGGGCCCCGTGGGTCAGAGGATCTCGGTGCCGGGGTCAAGACCCAGCAGCACCCGGCCCTGCACCTCCAGGTTGGTGTGCACCTGCGCCAGCGCGTGCAGCGTGAAGCCGAGAATGTCGCGGTGGTACCGCTGGAACGGCACGCTCCGCTTGATCACCGAAGCGCCGCTGAGCGCGTACAGCAGCTCCACGGCCTCCTTCGCCATCTCCGCGGCGAACGCTGTCTGCCCACGGACCTGCGCCTTCTCCGCGTCGGTCGGCTGCCCCCCGGCGTCGGTGCGCTCCTGCACCAGCGCGATGACCCGCCCGTTGAGCGCCGCCCCCGCGTCGATGCGGTTGGCCGCCGCCGCCACCTGCTGCTGCGTCAGCGGGTGCTGGCGCTGGTCGTCCCACGACGTGTAGGTGATGCCGCGCCCCGGAATCCGCTCCAGGAAGTGCTGGTAGGCGCCGCGCGCGATGCCCGTGGCCATCGAGGCGTACAGCGCCATGATGAACGAGACCAGCCCGTACTCGCGTCCCGGCAGCCCCGCGTTCCAGCGCTCACCGGTCTCCCCGACGGTGGCCCCGCCGTAGGAGACGGTCCGCCGCACCGGCACGAAGACCCCCTCGGCGACGGTCGTCGCGCTGCCCGTGCCACGCCCGGCGGAGACGTCCCAGTCGTCGACGATGGACAGCTCCCGCATCGGGACCAGCGCGAAGACCTCCTCCTCGCTGCCGTCCTCGTGCTCGATGACGGAGGCCAGACAGTTCCAGTCGGCGTGGTGGCAACCGGAGTTGTAGCTCCAGCGGCCGTCGAGCACATAGCCGCCGTCGACGGGCCGCAGGCGACCGGTCGGCGCGAACCCGAGCGACACCCGGACCGAGCCCCCGTCGAACACCTCCTTCTGCGTCTCGTCCGGGTAGAGGCCGGCCATGACGGCGCCGGTGAGCCAGATGGTCATGTTCCAGCCGGACGAAGGGCAGGCACCGGCCACCTCGCTCACCACCTCGGCGTGCTCGGCCAACGGACGGCCGAGGCCGCCGAAACGCTCGGGCACCGCCATGCGGAACACCCCGGCCTGGTCGAGCAGCCTGACCGTCTCCCGTGGCACCTGGCCACGTTCCTCGGCCTCCGCGCCGTGCGCCGCGATCACGGGCACAGCGGCGCGGACCAGGTCCAGAACCTCTGCCGTCTCCTGACGATCAGTCATGCGTCCCTCCGAACCGGTTGAGCCCGTGGATATCCGGGCTTTCCCCTCGGAAACTAGCCACTTCCGCGCACCGCCCGGCCATCGCCCGGTCACTGACCAGTCACGCGCGTGCTGTGTGGCGGGGGTTGGTCGACTACTCACGTGCGTGGCTTGGGTGGGTTGTCGGCGTGAGCCCGGTGATGGGTTGCTCGCGCAGTTCCCCGCGCCCCTGTACTGCCGGTGGGCGGCTTGGGGCGCTGGGAACGGCGCGCGTGCTGGGTGGCGGGCCGCAGACGACCACGATGCCGCACCGGCGAGGTGAGCCGCGTCAGTCCGCCGCGCCGCGCAGCGCCCTCGCCTCCGGAAGGCCGAGGCGGGTGAAGATCTCCTCCGCCTCCGTCAGATGGACCGCGGCCTCGCCGTCCTGCCCCAGATCGCCCAGCGCACGGCCGAGGGCGACCAGCGCGTGGCCGCGCACCCGTTCCGAGCAGCCGTCCGCCGCCCGCGCGACGCCCCGCGCAGCCGTGTCCGCCGCCTCCGCCGGGCGCCCCAGGGCCCGGAGCGTGTCAGCGAGCAGATGGTGCGCCTGCGCCTCCCGTTCCCGCAGTCCCAGTTTGCGGCTGAGCCGCAGGCCCTCCGTGTACCGCTCGACGGCCTCCTCGTACCGCCCCAGCTCGTGCAGCGAGAGCCCCAGCACGACCAGCGCGTACGCGAGTCCCTGCCCGTCGGAGGAGGCGCGCAGCGTCGTGACCGCCTCCTCGCACACCGCCCTGGCCTCCTCCGCCCGGCCGCTTCGTAGCCTGGCCAGCGCCGCGTTCAACGTCGCCACCAGCTCGCCCGAACGCTGTCCCAGCCGGCGGGCGAGTGGCGCCGCCTCCTCCAGATGCTCGGCGGCCTCCTCGTAGTGGTGCTCGAAGAGCGCGATCAGCCCGAGATCGTTCAACACCTGGCAGAGGATCAGCAGATCCTCCGTCGCGCGGCAGTTGATCTCCGCGATCCGCAGATGCTCCTTGGCCTCGGCGAGCAGCGTGCGCTGCACCGCGATGTTGCCGCACAGGAAGTGCGCCCGGCCCACCGTGTGCTTGTCGTCCAGCGCCTCCGCCGCCTCGGCGAGCGCGGACGCGGCCTGCGCCAGCCGTTCCCGCTGCACGTTGGGGCCGAAGGCGGTGAGCGCGATCAGCAGCCCGACGGCCTTGCGCACCGTGTCGGCGCCGACCGGCTCCGACGCGGCGGCCAGCGCGGCGCGCGCCTCGCGGGTCACCTCCAGCACGGCGGTGAACGCGCCCTTCGCCTCGGCGGTCACCCACTCGCGCGCCGCGCACGCGCCGTCGAAACGCATCCCGCTGCTGCGGTTCGGCCCGATCGCGTGGCTGATCTGGTCGCCAGGCACCACGTGTCGGAAGGCGTGTGCCGTCGTCGCCACCAGGAAGTCGATCAACCGGTCCAGTGCGCACAGCC
The DNA here is from genome assembly GCF_006335015.1 of Streptomyces sedi. Classification (GTDB taxonomy): domain Bacteria; phylum Actinomycetota; class Actinomycetes; order Streptomycetales; family Streptomycetaceae; genus Streptomyces; species Streptomyces sedi. The sequence continues at coordinate 195,825 of NZ_VDGT01000012.1, forward strand.
GCTCGGCGGCCGACGTCTGCTGCTGGCCGAACGCGCGCAGCAGCCCGTGACAGCGGTACCGCCCCGGCTGGGAGGTCTCCAGCAGCGAGGCGTCGACCAGCGACTCCAGCTGCGCCTCCGTCTCGTCCTCGTCGAGCCCCAACACGGCGGAGGCCGCCGGCAGTCCGATCTCCGGGTCGCAGACGGTCGCGATCAGCCGGAACGCCCTGGCCTGCTCCGCGCTCAGCTGCTGGTAGCCGATGGCGAAGACCGCCTCCACGGCCAGGTCGCCCGCGCGCAGCTCGGAGAGCCGGCGGCGTTCGTCGGCCAGCCGGGCGCTCAGCGCCGCCGCGCCCCAGTGCGGCCGGGACGCCAGCCGGGAGGCCGCGATCCGCACCGCGAGCGGCAGCAGCCCGCACCGGTGGACCAGCTCCACCACGGCGGAGAGGTCCCGGTTGACGCTGGCGGGGCCCGCGACCCGTTCCACCAGCGCGACCGCCTCGTCCGTGCGGAAGCCCGTCAGGTCGACCCGGGCCGAGGTCGGCAGGCCCCACAGCCGCGCCCTGCTGGTCATCAGCACCGCGCAGCTCGCCGTGCCCGGAAGTATCTGGTTGATCTGCGCGGTGTCCCGGACGTTGTCCAGCACGATCAGCACCCGCTTGCCGTTCAGCAGCGAACGCAGCAGCCCGGCGCGGTCGTCCACGCTCTCCGGCACGGAGCGCGCGGCCACGCCCAGCGCGGTGAGGAAGCCGCTCAACACCAGGCCGGGCGCCGTCGCGTCGTGTTGGGTGCCGCGCATGTCCGCGTAGAGCTGGCCGTCGGGGAAGCGCCGCCGCACCTCGTGCGCGGCGCGCACCGCCAGGGTGGTCTTGCCGACGCCGCCCATCCCGGTGATCAGCACCACCGGCGGGGCGTCGTAGCGGTGGGTGACCAGCGCCCGGGTCAACGTGCCGAGCGCGGTGACCCGTCCGGTGAAGTCGACGGCGCCGTTCGGCAGTTGGGCGGGGACCGGGGCGCCGACCGCGAAGGCGGGCGCCTCGTCGCCGTCCGGGGCGTGGGCGGCACGCTCCCCGTTCTCGGCGGTGACCGGTTCGGGGGCGATCGCCCGCCACGGTTCGGGCGGCTCCTCGGCGGGGAGCGCGGACCTGGGGTCCGCCGGCGCGAGGGCGCTCTGCTCGCGCCCGCGCGCCGCGGGCTGCGGCGTCGCCGGGTCGTCGTCGACGAGCAGCCGCTGGTACAGGTCGCGCAGCTCCAGGCTGGGCTCCACGCCCAACTCCTCGACCAGCCGCTCCCGCAGCCGGTGGTAGGCGGCCAGTGCGTCGGCGAGCCGGCCGGTGGAGTGCAGGGCCCGCATGTGGAGCGCGTGGAACCGCTCGCGCAACGGGTGCGCGCTCGCCAGCGCCCCCAGCTCCGGCACGGCGAGCGCCGGCGCGCCCTGGCGCAGGAGTACCTCGAAGTGCTCCTCCAGCAGCGTCAGCCGCAGCTCCCCGAGGCGCTGGCGCTGCTGCTCGGCATGGGGTCCCGGCACCCCCGCTAACGGTTCGCCGCGCCACAGCGCGAGGGCCTGCCCGATCTGCTCGCCGGCCTTGGCCAGACGCCCCGCCGACCGGTGCTCCACGGCCTGGGAGGCCAGCTGCTCGGCCCAGAGCGCGTCCACGTCCCTGCGGGCCAGGGCCAGCCGGTAGCCGTCGCCCACGGAGATCAGGGTTCTCGGCTTCGTCCGGCTCTCCGCGAGCGCCTGCCGCAGTCGCCAGGCGTAGGTTCTGATCGTGGCCGGCGCGGAGTTGGGCGAGGTGGGGCCCCACACCGCGTCGATGAGTTCCTGGAGCGAGGCGGCCCGCCCGGCACGCAGCAGCAGCACCGCGAGCATCGCCTGTTGCTGCGGTGAGCCGACGCTGATGCTCTGCTCCCCCCGCGAGGCTCCCACGGGGCCCAGCGTGGCGAACCGAACTGTCTGGGACATGTCTTCCTTTCACGGGGCGCGTGTCCGGGCGCGCCTCGCATGGTGTCTCCTGCCCACGGCGGCGGGCGAGTTGGCCTGGGACTCCCTTGTCCGGTCAACGGGTCGGTCGGGCTGACCTGCGTGGGGTGTCACGTCCTGGAAGACGGTCGTGCGGGTCCCTCCCCTTCTCGGCGTGTGCCCTTCCGACGGGTGTCACCGTCCGCCGCGCCCTCCGGCCGGGTCCCTCACGCCCGTCGTCCCCTCGGAGCGAGGACGCCGGCCGCCCTCCGGGAGGGACCGGCCGGGCGGGGCGATCGAACACCCGCCCGTGTTCGGCGAACAGATGATGCTTTGTCGACTACCGTACCAACCAACAATATGTCACTCGACGCCAGAGAGACGTTTGGTGACAGCGTGTGACATCGCGGGCGGCGCCAACTGGACGTGAGCGCGCCGCCCCCCACTGTTCGTCGCGCTCCGTGTCGACGCCCCACGGGTGGCCGGAACACCGCCGGCGCGGCCCGGGGCGGCGGGCCCGGCGACCCGGCGCTCGTCACGTTCGGGCGGCTCCCGGGGGTCTGCTAGCGTCCGGCGCGTGTTCACCGAGGCGCGACGGACGGGACTGCGGGACGCGCTGGTGGCCGCGGCGGAGGGGGACCCGCGTGTCACCGCCGCCGCGCTCGTCGGTTCCGCCGCCGTCGGCCGGGAGGACCGGTGGTCGGACATCGACCTGGCGCTGGCCGTCGCTCCCGACGCGGACATTGGGCGGGTGGTCGCCGACTGGACCGCGTGGATGGCGGCCCACGGCGTGGTCGACCGGCTGGACCTCCCTCTCGGCGCCACGCTCTTCCGCGTCTTCCTGCTCCGCGACACCCTTCAGGTGGACCTCTCCTTCTGGCCGGCCGCCGAGTTCGGGGCCACGGGGCCGAAGTGGCGGCTGCTTTTCGGCGCCGCCAACGAGGAGCTGCCGCACGTCCGCCCGCCCCGGGCACGCGACCTTGTCGGCCGGGCCTGGCTCCACGCGCTGCATGTCAGGTCGAGCCTCGCGCGCGGGCGCGTCTGGCAGGCCGCGCACATGATCGACGGGATGCGTGAGCAGGTGCTCGCCCTCGCCTGCCTGCGCCACGGCCTGCCGGCCGTCCAGGGTCGGGGCGTGGACGACCTGCCCGGGGAGGTCACCGGACCGTTCGCCGAGACGCTGGCGCGCTCCCTCGCCCCGGACGAGCTGCGCCGCGCGTTCGCGGTGACCACGCGGGCGCTGCTGTCGGAGGTGGCGCTGGTGGACGCCGCGCTCGCCGCGCGCCTGGACGAGACGCTGCGCCGGCTGGGCGGGCTCGCCCCCGGCTGAGGCACCCCGGCCGTCGCGTGGGCGGGCGCCCCGGCGGCGCGACCGGTCGACGGCGCCCGCGCCGCGCTTCGTTGCGTTGGGCGTTCACGCGATGACACTGGGTCGCATGGTGTCGCGGGAGAGAAAGCCGCCGGACGACGCGGCCGTCGGCGGGATGCCCAGCCCCTCGGCCGGGCTGCCGCCCCTCGACGAGGAACAGGTCGAGGTGCTGCGCCGGGTGGGCCGGGAGTGGGGCGAGGCGGCCGGCGACCCGGCCGCGTGGCGCCGCGCGCTGCCCGTGGAGCCGAACCTCGGCGGCTTCCCCGCCCCGGCCGAGATCCGGCCCGCCGCGTATGGCCGGCACGTCCGCGTCTCCTCGCTCGGCGACGCGTCCGACCCCCGCCAGCCGGACGCCATCGAGTGGGACGAGGAGCAGGGAGCCGGCGGCACACGCCGCGCCCGCGCCGCACACCTGCTGCGCCGCACGGTGCTGGGGATGCCGCTGCGCAGCAGCGCCATCGCCAGGGAACGGCTGCGCAAGCGCGTCGCGCTGCCCGTGCTCTCCGCCGACGCCCTCTCCTCCGTCGCCTACGGACCCGAGGCGCTGCTCGCGGTCCTCGTCCTCGCCGGAACCGCCGGCCTCGCCTACGCGGCGCCGCTCGCGGCGCTCATCGTCGTGCTGATGGTGTTCGTCGGGCTCTCCTACCGGCAGACCATCCGCGCCTACCCGCACGGCGGCGGCTCCTACCTCGTCGCCAGCGCCAACCTCGGCCGCACGCCGGGGCTGTTGGCCGCCGCCGGGCTGATGACGGACTACGTGCTCACCGTCTCCGTCTCCATCGCCGCCGGGGTCGCGGCGATCGGCCCCGTTCTCCCGCTCGCCGCGCGCTCTCCCGTGCCGCTCGGTGTCGTCGTGATCCTGCTGCTGCTCGCCGGCAACCTCCGCGGCGTGCGCCAGGCGGGCCGGCTCTTCGCCGTGCCCACCTACGCCTTCGTGCTCGCCGTGGCCCTGCTGATCGGCGTCGGGCTCTACCAGGCCGCCGGGAACGGCTTCACCGCCGAGGCCCCCGCCCCCTCACACGCCACCGAGGCCGTCACCCTCTACCTGGTGCTGCGCGCCTTCGCCTCCGGCTCCACGGCGATGACCGGCATCGAGGCCATCTCCAACGCCGTGCCGATCTTCCGACCGACGGAGTGGCGCAACGCCCGCACGACGCTGACCTGCATGATCCTGATGCTGATCACCCTCTTCGCCGGCATCATGACGCTGGTCCACCTCACCGGCGTCACCCCGAACCACCAGGAGACGCTGCTCTCCCAACTCGCGCACCACGTCTTCGGCTCGGGGCCCTGGTACGTATTCGTGCAACTGGCCACCGCCGCCGTCCTGCTGCTGGCGGCGAACACGGCGTACAACGACTTCCCCCGGGTGCTGTTCCTGCTGGCCCGCGACTGGTACGCGCCCCGGGTCTTCCTGCGCCTCGGCGACCGGCTCGCCTTCAGCCACGGGATCATCCTGCTGACCGGGGCGGCGCTGCTGCTCTTCGTCGCCTTCGGCGGCCGGACCTCCGCGCTCATCCCGCTGTACGCCGTCGGTGTCTTCCTCGCGTTCACCCTCTCCCAGGCCGGGATGGTGGTGCACTGGCACCGCACGCGCGACCCCCACCGGAGGCGCAGCCTGCTGCTGAACGCGACCGGCTGCGTGCTGGCCGGCGTCGTCTTCGTGGCCGCCGTGGTCACCAAGTTCGCGGCCGGTGCCTGGGTGGCGATCCTCGCCATCGGGGGCTTCCTGCTGCTGACCACCCGCATCCGGCGCCACTACGACCGCGTCGGCGAGGCGCTGCGGCTCCACCCGGGTGCCCTCGAACTCCCCGCCACCGCCTGCTCGGTGCCCGCGGCCTCCGGCCCGGCCCCCGAGGCGGAGGGCGGGGGCCGGCAGGCGGACGACCGGGGGGACACCGACGAGGCGGAACGGGAGGAGGCGCCCGAGCAGATCCACCATCTGTCCATCGTGCCGGTCGCCGTCCTCGACCTGGCGGGAATGCGCGCCCTGGCCTACGCCGCCGCCCTGCGCCAGCCGGTCCTCGCCCTGCACGTCAGCCCCAGCGACGAGGAGGCGGACCGCTTCCGCGACAACTGGCACCAGTGGGGCGACCATCTGCCCCTGGAGGTCGTCGTCACCCCGTACCGCGCGATCATCGCGCCGATGATCCACTACATCGAGGCGCTGCACCGCCAGCGCCCCGACCTGACGATGACGGTGATCCTCCCCGAGATCGTCCCCCGGCGCCGCCGCTACCGGCTCCTGCACAGCCGCGTCGCCGGCCGGCTGCGCCGCTCCCTGCGCGCCCTCCCGAAGGTCGTCGTCACGACGGTCCCCTTCCACGTCTGAGGCCGGCGCCCGCACCTCAGACTGGTGTCGCCGCCGGTGCCGCACCCCGGCGCGGAAGGAGACCGCCGTGAGCCTGGTACGCCCCACCGACCCCGACTTCCTCGTGAGCCGTCTCGGCCTCGGCGCGCTGACGGCCCTGCAGCGGGACGCGGAGGAACGCGGGTACGCCACCCGCTGGACGTCCGTGGAGGCCCTCCGCGGTCAGGTGGCGGAGAGCGGAGGCATCCTCCTGCGGACGCTGCTGCGTGAGGAACGCGACGGGGTCCCGCACGCCGTGCGCTGCCTCGTGCTCTTCTCCTCGGCCGGCGGCGGGGGCTCAGGCGGCGTCGCCACGTTGGACGTCCACCCCTCGCGGCTCGCGGCGCTGGACCGCCTCGACCGGGACCCGGATGTCCGGGCGGCCCTCGCCCGCGTCTTCGTGCTGGCGACCGGCGGCATCTCGATGGTCACGAAGCGATAGCCCGCCGGACGCCGCGCGCCGACCCCCGGGGGACCGCCGGAAACGCCCTACGGCTCGGACAGCCGCCGGTTCCACCAGCCGGCGCCCGGCTCCAGAGGGGCACCCGGGTCGGGGAGGGTGCGGCCGGCGAACTCCTCGTCCAGGCGGGCGACGAGCGCCCGCACCTCGCGGCGCGGGCGGGGCGCCAGCGCCCGCAGCAGCGCCTCGACGGTGTCGCGGCCGTCGAGGGCGTCGTCGCAGGGGCAGTTCGCCACGTGCGGGTAGAGCACCCGGCCCGGCGCCCGCAGCGGCCGGGCGAACCGGGCGAGGGAGTCCTGGAGGCAGCCGGGCCAGAACCGTTCGGCCTCCAGCCGGTGCACCGCGGCCCTGGCCGGGCCCCCGAGCCCGGGGAGTTCGCTGAAACGCCGGGGGGCGCCGCCCCGGGGCGTGCGCCGCTGTCGGGCGCGCGAGGCGCCGGGCGGCCTACGCGGCATCGCCCTCGATGTTCAAGGTCATCGGCCCATGATGCGGGGGGACGGCTGGCGGTACAAGCTGTGTATGATAACGCCGGGCGCGTGACGCCCCACCCTCTCGACCACCGATCGAACTTCTTCTCTGCTTGACGCAGGGCTGGCGCGACCGTAAGGCGGCCGGATACTCCCCTCCGCGAGTTCCGGTATCTACCGCAGTCCAGCGCACGTGGACAGCTCTCGGCGGGCCCGCGGCGGCGCGCTACCAAGCGGCAGAAAGGCAAGGCCGTGGCGTCCACGGTCACCCCGCGTCCGGCACCTCGGCCGGAAGGACGTCGGCCCGGATACGGGCAACTGCTCCGCACCCCGGGAGCCTGGACGTTCCTCCTCCCCGGCTTCGCCGCCCGGCAGCCGTTCGGGATGCTCACCCTCTCCCTCGTGCTGCTGGTCCAGCACACCACCGGCTCCTACGGCGCCGCCGGCGCCGTGGCGGCCGTCACCGGGACGTCGATGGCGCTGGCCGCGCCGCTGGCCGGCCGGTTGACCGACCGCTACGGGCAGCGCGCCGTGGTGGTGCCCTCCGTGCTCGCCCACGCCGCCTCGGCGGCGCTGCTGCTGGTGCTCGCCCTCTCGCACGCGCCGCTGTGGGCGCTGTTCGCGGTGGCCGTGCCGACCGGCGCCACCGTTCCGCAGATCGGGCCGATGGTGCGCGCCCGCTGGGGCGTCGCGTTGAAGGACTCGCCGCTGGCCTCCACCGCCGCCGCGTTCGAGTCCGTGACCGACGAAGCCACCTTCGTCATCGGACCGCTGCTGGCGACCGCCCTGTGCACCGCGGTGACACCCGCCGCCGGGCTGGTGGCGGAGGCGACGTTGACCCTGGTCGGCGGGCTGCTGTTCGCCGCGCAGCGCCGCAGCCAGCCACCGGTGGAGCGGGCGGGAGGGAGCCGCGGGAAGCGGGCGTCCGCGCTGCGCGTCCCCGGCGTGCGGGTGCTGGTCGTCGCCTTCCTCGGAGTCGGGTTCGTCTTCGGCGGGATGCAGGTCTCGCTCGCGGCGTTCACCGAGGCGATCGACCGGCCGGGACTCAACGGCGTCCTCTACGGGATCTTCGCCGCCGGCAACATGCTCTCCGGCCTGGCCTGCGGCGCGATCGCCTGGCGCGCCGCCCCACAAGCCCGCCTGCTGACCGGCTACGCGGCGCTCGGCCTCACCGCCTCCGCGCTGTGGGCGGCGGACTCGGCGTTCCTGCTCGGCGCGCTGGGCCTGGTGGTCGGGGTGTGCGTCGCGCCCGTCATCGTCACGGGCTTCACGCTGGTCGGCGACATGGTCCTCGGCGCGCGCACCGAGGCGTTCACCTGGCTGTCGGGCGCGGTCGCCCTCGGCCAGGCCGGGGCGGCCACCGTGGCGGGGCAGTTCGAGGACCGGCTGTGGGACGGCGCCGGGTTCCTCGTGCCGATGATCGGCGTGCTGCTGGCGCTGGTCACCCTGCTGGCCGCGCGCTCCCGGCTCTACCCGCCCCCCGGAGGGGCGGGGAGCGTGGCCGTGCGACCGGTCGCCTGACGCCACCCGCGGCGGGCCCGGGCCAGTCGCCCGATCCCGAAAGCCGCCGCGTGCACACCGGCGATGGCCAGCGGGAACGCCAGGGCGCTGGTCAGGGCCCCGCGCGCGTCGACCTCGCGGAGCACCCCCGCACGGCGCGACGCGCGCCAGGCCCAGGCCGCATAAGGGGCGACGATCAGCGGTGCGGTGACCACGCCCGGCGTGTAGCGACGCAGGGCCGCGCTCTGGGCGACATGGGAGGCGGCGTGCAGCCCGAACCCGGCGACCACGGTCTGGAAGAACGGCGAACGGCCCCCGGTCCTGGCCCCTTCGGCCGCGGCGGCGCCGACCACGAGCCCCATCAGCCCGATCGCGGTGGCCGTGTGCGCCGGCGTCACGCGCAGCGCGGACCACACCTGTTCGGGAACGTCGGGATGCCGCGCGCGCAGCCGCTCGACCTGGGCCGCCGCCCAGCCGGGCATCGTGGCCAGCTCCTCCAGATCATGTACCGCGAACGCGGCCAACAGCCCCCAGGCGACCGCCGGGGAGACCTCCCCTGACGGCCCACTCCGCTCCGTCAACTCCCGCCTCCCGACGGCCCGCCGCACGGCGGGCGGAGGGGCACCCCCCTACGCCCGTCAGGGGCGCGTCGCCGGCACTCCCCGGTCCAGGACCGGGGCGATCAGCGTGTCCACGTCCTGGGCGGCCAGCGCCTCGCGGGCCGAGGCGGGCAGTCCGGCGTCGGTGACGATCGCGTCGAAGTCCTCCAGGCCGGCCACCCGGTAGGAGCCGAAGGAGCCGTACTTGGCGCTGCCGCCGACCAGCACCGTGCGGGCGGCGACGGCCATCGCGGCGCGCTTGACCTCGACCTTGGCGGCCGACGGCGTGGTGACGCCGTGCCGCAGGTCCCAGGAGCTGGTGGAGACGAAGGCGATGTCCAGGGCGAGTTGACCGAGGGTGGCGGCGGCGAGCTGGCCCACGGCGGAGCGGTTGGCGGGCTCGACCCGGCCGCCGGTGTGGATGACCTCGACGCCGGGGGTCGCCATCAGGGAGTTGGCGGAGGTGAAGTCGTTGGTCACCACGGTCATGCCGCGCCGCTTGGCCAGGTGCGGGACGAGCGCCTGGCAGGTGGTCCCGGCGTCGAGGTAGACGGTGGTGTCGTCGTGCAGGAAGGACGCGGCCAGCTCGGCGATGGCGAGCTTGGCCGGGGTGTCCATGGTGCTCTTGTCGACGAAGCTCGGCTCCTGGTGGAGCTGGCCCGCGATCCGCACCCCGCCGGGGACGGACACCGCGCGCCCCTGGCGTTCCAACGCGGCGATGTCCCGACGGACCGTCATGTGCGAGACGGCCAGCAGCTCCGTCAGCTGGTGCACGCTCAGCACCGCGTGCTCCCGGAGCAGGGTGATCAGCAACTCGCGGCGCTGGTCGGGGATCAGCGGGGTGTCGCGGCCCTCCTCGGGCGGCATGGTGCCTCCAGTCACGAACGCCGGGCGGGGGTGGGTCAGCGCCTCGGTGTCCGCCGCCCCGGGGGCGGCGGACACGGGCTTCGTCATATCAGGCCGAAACCGTACAGCAGGTAGACGACGGCGAATCCGGTGACCCCGGAGAGCGCCGAGGCCACGCCGACGGACCGGATGCCCTGGCCCACGGTCAGGTTGGAGAGGGTGACGGTGGTCCAGAAGCCCGACGAGTTGGCGTGCTTCATGATCTGGGCACCCGTCCCGCACGCGAGGTAGATGGCGAGCATCGAGATGCCGAGCCCCTCGGCGAGCGGTTCCATGATGGCAGCCGCCGTCATGACGCCCAGGATGTTGGAGCCGGTGATCGTGCAGATCGCGGCGGCCACCAGGAAGGGCACCAGGATGGGGGAGAGGCCCCAGTCGCGGATCATGTCCGCGACGGACTCGGCGACCTCGGTGTCGCGGATGATCGCGGCCAGCGCGCCGCCGACACCGGTCAGCGCGACGGGCAGGGCGGCCAGCCGCAGTCCGGCCTCGAAGAGGTCGTTGACGGTCTCCTTGTCGCGCCACTTCCCGCGGAAGAGGGGCAGGGCGGAGAGGCAGCCGAGGAAGAGGGCGATGGTCGGGTTGCCGAGGAAGGCGATGACGCCGCCGACGGCGTTGTCCAGCTCCCACAGGTCGATCGCGTAGGAGCTGACGACGATCAGGAGCAGCGGCAGCAGGACGGGCAGCAGCGAGGGGATCAGGGGCGGCAGGCCGTCGTCCTCCGTGCCGTCGCCGGTGCCGGCCCCGCCGCTGCCGGTGCCCGGCTTGCCGAGGTGGGCGACCAGCTCGGGCAGCGGCTCCACGTGGGTCTTGATGGTCAGCAGGTACAGCGTGGCGACGATGATGCCGGGCAGCGCGACGAGGGTGCCCCACAGCATCGCCTCGCCGAAGTCGACGCCGAGCAGGCTGGTGGCCGCGAGCGGGCCGGGCCCTGGCGGCACCAGCGAGGTCATCACGTAGGCGCCGATGTAGAGGATCGGGCCCAGCCGCATCATCGACGTGCCGGTGCGGTGCGCCAGCGCGGAGACCACGGGGATCAGCATGACCACGGCGGTGTCGGCGATCAGCGGGATGCCCAGCACCACGGAGGCGATGGCCACCGCCCACGGGACGCGCTTGCCGGGGAAGAGACGCAGCGCGCTGAGGGTGATGCGTTCGGCGGCCCTGCTCAGCTCCAGCATCTTGCCGAGCACACAGCCGAAGATGATCAGCAGCCCCACTTTCGCCAGGGTGCTGCCGAACGCCTCGGTGACCAGGTCGACGGTGCGCACCCCGCCGGTGCCCAGGGCCAGCCCGAGGACGACCACGACCATGAAGAGTGTGGCGACCGGATGGACCTTGTATCGGGCGATCAGCAGCACAAGCACCGCGATCGCCACCGCGAAGGCGGTGAGTGTGTAGACGTCGGACATGGCGAACCTCTCGGCGGCCGGGACCACGGGGTGCGGACCGGGGGACGGGGTGGGGGCGAGCGGGGGGACGGGGCGGCGCGCCGGTGTGACGGGCGCGGGGGCGCGTCAGGCGCGGGGCAGCGAACGGCCGGCGCGCCAGGCGGCCAGCAGCTCGGGGTCGGGCTGGTCGAGGTCGTCGAGGGTGAGCAGCGTTCCCTCGGTGACGTTCCTGGCCAGGCGGCTGCCCGCCACGAGGTAGAAGGGGGCGGCGTCCGCCGGCACCTCGTCGAGGGCGCAGAGCACGGGGGCGACGCCCGTCACCTCGTGGTGGTGGCCGTGCAGGGTCAGTTCCGCGCCGGCGGGCAGGTCGGTGGCGGCGCGTCCGGCGAGCACCGCGTGCTGGCGGGGCGGGCGCGGGGAGACGCCGGCGCCTTCGAGCACCGCGCGGCGCAGCGTGGCGGGGGTCTCGACGCCCATGGCGTGGAACGGCAGGTAGAGGCAGCCGTAGCGGCCGTCGCGGCTGACGAGGTGGCCCTTGGCGCGCAACGTCTCCCAGGTCTCGTCGTCGTGGGTGCGCACCACGGCGAAGACGCCGCCGGCGAAGCTGGCCTCCTCCGGCAGGCGCAGGACGCTGAAGACGTCGAGCACGCCGTCGCGGGCGCGGATGCCGCCGTGGTCGCGGTGGGCGTAGACGTCGGCCAGTTCGGAGACGCGGGCGACGGGGTAGTGCAGCGCGGGGGTGTCGGCGGTGAAGCCGGTGGCGGAGGCGACCACCGCCATCTCGCAGTGGTCGGCGGCGGCGGAACGCTTGAGCCCGGCGACCGCCTCGGCGCGGGCGGCGAGGGTGGCCGGCACGTCGTCGCCGAGCCGCAGCAGCCCGCCGAGGGCGGGCGCGGGGAGCGTGGTGCCGAGCTGGGTGACGGTGCCGGACTCCGGGTCGTAGACCAGGTCGTACTCGCTGGACTTGCCGAGCGCCAGGATCTCAAGCCCCAGCCCGGCCAGCCGCTCGTACCAGAGGATGAGGTTGGCCGGCTGGTCGCCCTCGGCCGGGGTGTAGACCAGCCCCCGGTCGGCGGCGAGCGCGGCGAGGCTCACGCCGGCGACGGAGTCCACCTCCTTGCTGACCATGGCCACGTGGCGGCCGTCCAGCAGGGCCCGGCGGGCGGCGCGATGGCCGGCCGCGGGGCTTCCGGTGGCTTCGACGAGGATGTCGTACTCGGCGCCGGCGAGCAGGTCGATCTCCCCGACCACCGCGATCCGCCCGGACCCGGTGATCTCGGTCACCTCCTCGGGGGTGCGGGCGGTGACCAGCTCGTCCGCGCCGTGGCCGAGGGAGCGCGCCAGCGCGTGCACGCCCTCGGTGTCCCGGTCGCACAGCACGGTGGGGCGCACCCCGTCCGTGCGGCGGGTGGTGGCGAGCAGCGTGCGGGCGAAGCCGCCGCACGCGCCGGTGAGCGCGTAGCCGACCGTGCGGGCCTGCGGCGCGGTACCGGTGGGGGACGGGGTCATCGGGTGCCTTTCGACGGACTCGGCTGAGCGGGACCATCACGCTCTTGAAGCGGGAACGTAACTCCGATTAACACTTGCGTCAACTGTAGTAACATAAATTCACAGCCTGGTGGTTCCGGGGACGCCCGCCGTCTCCCGGCCCCACGGGGCGGGCACGAGGCGACCGTGACGCACCGCCTGGAACGGCCTCGAAAGACCTCGCAAGACCTCGGAAGACCGAGAACGACGTTGAACGACCTGAAGACGACCTTCGCGACGGAAACGGGTGACGCATGGCCACATGGGGCGGGATCGCCGACGACTTCACCGGTGCCACGGATCTGGCCGGCAACTGGGTCGCCCGCGGACTGCGCACCGTGGTGACGCTCGGCGTCCCCGGCGCGGCCGACCGGGCACGCCTGGCCGAGGCCGACGCCGTGGTGGTGGCCCTCAAGTCCCGCACCGCGCCGGTCGAGGAGGCCGTCCGCGACTCGCTGGCCGCGCTCGAAGCCCTCCGCGCCCTCGGGTGCGTCCGCTTCTACCAAAAGTACTGCTCCACGTTCGACTCCACGCCGGCCGGCAACATCGGCCCGGTCGCCGACGCCCTGCTGGGCGCGTTGGACACCGGTCTGGCCGTCGTCGTGCCCTCGTTCCCCGCCACCGGGCGCACCGTCTACCGGGGGCACCTGTTCGTCGGCGACCGGCTGCTCTCCGACAGCTCGATGCGCCACCATCCGCTCACCCCGATGACCAGCTCCGACGTGCCCGCGCTGCTGCGCCCGCAGACGGCACACCGCGTCGCCTCGGTGCCGCTGCCCGTGGTGCGGGCGGGCGCGGCGGCGCTCCGCGCCGAGCTGGACCGGCTGCGCCGGGCCGAAGCGCCCGCGCTGGTCGTGGTCGACGCCGTGGAGGAGGCGGACCTCGCGGTGATCGCCCGGGCCACCGCCGATCACCCGCTGGTTACCGGCGGCTCGGGGCTCGCCCTCGGCCTGCCCGCGGCCACCGCCCCCGCCCACGCCGCGATGCCGGTCGAGGAGGGCCACCCGCTGATCCTGGCCGGCAGCGCCTCGACCGCCACCCAGGGACAGATCGCCCACGCCCGCCGCGCCGGCGTCCCCGCCCGCAAGCTGGACATCGACGCGCTGCGCGCCGACCCGGCCGCCGCCGTCGACGCGCTGGTCGCCGAAGTCACCGCCCACTGGGCGGAGGCGCCGCGCACCCCGTTCCTGATCCACGCCGTGGAGAGCCGCGACGACGTCCGCGAGGACGACCCCGCCGACGGGCCGCCCGCCGGGGAACTGGTCGAACGCGCCCTGGCCGACTGCGCCCGCCGGCTGGCCGCCGCCGGCGCGCGCCGGCTGATCGTCGCAGGCGGCGAGACCTCAGGCAGCGTGGTGCGTGCCCTCGGTATCCGCCGCCTGGAGCTCGGCCCACAGCTCTCGCCCGGCGTCAGCTGGGCCCACGGAGTCTCCGGCGAAGGGCACGCCTACAACCTCGCCCTGAAGTCAGGCAACTTCGGCGCCACCGACATCTTCACCGACGGCTGGAACGCCCTTGCCTGAGGTCCCCGCCCCGTCCCGCAGCCCCCACCGAGGAGTTCGACCATGACCGACCCGCGCACCGACCTCGTGACCGCGGGCCGCCGGCTCACCGAGGCCGGCCTGAGCCCGGGGTCCTCGGGCAACCTCAGCGTGCGGATCGGCGACCGCATGTACCTCACGCCCACGGGCAGCGCGCTGGACGCCCTGGACGTCGAGGAACTGTCCGTCCTGGACGCCCACGCCGCCCCCGGCACGCCGGCGGCGCTGGCCCACCGGGCGGGGCCGCCGCCGTCCAAGGAGTTCCCCCTGCACCTGGCGCTCTACCAGCGCGACCCCGAGGCCACCGCCGTCGTCCACCTGCACAGCGCGCACGCCGCCGCGCGTTCCTGCCTGCCCGCCTGGTCGGCGCGGAGCGCGCTGCCGCCGCTCACCCCGTACTTCGTGATGCGGGTCGGCCAGGCCCCGCTGATCCCCTACGCGCCCCCGGGCGACGTCGACCAGGCCCGCGCCCTGGCCGACCTCGACTTCCCCTTCCGTGCCGCGCTCCTCCAGAACCACGGCCCGGTCACCTCCGGAGGCGACATGGCCGCCGCGGTGGCCGCCGCGGTGGAACTGGAGGAGACCAGCCGTCTCCTGCTGCTCCTCGGCCAGCACCCGCACCGCGTCCTCACCCCGTCGGAGGCGTCCGCGCTCGCCGCCCGCTACGGCACCCACTGGACCCCGGCGCCGAGCGCCTGAACGCTCCCCTCCCCGGCCGTCACCCCCGCCGGCGGCTGGCAGGATGAGGGGCGCGGGGAGACGGTGCACACGACAGCTGAGCGTAGGTCGACATGAGTGGTCAGTCAGCGGAAACGGCGGGCCGCGCGCCCGCGGCGGACGACGGTGGGGGGAGGCCGGCCACGGGAATCGGGGCCCGCACGGGGGCCGTTCTGGTCTTCGGGTCGTCGGCGGCGGTGCTGGTCGTCGAGTTGGTCGCGCTGCGGCTGCTGGCGCCGTACGTCGGGCTGACCATGGAGATGAACACCACGGTGATCGGCATCGCCCTCACGGCGATCGCGCTCGGCGCGTGGGCCGGCGGGCGGGCCGCCGACGTCGTGGCGCCGCGCCGGGCGCTCGGCCCGCTGCTGGCGCTCTCGGGCCTGGTCGTGGGGCTGACGCCGGGCCTGGTGCGGCTGGCCGGCCTGTCCGAGGGGGCGTTGGCGCTGCTCGTCGGCGGCCTCTGCCTGTTTCTGCCGGCCGCGCTGCTGACGGCGGTCACCCCCATGGTCACGAAGCTGCTGCTGGTCGACCTGGAGGCGACCGGCACCGTCGTCGGCCGACTCTCCGGGATCGGCACCGCCGGCGGTATCGCCGGCACCGTGCTGACCGGGTTCGTGCTGGTCTCGGTCGTGCCCGTCAGCGTCATCCTGATCGCCCTCGGCGTGGTCCTGCTGCTGGCCGGCGTCCTCGTCGACGCCTCGCTCAGGGAACGGCGGCGGCGCGGGCGGAGCGTCCTGCTCGCGGGCGTCGCGGTCGGCGGCAGCGTCGCCGCGGGCGTCGCGGTGCCCGACGGCTGCGACGTGGAGACCCGCTACCACTGCGCCGTGGTCGAGAAGGACCCCGAACGGGAGGGCGGGCGCACCCTTGTCCTCGACGGGCTGCGGCACTCCTACGTCGACGTGGACGACCCCGAACACCTGGAGTTCGCCTACGTCCAAGCGATCGCCTCCGTCGTCGACACCGCCTACCCCGCCGGGGAGCCGCTCGACACCTACCATCTGGGTGCCGGCGGGCTCTCCGTGCCGACCTATCTGGAAGCGGTGCGCCCCGGGTCCACCAGCGTGGTCTCCGAGATCGACCCCGGAGTCGTCGAGGTCGACCGCGAGCTGCTCGGCGTGGAGACCGGCGACCACCTCCGGGTGCGGGTCGAGGACGCGCGGCTCGGCCTGCGCGCGCTCGACGACGACTCCCGCGACCTCGTCGTGGGCGACGCCTTCGGCGGCGTCAGCGTCCCGTGGCACCTGACCACCAGGGAGGCGGTCGCCGACATCGGGCGGGTGCTGCGCGAGGACGGCCTCTACACGGTGAACATGGTCGACCACGGCGAACTCGCCTTCGTCCGCGCCGCGGTGCACACGCTGCGGGAGGAGTTCACGCACGTCGCGGTGGCGGCGGAGCCGGGCGCCTTCGAGGGCGCCGGCGGCGGCAACTTCGTGGCGACCGCCGCCGGGACGCCGATCGACACGGCGGCCTGGGCCGAGCGGATCGCCGAACGCGGCAGCGGTTGGCGGGTCGTGGAGGGCGCCGAACTGACCGAGTGGATCGGTGAGGCGACGACGCTGACCGACGACTTCGCGCCGGTCGACCAGCTGCTCACGCCCTATCCGCAGCGGCGCTGAGCCGTTCCGCGACGGCGGCCCCTCCCGGCGACCCGGCGGCGCCGGGAGGGGACCGAGTCGCTTTCGGAGGTCAGACGGGCCAGGCCAGCAGGCTGGCGGTCAGCTCGTCGATCGGCACCGGGGAATCCCCGTTGACCAGCACCTCGGCGACCAGCCTGTTGTCGTCGGACCCGGGCAGATGGCCCTGCCAGTGGTGTGCCGCGTGGAGCCGTCCGCCGTCGTGCACGGGCGAGGAGATCGGCCACGACTTGGCGCGGGCCCACTCCTGACCCGGCTTCTTGTGGTTGCGCGCGACGCGGAGCTGGATCTCCTGGCCGCGGGCCAGCCCCTCGGCGCGGACGGCGAAGTCCAGGCTGAACAGGTGCTCGCCCTTCAGCAGCGTCTGTTCCCTGTCCCGGTCGGACCAGCCCTTCCCCGGTGCCCACACGCGGTCCCAGGTGATCGTGTACCACTCGCCCGGCGTCAGCGTGACGCCGGACTTCCGTTCGAAGTAGGTGTGCACTGGGGTCTCCTCTGGGTTCGAGCCTCCCGGGCTCCAGCCGGCCGGATGCTTCAGTCGTTCGGCGACCCGCGAGCGGATGTCGCCGATGGAGACTCCGGGCCCGCGCGGGTCGATCTTCCCCGGCTGCCACTCCAGGTGGCCGATGACCGAGGTCGGGCCCTTCTTGCCCCAGCCGTGGGCGCGGCAGATCGCCGCCGAGGCGCGGACGATCGCCTCCACCTGGGCGGCGGGCCACGGGTCCTTGTTGTCACCGAGGTTGACGCACTCGAAACCGTAGAAACGGGCGTTGCCGTCGGTGTTGGCCTGGTTGTCGGGCGGCAGCGGACGTTCCTCGATGACGGCCTGGAGCACGTCGCCGTCGCCGGAACCGGCGTGGTTGGCCCGGCCGTGCCCGACGAGATGCACCGCGCCGTCCTTGGCGATGACGCCGTGGCACAGCGGTCCCGGCAGCGTCGAGTGCCCGTCGTAGCACAGGCGGACGGAGGCGTCGGTGCCGGTGGTCACGGTGTGATGCACCATCACCCCGTGCACCGGACCCCACGCCCCGACGTGGTTGCGGTTGTGGGTGCGCCAGCTGCGGTACTCGACCACGCGGACACCCTCGGCCTTCAGCGCGGCGACCAGTCGGTCAGCGGACAGCGGGGTCGCCACGGGACACCCCCTCTGTCGGGGTGGGCGGATTCGAGCACACGGGTACCTCCTCCGGACGGGGCCGGTGTGAGCGAGGGCGGGGCGGTCCCCACGCCGTCGCCGGCGATCGGCGCGGCCAAATCGGCGCGGCACAGGGGAACGGAGCGGCGGGGGAGCGGCGGCCCGGGCGTTGCCCCGACGCGGGCGCCCCGGGACCGGGCGCGGGTGCCCTGAACGGCCTCCGGGCGTCGCCGCCGGTGTGTTCTCGCGGAGGCGGGCCCGGGCAACGCCGGCGCCGAAGAACTGATATCGCCCCATACCGCCCTCGCGAGTGTCGGACGGATCCTGCCCGGACCGGAACCGGGCCAACCATCGGACAGGCCAGGGGCGTTGAGCGGAGCGCCCGTGCCCGCCCGCGCCCCGCCCGTGCCCGCCCGTGCCCGCCCGTGCCCGCCCTCGCCCGCACGGGCCCGTGCGGCAGACTGGGGCGGTGAGGGGAAACCGGGTGAGCCTGCGCGTCGCCACCTCCGACGACTGGCCGCTGTGGCGGGACCTGCGCGTCGCCGCGCTGACCGAGGCGCCGCACGCGTTCCGGGCCCGGCTCGCCGACTGGGAGAGCGGCGGGCGGGAACAGTGGCGCGCCCGGCTGACCGCACCGGGCACGCACCCCGTCGTCGCGCTGCGGGACGGCCGCCCCGTCGGCGTGGTCAGGGGCGTTCCCGGCGACGGCGGGACGAGCGAGCTCAGGTCGCTGTGGGTCGCGTCCGAGGCCCGGGGCCAGGGGATCGGGGACCGGCTGATCGAGGCGGTGACGACGTGGGCCCTCCGGGCGGGCTCCACCACGCTGCGGCTCGCGGTGATCCCGGGCAACGAGGCCGCGCTCGCCCTCTACCGGCGCCACGGCTTCGTTCCGGCCGAGGCGCCGGGGGAGCCGCCGGCCCACCGGATGAGCGGGGAACGCGTGCTCGTCAGGCCGCTGCGCTGAGCCGCGCCCCCGGCCGGGGCTGGCCGGGGGCGGGGAGGGCGGTCAGCTCTGCCGCTCTTCCCGCTCCGCCTGCCGCTCCTTGAGGCGCGCCGCCTCCCTGCGGACATCGGCCTGCGTGGCGCGCTCCCGGACCAGCCACTCCGGCTCGTCCCGCTTCAGCGCGTCGATCTGCTCCGTGGTCAGGGGCTCGGTGACACCGCCGCGCGCGAGGCCCGCGATGGAGACGCCCAGCTTCGAGGCCACCACCGGCCTGGGGTGCGGCCCGTCGCGGCGCAGGTCCCTGAGCCACTCGGGCGGGTCGGTCTGAAGGGTCCGCAACGCGTCGCGCGAGACCACGCCCTCCTGGAACTCGACGGGTGTGGCCGGAAGGTACACACCCAACTTCTTCGCCGCGGTCGCGGGCTTCATGGTCTGGGTGCTTTGTTGCGACGTCATGCCGACCAGGGTAACGAGCGGGTGCGACACCCTCGAACGCCACCGGATAGCCTTGCGAGGTGACAGGCGCCGAAGAGTCCCCTTCGTTCCGGCTCGCCTACGTTCCGGGCGTGACGCCCACCAAGTGGGTGCGGATCTGGAACGAGCGGATGCCGGACGTTCCCCTCGTCCTCACGGGCGTGCCCGACGCGGAGGCGTCCGACCTGCTGCGGGAAGGCCGCTTCGACGCCGCCTTCGCCCGTTCCCCCCTGGACCGCACCGGCCTGAGCGTGATCCCGCTCTACACCGAGACGACGGTGGTCGTCGTCCCCAAGGACCACGTGGTGGCGGCGGTCGACGAGGTGACGGCCGAGGAGCTCGCCGACGAGATCGTTCTCCACCCGCTCGACGACACCCTCGCCTGGGAGCGGCCCCCGGGCCGCCCCGCGTTCGAGCGGCCCGCGACGACGGCCGACGCGGTCGAGCTGGTGGCGGCCGGGGTGGGGCTGCTCGTCGTCCCCCAGTCGCTCGCCCGCCTGCACCATCGCAAGGATCTCACCTACCGCCCGTTGACCGAGGTGCCCGTCTCGGGCGTCGGGCTGTGCTGGCGGGAGGACCGGACCACCGAGCTGATGGAGCAGTTCATCGGCATCGTCCGCGGCCGAACGGTCAACAGCTCCCGAGGCCGCCCCACCCCGCCCCAGCCGAAGGCGAAGCCGAAGCCGAAGCCGAAGGCGAAGGGCGCCGCCGGTGGCGCCCAGGGCGGAACAGCCGGCCGGGGCCGGCCTCGCCGCGGCGCGGGCGCCCCCAAGGCGGCCGGCCGGGGCGCCGCCAAGCGCCGCAAACCCCGCCGCGGCTGAGGCGCCGCCGAAGCCTCCGCCCGCGGTCGCGGCGGAGCGCGCCCCCCGCACCGTCGGCGGCTCGGCCTGTACGGAGTGCCGCACCCGGGTCAGGAGGCCAGGGACGAGTCGGGGGCGGGGGTGGCGCGTTGGTCCTCGAACAGCGCCAGGTCCTCCGGTGTACTTTCGTACATGTCCCTGCGGCGGATGAGGACGATGGCCGCCAACGTGCCGACGGCCGCAGCGATCCCGCCCACGGCCATCACGTCGCCGAGCCCCGAGGCGACCGCCGCGCTCGCGGCCTCCGACGCGGCAGCGGCGGTGCCGCCGGGCAGAGACTCGAACACCGTACCGGCCTGGCCGACGGCGACCAGCTCGCCCAAGTCGTGGGCGGACTCACCGAGTCGCTCGGCCACCGCCGACTGGCCGAAGTGCTCGCTCACCCGGGCCTCGTAGACGGCACCCATGACCGCGATGCCGAGTACCATGCCCACCTGCTGGAAGGTCTCGCTCATGCCGTTGGACATGCCGGTCTTCCTCGGCTCGACCACGCTGATGGCCATCGCGGCACGCGTCGGGTTGTAGAAGCCGAACCCGAGTCCGAGGACGGTCATCGGAATGATCAGCGCCGTCCAGTCGCTGTCCCCCTCAAGGAACGGCGCCATCAGCAGCAGGCCGGCCGAGACGCCGACGCCCGCGCACACCATGAGGTGACGCGGTGACGTCCTGGCCGTCAGCACGCCCGCGACCCCGCCGGTGATCAACATCGCCACGTAGAGCGGCATCGAGCGCAGTCCGGTGTCCCAGGCCGAGTGCCCCAGCTCGTTCTGCATGTAGGCGAGCATGAGGAAGATGGCGCCCATCGCCGCGGCCGTCAGCAACAGGCTCACCGTGGCGAGGCCGTTGAAGCTTCGGACCCGGAAGAGCGACAGGTCCAGCATCGCCCGGTCCTTGCGCACGGCCTCGATGCGGGCGAAGACGGCCAGCAGAATCACGGAGCCGGCGAAGAGGCCGATGATGCGGGCGCTGCCCCAACCATCCGACTCGCCACGCAAGATGGCGAAGACGAGCATCGCGAGCGCGGCCGAGAAGACGACGAGCCCGAGCCAGTCGATGCTGCGGGCCCTGGTGTCGCGCCACTCCCTGGCGTAACGGTTGCCCAGCAGGACGGCGGCGATGCCGAGCGGCACGTTCACCAGGAAGATCCACCGCCAGCTCGTGCTGTCGGTGATGGCGCCGCCGATCATCGGACCGAGGGCGATGCCCATGCCGGAGCCCCCGGCGAAGATGCCGAGAGCCTTGCCGCGTTCGAGACCGTGGTACTCCTGGCCGATGAGGATCGGCCCGACCGCGAACAGGACGGCGCCACCGATTCCCTGGAACGCCCGCGCGACGTTCAGGCTCGTCATGTCCCAGGCCAGGCCGCACAGCAGGGAGGCCAGGGTGAAGAGGAGGAAGCCAACGAGGAAGACGCGCTTGCGGCCGAGTCGGTCCGCGAGCGACCCTGCGGTGAGCAGGAAGACGGCGAGGGTCAGCGTGTAGCTGTCGATGACCCACTGCATGTCGGTGAAGCTGCCGTCCAGATCGTCACGCAGGCTGGGCAGCGCGACGTTCACCGCCGTGACGTCGAGCATGAGCATGAAGCCCGAGACGACCGCGAGGGCGAGCACCCATCCTCGCCGCAACCCCGGCGAGGCGGGGGGACCGCTGCCTGGCGGCGTGGTCGCCGATTCCGATGCGGACATTCGCGTTGCCTCCTTAGGGCCAGGTCACCCCTGGCGCACGTCTTGTTACAGAGGACATGGTCTGTGACTATGGAGTGTCACGGAAGGAGGCACTTTCATGTCACAGAGTCACATGCGTGTGTCCGAGCAGGTCAACGGGAGTGAGGCATGCCCTATTCGGGAGATCATCGATCGTGTCGGCGGGAAGTGGAGCGTCCAGATCATCGTCGCGGTCGTCGACGGCCCGGTCCGTTTCACCGAGTTGGAGCGGTCCATCGAGGGCATCAGCAGGCGGATGCTGACGCTGACTCTGCGCAATCTGGAGCGTGACGGCCTCATCGAACGCACCGTCTACCCCACGGTGCCACCGCGGGTGGAGTACGCCGCGACCGACATGGTCAGGGAGCTGCACGAGCCGCTGGCCGCGCTTGCCGCCTGGGCGGCGGGCAACCGGAAACGCATAGTGGCCGCGCGTGAGGCCTACGACCGCAGGAACGGTAGCTCCTGACGCCCGCGAACGACAGCCACCGAAGGGGGCCGCGCGGCACGTGGCGGCCGGGCGTGTGTCCCGGCCGGGTACGCCGTCGAGACGCGCGGGCGTGGGGTTCGCCGGGAAGGCGTCGACGCCGTCCTCGCCATCCCCTGCCCGGGCCGCGATGTCCGCCCCGCCCGCGCGGGTTCGGCCGGGGACGCCGTGGGGATGGGCGATACTGGCGTGTGCGTCGTTGCTGACGAGTCGTGAGCTGAGGGGGCACCGTGGCGGGTGGTGGGTCGGAGAGCGGGGCGGGGGCGCCGTCCGTGCGGAACGATCTGTCCGGGGTGGTCAACGGGCCGGCGTTCCAGGTGGGGCAGATCCACGGCGGGGTCACGTTCCAGGTGCGTGAGGAGCCACGGGCACCGGGGGTGCGCCCCGATCAGGTGCCGTCGTTCTCGGGCCGTTTCAGGAACCGTCGGACCGAGACCGGTCGGCTGAACGAGCTCTTGGACGAGCGTCGGGATGAGGGGGCGTCGCCGCGTCCGGTGGTGCTCAGGGCCTTGCCCGGGATGGGGAAGACCGCGCTGGCGTGCCACTGGGCCCGGTCGGTGGGAGACGCCTTTCCCGACGGCCAGATCTTCGTCGACTTCGCCCGTCTCCGGGACGGGTTGGGGGCCGATGTCTCCGAGGCGCTGGCGATGTGTCTGCGCGCGCTGGGCGTCGCGGACGCGTACATGCCGCACACGCTGGCGGAGCGCGCGAACGAGCTGCGTTCGCGCACGGCGGGCAAGCGGTTGCTGATCCTGCTGGACGACGTGCAACAGCCCGCGCACGTCCGCGCGTTGCTGCCCAGGGACGCGGGGAGCCTGCTTCTGGTGACGAGCAACCAGGACATGGAGGAGCTGGCCCTGGACGGCGCGGAGCTGCTCGCGCTTGAGCCGCTGGACGCGGAGGTCGGGGTGCAGCTGCTGTCCGACTTCTCCGGCCGTCCCGTCCCGGAGGGGGAACGGGACGCGGCCGTGCGGTTGGTGGAGCTGGGCGCCGGGATGCCGGTCGCGCTGCGGGTGCTCGGGGCCCGGCTGCGGCGCAACAGGCGGTTGACCTGGGGCGCGCTGGCGGCGGAGCTGGAGGACGAGAACCAACGACTGGCAGGTCTGTCCGACGGAAGGGGCAACTCCGTGTCCGTGGTCTTAGCGACGGCCTACCGTGAGCTCGCGCCCGAGCAGGCGCACGCCTACCGGGTCCTGGGCTGGCTGCCGACGCGCACGTTCGACGGGGGCACGGCCGCCGCCGCGCTCGGCACCAACGCGGAGGAGGCCCTCGGGCTGCTCGACGCGCTGACGCGGGCGGGCCTGCTGAACGTGACGGAGGAGGGGCGCTACGGCTTCCACGACCTGGTGCGTCTCCACGCCCGTGAGCGGGCCGAGGCCGAGGAACCGGAGGGCGCGCGCCGGGTCCTGGTCGAGCGGGTCACCACGCACTTTCTGGCGTTGACCGCTTTCGCCGACCGGGCGATCCGCGCCGACCGGCTGCGGATCGCGCGGCTGACCGAGTTGCTGGACGCGTCCGTCGATCCGTTCACGGGCCCCTCCGCCCCGCCCCCGCTGGCCTGGCTGGTGGCGGAGCGCGACACGGTGCTGGCCGTGTTGCGGGAGGCCAACCGGGCCGGACTCCACGCGTGGGTGTGGCCACTGGCCGAGGCGTTCACCGCGCTCTTCCTGCACCGCCGGGACGTGCGCGCCTGGCGGGAAACCCTGCTGCTCGGCGCGGACTCGGCGGCCGAGGCCGGAGAGGTGGCGGCCGAGGCGAGGCTGCGCAGCCTGCTCTCCCGCCCGCTGCTGGACCTCGACGAGGACGAGCGGGCACGGACGGAACTCGAACGGGCGGAGCGCTGCGCCGAGTTGTCGGGTCACACCGTTCTGCGCGCCTCCGTCGCGGAGTTCTTCGGACGGTACTGGGACCGGCACGAGCCGCCTCGCGCCATCGACGCCTACCGGCGTTCCCTCACCCTGAACGAGGAGGCCGGCGAGGAGCGGGGAGCGGCGATCGCGGCGTTCTTCCTGGGGTGCGCCCAGGACGCCGCCGGTGAACACCTCGCCGCCCAGGCCACCTTGGAGAGGGCCCACGCCGAGCTGCTCGCGCTGGACGACCTCCGCATGGCGGCCCGGGCCGAGGCGGCGATCGGCGCCGTGCACGGGCATCTCGGCGACGACGCCCTGGCGGTCGCCGTGCTGCGCCGGGCGGCTGACGCGCTTCGGGCGGCCGAGGCCGGACACTACGAGGCCGAGACGCTGGTGCGCCTGGCCCGGCTGGTGGAACGGACCGGGGGAGACCAGGCGACCGTGCGGGAGTACGTGGCCCGCGCGGCGGGGCTTTGGGAGGAGACGGGTCACCCGGAGGCCGGGCGTCTCGCTCGGTGGCGGGACCGGCTGGACGGCGGCGGCGTGAACGGCTAGCGCGGCGCCCGGGCCGGCGGGCTTATCCGCAGCCGCACGGGGCGGACGCGGCGCGGCGTGGACCGGAGGAGGAACGGGCCGTCAGGCGTTGCCTCGGCCCGCAGCAGGGCGTAGACGAGCGCGGCCACGAGACCGGTCTCCTCGGGGCCGAGGTCGCCGGACGCCTCGACGAGCCGGCCGTCGCGCAGGCCCACCAGGTGACGGCCGGGGGAGGCGAGCGCCACGGCTGCGGCCAGGCTGCCCGGCAGCCGTCGGAGAGTGGCGGCGATCCAGTCGCCGGCCGCCCGCTCGTCCCGGGCGGCTTCCTCGCCGAGCACGACGGACGCGCTCTCGACGAGGCGCTCGTCCGGCTCGTCCTCCCGGCTGGCCAGGTGCCGGACCGGGCCGTGCTCGGGCACGACCCCTTCGTACGCCTCTTCGTGCGCCTCGACGGCCGGTGCCGGGTGGCGGCGCGTGGTCACCACGGTGTGGCCCTCCCGCGTCGACAGCGAGGTGGTGACCAGCCACGACCTGACCTCGGTGGCGCGTGGTCCGCTCACCGACACGGTCCCCCGGGGCGGTGGCGAGGGTGGTTCGGCGAGGTCCAGGAGGCGGTAGACCGCCGAACGCAGGCGTGACACGGCGCTCCCCGGCTCGGCGAACGCGGCGTCCCGCACCTCGGCGTAGTGCTCGGGACCCTGCTCGCGCAGGGCGAGTTCGAGCTGGGCGATGAGGTCCCGACGGCCGTCCAGCCGGGGAGCCGCGCGGCCGAGCAGGTCCACGGCCGTTCCCGGCACGACCTCGCCGGCGCCGAACGCCCCGAGCAGCGTCGGCTTGCCGAGCGCGGCGCCGTAGAGGGTGACGGAGCCGTGGTCGCCGACCACCACGTCCGCCGCGACCAACGCGGCCCGCCAGGCGTGCACGGTCGGCATCAACAGCAGCCCGGCGTCCAACGCCGGCGCCAGCAGGGCACGTATCTGCCAACTTCCATGCGCGGCCCACACGTTGGGGTGCAGTATGGCCGCCACCCGGTACTCGTCGAAGGGCAGCCGTGCCAGCACCCGCCCTGGCAGGCGCGGGTCGTCGCCCAGCAGCGAAGCGCGACCCCACGTCGAACTCAGGACCACCAGCCGCTTGCCGTCCGGCACCCCCAGCCTCCGCCGGAAGGCCGAGGCCCGGGGGAGGCTCGCCCTCAACTCGTCGAAACACGGGTCGCCGAGCAGCAGCGTTCTGTTCCTGGAGGCGGGGTGGCTCTCCTCCAACTGCGCGCGCTGGTCCGGATGCGAGAGGGCCAGCCACGCCCGCCCGGACTCCAGCAGCCGGTCCGAGACGACGCCCGAGACCCTGACACCGGAGCCCCGCCGTGCGGGCACGAGCTTCTGGAAGCCGACGCCGTGGGGCAGGACCAACACGGGGCAGGAGCCCGTCTCGGCGGGGACGTTCTCGCTGGCCGAGAGGATCAGATCGGGGCGGATCTCCGCCAACCGGGAGGCGGGCAGCACACGGCAGTCGTTCTCCTCCAGCAGCCGCAACACGCCGTCCTGGAAGGCGGAAGCCGGATCGTGGGCGAAGACCACCGCGATCCGCGGATCCCCGCGCACCACCGCCGGCAGCGTCTCCAGGACACGGACGACCGAGGTGACCGTCCGCGCGACCACGGCGATCGTGCGCTCCTGGGGGAACGTTCTCCACCGGGCCGCTTCCGCGCCGACCACCGCGCGGAGCGGCCGAGCCGTCCTAGCGCCCACGGTCATCCCGAACTACCGCCGGGGCGCGCCGAGTAACGGCATAAGCGGGCTCCGGGCTCCGGGCTCCGGGCTCCGGGCTCCGGGCTCCGGGCTCCGGGCTCCGGGCTCCGGGCTCCGGGCTCCGGGCTCCGGGCTCCGGGCTCCGGGCTCCGGGCTCCGGGCTCCGGGCTCCGGGCTCC
>NZ_VDGT01000013.1 GCF_006335015.1 Streptomyces sedi
GGTGGTCATGGCGGAGAGGAAACGCCCGGTTACATTCCGAACCCGGAAGCTAAGCTCTTCAGCGCCGATGGTACTGCATGGGGGACCGTGTGGGAGAGTAGGACGCCGCCGGACAATTATTTGAATATGAGGGAGGGTTTCGTCGGAATTTCGATTCCGACGAAACCCTCCCTTTTTCCGTTACGGTGGCCCCATGAGTGGAGAAGCGCGCCTGCTGTGGGACGAGGGGGTCACCGGGTACAACTTCGGTCCCGGCCACCCCATGGATCCGGTTCGGCTGACCCTGACCATGGCGCTCGTCGAGGCGCTGGGACTCGACCGTCGGCTCACCGTACGGGGCGCCCCGCCGGCCGACGACGCCACGTTGGCCCTGGTCCACGACCCCGACTACGTCGCCGCCGTGCGTGCGGCCTCCGAGCGACCCGGGGCCGTCGCGGGCGGGTTCGGCTTCGACAGCGTCGACAACCCGGCCTTCGCCGGGATGCACCAGGCCTCCTCGCTGATCGCCGGCCAGTCCGTGGCCGGCGCCGAGGCGATCTGGGGCGGTGAGGTCGCGCACGCCGTCAACTTCGCGGGTGGCCTGCACCACGCGATGCCCGCGGGCGCCTCCGGCTTCTGTGTCTACAACGACGCCGCGCTCGCCATCGCGCGCCTGCTCGAACTCGGCGCCACCCGCGTCGCCTACCTCGACCTGGACGTGCACCATGGAGACGGGGTGCAGCACGCCTTCTGGTCCGACCCCAGGGTGTTGACCATCTCGCTCCACGAACACCCCCGCACCCTCTTCCCCGGTACCGGGCATCCCGAGGAGACCGGTGCCGCGGCGGCTGCCGGCGGGGCCGTCAACGTGGCCCTGCCCGCGGGGAGTTCCGACGAGGCGTGGCTGCGGGCCCTGCACGCCGTGGTGCCCGAGCTGCTGGAGGCGTTCGGTCCCCAGGCGCTGGTCTCGCAGCACGGCGCGGACACCCACTTCGAGGACCCGCTGGCCCATCTCACGCTCAGCCTCGACGCCCAGCGTCTCGGCGCCGAGGCGGCGCACCGCTGGGCGCACGCGTACGCGGAGGGGCGCTGGTTGGCGCTCGGCGGGGGCGGCTACGCGGTGGTGGACGTGGTCCCCAGGATCTGGAGCCACCTGGTCGGTGTCGCCGCCCACGCGCCCGTCGAGCCAGCGACCGAGGTGCCCGAGGAGTGGAGGCAGCGGGTCTTCGCCCTGACGCGGGGCGACGGGCCCCGGCGGATGACCGACGGGCGGACGCCGCGCTGGGCGGACTGGGGCTCCGGCTATGATCCGGCGGACCGGGTGGACCAGGCGATCCTGGCGACCCGAAGGGCGGTCTACCCGCATCACGGCCTGCTCGCCTGAGCCGTCGTCGGCCCGTGGTGCGGATGTGGCGGAGGCGGCGCTACGGTCTCCTGAGACGAACGGCCGTCGCAGCGCACCGATTTCCCTGCGCTCTCTGTAGTGGGGATCTATCGACAAAGCTATCCGGGCTCTCTACGTCACGCGGCTCCGGCGGCGAGCCGTCCCACGGTCGGGCGCCGTTGCCCGGGCGTGGTCGCTTCACCTCTTCAAGTGAGTGCCAGCTTCGGCGAGTTGACGTGGGGTCGTTCCTGCCCGGGGCGCGGTCGTCGACGTTTCCATGCTGGTCAGCGAGGGGCGGAGGGCGCGTGGCCGGCTCGCTGTTCCGACGTGGCGGGTGGGGGTGCGGGGGCGGAACGGGGCGCGGGAGGCGTCTCGTTGCGGGGCTGTCGTCGTGTGAGACGGGGACTACGCTCTGCGTACGCACTATGTGACGAAGGGTGTTCTCTGTCGTGGTGAGGGGCGGCTCGCTGGAAAAGGCCGGTTGAGGCACCTCTTCCTCACTCGCATCACGCGCCCCTAATCTGGGGAGGAGCGCACATGCGAGAGGGAGTCACCGGAGGGGAAGCCGGTGCCCGACATGTGCGGAAGGTCAGGTGTGACATGGCTGCTGAAAGGCTTCTGAGCGAGGCCAAGTTCCTGACCGTGGCGGAGGTCGCCGCGGTGATGCGAGTCTCCAAGATGACCGTGTACCGCTTGGTGCACGCCGGTCATCTGCCCGCGATCCGAGTGGGAAGGTCCTTCCGAGTTCCCGAGCAAGCCGTCCATGAGTACCTCCGCGAGTCCTTTGTCGGCGTCGAAAGCGCCTGACATCGGGCGGAGCCCGAGCACACCCCTCGATTAACCCGTATCACTCGGTGAACGGTAGGCTGAGGCCCATGTAGGTCGTGTGGGCTCGGACGCCCCGCACCGGGTAAGCGAAGTAAGCGAGGGTAGTCGTGGGCTCTGTTATCAAGAAGCGGCGTAAGCGGATGGCGAAGAAGAAGCACCGCAAGTTGCTCAAGCGCACGCGTGTGCAGCGTCGCAACAAGAAGTGAGCGAACGCTGCTGACCGGCCCTCTCGCCCTCGTGGCGGGAGGGCCGACGTGCGTAAAGGGGTGCCATGGGCAGGACGGTGCTGGTCACCGGGGCCGGTGACGCGTGGGGGAGCCGGGTTCTCGCTCTGCTGCGGCGTGATCCCGGTGTGGGGCGGCTGATCGCCGTGGACCGCCGGCTGCCGCCGAAGCGGCTGCCCGACGTCGAGTTCCTGTACACGGACGTGCGGCGGCCGACGCTGGTCCCGTTGTTGGCGGAGCGGGCGGTGGACACCGTGGTCCACCTCGACGTGCGGGAGGCGCCGCTCACGCCGGGGGAGGGCCGGTCCACGGTCAAGGAGAACAACGTCCTGGGCACGATGCAGCTGCTCGGCGCCTGCCAGAAGGTGCCCGGGCTGCGGCGCCTTGTCGTCAGGTCGAGCACCCAGGTCTACGGGAGCGCGGCCAGGGAGCCCGCGGTCTTCGGCGAGGACAGCCCTCCGCGCGCCGCCGCCGGCGACGGCTTCGCCCGCGACGTGGCGGAGGTCGAGGGATACGTGCGGGGGTTCGCCCGCAGACGCCCCGAGGTGGCGGTGACCGTGCTGCGCTTCGCGCATCTGCTGGGGCCCGCCTCCGACTCCCGGATGGCCGCCTACTTCCGACTGCCGGTGCTGCCCACCGTCTTCGGCCATGACCCGAGGCTCCAGCTGGTGCACGAGGACGACGCCCTGGAGGTGGTCGGCGGTGCCGTGGCGGAGCCGGGCCTGGGCGCCGGGGTCTTCAACGTGGCGGGCGACGGGGTGCTGACCCTGACCCAGGCGGCGCGGCGGCTGGGGCGGCCGACGGTGCCGGTGCTGTCGCCGCTGACTCCGTGGGTGGGGGCGGCGCTGCGTACGGTGGGGGTCTCGGGGCTCTCCGCCGAGCAGTTCCGGTCGCTGATGGCCGGGCGGGTGGCGCGGACCGCTCTGCTGCGGGAGGCGAGGGGCGGTTCTCTGCCGCACTCCACGGCCGAGACGTTCGCCGACTTCGTCGCGGCACACGGCGGGGGTCCCCTGGCCCCTGAGCGGCTGTCGCGCATGGTCGGGCGGTTGGAGGAGGTGGTGCGTCGTGGCTGACGCGAAGGTGATCCCGTTCGACGAGGGGGAACGGCGTTCCCTGCGGGCCGGGAAGGCCGGAGTGGGGGACGGCGGGGACGCCCCTGTCGGGGAGGCCGGGGAGGCCGGGGAGTCGGCGCTGGAGCGCGGGCTGGAGTTTCTGCGTCGGAGGCTGACCGGGGCGTACGAGGTGGACGACTTCGGCTTCGACCGGGAGTTGACCGACGAGGTGCTGATGCCGCTGCTGCGGCCGGTCTTCGAGCGCTATTTCCGGGTGGACGTGCGCGGCATCGAGAACGTGCCGGCCGAGGGGGGCGCGCTGATCGTGGCCAACCACTCGGGGACGCTGCCGTGGGACGGGCTGATGGCGCAGGTGGCGGTGCGGGAGCGGCATCCGGCGGAGCGGCGGTTGCGGCTGCTCGCGGCCGACCTGGTTTTCCAGCTGCCGGTGGTCAACGAGCTGGCGCGGAAGGCCGGGCACACGCTGGCGTGCGCGGAGGACGCGCAGGAGCTGCTGGAGCGCGGCGAGTTGGTGGGGGTGATGCCGGAGGGGTTCAAGGGCATAGGGAAGCCCTTCGCCGAGCGGTACCGCCTTCAGCGCTTCGGGAGGGGCGGTTTCGTCGCCACGGCGCTGCGGGCGCGGGTGCCGATCGTGCCGTGCTCGATCGTGGGCGCGGAGGAGATCCATCCGATGGTGGGCAACGCCCGTACGGTAGCCCGGTTGTTGGGGCTGCCGTACTTCCCGCTGACGCCGACGTTCCCGTGGCTGGGGCCGTTGGGGGCGGTGCCGTTGCCTACCAAGTGGACGATCGAGTTCGGTGAGCCGATCGAGACGGGCGATCAGCCGCCGGAGGCGGCCGAGGACCCGATGCTGATGTTCCAACTGACGGACCAGGTGCGGGAGACCATCCAGCACACGCTCTACAAGCTGCTGATGGCGCGCCGCTCCGTCTTCTTCTGAGGCGTCCCGCGAGTCCCCCCGGGGGGCCTGTGGTGAGGTGCTTCCCGGTGTCAGCGGCCTTCCTCTGTGGGGCTGACGTCGAGGTCGAGCCGGGGGAGCAGGTCTTCCAGAAGCGGCGGGATCGTGATGTCGGTCTCGCTCTCCGTGCGCTCCGGGGAGGCGTCGGGGTCGCCCGTCGGGCGGTCGGTCTCGGGGGCGACCCCTTCGAGCAGGCCGCCGGTGCCCTCCAGCAGGCCCTCGTTCTCCTCGGACGGCTCGGGGTCCGTGGTCGAGGGCTCGGAACGTGTCCGGGAGGGTTCGGAGGCGGTCTCGTCGGGCCGCTCACCCGACTCCTCGTCGGTAGTGGTCGCGGTCGGCGGGCGGAGCGAGGCGTTCTGCCGCTCCTCGGAGTCCTCGTCGGCCGACTCGGGGGGCAGCAGGGAACGCAGCGGGGCGATGTCCTCGCGCATGGCGTCCAGGACGTCGGTGACCTCCTCGCGGACGTCGCCGAGCTGGGGCGGCAGGGAGCGGCGCACCTCCTCCCAGGTCGTGTTCTGACCCTCGAAGAAGCTGGAGAGGGACTGGATCGAGCCGATCGAGCCCTGGTTCTCGTAGGCGCGGGTGAGGAGCCGGTGGCCCTCGGAGGCGTCGTCGCGCATGTTGGACAGGGCGCGGCGGATGTCGCCGAGGCGCTCGTGGTCGAGGGTGGCGCTCGCCTGGCGGGCGAGCAGGTCCCTGGCCTCGTGCAGGCGGGTCGTCGCCTGGTCGAGGTAGAGCTGGCCGCGGTCGGCGTCGCCGTTGGCGAAGTCGAGCCTGAGGTCCTCCATGCCGCGCTTGAGGCCGTAGAGGGTGTCGCCCGGGAGGGCGTCGTTGGAGGCGGCGGCGACGCCGCCGAGGGCGCCAGCGGCGACACCGAAGGTCAGCCCGCCGGCGGCCAGGCCCTTGGAGAGCCGGGATCTGGGGCGCAGCCTGCTCAACGGGCTGGCGCTCGGCCGCCCCTCGTCCGCGCGGCGCGTCTGCGCGGGCACGCGGGGCGGCTCGGCGGCTGCGCTCCCCGCCTCGTCCACCGCCTCGTCCATCGCCGCGAGCAGCGCGGCGCGTTGGGCGGCGCGGGCGTCGGCTGACAGCTCGGGCCTGGGCAGGGCGGCCAGCCGATCGACCACGGACAGCAGGGCGGACTGGTCGGCCTGCGCGGCCGTCGTGCCGCGCTCGGCCGTCGCCGCGCGCTCCCCCCGGTGGGGCGCTTCGGGCGCTTGGGTATCGCCGGGCGGTCGGGCCTCGTCGAGCAGCTGGGCGAAGGCTTGGGCGCGGCGGTTTGCCGACACGGAACCGATCACGGACGGCACCTCCTCTCGTCACACGAAGGACTCCCTGACGGGGCCGGAAGTTTCGGGCTTCCGCCAGGAGCATCCGGAAGAGTGAAACCCCTGGGGGAAAGTGGCCGTAGGGAACCCGCGAACCCGACAACGAGTGGACCGGCACTCGGGTTACGGCTGGCAGATTATGTGACTGAGTGATTGCGTGAGTCTACCCTCCGTCGTGCTTGACGGGTGGGTCCCGAGGGGCGGGAGTCCCGCCGTGCGAGGGGCGCGGGCGGGGGAACGTGACGGTGGTCGCGCCACGGCCCCGTGCCTCGCGGGTCGCCCCGCGGGGTGTGGGTCATCCCGCGGGGTGTGGGTCGCCCCGTGCGGTGTGGGTCGCCCCGTGAAGTGCGGGCCTAGCGCGCGTCGTCGGGGAGCAGGCGGGCGAGGGTGCGGACGGCGCGGTACTGGAGGGTCTTGATGGCTCCCTCGTTCTTCCCCATGACGCGGGCCGTCTCGGCGACCGAGAGGCCCTGGAGGAAGCGCAGGGTCACGCACTCCTGCTGCTGGGGGTTGAGCTTGTGGACCGCGTCCAGCAGGGCCGAGTTGGCCAGGGACTCCAGGACGGACTCCTCGGGGCTGCGCTCGACCTCGTTGGCGTCGAGCATCTCGCCGGTGGTCACTTCGAGTCGGAAACGGCTCGACTTGAAGTGGTCGGCGACCAGGTTCCGAGCGATGGTGACCAGCCAGGCGCCGAAGTCCCTGCCCTGCCAGGTGAAGGTGCCGATCCGGCGCAGGGCGCGCAGAAAGGTCTCGCTGGTGAGGTCCTCCGCCGTGGCCCGGCCGCCGACGCGGTAGTAGATGTACCGGTAGACCGTGTCGGAGTAGTGGTCGTAGAGGCTGCCGAAGGCCTCGGACTCGCCGTTCTGCGCGCGCTCGACCAGATCCATCATGCGGCGGCTGTCACTGTCGGCCGCGGGACGGCGGGCGGTGGTGGACGCGCCGGCGGAGCCGGAGCGGGCGCGTCTGCCCACGGTGGCGGTGGTCACGGCGCTTCCGGCCATGGCGAAGGCGAACGGGCCGGCGGGGACGCCGGCGGGGAGGGGTGTGGCGAGGGCGGGGCCGGCGCACGCGTGGGGGACGAGAGCGCGCAACCGGTCCAGGACCGTCGTGCGCAGCGTGGCCAGGCCCGAGGCGACAACCCCGACGTGTGGGTACACGGGACTCCCAGAGGCAGAGCTTCCAAGTCGAGCGGTGCCGGGTCCCGGTGCCGTCCCCTGGCGGGAGACGGGTGGGGACCGGAACGCGTCTGAGGAGAATAACGCTTCGTGTAGGTGGTGCTACGCCCAGTTGCGGAAATCGTCGATTCAGTTTGAAGAGTTATGCGTTGTGCGCATCGCGCCACGGAAACGCCAGGCTGAGAGCGACCACTTGGGCACGCTTTTTGACGCTCTGCTGACCGATTTTGATCGGGGCGTCCGCGTTCACGCTGTGACACCTGGGGAGAGCGGGGTATATGTCCACCCAACGAACCGACCGGTCGTTGGTCACTTCACCGCACCCGTTTACGACACCGGTGGCGCGTTCCCGCTGTTCAGGGGCGATCAGCGGGGGACAGCGGTGATCACCGGCGGCGTCGGTGGACCGCCAGCGCGGCGGCGGCCCCGCCCACCAGGGCGCCGGCGCCGGCGGCGGCGGGAACGCCGATCTTCACGGCCTTGCGCCCCGTGCGGTAGTCGCGCAGCCGCCAGCCCATCTCCCGGGCGTGCGCCCGCAGTTGGCTGTCCGGGTTGACCGCGTAGGGGTGGCCGACCAGGGAGAGCAGCGGTATGTCGTTGGCCGAGTCGCTGTAGGCGGCGCAACGGGAGAGGTCGAGGTCCTCGGCCTCGGCCAACGCCCGCACGGCCAGGGCCTTGGCCGGGCCGTGCAGCGGCTCGCCGACCAGGCGGCCGGTGTAGACCCCGCCGACCGACTCGGCGACCGTGCCCAGCGCCCCGGTCAGTCCGAGCCGGCGCGCGACGATGGTGGCGGTCTCGATCGGCGCGGCCGTCACCAGCCAGACCCGCTGCCCCGCGTCGAGGTGGGCCTGGGCCAGGGCCCGGGTGCCCGGCCAGATGCGGTGGGCCATGTACTCGTCGTAGATCTCCTCGCCGATGGTCGTCAGCTCGGAGACCCGGTGGCCCCGGACGATGGAGAGGGCGCTGTCGCGTGCGTCGGCCATGTGCCCCGCGTGCTCGGCGCCGGCCAGCCGGAAGTAGCTCTGCTGCCAGGCGAAGCGCAGCAGCTCCCGCTTGGTGACGAACTTCCGCTTGTAGAGGCCGCGCCCGAGGTGGAAGATCGCGGCGCCCTGCATCACCGTGTTGTCCAGGTCGAAGAACGCGGCGGCCTTCGGGTCGCCCGGGGTCGGGAACTCCGGCGCTTCCTCGCCCTCGTGCGCCGGGGCGCGCGCGGCCTGGCGCGCGGCCTCGGCCGCCGCCTCCCCCGCCACCACACTGCGCTCCGTAGCCGCGCGGCGACGCGCGGCGAACCAGCCGCGCGGGCGGTCGGCCCACGAGGCGGACAGCTCGGTGAGGGGTCGCCTGGCCATGCCCCCGAGCATAGCGATGCGCCGTGGGCCACCGGATGGCGCCGGTATGGCGACGAGGGGGAGTCAGGGTGGCCGGGCGACGGCAGAATGGGCGCCATGAACCCGTTGCGCCGCGCCTCACGGAAGGCGCCTCCCACCGAGCGGTTGGTCACATTGGTCGGTCGGCCCGGCTGTCACCTCTGTGACGACGCGCGACGGGTGGTGAGCGAGGTCTGCGGGGATCTGGGGGCGCGGTGGGAGGAGAAGGACATCGAACGCGACGCGGAGTTGCACCGCATGTACTGGGAGCAGATCCCGGTCGTGCTGGTCGACGGCGAACAGCACACCTTCTGGCGGGTGGACGAGGGGCGGCTCCGTCGCGCTTTGGGGGCTTGACCCGGTTTGGATTAGCATTCGGGGTCGATTTTTCCCCCGCGGTGCGTATAGGTGAGGAGTGTGGCCGGGTGTCCGCGTTGGTGCATGTGGCACCGGTCACTTTGCCCGGACAAAACGGACACAATCTTTGTGCACGCGTTCACAAAGGCATAGCCTGGGCGCGGTTGAGCGGTTGTGGCGGATGCGTCGCGGGAAGCCGCCTTCCGGATGGCCCGACCGGCAGGAGCACCGTGGCAACTGGCCGAAATCACCGACCGGCGACCCGAAGCCGAGGAATCCCCGAGGCGACCGTCGCCAGGCTTCCGCTGTACCTGCGGGCGTTGACGGCGCTCTCCGAGCGTTCGGTGCCCACGGTCTCCTCGGAGGAGCTGGCGAGCGCCGCCGGCGTCAACTCGGCCAAGCTCCGCAAGGACTTCTCCTACCTGGGCAGTTACGGGACCAGGGGCGTCGGCTACGACGTCGAGTACCTGGTCTACCAGATCTCGCGTGAGCTTGGTCTCACCCAGGACTGGCCCGTGGTGATCGTCGGCATCGGCAACCTCGGCGCCGCGCTGGCCAACTACGGCGGCTTCGCCTCCCGCGGTTTCCGGGTCGCCGCGCTGATCGACGCCGACCCGGCGCTCTCCGGCCGGCAGGTGGCCGGCATCGAGGTGCGCCACGTCGACGAGTTGGAGTCGATCATCGACACCAACGGTGTCTCCATCGGCGTGATCACCACCCCCGGCGGCGCCGCCCAGCAGGTGTGCGACCGGCTGGTCGCCGCCGGCATCACCTCGATCCTCAACTTCGCGCCGACCGTGCTCTCCGTGCCGGACGGCGTCGACGTGCGCAAGGTCGACCTCTCCATCGAGCTCCAGATCCTCGCTTTCCACGAGCAGCGCAAGGCCGCCGAGGCCCTCGCCCAGGACGTGCCCGAGCCGCTGGCGGCCGAGGCCGCCCCCTCGGGCCCCGGCCGGGACCAGGGCCCCGACGGCGACATCCCGGCGGTGATGCCGGCATGACGCTGTTGGTCGTCGGGCTCAGCCATCGCAGCGCCCCCGTCAGCCTGTTGGAGCGCGCGGCGCTGCCGGCGGGCGCGGGCGGCGCGCTGCTGCGCGACCTGGTGGACGGCACCGCGGCCGAGGGCGCGCTGCTGGCGACCTGCAACCGCATCGAGCTCTACGCCGAGGTGGACCGCTACCACCCGGGCGTCGACGGGCTGACCGAGCTGCTCGCCGCGCACTGCGGGGTGCCGGCCGAGGAGCTGCGCCCCCATCTGTACGTGCACTACGAGGACCGCGCGGTGCGGCACCTCATGAACGTCGCCTGCGGCCTGGACTCGATGGTGATCGGCGAGGGGCAGATCCTCGGCCAGATCAAGGCCGCGCTGGCGCTGGCCCAGGACGAGCACACGGCGGGCCGGCTGCTCAACGAGCTGTTCCAGCAGGCGTTGCGGGTCGGCAAGCGGGCGCACAGCGAGACCGGCATCGACGGTGCCGGTCAGTCGCTGGTCACCTTCGGTCTCGAACAGCTGGCGACCGAAGGCGACGTGCCCGGCTGGGCGGCCGGCCGGCGGGCGCTGGTGATCGGCGCGGGGTCGATGTCCTCCCTGGCCGCCACCACGCTGGCCCGCGCCGGCGTGACCGAACTGGTGATCGCCAACCGGACCTTGGAACGTGCCGACCGGCTGGCCGGCGCGTTGGCGCGCGAGGAGGGCGTGAAGGCGCGCGCCGTCCCGATCAACGCGATCTCCGTCGCCGCCGAGCTGGCCGTCGCCGACCTGGTGGTCTCCTGCACGGGTGCCACCGGCCTCGTGCTCACGGCGGACGTGGTGGCGCACGCCCTGCGCGAGCGCGACCGGACGCTCGACCTGCTCGACCTGGCCATGCCGCGCGACATCGACGCCGCGATCCACCGGCTCGCCGGTGCGCGGCTGGTGGACATCGAGTCGCTCGCCGCCGCCTCGGCCGACGCCCCGATGGCCGCCGACGTGGACGCGGTGCGGGCGATCGTCGAGGAGGAGGTCGCCGCCCTCTCCGCCGCCCGCAGGGCCGCCTACATCACCCCCACCGTGGTCGCGCTGCGCGAGATGGCGTCGGACGTGGTGGCCGCCGAGCTGACCCGGCTGAACGGTCGGGTGCCGGACCTGGACGACAAGCAGCGCGCCGAGATCACCAGGACGGTGCGCCGCGTGGTGGACAAGCTGCTCCACGCGCCGACGGTGCGGGTCAAGGAACTGGCCGGCGAGCCGGGCGGCGACCACTACGCGACCGCGCTGCGGCAGCTCTTCGACCTCGACCCGCGGGCGGCCGTCGCCGTTCGCAACCCTGAACAGGAGCGGTCATGAATGCCCTGCGGCTCGGAACCCGGCGTAGCCAGTTGGCGATGGCGCAGTCACGCGGCGTCGCCGACGAGGTGACCCGGCTGACCGGGCGCCCCGTCGAGCTGGTGGAGATCACCACCTACGGGGACGTCTCCAGGGAGAGCCTGGTGAGCATCGGGGGCACCGGTGTGTTCGTCTCGGCGCTGCGCGACGCGCTGCTCGCCGGGGAGATCGACTTCGCCGTGCACTCGCTCAAGGACCTGCCGACGGCGCAGCCCGTGGAGCTGGCGCTCGCCGCCGTTCCACCCCGCGCCGATCCGAGGGACGCGCTCGTCGCCCGCGACGGGCTCGGCTTCGAGACGCTGGCCATGGCCGGCCGCGCCTCGGGACCGGCCAGGATCGGCTCGGGCTCGCCTCGTCGGATCTCCCAACTCAACGCCTGGGCCCGCTCGTTGGGCCGAGAGATCGAGATGGTGCCGATCCGGGGGAACGTCGACACCCGCATCGGGTTCGTGCGCTCGGGCGAGCTGGACGCGGTCGTGCTGGCCGCCGCCGGACTCCGCCGGCTCGGACGCGACGCCGAGATCACCGACTTCCTGGCTCCCGACACCGTCCTCCCCGCCCCAGGGCAGGGAGCGTTGGCGGTCGAGTGCGTGGCGTCCCGCCCGGAGCTGGTCACCGAACTCGCCCGGCTCGACGATCCCCACACCCGGATCGCCGTCGCCGCCGAGCGCACCCTGCTCGCCGAGCTGGAGGCCGGTTGCAGCGCCCCCGTCGGGGCCTTCGCCGACCTGCTGCGCGACGGGCAGACCTTCACCGAACTGCGCCTGCGCGGCGTCGTCGGCACCACCGACGGCGCGCAGCTGGTGCAGCTGTCCACCACCGGTCCCCTGCCGGGGTCCGTCGACGAGGCGGTGGCCATGGGCCGCCAGCTCGCCGACGAGATGCTGGCCAAGGGTGCGGCCGGTCTGATGGGGGAGCGAGCACTGTGAACCCCACAGCAGCGCGCCTCGCGCGCGCCGAGCCGACCACGGGCGCCCTGGGACACGTCACCTTCCTCGGTGCGGGACCCGGGGACCCGGGTCTGTTGACCCTGCGCGCGGTCGAGGCACTGGCGCAGGCCGATGTACTGGTCGCCGACCCGGCCGCCTACGAGGTGGTGCGCGGCCACCTCGCTCCGGGCACGGACACCCCGCTTCAGGGCATGGCTGAGGGTGACCCCCCGGTCTGCGCGGGTGACGATGCCGCAGATCTTGTCATGCGGGCCGCGAGCGCCGGCAAGCGGGTCGTCCGTGCCGTGGTCGGAGACCCGGGCATGGACACCGACGCGGCCGGCGACATGCTGGCGCTGGCCGACGCCGGGATCACCTTCGAGGTGGTGCCCGGCGTGGCGCGCGCCGTGGGCGTGGCCGCGTACGCCGGGGTGCCGCTGCGCGACGCGGAGGGCGGCGACGTCCGCTTCGTCGACGCGCGTACCGCCGACGAGCGCTGTTGGAGCGAGATCGGCGGCAGCGACGCGACGCTGGTGCTGAGCTGCGCGCTGGAGACGATCGGCGCGACGGCGGCGCGGCTGGTGGGCTCGGGCCGCAAGCCGGACACCCCGCTGACGGTGACCGTCGCGGGCACCACCACCAGGCAGCGCACCTGGACGGCGACGCTCGGCACCGTGGAACGGACCCTGAAGTCCGCCAAGGTGCTGCCGTCGGCCGGCGCCGAGCGGCCGGTCATAGCCGTGGTCGGCGAGCGCGGGGCGACGGCGCGGCGCGACCGGCTGGCGTGGTTCGAGTCCAAGCCGCTCTTCGGCTGGAACGTGCTGGTGCCGCGGACCAAGGAGCAGGCGGCCTCGCTCTCCGACCAGCTGCGGTCCTACGGCGCGGTGCCCAGCGAGGTGCCGACGATCGCCGTGGAGCCGCCGCGCACGCCGCAGCAGATGGACCGGGCGGTCAAGGGCCTGGTCACCGGCCGGTACGAGTGGATCGCCTTCACCTCGGTCAACGCGGTCCGGGCGATCAGGGAGAAGTTCGAGGAGTACGGGCTCGACGCGCGGGCGTTCGCGGGGATAAAGGTCGCGGCCGTCGGCGAGCAGACCGCGAGGTCGCTGGTCGAGTTCGGCGTCCGCCCCGACCTGGTGCCCAGCGGCGAGCAGTCGGCGGCCGGGCTGTTGGAGGACTGGCCTCCGTACGACCCGGTCTTCGACCCGATCGACCGGATCTTCCTGCCGCGCGCCGACATCGCGACCGAGACGCTGGTCGCGGGGCTGGTGGAGATGGGGTGGGAGGTCGACGACGTCACCGCCTACCGCACGGTGCGCGCCTCGCCGCCTCCGGCCGAGACGCGGGAGGCGATCAAGGGCGGCGGGTTCGACGCGGTCCTGTTCACCTCGTCCAGCACGGTGCGCAACCTGGTCGGCATCGCCGGCAAGCCGCACAACGTGACGGTGATCGCCTGCATCGGGCCGGCGACGGCGCGGACCGCGCAGGAGCACGGGCTGCGGGTCGACGTGCTGGCGCCGGAGCCCTCGGTGCACCAACTGGCGGAGGCGCTCGCCGAGTTCGGCGCGGCGCGGCGGGACGCGGCGGCGCGCGCCGGCGAGGCGCTGAAGCGGCCGAGCGAGAAGCGCCCGCAGCGGCGGCGCGCGCGGACGACATAGGGCGCGTGTGCGGGGCGTGCGCGCCGGCTTGGACGGCCGCTCGGGCGGCTGTCGGTGCGGGGTGCTTGGATGGAACGGCGTGGGGCGGACGGCTCGCCCCGCGCCGTTCCGCGTTCCGGCGGCGCTGTGCCGGGCGGTCGGGGTTCCGGACAGCCGGGGGGTAGCCCCGTGGTCAGTTCTGTGAGCAGCTTTGTGAGCAACGGAGATCGGTGGTCGCGTTGAGTGGAGTGGACGCGGAGTTCAGCGGTGCGTCGGGGGTCTTCCCGGCGGTGCGGCCCAGGCGGCTGCGGACCACGCCGGCGATGCGCCGGATGGTGGCGGAGCACCGGACGCATCCGGCGGACCTGATCCTGCCCGCCTTCGTCCGGGAGGGCGTCGACGCCCCGGTGCCGATCTCCTCGATGCCGGGTGTGGTGCAGCATTCGCTGGACTCGCTGCGGGCCGCCGCCGTGGAGGCGGTCGAGGCGGGGGTCAGCGGGCTGATGCTCTTCGGCGTGCCGGAGGAGGAGAAGAAGGACGCGGTCGGCACGCCGGGCACCGACCCGGACGGCATCCTCCAGGTGGCGCTGCGCGCGGTGCGGGCCGAGGTGGGCGACGCGCTGGTGCTGATGGCCGACACCTGTCTGGACGAGGTGACCGACCACGGTCACTGCGGGGTGCTGGACTCCGAGGGGCGGGTGGACAACGACGCGACGCTGGCCAGGTACGGCGAGATGGCCGTGGTGCAGGCGGAGGCCGGCGCCCGGGTGCTGGGGCCGAGCGGCATGATGGACGGCCAGGTCGGGGCGATCCGGCGGGCGTTGGACGCGGCGGGACACCAGGACGTGGCGCTGCTGGCGTACACGGCGAAGTACACCTCGGCGTTCTACGGCCCGTTCCGCGAGGCGGTGAACTCCTCGCTCCGCGGCGACCGCGCGACGTACCAGCAGGACCCGCCCAACGCGCGTGAGGCGCTGCGGGAGTTGGCGCTGGACCTGGCGGAGGGCGCGGACATGGTGATGGTCAAGCCGGGGTTGCCCTATCTCGACGTGCTGCGGACGATCGCGGACCGGGTGTCGGTGCCGGTCGCCGCGTACCAGATCTCCGGCGAGTACGCGATGGTCGAGGTGGCGGCGGAGCGCGGGCTGCTGGACCGGGAGCGGGCGATCGACGAGACGTTGACGGCGTTCAAGCGGGCCGGTGCCGACCTGGTGCTGACGTACTGGGCGACGGAGTTCGCCCGCCGGTCGCGCGAACGTCTCTGAGGGGCGGTCCCCGTCCGGTGCTTCCGGTGCTTCCGGTGCTTCCGCGCGTCGGGTGGGGATGATGGGGTGGATCGTTCCGGCCTGATTCGTTCCGCGCGCGCCTGGTCCGCGCGCACCTGGGAGGCTTCCGTGTCATCCATCGCTTCATCCACTCCGCTCGCCGTCGTCACCGGCGCCAGCAGCGGCATCGGCGCGGCCACGGCCCGGCGGCTGGCCGCCGAGGGGTACGAGGTGGTGCTGACCGCCCGGCGTGAGGAGCGCGTCGAGGCGCTGGCCGAGGAGCTGCGGGCGGCGGGCCACGCGGCGCGGGCGCGCCGGCTGGATGTCACGGACCGGGCGGACGTGGACGCGTTCGCCGCGTCCCTCGACCGCTGCGACGTGCTGGTCAACAACGCGGGCGGCGCCGTCGGCCTGGAGCCGGTGGCGGAGGCCGACCCGGCGGACTGGCGTGCCATGTACGAGGTCAACGTGCTGGGCGTGCTGCACCTGACGCAGGCGCTGCTGCCGGCGCTGGTCGCCTCGGGGGCGGGCACGGTGCTGGTGGTCAGCTCCACCGCGGGGCACGGCGTCTACGAGGGCGGGGGCGGCTATGTGGCGGCCAAGCACGGCGCCCATGTGCTGGCGGAGACGTTGCGGCTGGAGATCGTGGACCGGCCGGTGCGGGTGATCGAGATCGCGCCGGGGATGGTGCGGACCGAGGAGTTCTCGCTGACCAGGTTCCGCGGCGACGCGGAGCGCGCGGCGAAGGTGTACGAGGGCGTGGAGGAGCCGCTGACCGCCGAGGATGTCGCGGACACCGTCGCGTGGGCGGTGACCAGGCCGCCGCATGTCAACGTCGATCTGCTGGTGCTGCGTCCGCGGGCCCAGGCGTCCAACAGCAAGGTGCACCGGGGGCCGGTCCGGACGGACGCCCCCGGTCAGGCGCGGGAGCGGTGACCGGGGCGAGCGGGGCGTTGC
This sequence comes from Streptomyces sedi, assembly GCF_006335015.1. Taxonomy (GTDB): domain Bacteria; phylum Actinomycetota; class Actinomycetes; order Streptomycetales; family Streptomycetaceae; genus Streptomyces; species Streptomyces sedi. Next base: position 15,824 of record NZ_VDGT01000013.1, read on the forward strand.
GTCCCGGCACGGCGGGGGAGGCGGGGCTCGACCCGGGGGCGCTGGCCGAACTGGCGCCCAGCCTGGGCGCGTTCCTCGAAGGGCCGGAGCCGTCGTTCGCCGGGTTCGTGGTGCTCGCGGCGCGGAACGGCGTGATCGCGGCGCACGAGGCGGGCGGGTACGCGGTGCGTCACGGCGTGCGGGGCGGCTCGGTGGTCGAGCTGCCGGAGGCGGAACGGGTGCCGATGGCGCCGGACACGGTCTTCGACCTCGCCTCGCTCTCCAAGGTGTTCACCGCGCTGGTCGTGGTCCGGCTCGCCGAGCGGGGCGAGGTGGGGCTGGACGCGCCGATCACCCGCTGGCTGCCCGGGTTTCCGGAGGTGACGGTGCGGGCCCTGCTGACGCACACCGGCGGCTGGCCGGCGGACATCGCGCTGGAGGGCTATCCGGACGCGGCGGCGCGGCTGGCGGCGGTGGGCGCGGAGCCGCTGGAGTCCGCGCCGGGGGCGGCCTACCGGTACTCGGACCTGGGGCTGATCGCGCTGGGTGCGTTGGTGGAGCGGGCCGCGGGCGCGCCGTTGGACGTGTTGGTCGCGGAACTGGTCACGGGACCGCTGGGGTTGAGCGACACGGGCTACCGTCCTTCGGGCGCGCTGCGGGAGCGCTGCGCGGCCACCGAGTACCAGCCGTGGAGCGGGCGGGGGATGCTGAGGGGCGAGGTGCACGACGAGAAGGCCCACTATCTGGGTGGGGTCGCCGGGCACGCCGGGATCTTCTCGACCGCGCGCGACCTGGCGTCGCTGGCGCAGGCCGTGCTCGAAGGGGGAGCGCTGGGCGGGGTGCGGGTGCTGGGCGCGGAGTGGGTGGCGGAGATGCTGCGTCCGCAGAACGCGGGGCTGGGGCCGGAGGCCGGCCGGGGCCTCGGCTGGCAGCTGGACCAGCCGGCGCTCATGGGGGAGTTGGCCTCGCCCACGGCGTTCGGGCACGGGGGGTTCACGGGGACGGCGCTGGTCGCCGACCCGGCGACGGGGGCGTCGCTGGTGGTGCTGACCAACCGGGTCCATCCGCGCCGCGACCGGGGCACCGACGGAGCGTTCCGCCGGGCCCCGGCCGCTGTGTTGGCACGGGCGCTGCGCGCCGGCCCCTGAGCGGGGCCGGGCGCGAGCGGGTCAGCCCACCTGGAGCAGGTTGCCCGTGGTGTCGGCGCCGGGGTTGGCGACGGCGTCCGGCAGCGCGGCCTCGGTGAGGCCGGCGAGGACGTCGTCCGGGGTGGCGTCCGGGTTGTCGGCCAGGTACAGCGCGGCGGCACCGGCCACGTGCGGGGCGGCCATCGAGGTGCCGGAGATGGTGTTCTCCGCGGTGTCACCGGTGTTCCAGGCGGAGGTGATGTCCTCGCCCGGGGCGTAGATGTCCACGACCGAGCCGATGTTGGTGAACTCGGCCGAGCTGTCGGCGTCGTTGCTCGCGGCCACGGTGATGGCCTCGGGCACGCGGGCCGGCGAGGAGTCGTCCGCGTCGGCGCCGTAGTCGTTGCCGGCGGCTATGGAGTAGGTCACGCCCGCGGCGATGGACTCGCTGACGGCCGCGTCCAGCACCTCGTCGACGCCGCCGCCGAGGCTCATGTTGGCGACCGAGGGACCGCTGGCGTTCTCGGTGACCCACTCGATGCCGTCGACCACGGACTGGGTGGTGCCGGAGCCGGAGTCGTCGAGCACCTTGACGGAGACGATGTCGGCGTTCTTCGCGACGCCGTACTCGCCGCCGGCGACCGTGCCCGCCACGTGGGTGCCGTGGCCCTGGCCGTCGCTGCCGTCGCCGCCGAAGGAGTCGAAGCCCAACTCGGCACGGCCGCCGAAGTCCTCGTGGCTGTAGTGGACACCGGTGTCGAGGATGTAGACCGTGACACCCTCGCCGCCGTGGTCGGGGTAGGTGTACGAGTCGTCCAGCGGCAGCTCGGCCTGGTCCAGCCGGTCGATGCCCCAGGACGGGGTGGGCGACTGGGTGCCCGAGATGGTGAACTCCTGGTTCTGCACGACCTCGGCCACCGCCGGGTCCTCGGCCAGGGCCACGGCCTCCTCCTCGGAGGCGGTGATGGCCATGCCGTTGAGCACCGTGTCGTAGGTGCTGGTGACCTCGGCGTCGTAACGCTCGGCCAGCTCCTCGGCGCCGCCGGAGGCGGTGCTGAGCACGCTGTCCTTCAGCACCACCAGGTAGCTGTCGTCGACGGTGCCCGGGGCGTTCGCGTTGGAGATGAACGACCGTGCGTCGACGGGGGTCTCGTCGGCCGAGGCCATCGTGGGGAGCAGCACGCCGGCGCCGAGGCCGAGAGCCGCCGTGGCCGCCACCGCGGTGGCGCGACGAGTGATACGCATCCCTGCCATAGAGAGGGTCCTCCTCGAAAGGTGAAGCGCGAATGTGTGTGGGGGAAGTGCTCTGAGTAACGGGCGTGAGCATGACACTTGTTCGCTCATCACCTGTCAGCTCGAAAGGTTCGTCGAACATGAGGAATTGAGCAAGGGGGTGTGGGCGGTAGAGACATGTTTGTCATATAAATGCAAGGCGAGGAAACGGAGTTGTGGCACGGAGCGCTTCTCCGCGACCTCGCCCGGTGAACGCTGGTGCGGGGTGCGCGGCCGGGGTGGGACAATGGGCCGGTCACCGTAAGCAAGAAGGAGAAGTGCCAGCCGTGGGCCAGACCACCATGGAGACCGACTGGGTCTCCCGACTCGCCGACGAGGTCATCGCCGAGGCGGAGCGTCGCGCCCCCGGCAAACCGATCGTCTGCGCCTCGGGCCTGAGCCCGTCCGGCCCGATCCACCTCGGCAACCTCCGCGAGGTGATGGTGCCCCACCTGGTGGCCGACGAGATCAAGCGCCGCGGGGTCCCCTGCGAACACCTCGTCTCCTGGGACGACTACGACCGCTTCCGCAAGGTGCCGGCCGGAGTCCCCGGCGTGGACGAGAGCTGGCAGGAGCACATCGGTCGGCCGCTGACCTCCGTGCCGCCCCCGGCCGGAAGCGCCCACACCAGCTGGGCCGAGCACTTCAAGGCGCCGCTGAAGGCCGCCCTGGCGGAGATGGGCATCGAGGTCAGGGGCATCAGCCAGACCGAGCAGTACACCTCGGGCGCCTACCGCGAGCAGATCCTCTTCGCGATGCGGGAACGCCGGCGGATCGACGCCGTGTTGGAGCGCTACCGGACCAAGGGCAAGGACTCCCAGGACGCCGCGCTGGCGGCCAGCGAGGACGAGGCGGAGCTGGCGGCCGTCGAGGGCTCCGGGGCCGCGAGCGAGGACGACGGCGGCGCCGGGGACTCCGGCTACTACCCGTACAAGCCCTACTGCGGCGCCTGCGGCCGGGACACCACCACCGTCACCTCCTACGACGACGAGACCACCGAGCTGCGGTACACCTGCGCCTGCGGCTTCGAGGAGACCGTCAGGCTCAGCGAGTTCGACCGGGGGAAGCTGGTCTGGAAGGTCGACTGGCCGATGCGGTGGGCCTACGAGGGCGTGGTCTTCGAGCCCGCCGGCGTCGACCACCACTCGCCGGGCTCCTCCTGGGTGGTCGGCGGCCAGCTGGTCTCCGAGATCTTCGGCGGCAAGCAGCCGATCGGCCCGATGTACGCCTTCGTCGGGATCAGCGGCATGGCCAAGATGTCCAGCTCCCGAGGCGGCGTGCCCGTGCCGTCGGAGGCGCTGGAGATCATGGAGGCCCCGCTGCTCCGCTGGCTGTACGCGCGGCGGCGCCCCAACCAGGCGTTCAAGATCGCCTTCGACTCCGAGATCCAGCGCACCTACGACGAGTTCGACGCGTTGTCCCGCCGCGTGGCCGCCGGCACGGCGCAGCCGGCCGACCTCGCCGCGCACGGCCGCGCCGTCTCCACGGCCGCCGGCGCGCTGCCCGGAACCACGCGCCCGCTGCCCTTCCGGATGCTCGCCTCCGTCGTGGACATCACCACCGGGGAGGCGGAGCAGACGCTGCGGATCCTGCGCGAGGTCGACCCCGACAACCCCGTCAGGTCGCTGGACGAGGTCCGGCCCCGGCTGGACAAGGCGACCCGCTGGGTGGAGACCCAGGTGCCGGCCGAGCAGCGCACCCGCGTGCGCGCGGAGCCGGACACCGCGCTGCTGGACTCGCTCGACGAGGAGCAACGCGCCTCGCTTGAGCTGTTGTTGGAGGGCCTTGACGACCAGTGGTCCCTCGACGGGCTGACCGCACTGCTCTACGGCGTCCCCAAGCTGCGCGCGGGGCTCGCGGTGGACGCGAAGCCCACCCCCGAGCTGAAGGCGGCGCAGCGCGGCTTCTTCGCGCTGCTCTACCGGCTGTTGATCGGCGGCGAGACCGGCCCCCGGCTGCCCACGCTGCTGCTCGCCGTCGGCGCCAAGCGCGTCCGGCGGCTGCTCGGCGGCTGACCCCGCCCTCGCCACGCGGCGAGCCTCGCGACGTCTCCCCGGGGCCCCCGACGACCGCCCGGTCGTCGGGGGCCCGGCCGTGCTCCCCGGCGGACCGTGGGCGATGCCGGTCCGGGGTGGTGGCGCGACGGGCCACCACCCGGGGCGGCGGACGAGGGCGCGAGGCGCCGGCGTGGGGTGCTTCCGCGTGACGGACGAGGACGGCATGGCTCTCCCCCCGGCGCCCAACTCCGCGACGCCCGATGACTCTTCACTGACGGTCACCATGATGCGGTGATGCGTGACCCTCCGTCGTCATCCCCGAGGAGGGTTACTCACCCCTACGAAAGGACTACGGAGAGCGACGCGAGAGACGCGTCGAGGAGGAGCGCGTTCCGGGGGCGCGTGTCGGATGCCAGCGCCCCCGAGTGCCGGTCAGTGTCCCGGGCGTCACGGCTCCGGTCAGACCCCGGTACCCATCTCCGCGCTGTACCGCTCCCTGAACCCCCGGGTGTAGGGCCGCAGATACTGCTCGCTCAGCAGCGTCCCGTCGCCGTCGGTGATGGAGAACCGTTCGTGCAGGAAGCGGGAGAGCTGCCGGGCGTTGGGGAAGTCGCCCTGTTCGAGTATGTACTGACGGTACGCGTCGTAGAACGCGTCGCTGGGTGGCCCGTCCTCGGCCGAGTACCCGTCCTGCCCGTCCTGCCGGGGCGGTTCGGCGAGCCCGGCGAGTTCGGTGGCCTCGGCCTGCTCCGTGCGCTCGTGGTCGTCCGGAACGACCGGGGCGTTGCCCAGCGCGCGCCGCCGCCCCGGGCCCACCGGCACGGTCACCGCCGCCTCGGCGGGCGCGGCCTCCACGGGCGGCGGCTCGTCGCCGCCGTAGCCCCGCCCCGCACCGCGAAACGTTTCCTCTCCGCCGAACGACGCGCCCGCGTCGGACGCGGCCAACTCCCCTTCCCGGCCGTACGGTTCCCGACCGTAAGGTTCCCCGCCGTAAGGCGCGCCGCCCCAGCCGGCGCCCGGCGCCTCCCGGGGCTCCGCCCCGGCGCCCGCCGTTTCCCGAACGGTCTCCCGAACCGGCTCCCGGGCCGCGCCGGCGCGCTCGCCGCCGCCGTCGGCCCCTCCCGGCGCCGGCCGGAACCCGCCGTTCAGCCACGCCGGTTCGACCGCCTCCTCGACCACCTCGGCGGCGCCCGAGCCATCCTCCGGATGGCGGACCTCGGGGCGCTCACGCCCCGCGCGTTCCCCCAGCCGCCCGCGCTCGTCGTCCGCCGCGCGCCCCTCGCCCTCCGGGCCCGAGGCCGCCGCCGACACCGGCTTCGGCTGCTGCTCCTGGGCGCCGACCGCCAGCCGGGGTCGCGCCGCCGCCAGCCCGGTGGCGGCCGTCTCGCGCAACGGCACGCCGTAGCGCGCCAGTTTGAGTGGCATCCTCGCCTCGACCGGCGCCCTGCGCCGCCAGGCCCTGCCGTACTCGGCGCGCAACTGCGCCTGGTAGACCAGCCGGTCACGCTCCATCGTGATGACTTCCTGATAGGAGCGCAGCTCCCACAGCTTCATCCGCCGCCAGAGCCGGAACGTCGGGATCGGCGAGAGGAACCACCGCCACATCCGCACGCCCTCCATGTGACGGTCGGCGGTGATGTCCGCGACGCGACCGATCGCATGGCGGGCTGCTTCGACCGTGATCACGAAGAGCACGGGAATGATCGCGTGCATCCCCACCCCGAGCGGATCGCCCCACGCCGAGGCCCCGTTGAAGGCGATGGTGGCTGCGGTCAGCAGCCACGCCGTCTGGCGCAGCAGCGGAAAGGGGATGCGCAGCCAGGTGAGCAGCAGGTCCAGGGAGAGCAGCACCACGATGCCGGCGTCGACGCCGATGGGGAAGAAGGGGGCGAAGTCGCCGAAGCCCTTTTCCTCGGCCAGCTCGCGGACGGCGGCGTAGGAGCCGACGAACCCGATGGTGGCGATGACCACGGCCCCGGCCAGCACGATGCCGACGAGGACGCGGTGCGCACGGGTGAGCTGGATCGCGGCCACTGCTGGTGCCTCCCCAGGGGGTCGCCGGTGGGTCCCGGTGTCGGCCCCAGCCTGGCACATGCCGACAGGGCATGTACGCGCCGACCGCGTCCCGTCCCGCCGACCGCGCCCCGGCACACGGGAGTTGACCGCGCCTGAACGGCGCTCCCGTCAACTCCCGCGCGCCCGCCCCACGTCAGCGCGCCCGCACGTCGCCCGCGCGCCCCTCGCCCGCGCGCACGCGACACGTCAGCGCACGGCCCGGGCTCAGTCCCCTTCGGGCTTGGCTCCCTCGGCCGCGTCCCCCGACTCTCCGGACTCCTCGGAGTCGTCCGACTCCGCGTCGCCCTCCTCCTCGCCGCCGCCGGCGGCCGAGCCGAGGTTGGCCGCGGCCTCCTGCGCGGCGCGGTCGGCCGCCTCCTTGACGTCGCCGGCGCCCGGCGCGTCGTCGTCCTCGAAGCCGGCGCCCGAGTAGTCGACCGTCACCACCACATTGCCGTCGCGAACGACCACGCGCTGCTGCGTGTAGTCGTGTTCCGCGTCGTCGGCCTCCTTGGTGACCCGGTAGGCGACGGAGACCGCCTCGTCCCCGGTCTCCGGCAACTCCTCGGCCTCCGGCTCCTCGTTGGCGTCGTCGCCCGTGATCTCGTCGACCATCTGCTGGAGGTAGGCCGTGGCCCGCTCGTCGCCGCTGCCCACGGCCGGGTCGGACTCGAAGCGGCGCAGCGAGACGGTCAACGACCGGAACTGGTATCCGTCCAGGCCGTTCCACAGGCAGGCGGCCGAGGTCGTGGTGTTGCTGGACTCCAGCTCCTCGCCCTCCTCCGGGTCGGCCTCCGGCACCACGTCGCCGACGGTGTCGCCGCTCAGCAGCGCGCAGGGCTCGGGGACTTCGGCGAACTTGACGGGCTCGGGGGTCGCGCTCTCGCTCGGCGGGGCGTCGTCGTTCTCCGGCTCCGAGTCGGAGGAGCAGCCGGCGACGAACAGCACGGGCGCTGCGGCCAGGGCCGTCATGCGGACGGCGAGTCGCGAGGCTTTACCGTTCATGTCTTCTTCGCTTCCGTTACCAGTCACTCGTTGCGGTGGGCCGTGTCCTGCCCCGTCACGGTACGCCCGCGGTGGGCCGCCGGTCCGAAGGACGCGGCGGCGTCAGCCGTCCAGGCCCTCGGCGAGCTGCCTGGCCACCGACTCGGCGTGCGACTGCGTCCGGGAGCTGTCGGGCGCTGCCTCGGGCCGGGTGGTGGAGACGCCGTACACGACGGTGACGATAACGTTCGCGTTGCGGAACGCGAGGGTCACCTGTCGGCGGTCTCCGGTGTCGTTGCTGGTCAAACGGTCGTCGAGAAAAGCGACGTGACCAATGCCATCGAGCTTCCTGGTCGCGGCGCTCGTGGAGTCGCCGAGGTTCGGCGAGACATGGTCCGTGCCGTCTCCGCCCGCGTCCTCCCCGTCCTCCTCGCGGTTGTCGTCCGAGTCCTCCTCGGTGATGGTGACGCCGGCCTCGGCGGCGAACTCCTCGAAGTCGCGCTCGGCCTGGTCGTCGTCGCTGACCTCGGGTTCGTAGGAGATCACCCGCTGGAAGTCGACGCTCAGCCGCTGGGTGTCCGAGCCCTCCGCGTGCCGCCACTCGCAGCCGACGCGGCGGCCGGTGTCGTAGGTGGCCAGCGGCTCGCCGGCGTAGGTCTCGGGGTCCGCGTCCGGCAGCAGCTCGGCGAGGGTCTCCTGCCGCACGGCGCCGCAGGGTTCGGGGAGCCCGGAGTAACGGCCCTGCCCGGCGGCGGTGCGGGTGTCGCCCGAGGTGGCGGAGCCGCCGGTGTCCTCGGTGCCGCCGCCGCCCGAGCAGGCGACGCTTCCGAGTATCAGCGCCACGGGCAGCGCGCACCGCGTGACCCTTGCCCAGCCTCGCACCTGGCCTCCTCGGGAGTCTTGACAGCCGGCCGACGTTCGCAGGGCACCATGTCTACCTCAGGCGACCGCCAAACGGGTAACGCGCGCGGCCGAAGAGGGCGGCGTGTCCGGCGCCGGGAGCCCGCGGGGGAAGGGGCGGGAGCGTCCGTGAGAAGGGGAGAGGGGCGGCTCAGGGCCAAGGAGGGCAGTGATGCGGAGAAGGCTCCCAGTCGGGCAGTGTCCGCGAGGCGTCTTGAGCTGTTTGGCAGGTGTATCCGTACGCATACGGTTTGGATGAACGCGAGGCCGCTGTATGCGGTCGATTCTCAGTGAGGCAGGGTGGGGGCCATGGTGACCTTGGCGAGTTCCCTGACGAGCGGTTCTGTGCGGGAGGCTTCTTCCGCCTTGCTGGAGCCAGGTTGGCAGGCCCGAACTGTTTCTGTCTTCGGGGCCGAGGCACTGTGCTTCTACCGTCTGAACGAGGGTGAGCATGCGCGGCGCGAGGAGGTCTCCGCCGCCCGGGTAGATAAGCTGCCCGATCTTGAGAGCCTGCTTACACTCCCGGTGGACGTTCCTGTTCCGCTGCAATCGCTGGACTCGCCGGCGCGGCGGGCGGTGCGAGGGCTGCCGTCGGGAGCGGTGGAGCGAGACCGGAAGACGGTCACCCGACGTGCCGTGCGGCCCCTGCAGGTGGATCTTGCTGTGGTCCGCGCTTCCTGGTGGCGCCAGGGCCTTGAGCGGGCGGGCCAATTTGCTCCCTTCTGCCGCCGGGCCATGCTCTTGGACCGTCTTCCAGCCCGAATGGATGAGGTCCTCGTCGAGGCGGACTTCTACGGCATCGGCGTGTTCGTCACCTCAGGAGACGAGGTCGAGCTGGTACTGGAGCCGGGAGACTACAGACCGCCCCGGCACACCGCTGCGGCCTGGTGGTTCGTCGAGGATGTGTATCAGCGCCTACGCTCGGCGGCGGCTGTCTGAGCCGGTGCCTTGGCGGTGCCGGGAGTGGTCGACGCCCATCGATCGAGCTGCGCCGGAGACTTGAACGCCTTCGGCTGTCTGATGGACGTGTTGATCAGTTCGTACTGATCGAGAGCTTTACGGCAGCGGTCGAACCACCACTGCTGGCGTGCTGTGCCGGGCTTGACCGAAGTCAGGGCACGGAACCACTCCATGAGGACCGCGACGTTGTGCGCCGCCGCTGCGGCAGGAAGCTCGCCGCGGTTGCTTGTGAAGGCGTCCAGTGCGAGCTTGCCGGCACAGGCCGAGCAGAAGCAGACCGGAGCTTCGGCGCCACCGTAACGCTTGGCGATCGTCTCACCCAGGAAGAAGGCCATCAGGTCGGGGAAGAGAATGTGCGGTGACTGGATGGGGATGCTCTTGTTGACCTGCGCCTTTTCGCCGGGAGCGACGACGTGGCGGTAGCGGCTGCTGGCGCCGAAGGCTGTGAAGGCGGCACCGAAGGCCAGCGCGCCGAATGCCGCGAGATCCGTGCGTAGCAGGGCAGCCCCGGGAACTTCCTCGATGACCTGCTTGAGATGGCTTACGGCCTTGGCGTAACGCGCCAGGGGGTCCATCTGTCCGCCCAGCATGATGGCCTTCGGCCCCTTGACCCGCCGCAGGTGGGCGATGAGCTGGCGGGTCGATTCCTCGTCGCGTAGCCAGGAGACATCCACCGGAGCGGCGAAGATCACCTCCGGGTCGTCGAGTTCCAGGACACGGGTCACGGCGGCCCGGAGGGCATCGGAGTCCTCGGCCCTGATGTAGCCAGTGGGGGTCATGGGGAGCGTTGCTCCGGCGTCCCGCTGCTCGGCCAGAGACAGTTCCAGGGGATCGTCGAGGAAGAGCGTGGGCTCGACGTCGCAGGGGAAGGGGTTCTCCTCGGTCGCGGCGCTGACCTCGTACACCGCCGGGTCGATCAGGAGCGGAGCGGCGTAGCCCTCCCTGTATCGCAGGGCGCCGGCCTTCCTCACGGCGTCGGTGCCGCACAGGATGAGCCCACTGCGTGCCGGGTCGACCTGCCCCTGGACGTAGCTGAGCCGGGCGGCGCTGACCTGGATCAGCATGCGGCCCTGTAGGCCGTTCAGGCTGTCCGGCCGGTCTGGCGCACCCGCAGCGTCAGGAGGCTCGGTCAGATCGGAGCGCGGACGAGGCAGCGGCGCGTAACGGTCGGTCATGGTCACCTTCAGAAGGCCGGGAATGATGATGAACCGGCGCCCTCGACGTACAGGCGCTGGAAGTCTTCAGGAAGCAGGTGCGCGCAGGCAGCCGCATCCTCCAGATTCATCTGGCGGTCGGTCAGCAAGGTGTTGACAAGGGCAACGAGGCGCTGCGGCTGCTCAGGGAGGACATCAACAGGCTCTGCGGTCCGGTAGCCGAGCGCTGACATCTCGATCATCAGGGTGCGGTAATGCCACTCGCTGACGGCGTTGAGCGTTTGGGCGCGGCGCAGCAGCGCGCTCATGGAGACACCCCAAACCTGCTTCAGCTCCATCAGCTTGGCCAGATCGACGCCGCCGGAGAACGCCTGCCGGATATCGGAGGCAGGCATCAAGAACTCGGCAGCGAAGGCGTCGGCCTGCTTCTCCTGCGTGGACCCTGTGCCCGGCTCGTCATGCATCACCAGATGACCCAGCTCGTGCGCGATGCTGAAGCGACGTCGGTCGCCCGGTGCCCGGGTGTTGACGAGGAGTAGAGGATGCCCGCCCGCTTCCCACTGGCTTACTGCGTCCAACAGGTCGCTGTCCAGATCGCGGGTGACCACCAGCGCGCCGGCATTCTCCAGCACCGCGACCATGTCGGGTACCGGGCCGGGGGTCACGCTCCACTCCCTGCGGACTCGCCGAGCAGCGTCCTTCGGGGTGGTGAGGTCATCCAGGGGGACCCTGAAGAAACGATGTGAGACTGGCGGCAATGCCGCTGCGGACGCCAGGCCATTCAGCTGAATCCGTGAGAGCGCCACATGGGCGTGCACGCGTCGCAGAGCGGAAGCAGTCAGAGCTGCCTTCTTGCGGTGGTGGACCAGGCCCACACCGATGCCGCTGACCTGCGAATCCAGACACAGCGACTCAGGAGGGTAGCCAAGCGCGGCAGCGTACAGCTCAAGACGCTCATGTGTGACGACGAGACGGCCAGCCTCGGCTCGGCTTACGTAGCCCTGGGAAACTGGCGTGGCGCCGCCTGGCGACGCCTTGGTCATAGCTGCGGCGACCTCAGCCTGCGTCAGCCCGCGGGACTCGCGCGCCAACACGAGCATCCCGGGCTGCGCCTGCAGCTCAGTGATCGCCATGCACGACACCACCTCGTATCAGACCTCAAAACAGTAGCACGAAATATTCCGTGACTGATTCGGCGCCATATGATGAAAGTAGCGCTGCAAGTGAGGGCCACTCTCTGAACAGTTGATTGTGGGCGCAGCGGCGTTCAGGTAGTGGCAGGGCGCGGGTCGCCGTGGAAGACCTGTCGGGTGTGCCAGTCGCAGTGAACTGCGGCAACAGGGCGAGCACCCGGCTGGGGGCCGATGAGTGGGCGGCCCGCAAGGGCTATGACGTGGTCGCGGGCGGCGGGGCTGTGGCCGACGAAGCGCTGTGAGACCAGGATGCGTTGGTCGTCTCCCAAGCCGAGGGCGCCCTTGTCGAAGAGTGCGTGGTGCATCGAGCACAGGCGCAGCCCGTTCTCGATGTCGTCGGGGCTGCCGAACTCCCACCAGTGGACGTGGGCGGCCTCCAGTCTGACGGGCATCGCGGCGATCCCGCCGCCGTATCCGCAGAAGGCGCACCGGTACTCGGTAGGCGGTCAGCACCAGCTCCCGCTCGGCCCCGGCCAGCCCCAGTTCCAGGCTTACGGCTTCGCACAGTTCTCGATGCAGGGGGGAAGTGTGAGTCGAGCGGCAATCGCGCCATTCTGTTGAGCAGGTCCGGTTCGCGTCGTAGCGCCGCTCTCAAGTCCGGCGCGAGCTGCCCGGTGGCGCCCGTCTCGCGAAGGTCCCAGCCGTCGGTATCGTCCTGGAACCGGCCGAGGGCGTACAGAAGTAGCAGCGGTTTGTGCGGAGCGCGGGCACGGCTGCGTGCCTGTGAACAGCACGCGGGCGTGGTGCGGTTCGGGGGCGATGAAGGCTCCGGCAGCCGTGACATTGAGCCCGAGGCAGGCAGGCTTCGTGCGGTGTCGGTCTGAATCGCTCAGATTCACTCACAGCGCCAACAGGCTATCTCCACAAGGCATAAGATGATGCGCCTGGGTTGGCGGTTGCCCAGGTCAATGTCTGGGGCAAGGCGCCCCTGGTGGCTTGCGTCTGCCCGAGGCGCTAGGGAACGGAGCGGCTGAGAACGGTGCACCTGCACAGCTTCACCGTGTGCGGATTCCGATCCCTTAAGGATGTCCGTGACATTCCGGTCAGCACACCTACCATCCTCGCCGGCCAGAACGACGGCGGTAAGAGCGCGGTGCTTGCTGCGCTGGCCTTCCTTGTGGGCAATGAGCAGTTGACCGAGGACGATCGTACGTACGAGCTCGACGCTTCGGATGACGTGGACGTCGATGACTCGGCGCCTCTCCTGCGGTGTTCGACCACGTGGGTGGAGGGGCAGTTCATCCTCGACTCTTGGGAGTTGCAATCGTTCGGCTTACCGACCGAGGAGTTGCGCGTACGGCGACGCGCTGTCAACGGTGAAGGGCCCGTCCTTGAGTGCTGGGCGCCGCTCGCGGACGACGAACGACTCCGTGACCCTTCCAAGCTGTCCCTCAACGAGGTGAGAGCCCTCGCTAAGCAGTTGCTCCCTAAGCTGTCGTCCATAAAACGCGGCGACATCGAGCCGGCCCTCTGCAGTTACGGCATGGCTCACGCCTCCGCGTCGGGCTGGGTTCCTGCTCCGAAGGAGATGGAGCGCCGCATGCCCCGGCTGATGCCGTTCGACGGGAAGTCGGCCGATCCCGACGCTGAGGTGAAAACCGCGCTGATGGGCCGATACCAGGCCCATATGTCGGACCCCACGCTTGAGGGCCAGTTGCAGTCGATCGAAGCTGGGATCAAAGAGCGACTTCAGGACGACGCCCGGTCCCTGTGCGAGCACATTCAGAGTCGTTGCGACGACCTCACAGACGTTGATGTCGAGCCTGTGGTCTCGTTCACTCATGGTTTCCGGGGCGCGCCGCTGCGAATCGCCCGTACGAAGGGCGAGACCGTGGGCCTGGATCGTTCCGGTCTAGGGAGCGCACGACGAATCTCCCTGGCGATCTGGGAGTGGAACAGCCAGCTGCTCACGCGCGAGGAGTTCGCCGATGTCGACTCCTCAACTGACCCTGAGGCCGCCGAAGACGTCCCGCCTCCGGTACAGACGATCGTGATCTACGACGAGCCGGACACGCACCTCGACTACGGGCACCAGCGCAAGATCATGCAGCTCATCCGTGACCAGAGCGCACTGCCCCATGTGAACGTAATCGTCGCCACCCACTCTATGAACCTCATCGACGGTGTCGACATCGCCGACGTCGTGCATCTCCGGCTGGAGTGCGGACGGACGGTGATCGAGCGGCTGGGGGCCGACACCCACGACGACGTCGACGTGCACCTGGGGCGCATAGCCGCAGCGGTCGGTCTTCGAAACTCCGTTCTGCTACATGAGCGTTGCTTCCTGGCTGTCGAAGGCGACACCGAACAGCGGGTGATCCCCATGCTGTTCCGGCTGTCTGAGGGCCAGTCTCTCCAGTCGGCCGGCATCGCCTTGTGGGCGTGCTTCAACAATGAGGGGGCCCTGCACCTCGCTCACTATCTGGTCGCGCATGGCCGCTCCGTGATGCTCATGGTGGACGCCGACAGCCGCACCTTGCCCAAGGGGCTCTTCAAGGAAGTCCGACTCCAACAGTTTTTCGGCAGCGCTTTCAGCGACGTTGTCCGTTTCGTGGGCGAGCCGGACGCCTTCAATGAGCTGGAGGAACTGTTCCCGGACGATTTGTGGGCCGCGACCGCCAACGAACTCTGGTCGAAGGATGGCGAGCCGTGGACCATGGACAACTTCACCGCTCGGCGCGGCAAGAAGTTCAGTAAGGAAGTGCTGAACATGCTCCGCAATAACAGCCCGAACGGGCCCAGCGGCAAACCCGACATGATGTTCGGGCTGGTGAGCACGCTCACCAGCCCTGATCAGGTGCCCGCACAGCTGCGGGAGATCTTCGCCGAGATCAGAAAGCTGGCCGCAGGGTAAGAACGCGTAGCGCTGACCTGGTGTCACTGGTGCTGGCGCGGCGCCGCCGCCGTGCGAGCATGCGTTCCTTGCGCTGTTCCAATGTCGGCGGTTCCCACTTGTGCCAGCCCACCGGAGGCTTCCAGCGCTGTGCATGCTCGCGCGCCTCAAGCCCACACCATCGGCAGCCATTCGGAGTAGGTATGCGCTGGTCAGAACCATTTTGCTGGTCAGTCATGAGTCTCCCTCCCCCACATCCAGAGTCTTCCCTATGGCACTGACAACACCCCTAATCGACGAACGGAACATTTCGCGCTAAACCAGATGAAACGGGCGGGCCGCCCGAGCCGATTCCGTTATCTCCGTCGCATTGGCAGCGCTCGTTCTCAGTCGCATCGCACTGTGTGCCCGCTTGCATTCGTACACCGGCGGTGATCGCTGTCCGAATTGGGCCAGTTTTCTAGCGGATGGGTCGGCAGCGTAGTGCTCAACACCAGGTAGCGAACGTCGGATGGGGACTCGGTCTTTTCTTGACACACCAACTGAAGGCGAGTTCACGGAAGGTGCTGCGAACCTCGGTCAATGGCCCACGATCTCTTGTGTAGTAAAGCTTGTTGATCAGGAGCGCCGCCCGGCGGCCCTCCAGAACGTCGGCTACACCGACAGCAGCCGGGTGATCGACAGGGCTGCGGCGGAGAGTCGGGTTCTCACGGCGTCGACGTCGATCTCGTCGGCCCGGTGCCGCGGGATGGTGGCTGTGAGGGAGCCGGCCACGGTGTCCTGGGCGAAGTACGGCACGGCGATGCCGTAGCCGTCCGGGATGCGTTCACCGTCTCCGACGGCCCAGCCGTGGTCGCGCACCTGGGCCAGGTCCTTCTCGATCGCGGTGCGGTGCAGTGGCGTGCGCTCGGTGTATGCGACCAGCGGAAGGTCGGGGAGGGTGTCGTCGGGCAGGAAGGCGAGAATGGCTTTGCCCGCGGCGCCCGCGGCGAGAGGGACATCCGACCCGGTGGGCAGGTCGTAGTGGATCGGTTTGCTGCCCGGTACGACGGCGGTCATGCGTGCGGTCCGGGTGGCCGGGTCGTACTCGGTCAGGCCGATGGTTTCCCCGGTCTGCCGTGCCAGGTCTCGCAGTGCCGGGAAGACGATCGGGGCGATGGAGTGGAGCGGCCCGAGTGCGGCTGCCCAGCGCAGTAGCAGCGGCCCGGCAACGGCGTGTTGCTCGTGGGTGGTGGCGAGCCCTGTGGCGAGTGCGGTGTCGAGGAGCCGGGTGGCGGTCGCGGGGTTGCCTCGCAGTACGCGAGCGAGCGCCCGTCCTCCCAACGGCAGAGGTGCTGAAGCGGTGAGCGCGGAGATCAAGCGCTCAGTGCGAGCAGTGGCCGAACCGCCGTCCTCGGTGGGAATCGGGCTGGTGGGGGCCGCTCGGCCGTGTTCCGGTGCGGGCCGGGGCGCTGGGGCGGTCAGGTTGCCGATCCTGAGGGCCGTTTCGCGGACGAGGGGAGCGAAGCGTTCAAGGTCGGCGTGACGGGTCTCGTGCCGGGGGCGGGTAGCGGAAACCGCTCCCAGCAGACCCGCCGCGTGGAACGGGGCGGCGACTCCGGCGGCCAGGGCGACGTGTTGTCCGACGCTGATCGTCACACCGTCCTCGCGTGCCCGGTGCAGGAGGCGTTCCAGTTCCGCGACGTCGGTGACGGTGTCCGGCGTGTGCGCGACCAGATCGAGGCGGGCGAGGACGTCGGGGCCGAGTGCGGCGAGCATGGCACGGCCAGCCGCGCCGGCGTGCAGGGGGATCGCGGCGCCGGGGTCGAGCCGGTAGCGAACGGGGCCGTCCGGTATCGCGGACAGGGTGACGAAGCCCCCCGTGCGAACGGGGTCGTACAGGGACAGCAGGATGGTGGCGTCGCAGGCCCGGGCGAGTTCCTCGGCCAGTGGGCGGGCCTGGCCGAGCAGTAGGTGCGAGCGGTGGAGCCGGTCCGCGAGAACCCGCAACCGGGGCCCGCAGACGTAGGTGGCGTTCGCCGTCTGCGTCGCCAGATCGCGCTCGGCGAGCGCGTGGAGGGTCCGGTGGACCGTGCTGCGGCTGAGGCCGAGGTCTTCGGCCAGCTCGCGCACACCCCAGGGCAGCTCCGGTGGCCGGCGGGTGAGGGCGTCGAGGGTGGCGACGACACGGTCGTTGACGGCTGATCCGCTGCTCACCGCGACCACCTCCCGGCGTGGCTCGTCGACTTGCCCCGCAGCGACGCAAGTATGCGCGGATGCCTCATTTTCCGTCTTCCCCCTGCCGTTTCTCGTCTGGTCGGCCACTGTGCGTGGCGCCTTTGGACGCGGGCGCCTCACTGCTGTCGCCGGTCGTTCGCGGTCGCTGTCGGTGCCGTCCGCGTTGCGAGCAGGCCGCGTCCGAGGGTTGACAGCAGGCGAAGAGCGGCCAGACACTCACCGAACAGTTTACAGGACGCTGTCCCATTTTTTGCACAGTGAGGCGCGAGATGTCAGTCCCCACGGACGCTGCAGAGGTGGCCCCCGTCACCGACGAACGCCGCCGCAAGGCGAAGAAGGCCACCGCCGTGGCCGCCTTCGGCACGTTCATCGAGTACTACGACTTCAGCGTCTACGGCTACGTCGCCGCGACCCTGTCGATCGTCTTCTTCCCCAGCGACGACCCGACCGTCGGCCTGCTCAACACCTTCCTGGTCTTCGGCTCGGCCTTCGCCGTCCGCCCGCTGGGCGCCCTGTTCTTCGGTCGACTCGGCGACCGCGCCGGCCGCCGAGTCAGTCTGGTCGCCAGCATCGGCCTGATGAGCCTGGCCGCCGCCCTGACGGGACTGCTGCCCGGCTACGCCACCATCGGCGTCGCCGCACCGATCCTGTTGATCGTTTTGCGCATGTTGCAGGGCTTCTCCACTGGCGGCGAGATCGGCGGCGCGGCCAGCTACATCCGGGAATGGGCGCCCAAGGACCGGCGCTCGCTGTACATCTCGTTCATCCCCGGCGTCGCGGTGTTCGGCAAGGCGTGCGCGGCGGGCATGGCGGCGCTGGCCGCCTCGTTCGTGCCGGAAGAGGCGATGGAGTCATGGGGCTGGCGCCTGCCGTTCCTCCTCGCGGTCCCGCTGGGCCTGCTGTGTCTCTACCTGCGGCTGAAGATCGAGGACACCCCCGAGTTCCGCGATGCCGAGCCCGCCGACCGCGGTGACCGCAAGCCTCTGAAGGAACTGACGGCCGGCTACCGCCGCCCACTGGCCAAGGTCATGGCGATCTCCACGGTGCAGAACGTCGGCACATACGTCGGCACCGTCTTCGTCGCCTCGTACCTGAGCACCGTCCTGAGCTTCAGCGAGAGCCAGGCCGCGACCATCGTGCTGCTCGCCGTTCTCACAGCCGCCGTGTTCATCCCCGTGTGCGGCCTGCTCGGCGCACGACTGGGTGGCAAGCGCGTCCTGATCGTCTCCTACGTCGCCTACATCGCCGTCACGATCCCCTCCTTCTGGCTCATGGGCCGCGGCTCGGTGGGCCTGGCCATCGTCGGCCTGGTCCTCGGCATGGTCCCGTACGCCCTCTGCCAGGCCGGTACCTACGCGGTCATGCCGGAGTTCTTCCCGGTCCAGGTCCGTAACACCGGTGTCGCCTTCGGCCACAGCATCGGCGCCGTCATCGGCGGCGGAGCCGGACCCTACGCCAGTACCTGGCTCATCGATTCCACCGGCAGCACCCTCGTTCCCGCCTACATCCTCGTCTTCTTCGGCCTGTTCGGCCTCGTCCTCGCCGTCGGCGCGGTACGCCGCAGCGCCTCCGGCGACCACCTCTACGCCTGACCCGCACGATCCGACCGAACGGACCAGACACGCATGCCGTCGTTCTACGTCTCCGACGCCATTCACCCCCAGGTGCTGGACACCCTGAACGAGATGGGCGAAGTCCACCTCGGCTACGGCCCCACGGCCACCCCCTACGCCGCCGTCCAGAGCGGCGTGCACGCGGTCATGCTGCGCGCCGAGCGGTTCACCGCCGACAAGATCCAGGCGTCTCCCCACCTGAAGATCATCGCCCGGCACGGGGTGGGCACCGACAACGTCGACATCCGGGCCGCCACCGACGCCGGCGTGTGGGTCACCGTCACCCCCGGCAGCAACGCCCGGTCCGTCGCCGAGCACGTCTTCGCGCTCACCCTGGCTCTCGCCCGTCGCATCCCGGTCGCCACAGCGGGTACCGCAGCCGGCCAATGGGCCACCATCAAGCCAGCCCTCACCGGGACCGAGCTGCACAACCGCACACTGGGCCTGCTCGGCTTCGGCCGCATCGCCTCACTGACCGCCGGCATCGCCCGTGGCTTCGGCATGCCCGTTCTCGTCTCCGACCCCTATGTCGCCCCGGACACCGTGGAGCGGCAAGGCGCCCGGCTCGTCCCCTTCGACGACCTCGTCGCCCAGAGCGACGTGCTGAGCCTGCACGCCCCTCTCACCGCGGCGACCAGGCACATCGTCGATGCCGAGGCGCTCGCCCGGATGCGCCCGGGAACCGTACTGATCAACACCGCCCGCGGCGGACTCGTCGACGAGGCCGCCGTTCTGGCGGGACTGGAGTCCGGTCACCTGGGTGGCGCGGCCCTCGACGTCCTGGACGGCGAGTCGACCGACATGCGGAACCCCCTCCCGCACAGCCCGGAACTCGCGGCCCGTCTCGGCAGCCTGGGCAACCTGATCGTCACGCCGCACATCGCCGGGCAGACCCACCAGTCGCTGCTGGCCGCGGGCACCCAGGCCCTCGCCTGCATCCAACAGGCCCTCGCGGGCCAGGACCCGGAACACGCCGTCAACGCCCTCAGCGCCGCGGCCTGATCCCCACCCCCCACCTTCCCGGAGACGAGAACGCCTTGTTCATCAACGCCTCGACCGACAACATCGACATCGCCCCCACCTGGGAACGCGCCGACCTGGACCAGGTGAGAGGGCTCGCCCAACACCCGGTGGCGCTCGTCGGCGACGTGCAGGCCCGCATGGGCATCATGGCGGCGGCCATCCGCCCTGTGACCCCGGCACCGCGACTGGCCGGCACCGTCCTGCCCGTCCTCGCCCGCGAGGGCGACAACCTCGCCATCCACCGGGCCCTGGACGACGCCCGCCCGGGCGACGTCCTCGTCGTCAACGCCAACGCCGAGATCAACCGCGCCGTGTTCGGTGACCTCCTCGGCGAGATCTGTCTCGCCAAGGGCGTCACCGGCATCGTCGTCGACGGAGCCGTCCGCGACGTCGAGGAACTCGCCGGCCAGGGGCTCGCCGTGTACGCCCGCGGTATCTCCCCCGCCGGGCCCTGGAAGAACGGACCCGGCCGCATCGGCTTCCCCGTCGCGTGCGGCAACGTCGTCTGCGACCCCGGCGACGCCATCCTCGGCGACAGCGACGGCATCGTCGTCATCCCTCGACGTGATCTCACCGCCGTCATCGAACGGACCCTGGCCCAGGAGCAGACCGAGCAGAGGATGCGCGAGGCCATCAACGCGGCTGCCCGGATCGCCCACTGACCACGGTCTGAGTCAGACCCCCGCACCACGCGCGTGCGGTGCGGGAACCGGGGATGGACGGCACACGGGGGTGCCATCCATCCCCTTCACAGTGCCCTGGCCCCCGAGGCCCCTCCGGCACACGATGGGGGCGGAAGCCCGAAAGCCCCGCCTGAATCCCGCGAAACCCCAGGTCAGGCCGGCTCAGGGCCAGACCAGGCAGTAGGGCTGGTGCCCCGCCTCGTGGAGCCGTCGGGAGAAGTCCTGCCACTCGTTGAGCAGCCGGTAGACGCCGAACGCGTCGTTGGGGCCGCTGCGGTCGGGCACCGTGGACCAGATGAACGCGGCGGCGCCGACGGTCTCGTCGCCGATGCCGCGCAGCGGGTCCACCACCGTGGTCGGCAACTTCACGACCGCGTAGTCGGGGTGGAGCACCACCAGCTCCAGCGGGGGCACCCGGTGCAGCGGTATGCCCTCGATGCCGGTCAGCACCATGGCGGCCATCGTCTCGGGCTTGATCCGGGTGAACATCCCCTGCCCCAGCTCGTCCCCGCCCAGTTCCTCGGGGCGCATGGAGAGCGGCACCCGCGCCGCGGTGGCGCCGTCGGGGGCGCCGAAGTACTTGTACGTCACGGCCATTCGGCCGCCTCGACCCCGCAACTCGAACTCGCCGTTCTCCGACCTGCGGCGGTGCCTGCCCCGGCGGGAGCGGGATCGGGGTGAGGGTTCAGATCCGTGATCTCCCGTTCCCTCGCCGATTTCGCCACCGCGCTGCATGTCACCACCTGACTACTCGCGACCCCGCCGCACAAACCCGATCATCGTTCCAGACACCTCCCCCCTCAGGCGGCTGTGAAACGCCCTGACACCGAGCTGTGAGGGGCTGATGTCACCATGGACCGCGTGACCCGATCCATCGAAGCCCCAGTCTCGCAGACGCTCTACGACCGCGCGGCCAGTGTCACCCCCGGTGGCGTGAACTCTCCGGTACGTGCTTTCGGTGCCGTGGGTGGTACGCCCCGGTTCATGGTGTCCGGTACCGGTCCCTACCTCACCGACGCGGACGGGAGGGAGTATGTCGATCTGGTGTGCTCCTGGGGGCCGATGATCCTCGGCCACTCCCATCCGGACGTCCTGGAGGCGGTGCGCGCCGCCGTCGAGCGCGGCACCTCGTTCGGCACCCCGACGCCGGGGGAGGTCGAGTTGGGCGAGGAGATCGTGGGCCGGATCGACCCGGTCGAGCGGGTGCGGCTGGTCTCCTCCGGTACCGAGGCGACGATGTCGGCGATCCGGCTGGCCCGCGGGTTCACCGGGCGCGCCAAGGTGATCAAGTTCGCCGGCTGCTACCACGGCCACGTCGACGCCCTGTTGGCCTCGGCCGGCTCCGGGGTCGCCACGTTCGGGCTGCCCGACACGCCGGGCGTCACCGGCGCGCAGGCCGGCGAGACGCTGGTGCTGCCCTACAACGACCTGGCCGCCGTCACCGAGGCGTTCGAGGCGCACCCGGGCGAGATCGCCTGCGTGATCACCGAGGCGGTGCCGGGGAACATGGGCGTCGTCCCGCCGCTGCCCGGCTTCAACGCCGGGCTCGCGGAGCTGTGTCGGCGCCACGGCGCGCTGCTGGTCTCCGACGAGGTGATGACCGGCTTCCGCATGAGCCGCCAGGGCTGGTACGGCGTCGAGGGTGTCGCGGCCGACCTGTTCACCTTCGGGAAGGTGATGGGCGGCGGCTTCCCGGCCGCCGCCTTCGGCGGACGGGCCGACGTGATGGACAAGTTGGCGCCCTCGGGGCCGGTCTACCAGGCGGGCACCCTCTCGGGTAACCCGGTGGCGACCGCCGCCGGCCTGGCCCAGCTGAGGCTGCTGGACGACGACGCCTACGCGCGGCTGGACGCCACCTCGGCGCGGCTGCGCGCGCTGGCCGCCGACGCGTTGACGCGGGAGGGCGTCGCGCACCGGGTGAGCGCCGCCGGGAACATGTTCTCGGTGTTCTTCACGGACGCCGAGGTGACGGACTTCGCCACCGCCAAGGCCCAGCAGACGTACCGTTTCACCGCGTTCTTCCACGCGATGCTGGAGCGCGGGGTCTATCTGCCGCCGTCCGCCTTCGAGGCGTGGTTCGTCTCCATGGCGCACGACGAGCGCGCGCTGGAGCGGATCGCCGAGGCCCTGCCGGCGGCGGCGCGGGCCGCCGCCGAGGCCGAGGCGCCGGAGTGAGGCGCCGGCCGGGAACGAGGGGCGTGACGGGGGAACGGAACGGGCCGGCGGACCGCGCGCGGATAGCGGCGGACGTGACGACAGCGGGAGTGGAGCGATGAGCGGCAGCGAGCGGACGACCGTCCATGTGATGCGGCACGGCGAGGTGCACAATCCGGAGGGCGTCCTCTACGGGCGGCTGCCCGACTTCCACCTCTCCGACCTGGGGCGGCGGATGGCGGAGCGGATCGCCGAAAGCGTCGCGGAGCGCGACGTCACGCACGTGGTGGCCTCGCCGCTGGAGCGGGCGCAGGAGACGGCGGCACCGGTCGGCAAGGCGCTGGGGCTGACGGTGGAGACGGACGGCCGGCTGATCGAGGCGGCCAACGCCTTCGAGGGCAAGACCTTCGGTATCGGCGACGGCGCGCTGCGCCGCCCGGCCAACTGGCGCCATCTGCGCAACCCGTTCCGTCCCTCCTGGGGCGAGCCCTATGTCGACCAGGCGGTGCGGATGAAGGGCGCGCTCGACGCGGCCAGGGACGCGGCGCGCGGTCACGAGGCGGTCTGCGTCAGCCACCAGCTGCCGATCTGGGTGCTGCGCAGCTGGGTCGAGCGGCGGCGGCTGTGGCACGACCCGCGCAGCAGGCAGTGCACGCTGGCCTCGTTGACCAGCTTCACCTTCGAGGGGGACCGGATCGTGTCGGTCGCCTACACGGAGCCGGCGCTCGACCTGGTGCCGCCTCATCTGCGCGCGGGGGCGAAGAAGGTCAAGGGTGCCAAGGGGTTCGGCGCCTGACGGGGGCGGCCGGCGGCCCGGAGGCGGGGGGCGACAAAGATCGCTTCGGGACGCATGGGAAACTTTTCACATGATCCAGTCTCGGGTTGTCAAGGGTGTCGCGGCCTTCGCCGGCCTGCTGGTGCTGACCGCGTGTTCGGGCGACCAGGCGGGGCCTTCCGGCGGCGACAGCAACATCGTGCAGGGCAACGGCGACGTCACCGTCGTCGACGCCGCCGACCGCCAGCCGCTGCCGGAGCTGTCGGGTGAGACGGTCGACGGCGAGCGGCTCAGCGTGGCCGACTACGCGGGCGACATCCTGGTGCTCAACGTGTGGGGCTCCTGGTGCGCGCCGTGCATCGCGGAGGCGGACAACCTGGTGACGGTCGCCGAGGAGACCGCCGACCAGGGCGTTCAGTTCGTCGGGATCAACACCAGGGACCCCTCGGTCGAGAACGCCCGGGCGTTCGAGGACCGCCACGAGGTGCCCTACCCGAGTCTCTACGACCCGGACGGGCGGCTGCTGCTGGAGTTCCCGAAGGGGAGCCTCAACCCGCAGGCGGTGCCCTCCACACTGATCGTGGACCGGGAGGGACGGATCGCGGTGCGGCTGCTGAAGCCGCTGACCGAGGACGAGTTGCGGGACGCCATCGAGCCGGTGCTCGCGGAGGGCTGACCGGAGCATGGGCTACAACGAGACGGTACTGAGCGGGGCGCTGCTGCTGGCGCTGCCGGTCGCGGTCTTCGGCGGGCTGGTGTCGTTCTTCTCGCCCTGTGTGCTGCCGTTGGTGCCCGGCTACCTCTCCTATGTGACCGGGGTCGGCGGCGCCGACCTCGCCGAGGCGAGGCGCGGGCGGATGCTCGCCGGCGCGGGGCTGTTCGTGCTGGGGTTCACCGCCGTCTATGTCTCGGGGGGCGCGCTCTTCGGCGGGTTCGGGGCGACGCTGCTGGAGCACAGGTCCGTGCTGAACAAGGTGTTCGGTGTGCTGACCATCCTGCTCGGGCTCTTCTTCATGGGCGCGCTTCCCTGGCTGACGCCGCGCGAGTTCCGGCTGCGGAGCAGGCCGGGGATAGGGCTCGCCGGCGCCCCGATGCTGGGGGTCGTCTTCGGCATCGGCTGGATGCCGTGCGTGGGCCCGACGCTGGCGGCCGTCAACATGCTGGCGTTCAGCGAGGGCACGGCCGGGCGCGGGGCCCTGCTGGCGTTCGCCTACTGTCTGGGACTCGGGCTGCCGTTCATCGCGGCGGCCCTGGCGTTCCGCCGGATGCTGGGGGCGTTCGGCTGGGTCAAGCGGCACTACCTGTGGGTGATGCGGCTGGGCGGCGCGATGCTGATGGTCACCGGGGTGCTGCTGGTCACGGGCGCCTGGGACCGGATGGTGTACGAAATGCAGGTCTGGAGCGTCCAGTTCACCCCGGGAGTCTGACGCATGACACGAGATGACGCTCCCCGTTCCGGCGTCGCCACCGAAGGCGCCCCGGAGGGCGAGCCGGCCGAGCTGCCCGACCAGCGGAGCGACGAGGAGTACGCGACCGCCGGGCTGACCACGGCGCCGCTGGACGGCGACGAGGCCACCGCCGGGGGGGAACGGGCGAGAGGGGAACGGGGCGCGGGCGTCGCCGTACCCGGCTCGTTCGCCGGAACGCGCGCCCCCGGCGTGGGTGGCGCGCTCTCCTGGGTGGCGCGCGAGCTGCTCGGCTGGGGGCGTTGGTTCTGGCGGCAGCTCACCTCGATGCGGGTGGCGCTGCTGCTGCTCCTGCTGCTGGCGCTGGCCTCCGTCCCCGGCTCGCTGATCCCGCAGGAGCGCTCCGACGTCACCGTCGCCGCCGACTTCCGCCAGCGCAACCCGGGGCTCTCCGAGTTCTACGACCGCTTCCAGCTCTTCGACGTGTACTCGTCGATCTGGTTCTCCGCGATCTACATCCTGCTCTTTGTCTCGCTCATCGGCTGTATCGTCCCGCGGACCTGGCAGTTCGTCGGACAGTTGCGCGGGCGCCCCCCGCGCGCCCCCCGGCGGCTTGACCGGATGCCGGCGTACACGACCTGGCGCACCACCGCCCCGCCCGAGGAGGTGCTGACGGCGGCCCGGCAGCGGCTGCGGCGCCGCCGGTTCCGCACCGACGGCGAGGAGATGCCGGGACGCGAGGGGCAGGTCGCCGCCGAGAAGGGCTATCTGCGCGAGGCGGGCAACCTGCTCTTCCACGTCGCGCTGATCGTCATGCTGGTCGCGTTCGCCGCCGGGCAGCTCTACCACTCCGAGGGCGGCAAGCTGGTCGTCCAGGGTAGCGGCTTCACCAACGCCCTGCCGCAGTACGACGACTTCTCGTCCGGCCAGCTGTACGACGTGGACGAACTGGAGCGTTTCGGCTTCACCCTCGACGAGTTCCACTACGACTACAGCCGGGACAGCGTCGACATCGGGACGCCCACCGAGTTCCGCGCCGACGTGACCTACTGGACCGACGACGGCACCGAGGAGTCGTCGACCATCGAGGTCAACGAGCCGCTGCGGGTCGGCGACGCCAAGGTCCGGCTGCTCGGCCACGGCTACGCCCCGGTGGTCACCGTCAAGGACGCCGAGGGGAACACGGCCTTCAGCGGCCCGGTGCCGTTCCTGCCGCAGGACAACGGCTTCACCTCGACCGGCGTGATCAAGGTCAGTGACTACGTGGGGCCCGACGGGGAGCACGACCAGCTCGGCTTCCAGGGCTTCTTCAACCCGACGTACAACATCGACGAGGTGCGCGGCCCGCACTCGACCTTCCCCGAGCCCGACTACCCGGTGCTGACGCTCAACGCCTTCCACGGCGACCTGGGCATCTCCTCCGGCATCCCGCAGAACGTCTACCAGCTCGACACCGAGAACATGGAGCAGCTGACCGACGGGAGCGGCGACCTGTTCCGCTTCGACCTGCTGCCCGGCGAGTCCGTCGAGCTGCCGGAGGGGCGGGGCACGCTGACGTTCGAGGAGTTCGAGAACTGGGCCACGTTCCAGATCACGACGCGCGAGGGGACCAGCTGGGCGCTGTACGGCTCGATGGCGGCCATCACCGGGCTCGTCGGCTCGCTCTTCCTCCAGCGCCGCCGCGTGTGGGTGCGGGCGCGGACCGAGGCGGACGGGCTGACCGTCGTGGAGATGGCCTCGCTCGGCCGCACCGAGTCGGCGAAGATCCCCGAGGAGCTGGCCGCCCTCGCCGCCGAACTCCAGCCGGACGCGCCGATGGAGCGGCCGGCAGAGGGGGACTCCGCCGGGGCTGACTCCTCCGGGGCCGGGACCGGGGACGCCGGGGACGCCCGGGACGAGGACGCCGGGGACGCCCGGGACGAGGACGCCGGGACCGAGCCCGACGCCCCAGACGCACGGAAGCCAGACTCACCGCCCGCCGAAGGAGCGCGCTGATGATGCTCGCCGCCGACCAGGGCCTCGCCGACAGCAGCAACGTGCTGGTGTACACGGCGATGGCTGTCTACTCCCTGGCCTTTCTGGCCTATGTCGCCGAGTGGGTCTTCGGCGGACGCAGCCGGGTCGCCAGGACCTCCGCCTCGCTGGACGCCGAGGGCGGGGAAGCGGACGCCGCGACGCCCGCCGTCACCGTGCGGAAGAACGGCGCGACCAGCGTGCTGGAACGCCCCAGGGTCGTGACCCGCTCCGCCGGCCCCGCCCGGCCCGAGACCCCCGACGGCCCGGGCGCCGCCGGGGGCGACGAGCGCGGCGACACCTACGGCCGGATCGCGGTCGCGTTGACCACGCTGGCCTTCCTGATGCACCTCGGTGGCGTGGTGACCAGGGCGATCGCGGTGGAACGCGGGCCCTGGGGGAACATGTACGAGTTCTCCACCGCGTTCTCCATGGTGGTGACCGCCGCGTTCCTCACCCTGCTCCTGCTGCGCCGCAACGTGCGGTGGCTGGGGCTGATCCTGGTCGGCACGGTCCTGCTGGACCTGGGGCTGGCCACCACGGTCCTCTACACCGAGACCCAGCAGCTGGTGCCCGCGCTGGACTCGATCTGGATGTGGATCCACGTCCCGCTGGCCATCATCTGCGGCGGGCTGCTCTACCTGGGCGCGATCAGCAGCGTGCTCTTCCTGCTCAAGGACCGCCACGAGGCGAGGCTGGCCGACGGCGCGACGCCGGGCCGGTTCAGCTCCTCCGTGCTGGGGCGGCTGCCCTCCTCGGTCTCCCTGGACCGCTTCGCCTACCGGATCAACGCGGCGGTCTTCCCGCTGTGGACCTTCACGATCGTGGCCGGCGCGATCTGGGCGGAGAACGCCTGGGGGCGCTACTGGGACTGGGACCCCAAGGAGACCTGGGCCTTCATCACGTGGGTCGCCTACGCGTGCTATCTGCACGCCAGGGCCACCGTGGGCTGGAAGGGCCGGAAGGCGGCCTATCTGGCGGTGATCGGCTTCATCTGCTTCCTGATCAACTACTACGGTGTGAACATCTTTTTTGACAGTCTGCACTCGTACGGCGGGGTGTAGCGGCACCACGGGCCCTCCGGCGGCCCGCTGAACGGTTTCCCGCGCGGTTCCCCGCGCCCCTCACTTCCGGGGCGCGGGGAACCGCGCTTTCTCCTGCGCGCTCCGGGGACACGAAAAGGCGCCGGAGGGGCCTCGACCGAGCTTTCCGCGGCCCGTTTCCGTGACCCCCACCACAGCGAAATCGGGCCTACGGCCGTGCTTAGTGGCGGGGAATGACAAAGGGCCCGGGACTTTGGTCCCGGCGGCCGGGGGAATTACGTCGGAAACCGCCGCGACCTCCGTCGCCACGCCTCCGCCGCCTTCCGTTCCTGGTGGACGCGCCGCAGGTCGGAGCCGCTTCCGAGGGTGGCGGGGCGGGTGCGCCAAACGGTCTTCCGGGCGGGGCGAAGGCGAACGGAAACGGGGCGCGGCGACGCCCCGCCTGCTACGAGGCGGGGTCGTATCAGGGGGTCTTGTGCGGGCTTCCGAGCGTCGGTTATCAAGGTGGTGTTCGGTCGTTTTGTCCGGATCTCCCCGATTTATCGAGGTGGACTTTCATGCCTAAGATCACCACGCACCGCATCCGCGAGAACCTCCGACTGCGCACCCGCGTGGCCACCGTGGCCGCCGCCGGCCTGACCGCGTCGGCCGTCCTCACGGGCGCGGCGGTGGCGGCCGACGGCAACCCCGCCGACGTCTACGCCGCGCACACCGTCGCCGAGGCGATGGGCTCCGGCCACGGCGAGTCGACCGGCGCCGACGCCGGCACCGACGCCGGCGAGGGCAAGGACGCGGGCAAGACCGCCGAGAAGCCGAAGGCGAGTGACTGGGTGTCGCCGATCTCGGGTGACTACGAGCTGTCGGCGACGTACGGCAACAGCGGTGACCGTTGGACCAGCAAGCACAGTGGTCAGGACTTCGCGGTCCCGACGGGTGCCGAGGTGTCCTCGGTGCACGAGGGGACCGTGGTGAAGGCCGGTGGCAACGGTGCCGGTGACGGTCCCGCGTACGGGAACGCGATCGTGATCGATCACGGTGACGGCACGTTCAGCCAGTACGCGCACCTTTCCGAGGTCGACGTGGCCGTGGGTGATCAGGTGGAGACGGGCGAGAAGATCGCGCTGTCCGGTGACACCGGCAACAGCAGCGGCCCGCACCTGCACTTCGAGATCCGCACCAGCGCCGACTACGGCACCGCCGTGGACCCGATGGAGTTCCTGCGCGGCGAGCACGACGCGAAGGTGTGACGCCTCCCCGCACCTCCCCTCCGAGAACGGCCGAGGGCCCGGACGCGCGACGCGTCCGGGCCCTCGGCCTGGGCTTGTGTAGAATTACGTAATTACGTAGTCTCTCGCTCATGGAGCTGGAGGAGCGCGTCACCGCGCTGGAGCGACGGCTGGCGGAGCTGGAGAGCGGGCCCCGCCCACCCGCGGGCGGGACCGCCGCGTGGGACGAGGAGCCGCACACCGAGCGGTTCTGGGCCCTGCGGGGGCTCAAGGAGCGGCAGGGCGAGACGGCAGACGAGGGCGGCGCGGTGATCTACACCGGCGCGGTCCGGCTGCCCACCGACGAACGGTACGAGTGGCAGTACGGGCAGACCGTGGAGGCGCTGCTGGAGGGCGACTGGTCCTCGTGCGCGGACTCGTTCGCCGCGCTGGGGCACCCGGTGCGGCTGCGGCTGCTGCGCGAGGTGCTGGCCGGCCGCCGCACGGCGGCGGAGCTGGCCGAGCTGCCGGAGACCGGCACCACCGGCCAGATCTACCACCACCTGCGCCAGCTGGCCGCAGCCGGCTGGCTGGCCGCCGCCGGCCGGGGCCGCTGGGCCGTGCCCCCGCAGCGCGTCGTGCCGCTGCTGGTCGCGATCACCCTGGCCGGTCCCTAAGGGCCGCCAGCCCACAGCCATCGGGAGCCGACCAGTAAGCCGGGAGCCACCGTGCAGCACACCGAACCCACCACCGACGACACCCTCGACGACACCACCACCGGCCACACCACGGCCGGGGAGACCACGGCGACCTCGACGACCGGGGCGAGCACCGGCGTGACCGGCGCCCGGCAGGGCCGGCGACGCGCGCGGAAGGCGTTCGCCGTGCTGGGCCGCTGCGGCTGGCTGGCGTTCCTGATCTATCTGATCGCCGACCTGCGGACCGGGCTGCCGATGCTCGGCGGCTGGCTGCTGATCGCCGCCGCCCTCGCCAGCCAGGCCACCGCCGCCGTTCTCCTGCGCCGCGACGAGCCGCGCGACGCGGCGCCGCTGACCGTGGCGCCGCCGGTGACCGGCACCTGGTCGGCGTTGAACAGCCCGGCGGACCGCGTACCGAGCCACGGCGTCAGGAAGTACGGGCAGAGCCACGCCATCGACATCGTCGCCGAGGGGGAGCGCCCCGCGTTCGGCTGGTGGCCGCCGGTCCGGCGGAACGCGGACTTCCCCGCGTTCGACGCCCCGCTGCTGGCCGTCGCCGACGCCACGGTGGTCAGCGCGAGCGACCGGCAGCGGGACCACCTCAGCCGCAACTCGTGGCCGGCGCTGGTCTACCTCTTCTTCGAGGGCGCCGTGCGGGACGCCGTCAGCGGGCGCCTGGTCGTCGGCAACCACCTGGTGCTGGACCTCGGCGACGGCACCTACGCCGCCTACGCCCACCTGCGGCGCGGATCGTTGACCGTGCGCCCCGGCGAACGCGTGCGCGCCGGTCAGGAGTTGGCGCGCTGCGGGAACTCGGGGAACACCACCGAGCCGCATCTGCACTTCCAGCTGATGGACCGGCCCGACCTGGACACGGCCTGCGGGCTGCCGTTCCGCTGGGAGGGCGTCGGCCTCCCGCGCGCCCGGGAGTCGTTCACCACCCCGGCCACCCCGGCCACCCCGGTCGCCCCCGCCGCCACCGAGCCGGAACAGCGCTGAGGCCGGCTCCCACGGGGGGAGCCGGCCTCGGGGCGGGTGGTCGCGGGCGCGGGCGTCAGCCCTTGCCGCCCGCGGGAGGCTCGGGGGGCGACCCCGGGCCCTCCTCGCCGTCGCCGTGCTGGCGCAACTCGTCCTCGCGCCGCCGGAGATCCTCTTCCCAGCTCTCCAGCAGCTCCTTGTCCTTCTCGTCCTCGCCGTCCTTCTCGTTCGCCCCGTTCCTTCCGTCCCCGGAGGAACGCTCCCGGTCCTCGCCGAGCGAACGGAGGAACTCGGGGTTGTCGTCCGGCGCGACCCAGCCGGCGTTCCCCCGGCGGCGCGGCCCGCCCTCGCCGCGGCGGCGGCCGATCAGGATCCAGGCCAGCGGGCCGATGACCCAGGCCAGGACGATCAGCGCCAGCCAGACCAGCTTGGGGAGGTGACGTACCTCCTCGTCCTTGGTGCTGATGCAGTCCACCAAGGCGTAGATGGCCAGGGCCAGAGGTACCAGAAACATCAGCACCTTCAGCATGGTAGTCCCCCTGGGCGAGACGGTGTGGGCCCCAGCGTGGCCCCTGACTAGGGCCAAGGGTAATGCGTCCGGAATACTGAGGCCCATGGCATACGACGACCTCCGCGCGCTGCTGAAGGCCCTGGAGAAGGACGGCGACCTCAAGCGGGTCAAGGCGGAGGTCGACCCCCATCTCGAAGTGGGCGAGATCACGGACCGTGTCAACAAGGCCGGCGGCCCCGCGCTGCTCTTCGAGAACGTCAAGGGCTCCGACCTGCCGTTGGCGATGAACGTCTACGGCACCGACCGCCGGCTGCTGAAGGCCCTCGGCCTCCGCTCCTACGAGGAGATCGGCGAACGCATCGGCGGCCTCCTCAAGCCGGAGCTGCCGCAGGGATTCGTCGGATTCCGCGAGGCGTTCGGCAAACTCGCGTCGATGGCGCACGTCCCGCCGAAGAAGGCCAAGGACGGTCCGGTGCGCGAGGTCGTGCTCCGCGGCGACCAGGTCGACCTCGACCGGCTGCCCGCGCTCTTCACCTGGCCGCAGGACGGCGGCTCGTTCTTCAACCTGGGCCTCACCCACACCAAGGACCCGGAAACCGGCGTGCGCAATCTCGGCCTCTATCGGCTGCAACGCCACGACCGGCGCACCATCGGAATGCACTGGCAGATCCACAAGGACAGCAGAAACCACTACCAGGTCGCCGCCAGGCGCGGTGAGCGACTTCCGGTCGCCATTGCCTTCGGTTGCCCGCCTGCCGTCACCTATGCCGCGACGGCGCCGTTGCCGGGAGATATCGACGAATATCTCTTCGCCGGTTTCGTGGGCGGGAAAAGGGTCGAAATGGTCGACTGCGAGACCGTTCCGCTCCAGGTGCCGGCGGCGGCCGAGGTCGTGCTGGAGGGATGGCTGGAGCCGGGCGTGACCCTGCCCGAGGGGCCGTACGGCGACCACACCGGCTTCTACACGCCGCGGGAGCCGTTCCCCGCGCTCACCATCGACTGCGTGACCATGCGGCGCAAGCCGATCCTCCAGTCCATCGTGGTCGGCCGACCGCCCACCGAGGACGGCCCGCTGGGCCGCGCCACCGAACGCTTCTTCCTGCCGCTGCTGAAGGTGATCATCCCGGACGTCGTCGACTACCACCTGCCGGAGAGCGGCGGCTTCCACAACTGCGCGATCGTCTCGATCGACAAGAAGTACCCCAAGCACGCGCAGAAGGTGATGTCCGCGGTCTGGGGCGCCCACATGATGTCGCTGACCAAGCTGGTCATCGTCGTGGACGCCGACTGCGACGTGCACGACGAGCGCGAGGTGGCCTGGCGCGCGCTGGGGAACGTCGACTACGCGCGGGACGTGCTCCACACCGAGGGGCCGGTCGACCATCTGGACCACGCCTCCTACCAGCAGTTCTGGGGCGGCAAGGCCGGCATCGACGCCACCGCCAAGTGGCCGGAGGAGGGGTACACACGCGACGGCGGCTGGCCGGAGATGATCGTCTCCGACCCGGACATCGCCGAGCGGGTGACCAGCCGCTGGAAGGAGTACGGACTGTGACGGCGGAGGCGACCGACGAACGCCCGGCCGCCGGGCCGGGACCCGTGCGGGCCTTCCTGCGGCTGGTGATGATCGAACACTCGGTCTTCGCGCTGCCGTTCGCCTACATCGCGTCGCTCACCGCGATGTACCTCGACGACGAGAAGGTCGACTGGGCCACGTTGGCGCTGGTCACCGTCGCCATGGTGGGGCTGCGGACCTTCGCCATGGCGGCCAACCGGATCATCGACCGCGAGATCGACGCCCGCAACCCGCGCACCGCCCACCGCGAACTGGTCACCGGCGCGGTCTCGGTGCGTACCGCGTGGGTCGGGTCCGCGGTGGCGCTGGCGTTCTTCCTCGGCGCCGCCGCGCTGCTCAACCCGCTCTGCCTGGCGCTGGCCCCGCTGGCCGTGGTGCCGATGGTGGTCTACCCGTA
The DNA here is from genome assembly GCF_006335015.1 of Streptomyces sedi. Classification (GTDB taxonomy): domain Bacteria; phylum Actinomycetota; class Actinomycetes; order Streptomycetales; family Streptomycetaceae; genus Streptomyces; species Streptomyces sedi. Next base: position 48,570 of record NZ_VDGT01000013.1, read on the forward strand.
CGGAAAGCGTTTCACCGACTTCCCGCACGCCATCCTCGGGTTGGCCCAGGCGATGGGCCCGGTCGGCGGCTGGCTCGCGGTCACCGGCTCCTGGTCCTGGGACGCGGTGCTGCTGGGCGCGGCGGTCGGGCTGTGGATCGGGGGCTTCGACCTGATCTACGCCTGCCAGGACGTGGACTCCGACCGGGAGCGGGGGGTGCGCTCGGTGCCCGCCAGGTTCGGCGTCGCGGGAGCGCTGCTCGGCGCGCGGCTGAGCCATGCGGTGACGCTGGTCCTCTTCGCCTGGTACGCGCTGGCGACCGACGGCGGCCCGCTGCTGTGGACGGGCCTCGCCGTGGTGGCGGGGGCGTTCGCCTACGAGCACGCCATCGTCAGGCCCGACGACCTGAGCCGCCTCAACCGGGCGTTCTTCACGGTCAACGGCTTCGTGGGCATAGCGCTGTTCGGCTTCGCGCTGGCGGACCTGGCGGTCCGCGGCCTCTGAGGGCGCCTGCCTCTGAGGGCGTCGGCGTCTGACGGCGTCTCCGCCTGACGGCGTCGGCTCGCCCGTTGTCAGCTCACCTGATACCGGGTGAGCGTCCCGTCCGCGCCGAGCACCAGCAACGAGGCGCCGTCCTGGCCGGCGGCGGTCGCCACGGGGGTGGGGAACGCCTCGGGCGTCAGCGGCTGCGGTGGGCCCGTGAGACGTGAGCCGTCGAGCGGCAGCCGCGAGAGCGGCGAGGCGTCCCCGCTCGCGGGGACCCACAGGGAACCGACCGCGTACCCGACGCCGACCGGGTCGGACGTCTCGGCGGACCAGCCGACCTCTTCCGAATCCCACGTCAGTGGCGTGCCCCCGGCCCCGGCCTCGCCGGCGCCGCCGGGCGGGATCTGCGCGACCCCGGCGACGTCCTCCTCGGTGACCGTGACCGCCCACAGCCGGTCCCGGGCGGGGTCGTGGGCGAGGCCGCGCACCTGGGGATAGCCGGCGGAGTAGATCCGGGGGTCGGGCGTCCGGTGGCCACCTGAGTCCGTGGTGTTCGGCTCCAGACGGAGGATCTTGCCGGCCAACGACTCCGGGTCGCCGGCCTCCTCGGCCTCGGCGCCACCCGTCGCGACGTAGAGCATCCCCTCGGGACCGAAGGTGAGTGCCCCGCCGCTGCCGGGTTCGGCGAGGGGGAGGTCGCGGGCCAGAGTTGTCGAGGTCCCCAACCCCGTCTCCGGGGCGTAGGTGTAACGCGCGACCTGGTTTCGCTCCTCGCCGCTGTAGGAGGCGTAGATCCAACTACCCTCGCCGTCCTCGTGAGAGGGATCGAGGGCCAGCCCCAGCAACTCGCCGGTGCCGTCCTCGGAAAGTGTCGGGATCTGGCCCACGGGGGTGGGGTCGCCGTTCGGTGCCACTCGGACCAGGGCGCCGGAACGCGCGCCGATCAGCACGTCCTCCCCGCCCGGGATCGGTGCCAGACAGCAGGGGTCCTCCAGCCCGGGGACCGTCTCGGTGACCGGCGCGTCGGCCGAACCCTCCGCGGGGGCGGGTGGCTCGGTCTCCTCCGGCGGTGGCTCTTCGGGGGAGCCTCCGCCGGAACCGCCCTCCGGGCGCTCGTCGGTCGTCTCCTCCCAGGGGGGGACTTCGTCGCCGGCGGCGGCGAGATGCCGTGCACGATCCTCGGCGGGGCCGCCGGCACAGCCGGCCAGCAGTGTGGAACCCGCGACCGCGGTCAGCAACACGCGCCTCAACGGGCGCGGGCGCGCCGCGCGTTCACCCATCAGTCGCCGTTCCTTCCTCGGCCGTGCCTGTGTAGACGCCGGTGGTCGGCCTCAGATCGCCATGCCGTAGACGATGGTGAACAGGGTGCCCAGCGAGCCGATGATGAAGATCCCGGTGAGTCCGGCGACGATCAGGCCCTTGCCCTGCTCGGCGCTGAAGCTGTCCCGCATGGCGGTCGAGCCGATCCGCTGCTTGGCGGCTCCCCAGATGGCGATGGCCATGCAGATCAGGATCGCCAGCGCCATGATGACCTGGATCATCGTTCTGGCTTCGTCGCCCACCGCCGCGAACGGGCCCCAGTCAGGCGCGATCCCACTGATGATGTTGTTGATGTCCTCTTCTTCCGCCCCTAGGAGCATGCGAACTCACCACCTCACTGGCTCTCTTGTCGCCTCCTCATCGGATTGTGCCACGCCCCGCTGACGTTGGGCTCCCGCACGGTCACGGCTGTTCGGCTCACCTCGTGGTCGTGGGGTGGTCGGGGGCGGCCAGTCGGCGCATGGCGTAACGGACATCACGCGTCGTGTCGGCATCTTGGCCGGATCTCCGCGCGTGGGCGCGGAAGTTGGCGCGAAGCGCATCGGTCGGGTGTCGATGTGGCGAGGTTCTCGACGGGCGATCAGCCGGGAACCGGGCGTGATCCAGGAACCCGTGTCACCATCGAACGGGCCGGCGAGCGCGGCCCGCTGGAAGACCGTCGGCGGAGTGAAGGGGCGGGCGATGCGTCGGGTCGTGCTGGGGGCCGGGATCGGCTTCGGGGTGCTGATGGCGTTCGTCGGTTTTCTCATCTTCGCCGCCTACGCCGCCTCCTCCGGGCTGCTCGGCGGCGCCGGCCGTCCCGGCGGCGGCGGTCGCCTCGCGGCGAACACGGTGCCGCCCGAGTACGAGAAGCTGGTCGAGGACTGGGGCAACCACTGCCCCACCCTGTCGCCGGCCATCCTCGCCGCCCAACTCGGCCAGGAGAGCGGCTGGCAGTCCGACGTGGAGAGCCACGCGGCGGCGCAGGGCATCGCGCAGTTCATCCCCGGCACCTGGGCCACCCACGGCATCGACGCCAACGGCGACGGCGTGGCCGACGTGTGGGACCCGCAGGACGCCATTCCCTCCGCCGCCTCCTACGACTGCGCCCTGGCCGGCTACGTGAAGGACGTGCCGGGCGACCCCGTGGACAACATGCTCGCCGCCTACAACGCCGGCCCCTACGCGGTGATCCGCTACGGCGGCGTCCCGCCGTACGAGGAGACGCGGAACTACGTCCGGATCATCCGCGCCGCCGAGCAGGGCTACGCCGCGCCGCCCGAGGAGGAGGACGAGGGCGACCGGCGGCTGCCCCCGCTCGAACAGGCCGCCGGCGCCGTGAACTTCGCGCAGGAGCATCTCGGCACCCCGTATCTGTGGGGCGGCGACGGGACCCCCGAGGACGGCGGCAGGTTCGACTGCTCCGGGCTGTCCAAGGCGGCCTACGCCTCCGTCGGGATCGAGCTGCCCCGCGTCGCCAACGACCAGTGGACCTCGGGCCCGCACCCGTCCCGCGACGAACTCCTCCCCGGCGACCTCGTGTTCTTCGGTACCGACCTGTCCGATCCGCGCAGCATCGACCACGTGGGCATCTACGTGGGTGGCGGTTACATGATCAACGCCCCCTATACCGGCGCCGAGATCCGCTTCGACCCCATCGACAGAGCCAGCTACTTCGGCGCGACGCGCCCCGTCGCCAGCTGACGCCCGTGTCCCCGTTCGTTCCCCCACCCCTGCCCCCGGCGCCGCCTTCGTCACCGCGTGTTCTTCTCTGGCCACGGACGTGGCGACGGATCGTGGCACGGCGTTGCTGTTCGATAACGCTGTGCCCGGCATTCGATGGTGTTCGGCACTCCGGGGGAGATGAAGGGCGTTACCTGTACCGGTACAGGGGCTCCTGCTCCCCGCCCGCCCGGGCGGGGTCCCCCACTGCACGAAGGGGCCACGCGGCGCATGGCTGAACGCGACGACCCGGACTTCGAACTCGACGTCCTCCACGAGGTGAACGGCCTTGCCGAGCGGCTGCCCGGCTGGGGGCGTTCGCTGGTGAACCTCGTCGGCGAGACCGGCCTCCCGCTGGCGCTGCTGGCGCTGGTGGTGGTCGCCTGGTGGCTGGTGCGCCGCCGCCCGGACGCGCCGCAGGCGGTGCCCGGCTGTCTGTGGGCGCTGCTGGCCGCCGGGTTGACCTGGCTGGCGAACGCGCCGATCCGCGAGTTCGTCGCCCGACCGCGTCCGGCGGAGAACCATCCGGATCTGACCGTTCTCCTTGAGGGAAAGGACGGTTACTCGTTTGTCAGCGATCACGCGGGCGTCGCGATGGCGATCGCCGTGGCCCTCTTCCTGGTGCACCGGACGCTCGGCCTGGTCGCGTTCGCGCTGGCGCTGGCGCAGGGGGTCGCGCGGGTGGTCATGGGCGTGCACTACCCGACGGACGTGGTCGGCGGCTACGCGCTGGGCATGGCCGTCGCGCTGCTGCTCGCGCCGCTGGCCACGGCGGTGCTCACGCCGCTGGTGCGGATGGGGGCCGAGTCCAGGTGGTTCGGCTGGCTCTCCCGTCCCGGCGACTCCGCGGCCGGCCGCGACGCGGGTGACCCCACGGCCGAGCCGGACAGGCGCGACCTGGCGGCCTGAGGGGCTGCCGCCCGCGTCCGCGGTCACGGTGGGGGCGACGGGGGCCTTGCCGGCCTGGGTGGGTTGTCGTCTGCGGCTCGGTGAGTGGTTGCTCGCGCAGTTCCCCGCGCCCCTTGGGTGGGTGGGCGTGGTCGGTCAGGTGCGGGTTTCGCCTTCGGTAGGTGGCGGCCTGCTTGGGGGCGCGGGGAACTGCGCGGTGCATGTGTGGCGGGGGTTGGTCGACTATGGAGCTTCGTGGCTGGGTGGGTTGTCGGCGTGAGCCCGGTGAGTGGTTGCTCGCGCAGTTCCCCGCGCCCCTGGTGCGGGCTGGCGTGGTCGGTCAGGTGCGGGTTCACGGGCGCTACCCGCCCGCGTCCGCGGCCATGTGCGTCCGGGCCTCGTTTCTGGCCAGCGGCCGGGACCTGCGGGCCGGGGCGGCCCAGCCGCAGCTGCAACGGGCGATCAGAAACGGTCCGCGTTCGAGCAGCTCCACGCGGTGGTCGGACGTCGCGTCGGTCGGGGCGGTCGGCGGTTCGGGGACGCTGCCCATGCGACGCTCCACGCGGTCGTCCACCCCACCACCGTAACGGCCGGGAGGGGACCTCGTTAGCCGGTAGTCGGAAAGCGGTGCGCGGAACGGTCGGCCGCGTCGCAGCGGTGCCGGGGGTGCCAGAGGGCCATGGTGGTGAGGCGGTGGACGGCCGCGCGCGGCTGGGGCGGGCTGCTGGTGCTGGCGCTCGCGGTGGGCGGATGCTCGGGCACCGGCTCCGCCGCGCCCGACGCGGGGGCCGGCGACGCGCTGGGGGCGGTGCGGCAGTCGGCCGACCTGCTGGCGGAGTCCGGCAGTTCGCGGGCCCGCACCGCGATGCGGATGGCCTCGGGCGGCACGGAGATCACCATCCGCGGTGAGGGCGTCTTCGACTACACGCGGGGCCTCGGCGAGCTGCGGGTGACGCTGCCTCCCGGGCCCGACGAGGACGGGCCAGGGCCCGAGCCCGTCACCGAGGTCTTCGCCCCCGGTGAACTCTTCATGAAGAACCGCGGCGCCGGGGTGCCGCCCGACAAGTGGGTGCGGGTCGAGGTCGTCGGCGTCCCCGACGGCAATCTGGTGACCGGCGGCGCCACCGACCCGATGACCGCGTTCGCCCTGCTGCGCGGCGCGCTCAGCGCCGACGACCTCGGCGAGACCCGTCTCGGCGGCGAGCCGGTGCGCCACTACCGGGGGGTGACCGACATCGCCGCCGCGGCCGAGGCGGCGGGCCCCGGGCCCGCGAGGGAGCAGCTGGCGGCGGCCGTGGCCGGGTTCTCCAGGACCGAGGTGCCGTTCGACGCCTACCTCGACGAGGGGGGCGCGCCCCGCGGGGTGCGCCACCGGTTCAGCCTGGACCAGGGGGTGAGCGCCGTCGAGGTGACCTCCACGGTGACGCTCTTCGGCTTCGGCGTGCCCGTGGAGGTGGCGCTGCCCGAGCCGGCGGAGGTCTACTGGGGCGCGGTGGCCTGAGAGCCGGCGGTCGGGGGGCGCGCGCCGCTCAGGTGCGCAGCAGCCGGGCGATGGCGGCCGTCGCCTCCTCGATCTTGGCGTCGCTCTCGGGGCCGCCCTCCCGGGCGGCGTGGGCGACGCAGTGCCGCAGGTGCTCCTCCAGCAGCTGGAGCGCGAAGGACTGGAGCGCCTTGGTGGAGGCGGAGACCTGCGTCAGTATGTCGATGCAGTAGACGTCCTCCTCGACCATCCGCTGGAGCCCGCGGACCTGGCCCTCGATGCGGCGCAGCCGCTTGAGGTGGGCGTCCTTGTCCTTGCTGTAGCCGTGTGGACCGTGGCTCCCGTGCTCCGCGACCGGGGCGGACGCGTGCTCGCCACCGGCGTGCTCGTCACCGGGCGCGTGCTCGTCGCCGGTCGCGCCGGGCTCGGCCGCCCTCTGGGTCGTGGTCATATCGCCGCCTTCTGCTCATATACCCCTGACGGGTATAGCGTAACGAATCGGTCCGCCAACCGGGCAGTATCGTGCACCCGGCCGGCAACCTGGCCGCCTGGTTCGATTCATTTGCTATTCACTTTCGACCGTAGGTCGATTCACCTGATCAACCTACTTTCAGGTGAGAACGGTAACCGGAAGGAATCGACGACAGTGAAGCTTTCGCGCACCAGAGGGCGGCGGGCACTGGGCCTGGGTGCCGCGCTCGCGGCGGGCGCCCTGGTCCTCACTGCCTGCGGCACCGACGACAACTCCGGGCTGCCGGGGGCGGTCGACTTCACGGTGGACGACCTCGACTGCGGCCCCGGCGGCACGCTGCTCGCCTCCGGGTCGAGCGCCCAGGCCAACGCGATGGAGGTCTGGGTGAACACCTACCAGGCCAACTGCGAGGGCAGCCAGATCAACTACAAGGCGACCGGCTCGGGCGCCGGCGTGCAGGAGTTCCTCCAGGGGACCACCGCCTTCGCCGGCTCCGACTCGCTGCTCTCCCCGGCCGAGGTCGAGGAGTCGCGCCGGGTCTGCCGCGACGGCGGGCGCGCGATCCACCTGCCGATGGCCGCCGGGCCCATCGCCCTGGGCTACAACGTGCCCGGCGTCCCCGACCTGGCGCTGGACGCCTCCACCCTGGCGCGGATCTTCGACTCGGCGATCACCCGCTGGGACGACCCCGCCATCGCCGCGCTCAACCCCGGCGTCGACCTGCCGGACCTGGCGATCACCCCGTTCCACCGCTCCGACGGCTCGGGCACCACCGAGAACCTCACCACCTATCTGCACGAGTCGGCCCCCGAGGACTGGCCCCACGAGCCGGACAAGGCGTGGCGCGGCCGGGGCGGCCAGTCGGCCGACGGCTCGTCAGGGCTGGTCGGGATGGTGCAGCAGAACGAGGGCGCCATCGCCTACTTCGAGCTGTCCTACGCGCACCAGAACGACCTCGACACCGTCAACGTCGACACCGGCGCCGACGAGCCCGTCGAGGCCACCGTGGACAACTCGTCCAACGCGATCGGCCAGGCCGAGGTGGTCGGCGAGGACGGCGACCTGGCGCTCGAACTGGACTACGCGACCCGGGAGGAGGGCGTCTACCCCATCGTGCTGGTCACCTACGAGATCGTCTGCGACGGCGGAAACGACCCCGCCACCCTCGACCTGACCAGGGCGTTCCTCGACTACACCGCCGGCGAGGAGGGCCAGCGCGCGCTGGCCGAGATCGACTACGCGCCGATCTCGGGCGACGTGATCGAACAGGTGCGGAACCGCGTCGAGGCGATGGACTAGGGCTCCCGATGACCGTGAACGACACCAAGACGCCCGGCACCGACCCCGCACCCCGGGGACAGGGCCAGAGCACCACGCGCCTCGGCGACCGGGTCTTCAGCAACCTCTCCAAGGGCTCCGGCATCGCGCTGCTGGTGATCATGGCCGCGATCGCGGTCTTCCTCGCCATCCGCGCCGTGGTCGCCATCCGGGCCAACGAGGGCAACTTCCTGACCACGTTCGCCTGGGACGCCAACGGCGACCCGCCGCACTTCGGGATCGCGGTGCTGCTCTTCGGCACCGTCGTCTCCTCGGTGATCGCCATGGTGATCGCGGTGCCGGTCGCGGTCGGGATCGCGCTCTTCCTCTCCCACTACGCGCCGCGCCGACTGGCCACCCCCATCGGCTACCTGGTCGACCTGCTGGCCGCCGTGCCCAGCATCATCTACGGCCTGTGGGGCGCCCTCTACCTGGTGCCCCGGCTGACCGGCACCTACGACTGGCTGGACGACGTCCTCGGCTGGACCGGGGTCTTCGCCTACGACGGCAGCCCCGCGCGTTCGCTGATGACCGTCGGCATCCTGCTGGCCGTGATGATCCTGCCGATCATCACCTCCGTCACCCGTGAGGTCTTCCAGCAGACGCCCAAGGCCCACCAGGAGGCGGCGCTCGCGCTGGGCGCCACCCGCTGGGAGGTGATCCGGGTGACGGTGCTGCCGTTCGGCAGGTCAGGGGTGATCAGCGCCTCGATGCTCGGCCTCGGCCGGGCCCTCGGCGAGACCATGGCGGTCGCCACGGTCCTCTCGCCGAGCTTCCTGATCAACGCCAGCGTGCTGGAGTCCGGCGGCGGGACGTTCGCGCAGAACATCGCCAGCCAGTTCAAGGAGGCCGGCTCCATGGGGCGGGACGCCCTGATCGCCTCGGGGCTGGTGCTCTTCCTGCTGACCCTGCTGGTGAACGGCGCGGCCCGGCTGATCATCGCCCGCCGCAAGGAGTACTCGGGGGCCAACGCATGAGCCAGACCAGCCACACCACCGTGAAGTCCGCCCCGGCGGCGGCCGATGTCCGGCCCAAGACGCTGCGCCCGCCCCGGCTGCCGCGCTGGTCGCTGGCCGCGCTGCTGCTCGGCTCCGCCGCCGTCGGCGTGGCCGCCGGGCTGCTCGGCGGGCTGGAGAGCCGGGCGCAGTGGGGCCTGATCGCCGCGCTTGTCTTCGTGGTCGCCCGCTTCGCGCTGACCTCCGCCGTCGAGGGCCGCAGGCAGGCCGTCGACCGGCTGGCGGCGACCCTGGTGTGGGCGAGCTTCGTGCTGGCGATGCTGCCGCTGGCCTCGCTGCTGTGGGAGACGGTCTCGCGCGGCGGTCCGGGCGTCGACTGGTACTTCCTGACCCACTCCATGAACGGGGTGCTCAGCTGGCAGGACGGCGGCGGGATCTACCACGCGCTGCTCGGCACCGTCCAACAGGTCGCGCTCGCCTCGGTGCTGGCGATCCCGGTCGGGCTGCTGACCGCCGTCTACCTCGTGGAGTACGGGCGGGGCCGGCTGGCGAAGGCGATCACCTTCTTCGTCGACGTGATGACGGGCATCCCCTCGATCGTCGCAGGCCTCTTCGTCCTCAGCCTGTGGATCATGATGCTGGACCTCGGCTACTCCGGCTTCGCCGGCGCCCTGGCGCTGTCCATCCTGATGATGCCGATCGTGGTCCGCTCCACCGAGGAGATGCTGAAGCTGGTCCCCGGCGAGCTGCGCGAGGCGTCGCTGGCGCTCGGCATCCCGAAGTGGCGCACCATCCTGAAGGTGGTGCTGCCGACCGCGATCGGCGGGATCACCACCGGCGTGATGCTGGCCCTGGCCCGCATCGCCGGCGAGACCGCGCCGATCATCCTGCTGGTGTTCGGCAACAACATGATCAACGCCAACGTCTTCGAGGGCGCCCAGTCCTCGCTGCCGCTCTACGTCTACGAGCAGTGGGCCTACGGCACCGAGGCCGCCTACGACCGGGCCTGGGCCGCGGCGCTGGTGCTGATCGCCCTGGTGATGATTCTCAACCTGGTCGCCCGCGGCATCGCCCGCTGGAAGGCCCCCAAGACCGGCCGCTAGGACCGTTAGGAGAGGTGCCACCCATCATGGCCAAGCGCATCGATGTCAGCGGACTGACCGCGTACTACGGCGCCCACAAGGCGATCGAGGACATCACCATGCACGTCGAGCCCGGCGCGGTGACCGCGTTCATCGGCCCGTCCGGCTGCGGCAAGTCGACGTTTCTGCGCACCCTCAACCGGATGCACGAGGTGACCCCCGGCGGCCGGGTCGAGGGCCGGGTGCTGCTGGACAACGAGGACCTGTACGGCCCGGGCGTCGACCCGGTGTCGGTGCGGCGCACCATCGGCATGGTCTTCCAGCGGCCGAACCCGTTCCCCACCATGTCGATCTACGACAACGTCGCCGCCGGCATCCGGCTCAACGGCGGCGCGCGGCGCAAGTCCGAGATGGACGAGCTGGTGGAGCGGAACCTCAGGGGCGCCAACCTGTGGAACGAGGTCAAGGACCGCCTCGCGCGCCCCGGTTCGGGGCTCTCCGGCGGTCAGCAGCAGCGGCTGTGCATCGCGCGGGCGACGGCGGTCGCGCCGGACGTGCTGCTGATGGACGAGCCCTGCTCGGCGCTCGACCCGGTCTCGACGCTGGCGATCGAGGACCTGATCGACAAGCTGAAGTCCGAGTACACCATCGTGATCGTCACCCACAACATGCAGCAGGCGGCGCGGGTCTCCGACCGCACCGCGTTCTTCAACCTGGCGGCGATCGGCCAGCCGGGCAAGCTGATCGAGATCGACGACACCCAGCAGATCTTCTCCAACCCGTCCGTCCAGGCCACCGAGGACTACATCTCTGGCCGCTTCGGCTGACGGCCCGCGTCCCCTCGCACCGAGAGTGGGGGAGGGGAACGCGGGCCGCTCACCGGCTACTTGGTGAGGTAGGCGTCGAGGATGGTCTGCTCCAGGGTGTTGCCCTGGCCGTCCTCGATCTCGGCGTGCAGCGAGACGCTGCCGCCGGCCTCGGGGCTCGGGATCTGGGCGACGCCGTCGACGACCTCGACGTCCTCCCAGGTCTCGCCCCGGTCGGTGGAGTAGGAGAGCACGAGCGCGTCGGCGTTGTCGGCGGCCGAACCCTCCACGAGCACCGGCACGTCCAGCGTCTCACCGGCCGGCGTTGTGCTGTCCAGCGCCAGCTCGGGGGTGAAGCGGACGGCGCTGAACGGCAGTTCCGTCGTCTCCTCGGTCGCCGCCGAGGTGAAGCTGTAGGCGGCGGTCACCTCGGTGGAGACGGCCGCGACGGGCGCGCTCCTGGCCACGGTGGTCTCCAGCCGGTACTCGGCCTCCTCGGCGGGCAGTTCGAACTGCGCCTCCTCGAACGGGCCTTCGGCCGTCGCGAACTCCTCGCCGTCGCGGTAGAGCGTGGTGCTGCCCGAGTCGTACTCACTCAGCACGGCGTTGCCGGAGCCGTCGGTGAACGGTCCCGTGGCGCCGTAGAGCAGCTCACCCTCGCGGAAGAGGCCGGTGCCGCCGTCGGCCGAGGGCCCGTGGACGCCCACGTTGAACGTGAGGTCGTAGGCCTCGCCCGCCTCGTAAACGGAATAGCTTTCGGCGTAGCCGTAGACCGCGAAGGGGAGCTCCTCGGTCTCCTGGATGAAGTCCATCGTCCAGCCGGTGCCCGCCCGGAGGCGGAGGTCGGTGGTCAGCGGCAGGGCCACGATCGGGGAGGAGATCCAGCCGGACGCCTCGGGGTAGACGAACAGCGAGCCGGTGGTGTCCGGGACCGAGGAGCCGACGGACGTCCGCACCAGCGCGGTCTCGTCCAGCCCCAGGTGTCGGGTCAGACCGGTGGGGAACTCGCCGGGGAAGGTCGTGGCGTCCGCGTAGCGGGTGCCCGTCTCGGCGTTCAGCCAGTTGGCGTCGGCGGTGCCGAGGAACGCGTCGGGGTTGTTCGGCGCGTCGAGCGCTCCGGTGCGGAAGCCCTCGGCCAGGCCGCCCGCGGACCAGCCGAAGACGAGGGTGGTCTCACCCGTTTCGGGGTCGCGCGCCTCGAAGCCGACGGACAGGTCGTTCTCCTCGGCGGTCTCGTCCTCGACCGTCCACTCGACGGGCGCGGCGACGGAGGCGTCGGCGTTCACCGTGGTGGCCTCGGACACCTGGACCTCGGGCTCCACCAGCCAGTCGAGGCCGGTCAGCTCCTCGGCCTCCTCGTCGATGAGGTAGTGGCCCACCTCGACCAGATACTCGCCCTCCGGGACCCGCAGGGTGGCGGTTCCGTCGGAGCCGAGCGCCGTGAAGCTCTCGAAGGTGGTCGTGTCGATGGCCGTCACGTCGAACTCCGCGGACGGGTTCCCCTCGCGGTCGGTGCCCTCGACGGTGAGGTCGAACTTCTCCGACTCGCGTGTCACGGCGCCGACCGTGGTGACGGTGGTGTCGTCGCCGGTCGCCGTGACGGTGAGGGTGTGCGCGCCGAACGCCTCGCCGGCGGCGGTGGAGGCCGTGACCTCGACGGTCGCGGTGGAGCCGGCGGGGACGGTGATCTCGTCGGCGCCCAGCGAGAACAGGCCGTCGGGCGCGGGGGCGCCCTCCGGGTCGGTGCCGCTCGCGGTCAGCTGGAGGGTGACGTCGGCGTCACCGAGGTTGCGGTAGGTCAGCTCCCGCGTGACGGGCTCCGCGTCCTCGTGCGGGAACTCCACCTGGCCGAAGTTGAGGTCGGCGCCGTCGGCGATCACGCTCTGCGCGAGGGCCGCCGGCACGTCGATGCGGCCGGTGCCCTGCTGGAACGGGGTGTAGCCGTCGGCGGTGATCGCCGAGCCGGACAGCGCCGCCTTCAGCTGCTCGCCGGTGAGGTCCGGGTTGGCCTGGGCCAGCAGGGCCGCCGCGCCCGCGACATGGGGGGTTGCCATGGAGGTGCCGGAGATCGCGACATGGGTGTCGTCGACCGGGGTGCCGTACTCCCAGATCGCGGCGCCCTCGGCGCCGGCGGCGGCGATGTCCACGCCGGGCGCGGTCACGTCGGGCTTCACGCCGCCGTCGCGCAGCCGGGGGCCGATGGAGGAGAAGTCGGCCAGCGCGTCGTCGTCGTCCACGGCGCCGACGGTCAGCGCGGACTGGGCGGTGCCGGGGGAGCCGATGCTCGCCTCGAAGGGGCCGCTGTTGCCGGCGGCGATCACGAAGAGGGAGTCGCTCTCGGCGGAGAGGGCTTCGACGGCCTCCTCCATGGGGTCGACCTCGGTGAGGGCCGGGCCGCCGAGGCTCATGGAGACGATGTCGGCGTCCTCGCCGACGGCCCACTCCATGCCCTCGATGATGTCGGACTCCCAGCCGCTGCCGAAGTCGTCCAGCACCTTGCCGTTGAGCAGCGAGGCGCCGGGCGCGACCCCGGTGTACGGGTCGCCGGTGCCGGCGACGGTCGAGGCGACATGGGTGCCGTGGCCGTCGCGGTCCGTGGCGGAGTCAGAGTCGGAGAAGTTCTGCTCGGCGATCACCCGGTCCGCCCCGAGGTCGGGGTGGTCGGAGGCGATGCCGGTGTCGAGGACGGCGACGGTGACGCCGGTTCCGTCGAAGCCGGCCTCCCAGGCGTCGGGGGCGCCGATCTGCGGCACGCTGACGTCCAGGGACTTGGTCACCACGCCGTCCAGCGCGACCGACTCGACGGCCGGGACCGTGGACAGCGTGGCCGCCCCTTCGGCGCGTTCGGTCAGCTCGCCCCACAGCGCGGCGGCGTCGTCGGCGTCCGCGACCGACAGCGCCTCGCCGTTGACGGAGGCCAGGGTGGCCCCGACCTCGGGGTCGGCGTCGGCGAACAGCTCGTCGGCGCTCCTGTCCCCGGTGTAGCTGACGATCAGCCGCAGCGCGTCCGCCTCGCCGCGCGCCTCGCGGAGCGCGGTGACATCGAAGAGCCGGCGGTCCAGCTTGCCGTCGTGGATCAACGGCAGCACGTCGGCCGGCAGCACCTGCACGCTGTCACCGACGCGCGAGGTGCGCACCGGTATCGACTCCCGGCCCTCGGCCGGTATCAGCCCGGTGACCTCGCCGTCGTGGCCGAGGACCACCTGGTCACCGGTGATCAACGTGACGCGTTCGCCCCTCGCCTGCCCCTCGGCGACGGTGGGCACCTCGCCGGCGCCCGACGTCTCCGCCTGGGCGGTGGTCGCGAGGCCGGCGGTGACGGCGAGCGCGACGGCCGTGGCGGTGGCGGCCGTGGTGACCCGGAACCGGGCCCGCCGGCCGGCGGGCCGGACGCCTTCTCTGCCTTGACGTAGTCTCAAATCTACCCCTGACAACAGTGGTTGACGGGAGAAGCGGCTCCTCCCCGACTCCGATCATTGGCGAGAAGAAGAGGCGGAGGCTATGCCTCCGGGTGGCGAGAAGCGTGTGAAAGGTGTGACCGGTTCGTGACCGTGGCGCCGCGCGGGCGTTTTCTGTACGGCCTCGTACGGTTTCTCGACGGGCCCGCGACCGGCACCGCCCGCCCGTCTCCCCGGCGGCTCAGCCGACGACGAGATGGACCAGCCAGTAGCAGAGCGCGGCCACCCCGCCGGCCGCCGGCATGGTGATGAACCAGCCGCGCACGATGGACCCCGCCACGCCCCAGCGCACCGCGCTGACCCGCCGGGTCGCGCCCACGCCCATGATCGCCGAGGTGATCACGTGGGTCGTGGAGATCGGCGCGTGGAAGAAGTACGACGCCGTGTAGAGCACCGAGGCCGCCGTCGTCTCGGCGGCGAAGCCACGCGGCGGGTCCAGCTCGATGATCCGCCGCCCCAGGGTCCGCATGATCCGCCAGCCGCCGGCGTAGGTGCCGAGCGAGAGCATCAGCGCGCAGGAGATCTTCACCCAGACCGGGATGCCGTCGTCCTCGTCCTGCACGTCGGCGATCACCAGCGCCATCACCACGATGCCCATGGTCTTCTGCGCGTCCTGCAGCCCGTGGCCCAGCGCCATGCCCGCGGCCGAGACGGTCTGCGCCATCCGGAAGCCACGCTGCGCGCGGTGCGGGTTGGCCCGCCGGAACGCCCACAGGATGCCGACCATCACCAGATAGCCGAGGACCAGGCCGATCAGCGGCGAGAGGAACATCGGCAGCACGACCTTGGTGAGCACCCCGCCCCAGTGCACCGTCGAGCTGCCGGCCAGCGCCGCGCCGACCAGCCCGCCGAAGAGGGCGTGCGAGGAGGACGAGGGCAGCCCGTAGTGCCAGGAGACCAGGTTCCACGCGATGGCCCCGACCAGCGCGGCGAAGAGGATCACCATCCCCTGCCGCCCCGTCGGGGTGGCGATCAGCCCCTCGCTGACGGTCTTGGCCACGCCCGAGCCCAGAAAGGCGCCCGCCATGTTCATCACGGCGGCCATTCCGAGCGCGATCCTCGGGGTCAGCGCCCGGGTGGAGATGGAGGTGGCGATCGCGTTCGCCGAGTCGTGGAAGCCGTTGGTGTAGGTGAAGAAGAGCGCGACGCCGATGACGACGACCAGTGCGAGGGTGTCCACGGTGGTCTCAGGACTCCTTGACCACGATGGTCTCCACCGTGTTGGCGACCGACTCGAAGGCGTCGGCCGCCTCCTCCAGCACGTCCACGATCTGCTTCAGCTTCATGACCTCGATGGCCTCGAAGCCGCCGTTGAAGAGCTGCGCCAGCAGCTTCCGGTGCACCTGGTCGGCCTGGTTCTCCAGGCGGTTGACCTCGATCCAGTACTCGTTGAGGTCGCGCATGTCACGCAGCCTCGGCATCGCGGCGGCGGTCAGCTCGGCGGCCCTGCCCAGCACCTCTATCTGGCTCTCCACACCCTTGGGCAGCTCGTCGATCTCGTAGAGGACCACGAGGTCGACCGCCTCCTCCATGAAGTCCATGATGTCGTCGAGGAGCGAGGCCAGCCGGTAGATGTCCTCCCGGTCGAACGGGGTGACGAACGACGAGTTCAGCTCGTGGAAGATCGCGTGCGTGACATCGTCCCCCGCGTGCTCCGCGGCGCGCATCCGCTCGCCGATCTCAACACGCGTAGCGGCGTCGGCGCCGAGCAGCTCCATCAGCAGTTTCGAGCCACTGAGCACGTTGTCGGCCGCGGTGGCGAACAGCTCGTAGAAGCTGGTCTCCTTCGGCTTCAGGCGAAAGCGCACGGCAGTTCCTCTGACGTTCAGCGGCTGTTGTCCCGTTGATGCTAAGTGCAGGAACCAGCCACGGCTAACCCTCCCACGTCCCGCGCCGCCGGACGCCTCAGCGACCGCCGTTGTACGGGCCGTAGGGGCCGTCGCTGCTGCTCCAGCCGCCGCCGCGTCCACCGCCACCGCCGCCGGTCACGGCGCGCAGCGCCGGGCGGACGTCGACGAGGTAGACGATGGTGGCCACGGTCGACACCAGCACCAGCAGCAGCCAGGGGAAGACCAGCTGAACGGCGACCGCGCCGCCGAGGATCATCAGCCAGGTCGGCTTGGTCTGCTTGTCCGCCGCGCGGAACGCGTCCTCCCGCTGGAGGGCCGCGTGGATCAGCGCGTAGCCGCTCATGATCAGCAGCCCGAGGAAGAGGTAGAACCACAGCGACAAAAACGTCTCGTAAAACATGCTCCGCCACCCACTGTCCGTTTGCGGCTGTTTGCCGATGGTTGCCGTCCACGCTACCGGCCGGGAGCCCCGGTCGGTAATGCCCAGGGTTCCCGGCCGTTGACGCGGTATGCGCTCAGTCCTTGGGCGGCATCTTCTTCGGCCCGGACGGGGCGGCCTTGCGGGTGCCGTTGGCCCGGCGCGGCTTGGCGGCGGTGGCCTTCTTCGCGGCGGGCTCGGCCGACGCCTCGGACTCCGCCGGTGCCTCGGGCTTCTCGGCGGCGGGCTTCTCGGTGGCGGTGGCCGCCGCCCTGGCCGCGGCCTCCGCCTCCTCGGTGACGCTGGCGGGCTCGGTGAACGGCTCGGCGGCCACCGGCTCGGTGACCGACGCGCGCTCCACCGTCACCTCGTCCCAGTCGCCCGCGCCCTCCTCCTCGGCGCGGCGGCGCTCGACCACGGTCTTGCCGCGCTCGGCGAGGCCGTCATAGGTCTCCCGCGCCTTGACCGCGTACTCAAGCGCCACTCCGACGCCGGTCAGCGCGGCGTGCTGGGCGCGCTCGCGGATCCGGGGCAACTGCTCGGGCGCCTCGGCGCGCAGCCGCTCCAGGGTGGCGGGCAGCTCGCGCAGCTTCTGCGCGGCGAGATCGGCGGTGCCGGCCGCCACATAGAGCGGCGTGGACTCGGTCAGCGTCTTCCGCAGGTCGTCCGTGATGGCCATGGTGGTTTCCCCTCCCGTGGGTTCCCGTGGGTCTCCGGGATTCGGTGGTCAGTGGTCGTCGTGCGTGGCGTGCGTCTCGTGCGCGGCGTGCGCGTCGCCTGTGTGGCGCCTCTCGTCGCCGCGCGGGGTCCCGGGCGTCGGCGCCTCGTCCGCCGCCCCGCGCGGCTCGGTCGCGGCGGTCGCGGCGGTCTCGGCACGGAACGAGGTGTAGATCTGGATCAGGGCCGCCTTCTGCGGCTCGGTCAGTCCGGGGTCGGCGAGCACCGCCTCGCGCACCCCGGGGCCCGGGGCCGCGTCGGCCTCCTCCTGTACCCGCTCGTCGAGAAAGCCGGCCTGCACGTAGAGCGTCTCGGCGGAGATCCGCAGCGCCTTGGCGAGCTGCTGGAGGATCTCGGCGCTGGGCCTGCGCAGCCCGCGCTCGATCTGGCTGAGATAGGGGTTGGACACCCCCGCCGCGTCGGCGAGCTGCCGCAGGGACAGCTGCGCCTGCCGCCGCTGCTCCCGCAGGAACGCGCCCAGGTCTCCCACACCGAGTGAAGCCATGCGCTCCAGCGTGCACCAACGTGCTAGCTATTGCAAGCGCCCTGCTTGCGGCAGGCTATGGGGTGGTCGAGGGTGCCTCAAGCACGAAGAAGAGGAAGCACATCCTGGTCGACAGGTCGTGGAAGTCGTCGGGGTACAGCTCGCGGGCGGCCGGATCGGGCTGTGGCTCGCTGATGACGGCCAGACGGAAGCCGGCCGCGGTGAAGGCGTCGGTCATCGCGTGCAGTGGCCTGCGCCAGAAGGTCATCCGGGCGGGCCGCCCCAGCAGGTCGGTCCAGTCCTGGGCGTACTCGGTGGTCGCGTGGTAGTCGGGCCGGGGGTCCTGGTGGGCGTAGTCCACGAAGGGGTGCTGCACCGACGTGATCAGTCGGCCGCCTGGCCTGAGCACGCGCCGCGTCTCGGCCAGCGTCGGCCCCCAGTCCTCCAGGTAGTGCAGCACCAGCGACGCGAGGACGTCGTCGAACGCGCCGTCGGCGAACGGCAGCGGGTCGCCCAGGTCGGCCACCCGCAGGTCCGCGCCGGCACCCAGCCGCCGCCGCGCCAGCTCCACCATTTCGGCACTGGAGTCGAGGCCGGTGACGAGGGCGCCTCGGTCGCGCAGCGCGGCGAACAGCGGGCCGGAGCCGCAGCCGGCGTCGAGAATCCGGCGGCCGGCCACGTCCCCGGCGAGGGACAGCATCGCGGGCCGCTCGTAGTAGGCGTTCAGGAGGCTGGTCTCGTTGAGGGCCGAGTAGGTCTCGGCGAAGCTGTCGTAGTCGTTCACCCGGGCGGCGGGTGCGGACTGGGCGCGGTCCTCGGCGGCAGGCACGTCGCGGTCTCCGTCTCGTCGTCTCGGCGCAGCGCACGGGCGCTGTCTCGATGCACTACGCCGGCCGGCGCGTCGCGGTTCCAGACGTCCTTGTCGCCGGCTTCCGGCGCGCGGGACGGGGCCGCGCCCGAGCGACCGCACGCCAGGTCCGACCGGTCCCGGCTTGACCCTCACGCGGCGTGAGGCGGGAGGGTCGGGGCCATGAGCGACCACTACGACGCGTTCGAGATCAGCCCCGTGCCCACGCCAGGCCCCGAGGCGGTGCCGCCGGAGCCGTTCCGTGGCATCTACGGGATGCCCGCCTTCGCCACCGTGCCGACCGACGACCTGGCGGCCTCCGTCGACTTCTGGGTGCGCGGGCTCGGCTTCTTCGAGCTGTTCGGCATCCCCGGCACGCTGGTGCACCTGCGGCGCTGGGCGTTCCAGGACGTGCTGCTCGTCTCGGAGGCCGAGGCCCAGGAACGGCCGCCGGCGATGGGTCTGAGCTTCGCGTGTGTGCTGAGCCAGCTCGACGGCGTCGTCGCGGATTGCCGCGCGCTGCGCCCCGACTCCGTCGACGGCCCTCGGGACACCCCCTGGAACACCCGCGACATCACGGTGATCACCCCCGAGAACGCGCGGATCGTGCTCACCGCGGCGAAGCCCTTCGACCCGGCGAGCCAGGAGGCGCGGAACCTGGAGGCCATCGGGATCACCGGCCCCGGCACCCGCCCCGGCCGGGGCGACAATGGGGAACATGGCTGAAGCCGTCGACGCCGACGAGCCCTCGGACGCCGGAGGGCTCACCGTCGGACAGGTCTCCGCGCGTCTGGGCGTGACGGTCCGGGCGCTGCACCACTGGGACGAGATCGGACTCGCCCGGCCGTCGTCGCGCACGGCCGCCGGGTACCGGCTCTACGGCGCCGGCGACCTGGAACGCCTGCACCGCGTCGTGGTCTACCGCGAGCTCGGGCTCGACCTGGACGCGATCCGCGCCGTCCTGGACGACTCGACGGCGGACGTGCCGGGCGCGTTGCGCGCGCAGCGCGCGCAGGTGGACGAGCGGATCGAGCGCCTCCAGCGGCTCGGCACCGGGCTGGACCGGATGATCGAGGCCCACGAGCGCGGCCTGCTGCTGACCGTCGAGCAGCAGGCCGCGCTCTTCGGCCCCGACTGGGACCCACGGTGGCCGGCCCAGGCGCGGCGGCGCTACGGGGACACGGCGCAGTGGCGGCAGTACGTCGAGCGTGCGGCCTCGCGCGGGCCCGAGGAGTGGGGGGCCGTCGCCGACGCCGTCACCGCCCTCGACCGCGCGCTCGGCGAGGCGATGGACGCCGGTGTCGCTCCGGGCAGCGCGGAGGCCAACGCGCTCGCCGAGCGGCATCGCGAGGTCTTCGCCTCGTACTTCCCCCTCACCCGGGGGATGCAGGTCTGCCTGGGCCGCATGTACGCGTCCGACCCGGGGTTCGCGGCGCACTACGACGGCGTCCGGGTCGGCCTCGCGGCGTGGTTCCGCCGCGTGGTGGACGCCAACGCGCGGGCCCACGGGATCGATCCCGACACCGCGACCTGGAGCTAGGTCGCCTCGTTTGGATCTTCGCGGGGGCGCGACGCCAGCGATGGGGGCACCTCCCAGGCCCCCGAGGGGCCTGGGGGAACCTCGCTGCGTTACCGAATCGCGCGAATACGACCAAGTATGAGCTGCGATCCGGCGCCTTGCGATGCACCGCATCATGGGGGCACCTCCCAGCCGCGAGGCTGGGGGAGCCGCGCCCTGATCCACGAAGATCCAAACGAGACAACCTAGGGCCGGCGTCCACCACACCGGGCACCCGCACCGGGCACCCGCGCCGGGCAGCCGCGTCCCGGGGCACCCACAAAAAAGTGGGTACTTGGCGTCGCCCGCCCCCGCCGTCAGGCTGGTGGGGGCGGCCGGGGCCGGGCCGTGCGGATGAGGGCGGGCGGTGGCTTCAGTGGGCGGGCGCGGTGCCCGCCTCGACGAGCCGTTCCAGGCGGCGGTGGCCCCAGTCGGAGAGCGGTCCCAGGACCTCCGACAGCTCGCGGCCGAAGGCGGTCAGCGAGTACTCGGTACGCAGCGGGAGTTCGTCGTAGACGCGTCGGTGCACCAGCCCGTCGGTCTCCATCTCGCGGAGCGCCGTGGTCAGCACCTTCTCGCTGACGCCCGGCAGCAGCCGGCGCAGTTCGCCGGGGCGGTGCGGGCCCGACTCCAGCTGCCAGAGCAGGGCGGTCTTCCACTTGCCGTCGATCACGGCGATCGCGGCGGTGACGCCGCACACCTCGGTGTCGTTGGCGCGGCTACGCGTCATCGATACCCCTTTTATCCGTGTTTGTGTATGGGTCGTTACCCGTTGGGTCAAGGAAACAAGAAGGCGGAGCACCATGGACGAGTCCACCACCACCGCACAACACCCCGCGACCGACCGGTCTTCCGTGACCGTGCTCGGGCTCGGGCCGATGGGCCGGGCGCTGGCCGGGGCGTTCCTCGCCGGGGGCCACCGGACCACCGTCTGGAACCGGACGCCGGGCCGCGAAGGCGCCCTGGTGGAACGCGGCGCGCTCGCCGCCGCCACCGCCGCCGAGGCGGTCGCGGCCGGCGAACTGACCGTGGTCTGCGTGGTCGACTACCGCGCCGTCGAGGGCGTGCTCGGCGGCGAGGGGGTGGCCGAGGCGCTGCGGGGGCGCACGCTGGTGAACCTGTCCAACGACATCCCGCAGCGCGTCCGCGCACTGGCGGCCTGGGCCGAGGAGCACGGCGTCGACTACCTCGACGGCGCGATCATGACGCCGACCCCCACCATCGGCACCCCCGACGCGGTCTATCTGCACAGCGGCCCCGAGGCGCCCTTCCGCCGGCACCTGCCGGTGCTGGAGGCGCTGGGCGCCGCCCACACCCACCTCGGGGAGGAGATCGGTCTTGCCGCCGCCTACGACATCGCGCTGCTCGACGTCTTCTACTCGGCGATGGGCGGCTTCGCCCACGCCCTGGCCGTCGCCGGCGCGGAGGGCATCGGGGCGCGGGAGCTGGCGCCGTTCGCCAACGGGATCGCGAAGATCCTGCCGCCGATCTTCGAGGAGCTGGCCGAGGAGGTGGACCGGGGCACGTTCAGCGGCGACGACAGCCCGATGACCTCGGCGGCGTCGGCGGCCTCGCACATCGTCGAGTCCTCCGAGCGCCACGGCATCGAGGCGGGGATCATGCGTGCCGTCCAGGGGCTGACCGACCGGGCGGTGGGGCTCGGCCACGGTGGGGACGGCTTCATCAGGATCACCGAGCTGCTGCGACGCGGCGCGCGCGCCACCGCCTGACCGACGGCGCGGCCAGCGCCCCGCAGCGGGCGAGGAGCACGGCGGCCGACGCGGCGGCGCCGGCCGCCGTCCAGATCACCAACGCCGGCCAGACGTACACGACCTGGCCGAAGGTGCCGCGCCGGCCCATGGCCAGCCCGCACAGTTCGGGCAGCCAGAACAGCAGCGCGAGGGGCGCGAGCGGCCACAGCAGCCCCGGCGCGGAGCGCCAGCGCGGGCGGTCCGCCGCGCGCCGTGCCCAGCGGCGCGCGCGCCGGGCGCCCCACCCGCCCAGTCCGATGGCCAGCACGGTGAGCGCCGCCAGCACCCAGTCGGCGGTGAGGGTGAACGGCCTGTGGTCGCCGGGCGCGCGGCCCTCGGCCAGGTCGACCAGCCCGTCGGCCAGCGCGACGGCGTCGTCGCCCGAGACCATCCCGGTGTTGGTGGCCACGGCGATGCCGACGCCGCGTTCCGGCAGCAGGATCTGTATCGCGTTGTGGGTGAGCAACTGCCCGGTGTGTCGCAGCTTCACGGGGCGCTCGCCCTCCGGGCTCACGCTCCACCCCATGGCGTAGTCCCGCCCCTCGGGCGGGGTGTGCGCCAGCCGCGCCTCGGCCTCCGGCAGCACCCGGCGGCCGTCGGCCGACACCCCGAGGGTGTGCTGGGCCACCAGCCAGTCGCCCAGGTCGTCGGCGGTGGTGACCACCCCGAACGCCCCGCCGGTGAACCAGCGCGGATGGTCCCGTTCGAAGAGCCGCCCGTAGGCGCGCACATGGCCGCGCGCGCCCTCCGGCATCTCGGCCGTGGAGTCGACGGTGACGCTGTCCTCCATCCCCAACGGGCGGAGCACTGCGTCGGCCAGATAGTCGGCGAACGGCTCCCCGCTCACCACCTCGACCAGCCGGGCGGCCACCGCGTAGTGGGTGTTGTGGTAGTGCCAGGCCGTGCCGGGGTCGTCCGCGAGGCGCGCGTCGCGCAGCGCGGCGACGGCCTCGGCGAGGCTGTCCGGCTGGGGGAGCACCAGGTCGGGGTGGGTCGAGTCGGCCATCCCCGAGGTCTGGTGGAGGAGTTGGCGGACGGTGATCTCCTCGGCCCTCGGGTCGGCCATGGCGAACTCCGGCAGCTGGTCGGCCACCGGCTCGTCCAGCGCGATCCGGCCGTCCGCCGCCAGCCGCAGCACCGCCCAGGCCGTCATCGACTTGGAGAGCGAGGCGACGGGCACCGGGGTCCGCGCCGTCAACGGCCGGCCCCCGGCGGTGTGGCCGTAGCCGGCGGCCCGCACCACCCGTTCGCCGCTGGTCACCGCGACCACGGCGCCCGGCAGCCCGGTGTCGTCCAGATAGTCGCGCACATGGGCGTCGACGGAGGCGGCGTCCAGCGTCGGCCGCCCGTCGGCGGCCCCCGCCGCCGGGGCCGCGCCGGTCAGCGCCAGCAGCGCGACGGCGCCCGCCGCGAGCCGCGGCGCCGCGCGGCGCCGGGGCGTTCGGGCGGTCCTCGGGGCGGTGGCCCCCGCGTCTCTTGTTGCGTCTCTCCACATGGCCGCCATCCCAGCGCGAGGCCCCCGGCCCCGGCACTGACCCGCGAGAGACGGAAAGGGTAGTGCGGGCACTACCGCGCGCCCCGCCGGCCGGCGGCTATGGTCGCCCGGTGCGTGAACGAACCGCCTGGTCCGCCCTCGCGCGGCACCCGCTGCGCTTCCTCGCCACGCCCTGGCCGTGGCGGGCGCTGCTCTACACCGCGAGCGGCGTCGTCCTCGGCGTGCTGGCCGCCGTCGTCCTGCTGACGCTCGCGGTGCTCGGCCTGGCGACGGTGGTCGTCGGCGTCGGCGCGCCGCTCCTGCTGGCGGTCGCGCTCTCCGGCGTGTTCGTGACCAGGGTCGAACGGTGGCGGCTGCGGCTGGTCGACCTCGACCCGGTGCCCGACCCGCACCGCGCGCCCCCGCGCCCCGGCGCGCGCGCCTGGGTGGCCGCCCGGCTGCGTGAGCCGGCCACCTGGCGCGAACTGGGCTTCACCGCCGTCTCGTTGACCGCGCTGTGGTGGCTCGACCTGCTGGTGCTCGGCTTCGCGCTGGGGCTCCCGGCGCTGCTGGCGTACTCCCCGGTGGACGACCCCTCGGCCTGGCCCTGGCTCGTGGTCGGCGTGGCGCTGCTGCCGGCGGCGCCGTTCACGCTGACCGCGTGGGCCGGGGCGCGGGCGGCGCTGACCCGGATGGTGCTGGCGCCCAGGGACGGGGAGTTGGGGCGGGAGTTGACCGAGGTCAGGGCCTCGCGGACGCGGCTGGTCGACGCGTTCGACGCGGAACGCCGCAGGATCGAGCGCGATCTGCACGACGGCGCCCAGCAGCGGCTGGTGGCCGTCACGATGCGGCTGGGCCTCGCCCGGCTGGACGCGGCCCCCGACTCGCCGGCGGAGCGCCAACTCGCCGACGCCCAGGAGGAGATCGGGTTGGCCATCGCCGAACTCCGGGAGCTGTGCCGGGGCGTGCACCCCAGGGCGCTCGTCGACCACGGGCTGGGCGCCGCGTTGGAGAACCTGGCGGACCGTTCCCCCGTGCCCGTCGCGCTGGACGTGGAGCTGCCGGAGCGGCTGCCGCCGGGCATCGAGAGCGCCGGATACTTCCTGGTCGCCGAGGCGTTGACCAACGTCGCCCGGCACAGCGGCGCCGCCGGCGCCGAGGTCGAGGCGCGGGTGCGGGCCGACGTGCTGACCCTCGCCGTCAGGGACGACGGGCGCGGCGGCGCGGCGCCGGCCGAGGGCGGCGGCCTGGAGGGGCTGGCCGACCGGGTGGACGCGGCCGGCGGGCGGCTGCGGGTCTCCAGTCCGCACGGCGGACCGACGCTGCTCCAGGCGGAGTTGCCGTGTCGCTGACCGTGGTGCTGGCCGAGGACTCGGCGCTGTTGCGGGACGGGCTGGTCGGGGTGCTGACCCGGTTCGGCCACCGGGTGGTGGCGGCCGTCGGCGACGCGGACGCGCTGGTCGAGCGGGCGTTGGCGCACGAGCCGGACGTGGTGATCACCGACGTGCGGATGCCGCCGGGCCACGGGGACGACGGCCTGCGGGCCGCCCTGGAGCTGCGCGCCGCGCGCCCGGGGCTGCCGGTGCTGGTGCTCAGCCAGTATCTGGAACGGTCCTATGTCGGCCATCTGCTGCGGCTCGGCGGCGAGTTGGGCGTCGGCTACCTGCTGAAGGACCGGGTCGCCGCGGTCGCCGACTTCGTCGCCGCGGTGGAACGCGTCGCGGCCGGCGGCACCGCGCTCGACCCCGAGGTGGTGCGCCAACTGCTGCGCCGCGGCGCCGACCCCGTCTCCCGGCTGACGCCGCGTGAGCACGAGGTGCTGGCGCTGATGGCCGAGGGCCTGGGCAACGCGGAGATCGCCGGCCGGCTCCATGTCTCGGGCGCCGCCGTCAACAAGCACATCGGCGCGATCCTGCGGAAGTTGGGGCTGCACGAGGACATCGCCGGCCACCGCCGGGTGTTGGCGGTCCTCGCCTACCTCGGCGGCGGGGCGTGATCCGCGCCGTTCACCACGGCTCACTCGTGAACAGCCGCGCGTCGTGCGGACGCGGGCGCCCGCCGTCGGGGTGGGCGGCCGGCGAGCGGTCGGCGGGGGAGGAGTGTTCGGCCAGCTCGGCGAGGGTGGCGAGCCCGGCCAGCACCGGCGCGCGGTGCCGCCCGCGCTTCATCCACTCCGGCAGCCGGGCGATCATGGACGACGTCGGGGAGAACGGGCCGCGCTCGCGCATCGTCGCGCCGACATAGGCGGCCAACGCCTCGACGTGCGCGGCGTTGTAGGCCCACAGCACATGGCCGACGCACGGCGTCCGCAGCCAGAGCGGCCGGCCGAAGAACGGGTCGTCCGACTCGCCGAGCACCGCGCCGACCAGCGCGGTGCCCTTCCGCTCCGCGTTCCACTCGCGGACCAGGCCGCAGCCGCCGCAGGCCAACCTGCGCGGCATGAACAGCAGTTCGCTGCCGTAGCGCGGCGCCGGCAGGTCCGGCCTCGGCACCACCACGGCACGCCCGCCGCAGCCGGGACAGACCACCAGCAGTCGGTCGGCGAACGCGGTCAGCGCCCCACCCAGGTCCCGATGCCGCCGAGGCCCCTCCGCGCGCTCCCCGCGCTCGTCACCCATCCCCCCACCCTGCCACCGGTGCCCGGCCGGGGCACCCGGGTATCGCGTCACCCCGGAACGGCGAACGCCCCCGCGCCCGCCGCCAGGGCCGCCGTGCGGGCGGCGGTGGCGGGGAGGGCCGGGTCGGCGGGGGCGCGCAGCAGGGCGAGGCGGTGGTAGACGGGCGCGGTGGCGGCGACCAGCAGCGCGCGGTCGTCCGTGGCGGCGCCCGGCAACTCGCCGCGCGCCGCCGCCCGTTCCACCACCGGCGCGCAGCGGCGGTAGCGGTCGTCCCAGAAGCGGCGCAGCGCCTCGGCGGCCTCGGGGGAGCGGAAGGACGCGGCGATCAGCGCCATGGCGATCGGCGGGTCCTCGGTGAGCCCGGCCGCGACCTCCTCGTTGAGCGCGGTCAGGTCGCCTTCGAGCGAGCCGGTGTCGGGCGGCGCCCAGCCGTCGTCGGCCGCCGAGTCCAGCACGTCGGCCAGCAGCCCGCCGACGTCCCGCCAGCGGCGGTAGACCGTGGTGCGGTGCACGCCGGAACGGGCGGCGACCGCGTCCACCGTCAGCCCGTCGTAGCCCTCGGCCACCAGCTGCTCGCGCACCGCCCCGTGCACCAGCGCGCGGACCCGGGCGGTGCGCCCCCCGGGGCGGCGGCGGGGCGCGGGCGGGTCCTGCGGCATGTCGGTTGACGGTGCTGGAGGCTCCATGGCAACATCCTAATGCAACTGTTGTCGCATTTATGGGGTGTCCTGGTGCTCATCCGAGGTGTTCGTCCGACCGCGCGGCCCGTTCCGGCCGCTCCCGCCTCGCACACCACGGAGCCCACCCTTGCGCACCCAGATCACCGCACACGACCTCACCAGGACCTTCGACGGCCGCCCCGTTCTCTCCGCGGTCAACTGCTCCTTCCCTGCCGGTGAACGCGCCGCCGTCGTAGGGGAGAACGGCTCCGGCAAGAGCACCCTGCTGCGGCTGCTCGCCGGCGTCGACCGGCCCGACGAGGGCCGGGTCGTGGTCCGCGCCGAGGGCGGCGTCGGCCACTTCCTCCAGGAGGAGACGCTGCCCGCCGACCTCACCGTCCAGCGGGTCCTGGACCGTTCCCTCGCCGAACTCCGCGCCGTGGAGAGCCGGTTGCGCGCCCTGGAGGCGCGGATGGCCGCCGACGAGCGCGTCGCGCTCGGGCCCGGGGGCGAGGAGTACGGCCGGCTGCTGACCGTCTTCGAGCTGCGCGGCGGCTACGACGCCGACGCCCGGCTGGAACGCGCGCTCGCCGGCCTCGGCCTGTCCGCCCTGCCGCCCGAACGGCGCGTCGGCACCCTCTCCGGCGGCGAGTTGGGCCGGCTGCGGCTCGCCGCGCTGCTGGCCGCCGCCCCCGAGGTGCTG
Organism: Streptomyces sedi; assembly: GCF_006335015.1. Taxonomy (GTDB): domain Bacteria; phylum Actinomycetota; class Actinomycetes; order Streptomycetales; family Streptomycetaceae; genus Streptomyces; species Streptomyces sedi. The sequence continues at coordinate 75,595 of NZ_VDGT01000013.1, forward strand.
CTGCTCGACGAGCCGACCAACCACCTCGACGACCGCGCCGTCGACTGGCTCGCCGACCACCTGCGCGGCCGGCGCGGCACCACCGTGCTGGTCTCCCACGACCGCGACCTGCTGGAACGGGTCGCCACCACCGTCTGGGAGCTGGACGCCGACCGCCGCCGACTCGTCCGCCACGGCGGCGGCTACGCCGGCTACCTCGCCGAACACGCCGCCGCCCGCCGCCGCTGGGCCGACGCCCACGCCGCCTGGCTCGCCGAGACCGAGCGGCTGACCGAGGCCGCCGCCACCACGGCCCGCCGCGTCGCGCCGGGGCGCGGGATCCGCGACGGCAACAAGATGGCCTACGACCGGGCCGGCGGCCGGGTGCAGCGCTCGGTCGCCGGCCGGGTGCGCAACGCGGAGGAACGCCTCCGCCGGCTGCGCGCCGACCCGGTGCCGCCGCCGCCCGAGCCGCTGCGCTTCCGCCCGGCGCTGCGCGCCGACGCCCTGACCGGCACGGTCCTCGCCGCCGAGGGGCTCGCCGTCGACGGCCGGCTCGCGCCGCTCGACCTCGCGGTCGAGGCCGGCGACCGGCTGCTGGTCACCGGGGTCAACGGCTCGGGCAAGAGCACCCTGTTGAGCGTGCTCGCCGGCGAACTCGCTCCGGACCGTGGCCGGTTCACCGCGCGTGGCCGCGTCGCCCGGCTCGGCCAGGAGCCGCCGCCGGCCCTTCCCGGGCAGACCCTGCTGGCGGCCTTCGCCGCCGGCAGGCCGGGCACCAGGGAGGAACACGCCGAACGGCTGCTGGCCCTCGGCCTGTTCGCCGCCGAACGGTTCGACGTGCCGGTGGCACGGCTCTCCACCGGCCAGCGGCAGCGTCTCGCGCTGGCCCGCCTGGTCGACGCGCCCGTCGACGTGCTGCTGCTCGACGAGCCGACCAACCATCTCTCGCCCGCGCTGGTCGAGGAGGTGGAGGCGGCCCTGGCCGACTATCCGGGGACGGTCGTCGTCGTCAGCCACGACCGCCGCCTGCGCGCCCGCTGGCGCGGCGAGCGCCTCTCCCTCACACCCGCACGCCCCCCGGCCGCGCCGGCTCCGCCCGCCCCGCCGTCGCCGTGGACCGCGATCGAGGTGCCAGACGGGCGGGCCGGCGGCCCCTACGCGCTGGCCCTCGGACCGGACGGCGCGCTCTGGTTCACCCTGGTCCACGCGGGGGCCGTCGGCCGGCTCGCGCCCGACGGGCGGATCGACACCCACCCGCTCGACGACCCCGGCTGCGCGCCCACGGTGATCGCGCCGGGGCCGGACGGCGCGCTGTGGTTCACCCGCTACGGCGACCACCGCGTCGGCCGGATCGACACCCGGGGCCGCGCCACCTCCTTCGCGCCGCCCACGCCCGAGTCCGGCCCGTACGGCATCGCGGCGGGGCCGGACGGCGCGCTGTGGTTCACACAGTCGCGCGTCGACCGCGTCGGGCGGATCACGGTGGACGGGCGCGTGGACGAGTTCCCGCTGCCCTGGCCCGGCGCCTTCCCCGCCGCGATCGTCGCCGGACCGGACGGGGCGCTGTGGTGCACGCTCAACCAGGCCGACGCGTTGGCCAGGATCACTGTGGACGGGCGGGTCAGCCGCCACCCGCTGCCTACCGAGGGCGCCGCGCCCGTCGGGCTGACCGTGGGCGCGGACGGCGCGCTCTGGTGCGCCGAGATCGGCGCCGGCCAACTGGCGCGGATGACGGCGGACGGACGGGTGGACGAGTTCCCGCTGCCCGACCGGGGCTGCCGGCCGCACGCCGTGCTGCACGGGCCCGACGGCCGCTGCTGGTACACGGCGTGGGCGGCGGGGCGGATCGGGGCGATGGACGCGGAGGGGAGTGTCGAGGAGTTCCCGCTCGACGACGCCGGGTCGGAACCCCACGGACTGGCCTTCGACGCGGCGGGGGCGCTCCACGTGGCCCTTGAGTCCGGCACCCTCGCCGTCCACCTCGCCGGTGGGGCGCCGGTCGACCACCCACCCAAGCCACCCACGTGAGTGCTCGTCCGCGGCCCGTCACTGAGCATTCGCGCAGTTCCCCGCGCCCCTTGGGGCGTCACCGGCCTGAGGTGAGTGCGTTCCCAGGCCGCCCACCGGCGGAGCCAGGGGCGCGGGGAACCGCGCGGGCAACCGGCCGCCGGGGATGCGGTCGACCACGAAACCGGACGGTCCGGCTCGTTGGTCGGCCGCGGCCCGGGCCAGAGGTCACACCTGGCCGGTGGGGGTCACCGCCAGGTGCCGCACGTTGACGCGGGGCGGCAGCGCCGCGAGGAAGCCGACCGTGGCGGCGATGTCGCCCGCCTCCAGCCACGCGTGCTGCTTCCGCGTGCCGGCCAGCCACTCCAGCGCGCCCTCGTCCGTCACGTGCTCCTGCAACTCCGTTTCCACGATGCCCGGTTCGAGCGCGGTCACGCGCACATCGCGCGGGCCCAGCTCGGCCCGCAGGTTCGCGGAGAGGTGGGAGACGAACGCCTTCGTCGCCGAGTAGACGGAGAACTTCGGGTAGACGCCGGTCGCCGCGACCGAGCTGATGTTGAACAGGTCGCCGACGCCCTTCTCCGCCGCCGAGCGCAGCAGTTGCGGAACGAACGCGGAGACCACGTGCAGCACCCCGCCCGCGTTGAGGTCGAGCTGGCGGCGCCAGAGGTCCAGCTCGCCGGAGTCGACGGCCGAGGAGAGCATCACCCCGGCGTTGTTGAACACCAGGTCGGCGTCGCCGAGTTCGGCGGCGATCCGCGAGGCCGCCGCGTTCACGGCCGCCTCTTCCGTGAGGTCGACGCCCAGCGGCAGCGCCGTGCCGCCGGCGCCCTCGATCCGCTTGGCCAGTTGCTCCAGCCGCTCCTCGCGCCGCGCCAGTAGCGCGACCCGGGCGCCCAGCTCGGCCAGGTGCTCGGCGGTGGCCGCGCCGATGCCGCTCGACGCGCCGGTGACGACGGCGACCCGGCCCGCCAGCGGGCGCCCGGTGGCGGTCGGGGTGGTGGTGACGTTGGTGGACACGCGGTGTCCCCTTTCCCTGGGTCGTTGGGGGAGCCGGTGGCGTCTCACCGCCGGCCGCCTCTCCAGCACACCAGCCGCCGACCCGCCGCGGGGCGCCCCACGAGGCCCCCTCCCGACCAGCCCCGCCCGGACCGGTACCGCCCGGACTGGTACCGGCAGGGCCACCCAGCGCCCCCCGTCCGTGCGCCGCCACCCCGCACACTGGGGGAGTGGACCGTGGTAGCGAACTCTCCGACTTCCTCCGCACCCGCCGGGCCCGGGTCACCCCCGACGCGGCGGGGCTGGCGCCCGACCCCCGCCCCCGCCGCGTTCCGGGGCTGCGCCGCGACGAGGTCGCGCGGCTGGCGGGCGTGAGCACCGAGTACTACACCCGGCTCGAACAGGGCCGGGCCCGCAACCCCTCGCCCGAGGTCGTCGAGGCGCTCGCCGCCGCGCTGCGCCTGGACCACTCCGAACGCGAGCACCTGGGCAACCTGCTGGCCCGCCCCCGCCCGGCGGCGGCCCGCCGCGCCCCGGCCAGCCCGCAGCGGGCGCGGCCGGGACTGCGGATGACGCTGGAGGCGTTGGAACGGGTCCCGGCGTTCGTCATCGGCCGCCGCACCGAGGTGCTGGCGACCAACCGGCTGGCCCGCGAGGTGATGACCGACTTCGACGGGCTGCCGGCCAAGCAGCGCAGCGTCGCCCGCTTCATCCTGCTCAACCCGGAGGCGCGGCACCGCCTGGTGGACTGGGAACAGGGCGCGGCCGAGACCGTGGCGATGCTGCGGCTGGAGGCGGGACGCTATCCGCACGACCGGCAGCTGACCGACCTGGTCGGCGAACTGATGGTGCGTTCACCGGAGTTCGGCCACTGGTGGCACGACCACCGGGTGCTCAGCCGCACCCACGGGCTCAAGCGCTACCGCCATCCGCTGGTTGGTCAGCTGGACTTCCACTACGAGTCGTTCCCGGTGCCGGGCGACCCCGACCAGGTGCTCTGCGTCTACAACGTCGAGCCGGAGTCGGAGACGGCCCGCGCGATCGACATCCTCGGCGGCTGGACGGCGACCCCGCCGCCCGCCACCCCGGACCGCGCCGATCACCGCGCCGATCACCGCGCCAACGGGCCGAGCGCGGGCTGAACGGGTCGAACGGGCTGAACGGGAACGGCCGGTCGCTTCCCGTTCAGCCCGTCCCCGTTCAGCCTCGCTCGGTTCCGCTCAGCCGAGCGGTCCCGTCGCCGCGTAGGCGCGGCAGGTGTCGCCCTCCCAGTCGGTCGCGATCTGGAGCAGTTCCGTGCCGTCGGCCGAAGGCAGCAGCGGGGAGCTGTAGTTGGGGCAGAAGTTGGGTTCCGCCGTCGGCACCTCGACCGGTGCGGGGGCCGCCCGCCAGGGGCCGGCGCCGCCCTCGGTGTTGACCAGCACGATCCGGCCGTTCTCGGCGGCGGTGGAACCGTCCGCGTTCAGCACCATCTGGCCGACGATCACCAGTTGACCGTTCGGGTTGCCGTCGGGCGCCGGGGACCAGGCGACGGTCGGCGCGGCGCGCAGGTACTTGCCGTCGGCGGTCTCCGGGCGGAAGCCCAGGTGGGCGGGGTCGCCCCAGTCCCAGCCGTCGGGCGAGACGCGGTAGTGGACCACGCACTGGTACTGGCCGCCGGGGTTGCAGATCTCGAAGATCATGAAGTACGAGCCGTCGCCCAGCTGCCGGACGACCGGCATTCCGGGCCGGTCGGGCTCCCAGGTGCTCGCGACGGTGTTCCGGTGGTCGCCCCAGGCGACGCCGTCGTAGGAGCGGGCGGCGACCAGCTTCTGGCTGTGCGCGGGGTCGGTCTCGTCCGCGTAGTGCGCGACCAGCGCGCCGTCGGCGGCGATCGAGAACTCCGGTTCCCACAGCCCGCCGTCGTTGGCGGCGACCGCGATCGTGGAGAGGTACTCCCAGCTGCGGCCGACGTCGTCGCTGGCCCAGACGCGCAGCCCCATCCGCCGGTCCGCCTCGTCGCCGCCGGCCGACGAGGCCCACAGCAGGGTGCCGGCGCGCAGGTCGCCGACCTGGCGCGGCAGTTCGTAGAGGGTGGTGCAGCACAGGCCCTGGCCGCCGGCGGAGTCCGGGTCGGCGACGGTGCCCACCCGCGTGAAGCTGTCGCCGCCGTCGGTCGACTCGTGGATGGCGCCGAGGCCGTCGCCGCCGTCGAAGGTCACGGTGCTGGCGAGCACCCGGCCGTTGGCCTCGCCGTTGTGCGCCAGCCGGATCACGCGCGGGTAGAGCGCGGTGCCCTCGGTGATCGGGGTGCCGGTCGCGGTCGGCGCCACGTCGGTGGACGCCGGGTCCGAGGGCGCGGCGACCGCCGGCGCCTCGGCTTCCGCGCCGGGGAACGCGGCCGAGGCCGCCGGCGCGCTCAGCAACGCGGCGCACAGCACGGCCACACCGGCACCCAGCAGCGTCGTCCGTCTGGCCCGGCGCGTCGATATCAGGCTCGTTCGGCTCATGGAGGTGGTGTCCCTGCCTTCTCTCGGTGGGGTCCGTCGACCACGCGGGGTGGTCAACGGGCGGACAGGCGGAACGCGTTGCCGGGCACCGTTCGGCGGGCACCCGACGCATCGCGCACGTTCAGCACGGTGCACCGTGCGCGGGCGAACCGCCAGACGGCGGAGGGGTTGCGGAGTTCCCCTTCATCGATGTAAAAGTCTCGTCCGCGCACCGCCCGAGGGGCGAGGTGGGTGAACGCACGGATGTCCGACCCGGAACGGTCCGCCGTCGGTCGCCGCTCTTACGGTCGCAGTTCGCGGAAGCCGAACGGCAGTTCCCGTAACCGGGATGGCGTGCAACGGTCAGAGATGGTCGAGAGCGGTCGGAAGCGGTTTTGCGCGGGGGCGCCTGGGAAGCAGCAAGCGGCGGCACCAGGACGGCCGGGCCACCCCGCGACAACCCCCGAGCCGCTCGGCGACGAAGAAGGAGACGAAGAAGGAGGCGAAGAGGAGACGAAGGAGGAACAGAACCGTCTCGCGCCCCGCCTGACCAGTCACGACCGGAGCAATCCACCCGACCCCTCGCGCCACCCGCACCAACCCGCACCACCCGCACCACCCGCACCAAGGACCGAACGCCGGAGCAACCGGGCTTCGCGCGATCGGCGACCAGCACGGAGGGACCCCAACGTGCAGCACCACCGGCTCAGCGACCTCCACCCGCGCGAGCGGCTCGCCGCCACACTGCCCCCGCCGGGCGCCTGGCGCCCCCTGCCGCCCGCCTCCGACCGGGCCGCGTGGAGCCGGGTCCCCGAGCCGCAGCGCCTGCGCACCCTCGCCCTCGCCGAGGCCCATCTCGCCGACGTGCTGCCCCCGTTGACGGACGACGGCTTCGCCGCCTACGGCCGCACCGGCGACCGGGCCCGCCACGAGCACGCCTACTTCGCCCGCCGCACCCGGCTGACCGCCGCCGTCGTCCACACCCTGCTGGCCGGGCCCGGCACCGCCACCGCCGAACTGGAGTCGCTGGTACGGCTGCTGTGCGCGGAGACGACCTGGTGCGTGCCCGCCCACGAGCTGGGCCGCGACACCGACGGGCTGCCCGCGCCCGACCCCGCGCGGCCGACCGTCGACCTCTTCGCCGCCGAGACCGCCGCCCTGCTCGCCTACACCCGGCTGCTGGTCGGCGAGGAACTTCCCGACGCGCTACGCGAGTTGATCGCCACCGAGGTCCGCACCCGGGTGCTCGCCCCGTTCCGCGCCAGGGACGACTGGTGGTGGCTGGGCCTCGCGGGGGAGCGGCTGAACAACTGGACCAGCTGGATCGTCGCCAACCTGCTGCCCACCGCCCTGCTGCTGGAGGACTCGCCCGAGACGCTGCTGACCGACGTCGAACGGGCCGTCGGCGCGCTGGACCGCTACCTCGCCCAACTGCCCGACGACGGCGGCTGCGACGAGGGCCTCGCCTACTGGTGGCGCTCCGCCGCCTCCTACTTCGAGGCCGTCGAGACCCTCGCCGACGCCACCGGCGACCAGGCCGCGCTGCGGATGCCGCGCACGGCCGCGCTGGTGCGCTACCCGGTCACCGCGCATGTCGCCGGACCCTGGTGGGTCAACTTCGCCGACGGCCCGGCCCGGCTGCCCAACGTCGAGCCGGGGCTGCTCTTCCGCTACGGCGCACGGGTCGGCGACCGCGAGGCCACCGAACTGGCCGCCGCCACCGCGCCGGCCGCCTCGCTGGACGCGCCCGACGTCTCGCTCGCCCGGCTGCTCACCCCGCTGCTCGACGACGCCTGGCACGCCGCCCGCGCCGACGGCCTCGCCCGGCCGCCGCTGGTCCGCCAACGGTGGCTGCCGTACACCCAGTTGCTCGTCGCCAGGGAACGCGAGGGCGACCCCGACGGCCTCTTTCTGGCCGCGAAGGGCGGCCACAACGACGAGTCGCACAACCACAACGACGTGGGCACGTTCCTCGTCGCCCACCGGGGTGCGCCGGTGCTGATCGACCTCGGCGTCGGCACCTACGACGCGACGGCCTTCGGGCCCGACCGCTACGGCGTCTGGACGATGGGCTCGGCCTGGCACAACCTGCCACTGGTCAACGACATCCCGCAGTCGGCCGGTGCCCGCCACGCCGCCACCGACGTGACGGCCGAACTCGACGACCGCGCGGCCTCGTTGACGATGGACCTGGCGACGGCCTGGCCGCCGGAGGCCGGCGTCCGCGCGTGGCGCCGCACGGTGGCGCTGCGCCGGGGCGGCCCCGGCGAACGGTCCGAGATCGCCGTCACGGAACGCTGGCGCCTCGACGCGCCGCCGCACGCGTTGGCGCTGCACCTGGTCACCACCCACCCGCCGGCCGCGGGGCCGACGCCGGGCAGCCTGCTGCTGGGCGCGCCGGGACGGCGGCTGCTGCTGGACTACGACGCGTCGGTCTTCTGCCTACTGGCGGAGGAACGCCCTCTGGAGGACCCGAAGTTGGCCGCCGTCTGGGGCTCCACCGTCCACCGCGTCCGCCTCCTCGCGACGGCCCCACCCGCGACCGGCACCACCCACCTCACCCTCCACACGGCGTGAGCCACGGTCCACCCCAGGGGCGCGGGGAACTGCGCGAGCAACCGCCCACCGGGCCGCACTCGACCACGCACCTGCTCGGCCCCGCTCGTTCGTCGTCCGTGGCCCGCCCCGGATGCGCCGCGCAGTTCCCCGCGCCCCTTCGGGTCGGCTCTGACCCGCACGTTTGTCGCTGGCCGGTGCCACGGTCCACCTCGGGGGCGCGGGGAACTGCGCGAGCAACCGTCCACCGGGCCGCACCGGACAAACGCACCTGCTCGGCCCCGCTCGTTCGTCGTCCGTGGCCCGCCCCGGATGCAGCGCGCAGTTCCCCGCGCCCCTTCGGGCCGGTTCTGACCCGCACGTTTGTCGCCGGCCGGTGTCACGGTCCACCTCGGGGGCGCGGGGAACTGCGCGAGCAACCGCCCACCGGGCCGCACTCGACCACGCACCTGCTCGGCCCCGCTCGTTCGTCGTCCGCGGCCCGCCCCGGATGCATCGCGCAGTTCCCCGCGCCCCTTCGGGTCGGCTCTGACCCGCACGGTTGTCGCCGGCCGGTGCCACGGTCCACCTCGGGGGCGCGGGGAACTGCGCGAGCAACCGCCCACCGGCCCGCACCCGGCCACGCACCGCGACCGCGGCGCACCCCCACTCACACCTCCGGCAGCCACACCTGCATCGGCCCCGCCTCCCGGTTCGCCCACAACCGATACGGAACCGCCGTCAGCGCCACCCGTTCCCACGCCACCCGTTCACGTTCACCCACCTCCCGCGCCCCCGCGGAGCGGTACAGCGGGGCGTCCGGCGCCGGCGCCGGCCGGGCCAGGCCCTCGCCGCGCAACACCACCGTTCCGCCCAGCAGTTCGGGCCGCCACTCGGCCTCCCAGCCCTCCGCGCCGGCCCCGCCAGCCACCGCGATGTCCCGCACATCGACCCCCGGATGGTCCGCCTGCTCCAGGCAGAAGACCAACGGCCCCCGCGCCAGCGCCGTCCGCCCGTGCGCCGCCCGCACCCACGGGTGCGCCACCACCGGCCGCACCGCCAACGGATACACGCCGCTCACCACCTCCCCGGCCCGCCAGCGCCGACGCAGCACCGTGAACCCGTCCACCGCCTCCCCGGCAACCCCGACGCCGTCCACCGCCCACTCCACCGGCGCGTCCGCCCAGCCGGGCGCCGGCAGCGCGATCCCGCACTCCCCTTCCGGCGCCCGCACCACCTCCACGCGCACCCCGCCCTCCCACGGGTACGCCGTCGTGACCGCCAACTCCAGCGTTCCGCCCGCCACTTCGGCCCGCACCCGCCCCTCGGCCAGCAGCAGCACCCACAGCGTCGCGGGGTCGACGGAGTCGACCGCGTACGCGTAGGCGGGCAGCGCCGCCACCAGCCGCGCCAGGTTCGGCGGGCAGCACGCCGTCCCGAACCAGGGACTGCGCCGGTGACCCCCGTTGTCCGCCAGCGGGTTGACGTAGAAGAAGTGCTCGCCGTCCAGCCCGACGCCCGACAGCAGCCCGTTGTGCAGCACCTGCTCCATCGCGTCCCGCAACTCCCCGGCCCCGCCACCGGCGCCGACCCCCGACCGCAGCAGCATCCGCCACGCCCACTGGAAGTGCGCCACGGACGCGCAGCTCTCCGCGTAGGCCCGTTCGTCGTCCAACTCCCAGGCCGCGCCGAACGCCTCGCCGTCGTGCCGCGCACCACCGCCGCCGGTCACATACCGCTTGCGGTCGGTGAAGTCGCGCCACAGCGCGTCGACCGCCGGGTCCAACGAGGCGGCGCTCTCGGGGAGTTCGGTCAGCAGGTCGGTGGCGCCCGTGTACAGGTAGAGGGCCCGCACCGCGTGCCCCACCACCTCCCGCTGCGCGGCCAGCGGCTCGTGGTCCAGGTGGTAGGCACGGCCGCCGATCGCCGGCGGGGTCGCGCCGTGCTGCTCGACGAACCACAGCGCCTGCTCCGCGTACCGCGGATCGCCGGTGGCCCGCGCCAGTTCGACCAGCGCGGTCTCGTACCCGGGGTGCCCGTCGGCGCCCGGGCGCCGACCGGGGCCGAAGACGCTCCAGACGTGCGCGGCGAACCGTTCCGCCACGGCGAGCAGCCGCCGTTCCCCCGTCGCCCTGAAGTGCGCCACGGCCGCCTGCACCAGGTGCCCGCCGCAGTACATCTCGTGCTCGTCCCTGAGATTGGTCCAGCGCCGGGCGGCGCGCTCGCCCATGAAGTACGAGTTGAGATAGCCGTCCTCGCCCTGCGCCGCCTCCAGGACGGCCACCACCTCGTCCACCCGCGCGCGCAGCGCGTCGTCCTCCGGCGTCTCGGCGAGCTGCCAGCAGGCGGCCTCCAGCCACTTGTGCACGTCGGAGTCGGCGTAGAACGCGCCCTGGAAGTCGGCGACCGGGTCGCCCGCCAGCAGCCCGCCGGCCCGCCGCAGGTTGTCGATCGCGCCGCACTCCTCGCAGCGCCGGTGGATGGTCTCCAGGGTGATCGTCCGGTTGCGTTCCCTCGCCTCGGCCAGCGGCCCCCCGGTCAGCGTCGCCGCGCCCAGCGGCACCGGCGACAGCCGCGCGCCCGGCGCGCCGCGCGGGTCGGCGGGGGCGGCGAGGGGCGTCTCGTTTCGGGCGGTCTCGGTCTGGGGCATGGCGGAACGTCCTCACTGTCGCGGCGGTTCGGGGTGTTTCACGATGGTGGGGGGAACGGGGTCAACGCACGGCGGGGCCGCCGCCCGAGTCACGGACCTCCAGCCGGCAGGGCTGGCGCACCAGCCCGGACTCGCGGTTGCCCTCGATCAGCGAGAGCAGCCGCCGGGCGGCCAGCTCGCCCAACCCCTGGAGGTCCATGTCGACCGAGGTCAACGGCGGCCGGGCGCCCTCAGCCAGCACGCCCCAGTTGTCGAAGCCGACGACGCCCACGTCCTCCGGCACCCGCCGCCCGCTCTCCCGCAACGTGTCCAGCGCGCCGCGCGCCAGCAGGTCGTTGCCGCAGAACACGGCATCGACATCCGGGAGTCCGGCCAGCAGCTCGGCGGTGGCCGCCCGGCCGAACTCCTCCCGCCACGGGCCGAAACGCACCCGCTCGTCCGGCAGCGGGACACCCGCCTCGGCCAACGCGGCGCGGAACCCGGTCAGTCGGTCCCGCACCGCCGCGTACTCCGGCGGGCCCGTGACATGGGCGAACGTGCGCCGCCCGGCCGCCAGCAGATGCTCGGCGGCCAGCCGCCCGCCCTGCTCGTCGTCGGGCAGCACGGACAGATCACCCGGATCGGAGGAACGCGAGTACGCGTAGACGACGGGCACCGGCAGCGGAACGCCCGCCAGCGGCGGGCGCGCGTCCGTGCGCACCCCGGTGACGACGATCCCGTCCACCCGGCGGGAGAGCAGCGACTCCAGATAGAACCGCTCCCGCTCGGGGTCGGCCCGCCCGTCGCAGAGGAAGACGGCGACCCGGCCGGCGCCCAGCGCGTTCTCCAGGCCGAGATGGAGCGGGATGTTGAACCGGTCGGCGCTCTCGGTGGAGAGCAGCCCGACGGTGTAGCTGCGCCGCTGCACCAGGCTGCGGGCGAGGGCGTTGGGCTGGTAGCCCAGCTCGTTGGCGGCGGCGAAGACCCGCTCGCGGGTCTCGTTCCGCAGCTGGCCCCGGCGGTTGAGGGCCTTCGACGCCGTGCTGATCGAGACGCCGGCCCGCGCCGCGACCTCGGTGATGGTGACCGCGCGCTGCTCGTCCGACATGTTCGGAAAACCCTTTCCGTGGCGAGACCGAAAGTTTCCCCACGGGGCGGCGGGCCGTCAAGGGTTGCCGTTGGCCGGCGAAGCGCCTACCCACCTGGCCGGTGCGGCACCGTGGGCGTCTGCGGCCCGCCACGGGGGTGTGGTGGGGGAGCGCCTACCCACCTGTCCGGTGCGGCATCGTGGGCGTCTGCGGCCCGTCCCGGATGCAGCGCGCAGTTCCCCGCGCCCCCTTCGGGGGCCGGTTCTGGCCTGCACGTTTGTCGCTGGCCGGTGCCACGGTCCACCTCAGGGGCGCGGGGAACTGCGCGGGTAACCGGCCACCGGGCTGAGGACGACCACTCACCTGGCCGGTGCGGCATCGTGGTCGTCTGCGGCCCGTCCCGGATGCAGCGCGCAGTTCCCCGCGCCCCCTTCGGGGCCGGTTCTGGCCTGCACGTTTGTCGCTGGCCGGTGCCACGGTCCACCCGGGGGGCGCGGGGAACTGCGCGGGTAACCGTCCACCGGGCCGAGGACGACCACCCACCGCGACCACGACCACACCGTCGTCGTCCGCGCCGCCCCGCCGCAGGCGCACCTGCACCAATCCGCTCCGCGGGTTACCGTCGGCTCATGGACCCTCGCCACGTCCGCGACCTGCTCGCTCGCGCGCCCCTCATGGCGCGCGAACTCCCGGGCTTCGGCGCCGGCGCCGACCCCGGTGCCGCGCCCGCCACACCCACCGAGCTCTTCGCCGCCTGGCTGGCCGAGGCCGTCGAGGCCGGCGTCCTCGACCCCGGCGCCGCGCTGCTGTCGACCGCCGGCTCCGACGGCCGCCCGGACGCCCGGATCGTCGCGCTGCGCGACGTCGAACCGGTCGAGTCCGCCTGGGTCTTCGCCACCGACGCGGCCAGCCCCAAGGGCGTGCAGCTGGCCCAGCGGCCGGCCGCCGCGTTGACGTTCTACTGGCCGCTCCAGGGCCGCCAGATCCGGGTGCGGGGCGATGTCACCCAGGCGCCGAAAGACGTCTCGTTGGCGGACTTCGCCTCCCGTTCACCGGCCTCGAAGGTGGCCGGCCTCGTCGGCCGCCAGTCCACGCCGATGGGCGCGCTGCCCGAGTGGAACGAGGCCGCCGAACGCGCGGGCCGTGAGCTGGCGGAGCACCCCGACGCCCACCCGCCGGGCCACACGGTCTACGCGCTCGCCGCGCACCACGTCGAGTTCTGGCAGGGCGACGCGGGCCGCCGCCACGTCCGGCTGGCCTACGCCCAACTCCCGGACGCCGACTGGGAACGCGCCCTGCTCTGGCCCTGACCTCGAACCCCCTGCCGGGCCCCGGGAATTGTCAGTGCCGGGTAGTAGAAAGGGTGGTGGCAGAAAGGAGCCACCACGTTGGCCGCTTGTCGTGGGTTCAGTCCTCGCCGTTCCGCCTTCCGCTCCCCCGTAGCCCGTGACCGACCAGATCCCCGCTCCGCCCCCGCCCCCCGCCGACTCATACGCCCCTGCCTCCGTGACGGCGACCACTACGCCTCGAACACACCCCGCCCGCGCGTTGATCCCCCCGCACCCAGCCGTTTCCGCTAGTTACTGAACGAACGCCCCGGGTCGCGCGCCGCGACCCGGGGCATGTGGGGGACGCCCGCCGCACACACGCGCGCAGGGGGCGGGTGGGGCCGTTCCCCGGCGCGGGTGGCTCGCGGGCCGCTAGGCTCTAGTCGCCTCACAAGGGCGCCCCGACTTCACCGCAGGACCGCCACAAGCTGTCCACTCCGGGGCCCCGACTCCGCCTGACCAGCGAACAGTTGACCTGCCATGATCCTCGCCCGACTCCTGCTCTTCCTCGGCTGCGGCACCATCATCGGTGCCCTGCTCTTCAGCGCCGCCGCCTGCACGGTGCTGCGCTGAGCGCGAGGCGCTGAGCCCTGAGCGCGCCGAACGCACCGTACTCGTTCAGACCGTACTCGTTCAGAAAGTGAGCGCACCGACCATCGCGTCCCTGCCACCCCTGCCACCCCTGCCACCCGTTCCCGCCTCTGCCCGCCTCAGTGCCGCCGGCCGTCGAGTGCGCGGGCCAGGATGGCCTCGATGACCTCGGACTTGGCGTCCGCGTAGTTCTGCACGTACTTCCAGTCGCGCTCCGCCAGCCCCCGCTTGGTCGCCGCGTACAGGTCGCGCTCCGCGTCGTACGAGCGCAGCCGGTCGCGGAAGGCGAGGACGCGCTGCACCTCGGGTGAACCCGCCGACAGCACATGGAGGTTGACCCCGTCCACGTCCTCCGCCGGCCGTTCCTTGCGCAGCACCCGGTGCTCGTGCCAGTCCGGCTCGCGGATGACGACCCGGTACCCCAGCGGCTCCAACGCGGGCGCGTAGCTCTCCTCGTCGCCCGAGTCCGGGACGACGAGCAGCATGTCGATGACCGGCTTGGCCGCCAGCCCCGGAACGGACGTCGAGCCGGTGTGCTCCAACCGGTGCGGCAACGCCCCCAACGCCCCGTGCAGCGCGGTCGCCTCGCCGGCGAACACGTCGGGCCACCGCGTGTCGTACTCCACGAACCGCACCCGCCCGTTGAGCTGACGCGGGGCGCCGACCATCGCCGCCTCGATGGCGGCGTCCGACATCCCCGTCGGCCGAACGAAGCTCAGCACCCGCTCCGCGACCTCACCGGGCGTCGCGTCGACGGTGTCGATCTCGGTGAACGCCTGCGGCAGCCATCCCGAAGCGGCCTCGTAGACGTCGAGATGCCGCAGTCGCCAGGCAACGGTCTCCTCCTGGCTCTCCGGCCCGGTCGCCGCGTGCACGCGTTCGACCAGCGTCTCCCGGTCCGCGTGCAGCAGAAACGCCCGCACCGGAATCCCGAACTCGGCGAAACCGGTGCGTAGTTCCTTCCAGTACTCCTCGACCAGCACGGTCTGCGGAATGACCAACGCGCCGCCGTCGATCTCGTCGAGCAGCCGCCGCGCGGTGTCCACGGTCAACGCGCGCCAGGCGCGCCACTGCTGGAAGTCGGTGACCGTGGTCGGGTCGAGCACTCTGCTCAGCAGGTGCCCCACCATCTCCGAGTCGAAGATCCGCGCACCCGGAAGTCGTTCCACCACTTCGTGGGCCGTGGTGGTCTTGCCCGCTCCAAAGGTTCCGTTCAGCCAGATGATCATTCGCTGAGGGTACCGGCGCCGGCTCACGCGGGCACCGGTGCCGACGGCGGCTAACCGACAGTTCGATCGCCGAAAGCGCTCAGAAACGAACGCCAGGTGGCCGTTCCGAAGTTCAGAACGGGCCCCTGCGCGCGCTTCGAGTCACGGACGGGAACGACGCCGGCGCAGCCGTCGGCGACCTCGACGCAGGTTCCGTATCCGCCGTCGCTGTAGCTGGACTTGCGCCAGCGGGCGGCGTTCAGGTGGGGGCGCTGGGTTGGCATCGTCTTCGGCCTTCCTGCGTGGCGGCGTGGCAGAGGTTTGCTGGGCGCCGTCTGTGTCAGCGGGTGAGGTGTTCGATGAAGCTTGCCCAGGCGTTGTTGGGGATGAACAGCGGTGGGTGGTCGGGGGCTTTGGAATCGCGGACGGGTACGACGCCGGCACAGCCGTCGGCGACCTCGACGCAGTTGCTGTCCCCGCCGTCGCTGTGGGTGGACTTGCGCCAGCGGGCGGCGCTCAGGTGGGAGTGTTCGGCTCGCATCGTCTCCTGCCTTCCTGCGGCGCGGCGCGGCGTGGAGAGAGACCCTGAGCGCCGCTCGCGTCAGCGGGTGAGGTGTCCTACGAAGCTTGCCCAGGCGTCGCTGGGGATGAACAGCGGCGCGTGGTCCGGGGTCTTGGAGTCGCGAACGGGAACGACGCCGGGGTAGCCGTCGGCGACCTCGACGCAGTTGCTGTTCCCGCCGTCGCTGTAGGTGGACTTACGCCAGCGCGCGGCGCTCAGGTCGGGGTGGGAGGCTCGCATGGCTTCTAGTCTTCCTTCATCAAGGTGTGGATGAACTCCAGAGAGTCCTGCTGGGACAGCGCGGAAGCGCTGATCTCATCGTAGGAGAGTTTCAGCTGCGTGACCGCCTCCGGCTCCTCCGTTACCTCGCCATGTTTGGCGCCTTCCTGATAGGCAGCAGAGGTGCCGTCCCAGAGCCAGAGCAGGGTGAGCGAGCCGCCGAGTAGTGCGTGCAGTCCCGTACTCAACGGCAGCACCTGAAGCGTCACATTGGGCAGCTTGGCGTCGTCGATCAGCCGTTGCAACTGACGTTTCCAGGCCGCCCGATCCTTCAGCGGACGTCCGAAGACCGCCTCGTCCAGCACAAAGCGCACATGGGCCGGAGACTCCTCCCGACGCAGCTGGAGTTGGCGTTCGATTCGCAGCCTCAGCTGCTCCTCCAACCTCGGCTCCTCGTCCGGCCGGTGCGGGGTGGACCACAGCAGCTCCCGGGCATACTCCTCGGTCTGGAGCTTGCCCGGCACCATCTGGCAGTTGAACTCCTGGATGACCCGGGCCTCGCCCTCCAACTCCATGAACCGCTGGTACCGGCCGGGATACGCCTCGTCCTTCGCCAACCACCAGAGGTTCTGGAGGCCGCGGCCCGTTCCGTAGACCTCGTCCAGTCGGCGGGCGGTCTCGAAGTCGCCGATGCGTTCGCCTCGTTCGAGTCTGTTGAGGTACGAGCGGTCGAACCTGGCGCGTTCGGACAGCGCGCCCAGCGACAGCCCGGACTCCTCCCGGAGCCTCGCCAACTCGTCCATGAACCTTTTGCGTGCCGGAGCAACGGACTTGGTGTCCGTCTTTGCGGTGGCGGCCATCAACTCCCCCTATCGAACTGATGGTTGCTACTTGTCGCCTGACCAAAGGGCATCGCGAAACCCCTGGTCAGCGTAGCGCTTGGGACCCAGTCTTGTAGTCACCTCGTTACAGGAAGCTAAAGGAATCCCGATGTCCGCCCTCCTCGCACCCCCCGTCCAGGAGTCCAGTTCCGCCGTCTTCAGCTGCGAAGTCCTCGCCGATGCCAGGGGGATCGAGACCTGGCGCCGAACCATCGCTCAGGTAATGCGGTCCTGGGGCGCGTCGGACGCGGCCGTGGAGATCGCTCGAATGGGTTTGTCGGAACTTCTTGCGAATGTGGTGCGCCACGTGGCCGTTCCGCGTTGCCGTCTGCTCGTTCTCTGCCTGGACGGGCGCGTGACGGTGGCGGTCGCGGACCGTTCACCGGAGATGCCGACCGTGCGCGAACCGAGCTGGGACGCGGAGTCCGGCCGTGGTCTGTGGCTGCTCCACGAGATGGCGGACGCGGTCGGCTGCTACCGGGAGTGCTACCCGACCTCGGGCGGCGAGGCCGTGGGGAAGGTCGTCTGGTTCGCGTGCGGGGGTTCGGGCCGGTGAACGCGAACCTGAACGTCGACGAACTCCTCGCGCCACTCCCCGCCCAGACCGACGACGACAACGCGTGGGTGAACGGCTGGTGTTGGCTCTGGTGCGGGTGGCGCTACACGAGCGTGCTGTGGATCGGCGCGGTCGGGACGTTCGGCGCCCAGGCCCCGCTCTTCGCCTGCGGCGACTGCCTGAACCGGTTGCACGCCATGGTGTGGGACTACGCGGAGGCGCAGCACGAACTCCCCACCGACGCATGTGGCCGCGTGGTGCCGCTCTACCGCCGTTCCGCGGACGGGCTGCGTTCGGGCGCGGTCCGCTACCGGCGCGGCGGCCGACACCGACGGGCGCGCAGCCCGTTGGGCGAACGCTTCCTGCGCGCGGTCACGGAGGGGGCGACGATCGATGGCTGACGCGCATGTCGTGCGGGGCGCGGATCGGGTGTTGATCCAGGAGCGGGGGCCCGGGGTGCCGGAGGGCATCTACGGCGCGGAGTGCATGAGTTGCGAGGCGGTCTCCCCGCTCTTCGACAACGACTCGCTGCCGGTGGCGGTCTGGGCGCTCCAGCACTCCCAGGACCGGCCCGACCACACGCTCTTCCTGGCCCGGACGGAATGCCACTGGCGGGTGGTCCCGCGCCCGGATGACCCGCCGCCGTCGTCGTCGTCCGGTCCGGGGTTCGTCGGTCCGGCGTTCGTCGGCTTGATGTGCCTGCTCACGGCCCTGTCGGGCCTTCTGCCTGCCCTGACCAGTTAACGCAAGGAGAAACCAGTCATGTTGACCACCATCAACCACTCCCCGATCCCGATCACGTTCCATGTGCTGGCCACGACGCAGAGCAACCACATGCTGATGGTGCGCGGGATGCGGGAGGACGGTCAGGAGGGCTGGGTCCTGCCCAACGGCCAGGTGCCGCCCGGCCGTTGCATCATCCTGACCGCCCGCGAGACGTTCCTTGAGGCAACCGGCTGCGAACGTGCCCTGTCGGAGGTGGTGGCCGTCACCCCGACGACGGACGACGAAGGCACGCTCAACGGGCTGACGTACGTCCTGGACGGCGGCGTCCTCCCGGACGTGCCGTCCAGGGACCCGAAGGAGGGGGCGAGTTGGGTCCCGATGCGGGAGCTGTACGAGCCCCCGGCCCTTTACCAGTACGCCATCATCGCCACCGGCCAACGCCGCCGCCTCCCCCTCCTCATCAACACCGACCGCCCGGAGGCGGCCTTCATCTGAGGGGCGGGAGGAGACTCTCGGCCTCGCCGATTTACGTTGAATCGGCCACCGGTCGTATCACTGTGCGGGCGGAGAGCGGGCGTGCCCGATCGAACTGTTAGATCGGCTACCGGGCACGCCCCCGCGCGTGCGGGGAGCAGGCGAGCGCCGAGCACGATGTGCCGCCGCCGGTGGGAACACCCCCACACGTGCGGGGAGCAGGTTCAGAAGGGCCGATCTACTGGTAGATCGGCGGGAACACTCCCGCGCGTGCGGGGAGCAGCCGGTGAACGGGCCGCCGCCGTAGTACTGCTCGGGAACACCCCCGCGCGTGCGGGAAGCAGACCCTCATCCCGCTGGCGGATGTGGATGAGGAGGGAACATCCCCGCGCGTGCGGGGAACAGCCGATCCCGATGATCAGGTCCGGGATGATGCTGGGAACATCCCCGCGCGTGCGGGGAACAGGGAGACGATCCTCGGCCAACGACAGAATTCCGCGGGAACATCCCCGCGCGTGCGGGGAGCAGCGTAGTCCTCGGTCTGGAGCAGGTCCGGGATGGGGAACATCCCCGCGCGTGCGGGGAGCAGGCGAGCCGGGCTGGCGAGAGCAGGACGGGTTGGGGAACATCCCCGCGCGTGCGGGGAGCAGGAGGGCCCGGCGTTCGGCCGCCGGCCACCACTGGGAACACCCCCGCGCGTGCGGGGAGCAGGAGCCACATGGCGCGGGCGTAGCCCACTCGCAGGGAACACCCCCGCGCGTGCGGGGAGCAGCCGGGAGGTGCTGACATGAGGCTGGCCGACCTGGGAACACCCCCGCGCGTGCGGGGAGCAGCGGAGGGCCCGCAGCGGACCTGCGGCGTGCACGGGAACACCCCCGCGCGTGCGGGGAGCAGAGTTCGCGACCTGCGGTTCTATCCGTGTCAGTGGCGGATTTTACTTACTTTACCTTCGGGCCCAAGGCGGCCACGTTCGCTGCACAGACGCCAGCGACCCTGACGTGTCACGGCTTCCCTCGCTCCCTCGGGTAGGCAACAGCCCTCATCACCACCCTAGTTGTGCGCGGCTCGTCCCTTCGCCCTTCCCGGAAATCGTTCAGCACACGCTCGCCCGCGGTGGCGGGTCCACTCTTCGGCCGGGGCCCGGCGGACCCCGACGGCCTTCGATGCGCCGTTCGCCGACCGGCTGAGGGGTCCTGCCACGAGGGCGGGGACGCGCAGTTGCTCGATGTGCTGCACCGGCTCGCCGCGACGTTGGGCATCCCGCCCTGACCGACATCGGCTACGGGTCAACCCCGACCCGTCGGCCATCGCCCGCGTTGCCCGAGCCGCCGTCGGCCTCCCGCGTCTGGAGCACGACCGCACAGCAAACGAGGATCGCGAACCGTCCCGACAAGGCGCCGAGAAGGGTTCAGAATCCGGAGCAGTGGAACCCGGCGCCACCCCGGGGCGACCATCCGGACCTCGGCCCGCCCAGCCTCAGTCCACAGCACGTAAACGGTCCACCGGCTCCGCCGACGTTCAGCCGATGTCCAGCCGATGTCCAGCCGACGTGCGCCGACGGCGCCGGTGGACCGTCGCGAGACTTCGAGGTCTAGTTCGACACTCACGGTGGCGTCCACGCATCCGTCGACGCGTCCGTCGGCGTCTCCGACGCCCCGCCCGCCCCGTAAACGAACATTCCATGAGGCGCCCTGAGTTTCTCGGACAGTCGCAGCCAGGACAAAGAGACTCAAACCAGCCGAAAGCGTGGGACCTGTCGGAGGCCCCGTTCACCAGGGGGCGGGGCCGTCGATGTCGAAGAAGCTGCCGGTGGGCCCGTCGGCGTGAAGCGTGGCGGCGTGTACGGCGACCTTGGCGCCCTCGGAGGGGTGTTGGCCGGAGGGGTCGGAGTTCATGTCGGTCTTGTTGGCGCCCGGGCAGACCGAGTTGACCTTGATCGGTGTGTCCGCGAGTTCGGCGGCGAGCCAGCCGGTGAGGCTGTTCAGGGCCGTCTTGGAAACCGGATAAGCGAACACCGGGAATGCTCTCTGTGCGGCCCTCTGAATGCTCTCGGGATCGTCCAGCGGACTCAGAGAGGCCATCTTGCTGCTGACGTTGACGATGCGGCCCTCGGGCGACTCCTTGATCAGGGGCAGGAATGCCTGGGTGACACGCAGCGGGCCGAAAAAGTTGACCTCAAGGTCCTCACGGACCGTTTCGAGGGAAACGGCGCTGGGAGGGCCCTCGCCTTCGACCTTGGCGACGGCGGCGTTGTTGACAAGCACGTCGAGGGATTCGTGCGCCGCCCCGATCTCGGCCGCGGCGGAGTGCACGGAGTTCTCGTCGGTGACGTCGAGAACGACGACGCGTATCTCGCCGTGGGTGGAAAGCGTCTCGGCTGCGGCTCGACCTTGGTCAGGGTCGCGCGAGCCGATCCAGACGGTATAGCCGGCCTCTGCCAGCTGCCGGGCCGTTTCAAGGCCGATTCCCTTGTTGGCGCCCGTGACGAGGGCCGTTCGCTTCGTGGAGTTGTTCACGCGTCAATCATGTTTGACGCCGCCGGTATCTTCCATAATGTTGAGTCCATGAATCTTTACGGATCGTCCAAGCCGGTCGGTGTCGCCGCCGCTGGCGACCCGATCGCGGATGCGGCCAGCCTCCTGCGTCCGCGCAGCTTCCAACATGGCGGCCTCAGGGGCATGGGTCCGTGGGCGGTGCGCTTCGAGCCGTTCCCCCACGTCCAGATCGGCGTGGTCGCGATCGGCCAGTGCTGGCTGACCACCGAGGGGCACGAGCCGGTGCTGCTGCGCCAGGGGGACTTCTACCTGCTGGGCGATCCGCCGTCCTACGCGCTGGCCACCGAGCTGGGGGCCGAACCGCGAGCCGCGACGTCGCTCGACCTGGCGGGAACACAGGTGGTGAACGTCGCGGACGACGGTGGAGCCGAGACGTACCTGTGCCGTGCCCACTTCGCCTTCGGCGATGCCGACGCGTCCGTCGTGGTCGACGCCCTTCCCCGCCTGGTCCACGTCCGCGCGACCGACCCGCAGGGCGAACTGCTCGGGCATCTGAGCCAACTGCTCGTGCGCGAGTTCGCGACCAACAGCCCGGGCAGCTCGCTGGTCCTGGACCATCTGGCTCAGATTCTGTTCGTGCACATGCTGCGCGCGCACGCCAACCGGAGGGAGGGGCCCGTCGGTTGGCTGGGGGCGCTCACGGACGACCGCATCGGCGTGGCGATGCGCGCCATGCACGCCGACGTGTCACGTCGTTGGACGCTCGCCGAGCTTGCCCGGCTGGCCAACATGTCCCGTTCCGCGTTCGCCGCCTCCTTCAAACAGCGGGTGGGCCGGCCGCCGTTGGAGTACTTGATCGAGTGGCGGATGAGCCTGGCCCGCGACGCCCTGCTCCGCGGCTCGTCGTCCATCTCCGAGCTTGCCACGGCGACCGGGTACGAGTCCGAAAGCGCCTTCAGCACCGCGTTCCGTCGAGTCGTCGGCTCGTCGCCACGGCAGTTCCGCGACCAGGCCCGCCGCGACGGCGCGGGCCTCGCGGCGCGCTCAGTCGCCCCGGGGTGGTGAGGTAGCACCCCGCTTTGACGTCGAGTGGGCTCCGGCTTCGCGTCCGCGTCCGGGCCCGTGTCCGGGTCCGTGTCCGGGCCCGCTTCGCGCCCGCGGTATGCCGTTGACGGACATCCGGCGCTGCGCCGAACTCGTCGCCGAAGGCCCGGGCAATGAAGGGCGACGCGCCTCGCTCCCGAAGCCGTGGCGAACCGCGACAAGCACGACCGGGGTGACCTTTGCGGTGAGCCGGTCGTTGGGCCAGGCGCGGGGGGCGTCGACCGGGTCCGTTTCGGGCGGGCTGCGGTGCGGGACAACGCGGAGCCGCTGCTCCCGCCACGAAGTGGGCGTGGCGGAACCATTGCGCTTGGCGGAATCGTTGAACTTGGTGAAATCGCCGGACTCGTCACGGTATGCGGCCTAAACTGTCGGCCGCCCGAGCCCGCCACGCACCCCCAACGGAGCCCCATGCGCCCGGCCCGCTACCAGCAGTTCGCCATCGACACGTACCGCGCCGCGGGTCTCGCCGCGGAGCCTTGGGAGGAGGGGACGCGCCGCCCGTACGGGGTGTGCGTCACGCTCCCGTCGGGTGCACGGTTGTGGCACGCGATCACCGCCCAGGCCCGTCCCGGGGATGACGGCAGCCAGCCGGAGGAACCGGTCGTCAAGGAGGCGCCCAACCCGCTGCCCCTGCCGGAGATCGAGACGGGCCGCGTGCCGGTGCCCCGACTGGAGCTGTACCTGTCGGCGTTGATCAACAACGCCGGGTCCGGGGAGATCGAGTCGGTGTACGGCTACTCGGATCGCTCAACGCCGCCCACAACTCCCGGATTCGGGGTGCGCTTCTGGAGCGAAGCGCGCATCTACGCGCCGTTCGTACGCTCCGCCGCGCCGGGCGGCAGGGACGGAGGCGCGGCGTTCGACCTGCCGGCGGAGATCTGATGACGAACGTCGCCTTTCCTGCCGGTGCCATCACCTCGCGGCACCGGCGGGCAGAAGCACGCCGGGGATCACCTCGCACGGAGCGGGGAGCACCTACCGGAGCCGGCAGGTGCTCGTTAGGGGTCGTCCCCGCACGTGCGGGGAGCAGGGCCTCGCGGAGTGGGGCGACTTCCTCGGCCCGGGGACACCCCCGCGTGCGCGGGGAGCAGACGATGGATGATTCGTTGTGGTCCCCGGGACTGGGGACATCCCCGGTGCGCGGGGAGCAGGCGTCGTGCCACCGGTGTACGAGTAGCCGGTGGGGAACATCCCCGCGTGCGCGGGGAGCAGCGGTCGAGCGGGTTGCCGCCGGTGATGTGCTGGGGGACATCCCCGCGTGTGCGGGGAGCAGCCGGGTGACGAGGTGATCGTGCCGGCACTGACGGGGACACCCCCGCGTGTGCGGGGAGCAGGACCCGGCGCTGAGCAGCAGCGGCGCGAGGAAGGGGACACCCCGCGTGTGTGGGGAGCAGGTGGCCCTGGCCGGCGGCGCTGCCGCCCTGCTGGGGACATCCCCGCGTGTGCGGGGAGCAGGATGACCAGCTCCTTGCAGGTTTCGACCAGGAGGGGACATCCCCGCGTGTGCGGGGAGCAGGTTCCGGCCGAGCTGTACGCGGTCGTCCAGCAGGGGACATCCCCGCGTGTGCGGGGAGCAGTCCACCGGGGAGTCGGCCACGACCTGAACCCAGGGGACATCCCCGCGTGTGCGGGGAGCAGAGCATGAGCGCGCTGTACGAGGCGCTGCGCGCGGCCTACGACCTGTGCGACCGGGGGACATCCCCGCGTGTGCGGGGAGCAGCCGACACCGCCCCCACGGCCGTGTTCGCGCCGGGGGACATCCCCGCGTGTGCGGGGAGCAGGTCGACCGGACTCCTCCGGCGTGGGCATCCGAGGGGACATCCCCGCGTGTGCGGGGAGCAGGACGCCGGGGCCGACGGCTTCGCCCCCACCCCGGGGACATCCCCGCGTGTGCGGGGAGCAGAGATGCTCGCGGCGCTCCAGCTCCTCCCGGATGGGGACATCCCCGCGTGTGCGGGGAGCAGAGCCGGGGCCTGGGCATCGGGTTCGACGCTGTGGGGACATCCCCGCGTGTGCGGGGAGCAGGGTACGTGGCTGCACTCCTACGTGGCCCAGAGGGGGACATCCCCGCGTGTGCGGGGAGCAGAGTTCGCGACCTGCGGGTTTATCAGCGGCAGCGGTGGATTTTACTTACTTTACCTCTGGGTCCCAAGGCGCCGCGCCCCTCCCATGTAGCGGTCCAACGGTCACGAGATGTCACTCGCTCCCCTTCCCCGTCGGCCGACCAATAGCCTTCGGCATCAGCTTAGTTGCACTGCTCCTTGGCTGAAGTCGTTCAGTCACACGCTCACCACGCTGATGGGCCGGTCCTTGGCCAGCGGTTCGCGACGGGGGTTTGCCATCCCTCGACGAGAGGCGGTATGCCCCGATGACCCTCCTTTCGCCGTTCACCGCCTTGCCGAGGCCCGGTCTCGGTGCGCGAGGATGGAGACGCACCTCCATCTCGCCGTGCGTTCCTTCCCGCAGTTCTTCCTCTCGACCGCCAGGAGGCGGAGGGTTCAGCGCGCGCCTGGCGCCGTCGGCGACATGACGACGTCACCGCCGTGGAGAAGGCGATCCATGCCCGTGCAGGGGCGTTGGCGGTCTTGCTGACGAGGCGCGGGCCCAGCCTGGCAGGCGGGGCTGTTCAGGGC
This sequence comes from Streptomyces sedi, assembly GCF_006335015.1. GTDB lineage: Bacteria > Actinomycetota > Actinomycetes > Streptomycetales > Streptomycetaceae > Streptomyces > Streptomyces sedi. The sequence goes on from NZ_VDGT01000013.1 coordinate 100,080, forward strand.
GGTTCCGTTCCGGCGCCGCGATCACGCTAGCCGCTGAGAGGACGTTCCCCTGTGGCAGGCGCTATGGGCAGCGGCTCCTCGTTCCCGCGTCGTCGGCCGCCTGAAAGATTACCCGCTTGACTTCAACTTAACTTCAAGTTCTACGTTCTTCGCATGGACCCGCACCGTGCGCGGGCTCCACACCGAAGCGCTTGAAGGGAACTCTCCATGACGAACCAGCAGCTCTCCGACGCTGAACTCGCCAGTCAGCCCGCCGCGTACTGGACCGGTGTCGCCTACGAGGCGCTCATCGCGTACATCCGTGCCCGGCAGGTCGAAAAGGGTTATACCCAGCCCCAGTTCTGGCTGCTGCGCAACTTGTCGAGGAACGACATCTCGCCCGACGGAGAAGGGATGACCCTGCCCGAGCTGCGCCAGGCCATGACCTCCTATATCCGGCCCGAGGACGATCTGGCGGCGGAGGCCGAAGTGCTCCTGGGGCGCGGCTGGCTGACCCGGGACACCGAGGACCGGCTGTGGCTCACCGAGGAGGGGGAGCAGGCTCGCGTCGACATAGCCGGTGCCGCGCCCGCGATCAGAGCCGTCCTTCACGAGGGCGTCGACGACGCGGACTACGTCACCACGGTGAAGGTGCTGCAACGGCTGATCCACAACGCGGGCGGGACGGCCGCCTGACGCGTCCGCGAGCCCCGCACGCGCGGGGAGCAGAGTTCGTGAGCTGCTGGTTTGCTGGCGGTGGTGGCAATGCTTCCCGCGGACCGGCCTGTGGTCTCGAAGCGTCACGCCGGTCCCTCGTTCCCTCGTTCCGTCGGTTGGTCGACAGCTGCCGCCGGGGTGAGCCGGTTCGGCGGGGCGGGGCGGATACTGGACGGCATGGTTCTCGGCCCTGATGACGAGATTCGCAGCCGCGAGGAGTTGGCCGCTTTCGTACGTGCGCTGCACCAGGACTTCCTGCGTTCGGGTGGGGAGTGGGAGAACCAGACGCTCGCGACGTTTCTGGAGGCCCTGGCCGCTTGGGTGGACGATTCGCCGGGGTTCTACCGGAACTTCGGGAAGGAGCTGCCGGCCTCCGGTGACTGGACCTTTCTGGCCCGTGCGCTCCAGGCGGCCACGGTCTACGAGTAGCACGCTGACAGAATCCGGTGCCGCGCCGCGCGGCCAGGGCCCGCGCCCGTTCAACGTGGGCGCCGCCCGGTCCCGGTTCCCGTCGCGTGGAGCAGCCGCGCGGAGTAGGCGTTGAGTTCGATCGGGGCGTCCTCGCCGACGACCACCGTGCCCCCGAGGTGGGCGAGTCGGCGGCCGAACGCGTAGTTCGGCTCGAAGGCGAAGCTCATTCCCGGGGCCAGTTCCAGGTGGGGCAGGAACGTGGGGTGGTCGGGCACCCGGGGGTACCCCTCGGTGCCGGGGAGGCGGCTGAAGAGTCCGCGGCCCCTGCCCACGGAGAGTCCGGGGTTGAGCGAGTGCACCGCGATGAGGAACGGCCAGCCGTCGGCGGCGTCGAGTGGCGCGTGCATGGCGTCGACGAGTTCGCCGAACGTGTGCCCCGGGCGAAGCGCCCCGAGGCCGGCGTCGTAGGACGCGCGGCACACGTCCGCGGCACGGTGGAAGTCCTCGTGCACGTCACCGACGGCGATGGTGACCTGGTTCTGGGCGTGGCGTCCGCCGAAGCTGGAGAACACCTCGGCGTACACGACGTCGCCCTCCTCCAGCACCCGGGGAGGCTGGGCGCGTTGACCCCAGGCCGGTGGCCCCGCCGCCACCGCGTCCGGCCCCGACCACAGGTGCATGGCGGGGGGCAGTGACCCCCGGTCGTAGCCGGCGGCCATGCCCGCCGCGTACACCCGGCTCTCCGGAACGCCGGGCGCGGCGGTGGCCACCATGGCCTGGACCATCTCGTCGCCGATGCGGGCCGAGTGCCGCAGCACGGCGATCTCCTCCTCGCCGAGCCGCATGACGAGTTGGCCGAACGGGAGGTCGACCGGCGCGAAGACGGCGTCGGGGAAGTGGGAGAGGACGTTGTTCCAGAGGCCGTACGGGATGATGCCCTCCGGGTGCCACGGCAGGTGGGAGCCGAGGCCGATCACTCCGATGACCGCCCGGGCCAGGCCCAGTTCGCCGAGCGTGGCGATGAGGGTGTCGGAACGGCGGGTGCCGCGCAGCTGGTGCGGGGGGATCCACGGGGTGTCGCCGCGTCGGCGGGACTCCAGGTGGTCCATGACGCACATCGGCCCCGGCAGCAGGCAAACGGGCTCACCGGTTCCGGGAAGGACGACCGTCGTGCCGGCCCGCCCGTTGGTGAACCATGTGTCGTAGGCGACCGGTGCGGGGCCCGCGTCCTCGTGCTCGCCGAAGACCAGCAGCGCGTCGAGGCCCTCGCGGGCCATGAAGTCCCGTGCCAGGTTCCATCGGCGGTCGCGCTCGTTCATGGAGAAGACCGGTGTCCGGGCTTCGGTCATGCGCCAACTCCTCCCCTTGTACCCGCCGTTGGCGGGAGATCGGCGTGGATGACCAGCGTGGGTCGTCCGGCCGGGGGGAGCCAGGACCGCCCTGTCCCCGGCTTCGAGGAGGCCGGTCCGGCACATCAGCGGCGCGGCGTTCCCGAGTCAGCGGGGCGCCCGGAAGTCGTGCGTTCCGATCGTCCGCAGCAGCGCGAGCTTCTCGCGGGTGTCGGTGCCCTCGGTCGGGAAGAACGCCAGCACTCGGCTGTCCGCTTCGGGCGAGAGCAGGACCTCGCACGTCAGGTGCAGCACACCGACCTCGGGGTGCAGAACCCTCTTGCGGTCGAAGCGGCGCACCGCCACCTCGTGCCGTTCCCACAGTTCGCGGAACTCCCCGCTCCGCTCCCGCAGGTCGTCGACCAGGTCGGCGACATCGGCGTCGCCCCCGCGCCGCGCGGCGGTCGCCCGCAGGTCGTTGACGTGCGCGAGGGAGTGCCGTGGCCAGTCCTCCTCCGGGAAGTAGGTGCGCAGACCGGGTTCGGTGAACCACCGCCACACGACGTTCGCCGAGCGGCCGGCGCGGCCCCCGGTGCTCCAGCCCAGGGTGAGCGTGGCGACGGTGTTCTGCCACAGCACCTCGCCCAGATCGCTGACGACGCACGCCGGCACGTCGCCGAGCCGGTCCAGCAGGCTCATCACCCCGGGCCGTACGTAGCCGCCCGCGTAGCGGGGCGGGGCGGGGAAGCCGGCCAGGTGGTACAGGTGGTCGCGTTCGTCGGGGTCGCAGCGCAGCGCCCGGGCCAGCGAGGCCACGATGCTCGCGGAGGGGTTGGCGCCTCGGCGTTGTTCCAGCCGGGCGTAGTAGTCCGTGGAGATGTTCGCCAACTGGGCGACCTCGTCGCGCCGCAGCCCCGGGGTGCGCCGCCGCACGCCCTCGATCAGGCCGGCGTCGGAGGGGCGCAGCGACTCCCGGCGGCGGCGGAGGAAGTCGGCGAGTCCGGGGCGGTCGATCACCCCTCCAGTAGACCCCCGTGCTCGTCGTTCCGGACAGTCGCCAGCCACGGACAGCTTGTCCCTGGCTGGGGCGCCGCCCGGTCGTCGATCCTGACCCGGCCGGGTCCCGTCGGACCGCCCGGCGGCGACGACTTCGGAACTCGGGAAAGCGGCCGGAGATGCCAGAGAGCGGCTGGAGACAGCGGAAAGCGTCCGGAAGCACCCGGCAGCACCGGGAAAGCCAGGAGGAACGGACATGACCTCGATCCTGATCACCGGCGGCCACTCGGGCATCGGTCTCGCCGCGTCGCGGGCGCTCGCCGCGCGGCACGTCGACCTCGTTCTCGCGGGCCGCAGCGAGGAACGCGTGCGACCCGTCGCCGACGAGTTGAGCGCGCGGCACGGCGTCTCGGTGACGACGCTGACGCTCGACGTCGCGTCGCTCGCCTCGGTCAGGTCGGCCGCCGCGCGGTTGCGGACGTTGATCGCCTCCGGTGCCGTCCCGGGGCTCGACGCGATCGTCTGCAACGCCGGTGGGCGCTTCGACGGCGCCGTCTCCTACAGCCCCGAAGGGTACGAGACGACCTTCGCGACCAACTGCCTCGGCCACTTCCTTCTCGTCGAGCTGCTGTTGCCGAGCCTCTCCGAGCGGGGGCGCGTCGTCTACACCGCCAGCGGCACCCACGACCCGGACTCGATGGACGGCCGCCTGGTCGGCGCCGTCGTCGAGCCGGACGCCGAGGCCCTGGCCACCAACGGAAGGGACGGCGGCAAGGTGCTGTCCGCCGGCAAGCGCTACTCCACCTCGAAGCTGTGCACCGTGATGTACGCCTACGAGCTGGACCGCCGGCTCCGCGCGGCCGGCAGCGCGGTGTCCTCGATCGTCTTCGACCCGGGGGCGGTGCCCGGGACGGGTTTCCTCCGCGACATGCCGGGGCCGGTGCGTTGGGCCTCTCGTACGGCGGCCATGAAGTGGGTCTCCCGGCGCATGGGTGTCACCACCTCGGACGTGGGGTTCTCGGGCGCCTCGCTGGCGGCACTCGCCGCCGACCCCGACTACGCGCGGGTCTCCGGCAGCTACTTCCAGGCGCGCGAGGGAGTGCTCTCGGCCGTGCGCTCCGCGCGGCTCTCCTACGACACACGGCGCGCCGCACGGCTGTGGGACGACTCCGGGCGCCTCGTCGCCCTGACCGACGACGAGGAGCCGCCCCAGCTCCGGTCGTCCCAGCTCCGGTCGTCCCAGCTCCGGTAGGCCCCGGCTCCGTTGGTTCCCCACGGCGCCGGGGCGCGGGGTCACTGCCGCGGCGCGTCGTAGGCCGTGCGGGCGGCGGCGATCTCGTCGCGGTGTTGGCGGGTCCAGGCGACCAGCGGGGTGATCACGTCCAGGAGGGTGCGGCCGAGCGGGGTCAGGTCGTAGTCGACGCGGGGCGGGACGACGGGGTGGACGGTGCGGCGGACGAGGCCGTCGCGTTCGAGGCGGCGCAGGGTGAGGGTCAGCATGCGTTGGCTGATGTCGTCGATGGCGCGCCGCAGTTGGGTGAAGCGTTGGGTGCCCTCGCCGAGGAGTTCGATGACCAGCAGCGACCACTTGTCGGCCAGCCGGTCGAGCAGGTCGCGGATCTCGCAGCTGTGGGTCTCTTCGACGCGCGGCAGGCCGGCGCCGCCGGTGTCGGTGGGGTCGGTGGGGTCGGTGGGGTCGGTGGGGTCGGTGGGGTCGGTCGGGCCGTGGGTGTCCATGGTGTGCCTCGGTAACTCTGAAGTGCCTTCTTCCCTCGCCTCTCACGGTGCCGCATCGTGGGGTCGGTTACCAAACGGAACCACCCGTGGAAGGAGTGGGGGGATGGCAGCACCGGAGATCGGCGTGTTTCTGCCGACGATGACGGAGCACGGCGAGGCCCTGCCCGATGTCGCCGCCGCGGCGCGGCACGCCGAGGCGTTGGGGCTGGAGTCGGTGTGGGCGGTCGACCAGCTCGTGGCCGGCACCGGGGCCCCGCTGCTGGAGAGCACGGTCGCGTTGAGCGTGGCGGCGGCCGTGACCAGCCGGATACGGATCGCGTTCGGCGTGCATGTGCTGCCGCTGCGGCCGGCGGTCTGGACCGCGAAGCAGGTGGCGGCGCTGCAACAGGTCTCGGGCGAACGGGTGTTGTTCGGCGTCGGTGTCGGCGGCGACCGCCACCGCGCGTCCTGGGCGGCGGCCGGCGTGCCGAGCCGGGAACGGGGGCGGCGGACCGACGCCGCGCTGGCCGTGCTTCCCGACCTGATCGCCGGCCGCCCGGCGCAGGTCGGCGGCGAGTCGGTGCGGCTCGCACCCGGCGCCGTGGTGCCGCCGATCATCGTCGGCGGGATGGCCCAGGCCGCGCTGGCGCGCGCCGCCGCGTACGGCGACGGCTGGTTCGCTATGCCGACGTCCGACGCCCAACTGGCCGAGAGCGTCGACCGGTTGGCCGAGCTGGCCGCCGCGCGCGGCCGGCCGGTGCCCGAGGTGACGGGTGGCGTGATCGCGGCCGTCGAGGGCGACCCGGCGCGGCCCGACCACGAGGGGCTGGTCAGGCGGGTGACCGACCCGGACGGTGTGTTCGGGATGCCGCGCGAGGCCGTCGGGATGGTCGTCACCGGCGGCCCGGCCGCCCTCGCCGAGCGCGTCGACGGAGTCCGGCGCGCCGGCGCGCGGCGGGTGGTGCTGAGCGTCGCGGCGGGCGACTGGTACCGGCAGACCGAACTGCTCGCCGAGGCCGCCGCGTTGCTGTGAGGGCGTTGCTGTGAGGGCGGCGCGGTGAGGGCGGCGTGCTCCGAGGCGCGCCGAGAGACCCGGGCGCGGGTGGTTTGGGGGGAGTGGTGCCACTCGGTCGGGTGAAGGCGTGGTTGCGGTGGTATGTGCGGCGGCGGCAGGGTGTGCCGGCATGGATCACACGCAGCAGGCGATGGCCAGGCTCACCTCTGCCGGGGTCGGGTGCGTCGCCCTGACCTGGGTGGACAACGCCGGAATCACCCGGGTCAAGACCGTGCCGACCGCGCGGCTGAAGGACGCCGTGCGGAACGGGGTCGGCATGTCGCCCGTCTTCGATGTCTATCTGGTCGACGACTCGATGACCGAGAGCCCCGCGGTCGGCGGCCCCGACGGCGACCTGCGGCTGGTGCCGGACCTGGACCGGTTGACGACGCTGGCCGCGCAGCCGGGGTGGGCGTGGGCGCCGGTCGACCGGTTCCAGGCCAGCCGCGCGCCGTACCCGGGGTGCCAGCGGAGCTTCGCGCGGCGGCAGGCGGAGGCGGCGTTCGAGGAATTCGGGATCGAGCTGCTGATGGGGTTCGAGACCGAGTGGGTGGTCGACGCGGGCGCGCGGGGGAGCGGCCCCGCGTACGGGATGGCGCGGGTGGTCGAACTCTCCGACTATCTGCGGGAGTTGACCGAGGCGCTGGGCGCGCAGGGGGTGGCGCCGCTCCAGGTGCACCCGGAGTACGCCGTCGGCCAGTTCGAGGTCTCCGTCGCCGCGGCGGGGCCGGTCGCCGCCGCCGACCTGGCGGTGCTGGTGCGCGAGACGGTGCGCGGGGTCTCCGCGCGCCACGGGCTGCCGGCGTCGTTCGCGCCGATGGCCGGCGCTGGCGCCGAGGGGCTGGAGGGGCTGGGCAACGGGCGGCATCTGCATCTGAGCCCGTGGCGGGACGGCAAGAACCTGTGCCGGGGCGGCGACGGCCCGTTCTCCATGACGGCGGAGTGCGAGGCGTTCCTGGGGGGCGTGTTCCGCGAGCTGCCGGCGCTGTTGGCGCTGGGCGCGCCGTCACCGGCGAGCTATCTGCGGCTGCGGCCTTCCCGTTGGGCCGGCGCCCACCACTGCTGGGGGTTGGAGAACCGGGAGGCGGCGCTGCGTTTCGTCGCCGGTTCCCCGGACGACCTGGGCGGGGCGAACGCGGAGGTCAAGTCGTTCGACGGCGCCGCCAACCCGTATCTGGTGGTGGGCGGGGTGATCGCGGCGGGACTGGCCGGGCTGCGCGAGGGGTTGACGCTGCCGCCGCCGGTCAGCGGCGACCCGACGGGCCGGCCGGGGCTGCGGCGGCTGCCGGCGGAGCTGCCGGCCGCGATCGAGCACCTGGCGGAGTCGGCGGTGCTGCGGGAGGCGATGGGGGAGGAACTGCTGGGCGCGGTGCTGGCGGTGCGGCGGGCCGAGGTGGAGCTGTTCGCCTCGGCGACACCCGAGGAGTTGGTGGAGGCGACCCGTGACCGTTACTGAGGGACCGGTGGAGGCGACCCGTGACCGCTGCTGAGGACGTGCCGCCGGCCGTTGGGGAGACGTGGCCCGGGCTGCCGCCGCTGGTCGACCACCACTGCCACGGGCTGCTGCGCGAAGTGCCCACGGACGTGGGGCCGTTCGCGCGGTGGCTGAGCGAGTCGGACGCGCCGCCCGCGCCCGGCACCAGCTACTTCGACAGCGCGCTCGGCCTGGCCGTGCGCCGCTGGTGCCCGCCGGCGCTCGGGCTTCCGGCGTACGCGCCCCCCGAGGCGTATCTCGACGCGCGCCGGGCGCTGGGCGCGGCCGAGGCCGAACGGCTGCTGCTGCGCGCCGCCGGGATCGGCGCCCTGCTGGTCGACGACGGGCCGCTGCCCGGCGCGCCGCGCACCGGCGCCGAACTGGCCGGCGCCTTCGGCGCGCCCGCGTTCCGCGTCGCCCGGCTCGAACCGCTCGCCGAGGCCGCGGCCGACGCCGCCGGCCGGGGGACGGACGCCTTCCTCGCCGGCGTCGCCGAACGGATCGCGGGGGCGGCGGCCGGCAGCGTCGCGTTCAAGTCGGTGGCCGCCTACCGCCACGGCCTGAACCTGGAGCCGGCGGCGCCCAGCCGCGCCGAGCTGTGGACGGCGGCCGAACGATGGCTGCGCACCCGCCCGCCAGGCGGCCGGCTGGCCGACCCGGTGCTGCTGCGCCATCTGCTCTGGTCGGCGGTCGGGACCGGGCTGCCGCTGCAACTCCACACCGGCTTCGGCGACACCGACCTGCGGCTGCACCGCGCCGACCCGGCGCTGCTCACCGACTTCGTGCGGGCCGTCGCCCCGACCGGCTGCCCGCTGGTGCTGCTGCACTGCTACCCGTACCACCGGCAGGCCGCGCACCTGGCGGCCGTCCACCCGCACGTGTACGCGGACCTCGGGCTGACCCTGAGCCACGTCGGCGGGCGGGCGCCGGCGGTGCTGGCGGAGGCGCTGGAGCTGGCGCCGTTCGGCAAGCTGCTCTTCTCCACCGACGCCTACGGGCTGCCCGAGCTGTATCTGGTGGGGGCGCGGCAGTTCCGCTGGGCGCTGGCCGAGGCGCTGCGCGGCCCCGGCTGGCCGCGCGGCGACGCCGACCGCGCGGCGGCGCTCCTCGCGGCGGGCAACGCGCGCCGCCTCTACGACCTGCCGGAACGGGCACAGCGGTAACGGCGGCAACGGTCCCGCCGACGCGCAGCGGCGGTGCCCGCGGACAACAGCGGTGCCCGCGGACGACAGCGGTGCCCGCGGACGACAGCGGTGCCCGCGGACAACGGCGGTGCCCGCGGCAACGGCGAGCGCGTCAGCCCCCGCCGTCACCATCCCCCGCCGTCGTCGTCAGCCCTTCGTGAGCCCTCGTCGTCGTCAGCCCTCGTCGTCCACGCCGAAGAGCCGCAGCAGCTCCGTCCGGCCGAACATCCGCGCCGTGTCGATCGCCGAGGGCTGCCCGGCCGACGGGTCGGCCCCGGCCGCCAGCAGGGTGCGCACCACCGCCGACTCGTTCTTGAAGACGGCGCCGGCGACCGGCGTCTGCCCCTTGTCGTTGGCCCTGGCCGCGTCCGCGCCGCGCTCCAGCAGCGCCTCGACGGTCGCGACATGGCCGTGGTACGCCGCCAGCATCAGCAGCGTGTCGCCCCTGTCGTTGCTCAGATTCACCGGGACGCCGGCGTCCACATAGGCGGCGACGGTGTTCGTGTCCCCGTCCCTGGCCAGGTCGAAGACCTTCGCCGCGAGCTGGAGCACCTCGGGGTCGTGGGCGGGCTCGTTGCTCTCCGGTGCCGGGCCGGTCATGGGGTCTTCCTCCTCGATGGTGCTGTTTGGGCACAGCCTACGTACTCTGACTGACATGCTTGCCCGTTTGGCGTCGGCGACCCACTGGGACCGCCTGCTGCTGCTCCCGTTCGCCGCGCTGCTGGTGGAGACGGTGATGGTCGGCGTCGCCGCCGCGTCGGCGCAGGAACGGCTGCTGGAGGCCGTCGTCGGCTGGTTCGCCGTGGCGCTCGGGGTGCTGCTGCTGACCGTGCGGGACACCTGGCCGGTGCAGGTGGCCGTGCTGGTGCTGCTGCTCGCCATCGCCTACTACTTCATCAGCACGGTGGACGGCCCGACCGCGCTGGCGATCTACATCGTCGCCCTCTACACGGTCGCGCGCGGCGGCCGGTTGACGGCAGCGATCGCACTGGCCGTCGTCACGATGCTGATCATCACCTGGGGCGAGATCCTCACCGCCGAGGAACGCCATGTGGACAACATGGCCATGATGCTCTTCGGCGGCTGGTTCCTCAGCCTGATCGTCCTCGGCCACGCGGTCCGGCTGCGGCACGCGCACCAACGGGAGGCCGAGGCCCGGGTGCTGGCCGCCGAACGGGAACGCGACCTGCGCGCCCAGCAGTCCGCGACCGCCGAACGGCTGCGGCTGGCCCGCGAGCTGCACGACGTGCTGGGGCACAACATCTCGTTGATCAACGTCCGTTCCACCGCCGCGCTGCACCGCGCCGCCAAGCGGCCGGGGGAGACGGAGGAGCTGGTCGGCGCGTTGGAGCTGGTCCGCGACACCAGCAAGGAGGCGCTGCGGGAGCTGCGCGCCACGCTCGGCGTGCTGCGCCAGGTCGACGAGGAGGTGCCGGTGGAACCGGCGGCCGGCCTGGAACGCCTCGGCGAGCTGGTCGACCGCGCCGCCCGCACCGGCCTGGCGACCTCGGTCGAGACCCGTGGAGAGGCGCCGGTGCTGCCGCCGAACATCTCGCTGGCCGCGTACCGCATCGTGCAGGAGTCGATCACCAACATCACCCGCCACGCGGGCGCGACCCGCGCGCTGGTGCGCGTCGCGTACGAGGCGGACGAGGTGCGGCTGACCGTCACCGACGACGGGCACGGCGCGGAGCCGGGCGCCGAGGGCAGCGGCATCCTCGGCATGGCGGCGCGCGCCCGCGCGCTGGGCGGCGACCTCACCGCCGGCAACGGGCCGGACGGCGGCTTCCGCGTGCGGGCCCGACTGCCGCTGGACGCGCCGGAGCCGGCCCCGGCGTGACGCCCCAACGCGCGGCGCGGCCTACCCTGTTGGCCATGACCGCGACACGCCCCGGAGAACGGAACGGCCGACGAGTGCGGGTCGTTCTCGCGGACGACCAGATGCTGGTGCGGGCCGGGTTCCGATCGATCCTCTCCGACGAGGACGACATAGAGGTCGTGGGCGAGGCCGCCGACGGGGCCGAGGCGGTCGAACTGGCCGCCAGCCTGCGGCCCGACGTGGTGCTGATGGACATCCGGATGCCCGGCACGGACGGCCTCGCGGCGACCGAACGGATCGTCGCCGACCCGCGCCTGTCCGAGGTGCGGGTCGTCATCCTCACCACGTTCGACGTGGACGACTACGTGTACGGCGCGCTGCGCGCCGGGGCCTCCGGGTTCCTGGTGAAGGACACCGAGCCGATGGAGCTGCTGCGCGCGATCCGGGTGTGCGCGCGGGGCGACGCGCTGATCTCGCCGACGGTGACCCGCCGGCTGATCGCCGAGTTCGCCGGCCGGGCGCGGCAGCCCGACCCGAGCCCTCGGCTCAACGCGCTGACCGAGCGGGAACGCGAGGTCATGGGCCTGGTCGGCGCCGGCCTCACCAACGACGAGATCGCCCGCCGGCTGGTGCTCAGCCCCGCGACGGCGAAGACGCATGTCAGCCGGGTGATGACCAAACTGGGCGTCCGCGACCGTGCCCAACTGGTCATCCTCGCCTACGAGACGGGCATGATCACCCCCGGCTGGCTGACGTAACCCCTGCCGGGGCATGGGGCCAGGCGACTACTGACCTTGCCGGTCCGGGCGGGGTGTCGTCCTCGGCCCGGTGGTCGGTTGCTCGCGCAGTTCCCCGCGCCCCTGGTTGTGGTGGGCGTGGTCGGTCAGGTGTGGGTTCACGCTCGGCAGGTGACGGCCTGCTTGGGGGCGCGGGGAACTGCGCGAATGCTGGGTGGCGGGGGTTGGTCGACTATTCACGTGCGTGGCTTGGGTGGGTTGTCGGCGTGAGCCCGGCGTTGGGTTGCTCGCGCAGTTCCCCGCGCCCCTGCACTGCCGTGGGCGGCCTGTTTGGGGGCGCGGGGAACTGCGCGGTGCATCCGTGGCGGGGCGAGGACGACTACGGTGCGGCACCGGCAAGGTGGGTTGTCGGGCGCGGCCACGCGCAACCCGTGGGGTACGGGCGGGAGGCCGGATGCCACCCGCGCGGTAGGGCCGGTGTCCTCCGGGGGGCGACGCGGGGGAGGTGACCGTGGGCCCACCGTTGTCGTGTGACACCGAGGACCAGTCAACGCCACCGCCCGCCGGTCATCCGGGGGGCCGCCGTCGCGCGGGGGGAGGGCCGCCGTGGAGCCGCTCGCCGTCTTTCTGTTGGGCTGTTTCGCGGTCGGCTACTTCGTGGTCGGCGGCGCGGGGCTGGGGTTGGGCACGCTGCTGCCGCTGCTGGCCGGGAACGCGGCCGAGCGCGTCGCGCTGCGACGCGCGACCGCGCCGTTGACCCGGCTGGCGGCGCTGTGGCTGCTCGCAACGGGCAGTGCGTTGGCGGCCTGCTTTCCGTCCGTCGTGGGGGAGCTGGACGGAGTGTGGCCGACCCTCGGTCCGCTGGTGGGCGGCCTGCTGCTGCGCGCCTGGGGGCTGCGTACGCCTCCGGGCGCGGGGCGGCTGGCCGTCCGGCGGGATGTCGCACTGGTCGCCGGGAGCTGGCTGGCCGTCGTCGGGTGGGGCTGGTCGCTGGCCTCGCTGGTCGACGGCGGGGGAAGTCGGCCGGCCGGCCCGGCGACCGGGTTGTTCAGTGCGGCGCTGCTGGCCTGTCTGCTGCTGGCGCACGGCGTCGGCTTCGCCGCGCTGCGCGCGACGGGCGCGCCGTTCCAACGCGCGCGGCAGCTGGTCGGGCCGCGTGGCGCCTGGCCCTCGGTCGCGTTGACCTCGGTCACGGTGGCGGTGCCGCCGCTGCTGGCCGGCTCGCAGCTGCCGTTGGGCGGCCGGGCCGCGCCGCTGGGGGTGCTGGCCTGGCTGGTGCCCGCGCTGCTGCTGGGCCTGCTGGTGCTGACCGCGCTGCAACTGCGCCACTGGCGCCGTTGATCCGCGCGCCGGCGCCGGAGCCGGCGCCCAGCGCCTGGCGCACGCCGCGCACGCCGCGCGGAATGCGCGGCCCGCGCGGCCCGCGTACGACCGCCACCACCGCCGGGCGGCGACCGTCGTCCGCGTGCCAGGGCCCGACGCGTGGTCGGGCCGACGACCGCAGGAGAGAGGGTCCCAGGCCATGACGTCCACACCGCAGGGCGGAACGCGACCGCCCCGTCCCGAGGCCCCGCGGGGCCGGGGCAGCGTCTTCGCCCGCGTCGCCGGGTTCTCGTTCCGCCACCGGGCCGCCGCCGTCGGGCTGTGGCTGCTGGTGCTGGTCGGGGTCTGGGTGCTGGCCTCGGCCGTGGGCGACGACTACCGCGAGGACTACTCGCTGCCGGGCACCGACTCGCAGCGCGCGGTGGAGCTGCTGGAGGCGCACGGCTCCGACCAGGGCGGCGACTCCGTCTCGATCGTGCTCCACGACGAGGAGGGGATCGAACGGGCGGAGGTCCGCGAGCGCGTCGAGCCGATGCTGACCGAGGTCGGGGCGTTGCCGCAGGTCACCGGCGTGGTCAGCGTCTACGAGCAGCCGGGTGCGGTCGCCGGGGACGGCACCGTCGGCTATGCGACGGTCGGCCTGGTCGAGGCGTCGGAGCAGATCGAGGCCGAGGACGTCGAGGAGATCGTCGAGACCGCGAAGGCCGCGGCCGGCGACGGGCTGGGGGTCGAGGTCGGCGGGGACGCCACCCGCAAGCTGGCCGAGGGGGAGGGCGGCGCCGCCGAGGGCATCGGCATCCTGGCCGCGCTGGTCATTCTCGTCTTCATGTTCGGCTCGGTGCTGGCGGCCGGGCTGCCGGTGATCACCGCGCTGTTCGCGGTCGGTTCGACGCTGGGCGCGATCGTGTTGGCCTCGCACCTGTTCACGGTCGCCGACTACACCGTCTACGTGATGATGCTCGTCGGCCTCGGCGTGGGCATCGACTACGCGCTGTTGATCTTCACGCGGTACCGGGCCGAGCTGGTCGCCGGGTCCTCGCCGGAACGGGCGACGGTCTCCGCGCTGGACGCGGCGGGGCGGACGGTGTTCTTCGCCGGCTGCACGGTGATCGTGGCGCTGCTGGGGCTGGTGGCGCTGGGGCTCGGCTCGCTCCAGGGCGTCGCGTTCTCCGTGGCGTTGACGGTGCTGGCCACGATGCTGGCCTCGTTGACGCTGCTGCCGGCGCTGCTGGGGTTGTTCGGGAAGCGTTTCGCGCGGCACTTCACGGCGCGCGCCGCGAAGCGCGCCGCGCGCGGCCGGCCCGCGCCGGGCGCCGCCTGGCGGCGGCTGGGCGCGGCGGTGCAGCGCCGGCCGCTGGCGGCGCTGGCGGTGGCGGTGGTCGCGCTGGGCGCGCTGGCCGCGCCGGCGCTCAACCTGCGGATGGGCATGGCGGACGCGGGCAACGACCCGGTGGGCTCGACGAGTCGGGAGGCGTACGACCTGCTGTCGGAAGGGTTCGGTCCCGGCTTCAACGGGCCGCTGGTCGTGATCACCGACGGCGGTGAGGGCGGCGCCGAGGCGGCGGCCGGCGTGGCCGCCGAGCGGCTCGCCGACGTCGAGGGCGTCGCGGGGGTGACGCCGCCGGCGCCGACGGGGGACGGCGCCGTCGCGACGCTGGTGCTCTTCCCCGAGACGTCGCCGCAGGACGTGGCGACCTCCGACCTGGTCCACGCGCTGCGCGAGGACGTGCTGCCCGGTATCGAGGGGGAGACCGGCGCGGAGTACCTGGTGGGCGGCGCGACCGCCGCCACCATGGACTACTCGGAGAAGGTCGCCGAGCGGATGCCGCTCTTCGTGGCGATCGTCGTCGGGGTCTCGGTGCTGCTGCTGATGGCGGTCTTCCGTTCGGTGTGGATCCCGTTGAAGGCGGCGCTGCTGAACCTGCTGAGCATCGGCGCCGCGCTGGGCGCGATGACGCTGGTCTTCCAGGAGGGGTGGTTCGGCGTCGAGCCGGGGCCGATCGAGGCGTTCCTGCCGGTGATGATCTTCGCGATCGTCTTCGGGCTCTCCATGGACTACGAGATCTTCCTGGTCGCGCGGATGCACGAGGAGTGGGAACGCCACGGCGACCACCGGCTCGCGGTCCGCGAGGGGTTGGCCCACACGGGGGCGGTGATCAGCGCGGCCGGGGCGATCATGGTGGCCGTCTTCGGCGCGTTCATTCTCAGCCCCGACCGGATGCTCCAGCAGATGGGGTTCGGGATGGCGGTGGCGATCCTGGTGGACGCCGTGATCATCCGCTGCCTGATCGTTCCCGCGGCGATGCAGCTGCTCGGGCGGCACGCCTGGTGGCTGCCGGCGCCACTCGCCCGGCTGCTGCCGGCGGTGGAGCTGGAGCGCCACGACGCGCCTTCCCCGGATCGGGCTTCGCCCGAGGCGGACCGGGCGGCATCGGGGTCCCCGCGCTGAACGCGGCGTAGACGCCCTCGACGGCCCCGGGGCTGGGCACCCTGCCCAGCCCCAGGGGGCGTTCGGCCCTCGCCAGCGCCCGCGAGACCATCGCGCCCGCCGTCGCCAGCCGCTCCGCGAGCTGCCCGGCGGGCGCCTCGCGGACGGCGACGGCCTGCCGGATCACGTCGGTGAAGACCGACTGCACCCGTTTGTAGGCGAGATAGCGCGGCAGGTCGCGGGGGAGGCCCTCGGCGGCGCCCGGTAGCTGTTCCTCGACGGCGCCGGCCCAACGCAGCGTCATCGCCTGCTGCTGCCGCTCCGGGTAGTCCATGAGGTGGAGATGGGTCGCCAGGTCGTAGACCGGATCGCCGACCATCGCCAACTCCCAGTCGATGGTCCAGAGTTGGCCGTCGTTCTCCCCGACGATCAGGTTGTCCCTGTGCAGGTCGCCGTGGAGCAGGCAGAACGGCCGGTTGGTCATTCGCGCCGCCCCCCGCGCCAGCGGACTGGTCACGCTGAGTACGTCGGGGTCGACGCCGAGGGTCTGAAACAGGCCGGCCAGCGGTCGCCCGTGACGTGCGTAGACCCGCTGACGGGTGAACGCCACGAGGCCGCGCAGGAAGTCCCGGCTGGTGCGCGGCCGGCCGGGGACAGGGCAGCGGTGGACGAGCGCCATGGCGACCGGCGGTATCCGGGCCAGCTCGCCGAAGAGCGCGGTCAGTTGGTCGAGTTCGCCGCCGGTGAGCGGCGTTCCCGGCGGGCGGAGCGCGGACAGCGGCACGCCCTCGATGAACCCGTGCACCCTGGTGCCGTCGGGCCCCAGCCGGTACACGGGCGCGATGCGCTCCACGCCCAGTAAGGCGAGTTCGATCAGGACGTCCTCCTCGTCGAGGAAGCAGCGCGGGTCGAACCTGGTGACGCCGGGGCGGCTGCGCCCGGCCTTGATCCGTCCGGTGATGTGGTCTTGGCCCTCGGCGGGGAGCACCTGCCAGTCGCGGTGGTGCCCGCGGAGCAGTTGCCCGGACAACGGTTGGCTCATGATGGTGGCTTTCCGGCAGTGGGATCGTTACGGGTAGCGATACCGTACGCCGGGAGGAGTCCACTGTTGATGGCTCAAAAGGGTGCATCTGCACGGCCGTTGCCCTGACCGAGGGCGGCCAGTACCCACTGGAGGGAGCGCACCACGTGCCGCGCGCCGGCCGCGCGAAACGCGTCCTCCCCGGCGTCGTCGAGCGCGTACCCGAGAAACGGCACCCCGGCGGCCGTCGCCGCCGCGTGGTCGGCGAGGCTGTCGCCGATCATCAGCGAACGCGCCGGGTCGGCCCCGGTGCCGGCCAACGCGCGCAGCACCGAGTCCGGGTGCGGCTTCAGCAGCGCGAGGTCCCCGGTGCGTCCGTAGACCCGGCCGCCGACATAGCCGGTGAGCTGCTGCCGCTCCAGGTAACGCCCGGCGGCCAGGGGCGAGTTGTTGGTGGCGATGGCGACCTGACGGCCCCGCGAGGCGAGCGCCGCGATCAGCGCGGCGGCGTAGGGCGTGGGGCGGGCGGAGGCGGCGGCGCTGACCTCCTCCTGGGTGAGCGCCGCCTCCAGCCTGCTCAGCACGGCGGCCGACGGGCCCCTGCCGGCTATGCCCCGCAGCACCCGGTGTGGGTCCGACGACGTCCGCAGCTCGGCGGTCAGCAGCCCGGAGGCCGCCAACTCGTCGGTGAGCGACCGGAGCCTGACGGCCACCGACTCGGCGGAGCGCACCGCGAAGAGCTGGCAGACGGGACCGTCGAAGTCGAAGAGAACACAGTGTGCGTTACTTACGAGTCCCCTCATCTAACCGAGTGTGAGCGGTTGTGCCAGCGTTGACCAGAGGGACGTGAACCACTGGTGTGACTCTTCAACAAACGCCGTGTCCTCCGTGGAGCGGAAGA
Organism: Streptomyces sedi; assembly: GCF_006335015.1. GTDB lineage: Bacteria > Actinomycetota > Actinomycetes > Streptomycetales > Streptomycetaceae > Streptomyces > Streptomyces sedi. The sequence continues at coordinate 117,168 of NZ_VDGT01000013.1, forward strand.
CCTTCGAGTTGAGCCCGAGCACGTCGTAGATCTCCATCTGCTGCTGCTCGTACTCCACCACCCGGGAGACCACCTGGTAGTAGGCGGTCAGCACCTCGGTGCCGTTGAGGAGGTAGACCTTCTGCACGGGGGTGATCGGCACCTCCCTGATCTCGACCGTCACCTGCGGCACCAGCCGCATCTCGGCGAGGGAGGTCAGCTGGTGGCGCAGCGAGGTGGAGAAGGTCCGCGTCAGCTGGCGCAGCCGGGCGCGGGGGCGCTGGTCGGCCGGGTCGGAGACCAGCCGCGGGTAGGCGGGCGGCGCGTCGGGGCTGGGCAGCAGCACCCGCACCGTGATCGACCGGGGCGTCAACTCGCCCGCGGAGATGGCGATCATGGGGCCGGCGAGCGCGGAGTTGAGCGTCTCGGTGGTGAGGCAGAACGCGTCGATCGAGATGTCCTTGGACTGGAACGCCACCGCGATCCGGTCCGCCACCTCGACGCCGGCCGGCCGGGGGCTGTCCTGCCCGGGCAGCGCCACCACGGCGGGCGCTCCCCGGCCGCGCGCGGCGATGTACCCCTCCCGCTCCAGCGCGGCCAGGGCCTGTCTGACGGTGGTCCGGTTGACCCGGAACTCCTCCACGAGCGCCCGTTGCGTGGGCAGCTTGGCGCGCGGTGGCAGCTCTCCCGAGCGTATGCGGTCGCGCAGCACACCGGCGATGTGGTCGGGAGAGAGCGGATCGCCGAACGGATCGGTTAGCTCGCTCTCCGGGACGATCTCCTGACTCACGCCGTCACCATACAACTTTCGGCCAGATGCGGAAGGTTGATATGAGGACGTTTCCAAGACCGAGCCAACTGGGGAAAACATTCATATAGTTGGCGAACAACTTGGCCAACTTCTCGGAGTTCCCGAGAGTTCACTAGAAGTTGACGTGATGTAGGAGGGGTCATGCTCGTTTCCACCATCATCGTGGCTGCCTTCGGCATCGCGACGGAGCAGGCGGTGGAGGTCCAGTACGGACTGCCGGGACTGATCGGACTGTTGATACTGCGCACGGGTCTGCGGAAGCGGAACTTCACCTGTGCGTGTGTGGGAACCACTGTGCTGGTCACGCTGGCGGTCGGCTCCCTGTAAGGGGAGCGGACCGACCGGTGCGGGGGGTTCGGCGAACGACGCGGCGTGCGACGTCCGGATGATCCCGGGGCCCGGCTACGCAGGGGCCGGAACCCGGGGGCGGGATCAGAAGATGTCAGGGCACCAGGGGCGGCGCCCCGTGTGGAAGAGCAGGTCCGCACGGGTCGCCGCCCCGTTTGTCTCCTCCGACAACAGCCCGCAGGCCGCCAGCAGCGCCGCCGACTCCTCACCCAGATACAGCCGGCTCAACGCCGCGACATCCAGGCCGATGTCCGCGCTCCTGGTCGTCGGCACGCAGGTCGCGCCGCCCTCGCCGGCCGTCAGCAGGAAACGCCCCCCGGCCAGCCCCATCGCGTCCCCGACCTCCAGCACCAGCTCACCCTCGGCCGCGTAGCTCCTGGCGGTCAGCATCGCCGGCACGTCCAACGGCCGCAGCCACAGGAAGTCGGCGACCTCCGCCACCGTCGCCGCCCTGCGGTCCCCCAGCATCATCGGCAGCGTCGAGTCCGGCCGCGCCGCCCCCGTGTCCACCACGCTCACCCAGTCCAACGACAACAGCAGCCGGTACAGCGCCCGTTCCGCCACGTCGTCCTCCGCGTAGAGGAACGTCACCCGCGCGACCCCGTCGGACAGGCCCTGCTCCCACCGCTTCTCCACGGTGTAGCTCACCAGGCCCCTGACCACCCCGGACGCGTCCCGATAGACCGCGTTCAACCCCTTGGTCCGCGGCGGGGAGGTCTCGACCGCGCCGGTGATCCGGTCCCAGTAGAAGTCGCCCCGCTCCACCGCGCCCGGCGTCCGCGCCCGGAAACGGCGGTGCAGCTCCGGCAGCACCTCCCGGGCCTCGGAGTCCTCCACCATCGCCAGCTCGCCGTCCACGTCCGCCGGTGACCAGCGCGGATCCAGCGCCGCGCGACGGGTCAGCACCCGCCAGTTGACGAACGAGGTCGCCGGACCGAAGCCGTACCGTCCGTAGATCCGGTACTCGGCCGCGATCAGCGAGGCCACCGCGTCGCCGCGCTCCTTCGCGTTCCGCAGGTCGGCCTCCATCAGCCGCGTCAGCAGGCCACGGCGCCGATGCGTGCCGGTCACCGTCACCGCGGAGACCGCGTTGGCCGCCAACTCGGCGCCACCGACCGTGGTCAACCGCTGGTCGAAGCTGTTGAACGTCGCCACGCAGCGGTCCTTCTCGAAGAACCCCCGCGCCCGGCTCATCGACTGCCGCGCGAGGCGGACGTCGATCTCCTCCTGGGACACATCGGCTCCCCGATCGAGGAACCCCGCGAAGACAGCGCGCACCCACGCGCCGGAGGCGTCCCGGTCCCCGGCGACATCGCGCAACTCAAGCTCGGCCATGCGGGCGACCCTAAGCAGCGCTTTCACGTCGCGGCCAACGGTTTAATCTCGGCCGGATCGACGGCGGGCAACAGCCACCCCGGAAGGCCGAAGACGACCGGCCCGCCTCAGAACGCGGCCCGCACCTCACCCACCGGCTCCCCACCACCCAGCACCGGCGACCCCGGCAGCCCCGAGGCGTCGACCCCCCACACCGCCAGCACCCGGGACACCAACGCCGCCCCCGCCCGCGCCGAACCGTCCTCCACCTTGAAGGCGCACGCCCGCCCGTCCGGCAGCGCCACCGCCTGCACCCCCTCCGCGCCGCCCTTGGCCAGCGCCCCGGGAACGGCCCGCATCAGCACCGTGTCCAGCCGCCCCTCGCCGCCCACGTACTCCGGGTGCGCCCGCATCGCGTCCGCCACCCGCCGCAGCGGATCGTCCGCCGGCGCCGTCACCGCCGCGCGGAACGCCCTCGCCAACCCGGTCAGCGACAGCGCCGACAGCGGCGCCCCGCAGCCGTCCACCCCGACCGCGGTCTCCGGCTCGCCCGCGTACGCCACGATCGTCTCCCGCGCCAACCGCTGCACCGGATGCGCCGCGTCCAGATAGCCCTCGACCGGCCAGCCGTTGACCACGCTCGCAGCCAGCCAGGACGCGTGCTTGCCCGAGCAGTTCATCGCCAGCCGGCTCCGCGGGCCCTGGGCGGCGCCGAAGTCGGGCGTCGCCTCGGGGCAGGCCAGCGCCCCCTCGTCGAGCCCGTGCTCGGCCAGCATCCGTGCGGCCAGCATCCGGTGGACCTCAGCCCCGACATGGCTCGCCGCCGCCAGCGCCAACCGCTCGCCCTCCAGCGCCACCCCGGCCCGCAGCACGGCGGCGGCCTGCATCGGCTTGTTGCTCGAACGCGGGAAGAAGGGCTCGGCGACCTCGCCCAGCGCCCACTCCGTCCGCCCCTCCGCGTCCAGCACCACCAGCGACCCGCGGTGGCGACTCTCCACCACACCCGACCTGACGACCTCGGCCAGCACCGGGGAGCCGGGGCCCGTGGGAGCGTGGAAGGTGCCGGGGGCGACGGTCATCGTAAGGGTCCTCTCAGGGGGGATCACGCGGGGGTGAGACGTTCAACACAGCAGGTCGTCGACCTGCGCCTCGCCCTCACGGTACCTGCGGGCCACCTCGGCCCCGCAGCCGTCCGCCGTCCGGTGCAGCTCCTGCCGGCGCCGGGAGACCCGCTCCTCGTACTGCGCCAGCCTCGCCAGCGCCGTCGTCAGCTCCGCGTCGTCCAACCCGCTCAGGTCCGACAGCGCCACCTCGGACAGCACCTCCTCCGCCAGCCGCCGGTAACGCTCGCTCGCCGGGGTGGCCAGCGTGACGTGCCGGGCGGACGAACGGTGCCGCGAGGGCCCGTCGGCCAGGATGTGCGGCAGCTGGTCCAGCAGCCCCGCGTCCTGCCCGCCCCGGCGTCTCGCCTCCGCCTGGAGGATGTCGATCCGCCCCTGCAACAGCCGCCGCACGAAGCTGAGATCGGCCTCCTCGCGCCGGGCCGCGCTGCGCAGCTCGCGGAGCTGCGCGAGGCTCAGCTCCGCGAGCCCCCCGGCGGTCACCTCTCCCGGGCGCACCAGCCCCTCGCCCGGCTCCCGGTGTGGCGCCCTCGCGCTCGGTACGGTGACGGGCTGTGAGCCAGGTCCCGGTGTGATCATGCGCAATTGTCCCCTCGTCCCCATTTCGGTGCCGTGGTGCGGTACTGGTGCGGTACGTACCCCCTGCACGCATCGTGTCACTGTGTACCCACCGCGTGCAGCGTGTTGGCACCCATCCGGCGCTGTCCGTTCGATGCCGAAACGTTCCGCCACCGCCGAAAACGGCCGCTCGGCGCGTTGTTGCATGATGTCCCCATGCGAGCGGTGGTACAGCGCGTGGACGGCGCCTCGGTGACGGTGGACGGCGAGACGGTCGGCGAGATCGAGGGAGAGGGCCTGTGCGTCCTGGTCGGGGTGACCCACGCGGACACCCCGGAGACCGCGGTGCGGCTGGCCCGCAAGCTGTGGTCGCTGCGCGTCCTGGAAGGCGAACGCTCCTGCTCCGACGCCGGCGCCCCGCTGCTGCTGATCTCGCAGTTCACCCTCTACGGTGACGCCCGCAAGGGCCGCCGCCCGACCTGGGCCAAGGCCGCCCCAGGCGAGGTCGCCGAACCCCTGGTCGACGCCGTCGCCGACGCGCTGCGCGCGCTCGGCGCGACCGTCGCCACCGGGCGGTTCGGCGCCCAGATGCGGGTCGGGCTGACCAACGACGGCCCGTTCACCGTGCTGCTGGAACTCTGAACGGCCGGCCCCCCGCCGGGCCGCGCTGCCCTCAGGGGGCGACGACCGGCTCCTGGGCCGCCGGCGTCGCGTCGGCCAGCAGCGGGGCATCGCCCGGCACGTTCCGCTTGATCACGGCGAGCGCGATCGGGCCCAGCTCGTGGTGGCGCGCCGAGGTGGTGATCCGCCCCAGCTCCCGCCCCTCGGGGCCGTCCGCCGCCAGCCGCACCGGCGCGCCCGGCTCCGGCAGCGTCACCTCGCTGCCGTCCAGATGCAGGAAGACCAACCGCCTCGGCGGCCGGCCCAGATTCTCCACCCGTGCCACGGTCTCCTGACCCCGGTAGCAGCCCTTGTGTAGATGGACCGCCGTGTCCAGCCACCCCAGCTCGTGCGGGATGGTCCGGTGATCCGTCTCAAGCCCCAGCCGCGGCCGGTGCCCCTCCACCCGCAGCGCCTCGTACGCCAGCACCCCGATCGCGGGGCCGTTCGCCCCGGCGAACGCGGGCAGCTCGCCGCGCGGCAGGAACACGTCCCGCCCGTACGGCGTCTCCCGCACCGGCGCCCCTGCGGGCGCCTCCGCGATCGAACCCGCCGGCAGATGCACCACCGCGAACTCGGCCGTCCGGTCGGTGACTTCCACCCGGTAGAAGAACTTCATGCTCTCCAGGTACGCGAGCAGCGCGGCTGCCGCGCCCGGCTCCGTGTGCGCCCAGGTCGTCTCGCCGTCGTCGACGAGATAGAGCACGTGCTCGATGTGGCCCTTGGCGGAGAGGATCAACGCCTCCGTCGCCTGCCCCGGCGCGAGACCCTCCACGTGCTGGGTGAGCAGCAGATGCAGCCAGCTCAGCCGGTCGGGCCCGGTGACCGAGAGCACCTCGCGGTGCGAGAGGTCGACCAGCCCCTCGCCTTTCGCGAGGGCGCGCTGTTCACGGAAGAGATCGCCGTAGTGGGCGGCGACCCCCAGATCCGGCTCCCGCGCGGCGACGGCGCCGGGCAGCTCCAACAGGGGACTGGCGTGCGACGACATGCCCCCAGCGTACGTGGCCTCCGGCCGGGGTGGGTTGTCGGCGTGAGCCCGGTGTTGGGTTGCTCGCGCAGTTCCCCGCGCCCCTGCACTGCCGTGGGCGTGGTGGGTTGGGTGCGGGTTTCGCTTTCGGCAGGTGGCGGCCTGCTTGGGGGCGCGGGGAACTGCGCGGTGCATGTGTGGCGGGGGTTGGTCGACTACTGACCTTGCCGGTCCGGGTGGGTGGTCGTCCTGCGGCCCGGTGTTGGGTTGCTCGCGCAGTTCCCCGCGCCCCTGGTTGTGGTGGGCGTGGTGGGTTGGGTGCGGGTTCACCTGTGGCCGGTGCCGGCCTGCTTGGGGGCGCGGGGAACTGCGCGGTGCATGTGTGGCGGGCCGCACGCGACCACGGTCCGCACCGGCAAGGTGGGTTGTCGGCGTGAGCCCGGTGTTGGGTTGCTCGCGCAGTTCCCCGCGCCCCTGGTGTGGGCTGGCGTGGTGGGTTCGGTGCGGGCTTCGCCTTCGGCAGGTGGCGGCCTGCCTGGGGGCGCGGGGAACTGCGCGGTGCATGTGTGGCGGGCCGCACGCGACCACGGTCCGCACCGGCAAGGTGGGTGGTCGTCCTGCGGCCCGGTGGTGGGTTGCTCGCGCAGTTCCCCGCGCCCCTGCGCTGCCGGTGGGCGGCGGGGCCAGACGACTACGGAGCTTCGTGGCCGGGTGGGTCGTCGTCCGCGGCGCCAGCGCAGCGACCGCAGCGGCCGAAGATCGCGAAGTGGCGGAGGTCCGTCTCGAACCCGAACCGCTCGCGCAGCGCGTCCGCGAACGGCTCGGCCAGCTCCAGCTCGGCCTCGATCACCCGCTCGCAGTCCCGGCACATCAGGTGCAGGTGGTCGTGGCGCTCCGCCAGGTGATACGTGGGGGCGCCGTGCCCGATGTGCGCGTGGGAGACGAGGCCCAGCTCCTCCAGCAGCTCCAGCGTCCGGTAGACCGTCGAGATGTTGACCCCGCCGGCGGTCCTGCGGACCTCGGCCAGGATGTCCTCGGGCGTGGAGTGGTCCAGCTTGTCGACGGCCTCCAGCACCAGCTGACGCTGGGGCGTCAGCCGGTAGCCGCGGCTGCGGAGGTCGTCCTGCCAGTCGGTGCTCACCACGTGGCCCAGTGTAGAAGGGGAGAGCGGGTGCGCGGCGCCCGCGAGGGGGAGGCACGGACCCCGTGCGAGGGGAACGACGGGGTCCGTGCGAGGAGGCATGACCCATCCTGCTCCCGCCGACGTCAAACCGCCGTAAGGAACGCCGCCCGGGGAGGGCATAGTGGTGCGCCACGAACGGATGACCGCGACGACAGGGGATGGTGTGCGATGGATCTGGGACTGACCGAGCGCGTCTACGTGGTGACCGGCGGCACCAGGGGGTTGGGCCGGGCGACCGCCGAGGCGCTGGTCGCCGAGGGCGCCCGCGTGGTGGTGTCCTCCCGCGGCGAGGAGGCCGTGGCCACGGCCGTGGCGGAGCTGGGGGAGGGGAACGCCGCCGGGCTGGTCGCCGACCTCGCCGCGCCGGAGACCCCCGAGCGGCTGCTGGCGCTGGCCGGCGAGCGGTTCGGCCGGTTCGACGGGGCGCTGCTCTCCGTCGGCGGCCCGCCGCGGGCGACGGCCGCCTCCGCCACCGACGAGCAGTGGCGGGCCGCGTTCGAGAGCGTCTTTCTGGGAGCCGTGCGGGCGGCGCGCACCTTCGCCGGCGCGCTGGCCGAGGGGGAGGGCGGGGCGTTGGGCCTGGTGCTCTCCAGCTCGGCCCGTTCGCCGATCGACGGCCTCGGCATCTCCAACGGGCTGCGTCCCGGGCTGGCCATGGCCGCCAAGGACATGTCCGATGAGTTCGGGCCGCGCGGGGTGCGGGTGCTGGGCCTGATGCCGGGGCGGATCGCCACGGACCGCACCCGGGAGCTGGACGCCGCCGCCGACCCGGAGGCGAGGCGCCGCACCAGGGAGGCGATCCCGTTGGGCCGCTACGGGGAGCCGGCCGAGTTCGGCCGGGTCGCCGCGTTCCTGCTGTCGCCGGCCGCGGGCTATGTCACCGGCACCACGGTCCCGGTGGACGGTGGCGCGCTGCGCACGCCCTGAGGCCGGCGGGACCCGCCGAGTCCCCGAAGGGGACCCCGCGTCGGCTCACTTGAAGAAGGCGATCCCGTCGTCCGGGAGGTCCTTCAGGTCGCCGATCCACTCCCGTGGGTTGACCGTCTTCTTCAACTGGGCCGACATGTAGGGGCGCAGCGGCACCTCGGGGGTGGCCTTCTCGCCGACCCACATCAGGTCGCTGTCGACATACCCGTAGAGCCGCTTGCCGCCGGTGTAGGGCGGGCTGGCCTGGGTGCGGGCGATGGCGTCCGTGGCCAGGTCGATCTGGGGCTTGCCGTCGGCCAGTTCGCCGTACCAGACCTCGACGACGCCCTGGTCGCGGACCAGCACCGCCTCGATCTGGCGCTCGGTGTCGATCCGCCAGAAGCCGTGCTCGATCTCCAGGGGTGCCTTGCGCGCCCCGGTCTCGTCGAGCCGCCAGGAGCGCGCGGTGTACTCCAGGAAGTCCCGGCCGTCATGGCTGAAGGTGACCTCCTGCCCGAAGTTGCTCGCCTCCTCGCCCGGGAAGTCGACGACGCCGGCACCCTGCCAGGTGCCGAGGAGGAAGGCGAGCGGGACCAGCGAGGGGTCGAGGTCGGAGGGAATCTCGATCATGGTCAGCGCTGCCCCTGGTAGAGCTTCACCACGACCAGCCCGGTGAACGCGGTGGTGCCGACGGCCACCAGGACCATCAGGGTGATGAAGAATGCCTCAAGCACGGGAAGCTCCTTGCGCTCGGCGCCGGATGTGAAGAACGTTCCCGGCCGAGTCTAGTGGCCACACTCCTGGGCAGCTTCGGGAGGTGGGCCGCCTGAGGCACACGGTGTGGCACACGCGCCAGAGGACGCCTTGACCGTTTTGTGATCACCGCGACTGAACGTGTTTGGCCATTCTCGCGTCTAAGCGCGTGGAAAGGATGTGATCATGAGTTGTCCAAATTGTGGCGGGACCATGTATCAGGGTCCGCAGGGAGACTGGGTCTGCGCTACCTGCGGCACGACTCGCTAGCCTCCGGACCCGCCCGGCTACGGTGGTCCCATGGCTCAGAAGCTGGTGGTGAAGGTGACGGCGGGGGCGGACGCCCCCGAGCGTTGCTCGCAGGCGTTCACGGTGGCCGCGGTGGCCGCGGCCAGCGGGGTGGAGGTCTCGCTCTGGCTGACCGGGGAGTCGGCCTGGTTCGCGTTGCCCGACCGGGCCGCGGAGTTCCAGTTGCCGCACGCGGCTCCGCTGCCTGAGTTGATCGAGACCGTCCAGGCCGGTGGCCGCGTGACCCTGTGCACGCAGTGCGCGGCGCGCAGGGGAATCACGGAGGACGACGTGATGGAGGGGGTACGCATTGCCGGAGCACAGGTCTTCGTGAGCGAGATCATGCCCGAAGGCGTACGGGCCCTGGTCTACTGACCGGCCCGAGCCGCAGGACAAGGAACGCCGGCGACCGAGCACGGGGCAACATTCAACGGGGAGACGAAGAGGCCGCGCCCGAGAGAGGGGCGCGGCCTCCGCGTGTCCGGATACGTCCGGACGTGGTCGTTCCGCTTGTGGAGGCCGCCCGGGGCGGCCCGCACGCGGCTCAGACGGCGATGCTGACCTCCGTCAGGCCGCCCCGCTGGGCGACGACGCTGCGGTCGGCGGTGCCGCCGGGCACCAGGGCCCGGACGGTCCAGCTGCCCTCGGCCGCGTAGAACCGGAACTGGCCCGTCGCCGAGGTCGGTACCTCGGCGGTGAACTCCCCGGTGGCGTCCAGCAGGCGGACATACCCGGTGACCGGCTCGCCGTCCCTGGTCACCGACCCCTGGATGGTGGTCTCACCCGCCGTGACGCCGCTGGCGTCCGGGCCGCCGGCCTTCGCTCCGCACATGTCTTCCCCTTCTTCCTCAGGTTCCCTGCCGGACGTCGCCGCTCACGGCGTCGCCGGGTCGCTTGCCCTGGCCGGTTACTTGGCCGGGCCGGTCTCCACCGGGACGCCGACGAGCGAGCCGTACTCGGTCCAGGAGCCGTCGTAGTTCTTCACGTTGGGCTGGCCGAGAAGCTCGTGCAGCACGAACCAGGTGTGCGCGGAGCGCTCACCGATGCGGCAGTAGGCGATGGTGTCCTTGGCCAGGTCCACGCCCTCGCCCTGGTACAGCTCCTTCAGCTCGTCGTCGGAGCGGAAGGTGCCGTCGTCGTTGGCCGACTTGGACCAGGGAACGTTGCGGGCGCTCGGGATGTGCCCGCCGACCTGGGACTGCTCCTGCGGCAGGTGCGCCGGGGCGAGCAGCTTGCCGCTGAACTCGTCGGGGGAGCGCACGTCGACCAGGTTCTGCTCGCCGATGGCGGCGACGACCTCGTCGCGGAACGCGCGGATCGAGGTGTCCTGCGCCTGCGCCCGGTACTCGGTGGCGGCGCGGGTCGGCACCTCGGCGACCAGGTCGCGGGAGTCCAGCTCCCACTTCTTGCGACCGCCGTCCAGCAGGCGGACGTCCGCGTGGCCGTAGAGCTTGAAGTACCAGTAGGCGTAGGCGGCGAACCAGTTGTTGTTCCCGCCGTAGAGGACCACCGTGTCGTCGTTGGCGATGCCCTTGGCGGAGAGCAGCTTCTCGAAGCCGTCCTGGTCGACGAAGTCGCGGCGGACCGGGTCCTGGAGCTCCTGCTTCCAGTCGATCCGGATCGCGTTCTTGATGTGGTTCTTCTCGTAGGCCGAGGTGTCCTCGTCGACTTCCACGAGCACGACCTTCGCGTCGTCGAGGTGGGCCTGGACCCAGTCGGCGTCCACCAGGACGTCACTGCGGCTCATGCGGTTCTCCTTGAGCGAAATGAGGCGGAAAGGGGCTGCCGCAGGGGCGCACGCGCGCGTGGACGGGCGCGGGGCGCACGGGTGAGCGTGTGCGCGGACGCGGCGGGGAAGGGGGCGTGGGATCAGCCGAGGCGACGACAGAGCATGGCCGAAACGCGGCAGAGATCCACCGCGCGCCGCTTGGTGAGCCCCCCGGCGGGGGTGCCCGTCGCCTGCCGCATCATGTCCGTGATCGTACGGAGCGTCCCCGCGCCGTGTCACCGGCGTTCCGCATTCTGAGACGACAGCGTCTGCCATGCGGACGCCCATTGGGCGACCTGTTCGGGGGCGCGGAGAACCGCGCGCATGCTGGCCACCGGCCCGCGCTCGACAACGGCGCGGTACCTGACGGGTGGGTTGTCGGGCGCGGCTGACGGCGCGCGCCGGGGACCACCAGGGGCGCGGGGAACTGCGCGGGCAACCGGCCACCGGCCCGCAGTCGACAGCGGCGCGGAACCCGACAGGCGCGTCGTCGCCCGCGGGCCAGCGCCCAGCGTTACCCGCTGACGCGCATGTTCTCCCCGTCCACGACGACCCTCAGCCCCTCCTCCGTGGGCTCCAGGTCGGTCAGGGAGAGCCCCTCGGGCAGGCCGGCGATGGTCCGTTCCTGGTTGATCTGCTCCTGCGCCGTCCGGCGCACGTCCTCGCCCGGGAGGTCGGGCAGCTCGTCCTCGTCGACCGTGAGGGAGACCTTGTCGTCCTCCAGGTTGACCTCGCCGGTCACCTCGCCGACGTCCAGGGTCTGGCCGAGCGCGCTGGCCTGGAGCACCAGCAGCAGCCGCCCGTCGCCGGCGTACTCGAACTCCACGCCGAAGCCGTTGCCGCTCAACGCCAGCAACTCGCCGTAGGCGCGGGTTAGTTCGGTGTAGCTGATGATTCCCTCGCCGTGCGCGGTCGCCGCCGTCGCCTCGGTGAAGCCGCCGGTGAGCTCGACGTCGTTCAGTTCGACGTCCAGGTTCTGGATGCTCACCTCCTGCTCGTCGACCGTGGCGATGTACGACTTCACGCCCAGGTCCACGTGGCCCAGCTCGCTGTCGAGGACCTGGGTGAGGAACGGGATGCCCTTGATCGACACGCTCGGCTCGTTCTCCAGGCCGAGTCGGTCCTGGACGCGGGAGGCCACCTCGTTCTGGGTCACGTAGAGCGCGACCCGGTCGGCGATCGTGGCCAGTACGGCCAGGACCACGACCACGATCAGGCTTATTCGCAGTGCGCGCATCGGGTGGCGAACCCCCAGGAGAAGACGTGTCCGAAAAGCAGCGCGAGCCTAACCCGTAGCACCCTTACCAGGCAGGGGTGCCCGTTCCTTGCAGCACGCCCGTTACACGCTTCGGCAGGGACACGACAGGCACACGACGGCCTGTCCCCGGGGGCGCCGGCGGGCCGGCGGCCGGCTCAGAGGAGGGCTACGGCCAGCGGATAGACCGCCGGTGCCACCGCCGTCAGCGGCAGCGCCACCCCGGCCGTGAAGTGGACGAACCTCGACGGGAAGTCGTAGGAGGCGACCCGCAGCCCGAGCAGGGCGCACGCCCCGCCGGCCGCGCCCAGCGCGAGCGCCGGCGTGCCGATGTCCTGGCCGCTGGCCCACAGCCCGACGCCGAAGCCGGCCGCCAGCGCCAGCGGCGACGTCAGAGCCGCCGGCCCGGGCAGCGCCCGCACCACCGTCGCCGCCGCCACCCCGCCGGCCGCCACCGCGACCGCCGTGCCCGACACCTCGACGGCGGCCAGCAGCGCGCCCGCCACCACCGTCAGCAGCGTCGAGGCCGAGGTCGCGGTCAACGAGTCCAGCCGCTCGTCGGACGAACCGCGGTGGCGCAGCTGGAGCACGATCACCAGCAGGAACCACACGCCCAGCACGCCGAGCAGCGCCCCCGGCACGTCGTCCTCGTCCACCACCAGCACCGCCGCGTCCGCCGCCAGCCCGCCGGCGAACGCCAGCACGATGCCCTGCCTGGCCGGCCACATCCCGTTGAGCCGGAACCAGCCAGCAGCCGTCACCGCCTGGAGCAGCACCACAGCCGGCAGCGCCGCCCACTGCCCGAAGGACGCGCCCGCCGCCAGCAGCCCCGCCAGCACGGCGGTCAGCAGCGCCGGCTGCCACCCCGGGCTGATGATCGGGGAACGGGCCCGATGCCGCGCCCTCGTCGCCCCCTGGCCGGCCGACGCCTCGGCGTCCGTCCCCGGCGCGGTCCTCGCGTTCACACTCGCCCTCCCGGCCTGGCCGTCCTCCGCGTGCGGACCGCTCATCGCGCACCCCCGGCGAACGGCGGCAGCACCTCGACGGTGCCCCCCTCCGTCAACGCGACCGAGGCGTGCTCCCGCCGGCCGACCTGCGCGCCGTCCACCAGGAAGGCGCAGCGCGCCAGCACCCGGTCGAACTCGGCGCTGTCGGCGTGCCGCCGCTGCGCCGCCGCGAGCGCCTCGGCCAGGTCGGCCGCGTCATAGGGTTCCTCCGCCGTGCCGGCGGCTGCCTTGGCCGCCGCCCAGTACCGGATCGTGCCGCTCGCCATCTTCTCCGCTCTCCGCCCACCGGCCGGGAGTGTGCCGACCGGGAGTTTGTGGTGCCGCCCCATGATGGCCCCTGCCGCGCCCGGCGCACGCCTCCGGCCCACCGGCGCCCCCCTTCACTCCCCGGCGTGAACGACGTAACGCCGGTGAAACGCGCGGGAAACCGAAGGAGACCCTCGGGGAGACCAGTGTGATACACGCCCCTGCGCGCCGGTCACCGCTTCGGCTATGCTGCTGGATCAGAGGGACCCGGGCGAAGACGCCGATACGGGTCCTTTCGCGCTTTCAGGGCCCAGCCGCTCGACCGTCCCGCGCCAGGACTGAGGAAGGAAAGCCTTCGAGATGAGTTCGCTGCTACTCCTGACCAACGCGCTCCAGCCGTCCTCCCAGGTACTCCCCGCGCTCGAACTCCTCCTGCACAACGTGCGGGTCGCCCCCGCCGAGGGCCCCGCGCTGGTGGACGCCCCCAACTCCGACGTGATCCTCGTCGACGGCCGCAGGGACCTCCCGCAGGTGCGTTCCCTCTGCCAGCTGCTCCGCTCCACGGGCCCCGGCTGCCCGCTGATGCTCATCGTCACCGAGGGCGGCCTCGCCGCCGTCACCGCTGACTGGGGCGTCGACGACGTGCTCCTCGACACGGCGGGCCCCGCCGAGGTCGAGGCCAGGCTGCGGCTGGCCACCGGCCGCCAGCAGCTGACCGCCGACGACAGCCCCGCGGAGATCCGCAACGGCGACCTCTCCGTCGACGAGGCGACCTACAGCGCCAAGCTCAAGGGCCGGGTGCTCGACCTCACCTTCAAGGAGTTCGAGCTGCTCAAGTACCTGGCGCAGCACCCGGGTCGGGTCTTCACCCGCGCCCAGCTGCTCCAGGAGGTCTGGGGCTACGACTACTTCGGCGGCACCCGCACCGTGGACGTCCACGTGCGGCGGCTGCGCGCCAAGCTCGGCCCCGAGCACGAGTCGCTGATCGGCACCGTGCGCAACGTCGGCTACCGCTTCGTCGTCCCCGAGAAGGAGAAGGCGGCGGAGAGGGAGCAGGCCCGCGCGGTCACCCGCGAGGCCGAGCAGGTCGTGAAGGAAGCCGCCGCGCGTCGCGACTGAACCTCCCCGCACGGTGCTCGCGCCGTACCCCGGAGTAACCGACGGGGTGGCGGCGGAGCGACCGGGGTCGGGTGACGGCGGAACGTGATGATCCGTATCCCAAGGGGCGGTTGCGCGCGTAGACTTCCCCCGTGGCCAAGGTGACGCGGGACGATGTGGCGCGACTGGCGGGGACCTCCACCGCCGTCGTCAGCTATGTCATCAACAACGGTCCGCGCCCGGTGGCCGCGGGCACCAGGGAGCGGGTCCTCGCCGCGATCAAGGAGTTGGGGTACCGCCCCGACCGGGTCGCCCAGGCGATGGCCTCCCAACGCACGGACCTGATCGGGCTGATCGTGCCCGACGCGAGACAGCCGTTCTTCGCCGAGATGGCACACGCGGTCGAGCAGGCCGCCGCCGAGCGCGGGAAGATGGTCCTGGTGGGGAACTCGGACTACCTGGACGAGCGCGAGGTGCACTACCTGCGGGCGTTCCTCGGGATGCGGGTCTCCGGGCTGATCCTGATCAGCCAGGGCCCGAGCGAGCACGCCGCCACCGAGATCGACGCCTGGGACGCCCGCGTGGTGCTGCTGCACCGCAGGCCGGAGGCGATCGACGACGTGGCCGTCGTCCTGGACGACATCGGCGGCGCCGAGCGGCTCGTCCACCACCTGCTGGGACACGGCCACCCGTATGTCGCCTGTCTCGGCGGCGTCGACTCGACGCCCGAGCTGGGCGACCCGGTCACGGACCATGTCACGGGCTGGCGGCGGGCGATGGAGGTCGCCGGGCTCTCCACGGAGGGCCGGCTCTTCAAGGCCCCCTACAACCGCTACGACGCCTACCGCATCGCCCTCGACCTGCTCGCCGGCCCCGACCGCCCGCCGGCGCTGGTCTGCGCGACGGACGACCAGGCGATCGGCGTGCTGCGCGCGGCGCGTGAGCTGCGGATCGACGTGCCGGGGGAGTTGGCGGTCGCGGGCTTCGACGACGTGAAGGAGGCGTGGCTCACGGACCCGCCGCTGACCACGGTCGGCTCCGACCGGGTGGCGATGGCGCGGGCCGCGGTGGATCTCGCGATAGGTGACCACCAGGGCGGCACGCCGCCGGAGCGGTTGCGCCAGTTTCCGGTGACGCTGCGGTTGCGCGCGTCCTGTGGCTGCCCCGGCACGGACGCCTAGCGCCGGCGGGGCGCAGCCGACGACGCACGCGGGTGGCTTGGGTGGGTTGTCGTCCTGCGGCTCGGTGTGTGGTTGCTCGCGCAGTTCCCCGCGCCCCTGTTGGGCCGGTGGGCGGCTTGGGGGCGCGGGGAACTGCGCGAATGCTGGGTGGCGGGGGTTGGTCGACTACGGAGCTTCGTGGCTGGGTGGGTTGTCGGCGTGAGCCCGGTGGTGGGTTGCTCGCGCAGTTCCCCGCGCCCCTTGGTTGTGGTGGGCGTGGTCGGTCAGGTGCGGGTTCACCTTCGGCTGGTGACGGCCTGCCTGGGGGCGCGGGGAACTGCGCGAATGCTGGGTGGCGGGCCGCACGCGACTATGGTTCGCACCGGCCAGGTGGGTTGTCGGCGCCGGAGGCGCAATCCGACGGAGTGCCGTCTTCGAGGAGGCGGCGGGGGCCGCTGCCCTCGCGGGCGCAGATGTCGTACGGGTTGGCCAGCATGCAGCTCTCCAGCGACAGACAGCCGCACCCGATGCACTCCGTGAGGTCGTCCCGCAGCCGTACCAGCTGGCGGATCCTGGCGTCCAGGTCGGCCCGCCAGGAGGCGGAGACCTCCGCCCAGTCCGCGGGGGTCGGCGTGCGTTCCTCCGGGAGCCGCGTCAGCGCCTCGCGGATCGCCTGCAACGGCATCCCCACGTTCTGGGAGACCCGGATGAACGCGACCCGGCGCAGCATCTCGCGGTGGTAGCGGCGTTGGTTGCCCGAGGTGCGGCGGCTGCTGATCAGCCCCTGCGTCTCGTAGAAGCGCAGCGCGGACGTCGCCACCCCGCTGCGTTCGGCGAGCTGGCCGATGGTGAGTTCCCTCGCGATCCGTGGTGGCGCGCTCTCGGTGGCCATGGAAGCCATGCTAATCCGGTGCGCGGCCGGCCCCGGCCGCTCCGGGCCGCCATCGGGTAGCGTGGACAACCGTGCGCTGAGGAGGGGGAGTTGCCGATGGGACGCCTGGTCGCCATCAGTGACCTCCACGTTCGGTACCCGGAGAACCGGGCGATCGTGGAGCGGTTGACGCCCGAGTCCGACGACGACTGGCTGCTGGTCGCCGGCGACATCGGCGAGGTGATGGCGGACATCGAGTGGACGTTGACGGTGCTCGCCGAGCGCTTCGCCCGGGTGATCTGGACGCCGGGGAACCACGAGCTGTGGACCCCCAAGGAGGACCCGGTCCAGCTGACCGGCGAGGCCCGCTACCGGCATCTGGTGGCGCTCTGTCGCCGGCTCGGCGTGCTCACGCCCGAGGACCCCTACCCGGTGTGGGAGGGGGAGGGCGGGCCGGCCGTGATCGTGCCGCTGTTCCTGCACTACGACTACTCGTTCCGGCCCGCCGGCACCCGCACCAAGGAGCAGGCGATGGCGGTCGCCGAGGCCGCGGGCGTGATCTGCACCGACGAGTACATGATCACGCCGGACCCGCACCCGAACTCCGAGAGCTGGTGCGCGGCGCGCCTCGCGTACACGGAGGAGCGGCTGGCGAACGAGCTGCCCGAGGGGCTGCCGACCGTTCTGGTCAACCACTATCCGCTGGTCCGCGAGCCGACACGGGTGCTGCGTTACCCCGAGTTCGCGCTGTGGTGCGGCACCGAGCGCACCGAGGAGTGGCCGGTCCGCTACCGCGCGGCCTGCGTCGTCTACGGGCATCTGCACATTCCCCGGCTGATCCGGCACGCGGGCGTTCCGCACCAGGAGGTGTCCCTGGGGTACCCCAGGGAGTGGAAGCCGCGCGCCGCCGAGCCCGGGCGTCTGGTGCCGATCATGCCGGGAGTGGGGGCCGCACGGTGATCGAGGAGTTGTTGCCGCCGCCGCTCGCCGTCGTCGAGTCGTTCGGCGACCCGGAGGAGCCGCCGGCGCTCTTTCCGGAGGAGGAGCGCGTGATAGCGCGCGCGGTCGACGGCAGGCGCCGGGAGTTCACCACCGTGCGCCACTGCGCGCGGCAGGCGCTGGCCGCGCTCGGCGGCCCGGCCGTGCCGCTGCTGCCCGGCGAACGGGGCGCGCCCGGCTGGCCCGACGGCTATCTCGGCAGCATGACGCACTGCCGCGGCTACCGGGCGGCGGCCGTCGCCCGCGTCGGCGAGGTCGTCGGCGTCGGCATCGACGCGGAGCCGAACGAGCCGCTGCGCGACCGCGACGTGCTGCGGCTGATCGCGCTGCCCGAGGAACGCGAGATGCTGGCCCGGCTGGACGCCTCCCACCCCGGGGTCTCCTGGGAGCGGCTGCTGTTCAGCGCCAAGGAGAGCGTCTACAAGGTGTGGTTCCCGCTGACCGGCAAGTGGCTGGACTTCGAGGAGGCCCGGCTGGTCATCGACCCGGAGGCCCGCACCTTCGAGGCCGAGCTGCTGGTGCCGGGCCCGGTGGTGGAGGGTGCGAAGATCCAGAACTTCTCCGGGCGCTGGACGTCCGGGAGGGGGCTTTTGGTCACCTCGATTTCACTGTTTCCTGGTTTGCCCGAGTGATGCCGTCGCTAGCCTGCCGCTGACCGTTTCGGCGAGCGGAGGTGCCGCGGTGCGAGCACGAAGACTCGGAGTTCGGTGGTTCGGGGGGGCCGTGACGACGGCGGCGTGCTGCGCCTGCCTCACGTCCTGCCTGCCGTGGGACAAGGGGGGCGGCGGCCCCACGGACGAGCCGGCCCGCCCGGCCGCCGCCGGCGAGCTGGACGGGGTGTGGCTCACCGGCGAGGACGAGAACGACTCGATCCTCACGATCAACGACGACCAGGTCTACTTCACCGAGAGCCAGAGCGGCGAGGGCGACACCTGCGAGGGCACCGTCGTCAACGGCCTGATCCAGCTGGAGAGCTGCGAGCGCAACGGCGGGCGGGTCTTCACGGAACGCAGCGCGCACGCGCTGCTCCAGGGCGACGACCTGCGCCTGACCTGGGTCTCCGGCGAGCAGGAGACCTACACCCCGATGCTGGACGTCGCAGGGCGGGAGTGAGACGGCGGGCCGCCGCCGGGTCGGCGGCCCTCACCCGGCGAACTCGACCACCCGGTCGGCCGCCGGGAGGTGCGCGCGGTCGTGGGTGACCAGCACGGTCGCCGTGCCGCGTTCACGGGTGAGGCGGGCGATCAACTCGACGACGGCGGCGCCCCGTTCGTGGTCCAGCGCGCTCGTCGGCTCGTCCACGAGCAGCACCGCGGGGTCGTTCGTCAGGGCGCGGGCGAGGTTGACGCGCTGGCGCTGGCCGCCGGAGAGCCGGTGCGGGCGGCGGCCGGCGAGGTCGGCGAGGCCGACGGCGTCCAGCAGCTCCATGGCCCGGCCGCGTGCCCCGCGCGCCGCGCGGCCACCGAGCCCGGCCATGACCTGGAGCTGTTCGACGGCGGTGAGCGACGGCAGCAGGTGGGGGTGCTGGAAGGCGATCCCGATCCGCCGCCCGCGCAGCTCGGTGAGGGCGCCGCGCCCCATCCCCGTGGTGCGGACGCCGTCGACCGTCACGGTCCCGGTGTCGGGGGTGATCAGCGTGGCGGCGACCGCGAGCAGGCTGGACTTCCCCGAACCCGAGGGGCCGACGACGGCGGTCAGGCAGCCTCCCGGCACGCTGAGGTCGACCCGGTCCAGCGCGGTCAGCCGCGTGTCGCCGTCGGGGTAGGTGAGGGTGACGTCGTTCAGTTCGAGGCTCATCGGACGCTCCCCAGGGCGGTCAGCGGGTCGACCGCGGTGATGCGGCGGATCGCCAGCGCCGCCCCCAGCGTGCCGAGCGCGATCAGCACCGCGGCCGGGCCGACGAGGATGGCGGGCGTCAGGACGAACGGCACCGTCGAGCCGAGGAGCGCCCCCACGGCTGCGGCCAGCGCCGTGCCGAGGAGGGTGCCGCCGGCCAGCAGCACGAGCGCCTGCCCGACGGCGTCCGCGAGCAGCCGGGCGGTGGAGGCCCCCAGCGCCTTCAGGACGGCGACGTCGCCGGCCCGCTGGACGGTCCAGACGGTGAAGAACGCGCCGACGACCAGCGCGGAGATGGCGAAGAGGAAGCCGCGCATCAGCCGCAGCGAACCGTTCTCCGCCGCGTAGGAGCCGATCGCGGTGAGCGAGTCGCCGGTGCGGACGGTCGTGGTGCCGGCCCTCCGGTCGGTGGCCGCGATGTCGGCGCCGGCGGTGGTGGTCAACGCGAGCACGGTGCCGGCCGGCTCCGTGGCCTCGCCGGACGGCGGGGCGACGGCCCGCCAGTCGTCGAGGCCGGTCCAGACGACGGGCGTGTGGTTGTGGAACGCGTCGCCCCGCACGTCGGCCACCCGCAGCTCCCGGCCGGCCAGCGTGAACGGGTCGCCGGCGCTGACGCCCAGCTCCTCGGCCGCGGCACGTGAGAGCACCGCCGAACCGCCGCCGAAGGCGTCGCCCGCCGGAACCAGCCGGGACCCCGGCGCGACGCCGAGCACCGAGACCCCCGCGCCGCGCTCCCCGGCGCTGGCGCGGGTGGTGGCGATCCCCAACGGTTCGGCGCTCTCGACGCCGGGCGCCTCGGACCACAGCCGCCACTGCCGCTCGGTGACGGCGGAGTCGGCGAACGACAGGTCCTGGCCGGCGTCGGGTGAACGGAACGCGATCCGGTCGGCCGGCAGCCCCGCGATCGCCGAGACGTTCCGCTGGGCCAGGCCCTCCGTCAGCCCGGACAGCAGGCCGACGAGCAGGGCGACCAGCAGGATGACGGTTCCCGTGAGGGCGAAGCGGCCCTTGGCGAACCTGAGGTCCCTCCAGGCGACGAACACGACCGGCCCTCCTCTCCGTGGTGGTTCTCGTGGCGGTTGGTGTGCCGTTCCACCGTCGCCGCCGGGCCGCCTTCCGCGCTTCTGGCGGGGGAGGGCACTTCGCGGGCCGAAGGGCGGCGCGCGGGTTCCATCGTTCGATGGAGGCGCGGGGGCGTCGGCCTCCGTAGCCTCGAAGGCATCGTGAAAGCCTCGAAAGCGCCGTGAACCCCTCCCGCACGCCCACGCCCCCGGCCCTCGACTGGTCACTGCACCTGCTGGTCGTCGGCCTGCTCGCGCTCGCCGCCGCGCGGGCCGTCGCCGACGGCCGGCCGCACGCCGGCGCCACCGTCGCGGTCGCGGCGGCGTGCGCCCTGGCGTACGCGGCGGGGCCCGCGCTGCTGGCGCCGCGCCGTTCGCCGTCGGCCGCGGGGTGGTGGTTGGCGGGTGTCGGGCTCGGCTGGCTCGCGCTGCTGGCGCTCACGCCCGACGCCGCGTGGTCGGCGTTCCCGCTGTACTTCCTCCAGCTCCATCTGCTGTCCCGCCGCTTCGGGCTCGCCGCCGTGGCCGGCACCGCGCTGGCCGCCGTCGTCGGCTTCGCCGCCCACCAGCGGGAGTTCGGCCTGGCCATGGCCGTCGGCCCGGCCCTCGGCGCGGCCGTCGCGGTCGCGGTGGTGTGGGGGTACGAGGCCCTTTACCGGGAGAGCGAGGCCCGCCGCCGGCTGATCGAGGAGCTGACCGCGACCCGCGCCGACCTGGCCGCCGCCCAGCACACGGCGGGCGTGCTCGCCGAGCGGGACCGGCTGGCCCGCGAGATCCACGACACCCTCGCGCAGGGCCTGGCCAGCGTCCAGCTGCTGCTGCGCGCCGCCGAACGCGCCCTGCCGGACGCGCCCGAGCAGGCGGCCGGCCACATCGACCGGGCGCGGCGGGCCGCCGTCGACAACCTCGCCGAGGCCCGCAGCTTCGTCGCCGCCCTCGCCCCGCCGGCGTTGGAGGGCACCACGCTGGCCGACGCCCTGGAACGCCTCTGCGCCACCACCGCCGACCGACACCGGCTCGCCGCGCGCTTCCACCGCGCCGGCACGCCGGTGCCGCTCGCGACCGGGCACGAGGCGGCGCTGCTGCGGATCGCGCAGTCGGCGCTGGCCAACACCGTTCTGCACGCCGAGGCCGCCGGCGTCGAGATCACGCTCGGCTATCTCGACGACCGCGTCACGCTCGACATCGTCGACGACGGGCGCGGCTTCGACCCGGCGGGGCTGCCCGCGCCGGACCCCGACAACGGCGGCTTCGGGCTGGCCGCGATGCGCGCCCGCGTGCGGGCGCTCGGCGGCACGCTCACCGTGGAGTCCGCACCGGGCCGGGGCACGGCCGTCGCCGCCCGGGTGCCGCTGGCCGGTTCCCCCGACACCGGCCCCGACACCGGCCCCGCCACCGACCCCGCCACCGGGAACGAGGCCCGCCCGTGACCGAACACGCGCCCGTCCGCCTGCTGCTCGCCGACGACCACCCGGTGGTCAGGGCCGGGCTGCGCGCCGTTCTGGAGACCGAGGAGGGCATCGAGGTCGCCGCCGAGGCCGCCACGGCCGAGGAGGCGGTGGCCCGCGCCGCGAGGGGGGACATCGACGTGGTCCTGATGGACCTCAGGTTCGGCGCCGGCATGGGCGGCGCGGAGGCCACCGCGCTGATCACCGCGCGGGAGGGCGCCCCGCGCGTCGTGGTCGTCACCACCTACGACTCGGACGCCGACACGTTGCCGGCCATCGAGGCGGGCGCCACCGGCTATCTGCTGAAGGACGCCCCGCCGGAGGAGCTGGCCGCCGCCGTCCGCACGGCCGCGGCGGGCCGCACCGCGCTGGCGGCGACGGTCGCCGACCGTCTGCTGCACCGACTGCGCGCACCGGGAACGGCACTGACCCGGCGCGAGACCGAGGTGCTCGGGCTGGTCGCCGACGGGCTCTCCAACCAGGCGGTCGCGCGGCGGCTGCATCTCACGGAGGGAACGGTGAAGTCCCACCTCGCCCGCGTCTACGCCAAGCTCGGCGTCGACTCACGCACGGCGGCCGTCGCGACCGCGACCGACCTGGGGCTGATCCGCCGCTGACGCGGCGCTGACGCGCCGCTGAGGCGCGGTGACGTTCCCCGTCGCGTGGCTGGTGCGCCGCTGGCGTGGCGCTGAGGCGTGGGTGGTACTCCGCGGTCCCCGGCGCGCGCCGTCATGTGAGCTGACCCTCGCGGGCCCAAGCCGCCCACCGGGGTGGAAGGGGCGCGGGGAACTGCGCGGCCAGCCCAGCGCCGAGCCGCACCCGACAACCCACCCGTCAGGTACCGCATCGTTGTCGTCCTCAGGCCGCCACCCAGCATTCGCGCAGTCCCCCGCGCCCCTGGGGTCCGGCGCGGCTCAGCGCAGCGCTCACGCTGCGGGGTGCGGTCGGCTGGTGTCGCCGGCCGCACCCCGGGGGTCTTGGACGCGTGTCACTCCACGACGGTGATCCGGTCGGCGGCCGGCGGGTCGAGCGGGGCCTCGGCCGAGGAGTTGGCGGTCAGATAGTCCGCGAGGGCGGCCATGTCGTCCTCGCCTACCAGCGGGTTCGTCCCCTCGGCCAGCGTCGGGAGCCCGTCGCCGCCGCCCGCGAGGAACGAGTTGACCGCGACCCGGTAGGTGGCCGACGGGTCCAGCGGCTCACCGTTCACCGTCACCGAGTCGGCGACGATCCGGTCCGCGCCCGAGGCGGTGAGGTCCAGCGTGTAGGAGAAGCCGTCGGAGGGCTGGAGGATCTTCGGCGACGCCTCGTTCTCCCCGGAGACCTGCTCGGTCAGCACGGTCAGCAGCTGCTCGCCGGTGAGGTCGAGCAGGTTGACCGTGTTGGCGAACGGCTGCACCGTGAAGCCCTCGCCGTAGGTGACGACGCCGTCGCCCTCGTCGCCCGAGGCCGCGTAGGTGAGGTCGGCGCGCACGCCGCCCGGGTTCATCAGGGCCAGGTCGGTCGACTCGTCGAGGCTCAGCGCGTGCGCGAGCTGCGCGTCGGCGATCAGGTCGCCGGCGGGGAACTCGGGGGTGCCCGCGCCGCGGCCGGGGATGTCGGCCGAGATCCAGCCGATCGGCTCGTTGGCGATCGGGTCGGCCAACTCGCGCCAGAAGTCGAGCAGTTCGGTCATCTCGCTGACCGGCTCACGTTCCCGGTCGACCGCCACGTTGCTGCCGGTGACCGAGGTGCGCACGATGTCGCCCGAGCGGCGGTCGTAGGACATCGACAGCTCGGTGAAGAGCCGCCCGTTGGAGGCGGCGGAGGTCACCAGCCGGTCGTTGCCCTCCGGGTCGGGGACGGCGCAGACATAGGGCTGGTGGGTGTGGCCGGTGATCAGCGCGTCGACGCCGGCGTCCGTCCGTTCGGCGATCTCCACGATCGGGCCGGACAGGTCGCCGCCGTCGACGTCGCACTCGGCGTTGTACGCCTCGGCGGCCGGGTAGCCGCCCTCGTGGACCAGCGCGATCACCGCGTTCACACCCTGGCGCTCCAGCACCTCGGTGTAGTGGTTGATCGTCTCGACCTCGTCGAGGAACTCCAGGCCCTCGATGCCCTCCCGGGTGACGATGTCGGCGGTGCCCTCCAGCGTCACGCCGATGAAGCCGACCTTGACGCCCTTGAGGTTCTGCACCGCGTAGGGAGCCATCACCGGCTCGCCGGTGTCCTCGTCGACGACGTTGGCCGCGAGGTAGGGGAAGTCGGAGCCAGCGAACTCACGGTCGTCCGCGTAGCAACCGTCCTCCGGGTGGCAGCCGCCCTCCTGGAGGCGCGTCAACTCCGCGAAGCCCTCGTCGAACTCGTGGTTCCCGACCCCGGCGACATCCATGCCGAGACCGTTGAGCGCCTCGATCGTCGGCTCGTCGTGGAAGAGGCCGGAGAGCAGCGGGGTCGCGCCGACCAGGTCGCCGGCCGCCACGGTGACGGAACGGTGCTCGCCCTCCCGCGCCTCGTCCAGCGCGCCGGCCAGATACTCGACGCCCCCCGCCTCGATGGTCTCGGTGGTGCCGTCCTCGTGCTCGTGCAGCAGCTCGCCGTCGGAGCCGGTGGGCGGCTCCAGTGCGCCGTGCAGGTCGTTGAGGGCGAGCACCTGGAGATCGACGGTGGGCCCACCCCCGTGGTGCGGTCCGCCGCCGCGCTCCTCGGAGTCGGCGTGCGCGCCGGGCGCGGTGAGCGCCAACGCGCCGGCGGCGGCGACCGCGAGCGCGCTCCCGGCCAGTCTGTACCTGTGGCGTAGCTGCATGGCTGACGACGTCCCTCTCGGCGATCGTTCGCGACGGATCCGCGATGGTGGGGGCGGGATTCAGCCGCACCCTAGCGGTTACGCGCGTAGCACGTCAGCGCCGTACGTGTAACAACGAAGTGAAGGGAAAACCGCCGCGCGGGGCTTAGAGTCGCTGGCATGACCGAAGTCGTGGTGCGGGACGAGGTGTCGGGGAACGAACTGGCCCTGGTGGAACGGCTGATCGAGGAGGCGGCCCGGCGCGACGGGCAGCCGGCGGTCTCCGAACAGGGCCGGCTGCTGCTGCGCGGCGGCGCGCGGGACGGCGTGCGCCATCTGCTGCTGCGGGAGGGCGACGAGCTGCTCGGCTACGCCCAGTTGGACGGCACGGACACCGTGGAGCCGCCCTCCAGCGAGCTGGTCGTCGACCCGGCGCACCGGGGACGGCGGCTCGGGATGACCCTGGGGCAGGCGCTGTTGCGGGAGTCGGGCCACCGGCTGCGGCTCTGGGCACACGGCGCGCACCCGCCCGCGCGCCGGCTCGCGCGCCGGCTCGGCCTCACGGAGTTCCGCGAACTGCGCCAGCTGCGTCGGCCGTTGGCCGACCTCGACCTGCCGGACCCGGTGCTGCCCGAGAGCGTGACGGTCCGCGCGTTCGTCCCCGGCGCGGACGACGCCGCCTGGCTGGCGCTCAACGCGGCGGCGTTCGCCCACCACCCCGAGCAGGGCTCGTTGACCCAACGCGACCTGGACGCACGGAAGTCCGAGGAGTGGTTCGACCCCGCGGGCTTCTTCCTCGCCGAACGGGACGGGGCGCTGCTCGGCTTCCACTGGACCAAGGTGCACGCCGCCGAGCGGCTCGGCGAGGTCTATGTGCTCGGCGTCGCCCCCGAGGCCCAGGGCTCCGGCCTCGGCCGCGCGCTGACCACGGTCGGGCTGCGCCACCTCGCGGCGGACCGGGAGCTGCCGACGGCGATGCTCTACGTCGACGCGGACAACGCGGCGGCCGTCCGCGTCTACGAGTCCCTCGGCTTCCGCACGCACGAGACGGACGTGATGTACCGCACGGAGACCTAGCCGGTCGGGCTTTCGGGGAGCGACCACTCGCCTGTCTGGTTCGGGTTCGTTGTCGTGTGCGGCCCGTCACTCAGCATGCGCGCAGTTCCCCGCGCCCCCTGGTGATCCCGGGCGCGCGCTGTCAGCCGCCTGCGGGCGACCACTGCGGCCCCGGTGCTGAGCATGCGCGCGGTTCGCCGTGCCCCTTGGGGGGCTGTCGGTGGCGGCGGATGGCCAAGGGGTGGGGCAAGGGTCCACCGGGGTACTGTCCGAATATGAGTGGTGGTGGCAAACGGGAGGGGTACCTCTCGGAGGCGGACCGGCGGCGGCTGGCGCGTGCGGTGGTGCTCAAGGGCTGGTCGCTGCGGCGCGCCGCGGCCAAGTACGGCGTCTCGCCGCGCACCGTGAAGCGCTGGGCCGAGCACTACCGGCCGGAGCTGGACGGCGGCGCGGGTTCGCCCCCCGCGGGTAACCCGGGCGTCGTGTCCCGTTCGCCCGGATGGCGGGAGAATGGCGACATGACCTCCACCGCGCACAACGGGCGCACCGCCGTGGAAGCCGAGCGCACGCCCCCCGACGCGAGCCCCCACTCCGCGCTGCCCGACCAGCGGCTTCCGGACACCCCGGGAGCGGGGGAAGCCGAGGAGCACGGCGGGCTCCCCGCACCGGGAGAGCCGGGGAAGCCGGGAGAGCCGGGCGGGCTCGGAGAGCTGGGAGAGCTGGGCGACGGCGAGTCCCCCTCCGTGCTCGACGCGGAACTACTCGGCCGCGCCACCGCCGCCGCCACCGCCGAGCCGGTCGAGGAACCGGACGGCGCGCTGCCCCCGCTGCCGCAGGACCGGTTCCTCGACCGCGAGCGCAGCTGGCTGACGTTCAACGAGCGGGTCCTGGAACTGGCCGAGGACCCGAGTACCCCGCTGCTGGAGCGGGCCAACTTTCTGTCGATCTTCGCGAGCAACCTCGACGAGTTCTTCATGGTGCGCGTCGCCGGCCTCAAACGGCGGATCGCGACCGGCGTCGCCACCCGTTCCCTCACCGGCCGCCCGCCCCGCGAGGTGCTGGAAGACATCTGGGGCGTCGCCAGGGAGCAGCTGGCTCGGCAGGCCACCTGCTACCAGCGGGAGGTCAACCCGCTCCTCGCCGAGCAGGGCATCCACCTGCTGCGCTGGCCCGACCTCGCCGAGCACGAGCAGACCGCGCTGTTCTCGCTCTTCCGCAAGCGGATCTTCCCCGTGCTGACCCCGCTGGCGGTCGACCCGGCGCACCCGTTCCCCTACATATCCGGGCTCTCCCTCAACCTCGCCGTCGTGGTGCGCAACCCGGCCACCGGCCATCGGCACTTCGCCCGCGTGAAGGTCCCGCCGCTGCTCTCCCGCTTCCTTGAGGTCTCCCCACAGCGCTACGTCCCCGTCGAGGACGTCATAGCCGCCCATCTGGAGGAACTCTTCCCCGGGATGGAGGTCCTCGCCCACCACGTCTTCCGCGTCACCCGCAACGAGGACCTGGAGGTCGAGGAGGACGACGCGGAGAACCTGCTCCAGGCGTTGGAGAAGGAACTGCTGCGCCGCCGCTTCGGGCCGCCCGTGCGCCTGGAGGTGGAGGAGTCCATCGACTCCGAGGTGCTCGACCTGCTGGTGCGGGAGCTGAAGATCCGCCGCGAGGAGGTCATCGCCGTCCCCGGGCCGCTGGACCTGACGGGGCTCGGCTCGATCGCCCGGCTGGACCGGCCGGAGCTGAAGTACCCCAAGTTCGTCGCCGGCACCCACCGCGACCTCGCCGAGGTGGAGTCCGCCTCGGCCCCCGACGTCTTCGCCGCGCTGCGCGAGCGCGACGTGCTGCTGCACCACCCGTACGACTCGTTCTCCACCTCGGTCCAGCGCTTCCTCGAACAGGCGGCGGCCGACCCCGACGTGCTGGCCATCAAGCAGACGCTCTACCGCACCTCGGGCGACTCGCCCATCGTCGACGCACTGATCGACGCCGCCGAGTCCGGCAAGCAGGTGCTGGTGCTGGTCGAGATCAAGGCACGCTTCGACGAGCACGCCAACATCAAGTGGGCGCGCAAACTGGAGGAGGCCGGCTGCCACGTCGTGTGGGGGCTCGTCGGCCTGAAGACACACTGCAAGCTCTCCCTCGTGGTCCGCCAGGAAGGCGAGGAGCTGCGCCGCTACGCGCATGTCGGCACGGGGAACTACCACCCCAAGACGGCCAGGGTCTACGAGGACCTCGGGCTGCTCACCGCCGACCCGGACGTGGGCGCCGACCTCTCCGACCTGTTCAACCGGCTCTCCGGCTACTCCCGCAGGGACAACTACCGCCGGCTGCTGGTCGCGCCGCGCTCCCTGCGCGAGGGGCTGATCTCCCGGATCGGCCGCGAGATCGAGAACCACCGCGAGGGCCGCCCGGCCTGGGTGCGTTTCAAGTCCAACTCCATCGTCGACGAGGCCGTGATCGACGCCCTCTACCGCGCCTCCCAGGCCGGCGTCCCGGTCGACATCTGGGTGCGCGGGATCTGCGCGCTGCGCCCGGGAGTTCCGGGGCTGTCGGAGAACATCAGGGTCCGCAGCGTGCTGGGCCGCTTCCTTGAGCACTCGCGGGTCTACTCCTTCGCCAACGGCGGCGACCCCGAGGTGTGGCTGGGCAGCGCCGACCTGATGCACCGGAACCTGGACCGGCGGATCGAGGTGCTGGTGCGGGTCGCGGACCCGGCGCACCGTTCGACGTTGACCAGGCTGCTGGCCACCGGCACGTCCGACCGGACCGAGTCCTGGCACCTGCACTCGGACGGCCACTGGCGGCGGCACGCGACCGACTCGGTCGGGCAGCCGCTGCGGCGGGTGCAGGAGACGTTGATCGACGCACGGAGGAAGCGGCGTGGTGCGGGAAGCTGACGGCGCCCGCGAGGCGCCGGTGATCATGGCCGCCGGCTGCGTGCTGTGGCGGTCCGCGTCCGACGGCGGGATCGAGTTCGCGCTGGTGCACCGGCCGCGCTACGACGACTGGTCGCACCCGAAGGGGAAGCTCGACCCCGGCGAGACCGCCAGGGTGGCGGCGCGCCGCGAGGTGCTGGAGGAGACGGGGATGCGCTGCGAGCTGGGGCAGGCGTTGAGCACCCAGCGCTATCCCCTGCCGGGGGGGCTTCTGAAGCGGGTCGACTACTGGTTGGCGCGGGCGACGGGTGGGCGCTTCGTGCCCAACGAGGAGGTGGACGTGGTGCGTTGGCTCTCGGCCCCGGAGACGGCCGACCACCTGACCTACCCCCAGGACCGCGCGCTGCTGGTCGAGGCGGCGGGAGCCCTCCGCGCGGGCGGGGCGTAGTCCCGGCGGCGGCCCGTTCGGGGGCGCGGGGAACTGCGCGGTGCATTCGTGGCGGCGGTCGGACGACGACGGTGCCGTACCGGTCGGGTGGGTTGTCGGCTGCGGCCCGGTGTCGGGTTGCTCGCGCAGTTCCCCGCGCCCCCTTGATGGGCTGGCGCCGTCAGCCAGGGCGGGCCCCGGCCCCCTTGACGGGCTGGCGCCGTCAGCCAGGGCGGGCCCCGGCCCCTTTGACGGGCTGGCGTGGTCGGACCCGTCAGGCCGTCGCCGCGGGCGCCAGCGCCGGCCACGCCACCGTGACCTCGCCCTGGCGCCAGCGCCGCGGCCCGTCCGTCAGTGGCCAGTCCGCGCGCAGCGCGGCGACGGCGCGCAGCCACCGCTGCCGCACGCCCAGCGGCGCGTAGGCCGCCGCCGAGGCCCATGCCCGGTCGAAGTCGCGTAGGAAGGCGTGCACCGGCTCACCGGGCACGTTCCGGTGGATCAACGCCTTCGGCAGCCGTTCCGCGAGGTCGGACGGCGCGCCCAGCGACGCGAGCCGGGCCGCGAAGGTCACCGTGCGCGGCCCCTCCGGGCCCAGCGCCACCCACACCTGGCGGCGGCCGATCTCGTCGCAGGTGCCCTCGACCAGCAGCCCGTCCGGCGCCAGTCGGGAGCACAGCGTCGCCCACGCGCCGGCGACCCGCTCCTCGTCGTACTGGCGCAGCACGTTCGCCGCCCTGACCAGCGTGGGCCGTTCGCCGCCCGGCAGCGCCAGTTCGAAGCCGCCGTGCGTGAAGGCGAGCCCCGGTTCGGTCCAGGGGCGGGCGGCTGCGACCCGCTCGCGGTCGATCTCCACGCCGACCACCCGCACGTCGGGGCGGACCGCGCGCAGCCGGTGCAGCAGCTCGACCGCGGTCCAGGGCGCGGCGCCGAACCCGAGGTCGACGGCGAGCGGCCGGGCGGCCGAGCGGAGCGCGCGGCCGTGGGTGGCGGCGATCCAGCGGTCCATTCGCCGCAGCCTGTTCGGATGCGTCGTCCCCCTGGTCACCTGCCCCTCCGCCATGCGAGGGAGCGTAACCCGCGCGCGGGAACAGCCGCGCCCGTCGCACGGTTGTTTCGGGGAGGTCCGCCGCCACCTTCGTTCGAGGAGCCCCTGTGCCGCACATCCGCCGGGTAGCGATGTTCAGTGTGCACACGTCACCGCTCCACCAGCCGGGCACCGGGGACGCGGGCGGGATGAACGTGTACATCGTCGAGTTGGCCCGCCAGCTCGCCGCGCTCGGTACCGAGGTCGAGGTCTTCACCCGGGCCACCGAGGGCGGCCTCGAACCCTGTGTGGAGCTGGCCCCCGGCGTCCTGGTGCGGCACATCGACGCCGGCCCCTACGAGGGCCTGAGCAAGGAGGAGCTGCCGGCGCAGCTGTGCGCGTTCACCCACGGGGTGACCCAGGTCTGGGCGGCCAGGGCGCCCGGCTACTTCGACCTGGTGCACTCGCACTACTGGCTCTCCGGGCACGTCGGCTGGCTGGCAGCGGAACGCTGGGGCGTGCCGCTGGTGCACGCCATGCACACCATGGCCAAGGTGAAGAACGCGGCGCTCGCCACCGGCGACACGCCCGAGCCGGCCGCCAGGGAGATCGGCGAGACCCAGATCGTGCGCGCCGCCGACCGGCTGATCGCCAACACGGCGGAGGAGGCCGGGCAGTTGGTGCGCCACTACGACGCCGACCCGGCGCGCACCGCCGTCGTCCACCCCGGGGTCAACCTCGACGTCTTCCGTCCCGCCGACGGCCGGGCGGCGGCCCGCCGCCGGCTGGGGCTGCCGGAGGACGGCGTGGTGCTGCTCTTCGCCGGGCGCATCCAGCCGCTGAAGGGGCCGGACATCCTGCTGCACGCCGTGCGCGAGCTGGTCGACGGCGACCCGGGCCTGCGCGAACGGCTGGTGGTGCCGATCGTCGGCGGGCCCAGCGGTTCCGGCCTCGCCCGCCCCGAACGGTTGCAGAAGCTCGCGGTGCGGCTCGGCATCGCCGACCTGGTGCGGTTCCGGCCGCCGGTCGCCCAGGACCGGCTCGCCGACTGGTACCGGGCGGCGAGCGCGCTGGTGATGCCGTCCTACAGCGAGTCGTTCGGCCTGGTCGCCGCCGAGGCGCAGGCCTGCGGCACGCCGGTGGTGGCGGCGGCCGTCGGGGGGCTGCCGGTGATCGTGGGGGAGGGGGAGACGGGGTTCCTGATCGGCGGCCACGACCCGGCGGAGTTCGCCGGCGCGCTGCGCCGCTTCTGCGACCACCCAGGGCTCGTCGACCGGTTCGGCGAGGCGGCGCACCGGCGCGCGGCGCGGTTCGGCTGGGACACGGCGGCGCGGGAGACCCTTGAGGTGTACGGGGCCGCGCGCGAGGAACGGCGCTTCGCCGCGTCCGGCCTACGATCGGCGCATGGCTGACGCAGACCCCGGTACGACGCCCCAGGATCAGGACCAGGACCAGGGCCCGGCCCGCGTGATCGAGGAGGCGCTGCGCGACTCGGGCGCCGACTGGGAGAACCCGCACCCCGGCCACTACGTGGTCTCGCTGCCGGGCACCCGCAAGCTCTCCACCACCTGCTCCCTGGTGGTCGGGGAACACGCCCTGTCGGTCAACGCGTTCGTGGTGCGCCGCCCCGACGAGAACCACGAGGCGGTCTACCGCTGGCTGCTGGAGCGCAACACCCGGCTGTACGGGGTGGCGTTCGCCGTCGACCGGCTCGGCGACGTCTATCTGACGGGGCGGCTGCCGCTGGCGTCGATCACGCCGGTGGAGATCGACCGGCTGCTGGGGGTGGTGCTGGAGAACGCGGACGGCTCGTTCAACACGCTGCTGGAGCTGGGGTTCGCGTCGGCGATCCGCCGCGAGCACGCGTGGCGCGTGGCCCGCGGTGAGTCGACGCGCAACCTGGACGCCTTCCGCCACCTGACCGAGGGCCGGTAGCGACCGCCCGCCCGGGCAGCTCGGCACCGTCGTCGTCCTCCCCCCGCCACCCATGCACCGCGCAGTTCCCCGCGCTCCCCAACAGGCCGTCACCGGCCGAGGGTGAACCCGCACCAGACCGACCACGCCCACCCCCACCAGGGGCGCGAGGAACTGCGCGAGCAACCCACCACGGGGCCGCGGTCGACGACCCACCGCGACCACGACGCACCCACCACGACCACGACAAACCCGCCGCGACCACGACGCACCCGCCGTCGATTCACCCCGAAACCGCCGGAGGCAACCGCTGCTCGGCCCAGATGACCTTGCCGTCCCTGCTGTGCCGCGTTCCCCACCGGTGCGCGTAGTGGGAGACCAGGAAGAGCCCGCGCCCGCCCTCGTCCGTCGCCGCCGCGTTGCGGACGTGCGGCGAGGTGCCGCTGTGGTCCGACACCTCGCAGATCAGCGACCGGTCGCGCAGCAGCCGCACCCGGATCGGTCCGAGGCCGTGCCGCAGCGCGTTGGTCACCAGCTCCGTGACGATCAGCTCCGTGCCGAACGCGACCGGGTCCAGCCCCCAGTCGGCCATCGCCTCCGCGACCCTGGCCCGGCTGGCCGGGACGGCCGAGGAGTCCTCGGGGACCTCCCACTCGGCGACGCGGTCCGGCGCGAGCCTGCGCGTGCTGGCGATCAGCAGCGCCACGTCGTCCGTGGGGTGCTTCGGCAGCATCGCGGCGAGCACCGCGTCGCAGGCCGGCGACGGCGCCGCGGGCGCGGCGGCGAGGGCGCGGCCGAGACGCGCCAGCCCGTCGTCGATGTCGCGGTCCCGCGACTCGACCAGTCCGTCCGTGTAGAGCCCGATCCTGGTGCCCTCCGGCAGTTCGAGCGTGACGGTCTCGAACGGCATCCCGACTCCGACGCCGAGCGGCGGGTGGGCGGGCAGCTCGGCGAGTTCCACGGTGCCGTCGGGGTAGGCCAGCACCGGCGGCAGGTGCCCGGCGCGGCCCAGGACGCAGCGGCCGTCGACCGGGTCGTAGATCGCGTACAGGCAGGTGGCGCCGGTCAGCGGGCCCGTCGGGTTGAGGCCGCCGTTCTCCTCGCTGCGTTCGGCCAGCTCGTCGAGGCGTCCCAGCAGGTCCTCGGCCGTCAGGTCGAGCGCGGCGAAGTTGTGCACCGCCCCGCGCAGCAGCCCCATCGTGACGGCCGCGTGCAGCCCGTGGCCGACGATGTCGCCGACGACGAGCGCGACCCGAGCGCCGGAGAGCGGGATCACGTCGAAGAAGTCCCCGCCGACGCCGGCCTGCGCCGGCAGGTAGCGGGAGGCGGCGACGACGGCCGACTGCGGCGGCACCTCGGTGGGCAGCAGGCTGCGCTGGAGCGCCTCCGTCATGTCGTGTTCCCTGGTGTAGCGGCGCGCGTTCTCCACGCAGACGGCGGTCCGCGCGGCCAGCTCCTCCGCCAGCGACAGGTCGTCCATGTCGAACGGTTCGGGCCGGTCGGGCCCGCGCCAGAAGCCGGCGAGGCCGACGACCACGCCGCGCGACACCAGCGGCGCGGTGATCAACGAGTGCAGCCCGGCGTCCAGCATCCGTCGCGCGAAGGTGTCGTCGCCGCGGTGCCACCACTCCTCGGCCGCCAGGTCGGCGGTGAGCACGGGCCGGCCGGCCAGCAGCTCGGCGACCTGCGGCGTTCCGCCCTCCAGCCGGAACGCGGTGCCCGCCGGGTGCAGCGGCGCGGCCGGCCCGGCCGGGCCGACGGCGGCCCGCCGGACGCGTTCCTCGGCGCCGACGGCCTCCTCGCCGCGCAGCACCGCCTCGGCGAGGTCCACGCTGACGAGGTCGGCGAAGTCGGGTGCCGCCACCTCGGTGAGTTCCTCGGCGGTCCGGCGCACGTCCAGCGTGGTGCCGATGGCGACGCTGGCGCGGTAGAGCAGCGCCAGCCGGCGCTGGGCGGCCTCCGCCTGCCCGCTGAGCACCCGCATCTCGGTGGTGTCGCGCAGCGTGGTGACGGTGCCGGGGCGTTCGCCGCCGTCGTGGATCAGCCGGTGGTTGACGGTGATCAGCCGGTCGCCCCAGAGGTGCACCTCGTCGGTCACCTCCCGGTCGGAGGCCAGCAGCCGCACCGTTCTGCGGTCCAGTCCCAGCTCGTCCACGCGTCGCCCGGTCGCGTCGGGCCCGAGCCGGAGGAGCCGTTCCGCCTCCTCGTTCACCAGCGTCAGCCGCTGCCCGGTGTCCAGGATCAGCACGCCCTCGCGCACCGCGTGCAGCACCGCGTCGTGGTGCTCGTACATGCGGGTGATCTCGGCCGGGCCCAGGCCCCTGGTCTGCCGCAGCAGGCGCCGGCTGACGAGTGCCGTTCCGCCGGTGACGAGCGCGACGGCGAGGAGCGCCGAGCCGACGGCCAGCGGCAGCTCGTCGGAGATCAGCAGGTTGACGGTCCTGACGGTGACGCCGGCGCTGACCATGCCGACGGTCTCGCCGTTCTCGTCCTCGACGGGAACGGTGGCCTGGTGCAGCGGGCCGAGCGTGCCCTCCAGCGACTCGGTGACGGTCTCCCCGGCGCGGACCGGGTCGAGGCTGCCGACGAACTTCTTGCCGATCCGGTCGGTCTTGGGGTGGGTGTAGCGGACGCCCTCGTAGTCGAGCACCACGATGAAGTCGACGTCGGAGCCCTTTCGCGCGGCCTCGGCGCGCGGCTGGAGCAGCCGGGTGGGGTCGTCGGACTCCAGGGCCTCGACCATGCCGGGGCCGTTGGCGAACGACTCGGCGGCGCTGAGGCTGCGCTGGACGGCGGCCCGCGTCTTGTCGCCGCGGGACTGGAGGATCAGCGCGGTCACGGCGGACGTGGCCAGCAGCAGGACGATGACCAGCTGGATGAGGAACATCTGCCCGACCACGCTGCGCCCGCTGAGCACCGTCCCGAAGGCCCGCCCGCGCGCCCGGCGGAGCCCGTCGAGGACGGAACGGAGGATTGCCCGCATTTTTCCACTCTGCACCAGGCGGCGTCCGGGGGCCGGGTTTCCGTCTCCGGGGGCTCGTCTACGCTCGGCACATGGCCGACGCACCGTACAAGCTGATCCTGCTCCGCCATGGCGAGAGCGACTGGAACGCGAAGAACCTCTTCACCGGGTGGGTGGACGTCAACCTCACCGAGAAGGGCGAGAAGGAGGCCGTTCGCGGCGGTGAGCTGCTGAAGGACGCCGGGCTGCTGCCGGACGTGCTGCACACCTCGCTGCTCAAGCGGGCCATCCGCACCGCCAACCTGGCGCTGGACGCCGCGGACCGCGCCTGGCTGCCGGTCCACCGTTCGTGGCGGCTGAACGAGCGCCACTACGGCGCGCTCCAGGGCAAGGACAAGGCGGCCACCCTCGCCGAGTTCGGCGAGGAGCAGTTCATGAAGTGGCGCCGTTCCTACGACACGCCGCCGCCCGAGCTCGCCGACGGCGCCGAGTGGTCGCAGAGCGACGACCCGCGCTACGGCGGCATCCCCAGCGAGCTGCGCCCGCGCACCGAGTGCCTCAAGGACGTCGTCGAGCGGATGCTGCCCTACTGGTACGACGCGATCGTCCCCGACCTCGACGCCGGCCGCACCGTCCTCGTCGCCGCGCACGGCAACAGCCTGCGCGCGCTGGTCAAGCACCTCGACGGGGTCTCCGACGAGGCCATCGTCGGCCTGAACATCCCCACCGGCATCCCGCTCCTCTACGAACTGGACGCCGACTACCGCCCGCTGACCCCCGGTGGCCGCTACCTCGACCCCGAGGCCGCCAAGGACGCCATCGCCGCGGTGGCCAACCAGGGCAAGAAGTAGCCGGGGCCCGCACGGCAGAGCCCCCGTCGTCGCCCGCGCCCGGGCGACGACGGGGGCTCGCGTGCGTCAGCCGCAGTTTCCCCCGCACTGGCAGGAGGAGCCCGACTGGCAGCCGCAGCTGCAACCCGAGCCGCAGCCGCAGGCGCCCGGTGGGGTGGGTGAGACGGCCATGGGTGAGTCCCCTCTTCGGCGGTGTGTCCCCCTCATTGGATGTCCGCACCACCCGGGAGCGTCAACGGCGCAACGGCAGCGCGCGGGCGTGCGCCCGCGCGCGACCGCGGTAGCGCGCGGGGCTCAGGCACCGGCCTCCGGCTCCGGCGTGAACTCGTCCGCGTGCTCCCCCGTGACCAGGAACACCACCCGCCGCGCGATCGACACCGCGTGGTCGGCGAACCGCTCGTAGTAACGGCCCAGCAGCGTCACGTCCACGGCCGTCTCGATGCCGTGGTTCCAGCGGTCGTCCAGCAGATGGCTGAAGAGCGTCCGGTGCAACGAGTCCATCTCGTCGTCGTCCTGCTCCAGCTGCATCGCCAGCTCGACATCCTTGGTCAGCAACACCTCCGTGGCCTTCGCCATCAGCCGCTGCGCCAGCTGCCCCAT
This sequence comes from Streptomyces sedi, assembly GCF_006335015.1. Taxonomy (GTDB): domain Bacteria; phylum Actinomycetota; class Actinomycetes; order Streptomycetales; family Streptomycetaceae; genus Streptomyces; species Streptomyces sedi. The sequence goes on from NZ_VDGT01000013.1 coordinate 153,270, forward strand.
CTCCAGGATGGTCGCCGACAGGTCGCGCGGCACGGCCGAGTCGGGGAAGCGCAGCCGCGCCACCTTCGCCACGTGCTGCGCCAGGTCGCCGCAGCGCTCCAGGTCGGCGCTCATCCGCAGGCTGGTCACCACGATCCGCAGATCGGTGGCGACCGGCTGCTGCCGCGCCAGCAGCGCGATCGCCGCGTTCTCCAGGTCGCGGTGCATCTCGTCGACCTTGTCGTCGGCCTCGATCACGTTCTCGGCCAGCCGCAGGTCGGCGTCCAACATCGCGGTCGTGGCCCGCCCTATCGCGGAGCCGACGAACCGCGCCATCTCGACCAGGCTGTCGCTGATCGCATCCAGTTCCTCGTGGTACGCGTCACGCATGACTGTCCTTCCTCACCCGACACATCCCGAACACATAGGTTGCCGCGTCTCAAGCTCTGTCCGGAAAGCAGCCGTTTCCGCCCCGTCAAGTGAACCATCGCTGTCACCAAGGTGAACTCTCCCGGGCGTCCGGACGAGCATCTTCGGTCAGCTCTGTGGCACCGGGCCCGCGCGGCATAACCTGAGGATATGGACGTGAACGCGGCGGTCGCCGCAGTGGCGGCGATCGCCGGTCTGTGCACCGGCGTGGTCGCCATGCTGGCGTTCCGACTCAGCGAGCGCGAACGGCGCGGCCGTCCCCCGCGTAGCGCACAACCGGCCGAACCCACGCTTCCGCCCGGCGTCGACACCGTGCTCTCCGTGCTCCGCTCCTCCGCGGTCGTGCTGGACGAGAGCGACGCCGTGCTCAAGGCCAGCTCCGCCGCCTACGCGCTGGGCCTGGTCAGGGGCGGCCGGCTGGCCGTCGAGCCGATGCTCAAGATGGCCAGGGACACCCGCAGGGACGGCGAGATCCGGCAGCTGGAGCTCGACCTCCCGCGCCGCGACCGCCCCGGCCGCGCCGACCTGCTCGCCGTCTCCGCCCGCTCCGCCCCGCTGGGCGCCCGCCTGGTGCTGCTGCTGGTCGAGGACCTCACCGAGGCCCGCAGGATCGAGGCGGTCCGCAGGGACTTCGTCGCCAACGTCAGCCACGAGCTGAAGACCCCGGCCGGCGCGCTCTCCCTCCTCTCCGAGGCGGTGCTCGACGCGGCGGAGGACCCGGAGGCGGTCACCCGCTTCGCCGGCCGGATGCAGAACGAGGCGACCCGGCTCACCAACCTGATCCAGGAGCTGATCGACCTCTCCCGGGTCCAGGACAACGACATGCTCAGCCAGGCGGAGCTGGTCTCCGTCGACGAGCTGGTCACCGAGGCGATCGACCGCTGCCGACAGCAGGCGGACGACAAGGGCATCACCATCGCCTCCGGAGGCACCGCCGGCCTCTCCGTCTGGGGCAACCGCGGCCAGCTCGCCGCGGCCCTGGGCAACCTGGTGGAGAACGGGGTCAACTACAGCCCCCCGCACACCCGGGTGGCCATCGCCGGCTCCCTGGTGGCGTCCGCCGGAGGCGAGCAGGTCGAGATCGCCGTCACCGACCAGGGCATCGGCATCCCCGAGACCGACCGGCAGCGGATCTTCGAACGGTTCTACCGCGTCGACCCCGCGCGCTCCCGCGCCACCGGCGGCACCGGACTCGGCCTGGCCATCGTCAAGCACGTGGCCGCCTCGCACGGCGGGGAGGTCCTCGTCTGGAGCGCCGAGGGCCAGGGCTCCACCTTCACCCTGCGCCTGCCGGAACCCGGCAGCGCCCGAGAACGCCATCTGGCCGTCCGCCGGGACCGGGACGGCCTCGGCGGCACCCTGCACGAACCCGCCGAGTTCCCAGAACAGGCCGAGCTCGACCCCGAGGTCGACGGCCAGGCGGACCCCCAGTCCACCCGCACCAACGAAACCGCCCGGGAGGTCCTCCCGTGACCCGAGTGCTTGTCGTCGAGGACGAGGAGTCGTTCAGCGACGCGCTGTCGTACATGCTCCGCAAGGAGGGCTTCGAGGTCGCCACGGCGGCCACGGGCCCAGACGGGCTGGACGAGTTCGAGCGCAACGGCGCCGACCTGGTGTTGCTCGACCTCATGCTGCCCGGGCTTCCCGGCACCGAGGTCTGCCGCCAGCTGCGTGGCCGTTCCAACGTCCCGGTCATCATGGTGACCGCGAAGGACAGTGAGATCGACAAGGTCGTCGGCCTGGAGATAGGAGCCGACGACTACGTGACCAAACCCTTCTCCTCCCGCGAACTGGTGGCCCGCATCCGCGCGGTGCTGCGTCGCAGGGGCGAGTCGGAGGAGGAGAGCCCCATCGCCCTGGAGGCCGGACCCGTCAGGATGGACGTCGACCGCCATGTGGTCACCGTCGCCGGACGGAAGGTCGACCTGCCGCTCAAGGAGTTCGACCTGCTGGCCATGCTGCTGCGCAACGCCGGCCGCGTGCTGACCAGGATGCAGCTGATCGACCGCGTCTGGGGCGCCGACTACGTCGGCGACACCAAGACCCTGGACGTGCACGTCAAGCGGCTGCGCGCCAAGATCGAGCCGGACCCGGGCGCGCCCCGCTACCTGGTCACGGTCCGCGGCCTCGGCTACAAGTTCGAGCCCTGACGGGCCCGTTCCCCGCGCTCCCCACGCCCCCCGGGACTGACCGGGGGCGTGGGGAGCCGCGCGGGCGCCCCCACCGGGCCGCGGTGGGCAACGCGATCGCCGGGCCCCGGACGGCTGTCGTCCGTGACCCGGCGATGAAGCGACGCGGGATACGCGATACGCGATACGGGGTGCGGTCAGTCCTGCGCGTCCACACCGTCGGCGGCGGCGCCGTCACCCTGGGCGTCGGCGTCCGCCTCCTCCTCGGTCCCGGCACCGGCGTTGTCCTCGGTGTCCTCGGCGCCCTCGGTGCCTTCCGCGTCCTCGGTGCCCTCGGCGTTCCCGTCGCCCTCCACACCCTCGGCACCTTCGGTGCCCTCGGTGCCGTCGGCGTCCTCGGTGCCGTCCTCGGCGCCAGGCTCCTCCTCGACGGGGACCTCCTCCGCCGGCGGCGGCGCCCACGCCTCGTAGTACACGAAGGCGCCGGACGCCGGCACCACGCGCGCCGAAAGATCGATCTCGCCGGTCTCGCTCAGCAGGAAGACGAGCTGCTGCGCGTTGCCCAGCCGCACCTCCGCCGCCTCGGTGTCGACGACGACGGCCGTCGCGTTGCCCTCGCCGCCGAGCGCGACGGAGCCGCCGGCCGGGACGGTGACGCTGGTCTCACCCTCGGCGGGGGTCAGCTCCAGCCGTTGGCCCGAGTCGCCCAGGCCGACGGCCTCCAGGGTCTGGTCCTCGGTGCCGTTGTTGATGAGCCGGGCGCTCAGCCCGGCGCGGTCCTCGCCCTCCGGCAGGATGACGTTGACGCTCTGCACCTTGATGTCGTCGACATGGGCGGACGCGTTGTCCGGTCGGACGTTGTTGGTCTCCGCGTCGACTCCGGCCCCGCAGGCCGTCGCCGCGAACAGCGGGAACGCGAAGAAAGCGGCGGCCACGCCGCGTCGAAGGCTGCTGCTCACGGCGGCGGCATCTCCTCGGACGGTCTGGATGATCTACTTCGGCCGCCTCAGGGTACCGAGTCACTCGGACGGTCCTGCACCCGGGCCGGTCTCCGACGAACTGAAATGGCGATCAAGAGGCTTTCCGTTGATCAATTCTTCGGGTTCGGGGACACTCCGAGCGCGGCCATTCTGTCAACCATGACAAAACGGACAGCTTTCCCTCTTCGGGGGAACTTCTTTCTCTTCTCTCCGGCTGCCCGGCCGGAACTTCCAGGTTTGGCAAACCGGGCCCCCACCTGCGGATACCCGCCGCCGAGGCGCGCCCGAAGCACGTCACCGGCGCCCTTGTCAACCCCCGAGATGCGGCCTGACCTGCGGAAACGTCATTCAAAGGCGCGTTCCGCCGTGTTAGGATGGAGAGCCACGGAAGGGGTACCTGTCACATGACGTTCAAGGTTGGCGACACCGTGGTCTATCCCCATCACGGCGCCGCGCTGATCGAGGCCATTGAAACTCGCCAGATTAAAGGCGTGGACAAGACTTACCTGGTACTCAAGGTCGCTCAGGGCGACCTTGAAGTGCGTGTGCCGGCGGAAAACGCCGAACTCGTCGGTGTGCGCGACGTGGTTGGGCAGGACGGACTGGACCGGGTCTTCGAGGTGCTGCGCGCCCCGTACGCGGAGGAGCCGACGAACTGGTCGCGCCGTTACAAGGCCAATCTTGAGAAGCTCGCCTCCGGCGATGTCATCAAGGTCGCCGAGGTCGTCCGCGACCTGTGGCGTCGCGAGCGTGAGCGCGGCCTCTCCGCAGGTGAGAAGCGTATGCTCGCCAAGGCCCGGCAGATCCTGGTCAGCGAGTTGGCCCTGGCCGAGTCCACCAACGAGGACAAGGCCGAGTCGCTGCTGGACGAGGTTCTCGCTTCCTGAGAAGTGCCGTACGGCACACGTCTCTTCGATTCGCTTTCCGGCTTTCGCCGGCGTCATGAACGTGTGACGACCTCACGTGTCACAGCGCCCGAAGGTATGCGCCATACCGCGACGGGCGCTGTGGCGCGTGTGGACGCAGCGCGCCGTGGGCTCACGCCCCCGTCTCGGTCCCGCCTCGTCGCCGACCGTCGCGGTCGACCCTGCTGATCGGTGCCAGAAGTGTGCCGGGCTGGTGAAGCTTCGCTACGACCGGTTGTCACGGAAGGGACCAGTCGTGTGAGCCCGGCACGCTCAGGCCATACCCATTCCCGCCCTGAGAGCAAACCTGCACCGGTCATCAATGTCAGATGTCACCTCGTTCAACGAAGAGTTCACCGCGGAGCCGTCCCCCGAGGGGACGCCGCCCGCGCCCGCCGCGGCCGTGATTCCGGCGGCCGGCCTTGGCCTGCGGCTCGGTCCCGGGGCGCCCAAGGCGCTCCGCCCCCTCGGCGGCACCCCCATGCTGGTCCACGCGGTGCGCGCCATGGCCAGGGGCCGGACGATCGCGCTGGTCGTCGTGGTCGCCCCCGCCGAACAACTCACGCTGGTGCGCTCGTTGCTCGACGAGCACCCGCCGCCGCCCGGCGTCGAGCAGCTGGTGGTCGCCGGCGGCGCCACCCGCCAGGAGTCGGTGCGGCTCGGCCTCGCCGCGCTGCCCGAGTCCGTGGGGGTGGTGTTGGTGCACGACGCGGCGCGGCCACTCGTCCCGGTGGAGACCGTGGACGCGGTCACCGCCACGGTGCGCGCGGGCGCCCCCGCCGTGGTCCCCGCGCTCCCCGTGACCGACACGGTCAAGGCGATCGCCCACCCCGGCGCCCCCGGCGAGCCGGAACCCGTGGTCGCCACCCCCGAACGCGCCCTGCTCCGCGCCGTGCAGACGCCCCAGGGCTTCGACCGCGCGACGCTGCTCGCCGCGCACGAGGCCGCCACCTCCGACCTGGCGACCGACGACGCCGGCCTCGTCGAACGGATGGGCGTCGAGGTCGTGCTGGTGCCCGGCCACGAGGAGGCGTTCAAGGTGACCAGGCCGCTGGACCTGCTGCTTGCCGAGGCCGTGCTGGCCCGGCGGAGGATCAACGATGGCTACTGAGAAGCCCGTTCACGCGCCGCCCCTGCCCAGGACGGGCATCGGCACCGACGTGCACGCCTTCGAGGCCGGGCGCCCGCTGTGGTGCGCCGGGCTGCACTGGCCGGACGCCCGCTTCGGGCTGGCCGGGCACTCGGACGGGGACGTGGCCGCGCACGCCGCGTGCGACGCCCTGTTCTCCGCGGCCGGGCTCGGCGACCTGGGCGCGCACTTCGGCACGGACCGGCCCGAGTGGGCCGGCGCCTCGGGGACGGCGCTGCTGGGCGAGGCCGCCCGGATCGTCCGCGACGCCGGTTTCACGATCGGCAACGTGGCGATCCAGGTCATCGGCGTCCGCCCGAAGATCGGCACCCGGCGCGAGGAGGCGCAGCGCGCGCTGTCCGAGGCGGCCGGTGCGCCGGTCTCCGTCTCCGGCACCACGACCGACGGCCTGGGGCTGACCGGCCGCGCCGAGGGGCTGGCCGCGATGGCGACCGCGCTGGTGCTTCCCCCACCCGTCGGCTGAGGCCGGTGGGCCGGCGCCCGGGGGGCGCGGGGCGGCCCGGGTGCCTACTACTCTTGAGGCGTGACCATTCGCCTGTATGACACCAGCAGCCGGCAGATCCGTGACTTCAGCCCGCTTCGGCCCGGCTGCGTCTCGATCTACCTCTGTGGCGCCACGGTGCAGGCCCCGCCGCACATCGGTCACATCAGGTCGGGACTGAACTTCGACATCATGCGCCGGTGGTTCGCCTACCGCGGGTACGACGTCACGTTCGTCCGCAACGTCACCGACATCGACGACAAGATCATCGCGAAGAGCGCCGAGCTGGGCCGCCCCTGGTGGGCGATCGGCTACGAGAACGAGCGGGCCTTCGGCGCCGCCTACGACGTTCTCGGCTGCCTGCCGCCCGACTACGAGCCGCGGGCGACCGGCCACGTGCCGGAGATGGTCGAGATGATGCGTGCGTTGATCGGAGGCGGTCACGCCTATCCGGCGGACGGCAACGTCTACTTCGACGTGCGGAGCTACCCCGGCTATCTCCAGCTCTCCAACCAGGAGTTGGACCAGCTGCTCCAGCCGGCGGGCGAGGGCGAGACGGGCAAGCGCGACCCGCGTGACTTCGCGCTGTGGAAGGCGACCAAGCCGGGGGAGCCCAGCTGGGAGACCCCCTGGGGTCCCGGCCGTCCCGGCTGGCACCTGGAGTGCTCGGCCATGGTGCGCAAGTACCTCGGTCCCGCGTTCGACATCCACGGCGGCGGGATCGACCTGGTCTTCCCGCACCACGAGAACGAGATCGCCCAGTCCAAGGCGTACGGCGACCCGTTCGCGAGCTACTGGGTGCACAACGCCTGGCTCACCATCGGCGGCGAGAAGATGAGCAAGTCGCTGGGGAACTCGGTGCTGGTCTCCGAGATGGTCAGGCGCTGGCGCCCGATCGTTCTCCGCTACTACCTGGGCACCCCGCACTACCGTTCCGCCATCGACTACAGCGAGGCGGCGCTGGCCGAGGCGGAGACCGCCTTCGCCAGGATCGAGGGCTTCCTCCAGCGCGGCACCGAGCAGGCGGGCGAGGTCCCGCCGGCCGGGTCGGTGCCCGAGGACTTCGCCGCCGCGATGGACGAGGACTTCGGCGTTCCCCAGGCCCTGGCCGCCGTGCACACCACCGTGCGCCAGGGCAACGCCGCCCTGGCCGAGGGCGACAAGGAGTCGCTGACCGCCCTGATGGCCCAGGTCAGGGCGATGCTCGGGGTGCTCGGCCTGGACCCGCTCGACCCGGCCTGGTCCGGTGGCGGCTCGCGGGGCGCGGAGCTGACCGGGGTGGTGGACACGCTGGTGGCGCTCGTCCTCGACCAGCGGCAGGCCGCGCGCGAACGCAAGGACTACGGCACCGCCGACGCCATCAGGGACCAGCTGAAGTCGGCCGGACTGGTCATCGAGGACACCCCCAACGGCCCCCGCTGGGAGCTCGGCTGACCGCCGAGCCCCGACGCCCACACAGAACACGAGACTTCCATGCCAGGCAATCCCAACCGTCGCACCAGCAACAAGAAGGGCCCCCAGATCGGCAGCGGCGGACAGCGCCGCCGCGGGCTGAGGGGCAAGGGGCCGACCCCGCCCGCCGAGATGCGCACCGGCCACGCCAAGAAGCGCGCCGCCGAGGTCAAGGCGCGCCAGCAGGCGTCCCGCCAGGGCGCCAAGCGCGGCCAGAAGTCGGCCAACGAGCTGGTCGTCGGGCGCAACCCGGTGCTGGAGGCGCTGCGCGCCGGGGTGCCGGCGAACGCGCTGTACGTCCAGCAGTTCCTGGAGAGCGACGACCGGGTCACCGACGCCGTCAAGCTCGCCGTGGCCAGGCCGGACCTGCATCTCGTCGAGGCGCCCAAGCCCGAGCTGGACCGGCTCACCGCCGGCCTCAACCACCAGGGGCTGGCGCTCCAGGTCCCGCCGTACGACTACGCCCACCCGGACGACCTGCTGGAGGCCGCGGCCGACTCGGGCCGTGACCCGTTGATCATGGTGCTGGACGGGGTCACCGACCCGCGGAACCTGGGCGCCGTCGTCCGTTCGACGGCCGCCTTCGGCGGACACGGGGTCGTGGTACCGGAGCGCAGGGCGGCGGGGATGACGGCGTCGGCCTGGAAGACCTCGGCCGGCACCGCCGCCACCACCCCGGTGGCCAGGGCCACCAACCTCACCCGCGCGCTCCAGGCGTACCAGCGCGCCGGGGTCTTCGTGGTGGGCCTCGCGGCCGACGGCGAGGCCGAGCTGACGGACCTCGACGCGTTGGACGGGCCCGTGGCGATCGTCGTGGGCAGCGAGGGCAAGGGGCTCTCCCGGCTGGTGGGGGAGACCTGCGACCTGCGCGTCCGCATCCCGATGCCGGGCGGCGCCGAGTCGCTGAACGCCGGCGTCGCGGCGGGAGTCGCGCTCTACGCGGCGGCGGCGCGCCGGGCGTGAGCGGTCGCTGAACGGGCGCGCGTCCGGGCGTGAAGGCCGCTGCACGGAGGCGCGCGTTGGGGGACGGCGGCTGCCGAAGCGCCGGGCGGCGTGCGGGAGATGACGCGCGCCGGCCCGCCAACCCGCGCGCCCGCGTGACTTTGACGGGTCGCGGACAGACTTTGTCGACGCGAGGCAGTGTCTTAACGCGGTGTCACTCGGTTAGATGAGTGTGGACACCAGAACACTCCGCGGCCGACCGATGGACGAGCCGGTGCTGAGCATGGTCAAGGTGCCATGCGACCCGGCGCAGGTCATCGTGAACCACGCCAGTTTCCGGGTGCGGCTGGCCACCCCGCCGCCCGTGAGCATCGTCGTGCCCGAAGCGCTCGGGGGCCCGGTGCCCGCCGCGGTGTCGCCGGCCAGGCGCCGGCCCCTGGTGTGGAGCGGACAGAGCGCGCCGGGGGACCGCGCGGCAGGCTCGCTGCTCCAGGCGGTGCGCGAGGCCGGCGGCCCCGGCGCCCCGGGCTCCGGCGAGAGCCTGGCCACCGACACGCTGCCCCGGATTCCCGCCGGGGCCAGGCCGGTTCAGCGGACCGGCACCGTCGTCGCCCCCCGCGCCCCGCATCTCGGCGAGACGACGGCGCCGCTGCCCCCGGTGCCGGACGCCCCGGACGACGGGGGCGAGTTCGAGACCGGGGAGTTCGAGACCGGCGAGTTCGCCGCCGTGCCCGAGGGCGAGCCGGCGCCGCGTGGGGCGCGCGGCCGGGGGCGCGGCCGACGCGCCAGGGCGTTCCACACCGACCGCCGGCTGAGCCTGGGCCTGGTGCTGCTGCCGCTGCGGCTGCTGCTCGGCTTCATGGCGATCTACGCGGGGATGGGCAAGCTCACCGACCCGGTCTACTTCGACGGCGGCGACCGGGGCTCGCTGCGCAACTGGCTGGGCTCGATGGAGCCGTGGGCGGTGGCCGCCCCGCTGCACGACTGGGCGGTGGCGCACCCGGTGGGCGCCGGGCTGACCGTGGCGTTCTGCCAGATCGTGGTCGGCGTGCTCACCCTCTTCGGGCTCTGGCAGCGGGCCGCCGCGCTGCTGGGCGCCGCGCTCTCGCTGGCGCTGCTGACCACGGTCAGCTGGCAGAGCGGCCCGGCCTACGACACCCCCGAGATCGTTCTCTTCGCCGCCTGGACGCCGCTGGTGATCGCGGGCGCGCCGCTGCACTCGCTGGACGCGAGGCTCGCCGGCGAGGCGTGGCGCAGGCTCGGGCCGCGCGCGCCGCTGAGCGCGCTGCGCCGACGGGTGCTGCGGCGCGGCACGCTGCTGGCGTCGCTGCTGCTCGGAGTGGCGCTGCTGGTCGGGTCGTTGCTGGGCAGCGCGGTGCGTTCGTCGCAGTTCGCCACCGTGCCCGAGCCCGGCGAGCCGCCGCGCAACCACCTCCCCGGTGAGTCGCTCATCGACGAGGAGGAGGAAGCCCGCCTGGAGCGCGAGCGGGAGGCCGCCGCCGAGGCCGAGCGGCGCGAGGAGGCCGAGCGGGAGGCGGCCGAGGAGGAGCGGGAGGCCGTCGAGGCGGAGGAGCCGGAGGAGACCGCCCCGGGCGGCACCGCGCCGAGCGAGCCGGCGCCGGACGCCGGCTCCCAGGAGCCGGAGCCCGAGGCGCCGGCCGAGGAGCCGCAGGACTCCGCGCCGGCCGCGCCGCCGGCCGGCCCCGAGGACGGCGGAGCCGACCCCGGCACCGGCGACGAGACCCCGCCGGACAGCGGCGAGGGCCAGGACGACGGGGGTGATCAGGGCAGCCCCGACCCCCTCGGCGGGCTGCTCGGTTAGGTGGGGTTCTAGGAGAGTGAGCCGAATAGCGGCTGCCGCCGCGGTGGGTTACGGGCGTGCCGGGGGTGGGGTCTCACCCTTGCTCCGGCGCGTGGTTCCTCGCGCCCCGTTCCGCTGACGCGTGCGGGGGCGGCGGCGCCCGAACGGTGTTTGGGCGGCGGGGGGTTCCCCGGCAGACTGGCGCCGTGCACGAGGACCCCGCCACACGAAGGGCACTGCGCCATGTCGCCGGGCTGGCGGTCGGCGGCCCGCTCGATCCGACGCTGCCGCTGACGCTCAACTTCCACCCCGACCGGCTCGCCGACGGGGTGCCGATCCTGCGCCGGATGGCCGAGGACGGCGTGTATCTCTCCCAGTTCGCCACCGGGACCAGCAACGGCGGTCTCACCGCCCACCCGGGCGGCGACCGTTGGCACTGGGAGAGCCGCATCTTCGGCGCCGCCTACGACGCGGCCCCCGCCCGAGTCCGCCCGGTCTACGGCGCGTTGAACCACCGCCTTCGCGCGGTCGGCGCGGCGCCGCGGTTCGGCTCGGCGCACTTCCGGCTGGTGCCCGAGGTGTTGGCGCGCAGTACCTTCTGCTACCCGGACAGCTCGGCCGAGCCGACGGCCTTCGGCGTCGCGGCCCGCTGCGACCTGGTGGCGCGGGCGTCGGCCGGCGACCTTCCGGCGCTCGACCCGGCACTCGACGGGTATGTCGAGGCGCATGTGCACGGCCAGGTCGCGCTGGCACGCGACGTGGCCGCGCTGGTGCTCGACCCGAGCCACCGGGGCACACCGGTGGCCGAGGCCGCGGTCGCGCTGGGCTGCCCGGTGGAGTGGCATCCCGGGTTCCGGCTGTCGCTCGAAGTGCTGGAGGCCAACGCGGGGTTCCGCGGCCCGGCGGCGGTGGCGCTCGGCCGGCGGCTGGCCGAGCACGGGACGCTCGACCCGCGGATGATCGGCGACGCCGCGCGTTCCGGCGCCCACGACGCGCAGGAGTTGAAGTGGCTCTGGCACTGCCTCGTCCGCTTCGGCACCCCAGGACAGCCGTAGGGCGCGGGGGCCCGCGCGTGAAGGCGCGGACCTAGGCCGTCTCGTTTGGATCTTCGCGGGGGCGCGACGCCAGCTACGGCACTTCGCTGCGTTACCGAATCGCGCGAATACGACCGAGTATGAGCTGCGATCCGGCGCCTTGCGATGCACCGCATCTGACGCCGCGCCCTGATCCACGAAGATCCAAACGAGACGACCTAGATCCCAACGAGACGGCCTAGCCGCCGAGTTCCCTGGCCGCCTCGGTCAGGTCCTTCGCGGTGTCGATGGCCCGCCAGTAGGCGCCCTGGGAGAGCGGGAAGCCGGCCAGCCGGCGCGCCCTGGCCAGCCGGGGGAAGGTGTGGCGCTCGTGGTCGCCCCGGTCGGGCAGCAGCGCGGTGAACTCGGCGGCGAAGACGTAGACGCCGGCGTTGATCAGGTAGGGCGAGGGCGGGGCCTCGATGAAGTCCAGCACATGGCCGAACTCGTCGGTCTCCACCGCGCCCCAGGGGATGCGGGGGCGGGCCAGCGCCAGGGTGGCCAACGCGTCCCGCTCGTCGTGGAACTCGGCCATCTCGCGGAGCGAGAAGCGGGTCCAGATGTCGCCGTTGGTGGCGAACCACGGCTCGTCGGGGCGCGGCAGTGCGGCGGCGGCGTACTTGAGGCCGCCGCCGCGCCCCAACGGCTCCTGCTCGACAACGGTGTTGACCCGCAGCGGCAGCTCGTTCGACGCGAGCCAGTCCTGGAGCACCTCGGCCAGATGACCGCAGGAGATCACCGCGTCCGTCACGCCCTCGGACGCCAGCCAGCGCAGCTGGTGGCCGATGATCGGCTCGCCGGTGCCGGGGATCTCCACCATCGGCTTGGGCCGGTCGTCGGTGTACGGGCGGAGCCGGGAGCCCTGCCCGCCGGCCAGGACGACGGCCTGGCTGGGGTGTGTCGCGGCGTCGGATGCGGCGTTGCTCATGGCCGCAGCCTATGTGGCGTCAGTCGACCTGGGCCACGCCGGCCGCGAAGGAGGTGTCACAGACGGGACGGGAGAAGCGCTGGGCGCGCTGGGCGCTGCCGTACTTCTCGACGGCGGCCTGGCCGAGCGTCTGGGCGATCTCGGCGCAGTACGGGGCGAGCGACGGGTCCTCGTCGACCGCGGCCTGGAGGCCGGTCAGCGCCACCGAGGGGTCCTGGTGCCGCAGCGTCGTCAACAGACTGTCGCGCAGCAGGTCCTGGGGCGCGTGCGCCTCCTGCTCGGCGGCGGCCGTGAGCATCTGGACCTCGGAGGGAGGGGAGGCCCAGGGCACGCGCGTGACGGCGAGCGTGCCGGAGAGCACCAACACGGCTGGCAGGGCGACGGCGAGACTTCTGCCGATGTGGCGGAGTGCCTGGTTCACGGTGTCTTCCTCGCGCTTCCTCGCGAAACGGTGACGCGAAACGTTGGGTGGGAGGCGTGCGTTCGTGGCGCGGCGCGGGTGACCGGCCACGGGCCAAACCGGGCTCCGGGAAGGGGCCTTGTGGATGGCACGAGCCGAATCGTAGCGAGGTGTGGCGGGTTGATGGCATTCCGTCACTCGCACGAGTGATGCCGTGCGGGGTTTTCTTCGCGGGGCGTTGACGAGGGCGTTGACCTCCGTCGGTTCTTGTCGCCCGCTGCGCGGGAAAGCGCGCGGAGGCGCCGGGGAGGCCGGGGACGCCGGTGGCATGGGGGCTGCGAGGGACACGCGGAACGCCGAAGGGCCGCGCCCCCACCCGGTGTACGGGTGGGAACGCGGCCCCGGTGGCGCGCTTCGGGTCAGTCGCTGAGGCGCTCGCCCGAGCCGGCGGCGAAGACGTGGGTCTCGCCGGGCTTGGGCTCGATGTTGAGCTTGCTGCCCTTCTCCGGGACGTGGCGGCTGTCGACGCGGATGACCAGGTCCTTGACCTCGCCGTTGAACTCGGCGGTGCCGAAGACGTAGGCGTCGGCGCCGGTCTCCTCGACGACGTTGACGGTGACGGCGAGGCCGGCGCTGGCGTCCTTGTCGGCCTTGGCCAGGGCGCTCTCGGTGTCGCCGTCGACCACGCGGAAGTGCTCGGGACGGCAGCCGACGACCACGTTGCTGTCGCCCTTGTCCTGGGCCTCGGTGAGCGTGGAGCGCTCGATCGGGACCACGCTGTTGCCGAACTTCACGCCGCCGTCGGTGATCGGGACCTCGACCAGGTTCATGGCGGGGGAGCCGATGAAGCCGGCGACGAAGAGGTTGGCCGGCTTGTCGTACATGTTGCGCGGGCTGTCGACCTGCTGGAGCAGACCGTCCTTGAGCACCGCGACCCGGTCGCCCATCGTCATGGCCTCGACCTGGTCGTGGGTGACGTAGACGGTGGTGACGCCCAGGCGGCGCTGGAGGCCGGCGATCTGGGTACGGGTCTGGACACGGAGCTTGGCGTCCAGGTTGGAGAGCGGCTCGTCCATGAGGAAGACCTGCGGCTCACGGACGATGGCGCGGCCCATCGCGACACGCTGGCGCTGACCACCGGAGAGCGCCTTCGGCTTGCGGTCCAGGTACTCGGTGAGGTCGAGGATCTTGGCGGCCTCTTCGACCTTCGTCCGGATGTCCGTCTTGTTGACGCCGGCGATCTTGAGCGCGAAGCCCATGTTCTGGGCGACGGTCATGTGCGGGTACAGCGCGTAGTTCTGGAACACCATCGCGATGTCCCGGTCCTTCGGGGGAAGGTGGGTGACGTCCCGGTCACCGATGTGGATCGAGCCGCCGTTCACGTCCTCCAGGCCGGCGAGCATCCGCAGGGAGGTGGACTTCCCACAGCCGGAGGGGCCGACGAGGACCAGGAACTCGCCGTCCTCGATCTGGATGTCGAGCTGGTCGACGGCGGGGGTGTCGGCGCCCGGGTAGACCCGGGTGGCCTTGTCATAGGTGACCGTAGCCATGTCGTGTTGTCTCCTTCTACCGGCAGGAACGTGCCGGACGATCCGAGTAGGAAGGTGTGACGACCATGTGAATGGACGCAGGGTGAACCTAACTCGAAAGCAATATAAAAGTCAGTACCTACCGGCAAGAAAATCCTCGTCCCTCCCACCGGCCCACACCCGTCACCTGCGGGCGTGTAGGCTGGTCCGGCCTTGAGGGCGCCAGGACGCACGGGCACTCGCCGCCTTAGCTCAGTTGGCCAGAGCAGCTGTCTTGTAAACAGCAGGTCGTCGGTTCGAATCCGACAGGCGGCTCACGCCGTCCCCTCTGGCCTTCGGCGTGGCGCGGTCCGCGGTTCTCCGAATCGGCGCGAAGGCCGGGGGAACGTTTACCTGCCGGCAACGGACACCTTCCGCTCCGGTGGGCGCCCGTCCGAGCGGACGCCCCTTCCCTCCCGGCGCCGGGTTCCCTCCCGACGCGTACCGGCCGGCGCGGGACAACACACCTAGGCCAGGTTCCACTCGCAGCCGCCGGACGCCTCCAGGTACTCGCCGTCGTTGACCGTTACGCGGCCCGGGCCCTGGAGGTTCTCGTTGGCGATGATCGCCTCGAACTCGCCGCTGGAGTCGCTGTTGCGGGACCAGTAGCACATGGGCCACGCCCCGTCGGGGTCCGGGCCCTCGGTGGTGTACTCGCCCGGCGCGATGTCCTCGCCCGCGAGGTGGACGCCGTCGGAGAACGACTCCGCCGGCCCCAGCTGATGGAACCCCGGCTCGGGTTCCGGTTCGGGGTCGGCGTCCCTCGTCTGGGCCACCTCCGGCTCCGACCCCGCCGAGATGGACAGGGACGGCTCCGCGCTGGCGCCGGCGTCGTCCTCGGTGCCGCTCGCGGCACCGATACCGACCCCGACGAGGAGGCAGACGACGCCGACCGCGCCGTGGGTGAGCAGCGTCTTGCGCTGGCTTCGAGGCGGGGCCGGGGGCATGGGGCGGGGGCCGGGGGTCCCGGTGTGTGGCGGCGTGTCTTCGGGGCCCTGTCCCTGTGGCCAGCCGGGCTGATCGGTCATGGTCTCCCCCTCCGGGTCGTGCGAGCGGCGGTGTGGGGGGTGCGCCGATGATGTCGCCCGGCGCGGCGGGGGGAGGACGCTATCGGCACACCGTGATGATTTTGTTACCGAGGGTCAGTGGCGCTGGAGGCTGCGGGGCGGAGGGGGTTTCTGGCGGCGAGAGGCCGAAGCCGTTGGCGTGGTCGGCCTGTTGACCCGCCGGGGCGGGCGAACATAGAAATAACCGCGCACGTCTCAACATGAGCGAACAAGGGATCGTCGATGCACGATGGGTCGTACCTCAACTTCCGCTCGGCGGGCGCCGCGCTGGTGCTGGACTGCACGGGGGACGGGCTGCCCCGGGTCGTGCACTGGGGTGCCGACCTGGGCGAGCTGACCCAGGACACGATGGCGGCCATGGCCCGCGCGGCGGTCCCGCAGATCGCCTGGAACAACGTGGACGTCGTGGTGCCGCTGGCCCTCGTCCCCGAGCACTCGGCCGGCTGGCAGGGAACGCCGGGCCTCACCGGGCACCGTGCCGGCACCGACTTCTCCACCGCGTTCACCGTCACCTCCCTGGTGAACGAGGAGCGCGCGCTGACGGTCGTCGCCGAGGACGTGGTCGCCGCCCTCGAACTGCGGCTGGAGATCGAGCTGACCGCCAGCGGCCTGGTGCGCCAGCGGGCCGTCCTCGCCAGCCTCGCCGACGAGGGCACCGCCCCGTTCACCCTCGACGGGCTGCTGCTGGCCCTCCCGGTGCCGGAACGCGCCGCCGAACTCCTCGACATGACCGGCCGCCACCTGCGCGAACGCACCCCGCAGCGGCATGCGTTCACCCTCGGTACCCATCTGCGGGACGGCCGCAAGGGCCGCACCGGCACGGACGCCGTGACCGTGCACCTCGCGGGCGAGACCGGCTTCGGCTTCCGCGCGGGCGAGGTCTGGGGGCTGCACGTCGGCTGGAGCGGCAACCACCGCTCCCTCGCCGAACGCACCCACACCGGCGTCTCCCTGCTGGCCGGCGGCGAGCTGCCGCTGCCCGGCGAGATCATCCTCGGTCCCGGGGAGAGCTACACCTCCCCGTGGGTCTTCGGCAGCTACGGGCGGCACGGCCTCGACGAGCTGGCCGGCCGCTTCCACGGCCATCTGCGCGCCAGGCCGCACCACCCGAGCGGCCCGCGCCCGGTCACCCTCAACGTCTGGGAGGCCGTCTACTTCCGCCACGACCTCCCCAAGCTCAAGGAGCTGGCCGACGCCGCCGCCGAGATCGGCGCCGAGCGCTTCGTGCTGGACGACGGCTGGTTCCGTGGCCGGCGCGACGACCGGGCCGGCCTCGGCGACTGGTACGTGGACGAGGACGTCTGGCCCGAGGGGCTCCACCCGCTGGCCGAGTACGTCAGGGGCCTCGGCCTGGAGTTCGGCCTGTGGGTCGAGCCCGAGATGGTCAACCTCAACTCCGACCTGGCCCGCGCCCACCCCGAGTGGATCATGGCGACCGGCGACCGGCTGCCCCCGGAGTCCCGGAACCAGCAGGTGCTGGACCTCGGCCATCCCGAGGCCTACGCGTATGTGCGGGGACGCCTCGACTCGCTGGTCGGCGAGTACGCGCTGACCTATCTGAAGTGGGACCACAACCGCGACCTGGTGGAGGCGGGACACCGCCCCACCGGCCGGGCCGGCGTCCACGCGCAGACCCGCGCCGTCTACCGGCTCCTGGACGAACTGCGCGCCCGCCACCCGGGGTTGGAGATCGAGTCCTGCTCCTCCGGCGGCGGCCGGGTCGACCTCGGCATCCTGGAACGCACCGACCGGGTGTGGACCAGCGACTGCATCGACGCCCTGGAGCGTCAACGCATCCAGCGCTGGACCGGCGTGCTGCTGCCCCCGGAGCTGATGGGGGCGCACGTCGGCGCGCCCACGGCACACACCACGGGACGCACCCACGGCCTGGAGTTCCGCGCCGGCACCGCGCTCTTCGGCCACCTCGGGATCGAGTGGGACCTGACCGCCGCCTCGCCGGAGGACCGCGCCGCGCTCGCCGAGTGGATCGCGCTCCACAAGCGGCTCCGCCCGTTGCTGCACACCGGCCGCGTGGTGCGCGAGGACCACGCGGACCCCGCGCTGTGGGTGCACGGCGTGGTCGCCGAGGACGGCGGGCACGCGGTCTTCGCGCTGGCGCAGGTCGCCACCGGGGTGCAGCTCCCGTCCGGCAACGTGCGGCTGCCGGGTCTCGCGCCCGACGCGCTGTACCGCGTCGCGCCGCTGCCGCCGGCCGACCGGTCGCGCGGGCCGGCGCTGACTCCGCTGCCCTGGTGGGGCGAGGGCGTCACGCTGCCCGGCCGGGTGCTCGCCGAGGTCGGCGTGCGGGCGCCGATCCAGCACCCGGAGCGGCTGGTGCTGTTGGAGGCACACCGCGTGGAGGGGTGAACGAGCGCGGCCGGTGCGGGACGCGCGCCCCTCGTGCGCGTCCCGCACCCCCCCCGCTCCGCGCCCCCGCCCCCGGCGCGGGGGCGCGGGGTCAGGGGAGGAGGACCACCTTGCCCGTGGTGGCCCTGCCCTCCAGGGCGCGGTGCGCGGCGGCTGCTTCGGCCAGCGGGAACGTGCGGGTCAGCGGCGCGAACACGCCCTCGGACAGCAGCGCGAGCGCCTCCTCCTCCAGCAGGCGCAGGTTCTCCGCGCCGCCGATCCGCTCGAAGAGCGCCGGCCCGAGCGCGGACCGCGAGGTGACGCCCAGGGCGGCCCGTTCCTCGGGGGCGGCGAGCAGCGGCCCTGAGCCGTCCAGCCCCGACGAGGCCGCCCCGTAGGCGACATGGCCGCCGCCCCGGCCCAGCAGCCCGAGGGCGGCGCGGGCGCGCTCCCCGCCCACGCCCTCGAAGAGATGGCGCACCGGTCGCTCGCCGAAGGCGGAACGCACGGCATCGGTCCAGCCCGGTCGGTCGTAGTCGACCGCGAGGTCGGCGCCCAGCGCCCGCACGGTCGCGACCTTCTCCTGGCCCCCGGCCGCGCCGATCACCCGCGCCCCGCGGTGCCGCGTGTACTGCGTCAGCAGCGAGCCGATCCCGCCGGCCGCCGCCAGCACCAGCACGGTGTCACCGCGTTCGACCGTGGCGAACCGCAGCAGGCCCATCGTCATCCGGCCGGTGCCCAGGACGGCGACGGCGTGGGTCTCCGGCACCCCGTCGGGCAGCCGGTGCAGCCGGGTGACGTCGGTGGCGGCGAGTTCGGCGTAGCCGCCGGGCGCCATGCCGAGGTGGGCGGAGACCCGTTGGCCGAGCCAGGAGGCGGCGACGCCCTCGCCGACCGCGTCGACGGTGCCGGCGACCTCGCGGCCCGGGACCGTCGGCAGCTCGACGCGCGGCCAGGCGCCGCCGGGCGCGACGCCCCGGCGCAGCGCGGTGTCCACCAGGTGCACCCCGGCGGCGGCCACGGCTATCCGCACCTGCCCGGGGCCGGGGGACGGGTCCTGGACGGTCTCGTAGGAGAGGTTCTCCGGCGGGCCGAAGGCGTGCAGACGGATCGCGTGCATGGGTTTCCTCGGTCGTTTGAGAACGGACGGCCCCCAGCCTGCTTCTTCAAGTCGACTTGAAGCCAAGGGTCTTCGGGCCGCCCCGGAACGGCCGGGACCGCGACTGTCAGTGGCGCCCGGCAGGATGGCCGCATGGTGAGCGGAGCGGGCAAGGGACGGACCGGCAGGAGCACGGGCGGGGGCGAGGTGCGGGCGCCCGTGCGCCCGCGGCTCGCGCTGCCGGTCGAGCCGGAGGTCTTCGACGGGGCGGCGGGGCTGGGGGCCGAGGAGGACTACGACGGGTTCGAGTTCGTCTCCACCGACCTGAGCGGCGCCCTCGCGCCCGGGGCGACGTTTCTCGACTGCGCGCTGCGCGGCTGCGTGCTGGACCGGGCGGTGCTGCGGGGCGCGCGGCTGCTGGACAGCCTGCTGACCGAGGTGCGGGGCGTCGGCGTCGAGCTGTTCGAGGCGGAGCTGCGGGACGTGGAGATCAGCGACGCCCGGCTGGGCGGGGTGCAGTGCGGCGGCGCCAGGCTCACCCGGGTGCTGGTGCGCGGCGGCAAGATCGACTATCTGAACCTGCGGCAGTCCCGGCTGGTCGACGTCACCTTCGAGGGCTGCGTGCTGGTCGAGCCCGACTTCGGCGGCGCCACCCTGGAGCGGGTCTCCTTCGACGACTGCGAGCTGCGCTCACCCGACCTCACGGGCGCCACGCTGCGGGACGTGGACCTGCGCGGCCTCTCCTCGTTCGAGCCCGGGCGCGGCGTCGACCGGCTGGCGGGCGCGGTGATCAGCCCCGGCCAGCTGGTGGAGCTGGCGCCGCTGCTCGCCGCCCAGCTGGGGGTGCGGGTGATGCCGACGGCGTAGCACGGCTGAGGAAGGGAGGGGGCGGGCGGTCGCGGGTACCGCACCCGGGCGGTACCCGCGGGAACGTCGGCGGCGTCGGCCGTCAGTGCCCGCCGTGGCGCGGACGGTCGCCGAGGGTGAGCGTCTGCTCGTCGTGCGCGGGGATCCGGTCGTCGGCCGGCCGCGGGGTGTGGGGAACGGGCTGGCCGGGGGCCGGTTCCGGTCGGGCGGCGTGCCGTCCCGACCCGGCGCGGCCGGTCGTCTCGCGCTCGGGCCCCAGCCATCTGCGGAAGACCACCGAGGTCGGCCGGACCAGGGCCGGGCCGAGCAGCAGCAGCGTCGCGGCGGCGACCGCGGTGCCCAGCGTGGCGCCCGCCGCCACGTCGTGCGGGTAGTGCACCCCGACGGCGACCCGCAGCAGCGCGCCGAGTGCGGCGAGCGGCAGCGCGACGACGGCCAGCCGCGGCAGCAGGATCGCCAGGCCGACGCCGAGGGAGACGGCGAGCGTCGAGTGGTTGCTGGGGAAGGACCAGTCACCCGCGGGCGGGCACTCGGCCAGCGCCATGGCGTCGGACACCGCGCGGCACGGCCGCTCCTCCTCGATCACGACCTTCAGCGCCTCGCTGATCCCGTAGGCCGCCAGCATCCCGACGCCCACGGCCATCGCTCCGGCGACACGGCCCGCCTCGCCCGCGCGCAGACCGGCGAACCAGACCCACACCAGCACCAGACCGAGCACGATCAGCGTGCCCTCGGTGGCGATCTCCAGCGCGTGCCCGAACCACGAGGGGGTGCCGTCGACCCACTCGGTGATCGACCGGTAGATGTCGACGGAGGCGCCGTCGACCACGTGCACCGGTCCGTCCTCGCCCAGCCCTCCGGGCCAGAGCCAGAGCAGGATCGCCGCACCCGCGAGGAGCGACGCCACCGCCACCGCCAGTCGGCGGCCGGGTCCGCCGAATTCAGGATCTGTTTCCATGGCAGCTGAACGTAAGCCATCTGGGCGTCATGCTCCCATGCGGGCGGGCGGCGAGCGGTCCCCGCCTTCGACCGGATGAGGGCTGACTGGCCCTCGGATGTCCGAATTCGTCCCTCCGGCGCGACTGTTGACGGGCCGTAGGTGTGAGATCTCTCACCGTGCCCGGCGACGTCGTGGGCGGCTATGCCGCGAGAGAAGGGGCGGGTGATCGCCGGAGCGTGCGTCGGACGACGGCCGACGGAACGCCGGCCCGAGGAAATACGGAACGGTCCGGGATTGTCTCTCGGCGAAGTCGAACGTAGAGTTGTCCGGGTGACTGCCGGGTCGGCCATGGGCCATCAGCGAGTTGGGTTCCCGGCCTCCGAGTGAGGTCGGCGCGGGCGCGAGGCCCGCCCACTCTTCTTCTTTCCTCGCCCTTTCTCGAAACCTTCTTCCGCGCCGTCGCGCGCCCATCTGAGCTGCGCGCTTCGTGGCGTTGAGTCGTTCTGCCGCATTCCTCTGTCTCCAGGCGCGCCTTCGCGCCCGCCGTCGAGAAGAGACGTCTTCCCTGTGCGTCAAACGACGAAATCGGCCTGCCCACATTCGTTCAAAGGAATCAACGTATGGCTTCTTCTTCCCGTGTCGCTCACTCATTCAACGAACAGGTAATCCAGGAGTTCCGCGCGCGCGGCGGCATCGTCTCGGGGCCCCTGGAGGGTGGGCGGTTGCTGCTTCTCACCACACGAGGGGCGCGTACCGGCTCCCCGCACACCACGCCGCTGGGCTATCTGCCCGACGGTGGGGAACGGGTGCTCGTCATCGCCTCGGCGGGCGGCTCGCCGCACCACCCCGACTGGTACCGCAACGTGCTGGAACATCCCGAGGTGACCGTCGAGAACGGGCTGTTCACCTACGACGCGCACGCGACCGTGCTGCACGGCGAGGAACGCGACCGGCTCTTCGCCCGCGCGGTCGCCGACAACCCGGGCTGGGGCGAGTACGAGACCAGGTCGGGCCGAACGCTGCCGGTGGTGGCCCTCGCCGCGGCGGGGCCGCCGATGGCCGACACCCTCGGCGAGACCATCCGGCGGCTCCATGAGGGGTTCCGGCGCGAACTCGCCCTCATCAGGCGGGAGATCGCGGCCGGCGAGCCGACCGGGCTGGGCGCCCAGCTCCGGGTCAACTGCCTGACCCTCTGCCTCGGGCTGCACCATCACCACGCCGGCGAGGAGGGGATGCTCTTTCCCGCGGCCGAGGCGAGTCACCCCGAGCTGGCGCCCGTCGTGCGGAGGCTGATCGAGGAGCACCGGACCGTCGCCGAACTCACCGAACGGCTCAGGGTGGCGGTCTCGGAGCCGGGGACCGACCGGGAGCGGACGATCGCCACAGTGGTGGAGCTGACGGAGCGGTTGGAGGCCCATCTCGACTACGAGGACGAGGCCCTGGTCCCCTTCCTCGACGCCTGACCCTCCGGTGCGGTGAGCCGGGCGCCAGGATGCACCCGGCTCACCGTCCGTGATTCGTCGTTGACTTGGAGTGCACTCGCACTCCTACCGTGACGGCCATGACTGCGAACACGACACCACAGCAGAGGATCGACTCGGGGTTCGGCGTCCGCACCACCGCCGCGGAGGTGCTGCGCGGGATCGACCTCACCGGCACCCTGGCGCTGGTCACCGGGGGCTACTCGGGGCTCGGGCTGGAGACCACCCGCGCGCTGGCCGGCGCGGGGGCGGACGTCCTGGTGGCCGGGCGGCGGCCGGACGAGGCGCGGCGGGTGCTCGAAGGACTCGACCGCGTCGAGGTCGCCGAGCTGGACCTCGCCGACCTGGGCAGCGTGGCGCGCTTCGCCGACGGCTTCCTGGCCTCGGACCGCGTGCTGCCCCTGGTCATCAACAACGCGGGGATCATGGCCGCCCCGGAGACCCGCGTCGGGCCGGGCTGGGAGGCCCAGTTCGCCACCAACCACCTGGGGCACTTCGCCCTGGTCAACCGGCTCTGGCCGGCCATCGCCCGGGCCGGGGGCGCCCGCGTGGTCTCCGTCTCCTCGGTGGGCCACCAGCACTCGCCGATCCGTTGGCACGACCCGCACTTCGCCGAGGGCTACGACAAGTGGAAGGCGTACGGCCAGGCCAAGACGGCCAACGTGCTCTTCGCCGCGTGGCTGGACCGGCTGGGCCGGGGGTCGGGGGTGCGGGCGTTCTCGCTGCACCCCGGGGGCATCCTCACGCCGCTGCAACGGCACATGGAGCTGGCGGAGATGGTGGAGTACGGCTGGGTGGACACCCAGGGGAACGCGTTGAACCCGGACTTCAAGACGCCCGAGCAGGGCGCGGCCACCCAGGTGTGGGCGGCGACCTCGCCGGCGCTCGACGGGTTGGGCGGCGCCTACTGCGAGGACTGCGACATCGCGGACGCCGCGCTGGTGCGGGACTACGCGCTGGATCCGGAGCAGGCGGAGCGGCTGTGGGCGCTCTCGGCCGAGTTGACGGGGGTGAACGCGTTCGCCGGCTGATCGGCGGCGCCGAGGCTTCGGGCCGGGGCCGCCGGCCCGAAGCCGGGGCCGGGGCGGGGTCAGCCGGCGAGGACCGGGCCGAGCAGCGGCAGCCCGCCGAGCAGTTGGCGGGTGCTGGCGCCCTCGCTGAGCTGGCCGGTCAGCAGTTCGGTGGAGACCGGCTGGAAGTCGGCGACCTGGGTGCCCACGGTGTTGCTCAACGGGTCGGTGCCGGTCTCGGCCAGCGGGTAGAGCTGGAGGTCGAGGACCGGGTCGACGGCGCTCTGGAGGGAGCCGCCGGTGACCTCGGTCGCGGTGCCGAGCGCGCCGGCGGGGTCGCGGGGGAGCACCTCGGCGGAGGCGGCGCCCGCGCCGACGGCGAGCACGGCGCCCGTCGCGGTGGCGGTGAGGGAGGCCAGGCGCAGCGTTCGGGCCGCGCGGGGAAACTGAGTCATGCACGCACCGTAGTTGGCCGATGGCGGAAGTCTCATCCCGCTGCCCGGGGATGTCCCCCGAACGAGTAAGCCGGGGGCCGTGGGGACAATGGCGGGGTGACACGTGCCTCGCTGGAGAAGCAACCGAAGGACGTCGCCGCCATGTTCGACGCGGTGGCGGCCCGTTACGACCTCACCAACGACGTCCTCGCGATGGGACAGAACCGCCGCTGGCGCGGCGCGGTGGTGCGGGCGGTCGATCCGCGCCCGGGGGAGTGCGTGCTGGACCTGGCGGCCGGCACCGGCACCTCGTCCGAGCCGTTCGCGGCGGCGGGCGCCTTCACCGTTCCGTGTGACTTCAGCCAGGGCATGTTGACGACGGGGAAGCGCCGTCAGCCGTGGCTGCCGTTCACCGCGGGCGACGCGACCCGACTGCCGTTCGCCGACGCCTCGTTCGACGCGGTGACGATCTCCTTCGGGCTGCGGAACGTCAGCGACCCGGACGCCGCGCTGCGCGAGCTGCTGCGGGTGACCAGGCCCGGTGGGCGGCTGGTGGTCTGCGAGTTCAGCCATCCGACGTGGGCGCCGTTCCGCACGGTCTACACGGAGTACCTGATGCGGGCGCTGCCCGCCGTCGCCTCCCGGGTCTCCAGCAGCCCGGACGCGTACGTCTATCTCGCGGAGTCGATCCGGGCCTGGCCCGACCAGCCCGCGCTGGCGGAACGGGTGCGGGCCGCCGGCTGGGAACGGCCGGCGTGGCGCGATCTGACGGGCGGCGTGGTGGCGTTGCACCGGGGGTTCAAGCCGGGCGGCGAGTGAGCCGGCGCGCGCCCCTCGCGGAGGGGGACGGCGGAGGGGGTATCGCGGAGATGGCGTGCGAAGCCGGGAGAAAGCCCCCGGGTCGCCATCGACCGTGCCCGCTCGGCGAATAGACTCCGCACAGTCTGCCTCTACCGCCGATGGGAGAGCCGAACGTGGCTGAGACCGCCGAGAAGACCCCCTCAGAACACACCGCCGACGTGATCGTGGTGGGGGCCGGGCCGGCTGGCTCGGCAACCGCGTTCCACCTCGCCCAGGCGGGACTCGACGTGCTGCTGCTGGAGAAGACCGCCTTCCCCCGGGAGAAGGTCTGCGGCGACGGGCTCACCCCGCGCGCCACCAAGCAGCTGATCTCGATGGGCATCGACGTCTCCGAGGAGGCGGGCTGGCTGCGGAACAAGGGCCTGCGCATCATCAGCGGCGGGCAGCGCGTCCAGCTGGACTGGCCCGAGCTGGCCGCCTATCCGAACTACGGGCTCGTTCGCAGGCGCGACGACTTCGACGAGCAGCTGGCCAACGCGGCCGAGAAGGCCGGCGCCCGGCTCTACCAGCGCGCCAACGTCTCGGGCCCGATCCGCGACGAGCGCACCGGCCGGATCGTGGGCGTCGAGGCCAAGCTGGGCGCCGAGAAGCGCGAGGTCAGCTTCCGCGCGCCCGTGGTGGTGGCCGCCGACGGGAACTCCTCCCGCCTCTCGCTGGCGATGGACCGCCACCGGGACGACCGCCGCCCGATGGGCGTCGCCGTGCGGACGTACTTCACCAGCCCCCGCCACGACGACGACTACCTGGAGTCCTGGCTGGAGCTGTGGGACCGGCGCGGCAGCAAGGACCGGCTGCTGCCCGGCTACGGCTGGGTCTTCGGCCTGGGCGACGGCACCTCCAACGTCGGCCTGGGCGTGCTCAACAGCTCGCCGGCCTTCCGCGACCTCGACTGGCGCGAGGTGCTGCGCGCCTGGTGCGCGGGGATGCCGGAGGACTGGCAGTTCACCCCCGAGCACATGACGGGCCCGATCAGAGGCGCCGCGCTGCCGATGGCGTTCAACCGCAAGCCGCACTACGGGCGCGGGCTGATGCTGGTGGGCGACGCCGGCGGGCTCGTGAACCCGTTCAACGGCGAGGGCATCGCCTACGCCATGGAGTCCGGCCACATCGCCGCCGAGGTGATCAGCCAGGCGCTGGCGCGCGCCACCCCGCACCAGCGGGAGTTGGCGCTGCTGGGCTACCCGAAGGTGCTGCGGGAGACCTACGGCGGCTACTACACGCTGGGCCGCGCCTTCGTGAAGATCATCGGCAACCCCAAGGTCATGAAGGTCGCCGCCGAGCGCGGGCTGAGCCATCCGATGCTGATGCGCTTCCTGCTGAAGCTGCTGGCGAACCTGACCGACCCGCAGGGCGGTGACGCGACCGACCGCGTCATCAACGGCCTGACCAAGCTCACGCCCCGCGCCTGAACGCACGGCGGGGTCGCGCGCGACGGCCCGGCAGGACACCCGAGGGGTCCTGCCGGGCCGTCGCGCGTTCCGCCGTGGCCTGCGTCAGAGGACGCGCACGGCGCCGGCGGGGGAGTCGTAGCCGAGGTCGCGCTCCACGACGCCCGTCGACGGGTTCTGCGCGCCGATGAACGTGCCGTTCCCGGTGTAGACGGCCACGTGGTAGGCGCTGCTCGCGCTGGAACCCCACCACAGGATGTCGCCGGGCTGGAGCGCGTCGAGGGAGACCTGGGTGCCGGCGGTCGCCTGGGCGCCCGAGACGCGGGGCAGCGAGACGCCCGCCTGCCCGAACGCGGCCTGCATCAGGCCCGAGCAGTCCCAGCTGTCGGGGCCCGTGCCGCCCATGACGTAGCCGTCGCCTATCTGGGCGCGCACGAAGTCGAGCACGGCCCCGGCGCCGCCGGAGGGCGCGGGCGCGGAGAGCGTGCTGACCTCGGCCTCGGCCGCCGGTTCGGCGGACGCGGCCTCCTCGGCCGCCGCCGCTGCCTCCTCGGCCTCGGCGCGTTCGGCTGCCTCGCGCGCCGCGGCCTCGGCCGCCGCGCGCTCCTCCGCCTCCTCGCGCTGCTCGGCGGCGGCGCGTTGGGCGGCGACGATGGCGCGCTCCTGCGCGGAGTCGACGGCGCGGCGCTGTGCGGTGTGGGTGGCCAGGTCCTCGGTCGCCTGGGCGGCGAGGGTGCTGCTGCCGGCCAGGGGTGAGCTGACGACGGGGAGTTCGCCGGTGGACTCGGCGGGTCGCTCGTTCGCGGAGGCGGGGGTGGCGGCGCCGGTCACCGCGACGGTGCCGACCACGCCGGTGAGGACGCCGCCGCGAATCAGGCGCAGGCCGCTGGTGCGGGAGGGCCGGGGCTTGCGGTGCCGACCTCGGTAACGGATTGGGGACATGGCCCAACGGGTATCAGTAGGCGGCCTTTCCCCTCAATCACTGTTGTTTCGGCCACACTCGGCGTGTACGCGTCGAGTTGAGAGTGCATATGCCCGAAGTGTCGGTTCGCCGGGAAGTTGATCTTTCCGGCCAATTGGCAGCGCTGTCCTGCTGATTGTCGGTTTTTCGAAGAACCGTCACCCGGCTAGCACGGCGGCGCACGGGGATCAATGTTGCCCACTCGTTACCGATTCGCGCTGTGGCGGACCTCACGCCCGTGGTACGCGACGGTGTCAGCTCCACCACTGGTCGTAGGCGAGTCGCGCGACCAACGCCGTGACGACGACCAGCAGTACGGCCCGGACGAAGCCGCTGCCCCTGCGCAGCGCCATGTGCGCGCCGGCCCAGGCGCCCGCCATGTTGAACAGGGCCATGGCCGGGGCGAGTTGCCACAGCACGGTGCCGTTCCCCGCGAAGACCGCCAGCGCGCCGAGGTTCGTTCCGACGTTCACGATCTTCGCGGTGGCCGTCGCGCGCAGCATCGACATGCCCAGCAGCCCCACCAGGGTGATCACCAGGAACGTGCCGGTGCCGGGGCCGATCAGTCCGTCGTAGAAGGCGATGACCACGCCGACCACCAGCAGCGCGAGGGCCCTTCGCGCACGCGTGGGCGCCGGTGCGGCCCCCTCGTCCCCGAGGCCGAAGCGCGGCCGGAAGACGACGAAGCCGGCGACGGTCAACAGCACGACCATGATCAGCGGTTGCAGCGCCTCCTTGCTGACCGCGGAGGCGAAGAGCGCGCCACCCGCCGCCGAGAGCAGCGCGAGCCCGGCGAGCCGCCAGGCCAACGGCCGGTCGAGCGGCGCCTTTCGGGCGTAGGTGACGGCTGCGATGGAGGTGCCGGTGACGGCGACGGCCTTGTTGGTGCCGAGGGCGTAGGTGGGGGAGCTGTCCGGTAGGCCGAGCAGCAGCGCGGGGAGCAGCAGCAGCCCACCGCCCCCGACGACCGCGTCCACCCAGCCGGCGAGCGCGGCGACCACGCACAGCACGACGGCGGTGGTGAGGGTTATGTCTGACACGTGGGATCACCCTATGTCTGCGACGCGGGGGCCTTGCCGGCCGGGGCGGGGCGTCGTCCTCGCCCCGGCGTTGGGTTGCTCGCGCAGTTCCCCGCGCCCCTGCACTGCCGTGGGCGGCCTGCTTGGGGGCGCGGGGAACTGCGCGAATGCTGGGTGGCGGGGGTTGGTCGACTACTCACGTGCATGGCTGGGTGGGTTGTCGGCGTGAGCCCGGTGTGTGGTTGCTCGCGCAGTTCCCCGCGCCCCTGGGTGGGGCTGGCGTGGTGGGTCGGGTGCGGGTTCACCTGTGGCCGGTGACGGCCTGTTTGGGGGCGCGGGGAACTGCGCGAATGCTGGGTGGCGGGGGTTGGTCGACTACTCACGTGCATGGCTGGGTGGGGTGTCGGCGTGAGCCCGGTGGGTGGTTGCTCGCGCAGTTCCCCGCGCCCCTTCAGGCCGGTGGGCGGCTTGGGGGCGCGGGGAACTGCGCGGTGCATTGGTGGCGGGGCGAGGGCGACTACGGTGCCGCACCGGCCAGGTGGGTTGTCGGCGTGAGCCCCGGCGACCAGCCGTTTAGCACCGCGGCATCCCCTTCGCGAATTTGCTTGGCCGCTACAGCAAGTGATAAGCGACCGGCCTCCGAACCGCCCTCCACGTCGTCAGATACCCCGAGTAGTCAGCGCATGGTCGCCATGCCGCGACGTTGAGTGAAAAGTCCGCCCGTGGGGCCCGTTGAGGGAAATGGGCGGGTGGGAGAGATCACAAACTTCATGGGTGACCCCGTGTCGAAGGTCACAGGGGTCCGGGCATAGGATGCTCCACAGCCTTGTGAACTGACTCACATAGCGATGATCTTCGTGGTAGCGCAGTCGCCGACGACTGGAAGGAGCGAGGTGGCGTGAACGCCTATGTGCCGATCCTCGTACTTGGGGCCCTAGCAGCGGGATTCGCCGTCTTCTCCGTGGTCACCGCCGCGTTGGTCGGCCCCCGGCGGTACAACCGCGCCAAGTTGGCCGCGTACGAGTGCGGCATCGAGCCCACCCCGCAGCCGGCCGGTGGCGGCCGTTTTCCCGTCAAGTACTACCTGACGGCGATGCTGTTCATCATCTTCGACATCGAGATCGTCTTCCTCTATCCGTGGGCCGTGCACTTCGACGCCCTGGGGATGTTCGGCCTCGTCCAGATGTTGGTCTTCGTCGGCCTGATCGGCGTCGCCTACGCCTACGACTGGCGACGGGGAGGACTGGAGTGGGACTGAGTACTCCCCGACGACGACCACGACGCGAGCGACGCGAGGAAGGGCACTGAGACATGGGCCTCGAAGAGAAGATCCCGAGCGGGTTCCTGCTCAGCACGGTGGAGCAGATGGCCGGCCTGGCCAGGAAGTCCTCCATCTTTCCCGCCACGTTCGGACTGGCCTGCTGCGCCATCGAGATGATGACCACCGGCGCCGGCCGCTACGACCTGGCCCGTTTCGGCATGGAGGTCTTCCGCGGCTCGCCCCGCCAGGCCGATCTGATGATCGTCGCCGGCCGCGTCAGCCAGAAGATGGCGCCGGTGCTCCGCCAGGTCTACGACCAGATGGCCAACCCCAAGTGGGTCATCTCCATGGGCGTCTGCGCCTCGTCCGGCGGGATGTTCAACAACTACGCGATCGTCCAGGGCGTTGACCACGTCGTTCCCGTGGACATCTACCTGCCGGGCTGCCCGCCGCGCCCCGAGATGCTGATGGACGCGATCATCAAGCTGCACGCGAAGATCCGCGAGGAGAAGATCGGCGTCAACCGCGAGGAGGCCGCGCGCGAGGCCGAGGAGGCCGCGCTCAACGCCCTGCCCACCATCGAGATGAAGGGCCTGCTGCGGTGAGCGACGACGGCCACGTGAACGAGAACACGAGCACAAGCGGCCTCCCCGCCACCCAGGGCGACAGCGGCGAGCCCATCGCCCGCCGCCGCGGCATGTTCGGCGCCAACAACGGCGGCGACACCAGCGGTTACGGCGGCCTCGACCGCACCGTCCGGATGCCGGGCGCCAGCCAGCGCCCCTACGGCGGCTACTTCGACGAGGTCGCCGACGAGCTGGAGGGCGCGCTGGAGGAGCAGGGCGTCGACCCGGCCGAGGCCGTCGAGCGCACGGTGGTCGACCGGGACGAGGTCACGTTCCACATCGCCCGCGAGCACCTGCCGGTGGTCTGCCGCACCCTCCGCGACGACCCGGCGCTCCGCTTCGAGATGTGCACCGGCGTGAGCGCCGTGCACAACCCGAGCGACGCGGGCCGCGAGCTGCACGCGGTCTACCACCTGCGGTCGTTGACCCACGGGAGGCTGATCCGGCTGGAGGTCAGCGTGCCCGACAGCGACCCGCACCTGCCGTCGGTCGTGGAGACCTACCCGACCAACGACTGGCACGAGCGCGAGGCCTACGACTTCTTCGGGCTCATCTTCGACGGACACCCCGCGCTCACCCGGATCATGATGCCCGACGACTGGCAGGGCTTCCCGCAGCGCAAGGACTACCCGCTCGGCGGCATCCCCGTCGAGTACAAGGGCGCCCAGATCCCGGCACCCGACCAGCGGAGGTCGTACAGCTGATGACCACACACGCCACCCGGCCGGCCGAGGCCAGGGAGACCACGGAAGGCCCGGTCTACACCGTCACCGGCGGCGACTGGGACGAGTTCGCCGCCGCCGTCGAGTCCGCCGACGACGAGCGCATCGTCGTCAACATGGGCCCCCAGCACCCCTCGACCCACGGGGTGTTGCGGCTGATCCTGGAGATCGACGGCGAGACGGTCACCGAGGCGCGAGCCGGCATCGGCTACCTGCACACCGGGATCGAGAAGAACCTGGAGTACCGCACCTGGTCCCAGGGCCCCACGTTCGTCACGCGCATGGACTACCTGACGCCGTTCTTCAACGAGGCGGCGTACTGCCTGGGCGTGGAGAAGCTGCTCGGCATCACCGACGAGGTGCCGGACCGGGCCAGCGTCATCCGGGTGCTCCTGATGGAGCTGAACCGCCTCTCCTCGCACTTCGTCGCCATCGCCACCGGCGGCATGGAGCTGGGCGCCACCACGGTGATGATCTTCGGCTTCCGGGACCGCGAGTACTGTCTTGACGTCTTCGAGCTGATCACCGGCCTGCGGATGAACCACGCGTTCATCCGCCCCGGCGGTCTCGCCCAGGACCTGCCGCCCGGCGCGATCGACGCGCTGCGCGAGTTCGTGAAGACCATGCGCAAGAACCTGCCGGAGTACGACAAGCTCTGCTCGGGCAACCCGGTCTTCAAGGCCCGCCTGGAGGACGTCGGCTACCTCGACCTCGCCGGCGCCCTGGCGCTCGGCGCCACCGGGCCGATCCTGCGCTCCGCCGGACTCCCGCACGACCTGCGCAAGTCGGACCCGTACTGCGGCTACGAGAACTACGACTTCGAGGTGCCGACGACCGACACCTGCGACTCCTACGGCCGCTTCCTGCTGCGCCTGGAGGAGATGCGCCAGTCGCTGCGGATCATCGAGCAGTGCATCGAGCGGCTGGAGCCGGGCCCCGTCATGGTCGGCGACAAGAAGATCGCCTGGCCCGCCCAACTCGCCGTCGGCCCCGACGGCATGGGCAACTCGCTCGACCACATCAGGAACATCATGGGCACCTCCATGGAGGCCCTGATCCACCACTTCAAGCTCGTCACCGAGGGCTTCAGGGTCCCGGCCGGGCAGGTGTACACGGCGGTCGAGTCCGCCAAGGGCGAGCTGGGCGTGCACATGGTCAGCGACGGGGGCACCCGTCCCTACCGCGTGCACTTCCGCGACCCGTCCTTCACCAACCTCCAGTCCATGGCGGCGATGTGCGAGGGCGGCATGGTCGCCGACGTCATCGTCGCGGTGGCGTCCATCGACCCCGTGATGGGAGGCGTTGACCGATGACCGCCACCGCTGAGGGCCACGGGGTATCCCTGGGGATGCCCCAACTCCCCGCGCCGCCCTACCCGGACGACGTCCGGGCCAGGCTGGAGGCCGACGCCGCCGAGGTCGTCGCCCGCTACCCGGACAGCCGCTCCGCGCTGCTGCCGCTGCTGCACCTGGTGCAGTCGGAGGAGGGCTACGTCACCGCCACCGGAATGCGGTTCTGCGCCGACGTGCTCGGGCTGACCACCGCCGAGGTGACGGCCGTCGCCACGTTCTACTCGATGTACCGGCGCCGCCCCTCCGGCGACTACCAGGTCGGCGTCTGCACCAACACGCTCTGCGCCGTGCTCGGCGGCGACGCCATCTTCGAGGCGCTCCAGGAGCACCTCGGCGTCGGCAACAACGAGACCACCGAGGACGGCAAGGTCACGCTGGAGCACATCGAGTGCAACGCGGCCTGCGACTTCGCACCCGTGCTGATGGTCAACTGGGAGTTCTTCGACAACCAGACCGTCGAGTCCGCCAAGCGCCTCGTCGACCAGCTGCGCGCCGGTGAGGAGGTCGTCCCCACCAGGGGCGCCCCGCTCTGCGACTTCAAGCGGACCGCCCGCGTCCTGGCCGGCTTCCCCGACGAGCGGCCCGGCGCGGTCGCCGCCGGCGGCAGCGCCGGCGAGGCGTCCCTCGCCGGCCTCCGGCTGGCCAAGGGGCAGGAGGGCCCGCGCGTGGTCGTCGCCCCCAGGGACCCGGACGTGCCGGACTCCGAGGAGCCCGCCCGGCACCCCAGCTCCCATGACGCCCCCCAGCAGACTTCGGCCTCGGACCCGGCCAACCCCGCCGGGCCCGCCGCCGAGGAGGGTGAGTGATGACCGTGACCACCGACGACGTCAAGCAGGAGTCCCCGCGGGAGCTGCTGGCACCGGTGCTCTCCGCGTTCTGGGACGAGCCCGAGTCCTGGACCCTCGACGTCTACCGTCGCCACGGCGGCTACCGGGGCCTGGCCAAGGCGCTGGAGATGGCCCCCGACGACGTCATCGCCTACGTCAAGGAGTCCGGCCTCCGCGGCCGGGGCGGCGCCGGCTTCCCCACCGGGATGAAGTGGCAGTTCATCCCGCAGGGCGACGGCAAGCCGCACTACCTCGTCGTCAACGCGGACGAGTCCGAGCCCGGGACCTGCAAGGACATCCCGCTGCTCTACGCCAACCCGCACTCCCTCGTCGAGGGCATCATCATCGCCTGCCACGCGATCCGCTCGAACCACGCCTTCATCTATCTGCGCGGCGAGGTCGTGCCCGTGCTGCGGCGGCTCCAGTCGGCCGTCGCCGAGGCACACGCCGCCGGCTACCTGGGCAAGGGCGCCCTCGGCGACGGCGGTGACCTGGAGATCACCGTGCACGCCGGCGCCGGCGCCTACATCTGCGGCGAGGAGACCGCGCTGCTGGACTCCCTGGAGGGACGACGCGGCCAGCCCAGGCTGCGCCCGCCCTTCCCCGCCGTGGCCGGGCTCTACGCCTGCCCCACCGTGGTGAACAACGTCGAGTCCATCGCCTCGGTTCCCGCCATCATGGCCGAGGGCAAGGACTGGTTCCGCTCGATGGGCAGCGAGAAGTCCCCCGGCTTCACGCTGTACTCCCTCTCCGGACACGTCGCCAGGCCCGGCCAGTACGAGGCGCCGCTCGGGATCACCCTGCGCGAACTCCTCGACCTCAGCGGCGGGATCCGCCCCGGCCACCGGCTGAAGTTCTGGACGCCGGGCGGCTCCTCGACGCCGCTGCTGACCGACGAGCACCTCGACGTCCCGCTCGACTACGAGGGCGTCGGCGCCGCCGGCTCCATGCTCGGCACCAAGGCGCTCCAGTGCTTCGACGAGACGACCTGCGTCGTCCGCGCCGTCACCCGCTGGACCGAGTTCTACGCCCACGAGTCCTGCGGCAAGTGCACCCCCTGCCGCGAGGGCACCTACTGGCTCGTCCAGCTGATGCGCGACATCGAGGCCGGCAAGGCCCTGATGAGCGACCTCGACAAGATCGCCGACATCGCGGACAACATCAACGGCAAGTCGTTCTGCGCCCTCGGCGACGGCGCGGCCAGCCCGATCTTCTCCTCGCTCAAGTACTTCCGCGCCGAGTACGAACAGCACATCACCGAGCGCGGCTGCCCCTTCGACCCCGCCAAGTCCACCGCCTGGTCGGACAGCGCAACCCACCAGGAGGTGAACGCATGACGGTCACCACCGACGCCAAGAACGGTGGTGGGCAGCCCAAGCCGCCCCCGACCGATCTGGTCACCCTGACCATCGACGGCATCGAGATCTCCGTACCCAAGGGCACCCTGGTGATCCGGGCCGCCGAGCAACTCGGCATCGAGATCCCCCGGTTCTGCGACCACCCGCTACTCGACCCGGCGGGCGCCTGCCGGCAGTGCATCGTCGAGGTCGAGGGCCAGCGCAAGCCGATGGCCTCGTGCACCATCACCTGCACCGAGGGCATGGTCGTCCGCACCCAGCTCACCTCGCAGACGGCCGAGAAGGCCCAACGCGGCGTCATGGAGCTGCTGCTGATCAACCACCCGCTGGACTGCCCGGTCTGCGACAAGGGCGGCGAGTGCCCCCTCCAGAACCAGGCGATGTCCACCGGCGAGGCCGAGACCCGCTTCGACGGCGTCAAGCGCACCTTCGCCAAGCCGGTGCCGATCTCCGCGCAGGTGCTGCTCGACCGCGAGCGCTGCGTGCTCTGCGCCCGCTGCACCCGCTTCTCCAACCAGGTCGCCGGCGACCCGATGATCGAGCTGCTGGAACGCGGCGCGCTCCAGCAGGTCGGCACCGGCGAGGGCGACCCGCTGGAGTCCTACTTCTCCGGCAACACCATCCAGATCTGCCCGGTCGGCGCCCTCACCTCGGCCGCCTACCGCTTCCGCGCCCGCCCGTTCGACCTGGTCTCCTCGCCCAGCGTCTGCGAGCACTGCGCCGGCGGCTGCGCCACCCGCACCGACCACCGCCGCGGCAAGGTCATGCGGCGGCTCGCCGCCGACGACCCGCAGGTCAACGAGGAGTGGATGTGCGACAAGGGCCGCTTCGGGTTCCGCTACGCGCAGCGCCCCGACCGGCTGACCACCCCGCTGGTGCGGAACGCCGAGACCGGTGAACTCACCCCCGCCAGCTGGCCGGAGGCGCTGCGCGCCGCCGCCGAGGGGCTGACCGGCGCGCGCGGCTCGGCGGCCGTGCTGACCGGCGGCCGGCTGACGGTCGAGGACGCCTACGCCTACGGCAAGTTCGCCCGCGTCGCCCTCGGCACCAACGACGTCGACTTCCGCGCGCGCGTGCACAGCGCCGAGGAGGCCGCGTTCCTCGCCAGCCAGGTCGCCGGCCACGGCGTCGACCTCGACGGCGCCGGCACCGACTACGCCTCCCTGGAGGCGGCGCCGGCGGTGCTGCTGGTCGGCTTCGAGTCCGAGGAGGAGGCGCCAGGCGTCTTCCTGCGGCTGCGCAAGGCCCACCGCAAGCACGGCCAGCGGATCTTCTCCGTCGCCAGCCACATCACCCGCGGCCTGGCCAAGACCAACGGCACGCTGCTGCCCGCCGCGCCCGGCACCGAGACCGACTGGCTGGAGGCGCTGGCCGGTTCGGACCCGGCGCTCGGCGCCGAGGGCCGCCAGGCCGCCGAGGCGCTGCGCGAGTCCGGCGCGCTGATCGTCGTCGGCGAGCGGCTGGCCGGCGTCTCCGGCGGCTTCACCGCCGCCGTCGCCGCCGCGGCGGCCACCGGCGCCCGGCTGGTGTGGATCCCGCGCCGCGCCGGCGAGCGCGGCGCCATCGAGGCGGGCACGCTGCCCGGGCTGCTGCCCGGCGGCAGGCCCGAGTCGGACGCCGAAGCCAGGGCCGAGATCGCCGCCGCCTGGGGCCTGCGGGCCCTGCCCGAGGCCGCCGGGCGGGACACCGCCGGCATCGTCCAAGCCGCCGCCGGCGGCGAGTTGGCCGCCCTGGTGGTGGCCGGCGTCGAGATCGCCGACCTGCCGGACCCGGCAGGGGCCCGCGCCGCGCTGGACGCGGTCGCCGCCGACGGCTTCCTGCTCAGCCTGGAGCAGCGCCCCTCCGAGGTCACCGACCGCGCCCACGTGGTGCTGCCGGTCTCCGCCGTCGTGGAGAAGGAAGGCACCTTCCTCAACTGGGAGGGCCGCGCCCGGCCGTTCGCCGCCGCGATCAAGCCCGACCAGATGACCAGGCGGCAGACCGTTCCCGACGCCCGCGCGCTCCAGATGCTGGCCGACGCGCTCGACGTGCACCTGGGCCTGCCCGACCTGCCGACGCTCCGCGCCGAGCTGGACGGCCTGGGCGAGTGGCGCGGCGCGCTGCCGCTCGGGCCCACCGCGACGCCCGCCGACCTGCCGAGGCCGGGGGCCGGCGAGGCCGTGCTCGCCGGCCACCGGCTGCTGCTCGACCAGGGGTTGATGCAGCAGGGCGACGACGCGCTGAAGGCCACCCGGCACGCCGCCGAGGCCAGGCTCTCCCCGGCCACCGCCGAGGAGACCGGCGTCGCCACCGGCGACCACCTCACCGTCACCGGCCCCGCCGGCACCGTGACCCTGCCGCTGCGGGTCACCGACGAGCTGCCCGACCGTGTGGTCTGGCTGCCCCTCAACTCCGTTGGTGGCGGCGCCTACCAGGACCTGGGCGCCCGTCCCGGCGAGCTGGTCCGGGTCGCCGCCCAGACCTCGGCCGCTTCCCCGGCCACCGAGGAGGTGAACGCGTGATGCGTGCAGGGACCCTGGCCCAGGGCCTGGCCGAGGAGTCGGACCTGTCCATGTTCGGGCAGGACCCGTTCTGGCTGATCCTGATCAAGGCCGTCTTCTGCTTCGCGTTCCTGCTGGGCACCGTGCTCATCAGCATCGTGATGGAGCGCAAGGTGCTCGGCTGGATGCAGCTGCGCATCGGCCCCAACCGCGCCGGCCCCTGGGGGATGCTCCAGTCGCTGGCCGACGGCGTGAAGCTGATGCTGAAGGAGGACATCATCGTCAAGGGCGCCGACAAGGTGCTCTACGTCCTCGCGCCGATGCTCGCCACCATCCCGGCGCTGATGGCCATCGCGGTGATCCCCTTCGGCCCGGCCGACGACCCGGTGAGCATCTTCGGCACCCAGACGGTGCTCCAGCTCACCGACCTCCCGGTCGCGCTGCTCTACGTGCTGGCCACGGCGGCCATCGCGGTCTACGGCACCGTGCTCGCCGGCTGGTCGTCGAACTCGACCTACCCGCTGCTCGGCGGCGTGCGGGCGACGGCGCAGATCATCTCCTACGAGGTCGCCATGGGCCTCAGCTTCGCCGCCGTCTTCCTCTACTCCGGCTCCATGTCCACCTCGGGCATCGTCGCCGCGCAGGAGGACCGCTGGTTCATGGTGCTGCTGCCGGTGTCGTTCCTGATCTACATGATCGCGATGGTCGGCGAGGCGCACCGCCCGCCGTTCGACATGCCGGAGTCCGAGGGCGACCTGGTCGGCGGGTATCTCACCGAGTACTCGTCCATCAAGTTCGCCTTCTTCATGATGTCCGAGTACATCCACACGGTCACCGTCTCCGCCCTGATGGTCACCCTCTTCCTCGGCGGCTGGCGGGCACCCGCGCCGCTGAGCTTCTGGGAGGGCGCCAACTCCGGTTGGTGGCCGATGCTCTGGTTCACGCTCAAGCTCGTCGCGGTCATCTTCTTCTTCATCTGGATCCGCGCCTCGCTGCCCCGCGTCCGCTACGACCAGTTCATGGTGCTCGGCTGGAAGGTCCTGATCCCCATCGCGCTGGTCTGGCTGATGCTGGTCGCCACCGTGCGCGCGATGCAGAACGAGGACTACGACTTCCAGGACATCGTCCTGTGGGTCGCCGGCGGCGTGCTGACGCTGCTGCTGGTCTCGCTGGTCATCGACTTCCTGCGGGACCGCTCCGAACGGCGCGGCGACGCGGGGAAGGCCGCCGAGACCGAGGAGCCGTTCGACCCGATGGCCGGCGGCTACCCCGTGCCACCACTGCCGGGACAGACCCTGCCACCGGTGCCCCGACGCCCCTCGCGCGCGGAGCGCGGTGAGACCGCCGAGGAGAAGGCGGCCCTCACGACCGAAGGAAAGGAGGGCGACGATGCCTGAGTTCCACAACCCGGTGGCCGGCTTCGGCGTGACGTTCAAGTCGATGTTCAAGAAGCGGCTGACGGAGCAGTACCCGGAGGAGAAGAAGCCGACCGCGCCCCGCTTCCACGGCCGTCACCAGCTCAACCGCCACCCGGACGGGCTGGAGAAGTGCATCGGCTGCGAGCTGTGCGCCTGGGCCTGTCCCGCCGACGCGATCTACGTGGAGGGCGCGGACAACACCGAGGAGGAGCGCTACTCCCCGGGCGAGCGCTACGGCCGCGTCTACCAGATCAACTACCTGCGCTGCATCCTGTGCGGGCTGTGCGTGGAGGCCTGCCCCACGCGCGCGTTGACGATGACCAACGAGTACGAGCTGGCCGACCGCACCCGCGCCTCCCTGATCTACACCAAGGAGGAGCTGCTGTCCGGCCTCACGGACGGCATGGTCGAGGCCCCGCACGCGATGTACCCGGGCACGGACGAGCAGTCCTACTACCGGGGCGAGGTCACCGAGGCCGCGCAGGGCACCGTGCGCCAGGTCGCCTACTCCAAGGGCGAGACGCCCGAGGACGACCGCGAGGCGGACGACGCGCTGGCGGCGGCGTCCCGGCTGACCGACCCGGCCGCCGGCGAAGGACCCTCGGAGGTGCGGCCATGAGCACCCTTGCCTCCCTGGCCGCCGAGACCTCCACCTCCACGGGTGAGGCCGCGCAGTTCTGGGTCCTGGGCCCGATCGCGCTGCTCGGCGGCCTCGGCACCGTGCTGATGCGGCGCGCGGTCTACTCCGCGCTCTGCCTCGCCGGCACGATGGTCATCCTGGCGCTGTTCTACCTGGCCAACGGCGCCTACTTCCTCGGCATGGTGCAGATCGTCGTCTACACCGGCGCCGTGATGATGCTCTTCCTCTTCGTGCTGATGCTCGTCGGCGTCTCGTCGACGGACTCGCTCAAGGAGACGCTCAAGGGCCAGCGCCTGCTCGCCGCCGCCTGCGCGCTCGGGCTCGGGCTGCTGCTGGTCGCCGGCATCGGGCAGGCGTCGACCGGCTCGTTCACCGGGCTGGCGCAGGCCAACTCCGAGGGCAACGTCCAGGGGTTGGCCTCGCTGCTGTTCACCCGCTACGTGGTGGCCTTCGAGGTCACCGGCGTGCTGCTGACCATCGCCGCCGTGGGCGCCACCCTGATGACCCACCGCGAGCGGCTGGAGCGCGCCAAGTCGCAGCGCGAGCAGGCCGAGGCCCGCATCCGCGAGAACAAGCACGTGCCGCCGTTGCCGGCGCCCGGCGTCTACGCCCGCCACAACGCGGTCGACCTGCCGGGCCTGCTGCCCGACGGCACCCCGTCCGAGCTGACCGTCAACCCGACGCTCCGCGCGCGCGGCCAGGTGCGCGAGGTGCACCAGGAGGCGCTCGCCGCCGTGCGCGCGCTGGAGCAGCGCACCAACCGCCACCACGGCCGCGCCGAGACCCCCGGCGAGCCGGGCGAGGGCGGGGCGAACGGCGCGAACGGCGTCAACGGCAAGGGCGTCGGCGCGGGTTCCGACGACGAGGGCGCCGTCACTGACGCCGAGGAGGCCAGGAAGTGAGCCCCGAGAACTACCTCTATCTTTCGGCCCTGCTCTTCACCCTGGGCGCCGCCGGTGTGCTGCTCCGGCGGAACGCGATCGTGGTGTTCATGTGCGTGGAGCTGATGCTCAACGCGGCCAACCTGGCGCTGGTCACCTTCTCCCGGATGCACGGCAACCTCGACGGCCAGATCCTCGCCTTCTTCGTGATGGTGGTCGCGGCGGCCGAGGTCGTCGTCGGGTTGGCGATCATCGTCACGGTCTACCGCTCCCGTCACTCGGCCTCGGTTGACGACGCCAGTCTGATGAAGCTGTAAGGGGACAGGTACCAGTGGAGTCAATGATCGGACTGCTCGTCGGCGCGCCGCTGCTCGGCGCCGCCGTGCTGCTGGTGGGCGGGCGTTTCCTGGAGAGGGTCGGCCACTGGGTGGCGACGGCGCTGGCCGCCGTCTCCCTGGTGCTGGCCGCCACGCTCTTCTTCGACATGCTGGGCCGCGAAGGCGAGGACCGCGCCCTGCACCAGCACCTCTTCAGCTGGATCCCGGTGGCCGACTTCCAGGCGGATGTCGCGTTCCGGCTGGACCAGCTGTCGATGACCTTCGTGTTGCTGATCACGAGCGTGGGCACGCTGATCCACCTCTACTCGATCGGCTACATGGAGCACGACCCGAGGCGGCGGCGGTTCTTCGCCTATCTCAACCTCTTCCTCGCGGCGATGCTGCTGCTGGTGCTGGCGGACAACTACCTCCTGCTGTACGTGGGCTGGGAGGGCGTGGGCCTCGCCTCGTTCCTGCTGATCGGCTTCTGGCAGCACAAGCCGAGCGCCGCCACGGCGGCGAAGAAGGCGTTCGTGGTCAACCGGGTCGGCGACGTCGGCCTGGCCATCGCGGTGATGCTGATGTTCACCACGTTCGGCAGCTTCGCCTTCGAGCCGGTGCTGGCCGGCGCCAACGAGACGGGCGAGGGCACGCTCACCGCGATCGGCCTGATGCTGCTGCTCGCCGCGTGCGGCAAGTCGGCGCAGGTGCCGCTCCAGTCCTGGCTGGGTGACGCGATGGAGGGCCCGACCCCGGTCTCGGCCCTGATCCACGCGGCCACGATGGTGACCGCCGGCGTGTACCTGATCACCCGCTCGGGCGCGATCTTCAACGGGGCGCCGGACGCGCAGACCGTGGTGATCGTGGTCGGCGCGGTGACGCTGCTCTTCGGTGCGATCGTCGGTTGCGCGAAGGACGACATCAAGAAGGCGCTGGCCGGCTCGACGATGTCGCAGATCGGCTACATGATGCTGGCCACCGGGCTGGGCCCGGTCGGCTACGTCTTCGCGATCATGCACCTGGTCACCCACGGCTTCTTCAAGGCGGGGCTCTTCCTCGGCGCCGGCTCGGTGATGCACGGCATGAACGACGAGGTGGACATGCGCCGCTACGGCGGCCTGCGGAAGTACATGCCGATCACGTTCGTCACGTTCGGCCTCGCCTACCTGGCGATCATCGGCTTCCCCTACCTCTCCGGCTACTTCTCGAAGGACGAGATCATCTACGCCGGGTTCAGCAAGGGCGGCGCCGAGGGCTGGATCCTCGGCGGCGTGATGCTGCTCGGCGCGGCGCTCACCGCGTACTACATGACGCGGATCATGCTGCTGACGTTCTTCGGCGAGAAGCGCTGGCAGCCGGACGCGCAGGGCCACGAGCCGCACCCGCACGAGTCCCCGCTGTCCATGACCATCCCGATGATGGTGCTGGCGGTGGGCTCGGTCGGTGCCGGGTTCTTCTTCGACCAGGGCGAGGCGTTCGTCCACTGGTTGGAGCCGGTCACGGGGCTCGGCCACGGCGACTCGCCGGTCAGCCACGGCACGGTCGCGCTGGCCGCGACCGGCGTGATGCTGCTGGGCGTCGCGGGCGCCTGGTGGCAGTACGGCCGCCGGCCGGTCGAGGCGGTGGCGCCCAGCGGGCGCTGGATCACCCGCGCGGCCCGACGCGACCTGCTCCAGGACGACTTCAACCACGCGGTGCTGGTGCGTCCCGGCAACTACCTCACCCGCGGCCTGGTCTACCTCGACCACAAGCTGGTGGACGGCGTGGTGAACGGCACGGCTGCCTCCTTCGGCGGGCTGTCCGGCCGGCTGCGGCGGGTGCAGAACGGGTTCGCCCGCACCTACGCGGTCTCGATGTTCGGCGGTGCGGCTGTGCTGGTCGCCGCGACCCTGCTGATGAGGGCGGTCTGACATGTCATTTCCCCTGCTGACGGCCACGGCCCTGACGCCCGCGGTCGGAGCCGTCGTCACGGCCGCGGTGCCGGCGGCGCGACGCACCGCGGCCAAGTGGCTGGCGCTGCTCTTCTCGTTGGCGACGGTCGTCCTCGCGGCGGCCGTGCTGCTGCGCTTCGACACGGGCGAGGGAGCCGACCGCTTCCAGCTGACGGAGTCCAGGTCGTGGATCGCGGACTTCGGCGTCCGCTACGAGCTGGGCGTCGACGGCATCGGCGTGGCGATGATCGCGCTGACGGCGCTGCTGATCCCGTTCCTGATCGGCGCCGGCTGGAACGACGCCGACCCCAAGGGAGACGAGGCGCCGGCGACCCGGCGGTGGCGGCCCACCCAGGGCTTCTTCGCGCTGATCCTGATGGTCGAGGCGATGGTGATCCTGTCGTTCGCCGCGACCGACATCTTCCTCTTCTACATCTTCTTCGAAGCGATGCTGATCCCGATGTACTTCCTCATCGGGGGCTTCGGGGACCGCGCGGGGGAGCAGGACAGCGAGGAGGGGCAGGCCAGGCAGCGTTCCTACGCGGCCGTCAAGTTCCTGCTGTACAACCTGGTCGGCGGCCTGGTCATGCTGGCCGCCGTGATCGGGCTGTATGTCGCCACGGCCGACCAGCTGCCCGAGGGCACCTTCTCGTTGCAGGCCATCCTGGACGCGCGGGCCGCCGGCGAGCTGGACTTCGGTACCGGCACCGAGCGCTGGCTGTTCCTCGGCTTCTTCGTCGCGTTCGCCATCAAGGCGCCGCTGTGGCCGCTGCACACCTGGCTGCCCAACGCGATGGGCGAGTCCACGGCGCCGGTCGCCGTGCTGATCACCGCGGTGGTCGACAAGGTCGGCACCTTCGCGATGCTCCGCTTCTGCCTGGGGCTCTTCCCCGAGGCCAGCGACTGGGCCACCCCCGTGGTGATCACCCTCGCGCTGGTCAGCATCATCTACGGCGCGCTGCTGGCGCTCGGCCAGCGGGACATGAAGCGGCTGATCGCCTACGCGTCCATCAGCCACTTCGGCTTCATCGTGCTGGGCATCTTCGCGATGACCAGCCAGGGCCAGGGCGGCGCGACGCTCTACATGATCAACCACGGCGTGGCCACGGCCGCGTTGCTGCTGGTCGCCGGGTTCCTGATCGCCCGCCGCGGCTCGCGTCTGATCAGCGACTACGGCGGGGTGCAGAAGACGGCGCCGGTGCTGGCGGGAACCTTCCTGATCGGTGGCCTCGCCACCCTGTCGCTGCCGGGGCTCGGCCCGTTCGTCAGCGAGTTCCTGGTGCTGGTCGGCACGTTCAGCCGCTACAAGGCGGCCGGGATCGTGGCCTGCGCCGGCATCGTGCTGGCCGCGCTGTACGTGCTGATCCTCTACCAGCGCACCATGACCGGGCCGCTCAAGCCCGGCCTGGAGAAGCTGCCCGACCTGAAGGTCAGGGAGCTGGCGGTGGTCGCCCCGCTGATCGCGTTGCTGATCTTCCTGGGCGTCTACCCGAAGCCGCTGACCGACATCGTCAACCCGGCGGTCGAGCACACGCTCTCCGACGTGCAGAAGACGGACCCCGAACCTGAGACGCCCGCAGTGGAGGCCGCACCGTGAATGACTTGCAGGCCCCGGACATCGAATGGGTCGCGCTCTCGCCGAGCCTGATCGTGTTCGGCGCCGCCATCCTTGGCGTGCTGATCGAGGCGTTCCTGCCGCGTAAGCAGCGGTACTACGCCGAAGTGGCCGTCTCCACGCTGGCCCTGGCGGGCGCGTTCGCCGCCGTCGTCGGGCTGGCCGCCTCCGGGCACGGCACCGACGAGTCGCAGGTCGCCGGCATGGGGGCGTTGGCGGTCGACGGACCGGCGCTCTTCCTTCAGGGCGTGCTCTGCCTCGTGGGGCTCGTCTCCGTTCTCCTCTTCGCCGAACGGCGGTTGGAGCCGGCGCTGCACGGCGCCTCCGTCGACTCGTTCGCGGCGGCCCCCGCCGCCGTGCCGGGCGGCCCCGCGGAGCGCGAGGCGGAGAAGGCGGGCTGGACGACGACGGAGATCTTCCCGCTGCTGCTCTTCGCGGTCGGCGGGATGCTGCTCTTCCCCGCGGCCAACGACCTGCTGGTGCTCTTCATCGCCCTTGAGGTGCTGTCGCTTCCGCTCTACCTGCTGTGCGCGCTGGCCCGCAGGCGGCGGCTGCTCTCCCAGGAGGCGGCCGTCAAGTACTTCCTGCTGGGCGCGTTCGCCTCGGCGTTCCTGCTCTTCGGCGTGGCGCTGCTCTACGGCTACGCGGGCACCGTCTCCTACGCCGGCATCGCCGACGTGGTCAGCGGCGAGCCGGGTGCCATCGAGCCGGGCCTCGCCGGCACCATGGGCAACGACGCGCTGCTGCTGATCGGCGGCGCCATGCTGATCATGGGCCTGCTCTTCAAGGTCGGCGCGGTGCCGTTCCACATGTGGACGCCCGACGTCTACCAGGGCGCCCCGACGCCGGTCACCGGCTTCATGGCGGCGGCCACCAAGGTCGCCGCGTTCGGCGCGCTGCTGCGGCTGCTGTACGTGGTGCTGCCGGGGCTGCGTTGGGACTGGGAGCCGGTGCTGTGGGGCGTCACCATCGCCTCCATGGTGGGCGGCGCGGTCATCGCCATCACCCAGACCGACGTGAAGCGGCTGCTGGCGTACTCCTCCATCGCGCACGCCGGGTTCATCCTGGCCGGCGTGGTGTCGGTGACGGAGGACGGGGTCTCCTCGGTCCTCTTCTACCTTGGCGCCTACTCGTTCGTCACGCTGGGCGCGTTCGCCGTGGTCACGCTGGTGCGGGACTCCGGCGGCGAGGCCACCCACCTCTCCAAGTGGGCGGGGCTGGGGCGGCGTTCGCCGCTGCTGGCGTCGGTGTTCGCGCTGTTCCTGCTGGCCTTCGCCGGTATTCCGCTGACGTCCGGCTTCGCCGGCAAGTTCGCGGTCTTCCGGGCGGCGGCCGACGCGGGCGCGATGGGGCTGGTCGTGGTCGGCGTGCTGGCGTCGGCGATCGCGGCGTTCTTCTACATCCGGGTCATCGTGCTGATGTTCTTCAGCGAGCCGAAGGCGGACGGCCCGTCCGTGGTGATCCCCAGCCCGCTGACCAGCACGGTGGTCGGGCTGGCCGCGGTCGTCACGATCGTGCTGGGCGTGGCGCCGCAGTTCTTCCTCGACCTGG
Source organism: Streptomyces sedi (assembly GCF_006335015.1). Taxonomy (GTDB): domain Bacteria; phylum Actinomycetota; class Actinomycetes; order Streptomycetales; family Streptomycetaceae; genus Streptomyces; species Streptomyces sedi. Next base: position 197,939 of record NZ_VDGT01000013.1, read on the forward strand.
CGGGCCAGGCCGGGGTGTTCGTGCACTGAGCGCTGCGCTTGGCTTGGGCGGGCGACAACTGGCCTGGTGGGTTGGGGTGGTTGTCGTCTGCGGCTCGTCGCGGAGCATGCGCGCAGTTCCTCGCGCCCCCAAAGCCGCCACCGGCCCGGGGGGGCGCGGGGAGCTGCGCGAGCAATTTGCCGCCGGGGTGCGGGCGACAACTGGCCTGGTGGGTTGGGGTGGTTGTCGTCTGCGGCTCGTCGCGGAGCATGCGCGCAGTTCCCCGCGCCCCTGGGACGCCTGCTGGCGTGCCGGGGAGCGCGGGGTTTCTGTTGTCGGGGTGGGCGACTACTGGCCTGGTGGGTTGGGGTGGTTGTCGTCTGCGGCTCGTCGCGGAGCATGCGCGCAGTTCCTCGCGCCCCCAAGCCGCCCAGCGGCGTGGAGGGGCGCGAGGAACTGCGCGGATAAGTGGCTACCGGGGTGCGGTCGACTATTCACCTGGTCTGGTGGGACGGTTGTCGTCCCCGCTTCGCCACGGCCGAAGGGCCGTGCACGCGGACGCCCCCGCGTCCCGGACCCGGCACGGGCAGTGCACCGTGCGGGGTGGGCGCGGGGGCGGGGGCGTCGAGGCTGCCTCCGGGGCCGCCTGCGGCGGCCCGGCCTCGGATCCGGATCCGGCTCAGTAGCCGAGGTCCTCCAGCTCCTGCTGCATGTCCTCCAGCTCGGCGAGGTCCCCTTCCAGGTCCTCCATCCCCGGCATGTCACCCATGTCGGGGATGTCCTCCATCCCCGGCATGCTGCTGAGGGACTGGTAGGTCTGGGTGGTGCCCGAGGCCCAGTTGACGTTCAGCTGCTCGCCGTTGAGCGCGAGCGTGGCCTCGTTCCAGTCGGTGCCGCTGTCGCACTCCAGCTGGATCGAGTCGCCGGAGAGGGTGCCGAAGCAGGCGGCGCCGCCCGCCGACAGGTCGGTGGACTCGGAGAAGGTGACGGTGCTGGAGCTGAAGGTCATGACCGACTCGTCGTCGCTCAGCCCGGTGGCCCAGGCGCCCTCCAGCTGCTCGGCCGTCGGGGCCTCGCCGCCGCCGTCGCCCCCGGAGTCGCCGCCCTCGCCGTCGGAGTCACCCTCGGCGTTGGCTTCGCCCTCCTCCTGCTCGCCGATACCCAGCGAGCCGCCGTCCCCGCCGTCCTCGTCGTCGTCGCTGCCGCAGGCGCTGAGCGCCAGCATGGCCGCCGCCGCGGCGGCGGGGACGGCGAGACGTATGGACCTACGCATGTGATTCCCCTCGAAGTCGAGCGTGTTCCCGGCGAACACTAGCGCTGCATTAGAGGGGAATTGACCACTGTTACGGTCCTATTTCATGGACGGCGCTCCGCTGCAATGTTGTGCACGGGTCGCGCACATACCCACCGCGCGTACTCCCCGGTACCGCCCCGCTATCGAGCCAGCGTCGCCCCGAGGCCGACCTCGGACGAACGCGAACCCGCGCCGACCGGGGGTCGCCCGGCGCCCCGCCGACCCTCAGCGGCGGCTCAGGCCCCCTCCGCGGCCTCGGGGGCCGACTCCACCGTGCCGCTGACCTCGCCGAGGCCGACGCGTCCGCCGTCCGGGCCCGGCGCCCACGCGGTGAGCGTGACCCGGTCGCCGTCGGCGAGGAACGCCCGCTCCCCGTCCGCCAGCCGCAGCGGGCGCTCGCCGTTCCACGTCAGTTCCAGCAGGCTTCCACGCTCGCCCTCCTCGGGGCCCGAGACCGTTCCGGAGGCGAAGAGGTCCCCGGTCCGCAGGTGCGCGCCGTTGACCGTCAGGTGCGCCAACTGCTGCGCCGGCGTCCAGTACATGGTGGCGAACGGCGGGTGGGACACCGGCTCGCCGTTGAGCAGCACGGTCAGCCGCAGGTCGAGCCCGCCCGGCCCGCCGGCCGTGTCGTCGAGGTACGGCAGCGGCGGCACGTCCCGCGCCGGCGGCGCGGTCCAGGCCGCGTCCAGGGCGTCAAGTGGCGTGATCCAGGCGGAGATCGAGGTCGCGAACGACTTCCCGAGGAACGGGCCGAGCGGCACGTACTCCCACGCCTGGATGTCCCGGGCCGACCAGTCGTTGAGCAGGCACACCCCGAAGACGTGCTCGCGCAGCGCGGCCGGCGGCACCGGCCGGCCCGGCGTCGACGGCGTGCCCACCACGAAGCCGACCTCGGCCTCGATGTCCAGCCGCACCGAGGGCCCGAACCCGGGCGTCGCAGCGCCGTCCGCCGGCCGGCGCTGCCCCAGCGGGCGCACCACGGGCTCTCCAGAGACCCGGACCGAGCCGGCCCGGCCGTGGTAACCGATCGGCATGTGCTTCCAGTTGGGCGTCAGCGCGTCGCCACCCGGGCGGAAGATCTCGCCGACGTTCTGCGCGTGGTGCTCGCTGGAGTAGAAGTCGACGTAGTCGGCGACGGTGAACGGCAGATGGAGCGACACCTCGTCCAACGGGCGCAGCAGCGGCGCCACGGCCTCCCGGTGCGACGCGTCGCCGAGCCAGGACCGCGCCTCGGCGCGCACCGCCGCCCAGACCTGCCGGCCGGCGGCAAGCAGCGGGTCGAGGGAGGGCGCCGTCCACAGCGCGACATGCGCGGAACCGAGGGCGCGCGCGGCGGCCCCGGCGTCCAGCACCCGGTCACCGAGGCGTACCCCGATCCGCCGGGCCGCGGGCTCGTCGCGGGGGCTGAAAACGCCGTAGGGAAGGTTGTCGATACCAAACAACACCGGGTCGGACGACATGGCCACATTTTAGGGGTGTCGCCGGCGCGCACCAGCGGTACGTCCTCGAAGTGATCGACTTGCGACCGGATACGCTGCCTGGAACAACCCATCGAAAGATCAGGGGAGAGCGCTCGTGACCGTCATGGGGCCCTTCGGGGTGAGCGTGCGGGACCCGGCCCTGGAGGCCGAGGTCCAGGCGGGGCTTTCCGCCGTCGAGGCGGGGCTGGTCGAAGCGACCAAGAGTGACGTCCCCTTGATAACGGAGGCCGCCCAGCACCTCGTTCGGGCCGGGGGGAAGCGGTTCCGGCCGCTGTTGCTGCTGTTGGCCGCGCGCTTCGGGGACGCCCACGCCCCCGGTGTCGTGCCCTCGGCCGTGGTGGTGGAGTTGACCCATCTGGCCACGCTCTACCACGACGACATCATGGACGAGGCCGAGGTCAGGCGCGGGGTGCCGAGCGTCAACGCCCGCTGGGACAACTCGGTCGCCGTGCTCACCGGGGACTTCCTCTTCTCCCGCGCCTCGACGATAGTCGCCGAACTGGGCGCGCCCGCGGTGCGGGTGCAGGCCGAGGCGTTCGAGCGGCTGGTCACCGGGCAGATCCAGGAGACCCAGGGGCCGCCGCCCGGGCAGGACCCGATCGCCCACCACCTGGAGGTCGTCGCGGGCAAGACCGGCTCGCTGATCGCCGTCGCGGGGCGCATGGGCGCGCTGATGGCGGGCGCGCCGGAGGCGACGATCGAGCTGCTGGCGCGGTACGGGGAGCTGATCGGCGTCGCGTTCCAGCTGGCCGATGACGTGCTGGACATCGCCAGTGACGGTACGGAGTCGGGCAAGACCCCGGGGACCGACCTGCGGGAGGGCGTGGCGACGCTGCCGGTGCTGCGGCTGCGGGAGTTGGCCGAACGGGAAGGGGCGGCGGCCGACCGCGAGCTGGTCGCGCTGCTGGACGGGGACCTGACCGACGACGGGCGGCTGGCCGAGGCGCTGGCCGGGCTGCGCGGCCATCGGGCGCTGGACCTTGCCAGGGCGGACGCCCGGGCCTTCGCGGAGCGCGCGGGGCAGACGCTGGAGCCGCTTCCTGAGGCGCCGGCCAAGGCCGCGCTTCTGGACCTGTGCACCTCGGTCTCCGACCGTACGCACTGAAGCACGGAGAGTGGCCGCCGCCTTCGTGTGCGGCCTCACCGAGGGGCCGACCCCTGAGGCCGGTCCCTGAGATCCGGTCGTTCTTCCCCTAGGGAAGGGGCGGACCGAAGGCCGGTCCGGTCGTCCTCTGGTCGTACGCGGGATGCCGCCCACGGGCGGATGCCCCGGCGCCGTCGAGCTGTTGCAATGGAGACAGCCAGCAAGGGCGAGTGGAGGGGCATCCGATGGCCATGCAGGAGAACATCAGGAGGGCGGGGCTTCCCGTCGCCGTCCTGGCCGGGGTCGCGGCGATCGGCGTGGGTGTCTGGCCCGCGCTCGCCAGCGACGGCAGCCCCGACCTGCCGGAGATGACCGCCGAGGAGCTGGTGGTGCTGGTCGCCGAGTCCGACACGGCGCAGCTCTCCGGCACGGTGCGGGTGGAGAGCGACCTGGGTGTCCCGGACATGGGCGGCCTCGCCGAGGGCGTGCTGGGCGGCCTGGACGGCCCGGCCGGCCGGCTGGCCTCGCTGGCCGCGGGCGAGAGTACCCTGCGGGTCGCGATGGACGGCCCCGACCGGCAGCGCCTGGCCCTGGTGGACGGCCCCGACGAGTTCGCGGTGATCCACAACGGCGACCAGCTCTGGGCGTACGACAGCACGGAGAACGTGGTCTTCCGCGCCGATCTCGCCGATGTCGAGGGGCAGACCTCCGACGAGGGCGAGACCGAGGCGTGGATGGGCGACCTCACCCCGCAGGAGGCCGCCGAGCGGCTGCTGGCCGAGGCGGACCGGGACGCGGAGATCGCGATGGACGGCACCGGCCGGGTCGCCGGGCGCGACGTGTACCAGCTGTCGATCGAGCCGAGGGACGAGAACATCCCGCTGGCCTCGGCGCGGATCTCGGTGGACGCCGAGACCGGGGTGCCGCTCGCGGCGCGGGCCGAGTCGACCGGCGGGCAGACCGTCGATGTCGCGTTCTCCCAGGTCGACTTCGCGGTGCCGGCGGGCGGCGCGTTCGAGTTCTCGCCGCCGGAGGGCGCCGAGGTGCTGGAGGCCGACCCGAACGAGCCGTTCGGCGGGCTGCTGGAGGAGCTGCTGCCCGGCGCGGTCCCCGGCGACCTGCCGCAGATCGACCCGGGCGAGCTGCGGGACGAGCTTCCCGAGGAGCTGCTGAACGAGCTGCCGCGCGAGGAGTTGGCGGAGACCAGGGACGAGGTCTCCGGCGAGCTGCCGGAGTTGGCCGAGCTGATCGACGCGCTGATTCGCTGACGCGCGGGATCGCTGACGCGCTGATTCGCCGACGCGTCGGGGGACGCGTCCGGGGGGACGGGGGCGGGTGGACCGTGGGGGCGGTCGGCCCGCCCCCACGGTGTTCTCCGGGGAGGAGAGGCGGCCCCTTGCCGGTCGCCGGCGGCCCGCCGGGTGACGGGTGATGTACTTCCGGTATGAGGATTCCACTGGCGCTCGCCGCTCTGGGCGTGCTGCTGGGGTCCGTGGTCCTGATCTGTTTCGCGTTCTGGCGCCTTCTGCGCCGGGCCGGGATACCCGCCTGGTTCACGGCGGTGTTTCTGGTGGCCGGCGCGGTGATGGTGCTGGTGTCGGTCGGGCTGTGGGTGAGCGCGCACCCGGTGCTCTTTCCCGAGACGTCTCCGTGCTGGCCCTCGATGGAGCCGGAGACGCGCTGGTTCCCGCCCGACTCCCACTGCCGGCACGCCGACGGCGAGCTGAGATCGGTCAACGGGGCGCGCGGCAAGGCGGTGTTCTGGATCGCGTTCGGCGTCGTGACCGGCACCCTCGGCGTCGCGGCGGCTCGCCGCGTGCGCCGCTGACGTGAGCGGTCACCGGCGGTCGGAGTCGGTCGCGTCCGGTCGGGGCGAGGGGGAGTCGTCGAACGGGGCGGCGGGCTGTTCCCTGGGGCGCCTGCCGTAGCGGTTGACCCGCTCGGTCTCCGCCTTCAACCCCCGCAGCCACGGCACCCAGGGGCCCGGCCTGGCCTGGTTCGCCAGCCACAGGCCCCAGGCGACGACCACGCCCAGGGTGCCGAGGACCAGCGGCCCGTCGTCCGTGGACATCATCCTCGGATGCAGCCAGTCGTTCCCCAACTGGAGCGCGCAGGCGCCCAGTACGCCGAGCGAGCCGCCGACGAGATGACCGCGCCACACCGGGCCGCGCCGCCCGCGCGGGGGCAGACCCACGTTCCGCTCCACCGTCGTGAAGGTGATCAGGGCGAGGATCGCCACCAGCAGCACGCCGGCGCCCCAGTCCGTCCAGTTGGGCGGCTGGACCGTGTTGACCGACTCCTCCAGCGTGTTCAGCACGAGCGCGAACGGGACGAACCCCCACAGCAGCCCCGACGTCCCCGCCAACCACACCCGCCAGGACGGGACTCGCCCGTCCCGCTCGGACACCGTCCGCTCAGCCACCTCACGCCTCCTCGAAGCCTCACGTTCGCGCGTCTCACGTGCGCGCGTCGCGCCTCGCGCTCGCCGCGCCCCTGCGGTGCCCGTTCCGGGGTCCTAGCCGGCCCGCTCGGTGCTCCCCGGCTTCCCGGCGGGCCCCTGGTCGGTTTCGAGCTGGTCGACCGGGACCTCGGCCGGGTCGGCCGGGGTGTGGCGGGCGATCGTGCGGTGGCGGCGGCGCGCCTGCCGCAGCGCGTCCCAGGTCAGCAGCGACAGGGCCGTCCACACCAGCCCGAAGCCGACCCAGCGCTCCGGCGGCATCTCCTCGTGGAAGACGAGCAGGCCCAGCACGAACATCGTGGTCGGGGTGATGTACTGCAACAGCCCGATGGTCGACAGCGGCAGCCGCACGGCGGCGGCGCCGAAGAAGATCAGCGGCAGCGCGGTGGCCAGCCCGCTGACCACCAGCAGCGCCGCCTGGCTCGGCCCGCCGGTGGTGAACGTGCCCTCGCCGTTGGCCGCGACCACCATCAGGAAGACGAAGGCCGGCACGAACTGGAAGACGGTGTCCGCGCTGAAGCCCTCCAGGCCGTTCAGCGCGAGCCGCTTCTTCACCAGGCCGTAGGTCCCGAAGCTGACGGAGAGCGTCAACGACAGCCAGGGCACCTGCCCGTAGGCGACGCTCATCACGACGACGGCGGTGCCGCCGACGCCGACGGCCACCCACTGGAGCGGGCGCAGCCGCTCGCCCAGCAGCAGCACGCCGAGGGCGATGCTGAAGAGCGGGTTGATGAAGTAGCCGAGGGACGCCTCCAGCACGCGGTCGTTGGCGACGCACCAGATGTAGACGGACCAGTTGACGGCGATCAGGGTGGCGGAGGTGAGGGAGAGCGCCAGCTTCCTCGGCTGCCGCGCCAGCGGGCGTATCCAGGACCAGTTGCGGACGAAGATCAGCAGCAGCAGGGCGGTGGGCAGCGACCAGACGATCCGGTGGGCCAGCAACTGCGCGGGAGCGATGCCGTCGAGCAGCTCCCAGTAGAGCGGCATCAGCCCCCAGACCCCGAACGACGAGAGCCCGAACGCCAACCCCGACCTACTGGTCGTCGCCGTTGCCATTGCCGACCGCCTTCGAGAGAGTCCAGACCAGAGCCACCACCGACAGTAGCGTCGATGAGCGGCGCGGTCATTCCCGTCCCGAGTGGTGAACCTATGCGGGCAGCGTGAGGTCGATGTCGATCGGGAAGGGCACGGTGAGCTTGAGCTGTTCGCGGTGGATGCCGGTCGGGACGTAGGTGCCGGTCGCGGGCTCCAGTTCGTGGACGAAGACGACGGGGCGGTCGTTCTCCGGCTCCACGCGCCAGAAGTGCGGGATGCCGGCCGCCGCGTACTTGCGCGGCTTGGCCTCCCGGTCCCGCGCCCGCGACTCGGTGGAGACCACCTCGACGGCGAGCACGACATGCTCGGGCGCGAACGACGTCTGGCTCAGCCCGGAGACCCCCTCGGCACGCAACACCATCACGTCCGGCTCGGGCCTGTCCTTGGCCCCCAGCGTGACCGTCATCTCCCGGAAGGCACGCAGCTCCGGGGGCGTGGCCCGCGCCAGTTGGCCGGTCAGCAGCTCGACCGTCAGCAGGTGGAAGAGGGTCTGCGGACTCACGATTACCAGGCTCCCGTCGATCAGCTCCGTGTGGGGAGGCAGATTCGGCAGCCGGTCCAGATCATCCGCGACATAGCCGTCCTGCGGAGGGCGTGGCCACTGGTAGGTGGGGGTGGGCTCAACACTCATCACTGCTCCCATGGCCAGATCCTCGCAGGGGATTTCAGGCTACTCGCCTCATACGACGATCCCCCACTCGAACGAGAGGGCGGGGGATCGGCGTGTTGACGAATATGCGGAAGGTGCTGGTCAGCCCGCCACGGTCCAGGTGTCGCCGCCGGCGAGGAGGGCGGCCAGGTCGCCCTTGCCGCGGCGTTCCACCGCGTGCTCCAGCTGGTCGGCCATCTGGTCCTCGTAGGTCGGCCGGGGAACGCTGCGCAGCACGCCGATCGGGGTGCGGTGCAGCGTCTGCGGGTCGGCCAGCCGGGAGAGGGCGAACGCCGTCGTCGGGGTCGCCGCGTGGGCGTTGTGGACGAGGATGTCGTCCGTGCCCTCGGTGGCGACGTCGATCACCCGCAGCTCGCCGGACTCCCGGTCGCGGACGACGCCCTTATCGCCGAGGCCGTCCTCGGCCGGCAGGCCGAAGCGGATCGGCTCGCCGTGTTCGAGGCGGATCACGGCCTCCTGCGCCTGCTTCTTGTCCTTCAGCACCTCGAAGGCGCCGTCGTTGAAGATGTTGCAGTTCTGGTAGATCTCCACCAGCGCCGAGCCGTGGTGCTCCGCCGCCGCGCGCAGCACGCCCGTGAGGTGCTTGCGGTCCGAGTCGACCGTGCGGGCCACGAAGGACGCCTCCGCGCCCAGCGCCAGCGAGACCGGGTTGAACGGGGTCTCCAACGAGCCCATCGGCGTCGACTTGGTGACCTTCCCGGTCTCCGAGGTCGGCGAGTACTGGCCCTTGGTGAGCCCGTAGATGCGGTTGTTGAAGAGCAGGATCTTCAGGTTCACGTTGCGGCGCAGCGCGTGGATCAGGTGGTTGCCGCCGATGGAGAGCGCGTCGCCGTCGCCGGTCACCACCCACACCGACAGGTCGCGCCGGGCGGCGGCCAGGCCGGTGGCGATCGCCGGGGCGCGGCCGTGGATGGAGTGCATCCCGTAGGTGTTCATGTAGTACGGGAACCGCGACGAGCAGCCGATGCCGGAGACGAACGTGATGTTCTCCCTGGCCAGGCCCAGCTCGGGGAGGAAGCCCTGGACGGCCGCCAGCACGGCGTAGTCACCGCAGCCCGGGCACCAGCGGACCTCCTGGTCGGACTTGAAGTCCTTGGCGGTCTGCGGCTTGTCGGCGGTGGGGATGAGGGCCAACGGGGTGCGGGGCTGGAAGGGCGCCTCAGTGGACATCGTCCAGAGCCTCCTTGAAAGCGGACGCGAGCTGCTCGGCCTTGAACGGCAGTCCGGTCACCTGCGTCAGGGACCGCACGTCGACCAGGTACCTGGCGCGCAGCATGGTGGCCAACTGGCCGAGGTTCATCTCGGGGAGCAGCACCCGGTCGTAGGAGCGCAGCACCTCGCCGAGGTTGGCGGGCAGCGGGTTGAGGCTGCGGACATGGGTCTGCGCCACCTTGCCGCCGTCCCTGCGGACCCGCCGGACGGCGGCCGTGATCGGGCCGTAGGTCGAGCCCCAGCCGAGGACCAGCACCCGGGCCTCGCCGCTCGGGTCGTCCACCTCGACGTCGGGCACGGTGACGCCGTCGACCTTGGCCTGCCGCACGCGCACCATGTGCTCGTGGTTGGCCGGGTCGTAGGAGATGTTGCCCGTGCCGTCCTGCTTCTCGATGCCGCCGATGCGGTGTTCGAGCCCGGGGGTGCCGGGCACCGCCCAGGGGCGGGCCAGCGTCTCCTCGTCCCGCTTGTACGGCCAGAACACCTCGCTGCCGTCCGCCAGCGTGTGGTTGGGCGCGGTGGTGAACCGCGTCCGCAGGTCGGGGAGTTCGGACTGCTCGGGGACGCGCCACGGCTCGGAGCCGTTGGCCAGGTACCCGTCGGAGAGCAGGAAGACCGGCGTGCGGTAGGTCAGCGCGATGCGCACCGCCTCCAGCGTCGCGGTGAAGCACTCGCCGGGGGTGGCGGGCGCCACGATCGGCACCGGGGCCTCGCCGTTGCGCCCGTACATCGCCTGGAGCAGGTCGGCCTGCTCGGTCTTGGTCGGCAGGCCAGTGGAGGGGCCGCCGCGCTGGATGTCGATGATCAGCAGCGGCAGTTCGAGGGAGACCGCCAGGCCGATGGTCTCCGACTTGAGCGCCACCCCGGGGCCCGAGGTCGTCGTCACGCCGAGCGCGCCGCCGAACGCCGCGCCCAGCGCCGCGCCGATGCCGGCGATCTCGTCCTCGGCCTGGAAGGTCCGCACCCCGAAGTTCTTGTGCTTGGACAGCTCGTGCAGCACGTCGGAGGCCGGGGTGATCGGGTAGGAGCCGAGGAAGAGCGGCAGTTCGGACAGTTGGCCGGCGGCGACCAGGCCGTAGGCCAGCGCCAGGTTCCCCGAGATGTTCCGGTAGGTGCCGGCGGGGAACGCGGAGACCGCGGGCGCCACCTCGTAGGAGACGGCGAAGTCCTCGGTGGTCTCGCCGAAGTTCCAACCGGCGCGGAACGCCGTGATGTTGGCCTCGGCGATCTCCGGGCGCTTGGCGAACTTGGCGCGCAGGAACGCCTCGGTGTTCTCCGTCGGGCGGTGGTACATCCAGGAGAGCAGGCCGAGCGCGAACATGTTCTTCGAACGGCCGGCCTCCTTCCTGGTGAGTTCGTACGCCTTCAGCGCCTCGACGGTCAGCGTCGTCAACGGCACCCGGTGGACCCGGTAGCCGTCGAGGCTGTCGTTCTCCAGCGGGTTCTCCGCGTAGCCGACCTTGGCCAGCGCGCGGGAGGAGAACTCGTCCGTGTTGACGATGATCTCGGCGCCGCGCGGCAGGTCGCCCACGTTGGCCTTGAGCGCCGCCGGGTTCATCGCCACCAGCACGTTCGGGGCGTCGCCCGGCGTGAGGATGTCGTGGTCGGCGAAGTGGACCTGGAAGGAGGAGACGCCCGGCAGGGTCCCGGCGGGCGCGCGGATCTCGGCGGGGAAGTTGGGCAGGGTGGAGAGGTCGTTCCCCAGCGACGCGGTCTCCGACGTGAATCGGTCGCCCGTCAGCTGCATTCCGTCCCCGGAGTCCCCCGCGAACCGGATGATCACCCGGTCCAGACGCTTCACGTCCTTGTGGTCCCGGCTCCCCTGGTTGACCTCGGTGGTCACTGCTGTAGCCCTCCTTCGAGGCGGCTCTTGTCGGCCATGGTACGGGGAGTAAGGGTTGCCTTCCCATCCATCTCACGCAGCGGCTTCACGCGGTCGCCATCGGTGAACGGGAGCGGTGCGCGCCCCCGGTTCCCCCGTTGTCCCGCGCGCCCCGTCCTGTGAGTCAACTTCCGGTGCGGTACCGGTCGTTCGCCCCCCTTCAAGCGTGTCAGCGGGCTAGGAGTTGAGATAGGTCAGGACCGCCAGAACACGGCGGTGATCTGTGTCACTCTGCGCCAAACCGAGCTTGATGAAGATGTTGCTGACGTGCTTCTCCACCGCCCCGTGGCTCACCACGAGTTGCTTCGCGACCGCCGAGTTGGTGCGGCCCTCGGCCATCAGCCCCAGCACCTCGCGCTCCCTGGGCGTCAACCCCGCCAGCACGTCCTGCTTGCGGCTGCGGCCGAGCAGCTGCGCGACCACCTCCGGGTCCAGCGCGGTGCCGCCCTCCGCGACCCTGGTGACCGCCGCCACGAACTCGCTGACGTCCGCCACCCGGTCCTTCAGCAGATAGCCGACGCCCCGCGAGGAGCCGGCGATCAGCTCCGTCGCGTACTGCTCCTCCACGTACTGCGAGAGCACCAGCACCCCCAGCGAGGGAAAACGCTGCCGCAGCCGCACCGCGGCCCGCACCCCCTCGTCCGTGTGGGTCGGCGGCATCCGCACGTCCGCCACCACCACGTCCGGCGGACTCCCCGTCGCCGCCAGCCGCTCCACGGCGGTGACCAGCGCCTCGGCGTCGCCCACGCCCGCCACCACCTCGTGGCCCCGGTCGTGCAGCAGCCGCGTCAAACCCTCCCGCAGCAGCACCGAGTCCTCAGCGATGACTACCCGCACCGGCCCACTCCCCGTGTCGAACCAACAGCTCTCAGCATCTCACCCCGCGGCCCCCGCCCGCCCCCGCTCACCGGGGGCGCACACCGCCACTGGTCCCGTCGCGGTCGCGCCAGGGGAGTTCGGCGGTGATGGTGGTGGGGCCGCCGTGGGGTGAGTCGATGGCGAGGAGGCCGTCGACGGCGGTGAGGCGTTCGGCGAGGCCGGCGAGGCCGCTGCCGGG
>NZ_VDGT01000014.1 GCF_006335015.1 Streptomyces sedi
GGGTGGTGGCGAAGCGGTGGGCTTCGTTCTTCTCGTGGGCGAAGTGGAGGGTGGTGGGGTCGAGGCGCCAGGTCTCGCGGGCGATGATCATGCGGTCGACGGTGATCCGGGGGGAGTGCGGCGCCTCGGGACGCAGGGCGAAGCGGTCCATGACGCGGTTGGTCAGCGCGTTGCCGAAGACGTCGAGCAGGGGGAAGGTGGCTCCGTCGGGGAGGACGGCGGTGAGGCGTCCCTCGCGGTCCTGGACGAGGACGTCGCCGCTGAGGACGGTGCGGGGGCGGGCCGGGTCGCCGGTGTGCTCCGCCAGCGCGACCAGGTAGTCCTGTGGCCTTACCAGTGCGGGACGGCTCCTGGTGGACCAGCGCGGCGGTTGCTCCTTGGGGAGCAGGGGCATCAGGCGGGGTGCGGGGAAGTCGCGGTCGGTCTCGGCCAACAGCTCGTCGGGGTCCGGGTGTTGGTTGACGAAGAGCGAGGCGCCGATGGTGTTCATCGCCACGTGCAGCTCGCCCAGGACCAGTTCGAACTCGCCCCGGTTGACGGCCTCCTCGCTCTCCGCGACGACCAGCACGTCGGGGCTGGCGTAGCGCGCGATGTTCCACGCGTCACCCGGCTCGCCGAACGCCTCGGCCACCCGGGGGGCCAGCTCGGCCGAGGACCGCCACACCCGCCGGGCGCCGGGCTCCGCGTCGATGATCGCCGCCCAGCGGTCCCGCAGCTCCGCCTGGAGCGCGTCGATGTCCTCGACCGAGCCGGCGTGCGGCGCGGGCAGGCAGGCCAGGTAGAGCGAGCCGAGATCGACGCTGTCGCGTGCGCCGCGCAGCCGGTCGAAGGTCTCCCGGATGCGGGCGCCGACCCGCTCGGCGTAGCGGGCCGTCAGCCATCCGGCGGCCGTCAGACACAGGCTCATCGGCGCCAGCTCCGCCAGCAGCGCGGGCCCGAGGGTGACGGTGGCGGAGCGGCGGCTGTCGGAGTAGAGCAGCGAACGGCAGGGCGCCGTCCTGGCGCCCTTGGCGCGCCGCGCCGGGGTCTCGGTCAGCTCGGCGAACTCGGCCTCCAGGCCGGCCATCGCCTCGTCCAGCGCCTCGCCGTCACGCCCCGCGGCGGCGACCCGGTCGCGCGCCGCCTCCAGCCGGTCCAGGGCGGCCAGCGACCGCGTGCGCCGGTCGGGGTCGCCGACCCGCTCCAGCGCGGCGCGCAGCGCGCGCTCCGGGTGCGCGGACGCCGGGATCGACAGCCGCCAGCTGATCCACCGCCTGCGGGCCAGCGCCCCCAGCGCCTCCAGCACCTCGTCCGTTGCCACGGTCCGGCCCACGCGCGGCCCCAGCTCCCGCGCCAACTCCGCGGGCAGCCGGACCCCGTCGCAGAGCAGCAGCAGTTCCCTGGTGAACGGGTCGATCGGGGTGGGTGGTCGGGCGGGGGTGTGGTGGTGGGTGGGGGTGGTGTGGTGGTGGGGGGTGCGGTGGGGTGGTGTCCAGGGGTGGAGTTGGTGGTGGGTGGTGAGGGTGGTGGCCAGGGTGTCGATGGCCCAGCTGGAGTAGTAGTGGTGGGTGGTGGTGGTGAGGTGTTGTCCGGGGTGGGTGGTCAGGTGTGGTTGGTGGGGGTGGGTGTTCCAGTGGCCCCAGCCGACGGGGCCGAAGAAGCCGATGGTGTCGTTTTTGGTGGTGAGGCGTTGCCAGTAGTGGGCGAGGAGTTCTTCGCGTTGGCGGTTCATGCTGGTGCGGTTGGTGGTGGTGGGTTGCCAGTTGTGGAAGGAGGGGAGTGCGGTGGTAAGGAGGGTGCGGTTTTGCCAGGCGATGGCGGCTTTGAGGGTGGGTTGGGTGGCTAGGTGTTGGAGGTGTTGGGTGGTGGTGAGGGTGGTTTGGTTGTAGGTGTGTTCGTAGGTTTTCCAGTCGGGTGTGTCGCGTGGGTGGGGGGTGAGGTGGTCGGCTGTGGTGGCTAGGTGGGTGTGGGCGAGTGGGTGGATCTCGTGGATGGGGAAGCCCGCGCCCCGCAACGCGAACCGACCCCACAACCGCCATCTCCCACCGGGCAGGAGAACGGACTCCGACATCGCTGACCTTCCTTCCAGGGGCTTGTGCGTAGGGCGTGCGTAGGGCGTGCGCCGGGCGTTCCGTCGGGCCGCCCCGACGACCGGCCGGCCCGCTGACCGGCCGGCCCTCCGGGGCGGGAGACCGCCGTCCCGTCGGGCGGTCAGGTGCCGTCGGGCGCGGCCACGCACCACTCCAGTACGGCGCGGGCGCTGTGGTACTTGTTCTCCGCCTGGGCGAAGGCCAGGCTGGCCGGCCCGTCCAGCACCTCGCCGGTGACCTCGTCGCCCCGGTGCGCCGGCAGGTCGTGGAGGAAGACCCCGGCCCCGCTGGCTTCGAGCACCGCGCGGTCCACCCGGAACGGCGCGAAGACCGTCCGCCAGTCCTCGGTGTGCTTGGTGGTCCCCGTGGTCTGCCAACGGGTGGTGTAGACGACGTCGGCCTCCGGCAACCGGGCCATGTCGTGGCGCTGTTCCACCCGGGAGCCGACGCGCTCCCCGTGGGCGGTGGCGCGCCCCAGGTAGTCCGGTGCCAGCCCGTACCCCGGCGGGGTGCGCAGCCAGAGCCGGGTGCCGGGGTGGCGGGAGAGCGCCAACGCCAGCGCGGAGGCGGTGTTGTTGCCCTCGCCGACATAGAGCACGCGCAGCCCGTCGACCGCGCCGAAGTAACGCTGAAGGGTCGTCAGGTCGGTGAGTGCCTGGGTGGGATGCTCGGCGGCGCTCATCGCGTTGATCACCGACATCGTCGACTGGGCCGCCAGCGTGCGGAGTTCGGACTCGTCGCCGGCGGTCCTGGCGACCAGCGCGTCCAGCATCCGGGAGAGCACCGCCGCCGTGTCGGCGGCGCTCTCGCCGGTGTTCTCCTGGAGGTCGGCCGGACCGTACGCGATCACCTGGGCGCCGAGCCGCAGCGCCCCGGCGGAGAACGCGGTCCTGGTGCGGGTCGACGTCTTGCGGAAGAGCGTGCCGACGACGGTGTCCCGCAGCGGGCGGGCGTCGCGGTGGGCGCCCTCGGCGTACTCGACGCCGCGCCGCACGAGCCACCGCAGCTCCTCGTCGCCCAGGTCGTCGATCGAGATCAGATGGCGGCGCGCGGCGCGGGTCATGGGGGCTCCTTCGGGCGGGGAACGGGTGAACGGCGGGTGCGGAAGGCGGGTGCGCGGCACGGGCGTCAGTCCGGCCGCAGGGCGGTCGCCAACACGCCCAGTCCCTCGTCGAGTTCGGCGGGGGTGGCGGTGAGCGGCGGCAGCAGCTTGATCACCTCGTCGTCCCTTCCGCAGAGTTCCACGATCAACCCGCCGTCGAACGCGCGGCGTTGCGCCTGTCGGGCCCGTCGGGCGCCGCCGGCTCCGGCCAGGTCGACCCCGAGCACCATGCCGCGCCCCCTGACCCGCACCGCCGGCTCACGTTCTGTCAACTCGACGCCGAAGCGGCGCAGCCGCTCCGTGCCGGCCGTCAACCCGGCCTGGAACGCGGGGGCGCGCCACAGCTCGCAGGCCGCCGTCGCCGCGACGAAGGCGAGTTGGTTGCCCCGGAAGGTGCCGGTGTGCTCGCCCGGCCGCCACGCGTCGAGGTCGCGGCGCAGCAGCGTCAGCGCCAACGGCAGCCCCAGGCCGCCGATCGACTTGGAGACGGTGACGAGGTCGGGGACGATCCCGGCGTCCTCGAAGCCGAAGAAGGTGCCGGTGCGCCCGCAGCCGGTCTGGATCTCGTCCAGCACGAGCAACACCCCGTGGCGGGTGGTGAGTTCGCGTAGCTCGGCGAGCCAGCCGGCCGGCGCCGGATAGACCCCGCCCTCCATCTGCACCGGTTCCACGATCACCGCGGCCGGCGGCTCGGTGCCGGAGGAGGGGTCGGCCAGCAGCCGTTCGAGATAGCCCACGGAGTCGAACGGGCCGCCCGGGCCGTCCGCGTAGGGGACGAAGGTGACGTCCTGCCCGGACGCGCCGCCGGCCCGCCGGGCGCGGCGGCTGCCGGTGACGGCGAGCGAGCCGCGGGACATGCCGTGGAAGGCGCCGGTGAACGCGACCAGCCCGCTTCGCCCCGTCACCCGGCGGGCCAGCTTCAGCGCGGCCTCCACCGCGTCGGTCCCGGTGGGCCCGACGAACTGCGCCTTGTAGTCCAGCCCCCGGGGCCGCAGCACGGTCTCCACGAAGGCGCGCAGGAAGTCGCGCTTGGCGACCGTGTGCAGGTCCAGGCCGTGCGTGAGGCCGTCGGCCGCGAGGTAGTCGGCGACCCGCCGCTTGATCAGCTCGTTGTTGTGGCCGTAGTTGAGGCTGCCGGCGCCGCAGAAGAAGTCCAGGTAGCGGCGGCCGTCCTCGGTGAACAGCTCGGTGCCCCTCGCCCGGTCGAAGACCTCCGGGAAGGTGCGGCAGTACAGCCGCACCTCCGACTCGTAGCGCTCGAACACCCCCGTGTCCGGGCCGACGTCGGCGGCGCGGGTGCCCGCGGTCTCGCCGTCGGGCGCGGTGGCGAGGGTCGCCGCCCCGGTCTCGCTCATCGTTCTCCCTCCGTGGCCAGCAGCGCGCCGACCTCGTCGTCGGACAGTCCTGCCAGCTCCTCCTCGACGGCCTCCCTGGCGATCTCGGCCAGCGCCGCC
Source organism: Streptomyces sedi (assembly GCF_006335015.1). Classification (GTDB taxonomy): domain Bacteria; phylum Actinomycetota; class Actinomycetes; order Streptomycetales; family Streptomycetaceae; genus Streptomyces; species Streptomyces sedi. Next base: position 4,626 of record NZ_VDGT01000014.1, read on the forward strand.
ACCGTGGTGGCGTCGAAGAGCCGGCGCAGCGGGATGTCGAGGGCGAACGCCTGGTTGACCCGGGCCAGCACCCGGGTGACCAGCAGCGAGTGCGCGCCGAGCGCGAAGACGTCGTCGTGCACGCTGATCGCGGGCAGGCCGAGCACGTCGGCCCAGATCTCCGCGACGACCTCCTCGGCGGGGTCGCGCGGCGGCTGGTGGGGGCGGTGGTCGGCGGCGCCGTCCAGGCGCGGCGCCGGCAGCGCCCGGCGGTCGACCTTCTTGCTCGGGGTGAGCGGAAGCGCGGGCAGCTCCTCCCAGAGCGAGGGCACCATGTACTCCGGCAGCCGCTCGGCGACGTGCCGCCGCAGCCGGGCGAGGTCCAGCGGCTTGCCGTCGGAGCCCTCGTGCGCCACCGGGTAGGCGACCAGCCGCCGGTCGCCCGGACGCACGTCCCTGGCCACCACCGAGACCGCGCGCACCGTCGGATGCTCGGCCAACACCGCCTCGATCTCGCCGAGTTCGATGCGGAAGCCGCGCAGCTTTACCTGCTGGTCGAGGCGGCCGAGGAACTCGATGGCGCCGTCCGCCCGGTAGCGCACCAGGTCGCCGGTGCGGTAGAGCCGGGCGCCGGGCTCGCCGGAGAACGGGTCGGGCACGAAGCGCTCGGCGGTCAGCGCCGGCCGGCGCAGATAGCCCCTGGCCAGCCGCAGCCCGCCCAGGTGCAGCTCGCCGGGCACGCCGACCGGCGTCGGCGCGCCGTCCCGGTCCAGCACATGGGCGCGGGTGCCGGGCACCGGGCGGCCGATGGGCAGCGCGGTGGCGGCGGCCTCCTCGGGCAGGGGGTCGGGCACCGGGTGCAGCAGGCAGGTGACGGTGGCCTCGGTCGGCCCGTAGTTGCACAGGAAGCGCCCGGGCAGCCCGGACGCCAGCCAGCGGTTGGCGTCGGCGACGGTGACCACGTCGCTGCCGACGTTCATCAGCCGCAGGCCGCCCAGCCGGGGGTCGCCGGGGGGGACATGGTGCATCATCTCCCGGTAGTACGCCGGGGTGATCTCCATGTGGGTGACGCGGTGTTCGGCGATGCGGGCCGGCAGCTCGGCGGGGCTCCAGAACTTCGGGTCGGCCACCACCACGGTGCCCCCCGCCAGCAGCGTCGCCGCCGTCTGGTCCATGGCGACGTCGAAGGTGAGCGCGGAGAGCAGCACCACCCGGTCCCCGGGGCGCACGTCGTAGGAGTCGGCGATGACCCGGCAGTGCTGGGCGTAGGAACCGTGCTCGATCAACACGCCCTTGGGGCGCCCGGTCGAGCCGGAGGTGTAGATGACGTAGGCCAGTTCGTCGAGGGCCGGGTAGGGGGCGCGGTCCCCGGGCGGCGCGGTCGCCGGCTCGGTGTCGAGGGTGAGCAGCGGCCGGCCGGCGCGCTCCAGCCGCCGCGCGAACCGGTCCACGGTCACCACCAGGTCGGCCCGGGCGTCGTCCAGCATGAACGCCAGCCGCTGGGCCGGGTGTTCGGGGTCGACCGGCAGGTAGGCGGCGCCGGCGCGCAGCACGCCGAGCAGCGTCGGCACCACCTCGATGCCGCGCTCCAGGGCGACCGCCACCAGCCGCCCCCGGCCGATGCCCCGGGCGCGCAGCAGCGCGGCGACGCCCTCGGCGCGTTCCAGGGTCTCGCGGTAGGTCAGCCGGTGCGCGCCGAAGACCACGGCGGGCGCGTCCGGCCGTTCGGCGGCCCTTCGGGCGAACGCCTCGGGAACGCTCAGCGCGGGCGGCGCTGCGGGCGCCGCCTGCCAGTCGACCAGCAGCTGCCGCCGTTCCGGATCGGTGAGCGACGGCAGGCGGGAGAGCGGCAGTTCGGGGGCGGCGGTGGCGGCGGCCAGCACGCGCAGAAAGTGCCCCGACAGCCGCCGCACCGTTGCCTCGTCGAAGAGCGCCACGGCGTACTCCACCAGCCCGCGCAGCCCCCCGTCCGGCCGCCTGGCCAGGGAGAACGTCACATCGAACTTCGCGGTGTGCCACGGCACCCGGACACGTTCCACGGCCAGCCCCTCCAGGCGCGGCGCGCCGCCCTGGCCCTGCTGGAGCTCGAACATGACCTGGAAGAGCGGGTTGCGTGCCAGGTCGCGCTCCGGCCGCAGCGCGTCGACCAGCCGCTCGAACGGCAGGTCCTGGCGGCTGTATCCGGCCGCCACGTCCTCCCGCACCCGGCCGAGCAGCGCCAGGAACGTCGGGTCGCCCTCCCAACGGGTACGCAGAACCACGGTGTTGACGAAGACGCCGACCATCCCCTCGGTCTCCTGACGGCTGCGGCCGGCCGCCGGGGTGCCGACCGCGACATCCGTGCGGTCGGTCCACCGGGACAGCACCACGTCGAACGCGGCCAGCAGCACCACGAACGGCGTGACCGCCTGCCGCCGCGCCAACGCGGTGACGGCGTCGGCCAGTTCGTCGGGGATCTCGAACGGCAGCAGCGCGCCGCGCGCGTCGCGCGCCACGGGACGCGGCCGGTCCGTCGGCAGCTCCAGGGGGTCCAGATCGGCCAACCGGTCCGTCCAGTAGGCGAGTTGCTCGGCGGCGGCCGACCCGGCGTCCCATCGCCGCTGCCAGGCGGCGAAGTCGGCGTAGCCGAGGGCGGGCACGGCCGGCGGGGCCGTGCCCGTAACGCCCGCACGGTAGCCGGCGGACAGGTCGTCCAGCAGCAGGTCCCACGACCAGCCGTCCACCGCGATGTGATGGGCCGTCAGCAGCAGCAGATGCTCGTCGTCGGCCAGCCGCGCCAGCGTCGCGCGCAGCGGCCACCGCGCGGCCAGGTCGAAGGGGCGCGCGGTCTCCCGCGCCAGCGCGGCGGTGACCTCCGCCGGGCGGCCCGCCAGCTCCAGCCGGGTCAGCGGCAGCGGTCCCGGCGGGTCGATCACCTGGGTCGGGGCGCCGTCCCGCGCCGGGTAGCGGGTGCGCAGCACCTCGTGGGCGGCGGCCAGCCCGTCCAGCGCGCTGACCAGCGCCGCCTCGTCCAGCGCGCCGCGCAGCCGCAGCACCAGCGGCACCAGGTACTCCTCGCCGCCCGGGTCGAGCTGGTCCAGGAACCACATCCGGGCCTGGGCGGAGGACAGCGGCAGCGGCCCGCCCCGGTCCACCGGCACCAGCGGGTCGCGTGCGGCGTCCGCGCCGGGCGCCGCCACCAGCTCGGCGAGCGCGGCGACCGTGCGCCGCGCGAACACCTCGGCCACCGGCACCCGGGCGCCCAGGCCGACACGGAGCCGGAAGACCAGCCGGGTCGCCAGCAGCGAGTGCCCGCCCAGGGCGAAGAAGTCGTCGTCGGCGCCCACCGCGTCGACGCCCAGCACCTCGGCGAACGCCGCCGCCACCGCCGTCTGCGCCGGCCCGCGCGGCGGGACCCGCTCCGCCTCGCCGCGCGCGGCACCCGGCGCCGGCAGCGCCGCCCGGTCGATCTTGCCGCTGGCGGTCAACGGCAGCGCCCCGAGCGGCAGCAGCAGCGAGGGCACCAGCGGCGCCGGCAGCCGCGCCACGAGATGCGCGCGCAGCTCCGCCATGTCGAGCGCTCCGCCGGCGGCCGGCACCACGTGCGCCACCAGCCGAGCCGCGTCCTCCTGCCCGGGGCGCCGGTCGACCGCGACGGCCGCCGCGGCCACCGAGGGGTGCTCGCCCAGCACCGACTCGATCTCCGCCGGCTCCACACGGACCGAACGCACCTTCACCTGCCCGTCCAGCCGCCCCAGATACTCCAGCCGCCCGTCGTCCAGCCGCCGCGCCCGGTCACCGGTGCGGTAGATCCGCTCGCCGGGCGCCGAGGGGAACGGGTGCGGAGTGAACCGCTCGGCGGTCAGGTCGCCACGCCCCGCGTAGCCGCGCCCCAGCCCGGTGCCGGCCACACACAGCTCGCCCGGCACCCCGATCGGCGCCAGCCGGTCCTCCGAGTCCAGGACCAGCACCCGGGTGTTGTCGATCGGCGTGCCGATCGGCACCAGTTCGCCCGGCTCCTCGCCGGTGAACGTCCACGAGGTGACGTCGATCGCGCACTCCGTCGGCCCGTAGGTGTTGGTCAGCCGCACCGGCAGCCGCGCCAGCAGCCGTTCGGCCAGCTCGACGGACAACGGCTCGCCGGCGCTGAAGACATGACGCAACGTCAGACAGTCGCCGAGCCCCGGCTCGCGCACCAGGGCGCGCAGCACCGAGGGCACCAGCTGGAGCACGGTGACGCCGTGCGCGGCGACGGCGGCTGCCATGGCCGCCGGGTCGGACGGCACGCCCTCGGCCGCCACCACCACCGTGCCGCCGGCGACCAGCGGCGCCAGGAACTCCCATACGGACGCGTCGAAGCTGACCGTCGTCTTCTGCAACACCCGGTCCTCGGGGCCGAGTCGGTGCTCCCGCACGGTCCACATCACCCGGTTGGCCAGGGCGCGGTGGGGGACCACCACGCCCTTCGGGCGGCCGGTGGAGCCCGAGGTGTAGATCACGTAGGCCGCCTGCTCGGGCAGCGGCGCTTCGAGAGCCGCCGGTTCCGCGCCGGGCGGCTCGGGCGCCGCGTCCAGGTCGAGCGCCCGCACCCCGGGCGGCGGCTCCTCCTCCGACTCGCCCGCCCGGTGCACCAGCACCCTGGCGCCGCTGTCGGCCAGCACGAACTCCCGCCGGGCGCGCGGGTGTTCCGGATCGATCGGCACATAGACCCCGCCGGCGCGCAGCACCCCGAGCACGGCGGTCACCAGCTCGGGCCCGCGCCGCAGCCGGACGGCGACCGGGGTCTCGGCGCGCACGCCCAGGGCCCGCAGCCGGCGCGCGAGCCGGGTGGCGGCGGAGTCGAACTCCGCGTAGCTCAGGGTGCGGGCGCCGAAGACCACGGCCGGCGCGCCCGGCGTCCGCGCGGCGCGGGCGGCGACCAGCGCGGGCAGCCCCGCCTCCGGCGGTGCCGCGGCGGTGTCGCGCCACCCCTCGGTCAGCAGCCGGCGCTCGGCCGCCGGCAGCGGCTCCAGGCGCCCCACCGGCGCGCCCGGCTCGGTGACCGCCGCCGTCAGCAGCAGCCGGTAGTGCTCGGCGAGCCGCCGCACCGTCGCCCGGTCAAGCAGCGCGGTGGCGTACTCGAACGCGCAGTCCAGCGCGCCGTCGGCGCGGCGCCGCACCGACAGCATCAGGTCGAACTTGGCGACCGGCCAGGACACCGGCAACGGCCGCACGTCCAGCCCCGGCAGGTCGAAAACCGCCGCCTGGTCGGGCCGGGTCTCGAACATCACCTGGAAGAGCGGGTTGCGCGACGGGTCGCGCTCCGGCGCCAGCTCCTCCACGATCCGTTCGAACGGCACCTCGCTGTCGCCGAACGCCTCCAGCACGCCGCGCCGCACCCGTTCCACCAGCTCGTCGAAGGAGGGCTCCCCCGACAGGTCGCCGCGCAGCACCACCGTGTTGGCGAAGAAGCCGATCAGCGGCTCGGTCTCCGGCCGGGTCCTGCCCTCCACCACCGTGCCGACCGCCAGGTCCCGCTGCCCGGTGTACCGGCCGAGCAGCGCGTAGAACGCCGCCAGCAGCACCGTGTACGGCGTCGCCCCGTGCCGCTCCGCCAGCCGTTCCACGGCCTCGCCGACCGCGCCCGGCACGCGCACCGCCAGCCGGTCGCCGCGCCCGTCGCGCGTGCGGGGCCGGCGCCGGTCGGTCGGCAGCTCCCACGCCGGCATCCCGGCGAGCCGCTCGGTCCACGCGGCCAGCGGCGCCTCGAACGCCCCGGCCTCGGCCCGCCGGCGCTGCCAGACGGCGAAGTCCGGGTAGCCGACGGGCAGCGCCGGCAGCCGGGCCGTCCGGCCCGCGCGGCGGGCCGCGTAGTGCCGGCCCAGCTCGGTCGCCAGCAGCTCGGCCGACCAGCCGTCGCAGGCGATGTGGTGCAGGGTCAGCAGCAGCACGTGCTCCTCGGGCCCCAGCCGCAGCAGCGTGGTGCGGGCCGGCACCTCCGTCTCCAACGCGAACGGGCGCCGCAGGTCCGCCTGGAGCAGCCGCCCCACCTCGGCCTCGCGCGCGGCCTCCGGCACCGCGCCCAGGTCGATGTCGCGGTGCGGGACCGCCGCCTCGGCCGCGACGTGCTGCGCCGGCTCCCCGTCGCGCTCCACGAAACGGGTGCGCAGCACCGCGTGCCGCGCCGCCAGGTCGCCCACCGAGGCCAGCAGCGCCGCCCGGTCCAGCACGCCGGTCAGCCGCAGCGCCACCGGCACCAGGTAGTCGGTGGCGCCCGGCGTCAGCCGGTCCAGGAACCACAGCCGCCGCTGCGCGAACGACAGCGGCAGCGGCCGGTCGTAGGAGACGGGCGGTATCGGCTCGGGCGCCGCCCGTTCCGCGCCCTCCACGGCCGCCGCCAGCTCCGCGACGGTGCGGGCGGCGAACACCTCGGCCAGCGGCAACTCCACGGACAGCAGCGCCCGAAGCCGGAACGCGACGCGCATCGCGGCCAGCGAGTGGCCGCCCAGCGCGAAGAAGTCGTCGTGCGCCCCGATCCGCCCCGCGTCCACCCCCAGCAGCCGCGCCCAGACCGAGGCCACCAGCCGCTCCGTGCGGGTGCGCGGCGCCACCCGGTCGACGCCCGGCGGTTCGGCGACGGGCGCCGGCAGCGCGCGGCGGTCGACCTTGCCGCTCGCCGTGGAGGGGATCGCGTCCAGCACCACCAGCCGCTCCGGAACCAGGTGCGCCGGCAGCGTCGCCGCCAATCCCGCCCGCAGCGCCGCCGGTTCGGGCCGCTCCCCGGCCGCGGGCGTCACGTAGCCGACCAGCGCCGCGTCCTCACCCGCGCCGTGCACCAGCACGGCCGCCTCCGCCACCGTCGCCGAGGCGGCCAGCGCCGCCGCCACCTCGGCCGGCTCGACCCGGTGACCACGCACCTTCACCTGGTCGTCGACCCGGCCGACGAACTCCAGCGCGCCGTCGGCCCGGTGCCGCACCAGGTCGCCGCTGCGGTAACGGCGCGCGCCCGGCACCCCCGCGTCGGGATCGGGCACGAAACGCTCCGCTGTCAGGTCGCCGCGCCCCAGATAGCCGCGCGCGACCTGCGCGCCGCCGATGTACAGCTCGCCGACCGCGCCAGGGAGCACCGGAAGCAGCTCCTCGTCCAGCACATACATCCGGGTGTTGGCGCCCGGCCGGCCGAGCGGCAGCGCCCCGCGTTCCAACTCCCCGGCGCGGCCCACCAGTACGGAGCAGCCGACGGTGGTCTCGGTCGGCCCGTACTCGTTGAAGACCAGCGTCCCGGGCGCGTGCCTGCGCCACGGGTCGAGTGCCGCGCCGGTCAGCGTCTCACCGCCGGCCACCAGCCGCGGCGTCGCCGAACGCAGCGCCTCGGGCGGCAACTCGCGGCCCAGCGCCGCCAGTTGCGTCGGGGTGACCTTGACCAGGTCGAACCGGCCGCCGCGCAGCGCGTCCGCCAGCCCGGTGAACGCGGGCGCCCCCGTCTCCGGGGTGAGGGTGACCGCCGCGCCGGTCAGCAGCGCCGGCAGCAGGGAGGTGACGGGCAGGTCGAAGGCGAGCGAGGAGTACAGCACGGTGCCTGCCCCGCCCGGCCGGTACGTTCCGGCGGCCCACAGCGCGTAGTTGACCAGATTGCGGTGGGTCACCGCGACGCCCTTGGGGTGGCCGGTCGAGCCCGAGGTGAAGACGGTGTAGGCCAGGTTCTCCGGGTGGACGCGGACGGCCGGCGGGGGAGCGGCGCCGACCGGCACCTCGCCGGGGGTGAGCACGGTGCCGGACCAGCCGGTCAGCCCTGCGGCCGTCTCCCCGGTGGCCAGCAGCGTGGCGACGCCCGCCCCGCGCAGCAACTCCGCGCGACGCGGCGCCGGATGGGCCGGGTCCAGCGGCAGGTAGGCGCCGCCGGCGCGCCACACCCCGAGCAGCGCGGCGACCAGCTCGGGGCCGCGCGGCAGCGCGAGACCCACCAGCGTCTCCGGTCCCACGCCGAGCGCGGCCAGCCGCGCCGCCCAGGCGTCGGCGCGTTCCGACAGCTCCCGGTAGCTCAGCTCGCCGAACTCCCCGCGCAGCGCCGGCGCCTCGGGCGCCGCGGCGACCCGCTCGGCGAACAGCTCGTGCGCGCAGGCGTCGGGCACGGGCGTGTCCGTCGCGTTGTACTCCTCGACCAGCGTCACGCGGTCCCCCGAGGAGAGCAACTCCGCCCGGGTGAACGGCTCATCGGGCGCCGCCAGCAGCGCGGGCAGCAGCGTCGCGTAGCCGCCGGCCAGCCGCCGCGCGGTGGTCGGCTCGAAGAGCGCGGTGGCGTACTGGAGGCGGGCCGAAAGCCCGCCGCCCGGCACGGCGTTGAGGTCGAGCACCAGGTCGAACGGGGTGCCCACCAGCGGCGTCGGCACCAGCTCGGTCTCAAGGTCGGGCAGCGCCGGCGGCGCGGTGACCGCGTTCCGCAGCGAGAACGAGACCTGGAAGAGCGGGTTGCGCGACAGGTCACGCGCGGGCGCCAGCTCGTCCACGACCCGCTCGAACGGCGTGTCCGCGTGCCCGAACGCCTCCAGCGCCTCGTGCCGGGTCCGCCGCAGCAGCTCGGTGAACGACGGCCGCCCCGACAGGTCGCCGCGGATCACCAGCGTGTTGACGAAGAGCCCGATCATCTCCCGCGCCCCCGGCGCGCCGCGGTCGGCGACCGGCGTGCCCACGGCCAGGTCGCGCTGCCCGGTGTAGCGGGACAGCAGCGCCTGGAAGGCGGCGAGCAGCACCATGAAGCGGGTCGCCCGGTGGCGGCGGGCGAACGCGTCGACCTCGGCGACCAGCGTGGGCGGCAGCGCGAACCGCACCACGTCGCCCTCGCCCGACCACACCGAGGGGCGCGGCCTGTCGGTGGGCAGCGCGAGCGGCGGCAGGTCGGCGAGCCGCTCCCGCCAGTGCGCGAGCCCGCGCGCCAGCCGGCCGCCGGCGAGCCGATCCCGCTGCGCGGCGGCGAAGTCCAGATAGCTCCCCGCCGGCGGCGCCGGCGGCACGGCGCGCGCGCCGCCGGTCAACGCCGCGTAGCCGGCGGACAGTTCGGCGGTGAACAGGTCCCAGGACCAGCCGTCGAACGCGATGTGGTGGGCCAGCACCAGCAGCACGTGGTGCCCTTCGCCCAGCCGCACCAGGGCGACCCGCAGCGGCGCCTCGTTCCGCAGGTCGAACGGGCGGCGCGCGGCGGCGGCCAGCAGCTCGGAGAGGGCCGCCTCGCCCCGCCCGCCGCCCGCGAGGTCCACCCGTTCCACCGGGAGGGGGCCCGGCGGCTCGACCCACTGCACCGGGCGCTCCCCGCGCACGGCGTAGCGGGTGCGCAGCACCTCGTGCCGCGTCACCACCGCCTCCAGTGCCCCGGTCAGCGCCGCCGCGTCCAGCGGGCCGCGCAGCCGCAGCGCCATCGGCAGCACGTACTCCGGCGACCCCGGCCGCAGCCGGTCGAGGAACCACAGCCGCGCCTGCGCGAACGAGGTCGCCACGGTGGCACCGGTCCGCGCGTCGCCTTCGACGTCCATCGCCCACCTCCTGGGGGTCACGCCTGGTGAGTCTGTCGAGTGCCGCGCGGCCCCCACCAGGGAAGGAAGAGCGACGGTCGCCCGTCGGCGCGGCTGCGTCCTCGTCTCGTCGGGGCGCCGGCCCCGGGGGGTTTCAGGGCGTGAGGTCGGCCAGCACCTGGCCGTCGCCGGCCCGGCGCGCCCGGGAGGCGCGCAGATCCCTGGCCACGAAGGCGCGTTGCAGCCAGCGGTCCAGCCCGTCGTAGCGCGGGGCGAACGCCGTCCTGCCGTGCACCGTCAGCCGGTTGTCGACGATCGCCAGGTCCCCGGGGACCAGCAGACGCGTGTCGGCGTGCGCGGCGAACAGCTCCTGGAGCGCCCGCATCGCCTCGGCGCCCCCGGGCGTCACCGCCGAGGTGGCGGCGAAGTCCACCAGCACGTCCGGGTCGTCCCACGCGCCGCTGAGCACCGCGTGCCGCAGCGACCCGCCCCTCCCGGCGCCGAACGACGGCGGCGGCGCCGTCACGAAGTCCGCGCGGAACAGCGCCTCCCGGTGCCGCTCGTCGAGCAGCCCCCGCACCTGCCGGATGGAGGCCGTCCGCAGCCCCGCCACCCGCTCGTGGTCCGCGCGCAGACAGAACAGCAGCACATAGTCGGGGCGGTGGATGTCGAACGCGTTCTCGTTGTGGAACGTCAGCAGCACCGAGCCCTCGTTGCCCTGGAACTCCTCGCTGCCGGGCACCGGCACCACGTCGTGCACCAGCGCGCCCGCCTTCTCCGAGCGGTAGGCGATCATGTCGCCCAACGCGTGGGCGACCAGGGCCAGTACGGACGCCGGCAGGGTCGCGTGCCGCTGCACGGAGCCGCTGACCGCGGGCGTCGCCGGCACACCCGCCTCGTGCACCAGCAGCCCGCGCAGCAGCAGCGCGCCGCCGGGGCCCGGGTCGCGGCGGAAGTCGGCCAGCGCGCGGCGCAGCGCGGTCGGCAGCTCGTGCCACAGCCGCCGGGCCGCCGCCGACCACCCGGGCGCGTCGACCGCGCCGCCGGCCACCGGCAGCAGGGCCCGCGCCACCGCGTCCACGGCGGTCGCCGTCGCGTCGTCCAGGGCGAGGACACCGGGGGATCTCCCGGTCTCCCGCGGGGAGTCGGTGTCGAGCAGGGATGGGGACATCAGTGCGCTTCCTTCGGTTCGTTCGACGGCGGGCCGGAGCGGCCCTCGTGGGCGAGCAGCCCGGTCAACGTCCGTGCCACCTCGGCGACATGGGGCGCCCGCAGCACCCCCAGATGGGTGCCGGCCACCCGGTGCACGCTCAGCCCGCCGGTGGCCAGCTCGGACCAGCGGCCCGTGTAGTCGGCGAAGCTCTGCCCGAACGCCACCTCGTGGTCTCCGGCGGCCAGTTCGTCGCCGGCGATCAGGTGCAGCGCGCCGGGGCAGGGGCGGTGGCGGTAGTCCAGCCGGGTCTGGAGCAGCTCCCGCCACACCCGCACCCGCGACGGCCAGAACGGGTCGCCCGGCACCGGGGGGTCGACGGTGCCGTCGTCGACGATGACCTCCAGCACCTCCGCCGCCCGCCTCCGCAGCGCCGGCACCCGCTCCTCCCCGGCCTCGGCCAGCTCGGCCAGCAGCGCCTCGGCCTCGCGGAAGCGGGCCATGAACTCCCGCATGTTCTCCCGCTCGTAGCTGTCCAGCGCCGGATCGAGCAGCACGAACGTGACGTCCTCGCCCGCCTCCCGCAGCCGCCGCACCATCTCGCTGGTGATCTGGCTGCCGCCGCACCACCCCAGCAGCCGGTAGGGGCCGTGGGGCGCGATCCTGCGCAGCTGCGCCAGGTTCAGCTCGGCGATCGCCCCGACGCTCTCCGGCGCCGGGCACGGACGGGTCAGCCCCGGCCACTCGAAGGCGGCCACCGGCTGGTCCTCGTCCAGGTGGGCCGCCAGCTCGGCGAACCAGTGCGCGCTGCCCGGGTGCACACAGAACAGCGGCGGCCGGCTCCCCTCCCTGCGCAGCCACACCACGGCGTCCGCCGCGTCCTCCGCCGCGCCGACGCCGTCCGCGCCGGCACCGGTCACCGCGCGCGCCAACTCGGCGACGGTGCGGTGCTCGTAGAAGCCGCGGAACGTCAACGACAGCGCGTGCTCCTCGCGGAGCGCCACGATCACCCGCATCACCGTCATCGAGTTGCCGCCCAGCGCGGTGAACGTGTCGTCCACGCCGACCCTCGGCACGCCCAGCACCCGCGCCCAGGTGCGCGCCAGCACGTTCTCCACCGCCGTGCGCGGCGCCCGGTAGGCCGTCGACACCGCCGAACCCGCCGGCTCCGGCAGCGCCCTGACGTCGATCTTGCCGCTGGGCGTCATCGGCAGCGCGTCCAGCACCATGTGCCCGGCCGGGATCAGATGGCCGGGCAGCTCGGTGGCCAGCCGCGCGTCCAGCTCCGCCGGGTCCAGGGCGACGCCCTCGGCCGGCACCAGATACGAGACCAGGTCCCGTTCCCCGCTCGGCATGGTCACCAGCCGCACCACGGCGTCCCGCAGCTCGGCGTGCCGGTGCAGCGCCGCCTCCACCTCGCCGATCTCCACCCGGTGGCCGCGCACCTTCACCTGGTCGTCGACCCGGCCGGCGAACTCCAGCACCCCGTCCTCGCGGCGGCGCGCCAGGTCACCGCTGCGGTAGAGGCGCTGGCCCGGCCGCGTCGCGTACGGGTCCGGGACATAGCGTTCCGCCGTCAGCGCGGGCCGACCCACGTAGCCGCGCGTCAGCTGCGCGCCGCCCAGATACAACTCCCCGACCACGCCCGCCGGAACGGGCGCCAGGTCGGCGTCGAGCACCCGCATCACCGTGTTGCTGACGGGCCGTCCGATCGGCAGCACACCGGACTCCAACGCGGCGGCCGTGGCCTCGACATGGGAGCAGCCGACGGTCGTCTCGGTCGGCCCGTACTCGTTGTCCACCACCGTCTCCGGCGCGTGGCGGGCCCACAGCGAGACCATGTCGCGCACCAACTCGTCGCCGCCCGCGACCAGTCGGCCGGTGGCGCGCCGCGCGCCCTCGGGGCTGAGCGTCCTGTTGAGCAGCGCCAGATGCGCCGGGCTCAGCTTCAGCAGCCCGAAACCGCCCCGCTCCAGCGCCTGGACCAGCGCGTCGACGCCCGGCGTCCCGTCGTCCTCGGTGAGGGTGACGGGCTGGCCGGAGAGCAGCGCGGGGAAGAGCGAGGTGACCGGCAGGTCGAACGCCATCGAGGAGTACAGCGGCGACCCGGTGCCGCCCAGCGGGCGGTAGGCGTCCAGGCACCAGCAGACGTAGTTGACCAGGTTGCGGTGCTCGACCATCACGCCCTTCGGGGTGCCGGTCGAGCCCGAGGTGTAGACGAGATAGGCCAGCGACTGGGGGGAGGCGGTGACGCCCAGGTCCGCGTCCGACTCGCCCTCGGCCGCCACCGGCAGCGGGCGTGCCGGGGAGCCGGCCAGCCGGTCGGTCAACCCGGGTTCGGTCAGCACCAGTCGGGCGTCGGCCTCGCCCAGCAGCGTCGCCAGCCTGGCCGGCGGATGGGCCGGGTCGAGCGGCAGATACGCGGCCCCCGCCTTGAGCACCGCGAGCAGCGCCACCACCAGGTCGGGGCCGCGCCGCAGCAGCACCCCGACCCGCGACTCGACGCCGACGCCCCGCGCCCGCAGCCGCCGCGCCAGCCGGTTGGCGCGCGCGTTCAACTCCGCGTAGGACAGCGTCGAACCGTCGGCGGCCCGCAGCGCCACCGCGCCCGGGGTGCGCCCGACCTGCCGCTCGAACAGCTCGTGGACGCACGCCTCCGGGTATGCGACGGCCGGGCCCCACGCGTGGCCGGCGAGCCGCCGTTCCTCCTCCGGGTCCAGGAAGCAGCCGCGCGCGTCGCCCGCCGGGTCGGCCGCCATCGCCTCCAACACCCGCCGGTAGAGCGCCAGCAGCCGACGCCCCCGTGCCCGCCCGAGCCGCTCGGGCCGGGCCGAGACATAGAGCCGGCCGGGGAACGTCCACACGTCGAGCCCGAACTCGTTGGGGCTGACGTCCACCACGCCGGCCGACTCGATCGACCGGTCGTCCAGCACATGGAAGTCGAGATAGGTGAAGGCGACGTCCACCAGCGGCGTTCCCGCGCCCCAGCGACGCTGCATCTCCGGCAGCGGGAACCGGCGGTGCGGCCAGAGCGCCGCCTCCTCCGCCAGCACCCGCCGCACCAGCGTCCGCCAGTCCGCACCGGTCAACTCCACGGCGAACGGCACGGTGTTGAGGTGCATCCCCCGGACCAGCTCGCCGCCCTCCGTCTCCAGCCGGCCGTTGCAGACCAGCCCGGTGCGTGGGGCGCGGGTGCCGCCGACGATCGCGAGCACCTTCAGATGCGCGGTCAGCAGCACGCTCTTCAGCGAGGCGCTCGCCGCGGACGCCAGCCGGCGCAACCCCGGCTCCAGGTCGTCGAAGTCGACGCTGAGCAGGTAGGGCTCCTCGCCCGCCGCCGGGTCCGCCGCCCAGGAGGGAGGCAGCTCCACCCGGTCGAAGCGCTCCAGCCGGTCCCGCCAGAACTCCCGGTCGGCCGCCGAGGCCAGCGCGCGACGCTCCCGCGCGACGTAGTCGGCGAACCGCACCGAGTGCGCCGGCCGTTCCCCCGGCGCCCGCCCCTGGCGCAACTCCCGGTATTCGGTGAGCAGTTCGTCGATCAGCGAGTGGTGGCTCCAGCCGTCCAGCACCGCGTGGCACTCGATGAACGAGAACGTCCACCGGCTCTCGCCCGTGCGGTGCGCGTGGAAGCGGACCATCGGCGCCCGGGTCACGTCGAACGGGCTGCTCCTGGTGTCGGCGACGAACCGCCGCAGCTCCTCCCGGACCTCCTCCTCGGGGAGCCCGCGCAGATCGGTGTGGCCGACCTCGACCACACCCTCGGCGTTTACCAGTTGGACCGGCTCCCGGAAAGTGGTCAGGTCGAAGCGGGTGCGCAGGATCTCGTGCCGCTCCGCGAGCAGCGCGGCTGCCGCCCGCAGCGCCGACAGGTCGAACGGGGCGTCGTCGACCATCGGGAAGACCGTCACGTTGTGGTACGGGCTCTCCTCGCCGTCGGCGAGCATCTGGTAGACCATCGCCGCCTGCACCATGGACAGCGGGTAGGCGTCCACCACGCCCTCCGGCAGCGCGGCCCGCTCCTCCGCGGCGAGCAGCGCGAACGGCGCGACCCTGCGCTCCTCCTCGCTGGCCCCCGCGGCCGGCGCCGCGTCCCGGCGGGCCGCCGTGATGCCGCCGATCGTCTGGTGCGACAGCAGCTCCTGGACGGTCAGCTCGACGCCGGCCCGCCGCAGCGCGCCGACCACCCGGATGGCGCGGATCGAGTCGCCGCCCAGCGCGAAGAAGTTGTCGTCCACCCCCACCGCCGGAAGGCCGAGCACCTCGGCGAAGCCGCGCGCCATCGCCTCCTCCACGGCGTCGCGCGGCGCGGTCCGCCCGCCCGACGGCAGGGCGCGGTGGTCCTCGGGGGAGGGCAGCGCCGCCCGGTCGGTCTTGCCGTTGCCGGTCAACGGGATCCCCGCCACCGGGACGAAGACGGACGGCACCAGATAGCCCGGCAGCCACCGCCCGAGATGGGCGCGCAACTCCGCGACCTCCGGGTCCCGTTCGCTGGTAGGTACCAGGTAGGCGACCAGTCGCGCCTCGCGTTCGCCCGGGGGCGTGTGGGCGAGCACCACGGCGCGCTCCACTCCCGGGTGGGAGGCCAGCGCGGCCTCGATCTCCCCCGGCTCCACCCGGTGGCCCCGGATCTTGACCTGTTCGTCGGCGCGCCCCAGGTACTCCAGCTCACCGTCCGCCCGGTACCTGGCCAGGTCGCCGGTCCGGTACATCCGCGCGCCCGGCGCGGTGGCGTGGGGGTCGGGCGGGAAGCGGTCGGCCGTCAGCGCCGGCCGGTGCAGATACCCCCTGGCCAGCCCGGGGCCCGAGACATACAGCTCACCGGGGACGCCGATCGGCACCTCGCGCAGCGCCCCGTCCAGCAGCCGCACCCGCAGGTCGGCCAGGGGCCGCCCGATCGGGCTGTGCCGGCGGCCGGTCCGCGCCGCCTCGGCGACCTCGGCAGGCAGCAGCGGCCGGCGGGTGACATGCACCGTGGTCTCGGTGATCCCGTACATGTTGACCAGTTCGGGGGCCGGCACCCCGGCGCGTGCATACCAGTCGTACCAGGGCGCCAGCTCGGCGACGTCCAGCGCCTCACCACCGAAGACCACCGTCCGCAGGGCGAGTCGGCCGGGAGCCAGCGGCCCGTCGACGGCCGCCTCCGTCAGCCAACGGAACGCCGAAGGCGTCTGGTTGAGCACCGTGACCCGCTCCTCCGCCAGCAGCCGCAGCAGGTCGCGCGGCGAACGGGACACCTCGAACGGCACCACGACCGCCCGGCCGCCGGTCAGCAGCGGCCCCCACAGCTCCCAGACGGAGAAGTCGAAGGCGTAGGAGTGGAAGAGCGTCCAGACGTCGCCCGTGCCGAAGCCGAAGTCCTCCTGGCAGGAGAGCAGCAGCCGCAGCACGTTGGCGTGGGTGACGGCGACGCCCTTGGGGCGCCCGGTGGAGCCCGAGGTGTAGATGACGTAGGCGATCTCCTCGGGCCCCGGCGGCGGGGGAGGAGCCAACCGGGCCCACGCGTCGTCCCCCTCGTCCATCAGCAGCGGCGCCCGGTCGCCGGGAGGCAGCGCCCCGACAAGCTGACGCTCCGTCACGATGAGGGCGAGACCCGCGTCCTGGTGCACGAAGGCGAGCCTCCCGGCCGGCAGCCCGGGGTCGAGCGGCACATAGCCGGCACCGGACTTGACCACCCCCAGCAGCGCCACCACCAGGTTCACGCCGCGCGGCAGGCAGACACCCACCAGGTCGCCGGCGCCGACGCCCTCGGCGCGCAGCCGTCCGGCCAACGCGTCGGACCTGGCGTCCAGTTCGGCGTACCGCAGCGACTCCCCCGCGCAGCGCACCGCGACCGCGTCCGGCGCCATCGCCGCGCGCGCACGGAAGACCTCGGGCAGGGAACGCTCCGTCGGGAAGCGTTCCCCCGCACCGCTCCACTCCCGCAGCAGCCGTTCCTCCTCCTCGCCGAGCATCGGCAGGGCGTCCAGCGGTGCGTGCGGGTCGGCGGCGAGCCCGGCCAGCAGCCGCAGGTAGTGGCCGACCAGCCGGCGCACCGTCGCCGCGTCGAACAGCGCGGTGGCGTACTCCAGTTGGCCGAGGAGCGAGCCGTCGGGGCGCGCGGCGAGCGCGAGCCCCAGGTCGAACTTGGCGGTGGGGGAGGCCACCGGCGACTGCGTTCCGCCCAGCCGGGGCAGCGGCGTCTCGCCGGCCGTCGCGTACTGGAAGACGACCTGGAAGAGCGGGTTGCGCGAGGGGTCGCGCTCCGGCGCGAGCGTCTCCACCAGCCGTTCGAACGGCGTCTCCTGGTGGGTGAACGCGCCCAGCGCCGTCTCCCGCACCCGCTCCAGCAGCTCGGGAAAGGTCGCCGCGCCCGCGAGGTCCGTGCGCAGCACCACCGTGTTGGTGAACAGCCCCGGCATCGCCTGGGTCTCCGCCCGCTCCCGGCCGGCGACCGGGCTGCCCACCACCACGTCGCGCTGCCCGCAGTGCCGCGACAGCAGCAGCTTGAAGACGGCGAGCAGCACCATGAACGGGGTCGCGCCCCGCTCCCCGCCTGCCTCGGTCAGCCGCGTCGCCACCCCCGCCGGCACCTCGAAGACCTCGGTGGCCCCCGCGCTGTCCCGCAGCGGGGCCCGGGGCCGGTCCAACGGCAGCGCCAACGGCGTCAGCCCGAGCAACTTCGCGCCCCAGTAGTCCAGTTGCCGATCCAGCACCGGCCCTTGCAGCCGGCCGCGCTGCCACTGCGCGAAGTCCGCGTACTGCACCGGCGGCGGCGCCAGGGGCGACGCCTCCCCGGCGGCGAACGCCCCGTAGAGCGTGTCGAGTTCGCCGAGCAGCAGACCCTCCGTCCAGCCGTCAGAGGCGATGTGATGGCACGTCAGCAGCAGCGTCAGAGCCTCGGGCTCCCGCACCAGCAGCGCCCGCACCGGCCACTCGTCCGCCAGGTCGAAGGGCCGCGCCACCTCCGCGTCGACCAGTGCCCCGACCCGGGCGCGCGCCTCCTCCGGCGGCAGCCCCGCGACATCGGCCCGGGTCAGCGGCAGCGGACCGGGCGGGTCGATCCACTGCGCCGGTTCGCCCTCGACCTCCACATACCGGGTGCGCAACACCTCGTGCCGGGCGAGGAGTTCGTCCAGCGCCCGACGCAGCGCCGACTCGTCCAGGGACGAGGGGAGCCGCAGCCGCAACGGCATCACGTACTGGGTGTCGCCCGGCGTCAACCGGTCCAGCACCCACAGCCGGCGCTGCGCGAACGACAGCGGCGGCGGCCCGGACCGCGCCACAGGAGTGACACCGGTCTCCGGCGCGGCCGGCCGCAGTCCGCGCAGCCGCTGGCGCAGCAACTCCGCGCGAGGGGTCGAGCTGGTGCCCATCGTTCGCCTTCCTACGCGTCTCCCCGGACCGACCCCCGGCTCGGAGGCCCCGACGGCCCGCCCGGGACCGACCACGGGCCACGGTGCCGGGCGCGGTGGGGGGAACGGCAGGGCCGGCGCGGTGCCGTCGCGCGCAGCGAGGTCGGCCGTCGACGCCGCCGGTTCTTCTCTACGACCGGGCCGGGGCCGCTGCCGACGATCGGGGCCATGCCCCGAGACGTGCTCCCGTTGCGGCGCAACCGCGACTTCCTGCTGCTGTGGTCCGGTTCGGCCGTGTCGATGCTCGGCTCGAACGCCTCCGGTGTCGCCTACCCGCTGCTGGTGCTGGCCCTGACCGGCGCGCCGGGCGACGCCGGGCTCGCCGGCTTCGTCGCGCTGCTGCCGCAGCTGCTCTTCCAGGTGCCGGCCGGCGTCGTGGTCGACCGGGTCGACCGCAGACGGCTGATGATCGGGTGCGACCTGCTGTGCGTGGGGGCCATCGGCAGCCTCGCCGCCGCGCTGCTCGCGGGCCGGCTGACGCTGCCCCACATCCTGGTCGTCGGCTTCGTCGAGGGCGTGCTCGCCGTCACCTACCGGCTGGCTGCGGCCTCGGCCGTGCCGCACCTGGTGCACCCCACCCAGGTGACGTTCGCCCTCTCCCGCAACGAGGCGCGCGCCAGGGGGGCGGCGATGCTGGGGCAGCCGCTGGGCGGCGCGCTCTTCGGACTGGGGCGCGCGGTGCCGTTCCTCTTCGACCTGGTGACCTATCTGGTGTCGCTGGTCGCGCTGCTGCTGATCAGGGGCGACTTCCAACGCGCCCGCGAGCCGCGCGCGGCACGGGCGGCGCTGGGCCGCCGGGAGTTCGTCGAGGGCGCGGTGTGGCTGTGGCGGCAGCCGTTCCTGCGGGCCACCACGCTGCTGGTCGCCGGCAGCAACTTCCTCTTCCGCGCGCTGTTCCTGGTGGTCATCGTGCTCGCCGCCGACCGCGGCGCGGGGCCGGCGACCGTGGGCCTGATGCTGGGCGTCGCCGCCGTCGGCGGGCTGGCCGGCTCCCTGGCCGCGCCGGCGGTGGTGGCGCGGATCTCCCTGAAGACCGTGGTGGTCGGCGCGAACTGGGCCTGGGCGGCGCTCGTCCCGCTGCTGCTGGTCGCGGACGAACCGCTGGTGCTGGGCGCCGTCTACGCGCTGATGTGCTTCGTCGGCCCGCTGTGGAACGTCGCCACCTCCGCCTACCAACTCGCCGTCACCCCCGACCGGTTGCGGGGCCGGGTGCTGGGCGCCGCCGGCATGGTCGCCTTCGGCGCCGTCCCGCTGGGCTCCGTCGTGGGCGGCTACCTGCTGAGCTGGCGCGGCGCGGAGTCCACCATCGGGGTGCTCAGCGGCTGGATGCTGCTGTGCGCGCTCTTCGCCACCCTCAGCCCCTCGGTGCGCGCGGAAGCCACCGCGGAGGCGGTGGCGCGGTAGGGGGTGTTGTCGTCCTCGGCCCGGTGTGTGGTTGCTCGCGCGGTTTCCCGCGCCCCTTGGTTGTGGTGGGCGTGGTGGGTCAGCTGCGGGTTCATGTTCGGTAGGTGGCGGCCTGTTTGGGGGCGCGGGGAACTGCGCGAGTGCTGGGTGGCGGGGGTTGGCCGACTGTTCACGTGCGTGGCTTGGGTGGGTTGTCGTCCTCGGCCCGGTGTGTGGTTGCTCGCGCAGTTCCCCGCGCCCCTGCACTGTCGGTGGGCGGCTTGGGGGCGCGGGGAACTGCGCGAATGCTGGGTGGCGGGCCGAGGTCGACGACTCACGTGCGCCGCCGCGGCGGGTGGTCGCCCCGTTCCACGCCGCTACGCGGCGCCGCGCGCCGAGACCGCTGCCCGTTTGTCTCTATGGCCGCGCCCGCCCGGCGGGCACGCTCAGCGGGTGAGCGAGAGAGCCGACCGTGACATGGGAGGACGGACGATGGGCGACGGCGAAGACGAGCACCGTTACCTCGTGGTGCGCAACGACGAGGAGCAGTACTCCCTCTGGCGCGCCGACCGTGAACTGCCGCTGGGCTGGTACGCGGAGGGAACGGAGGGCACCAGGGAGCAGTGCCTCGCACACGTCGGGGAGATCTGGACGGACATGCGCCCGGCGTCGCTGCGCCGCCGGATGGCCGAGACCGAGTCGGCCGGCTGACCGCCGGCGTCGGGCGATCCGGGAAACAGCCGGACCGGGGGAGACAGCCGGACCGGGAAACAGCCAGACCGGGAGACCGGGAAAGGGGAGAGGGGACGTCAGGCGATGAACCGCGCCACGTTCGATGCCACGCCACCGTCGGTCGGCTACGCCTCCGGGGTGCTGTCCACCGTGGGCGGCACCCCGCTGGTGGAGCTGACGAAGCTGCTGCCGGGCAGCGCGTTCCGCACGTTCGCCAAGTTGGAGGCGGCCAACCCGGGCGGCAGCATCAAGGACCGCTCTGCCGGCGCCATGGTCGCCGAGGCCGTCCGCACGGGCGCCGTCGTGCCGGGGCGCACGGTGGTGGTGGAGTCCAGCTCGGGCAACCTGGGTATCGGCCTCGCCCAGGCGTGCCGCTACCTGGGCCTCCGCTTCGTCTGCGTCGTCGACCCGAGGACCAACCCGCAGAATGTCGCGATCATGCGGGCGCTCGGCGCCGAGGTGCGCACCGTGGAGAGCGTCGACCCGGCCACCGGCGAGTACCTGCCGGCGCGCAAGCGGTACGTGCGCGACCTGGTCGACTCCCTGCCTGACGCCTACTGCCCCGACCAGTACGCCAACCCGCGCAACGCCTGGGCGCACCGCACCACCATGCGGGAGATCGTCGAGGCGCTCGACGGGCGCCTCGACTACCTGCTGGTGACGGTCAGTTCGGCCGGCACGCTGCGCGGCTGCGCCGAGTACGCCAGGGAGGCCGGGCTGCCGGTGCGGATCGTCGCGGTGGACGCGGAGGCCAGCGCGATCTTCCGGCCGCCGGTGGGCCGCCGGCTGATCCCCGGGCACGGCGCCGCCGAGGCGCCCCGGCTCTACCGTCCGGGGCTCGCCGACGAGGTGGTCCACGTCAGCGACCTGGACTGCCTGGTCGGCTGCCGGCGGCTGGTCGGCCGCGAGGCCATCCTGGCCGGCGGCTCCTCGGGCGCGGTGGTCAGCGCCCTCACCCGGCTGAGCGCCCGCATCCCCGCGGGGGCGCACTGCGCGCTGGTCTTCCCCGACAGCGGCGAGCGCTATCTCGACACCATCTACGACGACGCCTGGGTCGCGGCCCACTTCGGCGACGTCGGCCCCCTCTGGAAGGAAGAAGACACCGTGGAGGTGGCCTCGTGCTGATCATCGGACACCGGGACGTCAGGCGGGTGCTGGACGGCGCAGAGGACGCCGTTCTCGCGGCGGTGCGCCACGCCTATCTGCGGCACTCCGCGGGCGACACCGCGCTGCCGCACTCGGTCTTCCTCCGTTTCCCCGACAACCCGCACGACCGGATCATCGGGCTTCCCGGCTATCTCGGCGGCGGGGAGGGGCGCCGCCCGGTCGCCGGGCTGAAGTGGATCGCGTCCTTCCCCGGCAACGTCCCCGAGGGGATGCCCCGCGCCTCGGCGACGATGATTCTCAACTCGCTGCTCACCGGCCGCCCGTTGGCCGTGCTGGAGAGCGCCACCATCTCGGCGCGCCGCACCGCCGCGAGCGCCGCCCTGGCCGCCGCCGCGCTGCCCGGCGTGCCCCGGGACACCGGAGTGAGCCTGGTCGGCTGCGGGGTGATCAACGCGGAGACCCTCCACTTTCTGCGTCTGACCGTCCCCGGCCTCTCCGAGGTGACGGTCTTCGACCTGGACCGGGAGCGCGCCGAGGCGTTCGCCGCGCGCTGCGCGCGACGGTACGGCGCGGCGTTGACCGTGCGGGTCGTCGACCGGGTCGAGTCGGCGCTGGTCGCGCACCGGCTGGTGAGCGTCGCCACCACGGCGGCCGTCCCACATCTCGACCTGGCGCCCTGCCGGCCGGGCACGCTGGTGCTCCACCTGTCGCTGCGCGACATCCGCATCCCGACCGTGCTCGCCGCCGACAACGTGGTCGACGACCCCGACCATGTCTGCCGCGCGGCGACCTCCCTGCACCTGGCCGAACAGCGCGTCGGCCACCGGGAGTTCATCCGCACCACCGTCGGCGCGCTGCTGCGCGACCCGCACCCGGCGCCGCGCGCGGCCGAGCGGCTCACCGTCTTCTCCCCGTTCGGCCTCGGCGTGCTCGACCTGGCCGTGGCCGACCTGGTGCTGACCGGCGCCCACCGCGCCGGCCTCGGCGTCCCCGTCCCCGACTTCCTGCCCGACCCCGAGGCGGAGGACCTCCCGAGCATCCCCTGACGCGCCCCCTGACGCGCCCACTCCGGAGCCGGCCGCCCCCACCCCTCGGGGGCGGCCGGCTCCCACGCCCGCGCGCCCGCCGTTCGCGCCCCGACTCCGCCGTTCGCGCCCCGACTCGCGCCGACTCCCCGCCGTTCTCGCCGCCGACTCCCCGCCGCCGCCACGAAATTGGGTGGCGATACCCCATGTGCGCGGACCGCCGTTCGCCGACGCTGGAGGCAGTGGCTCGCGGGGTCTCCCGGGGCCGAGACCATGAGGAGGAACCCCATGGGTGACCCGGTGCGCGTCAGCGTCGTCGCGACGGACCCCGTCCTGGAGGCCGGAACCCGCAGCGCCCTCGCCGCCAGCCCCGAGGTGTCCCTGGAGCCGAGCGCCACCCCCGCGGTCGCCGGGGACGCCCGGGTCGCGGTCGTGGTCGCCGACCAGGTGGCGCCGTCCGTGCTCGACCTGGTGCGGGAGATCAGGGACACCCCGCCGCGTCCCGAGGTCGTTCTGGTGGTCGCCGACCTGACCCCGGCCGACGCCCTGCACGCGGTCGCCTCCGGCGTGCGCGGCGTGCTGCGCCGGCGCGAGGCCAGCGGCGCGCGCCTGGCGCACACCGTGCTCGCCGTCGCCGGCGGCGACTGCACCGTCCCGATCGACCTGCTCGGCGAACTCCTGGGCGCCGGCTCGGAACCCCCCGCCCCCGCCTGGTCGGCGAACGGGCTGAGCGAACGCGAACGGGCCGTGCTGCGGCTGGTCGCCGACGGTATGGAGACCGGTGAGATCGCCAGGGAACTCTGCTACTCCACCCGCACCGTGACCACCGTCGTGCACGACATCACCCACCGCTTCCGGCTGCGCAACCGCGCCCACGCCGTCGCCTACGCCCTGCGGGCGGGCCTGCTGTGAACAGCCCGCACCCCCGGGGGGCCGCGCCCGAAGCCGCCGTCACCCTGCTCGCCGCGCCCGGCCGGCTGCGGACCACCGTCGCCACCGCACTGCGCCACGCCGGCGTCGCGCTCGCCCCGCGCGGCGCCCTGTCGGTGGCCGCCGGCGACAGCGTCCAGGACGCGCTGCGCGCGGGCCGCGCCGGCCCGGCCGGCCCGCACCTGGTGATCGCCAACACCGTGCGGCCCGAGGGCACGCGCACAGCCCTGCGCGCCGGCGTGCTCGTCATCCTCTCCCGCGCCGAGGCCACCCCCGCGCGGCTGCGCGCCGCCGTGCGCTCCGCCCACCACGGCGAGGGCCGGATGTCGCACGACACCCTGGTCCGCGTGCTGGCCGGCGCGGGACGCGACCTGCCGCAGCCCGACTCCCCGCTGACCGCGCGCCAGACCGCCGTGTTGGCCCTGGTCGCCGAGGGGCAGGGCAACGCCGCCATCGCCCGTGCCCTGTCCTGCTCCGAGCACACCGTCAAGAACGTCCTCTACGACCTGATGGCCCGCCTCCAGGTCCGCAACCGCTCCCAGGCCGTCGCCCACGCCGTCCGCTCCGGCCTGATCTGAACGACCGGGCGAGCGCCCCCGTGCACGCCCCCGCGCGCACGCCGGGGCTCACCCCCTGCTGGCCTCCGACGCCCGGGAGGTGCCCAGGGAGGTGCTCCGGGAGGTGCCCAGGGAGGTGTCCCGTGCCTCCGAGCCGTCCGGCGTCTCGGAGGTGTCCCGCGTCCGGGCGGCCGGCTCCGGCCCCGGCCTGGCCTCCGGCCGTTCCCCCGGCGCGGAACGGGTCTCGTCCGGCGTCTCGGAGCGGAAGGCCCAGCGGAGGTCCGGCTCGGTCACCGGCCGCAGCAGCCGGCGGACCGGCGGGGAGCACATCAGCGTGACGGCCAACGCGGTGACCAGCGACAGCAGAACGGTGCCGGCCGGGTCGTGCGGCCAGGAGTAGGCCTCGAAGAACCCGCCGTACTCGGCGCCCGTCAGCAGGAAACCGTGCAGCAGATAGCCGCAGATCGTGCCGGCCCCCAGCACCGTGAACCAGGTGCGCCGCGCCGGCACCCACGCCAGGAACGCCGCCGTCAGCAGCATCGCGCAGCCGAAGAGGGACAGGGACATGATCGGACCGTTCCACCAGGGCTCGCCCAACTCCTGGGCGCTGGCCCGGCGGTAGAACCAGTCGGTCTCCACCCGGGGCACCGCCCAGTACGCGGTGAGCGCGGCGGCGGCCACCACCGGCACCGACAGCAGCCGCACCTCCCGGCGCCGCACCCACTCCAGGTGCTCGCGCCGCAGGCACAGGCCCACCACGAAGCACGGCAGGAACTGCAGCGTCCGCTGGAGGTCCAGGTCCTGCCCGATGGCGGGCGAGGTGGTGGCCAACGCGGCCACCAGCAGCGCCAGCGGCAGCGGGTGGCGCAGCCGCCGCCACAGCGGTGCCGTCAGCCGCCACACGAAGAGCGCCGCCAGGAACCAGGTCAGATACCAGGGGTCCAGCAGGCTGATCGGATGGTTCGGGTCGTCGCCGAAGCGGCGCTCGAAGAGGGAGTACGCCGTCTCGAAGACGACGTAGGGCACCACCACGCCGGACACCAGCCGCCGCAGCTGGCGCGGGCTGCCGGTGAAGCTCCGCGAGAGATAGCCGCAGATGAGGATGAACGCCGGCATGTGGAAGGTGTAGACGAAGAGGTACAGGGCCCGGAGCGTTTGGCTCTCCTCCAGCGGCTCCCAGGCGTGGCCGACCGCCACCAGGACGATCAGCAGGTACTTGGCGTTGTCGAGGAAGGCGTCCCGGCCGTCGGCCGGCGCGCCCCCCTCGCGGGTCCGAGCGGTCCGAGCGGTCCCAGCGTTCCGAGCACTCCAGGCACGCCGGGTACTTCGGGCACTCCGAGCGGGCGGACGCGGGGCGTGGGGGACGCCGGTCTGCGGTTCCTGCGGCACGACTTCTCTTTCTCGTGAGGGAGCGGGGCGACTCACGAGACCCGGTGCGCTGCGCGCGGCGGGACGGCGGGGAACACGCCAGGTGGGGCCGACGTACCGACCAGCCCCTGCCAGGAGGCCGGACTGGGCCTCTACCCGCCACCGTAACAGGAACGTTATCTACCAGGGCAACCCCCCGCCCCCTCCCTCCCCGTCCGGGAACGCACGGTTCACGGGGGTTTGTCGGGCGCTCCTTGACCCTGCCCCCGGGGCACGGTGTGAGCTGGAAACCAGGACCCGGGGGGCCGAGCCAACGACCCCGGCGCCACGGGCGGTTGACCGCCGCCGCGGAAGAGCCGCGCCGGGGGGCCGTTACCCACCGTGCCCCACCGTGCCCCACCGCGCCCCCACGACGCGTCCTCCGACGCCTCTACCGGAAGGGAACCCCATGCTGACCCGGACCCGCCCCTCGCGCCGAGCGAAGGGCGGCCTCGTCGCCACGGCGCTGCTGCTGCCGCTCACCGCGTGCTCCTCCGACGCCGACCCGGACGGGGAGGCGCACGACGGGGCGCGGACCTCGGGACTGGAGGAGTTCCACGCGCAGGAACTGGCGTGGGAACCGTGCGAGGGGTACGCCAACACAGCCGCCGAGTCGACCGTCTACGACGCGGTCGAGGGGATGGAGTGCGCCCTGCTGACCGTGCCCCTGGACCACGAGGACCCCGACGGCGAGACCCTGCGGCTGGCGGTCAACCGCGTGCCGGCCGGGGGCGAGGCGATCGGCTCCCTGGTGACGAACCCGGGCGGCCCCGGCGGCTCCGGCCTCTTCGGCGCCGCCACCACGAGCCTCACGCTCGCCGAGAGCCCGATCACCGAACGCTTCGACGTGGTGGGGTTCGACCCGCGCGGGGTGGGCTCCTCCGAGCCCGCCGTCGACTGCTACTCCGACGCGGAGGCCGACACCGGCGACGTGCCGCTCAGCAGCCAGGGCAACACGGTCCAGTGGACCGAGGAGGAGACCCGCGCGCTGATGGAACGCTGCGCTGAGGGCTCCGGCGGCATCGAGGTGCTCACCCGCCTCGGCAGCCGCGACGCCGCCCGCGACATGGACATCCTGCGCGCCGCCCTCGGCGACGAGAAGCTGAGCTTCCTCGGCCAGAGCTACGGGACGCGGCTCGGCGCCGTCTACGCCGAACAGTTCCCCGAGCGGGTGCGGGCCATGGTCCTGGACGGTGCGATCGACCCCATGCAGGGCACGTACGAACGCCGGGTCGGCGCCTACGCCGGATTCCAGGGCGCCTTCGAACGGATGGCGGCGGACTGCGCCGAACGCGGCGGCTGCCCGCTGGGCGACGTCCCGGCGCTGGCGACCGAGAGGTTCCAGGAGCTCGTCCGCCCGCTCTTCGAGGAGCCGGTCCCCGCCCTCGACCAGCGGCTCACCTTCGACAGCGCGGTCGGCGGGGTGATCGCCGGCCTCTACAGCGAGGAGGCCTGGCCGCTGATCACCGACGGCCTCGCCGAACTCCGCGAGGGCAGGGGCGACATCCTGCTCCAGCTCAACCGCGACTTCGCCGGCCGCGACGAAGAGGGCGCCTGGCCCAACATGTCGGAGGCCAACTACGCGATCAACTGCGCGGACGAGGAACGGCTGAGCCCGGAACAGGGCGCCGAACTCCGCACCGCGGTCCTGGACTCCGCGCCGTTCACCGACCCGGGCGTCGACGTCACCGACGGCGTCCGCGACTCCTGCGAGCACTGGCCCGTCGAGCCCAGCCTGGGGTACCCGTACGCGCAGGACATCGAGGGCCTGCCCGAGACCCTGGTCGTCTCGATCACCGGCGACCCCACCACCCCGCACCAGGGCGGCGTCAACCTCGCCGAGACCCTCGGCGGCTCCCTGCTCACCGTCGAGGGCGAGGGCCACACCGTCGTCAGCTCCGGCGCCAACGCCT
This sequence comes from Streptomyces sedi, assembly GCF_006335015.1. Taxonomy (GTDB): domain Bacteria; phylum Actinomycetota; class Actinomycetes; order Streptomycetales; family Streptomycetaceae; genus Streptomyces; species Streptomyces sedi. The sequence continues at coordinate 31,664 of NZ_VDGT01000014.1, forward strand.
GCGTCAACGAGGCCGCCGCCGCCTACCTGATCGACCTGACCGCCCCCGAGGACGGCGCCACCTGCGCCCAGTGACCGGCCCCCGCGCGGCGCCCGCGTGACGCGCCCCGTGCGGCGCCCGCGGCACGCCCGCGCCCGCCGCTCAGCCGGACTCCGCGTCGCCCTCGAACGCCCCCGCGCCACCGGGGCCTTCGAGGGCGAGCGCGATCCAGATGCACTTGCCGTCCTCGGTGAAGAACGAGCCCCACGCCTCCGCCGTCTGCGCGACCAGCAGCAGCCCCCTGCCCTCCTCCGCCAGCAGGTTCAACGGCCGCAGCCGGGGCGCCGACTGGCTGTGGTCGTACACCTCGACGACCAGCCGGTCCGTCAGACGCAGCAGCCGCAGCCGGATCGGCCCCGAGGCGTGCCGCACGGTGTTGCTCACCAGCTCGCTCACCGACAGCTCGGCGACGAACACCAGCTTCTCCAGGCCCAGTTCGACCAGCCGCTCCGCCAGCCAACGCCGCGCCAGCCCCGCCGACGCCGGCTCGCACGGCAGCTTGATCGTCGCCTGCCGCCCCGGAGGCAGCCGGTCCAGCCGCGCCAGCAGCAGCGTGGCGCCGCTCTCCGGCGCCTCGCCCATCGAGTCCCAGACCCGTTCGCAGCGCTCCTCCAGCAGGGGCAGCGCCCGTTCCGCCGGCGCCCCCGCCACCGCCTCCAACGCCCCGGCCGGCGCCCGGGCCGGCCGTTCACCCGCGCCGTCCACGGTCAGGGAGGCGGTGGAGACACACAGCAGCGAGCCGGGCGCCACCTCGGTCCGCCACGTCGTGTAGGGGATGGCCGAAGCCCCCAACGGCACCCCGACCGGGACCCGGCACACCTCCGTGCGGCCGTCGGGTGACGTCAGCAGCGGAACGGGATGCCCGGCACTGAGCACGTCCAGCCGCCCGCTGGTCGCGTCGTAGAGCGCCAGAAGGAGGGTGGGGCACGGCGCCTCCGGGTCGCGCCCCAGCCTGGTCACCACCTCGCACTCGCTGACCTGCGCCGCCAGCTCGTCCAACGGCTGGTCCAGGCGCGCCAGTTCGGAGACCGTGGTGCGCAACTGCCCCATCGCGACGGCCGCCCGCAACCCGTCGCTGCCGATGCTCGCGCTGACCAGCAGCGTCCGCGCGCTCGGCAGCGGCAGCGCCGCGCTCCAACTCCCGAACCGGTCCGCCTGGCGCAGCGGGTGCCGCCGCGCCGCGACCGTCACCCCGACCGGCATCGGCAGCTCCCACGGGCGCAGCGCCTGCCGCAGCGCCTGCGCCCTGGAGTGCTCCCGGTCGAACAACCGCCCGCGCTCCAACGACTGGGCCAGCAGCCCGCCGAGCGTCGCCAGCAGGCTGAACTCCTCGGTGCCGAGGGCGTGCGGCCGGTTCCAGGACAGGACGCAGTGCCCCACCTTCTCGTTCGCCACGGCCAGCGGCAACGAGAACCACGCCTGCCGGCCCCCGGCCCGCACCACGTCCGCGATCTCCGGCGCCCGCCGGGTCAGCTCCTCGGGCGAGCCGTAGAACGTGGGCGCCTCCGAGGCCGGGAACCCGCGCCCCATGGGCGCCACCCCGCTCTCCTCCAACTCCCGCAGCCGCTCGGCGCTGTAGCCGGCGGAGCCGATCAGCTCGGTCGCCTCCGCCTGGTACTGGTAGACGAGCAGCCCGTCCGCGTCGACCATCGGCAGCACATGCTCCGCGACGGCCGCCGCCGCGTCCTTCGCCCGCACCGCGCGGGCCATCGCCTCCCGGAAGCGGTCCACCTGCTGGGCACGCAGCGCCGCCGCCCGTTCCGTGTCGTGCTGGGCGCTGATGTCCATCAACTGGACGGCGATGTGCTCCCCGATGCGTCCCGAACGGGCTCGCCAGGCACGCGGCGCCGGCGCCACGGCCGCCGGGGCGGTGAACTCGTGGGTGACCAGCGTCCCGGCGGAGGCGAACGCGGCGTCCAGGACGGCCCGCGCGTTCTCCTCACCCGCACGGCCACCGACGAACCACCCCGCCACGTCCTCCGGATGGCCCGGGTCGTATGCCGCGGCCATCGCGTTCGCCGCCCGGTTGGACCAGATCACCTCGCGGTCGGCGAGAAAGGTGTAGAGCGGGTCGGGATGGTTCTCCAGCAGCGTCGGCAGCCACTGGAGCACCGAGTGCGAGGAGGTGATGTCCCAGGAGTGCCCCTCCAGCCGGGTCGGCACGCCCTGCGCGTCGAACCTGAACTGCCCGCGCAACGAGAGCCAGTTGCTGTGCCCCGAGGTGTCCCGCACCCGGAACTCCACGGCCAGCACCTTCCGTTCGGCGATGGCACGCCGCACGTCGGCCTCCACCGCCGGCCGGTCGTCCGGGTGGACCCGGGCCATCAGGGTGCCCGCCCTGTGGTCCCAATGCTCCGGGTCGAGGCCCGCCAGCCGCAGCAGCGGCGCCGCCTCGGGACCGTGCTCCATCAGCCCGGTGGCCAGGTCCCAGGACCACATCGCCACCGGAACGCTCCGCGTCCGCGAAGCGGCCGTCGGCGTCGGCCGCCGCCACGGCGCCGGCTCCCCGGGACGCTGGTGGGCGACCGACCCCAGCCGCTCGCCCGCCACCTCGGCCAGCCGCCGCAGAAACGCGCGCCGCGGCTCGGGCGGGTCGGCCGCCAGCACGGAGAGCACCCCGGCCGGCCCCTCGTCCCCCCACACCGGCAGCGCCAGCACCCCCACGCGCTCCACCGCACCCCAGGCCGAGCCCTCCGGCTCGCCACCGGGCGGCCACGCGGCTGCCCAGCGGAGCCCGCCCTCGCGCAGCGCGACGGCGGGCGCGGTCGGGGACTCCTCGGGCAGCAGGTCCCAGCGCCTGGCGACCGTGACCGGCAGCCCGACCACGGTGGCCAGCCGCAGCGGCACGCCCGCGCCCTGCCGGAGATGGGCGAAGCCCCCGAGACCGCCGGTGCCGGCCACGGCGTGCTGCACGGCCAACCGCAACAGCTCCACCTCGGCGGTGACCTCGACGCCGGCCAGCGTCCCGAGGCGAATCAGATCCGCAGCGTCATCAAACAAGCGAAGCTCCGCGACATGCCGGTGGGGTGACACACCGTCATAACACGGAGCGCGGTGGACACACTCCCACGAACCCGGCCTGCCCCCACCCACCCCCCTAACGGTCGACTGTTCACGTGCGTGGCCTGGGTGGGGTGTCGGGTGCGGTCCGTCGTGGGGTGCTCGCGCAGCTCCCCGCGCCCCTTGCGGGGGCCGGGGTGGTCCTTCACCTCGGCCCGACGCGCGGCGAGGGGCCGGACGGCACGCGTTTCCGCGCCGCCCGGCCCCTCGGCCCCTCCACGAGTCGGTCCCTCGACGAGTCAGCCCTTCAACGAGCCCGCCATCAGCCCGCCGAGGAACCACCGCCCCAGCACGATGTAGACGATCAACGTCGGGAACGACGCGATCAGCGCGCCCGCCATGCTCGCCGAGTAGTCCTGGAGCTGACCGCTGGCCAGGAAGTTCAGCGAGATGGTGACCGGGCCGTTGCGCGCGTTCGAGAAGAACAACGCGAACAGGTAGTCGTTCCACGCCGAGGTGAACTGCCAGATCAGCGTGACGACGAACGCCGGCACCGACAGCGGCAGCACCACCGAACGGAACGTCCGCAGCATCCCCGCGCCGTCGACGCGGGCCGCCTCGATCATCTCCTGCGGCACACCCGCGTAGTAGTTGCGGAAGATCAACGTGGTGATCGGCAGACCGAAGACCACGTGCAGCACGATCAGGCTCGGCACGCCGCTCTGCACGCCCAGGTCCTGCATCAGCTCGATCAGCGGGATCATCACGGCCTGGTACGGGATGAACATCCCGAAGAGGATCAGCGTGAACACCAGGTTGGCGCCGGGGAAGCGCCACCGGGAGAGCACGAACCCGTTCATCGCGCCCAGGCAGGCGCTGATCAGCGACGCCGGGATCACCAGCGCGAACGTCCGCCCCAGCGCGGGCGACAGCTGCTCCCACGCCGTGCGCCACCCGTCCAGGTGCAGCTCGGTCGGCGGCAGCCACGCGCGGTCCGGGCTGGCGTCGCCCGGGCCCTTGAAGCTGGTCACCAGCAGCACGTAGACCGGCATCATCACGATGATCAGGAAGAACAGCAACAGGCCGTAGCGCAGCACCTGGATGCCACGGCTCCGCCGGGCGCGCGCCGACTTCGACGGGGAGGCCGGCGCAGGAGCCACGGGCTGCGGCGCGGTCGAGACCGTGCTCATCGGTTGCGCTCCTGTCGGTAGGTGTAGACGAGATACGGCACGATCAGCACCGCGACGATCAGCAGCAGCACCGTGCCGATGGCCGCCGAGAGCGCGTAGTCGCCCCGGGTGAACTCGATCCACATCTGGGTCGCCGGCACCTGCGTCGTGTAGTTCGTCTGGCCGGCGATCGCCATCACCAGGTCGAACACCTTCAGCGACATGTGCCCGACGATGATGATCGCGGACAGCGCGACCGGGCTCAGCTGCGGGAAGATCACGTGCCGGTACAGCTGCCACTCGGTGACGCCGTCCACGCGGGCCGCCTCGCGCAGCTCCTCGGGGACACCCCGGAATCCGGCCAGGAACAGCGCCATCACATATCCCGACAGCTGCCAGATCGCCGGCAGTGTCAGCGCGAGGATGCCCCAGTTCTCGTCGCTCCACCAGGAGTTCTGGAGGAACCCGAGGCCGGTCGAGTCCAACAACCGGTTGATGCCCGAGGCACGGTCCCCCTCCGCGCTGTTGAGCAGCCAGCGCCACACCACACCGGAGGCGATGAACGACACCGCCATCGGGAAGAGGTAGATGGTGCGGAATATGCCCTCACCCCGGGCGCCCCGCTCCAGCAGCCAGGCCCACAGGAATCCGAAGAACAGCGCGCCGACCAGGAAGGCCAGCGTGTACATGAGCAGGTTGCCCAGGGCGTGCTGGAAGTCCTCGTCGGAGAAGAGGGCCTTGTAGTTGTCGAGGCCCACATAGCCGTCGGCGGGGGCGCGGGAGTGGCGGTCGGTCAGCGAGGTGTTGACGTTGACGGCGATCAGGCCGTAGACGAACACCCCGACCAGCACGACCGACGGCGCGATCAGCAGCAACGGCGGTCCGAAGTTCTGGAGCCGTCTGCGCACGCTTCACCTCCAAGGAATCAAAAGGAATCAAGGGGGCCGGCCCGGAACGGACCGGCCCCCGGTGCGTGTCGGTCAGTCGGCGAGGTGGCCCTCGGCCGTGGACGCCAGGTCCTCCTGGAGCGAGGCCACGTCACCGCCGCTGCCGAACTGGCTGATGGAGGAGGTGATGTCGGTCAGCCAGCTGACCGAGGCGGCCGAACCGTGCGCCAGCGAGGAGACGATCGGGTCCTGCGCGAACGACTCGATGGCGGTCTGCTGGTACTCGCCGAACTCGGAGGTGTCCGCCTCCAGGTTGGCCGGGATGGAGCCCTTGGCCGCGTTGAACGCCTGCTGTCCATCGGCGCTGGCGACGGTGTCCAGCCAGGCGCGCGAGGCGTCCGGGTTCGGGGCGCCGACGGGCAGCGTGAAGGAGTCGGCCAGGAAGTCGAAGACGCCGTCCGTGCCGGGCACGGGGAAGGTGGTGTAGTCCTCGCCGAAGGCCTTGTCCTGCGAGGCGAAGGCGGCCTCCGCCCAGTCGCCCATCACGTTGAACGCGGCGGTGCCGTCGATGACCTGCTGGGTCGCGTCCGGCCAGTCCAGGGACTGGCGGTCGGAGTTGGTGAAGCCGAGCAGCGTCTCGTAGTGCTCAAGCGCCTCGGTCACCTCCGCGCCCGCCCAGTCGGTGGTGCCGTCCCACAGGCCGTTGTAGCCGTCGGTGCCGAGGTCGGCGAGGAGCACGGTCTCCAGCAGGTGGACCTGGGTCCAGTCCATGCCGATCGACAGCGGGGTGATGCCCGCCTCCTCGATCCTCTCCAGGTCCGCGATCCAGGCGTCCAGGTCGGCGTACTCGGCGTTGGGGTCGACCCCCGCCTCCTCAAGCGCCGCCGGGTTGGCCCACACCACGTTGGCGCGGTGGATGTTGGAGGGAACCGAGTAGTACTCGCCCTCCTGCTCGATCTGCTCCAGCAGGCTCTCGGGGAAGAGCTGGTCCCAGCCCTCCTCGGAGTACGCGTCGGTGAGCGGCTCGATGTCGCCCTGCTCGATGTAGTCGGTCAGCTCGGCACCGGCGTGCGCCTGGAAGGTGCCGGGCGGGTCGTTGGTCTGGAGCCGGGAGGCGAGCACGTTCTTCGCGTCGCTGCCGGCGCCGCCGGCGACCGCGCCGTTGACGAACTTCAGGTCAGAGTGCTGCTCCTCGAAGACGCCGACGAGCGCGTCCAGGCCTTCCTTCTCACTGCCCTGGGCCCACCAGGTGAAGACCTCCACCTCGCCCTCGCCGGTGCCGGAGCCGCCGTCGGAACCGCAGGCGGTGGCGCCGAACGCGGTGACCAGTGCCACCGTCGCCGCGCCTATGCACCGGGTTCTGGTCGTCCTGCCTCGGATCTTCATCGTTCCTCCGGTTCTCCATGGCGTGCCCACGGGCTCCAGGGCCCGAGGTGGTGGCGGTCTCGGCACCGTGGGACGGGGCTCGGGAGACCGTGTGTGACAGCGACTGGCTCACGAGGGCCAACGCGGGCGCGGGCGCGACGCGTCGACCACGCGCGCGCCCGGCAGCGGAGAGCGACCGTGAACACCGCCTTGATCAGCGGCGGCGGGACGCGGTGGGGGCGCCGTCCGGTACGCTCCGAGCGTCCTTCCCGCCCCGTCCAGGCGGTCCCGAACGGCCGTTGACATCGATGTCACGACGCAAGAGTCTGACGACCCCGGCACGGGCTGTCAAGGTCGATTCTGTTACGGCTTGTTGATCGATGGTGTTATGGGGTCGGTTCAGAACAACCACATGTAAGAGTGGGTGTGACCGTTTCCGTGGCAACTCGCGCCCGGTTCACGGTCGATCGCCGCACACCCCCGGGGGTCGGTCGACGCGGCGGCCGGTGACCTGGCCCACGATGTCGTGACGGGGAGAAAGAAGGCCGCGGCCCCGGGGTGGGGCGTGCGCGAGGCTGGGGGGGAGGGGCATACCAGGGCAATGCGGACCGGCCGTCCGGGATCTCGGACGGGGCGGGTGCGAGACCGTCGGCCCCTCGAACGTGTCTCACGTTGTCAGCTGGAGCCATTGCGGCAAGAGCCCTTGACTTAAGCGGTTAATTCTGCCGTCTTATCGCGGTGACCTGCGTGGAAAGCGCTGTGGTCAGGCCCACAGCCCGGTGCTACTCTTCCCGCCATGACCTCGATGGACAGTCCGCCTCAGCCCAGCGCGGTCGACGTCGTGGCCAGGCCCACGCTGGACGATGTGGCGCGGCTGGCCGAGGTGAGCCGCAAGACGGTCTCGCGCGTCATGTCGGGCGGGCAGAACGTCGCCCCCGACACCAGGGACCGGGTGCTGCGGGCCGCCCGCGCGCTGCGGTTCCGGCCCAACGCGGTCGCCCGCGACCTTCGCACCGGGGGCACCTCCCGCACGGTCGCCTTCGTCATCGGCGACCTCACCAACCCGTTCTACGCCTCCGTCGCCTCCGGCGTGGAGCGCGCGTTGGCGCGTCAGGACCTCACGATGCTGCTGGCGGCCACCGAGGACCTGGTGGAACGCGAGTCCCAGGCGGTCACGGCGATGCTCGAACGCCGGGTCCGCGCCCTGCTGTTGGTGCCCATCGCCGACGACCACTCGTACCTGGACGGGGAGCGGGAGCTGGGCACCCCGATCGTCGCGGTCGACCGCCCGCTGTCGCACGCGGTCAGCGACCTCGTGACGTTGGACAACCGGGGCGGCGCGGCCCAGGCGGTGCGTGCGCTCGTGGACGCCGGACACCGGCGGGTCGCGTTCGTCGGCTCCTCCTCGCGGCTGCGGCCACACGCGGAGCGGCGCAGCGGTTACGAGGACGTGCTGCGGGCGGCCGGGCTCCCGACGGACCCGGAGCTGATCAGGCAGGACGCGGCGGACGTGGAGGGCGCCGAGGCGGCGACCCGCCAGCTGCTGGCGCTGCCGGACCCGCCGACCGCCGTCTTCACGGCGAACAACCGGGCGACCGCGGGCGCGGCGCGCGCCGTGCGGGCGCACCCCTCGCGGGTGGTGCTCTTCGGCTTCGACGACTTCGAGCTGGCCGAGGCGATGGACGTCAGCGTCGTCGCCTACGACCCGGCGCGAATGGGGGAGGCCGCCGCGGAGTTGGCGTTGGAGCGCCTGGGGCGGCCCTCGCGCACCACGGAGCAGATCACGCTCGCCACGCATCTGCGGACGCGCGGCGACCTCACGCCCGCGGGCTGAGCCGCCGGCGCCCCGGGCGGACGCGCGGCCGGGGCGGACGCGCGGCCGGGGCGGTTCCCCGGTCGGGTCCGGGCGCCGGTAATGGGAGGCGGATTCCGCGCTCCGCATTCCGTGCCCGGAAGGCGGCGAAGCGGGCGCCGAATGCCCGTTTCCCCTTCCATTTGTCGCCGTGCGGGCACGGCCAAGTGTGCCCTCGGGGGCCGGATTTCCCGTCGCAGTGACGGCCGCGCGGGGCGCGCGACGTCCTTTCGTCGGGTCTTTTCGTTCGCCAGAGAGATTATCGGCTTTCTTGGGTTAGCTTTCCGAAGCCTGGGCAGGTGGGGGCAACTGGGAGCCGGCGGTGCCGGCTTCCCCCCTCTCGATCGTTACGAAAAGGCTGCCAGAGGTGCACATGGCCAACGAAAGTTCCTGGACCGAGACGGTTGACGAGAAAGTCAACGACGTCTTCGAGCCGGTATCCGAGGTTCTGGGCGATATCGTCTTCTATGAGGTTCCGGTCTTCGGCGCCGACTTCCCGATCATCGTCGCCTGGCTCGCCGTCGCCGGGCTGGTGTTCAGTATCTACTTCGGGCTCGCCCAGGTCCGACACATCGGCAAGGCGCTGCGCCTCGTCCGGGGCAAGTACGACCAGCCGGACGCCCCCGGCGAGGTCAACCACTTCCAGGCGCTGACCTCGGCGGTCTCCGGGACGGTGGGGCTGGGCAACATCGCGGGTGTCGCGATAGCCGTCGCCATCGGCGGTCCCGGCGCGACGTTCTGGATGATCGTCTGCGGCCTGCTCGGCATGGCGAGCAAGTTCGTCGAGTGCACGCTCGGCGTGAAGTACCGCGAGTTCAACGAGGACGGCACCGTCAACGGCGGGCCGATGCTCTACCTGCGCAAGGGCCTCGCCGAGCGCGGGATGGCCGGCGTGGGCAAGGTGCTGGCCTGGTGTTCCGCCGCGATGCTGCTCTTCTTCACCCTCTTCGGCGGCAACCTCTTCCAGATCAACCAGTCGCTGGAGCAGCTGGTCGCGGTCACCGGCAAGGACGACAGCTTCTTCAACACCAGCGGCGGTGCCATCTTCTTCGGCCTGCTGGCGGCGGCCCTGGTCGCGCTGGTCCTCATCGGCGGGATGCGCTCCATCGGCGCCGTCACCAGCCGGCTGGTGCCCAGCATGGCCATCCTCTACGTCGTGGCCTGCCTGGCGGTCATCGGCTTCAACATCGGCCACGTGCCCGACGCGTTCGGCGCGATCTTCTCCGGCGCCTTCAACCCGGAGGGCGTGGCCGGCGGTCTGCTGGGTGCCCTGATCGTCGGCTTCCAGCGCGCGGCGTTCTCCAACGAGGCGGGCGTCGGCTCCGCGCCGATCGTCCACTCGGCGGTGCGGACCAAGCGGCCGGCCACCGAGGGGCTGGTGGCGATGATCGAGCCGTTCGTCGACACGGTGATCGTCTGCACCATGACCGCGCTGACCATCATCATCGCGGACGGCGGCATGTACAACGACGCCCGTGACGCGGTGGCCAGCGGCGAGGGCGACGGTGTCTCCGGCACCTCGGTGGGCATCTCCATCACCTCCGACGCCTTCGAGACGGCGCTGCCCTGGTTCCCGCAGATACTCACCGTCGCGGTGATCCTCTTCGCCTTCTCCACGGTGATCACCTGGGGCTACTACGGGCTGAAGAGCTGGGGCCACATCTTCGGGCACAGCAAGACGTCGGAGATGATCTACAAGATCATCTTCTGCTCGGTGATCGTGACCGGCGCGCTGCTCTCGCTGGGCGTGCTGGTGGACCTGGCGGACGCCGTCCTCTTCGCCGCGGCGCTCTTCAACATCATCGGGCTCTACCTGCTGGCCCCGGTGGTCAAGCGGGAGCTGGACAAGGTGCTGGAGTACATCCGGCGCCGGGACGCGGGCGAGAGCGACGCGGAGATCGAGGCGGACGAGGCCAGGGAGGCCGAGGCGCACGCGGGGGAGACCGGGGCCCGGTAACCCGCACCCGTCGGACAGGCTCCGGGGCGGCTCCCCACGCCGCCCCGGACCCGAACGAGCGATGCCGCACTGGTCAGTTGACCAGTGCGGCATCGCGTTGACCGGTCAGTCGACCACTGGTCGGTGGCCGGACGCTCAGCGCCGCGCGTGGCGGACCTTCAGCCGCCGCCGGGCCCCGACCCGCGCTCGGCCACTGGTGGCTCCCCGTGCGTCCGCCGACGCCCCGCCCATCGGAGGCGGCCTCGCCCCCCGTGGCCTCCTCCTCCCGCCCGGTCGGTCGCGGGCCCTGACCCGCGGACGACCCGGCGTGCGCCGTTTCCGTCAGGCCCTCCCGCCCGGTTCCTGGCCGCCGCCCCGCCGTAGTCTCTTCGCGTTGACCGCCCGGGCGGAGCGCTCCGCCCGGACAGGACCGGAAGCCGGCAGGAAGGACGCGCGCGTGACGCGAGGCGAAGCGACCCCCGACGCCCCCGAGGTGCTGCTGACCAGGCGGGGCCGACTCGGACTTGTCACCCTCAACCGCCCCCGCGCCCTCAACGCGCTCAACCACGCGATGGTGCGCCGGCTCACCGCCGCCCTTGAGGCGTGGGCGGGCGACCCCGAGGTGGCGATGGTCGCGATCACCGGCGCCGGCGAACGCGGCCTGTGCGCCGGCGGCGACATCCGCGCCATCCACCGCGACGCCACCTCCGGCGCCGTCGACGCCGGAGCCGCCTCCGCCGCGTTCTGGCGGGACGAGTACCGGCTCAACGCGCTGATCGCCCGCTTCCCCAAGCCCTATGTGGCGCTGATGGACGGCATCGTGATGGGCGGCGGTGTCGGCGTCTCGGCCCACGGCGACGTGCGGGTGGTCACCGAACGCTCCCGGGTCGCCATGCCGGAGACCGGCATCGGCTTCACACCCGACGTCGGCGGCACCTGGCTGCTCGCGCACGCGCCGGGCGAGCTGGGCACCCATCTCGCCCTCACCGGCGGGGAGATGACCGCCGGCGACGCGCTGCACTGCGGGTTCGCCGACCACCATGTGCCGTCCTCGGCGCTCCCGGCGCTGCTCGCCGACCTCGCCGACCTCGCCGAGACGCCGGCGGAACGCGCGGTCGCCGCCCACGCGACCCCCGCCGCGCCAGGGGCGCTGCCCGAGGCGCGCGCCTGGATCGACGCCTGCTACGCGGCCGACGACGTGGCCGAGATCGTCGCCCGCCTGCGGGACCGCCCCGAGGAGGCGGCCCTGCGGGCCGCCTCCGTCCTGGAGACCCGGTCGCCCACCTCGCTGAAGGTCACCCTGGGCGCGGTCCGCCGGGTCCGCCGGCTCGGGCTGAGCCTGGAGCGGGCGTTGGAGGCCGAATACCACGTCTCGCGCGCCCTGTTGGCCAGCCCCGACCTGGCGGAGGGCGTCCGCGCCCAGGTCGTCGACAAGGACCGCTCTCCCCGGTGGCGTCCGGCCACCCTCGACGAGGTCACCGAAGCGGACGTCGCCCGGTACCTGACCACCCCCGTGGACACGCCAGGACTGGGCCTGACCAGCACCTGACCGGCGCCTGACCACTCGACCACTTCACCAAACCACCGCGTCTGACCAGCTGACCACCGCGCCTGTCCACTTCACCGACCACTTGACCGACCACCTCCCCGGACAACAACCGTCGGCTGACCACTGACCACTGACCACTGACCACTGACCACTGACCACTGACCACTGACCACTGACCACTGACCACTAACCACCGGCCACCGGCCATGTCCCGCCCCTCGCCCCCGCCCGCCGGGCAGGGGGCAGGCGACGGGTGCCCTAGGCTCGGGCGCATGGCGAGATACCTTGACGTCCACCCGGAGAACCCGCAGCGCCGCGTGATCACCCAGGCGGTCCAGATCCTGAGCGAGGGCGGGCTGATCGTCTATCCGACGGACTCCTGCTTCGCGCTCGGCTGCCTGCCGGGCAACGCCGAGGGACTTGACCGCATCCGCACGATCCGGCAGCTGGACAGCCGCCACCACTTCACCCTGGTCTGCCGCGACCTCACCCAGCTCGGCCAGTTCGTGCGGCTCGACAACACCGCCTTCCGCTCCATCAGGGCGGCCACGCCCGGCAGTTACACGTTCATCCTGCCGGCCTCGAAGGAGGCCCCCCGCCGGGTGCTGCACCCCAAGCGCCGCACCGTCGGCGTGCGCGTCCCCGAACACCCCGTCGTCCAGGCGCTCCTGGCCGAACTGGATGAACCGCTGCTCTCCAGCACCCTGTTGCTGCCCGACCAGGAGGAGCCGCTGACCCAGGGCTGGGAGATCAAGGAACGCCTCGACCACGTGGTGGACGCCGTCCTGGACTCGGGGGACTGCGGCACCGAGCCGACCACGGTCGTCGACTTCTCCGACGGCGAGGCGGAGATCGTCCGCCGCGGCGCGGGCGACCCGGGCCGCTTCGAGTAACGGCCGCCGATCGGCCGCGACCGGCTCACCCCCGCTGGCCGTCCGCCAGCAGCAGGCTGATCTGGGTGCCCAGTTCGCGGAAGCCCAGGGCGGCGGCGACCCTTCGGGACGCCGGGACCCTGGCGCGCCACTGGGGGAGGAGACCGGCCGCGAGTGCGTGCGCGACGGCCGCCGAGGCCGTCGCGCGGGCCAGGCCCCGGCCCCGCCACCGTGCGCCGGTCAGCACGCAGACGTGCGCGACGCCGCCCGTCCACCCCTCGTACCCGGCGGCGGCGACCACCCGGCCGCCGTCCCGCACCACGAACGCCGGCGAGGTGATCCCTTCGAGGCCGGCCTCGCCCACCTCCTCGCGGCCGGCCAGCTCCGCCAGCCGCGCCAGCTCGGCGTGGCGGGCCGGCAGCCGTTCGACCGGCACCGCCTCCCCGGCCACCCCCGAACGGAACCACTCGGCGGAGACATACGCCAGCGCCGCCGGCCCCAGCACCTCCACCACCGGCAGCGCCCCGCGCCCCCGCGGAGATCCAAACGAGACGACCTGCCGCGCCTCGGCCGGCAACGCGCCCAGGGTCGCGCGTACGAGTTCCGCCGTCGGCTCGGACGGCGCGGTCACGAGCGCCGCGCCGCCCAGCACCACCGCGCCGACCCAGCCGGGCGGGCACAGACCGGATTCCGGCGCGACCACGACGTTCGCCTCGCCCCGGCCCGGGAACGACGCCGGAACCCCGGCCCATCCCGCCCACCGGGCGCGGACGCCGGTGATCAACGAGTCCGTCACCATCAGCAGTCCGTCACCATGAGCAGTCCGTCTCCATAAGCCCGACTGTGACACCGCGCCCCGCCGCCCGGCTAGGGCCTTTTTCCGGAGAGGCCCCAGCCCGCCGCGCGCGCCCACCACCCACCGCCTCCCCGCGCCCGGGGAGCTCGGTCTTTGGGGCGGCCACGGGCGGGGCATGATCGCCGTGGCGGGCGGGGGCCGGACACGGAAGGGCGGAGGACCCATGGACATGCGGGCTCGGTGGGGGCGTTGGGCGACGGTGCCGGTGGCGGTGTGCGCGGCGTGGGGACTGGTCGCCGTCCCCTCCTCGGCGGCGGAGACGACGGCCGGCGCGTCGGCGACGGCACCGTCGGAGAACACCGCGGCGACCGGCGGGGAGCCGGTCGTCGAGCCGTTGACCGAGGGCTTCGCCCCGGAGGGTGTCGCGATCGACGCCGAGGGGCCGACCGACGTCGCGCAGAAGGTGATCACCATCCCGCCAGGAGGCACCACCGACTGGCACACTCACGCGGGGCCGCTGCTCGGCGTCGTCGAGTCCGGCACCCTCACCAGGACCCTGGACGACTGCTCCGTGGAGGTCTCCGGCCCCGGTGACGCCCTGGTCGAGCCGCACGGCGCCGACCACGCCCACGTCGGCCGCAATCTCGGCGACGAGCCCGTCGTCCTCTACGCGACCTATGTGGTCCCGCACGGCGCGCCGCTCTCCGAACCCGCCGAGAACCCGGGCTGCCCGGAGTAGCGCCGCCCGCCACGACCGCCCGCGCCGGCGGCGGCCCGCTCGACCAACGGGCCGCGCGCTGGTTCACTGCTCAGCACCGACGAAACGCCACCCGTACGCCCGGGCGAACCCCCGGCGCGCGGCCCGGCGGGCCACCCGTACCCGCCGCCCAGGAGGAACCATGGTGACCATGCCGTCCGAGATGCCGACCCGCCCCGCGCCCGCCGGGGACGAGGCCGACGAACTCCTCGCCCTCGCCCGCCGGGTGGCGGCCCGCGAGGTCAGGCCGCCGGCCGCCGAGGAGGAGGAGGCCGGCGTCTTCCCCCGCGAGACGTTCGCCCTGCTCTCCAGGACGGGACTGCTCGGCCTGCCCTACCCGACGGAGTACGGCGGGGGCGACCAGCCCTACGCGCACTATCTGCGGGTCCTGGAGGAGCTGGCCGCCGCCCGGCTGACCGTGGGGCTCGGGGTGAGCGTGCACACCCTGGCCTGCCACGCACTGGCCGGCTTCGGGGACGCGGCGCAACGCGCCCGTTGGCTGCCGGCGATGCTCGGCGGCGAACTCCTCGGCGGCTACTGCCTCTCCGAGCCCACCGCCGGCTCCGACGCCGCCAGCCTACGCACCCGCGCGGTGCGCGACGGCGACGAGTGGGTGATCACCGGCACCAAGGCGTGGATCACCCACGGCGGGATCGCCGACTTCTACACCGTGCTGGCCCGCACCGGCGAGGAAGGCCCGGGCGGCATCAGCGCGTTCCTGGTGCCGGGCGACGCGCCCGGGCTGACGGCGGCGAAGCCGGAACGGAAGATGGGCATGGGCGGATCGCCCACCGCACAGCTGCACTTCGACGGGGTCCGGGTCGAGGACGGCCGCCGGCTGGGGGAGTTGGGGCGCGGCCTGTCGATCGCGCTGGCCGCGCTCGACGCGGGGCGGCTGGGCATCGCGGCCTGCGCGGTCGGGCTGGCCAGGGCGGCGCTGGAGGAGGCGACGGCGTTCGTCGTCAGGCGGCGGCAGTTCGGCCGCCCGATCAGCGACTTCCAGGGCACCCGCTTCCTGCTGGCCGACCTGGCCACCGGGATCGAGGCCGGCCGCGCGCTGCTGTTCTCCGCGGCGCGGCTGAAGGACGCGGGTCTCCCGTTCACCGCCGAGGCCGCCATGGCCAAGCTGTTCTGCACCGACCACGCGATGCGGGTGACCGTCGACGCGGTCCAGCTGATGGGCGGGTACGGCTACAGCGCCGACTACCCGGCCGAGCGCTATCTGCGGGAGGCGAAGGTGCTCCAGATCGTGGAGGGCACCAACCAGATCCAACGGCTGGTCATCGCACGGCAGTTGCTCGACGGGGCGTGCGCCGGGGACTGAGCGCTCAGGCGGCCTGCCGCAGGGCGGGCGCGGGGCCCGAGGCGTGGGAGAACGGCTGGAGCCGCCAGTCCAGGCCCTCCGGCAGCGCCGCCAGCGCCCGCGAGTCGCCGTGCGCCGGCCGCGTCCAGGTCAGCGCCCAGTCGGTCGCGGCGGGCTCCCGGCCGGAGCCGGGGCAGACGGTCAGCCCGAAGGGCTGCCACGGGGTGGCGACCAGCGCGTGGGAGGGCAGCGGCGCGTCCGCCGTCTCCAGGGCGATCGAGCGGGAGCAGTCCGGGCAGACCGCCCGCGCCGCCTCGGCGTCGGTCGGGTCGTGCTCCGGCTCGAACGCCTCGATCGCCTCGACGAGTCGCCGCCCGTTCGCGCCGGTGCGTCGGGGTGGTTGAGCAGTGGGCATTTATCCCCCTTGGATGGCACATCCGATGGCCACTGCAAGAGTTGCCCGTGCCGATCGGCGGATAATCACCCGTCAGGCCGCCCTGTCGACGAGGGAAGGTGGTCTTCGTCACATTTCGGCGACGAACGGTTGTTCCCTCCGGGGTGGGCGTGCCCGCCGGCCCGCCCGCCCCGTCCCGAACGCCCGGAAAGCGTCCAGCGCCCCGCCCGCCGTGCGGGTAGGTTACGGACTCGTGAGTGACCTATCGGAGGACCTGGACCGGCGCATCGTCGAACTGCTCGTCAAGGACGGGCGGATGAGCTACACCGACCTGGGCAGGGCCACCGGCCTCTCCACCTCCGCCGTCCACCAGCGCGTCCGCCGGCTCGAACAGCGCGGTGTCATCCGCGGCTACACCGCGCTCGTCGACCCCGAGGCCGTCGGGCTGCCGATGACCGCGTTCATCTCCGTGAAGCCGTTCGACCCCAGCGCCCCGGACGACACCGCCGACCGGCTCGCCGAGGTCCCCGAGATCGAGGCCTGCCACAGCGTCGCCGGCGACGAGAGCTACATCCTCAAGGTCAGGGTCGGCGCCCCCGCCGAGCTGGAGCACCTGCTGGCCCGCATCCGCTCCCTGGCCGGCGTCTCCACCCGCACCACCGTGGTCCTCTCCACCCCCTACGAGGCCCGCCCGCCCCGGATCTGACCCCCACCGCGCCCGGCGCCCCGCGGCGGGCGCGAGACTAGCGGGCATGACCCGACGCACCACCTCCGCCACGGCACCCTCCACGCTGCTGCGGCGGGGCGAGATCCACAGCCCGGCCGACCCCTTCGCCACCGCCATGCTGGTGACCGGCGACCGCGTCGCCTGGCTCGGCTCCGAGGCCGCCGCCGACGCCCTGGCCGACAGCGCCGACCACACCGTCGACCTCGACGGCGCCCTGGTAGCCCCCGCGTTCACCGACGCCCACGTGCACACCACCGCCGCCGGCCTGGCGCTCACCGGCCTCGACCTCACCGAGGCCGCCTCCCTCGACGCGGCGCTGGCCGCCGTCCGCGCCTACGCGGCGACCCGGCCCGCGGGGGAGGTGCTTCTCGGACACGGCTGGGACTCCGCGCGCTGGCCGGAACGCCGCGCCCCCCGACGGGCGGAGCTGGACGAGGCCGCCGGCGGACGCCCCCTCTACCTCTCCCGGGTCGACGTCCACTCGGCGCTCGCCACCACCGCCCTGCTCGACCTCGTCCCCGGCGTCACCGACCGCGAGGGATACGCCGCCGACCGCCCGTTGACCGGCGACGCCCACCACGCGGTGCGCGCACACGCGTTCGGCGCCCTCACCCCGGGGCGCCGTGCCGAGGCCCAGCGCGCCGCCCGCGCCCACGCGGCGAGCCTGGGGATCGGCGCGCTCCACGAGTGCGGCGGCCCGGAGATCTCCAGCGAGGACGACCTGCTCGCCCTCCTGCGGCTCGCCGAGGACGAGCCGGGGCCACGCGTCCTCGGCTACTGGGCCGAGCTGGTCACCGACCCCAAGGACGCCCTGCGCATCGCCGAGCTGGGCGCCGCCGGGGCCGCCGGGGACCTCTTCGTCGACGGCTCCCTCGGCTCGCGCACCGCCCACCTGTGCGCGCCCTACGCGGACGGCGGAACCGACACCGGCGTGGCCCACCTCACCGAGGAGCAGATCGCCACCCATGTCGCGCTGTGCACCGAGGCCGGACTCCAGGCCGGCTTCCACGCCATCGGCGACGCGGCCGTCACCGCCGTCGTGCGGGGGGTGCGCGCCGCAGCCGACCGGGTCGGCCGCGAACGGGTGCGCGCGTTGCGCCACCGCGTCGAACACGCCGAGCTCCTCACCGCGGGCCTCGTCGCCGAACTGGCCGAACTCGGCCTGGTCGCCTCCGTCCAGCCGGCCTTCGACGCCGCCTGGGGCGGGTCCGACGGCATGTACGTCGACCGGCTCGGCGCCGAACGGGCCGCCGCGCTCAACCCGTTCGCGGCGCTGGCCCGCGCCGGGGTGCCCCTCGCGTTCGGCTCGGACGCGCCCGTCACCCCGCTCGACCCCTGGGGCGCGGTGCGCGCCGCCGCGTACCACCGCACGCCCGAACACCGGATCTCGGTGCGCGCCGCGTTCACCGCGCACACCAGGGGCGGGTGGCGCGCCGTCGGCCGCGACGACGCCGGCGTGCTGGTGCCGGGCGCGCCCGCCGACTACGCGCTCTGGGACACCGGGCCGCTCCTCGTCCAGGCCCCCGACGACCGGGTGGCCCGCTGGTCAACCGACCCGCGCTCCGGCACCCCCGGGCTCCCCGACCTCACCCCCGGCTCCCCGCTGCCCCGCTGCCTGCGTACCGTGGTCGGGGGGCGGACCGTGTACGACCGGCTGAACGAGTGATCCCGGTCCCGGCCGATACCGCCGAACGACGGCTACCGCCGCGCCGGGAACGCGGCCGGTGCTCGGCACTGACCTGCCGTTTTCAGGAAAACGCCCTGGTGAGACGGATGTTGACAGCCAGCGGGCCTCCGGGGGTAGGTTCGGCCGGGTCCACCACAGGACGTCCGGCCGGCGCACCTTCACGCAGTCGTCGAACGCTGCTGGGCCAGAGGGCGGGCGCCAACCCGGCGCCCCGCCACCGGGAGCCAGGTCCAGTGTCCGCGGCACGGGGACGGGAGGCACCGCCCGGTCGGCTGGTGCGACCCGGGCGGGGCCCGGACGCTCAGTAGACAACGGCTTTCGGTCGACCCGCAGCCAGCGGGTCCCGGGTCGGACCGAAGGGCGCCGGGCTCCGGCCCGCAGATGTCTCCGACGGTTTCTGGGAGCCGACCACCGGCCTTGCCGGCCCGGGTGGGTTGTCGCCCGCGCCCCGGCGGCGGGTTTCGGACGACGACGGTCCGGTATGGGCAGGGTGGGTTGTCGCCCGCGCCCCGGTGGTGGGTTGCTCGCGCAGTTCCCCGCGCCCCTGGTCGTGGTGGGCGTGGTCGGTCGGTGGTGGCGTGCTTGGGGGCGCGGGGAACTGCGCGGTGCGTGTGTGGCGGGGGTCGGACGACGACGGTGCCGTACCGGCGGGGTGGGTTGTCGCCCGCACCCCGGTGGTGGGTTTCTCGCGCAGTTCCCCGCGCCCCTGGTCGTGGTGGGCTGTTTGGGGGCGCGGGGAACTGCGCGGTGCGTGTGTGGCGGGGGTTGGACGACCGCGGTCCGGCACCGGCAGGGCGGGTTGTCGTCCTCGCCTCGGTGGTGGGTTTCTCGCGCCCCTGGTCGTGGTGGGCGCGACCGGTCCCGCACCGGCAAGGTGGGTTGTCGGCTGCCGGTGACGGCCCCCCGCGTCGTTCGAGGTACGGTCGTTTCTCACCGCCCCGCTCTTGAGGAGAGGCCACGACCGTGGTGCTATCGGGCCCAGAGACGACCACCAGGGACGAGTCGGACGACCGACGCGTGCGGCCCGAGGCTCCGCCCGGGCCGGCCGCCGGCGTTCCGGCGCGCCGTCCCCGCTGGCCGCGTCGGCTGCTCGCCGCCCTGCGGCACGACTGGCAGGTCACCGTGCTCGCGGTGCTCGCGGGCCTCGCTCTGGTGCCCGCGTTCCCGCCCTACGACGTGTGGCCGCTGTCGCTGGTCGCGGTCGCCGCGCTCTCCCTGCTGACCAGGGGGCGCAGCGCCCGCAGGGGCGGCTGGCTCGGCTTCGCGATGGGTCTGCCGTTCTTCTTCGGGCTGCTCAGCTGGCTGCGGGTGGTCGGCTGGGACGCGACGTTCGGGCTGTCCGTCATCCAGGCGCTGTTCTTCGTGCCGCTCGGCGCCGGGCTCGCGGCCACGGCGCGGATGCGCGCCTGGTGGCTGTGGGCCGCCTGCCTGTGGGTGGCGGAGGAGTGGGCCAGGGGCCGGGTGCCGTTCGGTGGCTTCCCCTGGGGGCGGCTGGCGTTCGCCAACACCGACACCCCCTACACCCCGCTGGCCGCGCTCGGTGGCGCGCCGCTGGTCACGTTCGCCGTCGCGCTCACCGGCACGTTGCTGGCCTGGGCGGGTGTCCGCCTGTGGCATCTGCGGCGCGCCGGCCTGCTCACCCCCCGCGAGGCGCTGCCCGCGCTCGGCGGCGTCGGCCTGGCCGTGGCGGTGGGCGCCGGCGGCTACGCCGTGCCGGTGCCCACGGCGGCGGACGACACCGCGCGGGTCGCCGTCGTGCAGGGCAACGTCCAGCAGCCGGGCATGGACTTCCTCGGCCGCCCGATGATGATCCTCAACAACCATGTCGAGGCCACCCGGCGGCTCGCCGACGATGTCGCCGCCGGCCGCGCGGACCAGCCCGACCTGGTGCTGTGGCCGGAGAACGCCTCCGACCTCGACCCCTACCGCCGCCCCGAGGCGTACGCGGCCATCGACAGCGCGGTGCGCGCCATCGGCGTTCCGGTGCTGGTGGGCGCCCTGGTCGACCACCCGACCGAGGAGGGGTACGTCGAGAACCAGGGCATCGTCTGGGACCCCGAGAGCGGGCCCGGCGACTCGTACACCAAGCAGCACCCGGTGCCGTTCGGCGAGTACGTGCCCTTCCGCGACCAGCTGTCGACGGTGATCTCCCGGTTGGACCGGGTGCCGCGCGACTTCTGGCCGGGCGAGCACTCGGGCGTGCTGGATGTCGGCCCGGCCCGTCTCGGCGACGTGATCTGCTTCGAGGTCGCCTACGACGGCATCGTCACGGACACCGTCAACGACGGCGCCCGCGCCCTGGTCGTGCAGACCAACAACGCCACGTACGGCAACACCGGCCAGCCCGAGCAGCAGTTGGCCATGTCGCGGCTGCGCGCCGTCGAGCACGGCAGGGCCGTGGTGACCGTGGCGACCAGCGGCATCAGCGCGGTGGTCAGGCCCGACGGCTCCATAGAGCAGCGCACCGAGGAGTTCACCCAGGACGTGCTGACCACCGAGCTGCCGCTGCGCGACGGCCGCACGGTCGCCGACCGGGTGGGCGCCGCCCCCGAGTGGTCGTTGGCCCTGGGCGGCCTGCTGGCCTGGGCCTGGACCGGTCTCCGCCCGCGCCTGGCACGCCGTGGGAAAGGCGCGAGCGGCACCAGCGGCGCGACCGGCGTGACCGACGCGGGCGAGGGAGACACGGCCGGCGGGAGAGACACGGCCGCCGAGGGCGGTGCGGGAGAGCGGAAGGAGTGAGCGGGTGAGGGAGGACGCGCGGGCCCTTCCGCCGCTGGGCAGGGTCCTGGTGGTCATCCCGACGTACAACGAGGCGGACAATCTCCCGCCGCTGGTCAGACGGCTGCGCGCGCTGATGCCTGCGTGCGAGGTGCTGGTCGCCGACGACGACAGCCCCGACGGCACCGGCAAGCTCGCCGACGAGCTGGCCGCCGCCGACCCCGGGGTCCATGTGCTGCACCGGCCGGGTAAGGAGGGCCTCGGCGCCGCCTATCTGGCCGGTTTCCGCTGGGGCGTGGAACGCGGCTACGGCGTGCTGGTCGAGATGGACGGCGACGGCTCGCACCAGCCGGAGGAGCTGCCCCGGCTGCTGACCGCCCTGGCCTCGGCCGACGTGGTGCTCGGCTCCCGCTGGGTGCCGGGCGGCAGGATCGTCAACTGGCCGCGCTACCGTCAGCTGCTCTCCCGGGGCGGCAGCGCCTACTCGCGGCGGGTGCTCGGCCTGCCGATCAGGGACGTGACCGGCGGCTACCGCGCCTTCCGGGCGCGGGTGCTGAACGAGGCGCTGCTGCACGACGTGGCGTCGCAGGGCTACTGCTTCCAGGTGGACCTCGCCCACCGGGCGATCCGGGCGGGGCACCGGGTGGTCGAGGTGCCCATCACGTTCGTCGAGCGGGCGCACGGCAACAGCAAGATGAGCCGGGACATCGTGATCGAGGCGCTGTGGCGGGTGACCGCCTGGGGAATCGCCGCCCGACTCGGTGGATTGCCCCGACGCCAGGCACACTTGCAGCATGACATCCGGGAGCCCTGACCCGTACCGAGGCCGACGCACGGGCGCGACGCGCGCCGTCGGCCGCCGCCGTGGCCCGTTGGCCCTGCTGCCGCTGGTGGTGGCCGCCTGGGCGCTGCTGGAGATCTGGCTGCTGATCATGCTCGGCCAGGCGGCCGGCGGCCTCACCGTCTTCCTGGTGCTGGTCGCCGGGGTCCTGGCGGGCGCTTTGGTGATCCGGCACGCCGGCAGGCGCGCCTGGCAGCGGCTGGCGGCGCAGGCCAGGGGGACGGCGGAGCCGGGCACCCGTTCGCCGGCCGGCGGTGGGGTGCTGACCATGCTGGGCGGCCTGCTGCTGATGGTCCCCGGCCTGCTCTCCGACGTGGTCGCGCTGCTGTGCCTCTTCCCGCCGACCGCCAAGCTGATCCGCGGCTCCGCCGCGCGCGCCGTCGAGCGGCACACCTGGCCCGTGGGGCCCGCGTTCCGCGCGGCGGGGGAGGCCGGCCGGCGGATGCGCCACCCGGACGGCCGTGTCGTCCAGGGCGAGGTCGTCCGCGACGACGACGAGCCCGGCGAGGACCGCGACCGCCGCGCCTGACCGCCACCCGACGCCTGACCACCACCCGACCATGGAGCCGTCGTGAACGGCACGAAGGCCCGGGCCACCGAACGGTGACCCGGGCCTTCCGTGTCTCTGTGGGGCTCCCCGCGGGCGGGGGCCCGGCCGCCTAAGCGGACTTGCGGCTGTCGCGCGGGTGGACCGCGATGTTCATCGCGCCCGAACGCAGTACCGCCAGCCGCTCGGCCAGCACCTCTTCCAACTCCTCGCGGGTGCGCCGCTCCATCAGCATGTCCCAGTGCGTCCGCGCGGGCTTCCCCTTCTTCTCCTCCGGGCCCTCGCCGTCCACCAGCAGGGCCTGGGAGCCGCAGACCTTGCACTCCCACTCCGGAGGAATCTCGGCCTCCACCGAGAACGGCATCTCGAAGCGATGGCCGTTCTGGCATTGGTACTCCACCGCCTGACGCGGCGCGAGGTCGATACCGCGGTCGGTCTCGTAGCTGGTCACCACGAGCCGCGTGCCACGCAGAGCTCGCTCACTCATGAATCGTGCCTCCCGGGCTGGTCGCCCACAGGACAGGTGTCGCTGTCATCATCAATCAGGTCAACGTCCGGTCGGCGGCGAAGATTCCCGTCGTAGGTCATACGTCGCCCGTCGTACCGACCCTTCTTGTACCCACCGTCGCCCGGTTTGTCACATCTGAGAGGGGATGTCACCCGGCGTCCGCAGAGGATGGCTCGTTGTCACGGTCCACCCGGCGGGACCAAAGGCGTACAGTACCCCGCTTGCCCCGGTCTTCGAAATCCATTCTCCCGCCCGTGTCGCCCCCGGGGGCGGGCGGCGCCAGCACCCGCAGGAAGAACTGCGCGAGCGGCCCTATCGCCACCGCGTAGACCACGGTCCCCGCCCCGGCCGTGCCGCCGAGGACGATGCCGACCGCCAGGACCAGGACCTCGATGCTCGTCCGCACCAGCCGGACCGAGCGCCCGGCGACCCGGCTCACCCCCGTCATCAGGCCGTCCCGGGGGCCGGCGCCGAAGCTGGCCGAGAGGTAGAGGCCGGTCGCCAGGCCGTTGAGCACCACCGCGCCCAGCATCAGCGGTATCTGTCCGGCCAGCGAGGTCACCGGCGGGACGAGGGCGGCCGTGGCGTCCAGGGAGAGCCCGACCAGCAGCACGTTGGAGACCGTGCCGAGCCCGGGGCGCTCGCGCAGCGGCCACCAGAGCAACAGCAGCAGCACGCCTGTGATGTTGACCACCAGGCCGAGGGAGAGGCCGGCTCTCTCGCCGACCCCCTGGTGGAAGACGTCCCACGGGACGAGTCCCAGGCCGGCCCGCAGCAGCAGCGCGGCGCTCGCGCCGTAGAGCAGCAGGCCGACATAGAGCTGGACCAGGCGGCGTGACAACCGGCTCATCGGGCAAGTCCTTCTGGTTGAATTGGACTGACTGAGAGCTAGCCTCTGGCCTGATCTCGGGCCGGTGGTACGTCCAATCCGAGTAAGGTGGACCGATTTTCATGGCTGAGTGGACCTCGACGGTCGGAACCGGCCAACTGGCGCGGCTGCTCCACTCCCAGGACGGCTACGGCCGGACGCCCGGCGGCTCCAGGAAGGCCCCCGCCTACCGCGCGCTCGCCGACGGCGTGCGGCTGCTGGTGCTGGAGGGCCGCGTCCCGGTCGGCGCGCGGCTGCCCGCCGAGCGCGAGCTGGCCGGCGCCCTCGCCGTCAGCCGCACGACCGTGGCCGCCGCGTTCGAGGCGCTGCGCGGCGAGGGCTTCCTGGAGTCCCGGCGCGGCGCCGGCAGTTGGACCGCCGTCCCCGCCGGCCGCCCGCTGCCGGCGCGCGGCCTGGAACCGCTGCCGCCCGAGGCCGTCGGCTCGATGATCGACCTCGGCTGCGCCGCGCTCCCCGCGCCCGAACCCTGGCTGACCCGCGCCTGCCAGGCCGCGCTCGCCGAACTCCCGCCCGCCGCCGCCACCCACGGCGACTTCCCCGCCGGCCTGCCCGCCCTGCGCCGGGCCCTCGCCGACCGCTACACCGAGCGCGGCGTGCCCACCATGCCCGAACAGATCATGGTCACCACCGGCGCGATGGGGGCGATGGCCGCGCTGTGCCGGATGTTCGCGGCCGGCGAGCGGGTCGCCGTCGAGCACCCCTCCTACGCCAACGTCCTCCAGCTGATGCGCGACACCGGCGCGCGGCTGATCCCCGTGCCGATGGCGGACGCCGCGCCCCGCTGGGACCTCGCGGCCTGGCGGCGCACCCTCACCGAGGCGGCGCCGCGCATGGCCTACGTGGTGGCGGACTTCCACAACCCGACGGGCGCACTCGCCGACGAGGACCGCCGCCGCGAGCTGGTGGCCGCCGCCAGGGCGGCCGGCACCACGCTGGTCGTCGACGAGACCATGGTCGACCTCGCGCTCGACGAGGAGCCGGCCCGCCGGATGCCGCGCCCGATGAGCGCGTTCGACCACGGCGGCGCGGGCGTCATCACCGTCGGCTCGGCCAGCAAGTCGATCTGGGCCGGGATGCGGATCGGCTGGGTCCGCGCCGCCCCCGAGGTGATCAGGGGCCTGATCTCCCGCCGCGCCTACGCCGACCTCGGCAGCCCCGTCCTCGAACAGCTCGCCGTCAGCTGGCTGTTGACCTCGGGCGGCTGGCACGACGCGGTCGCCCAGCGCCGGGACGAGATCCGGGCCAGCCGCACCGACCTGGTGCGGGCGCTGCGCCGACGGCTGCCGGACTGGGACTTCACCGTGCCGCCCGGCGGGCTCACCCTCTGGGTGCGCACCGGCGGCCTCTCCGGCTCCCGGATCGCAGAGGCCGGCGAACGGTGCGGCGTCCGGCTGCCGTCCGGGCCGCGCTTCGGCGTCGACGGCGCCTTCGAGGGCTACGTCCGGCTGCCGTTCACCGTGCGCGGCCCCGTCGCCGACGAGGCCGCCGCCCGGCTGGCGCGGGCCGCCGAGGCCGTCGCCCGCCACGGCGTACCCGACCAGCAGATGCCCGCCGGCTACACCAGCTGACCGCCGCGTCTCACGGCTCGACCGGCCCCTGGAGGAACTGGAGGTAGTTGCCCACCGGGTCGGTGATCGTGGAGAAGTACCAGCCCCCGCCCACCTCCTCCACCGGCCGCACCCAGGTCACGCCGAGCGAGTTCAGATGGCGCTCGGCGGCGCGGATGTCCCGCACCGTGATGTTCACCAGCGTCCGGCCCGGCTCGGCCGCCCGCTCGGCGACGTCGTCCCGCCGGTCGAAGCCGATGACGGCGCCGGGGCCGACCGCCAGCAGATGCTCCTCCCAACGGGCGCCCAGCGGCTCCAACGCCGCCCGGTACCACGCGATCAGCTCCTCGATCTCGGTGCCGCAGATCAGGATGCCGAGCCCGTTGACGTTCTCCCGCTCCATGTCCCTTGCCTCTCCTCGGATACCGGCGCCGCCTCCCGCGGGCGACCGCCGGAGGGTGGACCTGGCCGGCCGCGGAAACTCATCGGTGCGGCGGCGACCCGGTCACCTCCGGGCGGGGTCCCGGCGCGGGTGGCCCACCCTTGGCGCGGGGTGGGAGGAAGAAGGGCGGGGCCCCGCCCGCGGGTGTGCCCGCCCGAGGGGAGCCGCCGGGGGCGGCGCCGGCCGGCGGGCCGGCGCGCCCGGAACGGCCGGCGGCTCTCCCGCACCCGCTACTTCGCGTCCGCGTAGCACTCGACCGTCGCCGTCGTGAAGGGGAACGCCACCGGCACGTCCCCGAACGCCAGCCGCCCCGCCGAAGCCGCCGCACCGGCGACGGCCGCCACCACCCGCTCCGCCTCCTCGGCCGGGCAGTGCACCACCACCTCGTCGTGCTGGAAGAAGACCAGCTCCGCCGCGCACCCCCGCAACTCCCTGCGCAGCGCGGCCAACAGCAGCAGCGCCCAGTCGGCCGCCGAGCCCTGGACCACGAAGTTCCGAGTGAAGCGGCCCCTGGCCCGCGCCGAGGCGCCCACCCCCTCGGCGTCCTCGTCCCCCGCCGGGGAGGTGCGCCCCAGCCAGGTGCGGACCGGCTCGCCGCGCTCCCCGGCACGCGCCGCCTCGTCGACGCAGGCCACCGCGGCCGGGAACCGCCGCCGCAGGTCGGCGAGATGACGCAGCCCGTCGCCCGAGGTCTGCCCGTAGATCGCCCCCAGCAGCGCCAGCTTCGCCGCCGAACGGTCCCAGCCGCCCGCCTGCCCGGCCAGCCTGCCGTACAGGTCCTCGGAGCCGGCCGCCACCGCCATCAGACCGCGGTCGCGGGAGATCGCCGCCAGCACCCGGGGCTCCAACTGCGCCGCGTCCGCCACCACCAGCCGCCACCCCGGGTCGGCCACCACCGCGCGACGCACCACCTTCGGGATCTGCAACGCGCCGCCGCCGTGCGTCGTCCACCGGCCCGACGCCGCGCCGCCCACGACGTACTCCGAGCGGAACCTCCCGTCCCGCACCCACTCCCGCAGCCAGGACCAGCCGTGCGCCGTCCAGATCCGGTACAGCCGCTTGTACTCCAGCAGCGGCGCCACCGCCGGGTGGTCCACCTCCCGCAGCTCCCAGGCGCGGGTGCTGCCGATCCGGACCCCGGCCCTGGCGAACGCCCGTATCACCTCGGCCGGCAGGTCGGGCCGCACCCGCGTGCCCCCGCCGAACGCCGAGGACACCTCCTCGGCCAGCTCCGCCAGCCGCCGGGGCTCCGACCCGCCGGGGAAGCGCTCGCCCAACAGCTCGTCCAGCAGCCGCCGATGGATGTCGGCCCGCCACGGCAGCCCCACCGCCCGCAGCTCGGCGGCGACCAGCGTCCCCGCCGACTCCGCCGCCAGCAGCAGCCGCATCCGCTCCGGATGCCGCGCCAGCCCGATCCGCTCCCGCTGCCCGGCGTACACCGCCAGCAGCGCCTCCATCGGGTCCGCGTCCCCCGGCAGCGGCGCCGGCGCCGCCTCGAAGAGCGACGGCTGCTCGTTCGGCGCCCCCGGCGGCGGATCGGCCGGCTCCGGCAGCCGCCGCAGCCGCGCCCACGCCGCTCCCAGGGAACGGGGCCGCCCCCACGCCCCCTCGTGCCCCAGCAGCAGCGCCTCCGCCGCCTCCACGTCGTGGCACCGCTCCACCCGCACCCCGGCGGCCAGCAGCTCCGGATAGACCGCCGACGTCGCCCGCCACACCCAGCGCGTCACCAGGGGCCGCCCGCGCACCGCCGTCACCGCGTCCCGCTCCACCCGCACCGCGCCGGCCGGACGGCCGGCGGCGTCCAACGGGCAGACCCGCGCCGAGCCGTCCGGATACTCAGCCAACGCGCAGTGCGCCACCCGCTCCTCGCTCACCCGAGCGATTCTGGCAGCGGCCACTGACAATCCGGCCGAGGCCACCGGTCGCGGCGGCGGCGCCCGGCCTCAGGTCGCCCTCGGGCCGCCCTCAGGCCGGCCGCTGGTCCGACGTCTCGCCGCCCGCGATCAGCAGCTCGGCCAGGTGCGCCCCGACCTCCTCGCGATCGGAGTCCGGCAGCCCGCCGTCCGTCACCCAGGTGTCCACGTCGTCCAGCGAGGCGAACGAACTCAGGCCCGTCGTCCCCCACTTGGTGTGGTCGGCCACCACCACCACCCGTCGCGCCGAACGGATGAAGTGCCGGTTGGTCTCCGCCTCCGCCAGGTTCGGCGTGGAGAGCCCCGCCTCCACCGAGAGCCCGTGCACGCCGAGGAAGAGCACGTCGAAGTGGAGCGAGGCGATCGCCGCGTCCGCCACCGGACCCACCAGCGAGTCCGACGGCGTGCGCACCCCGCCGGTGAGCACCACCCGCGCCGCGTCACCCCCGTCCTGCCCCGCGCCCGCGTCGCCCGCCTGGCGCGCGTGGTGGAACACGTCGGCGACCCGCACCGAGTTGGTCACCACCGTCAACTCCGGTACCTCCAGCAGCTCGTGCGCCACGGCGAAGGTCGTCGTGCCGCCGGAGAGCGCCACCGCGCTCCCCGGAGTCGCCAGGCTCGCCGCCGACCGGGCGATCGCGCTCTTGGCCGACAGCTCCAGCGCCGACTTGGCCTCGAATCCGGGCTCGTGCGTGCGGCGTTCGGGAACGGGCACGGCCCCGCCGTGCACCTTCTCCAACGCCCCCTGCCTGGCCAGCACGTCGAGGTCCCGACGGACCGTCATGTCCGAAACCTGCAACATGCGTGTCAGCTCGCTCACCCGGATGCCGCCCCTGCGGCGCACCTCGTCCAGGATGAGCGCCCGCCGCTGGCCCGCCAGCAGGTTCTGGTTGTCGCTCACAGGACCTCCCACCTCCTCGGTGCGCCACATCCTGCCATGGTGACATCAACCCTTCGGAGGCGGTTCGCCACGGCCTCAGCGGAGAGAGTTCCAGACAGGCAGGCACGCGCCGTGCGTGCCGGGCAGGGGAGACGATGACGGATCGGCAGTCGGCGGGGGAGGGCGCGTCCGGGGCGCGGGGGCTCGAAGGGACGGAGCCCGCCATGGAGTTACTGGTCCACGGCGTCGGCGGCGCCACCCCGCAGGAGATGCTGGAGGACGCCCGCACCACCCGGATCACGGGCGACGCGACCGCCAGCGTCCACCGCAGAACGGACGACCTGGACGACCGGCCCTGGGACGACGCGCGCCCCGTGCGCGAGGCGTACTCCTGGTCCAACCTCACCTCGGGGAACGGCACTCGGGCGCTGTGGCTGCTGCTGCTGCCGTTCATGATCGTCAACGTGGCGCACTGGATGCGCCCCTCGGGCCGCACCGGGGAGCGCACCAACCGCCACTACGACCTGCTGGTGCGGCTGACCGCGCTGTCCCTCACCGTGCTTCTGACCGCCGGCGCGTGCGCCGTCTCCCTGGACCTGATCGCCTGGCAGTGCGCCGGCGTGGAGTCCTGCGCGACGAGCGCCGCGTGGATCGAGCCGTGGGCGACCGACCCCTGGTGGGGGCAGCCCGGCCGGCGGCTGCTGCTCGGCAGCCTGCTGCCCGTGGCGCTGCTCGTGCTGCTGTGGTGGCTCTCCCACCGCACCTGGAGCGCCTACGAGTCCGCCTCCCCGCCGGTCAGGCCGCGCACCGACGGCGACGACGCGGCGCTGAGCCTGCCCGGCTTCTGGTACGGCAGGGTGCTGGTCGCACGGCTGCGCGCCGGGCACACCGCCGCCGGCCTGCTGACCGTCGCGACCGCCCTGGTCTATGCCACCGGGGTCCACGACCGGGGCGCGGAGGGCGACCCCATGGTGGCGGGCGTCGGGCTGCTGCTGACCGCGTTCACCGTCGCCGGGTGGCTGGTGCTGCTGGTCCAGCAGATCCGCCACGGCCGCAGCGAGAACGAACGCGACGAGCGCCCCGAGCCGCCCGCCGCCCGCGCCCTGCCCTGGGGCGCGATGGCGCTGCTGGTGCTGGTGCTGGCGCACACCGCCTGGAGCCGCCCCGACTGGTCCAGCTCCGGCCGACTGCCGCTGGGCAGCGAGGTGTTCCCGGCGCTGGTCGTCGCGCAGGGCGTGCTCGTGGTCGCCCTCGCCTGGGTCGCGTTCCGGCTGCACCGGCAGGCCCGCGACGGGGAACGCGGCGTGCTGCTCGGGCTCGGCGGCGCCGCCGTCGCGTTGCTCGCCTGCGCGCTGGGCGGCGTCTTCACCGGCGGTGTGGCGCAGCGGATCGCCGACTGGCTCGATCCGTCCGCCGCGCCGGGAGCGCCCGAGGCGCGGATCGCCGGACCGCCGGTGATGCTCAGCTGGGAGGCGGCGGCGATCCCGCCGCTGCTGCTGGTGGTGGTCGTCCTCGCGCTGGTCGCCGTGGGCCGCGTGGTGCGCCGGCGCGACGAGCTGGCCCCCACGGTCAGGGACCGCTACCCCGACGAGTCCTGCGCGCCGGACACGGACCGCAGCCGCCGGATCGCCTCGGCCACCGCCCGCGCCGAACTCACCGAGTCCGCCGGGCCGTTGGTCGGCTGGATCGCCGGAATGAGCCTGCTGCTCGGGTTGGGAACGGTGGCCGGCACGCTCACCCGCGAGACCCCGTCCGAGGCTGCCGACGGCGGCCCGGCCGTCCTGGAGGCCGTCGCCGACGCGTGCCAGGCGCTGGGCTCCTGGCTCATGGGCTTCGGCGTGATACTGCTGCTGGCCCTCGGCCGCCGCGCCTACCGGGACGCCGGCGCGCGCCGCACCATCGGCATCCTGTGGGACGTCGGCACGTTCTGGCCCAGGGCCGCGCACCCGTTCGCACCGCCGTGCTACGCCGAGCGCGCGGTGCCGGACCTGTCCTGGCGCATGGGCACCTGGATCGACACCACCGGCGGGCGACTGGTCATCTCCGGTCACTCCCAGGGCAGCGTGCTCGCCGCGGCGGCGGTCTGGCAGCTGGACGCCGCGACGCGCAGCCGCATCGCGCTGCTGACCCACGGTTCACCGCTGGAACGGCTCTACGGGCGGTGGTTCCCCGCCTACTTCGGCCCGCAGGCGCTGCGCGCGCTCCACGGGGACGTGCCGTGCTGGCGGAACCTGTGGCGCGAGACCGACCCCATCGGGGGGCGGGTCCGCGTCGCGGAGGGCGAAGAGACGGCGGTGGACCGGCCGGCGCTGGCCGACCCGATGCACTACGGCCGGAATCTGCGCTCGCCGCTGCCGGAGCCGATCCTCGGCCACGGGGACTACGCGGCGGACCCCGCGTTCGCTGAGGAACGCGCCGCGCTGATGCGGCGCCTGCCGCTGGGCACGGCGCCGCTGCCGGCGCAGTCCGCCGGGCCTCTGGAATCGGCGCCGACGGAGCGGTGACCTTGCCGGTCGGGGTGGGGTGTCGGGTGCGGCCTGGTGGGTGGTTGCTCGCGCAGTTCCTCGCGCCCCTGGTGGTGGTGGGCGTGTTCGTTGAGGTGCGGGTTCACGCTGGGCCGGTGACGGCCTGAGGGGCGCGGGGAACTGCGCGGTGCATTTGTGGCGGGGGTTGGTCGACTACTGACCTTGCCGGTCGGGGTGGGTTGTCGTCCGCGGTCTGGTGTGTGGTTGCTCGCGCAGTTCCCCGCGCCCCTTCACCGGCGGTGGGCGGCTTGAGGGGGCGCGGGGAACTGCGCGGTGCATTCGTGGCGGGGGGCAGGCGGCCACGGTTCCGCACCGGCAAGGTGGGTGGTCGGGCGGGGGCCGTCAGGGCAGGGGCGGCAGGTCCTGCGGGTGGAGGACGGTGAGTTCCTCCGTGCTGGGGTCGGGCAGCCGCGCCACGCGCCCCGCGTGGCGTTCCACCATCGCCTCGAACGTCTGCCGCGCCGTGCGCCCGTTGCCGAAGCTGGGGCCCCGGTCCATCGCCGTGAAGTGCTTCACCAGCGCGTCCTCGGTGCCCTCGCCCAGGTCGTACTCGTGCTCGCCGGACTGCTGGCGGACGATGTTCAGCAGCTCCTCGGGCGCGTAGTCGCCGAAGGCGATCGTGCGCGAGAAGCGGGAGGCGACACCCGGGTTGGTGGCCAGGAAGCGGGCCATCTCCTCGGTGTAGCCGGCGACGATCACCACCACCGCCTCGCGGTGGTCCTCCATGAGCTTGACCAGTGTGTCGATGGCCTCCCTGCCGAAGTCGCGGCCACCGTCCTCGGGGGAGAGCGCGTACGCCTCGTCGATGAACAGCACCCCGCCGCGCGCCCGTTCGAAGACCTCCTGGGTGCGGATCGCGGTGGAGCCGATGTGCTCGCCCACCAGGTCGACGCGGGAGACCTCCACCAGGTGGCCGCGTTCCAGCACCCCGAGGGAGGCCAGGATCTCGCCGTAGAGGCGGGCCACCGTGGTCTTGCCGGTGCCGGGGGAGCCGGTGAAGACCAGGTGGCGGCGGACGGAGGCGGCCTTGAGGCCGGCGGCCACCCGGCGGCGGCCCACCTCGATCATGTCGATCAGCGCCCGCACCTCGCGCTTGACGCTGTGCAGCCCGACGAGGTCGTCCAGCTCGGCCAACACCGTTTCGGAGGGTCGGTGTTCGGCGGGCTCCTCGCCCGCGGCTTCCGCGGACCCGGCGGGGGCCGCCGGCTTCGCGGCGGGCCGCGCGGGCGGCGGGACGGGCGCGGCGCTCTCCGTCGCCCTGGCCGGCGCGGGCGCCGGCTCCGCGCCGGGCGCCACCGCCTCGTCGCTGTGGCAGTCGACCACCTCGGGGCCCTCCTGGGCGAAGACATAGCCGCCCCGCGCGCAGCGTTCGGTGCGGCAGCGGTGCAACGTGGTGCGGCAGCCGTCCAGCACGTGGAAGCCGTAGCCGCCCGAGTCCGTCACCCGGCAGCGGCTGAAGCGGCCCCGGCCGCCCGCCGAGACGTAGACCCCGGCCTCGGCCGGGCCGATCACGCTGGTGTCGGAGACCTCGGGGTCGGCGCCCTTGGTGACGATCAGGCCGGTCCTGCTGCGTTCGATGGTGCAGCCGGTGACCGAGCCGCCGCTGCCGGCGTCCCGGAACCAGGCGCCGGTGCCGGCGCCTGAGATCCGGCAGGCGTCCAGCCGCGCGGTGGCGCCGTCGCTGACCGAGACCGCCGAGCCGCGCACCTCCTCCACCGTGCTGTCCACCACGTCGGCGCGTGACCCGGAGTCCAGCACGAACAGCGCGTCCGGCACCCGGCGCACCGTGCAGGACTCCAGCACGACGGTCGCCCCGTCGCTCACCCAGACCGCCGGGTAGTCGCCGGTGGACTCGGCTATCTCGCAGTCGTGCACGTCCGCGTGGGTGCCGGGGTCCCAGGCGGAGACGCCGTTGCGGCCGAAGCGGGTCACCTCGGTGCGCATCAGCGTCAGCACCGAACGGGACCGCAGGTCCAGGGCGTTCTCCGGGATGTCGGTCAACCGGCTGTCGGCGAGGGTCAGTACGGCGTCGGTCTCCAGGGTGACCCCGTCGCCGGTGGTCCCCGACACCTGGCACTCCGTCAGGTGGGCGGTGGCGCGCTCCGCCAGCCGCACCCCGACGCCCTTGATCTGTTCGAGCACGCAGCCGAGCGCGTCCACCGCGCTGCCCTCGCCGGTCACCGAGAGCCCCGCGCCCGTTGCCCGCTCCACCCGGCAGCGCTCCAGCCGCAGATGGGCCGCGCCGGACACGGCGATGCCCGCCTGGCCGGACTCGGTGACGTGGCACTCCTCGAAGAGCCCGCCGGCCTGGTCGCTCACGTTGATCCCGACGCCGGTCGCGTTCGAGACCGCGCAGCCGCGCACGGTCGGGCGTGCGCCGGCCCGCACCTCGACGCCGGCCGCCGACGCGGTCCGCACCCGCAGCCCCGAGAGCTCGGGGGTGCTGCTCTCCACCAGCACGGCGGGCACGGTGGTGTCCTGGCCCTCCAGGAGTAGTTCCCGCACGGTAGCCGAGCCGCGCACCGTCAGCGGGACGCCCTCGACGGGGGCGATCCGCGCGGGACCGTCCCGTTCGTCCTGGGGGCCGCGGATGGTCACCGCCTGCTCGACCACCAGGTTCTCCCGGTAGGTGCCGGGGCCCAGCAGCAGCACGTCGCCGTCGGCGGCGGCGGCCAGGGCCTCGGTGACCGTGGCGTAGACGGCCGTTCGACGCCGCCAACGTGCAGTTCCGGTGTGCGTCACCTGGACCGAGCCCTTAGCCATGGACTGATGTGCCCCAACCTCGTGCGAAATCGAAAGACGCCTCATCGCGCGCGTCCGGCCGCTCCACCGTAGCGCGCCGTGAACCGGACGTAATGACAGGCGAGTTCGGACAGGGCGCTGGCCGAACGCCAGGCGCACGTGCCCCGGCGCGCGGTCACCGCGTCCGAGCGCCCCCACCCTAGTGCCTGGTGGGGGCGGTAGGGGCATCGGACTCCTGGCCGGTCAGCGCCCTCGCGCGGGGTGGGTGA
Organism: Streptomyces sedi; assembly: GCF_006335015.1. GTDB lineage: Bacteria > Actinomycetota > Actinomycetes > Streptomycetales > Streptomycetaceae > Streptomyces > Streptomyces sedi. The sequence goes on from NZ_VDGT01000014.1 coordinate 65,818, forward strand.
ACGAGGCGCGCCCCGGTTCCGGGGGGGCCGCCTTCCGGCCAGCTGGCGAATCCGGGCGAGCTACCCATCAATTCGTCCTGTGAAGCGGGGAGTTGGCGCCACTTTTGAGTGATTGCGGCGGCTTGAGAAATGCGCCTAGTTTCTTGGCCGGCCCTCCTCCCAGGGCATTCAACTGGCCGCCGGACAACCGCAGATGGGGCACTTTTCGCATGACAACCTCCCTTGAGGGCGCGCTCGACCCGACGCCCGAGAACCAGGCCGGAACCACGGAGCCGGCGCCTCGGCTCAGCCTCGACACGGCGGCGGCGCGCAACCTGGCGACGACCACCAAGACCCCGCCGCAGATGCAGGCGATCAGCTCGCGCTGGCTGCTGAAGGTGCTGCCCTGGACGCAGGTCTCGGGCGGCACGTTCCGGGTCAACCGCCGGCTGACCCACACGCTCGGCAACGGCCGGGTCGAGTTCTACGCCACCGGCTCCGAGATCTCCGTCATCCCCGCCGAGCTCACCGAGCTCCCCGGCCTGGCGGGCTTCGACGACCAGGCGACCCTCCAGGCGCTCGCCGAGGCGTGTGTGCAGCGGGACTTCGTCCCCGGCGAGGTGCTGCTGCGCGAGGGCGACGCGGCCGACCGCGTGGTGCTGATCGCGCACGGCAAGCTCAGCCGGCGCGGGCGCGGCGCCTACGACAACGAGACCGAGTTCGACGTGCTGGCCGACGGCGACTTCTTCGCCGCCGACGCGCTCACCGCCGTCGAGCCCGGCGCCTACCAGAACGGTCTCACCGCGCTGACCAGCGGCACCGTACTCACCCTCGCCCGCGCCGACTTCGACCGGATCGCCGAGAACTCCGAAGCGCTGACCGCCCACCTGACCGCCGGTCGCTCCCGGATCCCCGGCCAGCGCAACGCCAGCGGTGAGTCGGAGATCGCGCTGGCCGCGGGCCACGTCGGCGAGCCGTCGCTGCCCGGCACCTTCGCCGACTACGAACTGTCGCCGCGCGAGTACGAGTTGAGCGTGGCGCAGACCGTGCTGCGGGTGCACTCCCGGGTCGCGGATCTGTACAACGAGCCGATGAACCAGGTCGAGGAGCAGCTCCGCCTCACCGTCGAGGCGTTGCGTGAGCGCCAGGAACACGAGCTGGTCAACAACCGGGAGTTCGGCCTGCTACACAACGCCGACCCGCGCCAGCGGCTGCACACCAGGTCCGGGCCGCCCGGTCCCGACGACATGGACGAGCTGCTGGCCGCCGTCTGGAAGGAGCCCAGCGTCCTGCTGGCGCACCCGCGCGCCATCGCCGCGTTCGGCCGGGAGTGCAACGCCCGGGGCATCTACCCGGCGCCCGCCGAGTTCGGCGGCCACTCCGTCGCCGCCTGGCGCGGGGTGCCGCTGCTGCCGTGCGACAAGATCCCGATCAGCAAGACCGGCACCAGTTCGGTGTTGGCGCTGCGCACCGGCATGGAGCGGCAGGGCGTCGTCGGACTGCACCGCACCGGAATTCCCGACGAATACCAGCCCAGCCTCTCCGTGCGATTCATGGGCATCAGCGAGCAGGCGATCATTTCCTATCTGGTGAGCGCCTACTATTCCGTGGCCGTTCTCGTACCCGACGCGCTCGGCGTTCTCCAGGACGTCGAAATCGGCCACTGAGGACCGCCCACCCGCTGGTCACGTCCACTGGTAAGCAACCACTGGTCAAGGGAAACACCGCTCGGAACGGGACAGTTCATCCCGCCGGGCGGTGCGGGTGCCGCCGCGCGGAAACGGTTCCGCGCGGCGCGTGGCCACCCGCCGGGCGCACGACCGCGCCAGTGCCCGCGTGCGCGCGGCGCCGGGCGCGTGTCGCCGCCCGCCGTTCCCCGCAGGACAGCCGCCGCCGCGCCACCTCCGCCGCGCGGCGGCGGCCCCACCCCGTCCCGCCGCGCGGCGGCGGCCCCACCCCGTCCCGCCGCGCGGCGGCGATCCCCACCCGAAAGGCCCCCGTGAACGCCCCCACCCCGACCGCAGAACCCGAGGCCCGGCAGGCCCCCACCGCACTCGGCACCGAGGCGGCCGGCCGGCTCGCCAGCACCCTCAAGACCCCGCCGCAGAACCAGGGCACCTCACCGCGCTGGCTGCTGCGGACCCTGCCGTGGGCCGAGGTCTCGGGCGGCACGTTCCGGGTCAACCGCCGGCTGACCCACACGCTCGGCGACGGCCGCGTCGAGTTCCACGCCACCGGCCCCGACATCCGCGTCATCCCCGCCGAGCTCCGCGAACTCCCGCCGCTCGCGGGCCTGGACGACCCCGCGACGCTGGCCGCGCTCGCCGACCGCTGCGTCCGGCGCGACCACCGCGCCGGCGAGACCCTCGCCGAGGCGGGCGCGCCCGTCACCGAGGTGCTGCTGATCGCCCACGGCAAGGTCCGCCAGTGGGTGCCGGGCGCCTACGACGGCCAGGCCGCCCTCGCCACGCTCGCCGGGGGCGCGTTCGCCGGCGCCCAGGCGCTCGTCGGCGAGCCCGGGACCTGGCCCCACACCCTGCGCACCACGACCCGCTGCACCGTCCTCGCGCTGCCGCTGGCCGCCGTCGCCGAGGTGGCCGAGAACGCCCCCGTGCTCGCCGCCCATCTCGCGCGGGAGGCCGAGCGCCCGAGCCCCGAGGCCAACCGGCGCGGCGAGGCCGACATCGCGCTGGCCGCGGGCCACGTCGGCGAGCCGCGGCTGCCCGGCACCTTCGTCGAGTACGAACTGTCCCCGCGCGAGTACGAGTTGAGCGTGGCGCAGACCGTGCTGCGGGTGCACTCCCGGGTCGCGGATCTGTACAACGAGCCGATGAACCAGGTGGAGGAGCAGCTCCGCCTCACCGTCGACGCCCTGCGGGAACGCCAGGAACACGAACTGGTCAACAACCGCGAGTTCGGCCTGCTCCACAACGTCGACCCGCGCCAGCGCCTCTTCACCCGCTCCGGGCCGCCCACCCCCGACGACCTGGACGAACTGGTCACCCGCCGCCGCGACACCCGCCTGCTGCTGGCTCATCCCCGCACCATCGCGGCGATCGGACGCGCCTGCACGGCGCGCGGCCTCTACCCGGCGACCACCGAGGTCGACGGCACCCCCGTCCACGCCTGGCGCGGCATCCCCCTGCTGCCCTGCGACAAGATCCCGATCTCCCCGACCAACACCAGCTCCGTGCTGGCCCTCCGCACCGGCACCGAGCGCCAGGGCGTCGTGGGCCTGCGCCAGACGGGCCTTCCCGACGAACACGAACCGGGCCTGAACGTCCGCTTCATGGGCGTCGACGAGCACGCCGTGCTCTCCTACCTCGTCAGCGCGTACCACTCCGTGGCCGTGCTGGTCCCCGACGCCCTCGGTGTGCTGGAGGACGTCGAGCTGTGACGTCCCCCCGGGGCGGTCGCCGTGCTCCCTCGCGTGGTCTCCCCCCGCCTCACTCCGACCAGTAGCCGGGCGCCGGCGCCTGCTGCGCCTGCTGCGACTGCGGGTACTGCGGGGCACCCGGGTAGCCGCCGGGGCGCGGCGCCGCCGGCCGCATCGGCTGCGGTGCCGGCCGCATCTGCTGCGGCGCGGCCGGCCTCGCCTGCTGCGGCGAGGGCGCCTGCGGGGCCGCCGGCGCGGGGTAGGGGCGACCGCCCTGCTGGGGCTGCGGGACATACCCGCCGTTCCCCCCGCGGTATCCGCCGGGGGCGGGGGCGCTGAGCTGCTGCCCGCCGAAGGACTGCCCGCCGAAGGACTGGCCTCCGAACGACTGCCCGCCGCCCACCGGCTGCCTGACGGGCGCCGGCTGGTGCCCCTGGTAGCCGCCGTGCTGCTGCGGGGGCGGGGCCGAGGCGGCCGACGGAAGGGCCGGCAGGGCGGGCAACGACGACTGGGGCGCGGGGGACTGGTAGCCCATCGTGTCGTAAGCGGCCGGCACCCGGATGGGAGCGATCTGCGGGGTACCCCGCTCTGCCACCAGCCTGTCGTAGATCGGGGTGTCGGGGAAGGAAGAGGAGGAGTAGCCACCACCGTAGGGGCGCGGGAGGGTCATGCTCCATAAGTTAAGCCCACCATCGGGTTGTTGGGGAGACCGATCAGCCGCTCATTTGGCAGGCTGGGGCCCTCGTGCACCCGGCGATCCCGCCATAAGCGGATAAAGCGGCGATCGGTGCCCTCATGATGTTGTTTCAGGGGTGCCCGAAAAGCGACCCGGGAACCGGATGGCATAGTGAGTCGTTCCCAGCGCGAACAGGGGTACGCAGACGGGAACAGTCCCACCCGACGGAGGAACGCACGATGCTCAAAGGCTCTAATGTCCCGGTGTCCGCGCGAGCGGTCCGCGTCGAGATCGGCTGGAACACCGCGGCCGGCGCACCGGACGTGGACGCCTCCGCGCTGCTTCTGAAGGACGGCCGGGTCCGCTCGGACGACGACTTCGTCTTCTACAACCAGGCCCGTCACGCCTCGGGCGCCGTGCGCCACGAGGGCAAGCAGCCCGCCGGCGCCACGGTCGTCGACCGACTCGGGGTCGACCTCGCCGACGTGGAGCAGGAGATCGAGAAGGTCGTCCTGGCCGCGTCCGCCGACGGGGGCACTTTCGGCCAGGTTCCCGGACTACACATCCGGGTGCTCGACGCGGACAGCGGCGCGGAGGTCGCCCGCTTCGACAGCGAGGACGCCACCAGCGAGACCGCGTTCGTCATCGGCGAGCTCTACCGCCGCCAGGGCGCCTGGAAGTTCCGCGCCGTCGGCCAGGGGTACGCCACCGGACTCGCCGGGCTCGCCACCGACTTCGGGATCAGCGTGGACGACGAGCCGGCCCCCGCCGCCGCGCCCACGCCGCCCCCCGCCCAGCCCGCGACGCCCCCGCCGCCCGCGCCCGCCCCGGTGACGCCCCCGGCGCCCGCGCAGGCGCCCCCGGCGGCCTCCGGCGGCTCCCCGATCCGGCTGAGCAAGATCACGCTCACCAAGGACGCGCCGGCGATCTCCCTGGCCAAGCAGGGCGCCACCAGCGGCCAGCTCCGGGTCAACCTCAACTGGCAGCAGCGCAGCGCCGCCGCCGCGCCCAAGCAGTCCAAGTGGAAGGACCGCATCGCCAAGGCGATGGGCGGCGGCCTCGACCTCGACCTGTGCGCGCTCTTCGAGTTGGCCGACGGCCGCAAGGGCGTCATCCAGGCCCTGGGCAACGCGTTCGGCTCGCTGCACCAGCCGCCCTACATGCACCTGGACGGGGACGACCGCACCGGCGCCGTCTCCTCGGGTGAGAACCTCACGGTCAACCTGGACCACGCCAAGGAGCTGCGCCGGGTCGTCCTCTTCGTGACGATCTACTCGGGCGCCACCAGCTTCCAGGACCTCGACGCGACCGTCACCCTGACCCCCGAGCGCGGCGCGCCCGTCGAGTTCTTCCTCGACGAGTGCGACGTGCCCTCCCCGGTCTGCGTACTCGCCACCCTGACCCAGCAGAACGGCGAGCTGCTCGTCAACCGCGAGGCGCGTTACCTGGTGCCGGACAAGGGCGTCAGCCCCCAGCGCACCGTGGACCACGCCTACGGCTTCGGCATGCAGTGGACGCCTGGCCGCAAGTGACCCGCGGGAGCGTGCGAAGAACGGCGCCCGGGCCCGCGTAGGCTGGGGCTTCGTGAGAATCGCACTGTTGGACTCGGGCATCGGCCTGCTGGCCGCGGCCGCCGAGACTCGGCGGCTGCGGCCCGACGCGGACCTGGTGCTCTCCGGGGACCCGGACCACATGCCCTGGGGCCCGCTCACCCCGGCCCGGATCGTGGAGCGCGCCACCGCGTGCGCCCGCTCCGCGCTCGCCGAGCGGCCCGACGCCCTGATCGTGGCGTGCAACACGGCCACCGTGCACGCCCTTCCCGCGCTCCGCGCCGAGTGGGAGCCGGGGCTGCCGGTCATCGGCACCGTGCCCGCCATCAAGCCGGCGGCCGTCGCCGGCGGCCCGTTCGCCGTCTGGGCCACGCCCGCCACCACCGGCAGCGCCTACCAGCGCGGCCTGCTCGCCGAGTTCGCCGGCTCCACGCCCGCCGCCGAGGTGCCCTGCCACGGGCTGGCCGACGCGGTGGAGCGCGGCGACGCCGCCGCCGTCAGCGCCGCCGTCAAGGCCGCCGTCGGGCTGACCCCGCCGGAGACCACCACGGTGGTGCTCGGCTGCACCCACTACGAGCTGGTCGCCGACGAGATCGGTCGCCAACTGACCGCGCTCACCGGGCGGCGCGTCACCCTGCACGGCTCGGCCGCCGCCGTCGCCGCCCAGGCCCTGCGCCGGCTCGGCGCCCTCCCCGCGCCCGGCGCCCCGGCCACCGGCACGCTCACCGTGCTGGCCAACGGCCGCCGCGTCCCGCTGCCCGAGCCCGCCCTGCGCTACGCCGAGGGCCGCGCGCTGCTGACCGCACCCCCGCCCGCCGACCACCCCTGAGGTACCCATGGCCACGCCCGACTTCATCCGCGACCTGCGCGGCTCCATCGGCCACCAGCTGCTCTTCCTGCCCGGCGTGACCAGCGTGGTCCGCGACGACCTGGGCCGGGTGCTGCTGGTGCGCCGCGCGGACGACGGCCGCTGGACGCTCATCGGCGGCATCCCCGAGCCGGGGGAGCAGCCGGCGGTCACGTCCGTCCGCGAGGTCGAGGAGGAGACGGCGGTGCGCTGCGTCGTCGAACGGGTGCTGGCCGTCGAGGCCCTGTCGCCGACCCACTACCCCAACGGCGACGTGTGCCAGTTCCTCGACGTCAGCCTCGCCTGCCGGGCGGTCGGCGGCGAGGCCAGGGTCAACGACGACGAGTCCGTCGAGGTCGGCTGGTTCGCCCCCGACGCGCTGCCGCCGCTCTCCGCGCACGCCCTGGAGCGCATCAGGCTCGCCGGCTCCGACGAGCCCACCCGCTTCCTCCAGCCCGAGGACGTCCCGGCCGACGCCGCTCAGCCCTTGCGGTAGTCCCAGGCCTCGGCCGCCGCCGCCTCGACCGTGTCCAGGTCGGCGCCGGTCGAGGCCGTCACCACGGCCGCCACCGCGCCCTCCAGCAGCGGCGCGTCGACCAGCCGGGTGCCGGGCGGCAGCACGTCGCCCTCGGCGAGCAGCGCCCGCACCGTCAGCACCGCGCTGCCCAGGTCGACCAGCACCGCGACGCCCGCGCCGCCGTCGGCCCGCGCCGCCGCCTCGGCGATCCGCTCCGCGCTGGTGCCGAGCCCGCCGTCCGGCGCGCCGCCGGCCGGCTCCACCGGCCCCAGCCGGCCGCCGCCGGCCAGGCCGCGCGCCAGCGCGGCGACCGAGGCCGCGACCTCGGCGCTGTGCGAGACCAGCACCACGCCGACCACGCCGTCCACGCCGGCCGTCACCTGGACACCTGGAAGAGCGCCCCGAGCAGCAGCGCCGCCGAGGCGGCCCCCGGGTCCTCGTGCCCGACGCTGCGCTCGCCCAGGTAGCTGGCCCTGCCCTTGTGGGCCCGCAGCGGGATCGTGGCCTGGGAGCCCGCCTCGGCGGCGCGCGCCGCCGCCGCGTAGTCCGGCAGCGCGTCCACCGCCGGCAGCAGCGCGTCCAGCATCGTCTTGTCGCCCAGCGCCGCGCCGCCCAGCTGGGCCACCGCGTCCACGCCGGTCCCCAGCGCCTCCTTCAGCTCCGCGTCGGTGACCCGCTCGGCCTCGCCCAGCGCCTTGCCCGCCCGGCGCAGCAGCGTCCCGAAGAGCGGTCCCGAGGCGCCGCCGACGGTCGAGACCAGCGTCCGCCCGGCCAGCAGCAGCACCCCGCCGGGGGCCGTCTGCGGCTCGTTCTCCAGGCTCGCCACCACGGCGGTGAAGCCGCGCCGCATGTTGTTCCCGTGGTCCGCGTCGCCGATCGCCGAGTCCAGCTCGGTCAGCCGGTCCGCCTCCGCCCTGACCGCGTCGGCCGAGGCGGTCAGCCACGCCGCGACGAAGGCGGCGTCACGTTCCGTCGTCTGCCCTGCCACGTCCGACTCCTCTCAACGACCCCGGCGCAGCCCCGGCGTGGAGACCGGAGCGTCCCACAGCCGCAGCAGTTCGTCATCCACCTGGCACAGCGAGACCGAGCAGCCGGCCATGTCGAGGGAGGTCACATAGTCGCCGACGAGGCTACGCGCCGGCGTGATCCCGCGCGCGCCGAGCGCCCTGACCACCTCGGCGTGGAAGCCGTACAGCTCCAGCAGCGGCGTGCCGCCCATGCCGTTGGTCAGGCACAGCAGCGGGCCCGTCGGCCCGGGGCCGTAGTCGGCCAGCAGCGCCTCCACGGTCAGGTCGGCGATCTCCGCCGCGCCAAGCACCGACCGGCGCTCACGCCCCGGCTCCCCGTGGATGCCGATGCCCAGCTCCAGCTGGTCGGGCGGCAGGTCGAACGTCGGGCTGCCCTTGGCGGGCGTCGTCGGTCCGTGCAGCGCGACGCCGAAGCTGCGGGAGCCCTCGGCCGCCCTGCGGGCGACGTCGGCGACCACCGCCAGCGGCGCGCCCTCCTGCGCGGCGGCGCCGGCCAGCTTCTCGACGAAGAGCGTCCCGCCCGTGCCCCGGCGGCCGGCCGTGAACGTGCTGTCCGAGACGGCCACGTCGTCCTGGACCACCACCTTGGCGACCTCGATGCCCTCGTCCTCGACCAGCTCGGCCGCCATGTCGAAGTTCAGCACGTCACCGGTGTAGTTCTTCACGATCAGCAGCACCCCGGCACCGCCGTGCACCGCCGCCGCGGCCCGCGTCATCTGATCCGGCACGGGGCTCGTGAAGATCTCCCCGCAGCAGGCGGCGTCGAGCATCCCGTACCCGACGAACCCCGCGTGCAGCGGCTCGTGCCCCGAACCGCCCCCGGAGACCAGCCCCACCTTGCCCTCGACCGGCGCGTCCGCCCGCACCACCAGCCGCTGGTCCACGTCGACCCGCAGCTCCGGATGCGCCGCCGCCATCCCGCGCAACGCGTCGGCGACCACCCGCTCCGCTCCGTTGATCAGCATCTTCATCGGTGCCTCCTCGTGGCTGAGCGCGTGACCGGCCTCCGCAGTATCGACGCTGACGGGGGCGTGGTCACGTAGGAAGGCGCCCCCCGGCGTGCGGGTCGCGCCCTCCGCTCCGGTCGGGCCGACGGCCCATCGTTGCCCCCGTGACGCCCCCGTGGCAACGGTCGGCACCGGGCCGCCCCGCCCGTTCCCCGGGGGCGCGATCGATGCCACGCTCACGTCATGGAGATCGACGCGCACATCGAGGCCCTGCGCCGCGCGGGCGACGCGCTGCTCGCCGTGGCCGCCGAGACGCCCTGGTCGGCCGAGGTGCCCAGTTGCCCCGGGTGGCGGCTGGAGGACCTGGTGCGGCATCTGGGCAACGTGCACCGCTGGGCCGAGCGGATCGTGCGCGAGCGGCTGGCCGAACGGGTTCCGCTCCCGGAGGCCGATCCGTCAGGGGCCGCGTTGGCCGGCTGGTTCTCCGAGGGGCTCGACGCGCTGGAGGCGACGCTGCGCGCCGCCGACGACGACCTGGACTGCTTCGTCTTCCTGCCGGGGGCGACCGGCGCCCGCGCGTTCTGGGCGCGGCGTCAGGCGCACGAGACGACCGTGCACCTGATGGACGCCCAACTCGCCGCCAAACGGGCGCTGTCGGGGGTGCCGGTCGCGCTGGCGCTGGACGGGATCGACGAGTTGCTCACCGGCTTCCACGCCCGCCCGCGCTCCCGCGTGCGCGCCCCCGAGCCGCGGGTGCTCGCGGTCCAGGGCGACGAGGGCGGGCGGTGGACGACGCGGCTGTCCGAGGAACCGCCGTCGACCGTGCGGGAGGCGGCCACGCGCTTCGACTGCCGGATCAGCGGCCCGGCCGCGGCGCTGTACGCCACCCTGTGGAACCGGGCCGACCACCGGGAAGCCCCGGTGCGGTGGGAGGGCGACGCGCGGGTCATGGAGCTCTGGCGGGCACGCGCCACCGTGTGACACCCGCCGGCGCGCACGGGCGAGTGCGCGCCGCGGTCCCTTCCCCGTTCCGGAGACCACCCCTGCGGTGAGCCGGAAAGGGGGAACATGTGCGCGATGGGTTGTTTTTGGCGAAGCGCCAGTTATGCACGATAGCGTCCGGCTGGGCCGGTTGCATGGGCCCGCGCATCACCCGTTGACTCACCTTCCGTGGAGCACCCATGGCCACCCTCCTCTACCGGCTCGGTCGCGGCGCCTTCCGGCGCCGACGGCTCGTAGCTTCGCTCTGGCTCGGCGCGTTGGCCGCGCTGCTGGCGGTGAGCGGCGCGCTGGGAAGCGCGTTGGACGACGAGTTCACCATCCCCGGCTCCGAGTCCCAGCAGGCGCTGGACACCCTCCGCGAGGTGCTGCCACCCGCCGGCGGCACCACGGGCCAGCTGCTCTTCACCACCCCCGACGGGAGCCCCGTCACCGACGAGAAGTGGGCCGAACCCATCGCCCGCTCCCTCGACGAGGCCGCGAAGGCGCCCGAGGTCTCCGCCGTCGTCCCGCCGGACGAGGTCGGCACCTACTCGCCCGACGGACGGACCGCCCTGGCCACCGTGCGCTACCCCGAGACCGCGTTCCAACTCGCGCCGGGCACCACCGAGGCGCTGGAGCGGACCGTCGAACCCGCGCGCGACGCCGGACTCGACGTCCACGTCGGCGGGCAGGCGTTCTCCCCGACCGGCGTCCAGATGAGCGCCAAGGAACTCGTCGGCGTCGGCGTCGCCCTCATCGTCCTGGTCGTCACCTTCGGTTCGCTGCTCGCCGCCGGAATGCCCCTGCTCTCCGCGCTCGTCGGCGTCGGCACCGCCGTCGGGGGACTGCTCGTCGGCGGCCACCTCTTCACGCTCTCCTCGACCGCCGTCACCCTCGCCGTGATGCTCGGCCTGGCCGTCGGCATCGACTACGCCCTGTTCATCCTCTCCCGCCACCGCTCCCAACTCGCCCACGGCGCGGACCCCGAGGAGTCCGCGGGCCGCGCCCTCGGAACCGCGGGCAGCGCCGTGGTCTTCGCCGGGCTCACCGTCGTCGTCGCCCTGGCCGGGCTCTCCGTCGTCGGTATCCCGTTCCTGACCGTGATGGGCCTCGGCGCCGCCGCCACCGTCGTGATCGCGGTGCTCGTCGCCGTCACCCTGCTGCCCGCGCTGCTCGGCTTCGCCGGCGAACGGCTGCGCCCGGCCCCCGACTCGCGCGCCGCCCGCCGCGAGGGGACCACGGCCACGGGCGCCCCCGCCACCACCCTCGGCGCCCGCTGGGTCCGCGCCGTCACCCGCAGGCCCCTGCTCACCGTCCTCGCCCTGGTCGTCGGCCTGCTGGTCGTCGCGCTGCCCGCCCGCGAACTGCGGCTCGCCCTCCCGGACAACGGCTCCGCGCCCGTCGGCAGCACCGAGCGCGAGACCTACGACGCCATCAGCGACACCTTCGGACCCGGCCTCAACGGGCCGCTGCTGATCCTCGCCGACACCACCGACGTCGAGGGCGACCCCACCCGCGCGCTGGCCGCCGTCACCGAGCAGCTCGACGGCCTGCCCGGCATGGCCGAGGTCGCCCCGCCGCGCCCCACGGAGAGCGACACCGACTGGCTGATCGAGGCCGTCCCCACCACCGGGCCCGACCAGGAGGGCACCGAGCGCCTCGTCCACACCATCCGCGACTGGTCACGCGACCACGCCGCCGACACCGGAGTGGCCCTCGCCGTCACGGGCAACACCGCCGTCGCGGTCGACGTCTCCCGCCAACTCGGCGACTCCCTGCTCCCGTTCGGCGCCGTCGTGGTGGGCCTCGGCCTGCTGATCCTGCTGCTGGTCTTCCGCTCGCTCGTGGTGCCGGTCAAGGCCACCCTCGGCTTCCTGCTCTCGGTGGCCGCCGCGTTCGGCGCCGTCGTCGCCGTCTTCGAGTGGGGCTGGCTGGCCGACGTCCTGGACGTCTCCCGCACCGGCCCGGTCGTCAGCTTCCTGCCGATCATCCTCATGGGCGTGCTCTTCGGACTCGCCATGGACTACGAGGTGTTCGTCGTCTCCCGCATCCACGAGCGGCACGCCCACGGCGCCGACCCGGCGGGCGCGGTCAGGGAGGGCGCGCCGCTGGCCTTCCGGGTGGTGACGGCCGCCGCGTTGATCATGTTCGCGGTCTTCGCCAGCTTCGTGACCATGGAGGACGCCATCGTCAAGCCCATCGCGTTCGGCCTGGCCGTCGGGGTGCTGGTTGACGCGTTCCTCGTCCGGCTTACCCTGGTGCCCGCCGTGCTGGTACTCGTCGGGCGCGCCGGCTGGTGGCTGCCCGGCTGGCTGGAACGGCGGCTGCCGCACGTCGACGTCGAGGGCCGTGGCCTGCCGGGCGCCGACCGGCACGACACGCCCGAGCCGGTGGAACGGTCGCACACCCGCGTGTGACGCCGCGCCCCGGCGTCAACGGACGCCGCGCATCCGCCCGTTCCACCTCTTTCCCGCCACTTGGCATAGGAACGTCCCGCCCGGGACGCCATACTGGTGGCAGGGGCGGACAACGGGTCGACGACGGGGGGTGGACACCGGACGATGACGGATGGCGTGCTGCTGCATGGCCGCTACCAGCTGCTCGAACTCATCGGGCGCGGCGGCATGGGGGAGGTCTGGCGTGCCAGGGACGAGGCGCTCGGGCGCCGGGTCGCGGTCAAGTGCCTGAAGCCGCTGGGCGGCCAGCAGGAGGAGTCGTTCCTGCGCGTCCTGCGCGAGCGGTTCCGGCGGGAGGCCAGGGTCGCCGCCGGGCTGCAACACCGGGGCATCACCGTGGTCCACGACTTCGGCGAGTCCGACGGGGTGCTCTACCTGGTGATGGAGCTGCTGGAGGGCAGGAACCTCAGCGAGCTGCTCCAGGCGGCGGGACCCGGACCGCTGTCCGTCAGCGAGGTCATCGACGTCGCCGAGCAGGTCTCGGCGGCGCTGGCCTACACCCACGAGCAGGGCATCGTCCACCGCGACCTCAAACCGGCCAACATCATGCGGCTCACCGACGGCACGGTGAAGATCTGCGACTTCGGCATCGCCAGGCTGGCCCAGGGGATCGGGCTGTCCACCAAGCTCACCAGCGCCGGAATGGCCATGGGCACCCCGCACTACATGTCGCCCGAGCAGATCGCCGGCGTCAACGTCGACGCCCGTAGCGACCTCTACTCGTTGGGCTGCGTGCTGTACGAGATCGCCACCGGCGCGCCCCCGTTCGACCTCGGCGACCCCTGGGCCATCCTCATCGGGCACCGCGACACCCCGCCCGAGCCGCCCAGGACGCTGCGGCCCGAGCTGACCGAGGGGCTGGAGCGCTTCATCCTGGCGCTGCTCGCCAAGGACCCGGACGAACGCCCCGACGACGCCGCCCGGACGCTCCGCGAGATGCTGGGCCAGCCCACCCCGGTGGCGACCGGCACCCAGCTGGTGCCCCGCGTCCGGCGCGAGCCGGCGCGGCTGCCCGAGTGGACCAGGGGGATGCGCGTCGGCTCGCGCGCCAGCGGCTCCTGGTCGTTGCGGCTGGCCCCGCCGGACCGTTCCGCCGGTCTCACCGGCCAGTGGACCGGGATGACGGCCACCGTGCTGGCGCATCCCACCAGCGTGCGGCGGGGCCCCTCGCCCGAGCATCTGGCCGTTCTCGCCAGCCGCCACCGCGCCGGCCTCAGCCTGGGCCGCCTCGGGCGCTGGGAGGAGGCGTACGAGGTGCACAGCGCCGTCGCCGAACTGCGCGGCGAGGCCCTGGGCGAGCTGCACGAGGAGACGCTGACCAGCCGCTTCGAGGCGGCGTACGCCCTGGCGCGGCTGCGTCGTTGGGAGGAGGCGCTGGCCGGGCTGCGTGACGCGGCGGAGGCCAGGGTGCAGGTGCTGGGCGCCGAGCACCAGGACACCCTGGAGGTCGTCTACGAGGTGGGCATCTGCCTGGGCCGCCTCGGCCGCCCGGCGGAGGCGCTGCCGCTCTACGAGGTGCTGATCGAGGCGTACACCCGCACCCGGGGCTCCGACCACCCCGAGACGCTGCGCGCCCGCCACGGGCGGGGCATGACGCTGGGGCGGCTGGGCCGCTGGGAGGAGGCGCTGGCCGAGGCGGTCGAGGTGCACCGCGCCAGGACCGCCGCGTTGGGCGCCGAGCACCCGCACACGCTCGTGAGCGAGCGGGAGATCGCGGTGGCGCTCGGCTGGTTGGGCCGCTGGGAGGCGGCGCTTGAGCGCTTCCACCGGGTGCGGCTGGTGCGCGAACACGTGCTGGGCGCCAGCCACCCGGACGCGCTGATCAGCCGCAACGACGAGGCCCTCTGCCTCGAACAGCTGGGCCGCGGCGCGGAGGCGGTGGAGCTCTACCGCCAGGTCGCGACGCTGCGCGCCGACGACGCGGACACGGCGTGACGCCCCTCGGGGGAGTCGCGTGGGCGACCGCGCGAGCGGCCGTCCCCCGACGCGCGGTCGACCGCCTTCCACCGGTGCCCTGACCGCGGTTCGCCCCGCGTCCCGCCGTCCGACCTGACTGCCGGGGAACGCGGGTCACCGACGTACGATGGCCCCCATGTCCTTCCTCCGCCGCCGCAACGCAGCATCCCCCGCCGGGCCCGACTTCGACGTGCTGGCCATGGACCCGGGGGACTGGCCCGGGGTGCTCGGCGCCGGCCTGCTGCCCGCGCCGGACGGCAGCTGTCAGGGCGTCGTGCTGCGGTACGACCTCTTCGGCGGGAGGGGCCCGGCCATGATCATCGGCAACCTCCCCGAGGGCTCGCCGGCGAGGGAACGCGCCGACGACGAGGCGCCGTTCGAGGTGCACCAGCTGATGTCGGCGCTGGAGATGAACGAGGAGGTCACCTGCACGGGCACCGAGGAGGTACCCGTGATGCACGACGGGAACCTGCTGATCGTCCGCCGGGTGCTGTGCAGCGAGGGCCGGGTGGCCTGTGTGCAGTTCGACCGCAGCGACGGCGTGTTGGTGACCATCGCCAGTTGGGAACGGCCGATCACCGACGAGCTTTACCAGTTGTTGAAACCGCTGCCCGCCGAGATGTTCCAGCGCTGAGTCGCTCCCGTCTGGTGACGGGCGTTCAACGGGTGGTCGACTCGCGCACCACCAGGCGGTGCGGCCCCGTGAAGCTCCGGACCTCGCCCGCCGGCCGGCGGCCGGCGATCCGTTCGGTCAGCATCTCCAGCGCCGCGGCGACCATCTCGGCGTGACCGGGTGCCACGGTGGTCAGGGAGGGCACCGCGTAGGCGGCCCCCGGGATGTCGTCGAAGCCGACCACCAGCACGTCCCCCGGCACGGAGAGTCCCGCGTCCCGCAGGCCGCGCACCACCCCGAGCGCCAGCGAGTCGGTCAGACAGAGCGCGCCGTCGAACGGCACGCCGCCGTCCCGCAGTCGGCGCACCGCCTCGGCGCCTCCCGCCGTGGTGAAGGCGCAGCCGGCGAGCAGCGCGTCGTCGCGCGCCACCCCGGCGTCGGCGAGAGCGGCCAGATGGCCGGCGGTGCGCAACGTCGCCGCGCCGCTCTCGCCCTCCGCGCGCCCGCCGATCACGGCGATCCGGCGGCAGCCGCGCTCCAGCAGGTGGCGCGTGGCGTCACCCGCGCCCTCGAAGTTGGCCATGCCGACGTGGTCCACGTGCGCGCCCCGGAACCTTTCGCCCAGCGTGACCACGGGAAAGTCGGCGAAGAGCGCGCCGCCGTCCTCCTCGCCGAGCTCCACGGTGGCCATGATCAGCCCGTCGTAGGTCCGCAACCGGGAGTGGGCCAGCGCCTCCGTCTCGCCCTCGCGCGAGGCGCCGGTCTGCTCGACCGCCACCCGGTACCCGAGGCGCCGCGCCCCCGCGATCACCAGCGCGGCGAGATGGCCGTAGTAGGGCTGGTCGATGCCGGGGACGGCCAGGCCGATCACCCCCGTGGTGCCGGAACGCAGGTGGCGCGCGGCGTAGTTCATCCGGTAGCCGAGCCGGTCGACCGCCTCCGCCACCCGCCGTCTGGTCTCCTCGCTGACGTGGGGGTGGCCGTTGATGACGTTGGAGACCGTCATCGCCGACACCCCGGCGGCCCGCGCCACGTCGCTCATCGTCACCACGAACCGGCCACCTCCTCGGCCCCGGGCCGTCCGTGCCCGGCGGCCCCCGCCCGGCAACGATACCCAGGGCCGGCGGCGGCCCCTCCCGCGTGCGGTGCCGGTCAACCACCCCCGTCGCGTGCCGCGGCGAGCTTCTCAAGGGCGCTGGGCAGCGTGGTCTCGAAGTCCAACAGCTTCGCCCACTCCGGGGTGACCGCGATCCGCGTCATCCGTCGGTAGAGGGAACGGGCCTCGGCCGCGAACGCGGCCCGTTCCTCGGCACCCGCGGGGGCGCTCGCGTCGAGGAACTCCTCCGGCACCCCGTCGACCGTCTCCAGCCGCGCGGTGCCCCGCACCAGCAGCGCGCGCGGCGGGAAGCCCTCGGTGTCCAGGGTGAGGGCCACCTCGGGCCTGGCCTCCAGGGCCCGCGCCTTCGGGGCGTCGGTGGCGGTGAACATCAGGAACCGGGTGCCGTCCCAGTGGTGACCGATCGGGATCACCCGGGGCGTGCCGTCCCGCGCGACATAGGCGAGCCGCGCGGGTGCCCGGGAGGCGAGGAGCGCGCACGCGAGGGGGCGGGTCAGGACCTCCCGCACGTCGTCGGGGCGCATGGCGCGCACCGCCTAAGCCCGGTGGCCGGGGCCGCCGGCCAGGGCTTCGGTGAGGACGTCGAGGGCGGAGGACCAGCCGTCGTACACGGAGTCGTCTCCCGGCCGTCCCGGCACCCCCCGGAGGCGGAAGGTCATCCCGGTCCTGTCGCCGAGGTCGTCGAGGTCCACCGTGACGACGGGCGAGTCCTCGGCCGCCGCCTCCGGGTGGCCCCAGGTGAAGACCAGGCGCTCGGGGGCGGCGATCTCCAGATAGACCCCGCCGGTCGGGGTGCGCTCCCCGGTGGCGTCGGAGACCATCACGTACGCGTAGCGACCGCCGACCCGCAGGTCCGCGTGGACGTGCTCGCGCGGCGAGGTCATCCCCCGGGGGTGGAACCACCGGGCCATCTCGTCGGGTTCGGTCCACGCCCGCCACACGAGGTCGCGGGGTGCGTCCAGCACCCGGGTGAGTGTGAAGCCCGGCGTCTCGTCGTCCGGTCGGGTGTCTCGGTGCATCAGTCCGTCTCTTCCCTGTCGCGCTGTTCCTCCGCCGTCCCGGTGGCCCGTTCGCGCCGCATCTCCCGCAGCCGGTCCTCCAGGTTGTCGAAGCTCTGCTCCCACACGGTCCGTTGCTGGTCCAGCCACGCGGACACCTCGTCGAGCGGCTCGGTGCGCAGGGCGCACGTGCGCCACTGGGCGCTTCGGCCGCGCACCACGAGCCCCGCCGTCTCCAGGACCTTGAGGTGCTGCGAGACGGCCGGCCTGCTGATCCGCAGCGGCTCCGCCAACTCCCCGGCGGTGACCGGGCCGTGGCTCAGCCGCGCCAGCATCGCGCGCCGGCGCGGATCGGCGAGGGCACCGAAGACGAGGTCGAGAGTCCGGGAGGTGTCCTGCATTTTCGGAACTCCTTAATTAAGCAACAACGCAAATGTAGCGGGACGCGGGGGCGCCGTCAACGGCTCCGCCCGTCCGGCGCCGCGACCCTTGACGCCTCGGGGGCGCCGTGCCAGTTTTTATCGATACAAGACGTCGACCAGCGACGCGGCCCAGCGACGAGGAGCAACCGCATGTCCGGCAGCAGCGGCAGGGCGATCATCAACCTGGACATCGAGGGGCCGGTCATCAGCCGCCACCTCTACGGCCACTTCGCCGAGCACCTCGGGCGCTGCGTCTACGGCGGCCTGTGGGTCGGGGAGGACTCGCCGATCCCGAACGAGGGGGGCCTGCGGCTGGACGTCGTCGAGGCGCTGCGCGCGTTGGACATCCCCAACCTCCGCTGGCCCGGCGGCTGTTTCGCCGACGAGTACCACTGGAAGGACGGCATCGGCCCGCGCGAGGACCGCCCCCGGATGGTCAACACCCACTGGGGGAACGTGGAGGAGAACAACCACTTCGGCACCCACGAGTTCCTGGCCCTGTGCGAACTACTGGGCGCCGAGCCCTACATCAGCGGCAACGTCGGCAGCGGCACCGTGCGTGAGATGAGCGAGTGGGTGGAGTACCTCACCCGCGACGGGGACAGCCCCATGGTGGCGCTGCGCAGGGCCAACGGTCGCGAGGAGCCGTGGCGCGTGCGGTTCTGGGGACTGGGCAACGAGGCCTGGGGCTGCGGCGGCAACATGCGCGCCGACTACTACGCGGACCTGGCCCGCCAGTACGCGACCTACTGCCGTGACCACGGCGACAACACGCTCTACCGGATCGCCGCCGGCGCCTCCGACGCCGACTACGCCTGGACCGAGACGCTGATGCGGCAGATCAGCTGCTTCGGCTGCGAGGCCACCCCGAAGAACTTCTTCCAGGCGCTCTCCGTGCACTACTACACCCTGACGGGCCCCTGGGAGGCGAAGGGCAGCGCGACGGAGTTCACCACCGAGGACTACTACCGCACCATGGCCGCCGCCGCGCGGATGGACCGGATCATCCAGGGGCACTCCACGGTGATGGACGCCTACGACCCGGCGCGCCGGGTCGGCCTGGTCGTCGACGAGTGGGGCACCTGGTTCGATGTCGAGCCCGGCACCAACCCGGGCTTCCTCTTCCAACAGAACACGCTGCGCGACGCGTTGGTGGCCAGCACCCACTTCGACATCTTCCACCGGCACGCCGAGCGGCTGGCGATGGCCAACCTCGCCCAGACCGTCAACGTCCTCCAGTCGGTGCTGCTCACCGATGGTGACCAGCTGGTCCGCACGCCGACCTACCACGTCTTCGAGATGAACAAGGGGCACCAGGACGCCACCTCGCTGCCCGTTCACCTGACCACTTCGGACGACGCGCGACGCCAGGTCGGCGACACCTCGTTGACCACTCTCTCCGCCTCGGCCAGCGTCCGGGACGGCGCGGTGCTGGTCTCCCTGACCAATCTCGACGCCGACCGGCCGGCCGAGGTCACCCTCGACCTGCGCGGCGGGACCCTCGCCGAGCCGACCGCCCGCATCCTGACCGCCGACCGGCTCCAGGACCACAACACCCCGGAGCGCAGCCCGGTCTCCGCCCGCCCGTTCACCGAACTGGGCGTGGAGAAGGGCGCGTTGACGCTGACCCTGCCCCCGCACTCCTTCGTCACGGTGAGCGGGCGGCGCGACTGACGCCCCGTCAGTCCACCCGTCAGTCCTCCCGTCAGTCCTCCCGCCGACCCGGGAGGGCGCGTCGGGGGGAGCGCCAACGCACCGTGTCGGACGTGCCGTCGGGCCACTCCACCGTCGCGCGCCCGGGGGAGAGGAGCACCCGGGGCGGAACGGGCGGGCCGGGCTCGCGGTGGACTCCGAGAAAGACGCCGACCGCGTGCAGCGGGCCGGTGGCGCGGTAGACGGGCGTCGCGCTGTGCGCGCCGAAGGCGTTGCGCCCCTCCTCGCGGTGCTCGGCGAGCGCGGCCGGCGTCTCGGTGAGCACCGCCAGCGCACTGGTCAACCCGTCCTCGCGGGCCAGCAGGACCGCGCGCGCCGTGGTCGCGCCCAGAGGAGGGAGGGGCGCGGCCAGCGCGTGGCCGCCGACACTGACCAGTCGGTCGTCCCCCGCGACCTCCACCACCCGGACCTCCCAGGCGCCCTTGACCAGTGAGGCGGTCACCAACGGCGGTCCCGCCGGCCACCGTTCGCGCTCCGGGACGCCGGCCACCGGCCAGTGGGGGACGTGCTCGGAGACGGCCGCCGGCGCCTCGACCTCCCCGCGGCGCAGCGGGCTGCGGTGGGAGAGCCGCCCTTCGGCGTCGACCAGCGCGACCCGGTTGTCCGGGCCCTGGTCGGCACGGGCGTCCCCGTCCCGGAACCCGGCCTCGGGGTCGTCGTGCCACGGGTCGGGCGGGCCGAGGTCGGGGCCCGTGTGCGTGGAGTAGGCCAGCCGCGCGTAGCTCGGGTCGTCGCGCGCCGGGCGGTCGGGCGGGGTGTGGTCGGTGCCGTGGTTGACCACCCTGACCACCCCGTCCGCCACGGTGCCGGAGACCAGCCAGCCGGGCGGGCCGACGGTGCGGGTGAAGTCCCCTCGTTCGACGGGCAGTCGTTCCTCCGGCTCGGTCCAGACGGGGTGGTCGGGCGGCAGCAGCAGCCCGGCGAAGCCCTGGCTGGCCCAGTACGGGGAGCCGGGGCCCGAGTAGCTCTGCCGCAGCGGGTCGAAACGCCCGTGCCAGCCGGCGGGCAGCAGCCCCCGTTCGTCGACCGCGCCCCGGTCGAGGAACGAACGCAGCGTGCCGCTGGCGGCCCTGCGGGTCAGCCCGGGGGAGAGCGGGGTGGCGTCGAACAGCGCGCCGGCGAAGAGCGGCGCCGCCGTGGCGAACCGGTAGATCAGCGACCGCCCCTGGAAGAGCGGCGCGCCGTCGCCGCCGATCAGATGGACGGCGTCGGCGAGATGGCGGCGCAGCCGCTCCCGGTAGCGGTCGAGCAGCCCCGGCTCCGCCGCCGTGCCGGAGATCCGGCAGTACCAGAGCGGGAAGAGATGCATCGCCCACCCGTTGTAGTGGTCGAAGTTCCGGTGCTGGCCGGGGCCGCGGCTGCCGTCGCTGTACCAGCCGTCGCCGGCGTACCAGTCCTCGGTGCGTTCCACGGCCTCGGCGATGTCGGAGGCGGAGTGCGGGGCGCCCACCGAGCGGAGGAAGGCGGCGACCACCGCGCGGAACCACAGCCAGTTGTTCCGCGGCACGGGCGCCTCGGCGACCTCGCTGAGCCAGTCGACGGCGTGGCCCCTGGCCCGTTCGTCCAACCGCTCCCAGAGCAGCCCGCGCGACTCGTGCAGCGCCACGACCAGCGCCGCGGCCTCGACCCTGGCCTGCGGCAGCTCGGCGGGGCGCGGCCAGCCGCCCGGCGCGCCCGGGTCGGCGCCGTGCGCCAGCCCGGCGGCGTACGGCGCCAGCAGCCGCTCGGCGTGCGACTGCCGGGCGTGGGCGGCGCGGAAGGCGGCCAGCAGAAAGGTGCGGGCGTACGCCTCAAGCGCGTCGCTGGCCGGGCCCGACCCGCTGGCGGGGCCCGGAAGCCGGTAGCCGGCGCCGCCGTGGACGGCGAACGGGGCGAGCGCCGCCAGCAGCCGGTCGGCGGTCTCCTCCCAGCGCCCTCGGTCCATCCCCGTCAGCGGGGAGGAGAACGACGCGGGGCCGCGGGGGGCGTGGTTCACGACAGCTCCTTGGGAGGGCGGTGCGCTCCGCACTGTCGCGCAGGTCAGCGCCACCCGTCAATGGAACGTCTCACGCCGGGGGCCCCGCGCCCGGGCCCCGCCCCGGACTTCGGGAGCGGGGAGCGATTCCCCGCACGCGGCCCGGAGTCGCGGACCCGGCGCGGGGCGCGACACCGCCAGACCCGCCACCGCGCGCGAGCCCCCGCGCCCCCGCGCGCCCCGCCCGGCCGTCGCCCTCCCCCGCGAGGCGCCGGCCGGGCGGCGTTCGTTCCCCTCACCCGTTCCGGCCCGTCAGGTCCGCCCGGTCCGCCCGGCCCGCATCCCGTCCGCCCGGTCCCTCCCGGCGCCTACCTGGTGCCGACGGCCGCCCGGATCGCGCGGCGGGTCAGTGCCCAGTCGTCGTGGAGCCGGCGCAGCAGCAGCCGCTTCTCCTCGCCGGGCGCGGGCCCGCCCGAGCGGTCGGCCGAGGCGCTGCCCGGGCGGTCCATGGCCCGGCGGACGGCCAGCTCGCAGTGGCGGATCTCCCGGGCGAGCACCAGCATCAGATTGATCAGGAAGCAGTCCCGCGCCGGCCGTCCCTCCGCCTGCGCCGACTGGCTGATCTGCCGCCGCACCAGCGGCGACTCGCCCAGCGCCACCCACAGCGTCGCCAGGTCGTACCCGGGCAGCCGCCACCCGGCCGAGGTCCAGTCGACCAGCACCGGCCCGGTGGGGGAGAGCAGCACGTGCGGCGGCAGCGCCTCGCCGTGGCCGAACTCGCGCGGCGGCTCGCCCCGGCCGCACACGTCGTGGAGCAACGTTTTCAGGTCGCTGAGATCGCGGTCCGTCAGCAGGCCGAACGGCTGGTAACGCGCCAGCTGGGCCGCGTGGTTGACCTCGTCGGGGAAGACCCCGGCGGCCGGCCGCCAGGCGTTGATCCGCCGCACGGCCGCCAGCGTCGCCCGCAGGTCGGTCCACGCCGGCGGCAGCGAGGGGTGGCGCTGCGGCGAGGCCACCCGCCCGGGCACGAACTCGGTGACCAGCGTGTGGTCGCCGTCGGCGATCAGCCGGGGCACCCGCACCGGGGGGCGGTGACGCAGAAACGCGCGGTTGACCGCCAACTCGCGCGCGAACCGTTCCCCGCGCTCCTCGCCCGGGTCCAGCACACACTTGGCGACCGCCGCGCGCCGCCCGGCCATGCCGGCCAGGACCACCGTGCCGTCCGCGTCCCGCAGCACCCGCGCCGGGGTGAACTCCGGGCAGATCCGCTGCACCGCTTCGAGCGCGACCCGCAGCCGTTCGCCGCCCGCCCCCGCGAGGTCTAACCGGGAGCCGACCGGCACCGGCGCGCCGGCGCGCCGGGTCCGCCGCAGTCGTTCGTCGACGAGCGCGCCGCGTGGACCGCCGGCGGTTCCGGTGGGCGGTGGCCGGTGCCGGGTTACCACGGGGGAGGGTGCTGGGTACATACCGGGCCGAGTCCCTTCGGTGGCGGCGGACGAGTCGGAGCGGCGCCGCGCCGGACCGTGCCGGGGCACCCTGGGGAAGTGCCCGCCGCTTCCTGGCCGGAGTGGCGCCAAGGACACACCACCCCCTTCCACGGGTGGCACACCATCTGGCGGGCCCTGGCGAACCCTGGCGAATTGTCATGTCGGTGCCCTCCCGCGGTTACTGTCAACTCAGCCGAGATCCTGGGGGCTTGACGTGAACAGAGGACCCAACACCAGGCTGGCGGACCTCTTCAGGCTCGCCGGGTGGTCCAAGGGGGAACTCGCGAGGCTGGTGAACCGGCAGGCGGCGGCCCAGGGCTTTCCGCAGCTGGCCACCGACACCTCGCGGGTGCGTCGGTGGATCGACACCGGCGAGACCCCGCGCGACCCCGTTCCCGACGTGCTGGCGACGCTGTTCACCGAGCGACTCGGCCGTGTCGTGACCATCGAGGACCTCGGGTTGCGCAGGCCAGGGAACGGCGGACGACAGCCCACGCTCCACGGGCTTCCGTGGACCCCCTGGCGGACGGCCGCGGTCCTCACCGAATTCACGGGAATGGACCTCATGCTGAACCGACGTGGCATGGTGGGCGCGGGAGCCGCGCTCGCCGCCGGCTCCGCACTCAGCGACGCCATGCACGACTGGCTCACCACCCCGGAGGGCGGGCCACGCCCGGGCCTCCCCGCCGGCGACCCCGGCCTCGACCGCTACGAGGCGGCCCCGGTCGGCTCCGAGGAGATCGAGGCGCTCGAACGCTCGGTCGAGGTGTTCCGCGCCTGGGACGCGGCGCGCGGCGGCGGGCTTCAACGCAAGGCCGTGGTGGGCCAACTCAACGAGGTGGGCGGGCTGTTGGCCTACCAGCACCCGGAGCACCTGCGCCGGCGGCTGTGGGGAGTGGCCGCCAACCTGGCGGTGCTCGCCGGCTGGATGTCCCACGACGTGGGTCTTGAGGCCACCGCGCAGAAGTACTTCGTGATAGCGGCGCACGCCGCCCGCGAGGGCGGCGACCAGCCGCGCGCCGGCGAGGCCCTGTCCAGGGCGGCGCGGCAGATGGTCCACCTGGGCCGGCCGGACGACGCCCTGGACCTGATGCGGCTGGCCAACGCGGGCGTCGGACGGGAGGCGCTGCCGCGCACCCGGGCGATGCTGCGCACCATCGAGGCGTGGGCGCACGCCTCGATGGGTCACGGCAAGGCGATGCGCCGCACGCTGGGCGAGGCGGAGGACCTGTTCGTCTCCGACCGGGGCGACGTGCCGCCGCCCAGCTGGATGCAGCTCTTCGACGAGGCGGACCTGCACGGGATGCAGGCCCTGGCCTACCGCACCCTCGCCGAGCACGACCCCTCGGCGGCGGCGCACGCCGAGCGGCACGCCAAGCAGGCGCTCGTCCTGCGCGGCGGCGAGCTGAAGCGGGCCAAGATCTTCGACCAGATCTCCCTGGCCTCCGCGTGCTTCATCGGCGACGACCCCGAACAGGCCGACCGCTACGCCCGGTTGGCGCTGGCCTCGGTGTCGGACAACTCCTCGCACCGCACCTGGGACCGGCTGCGTGAGATGTACCGGCTGACCGGCTACTACGCCGGCTACGCCCGCATCGAGGAGTTGCGGGAGGAGCTGGCGGAGTCGCTGCCGCGCCAGGCCCCGCCCCCCCGCCTGGTGTAACGCCGGGTCGGGCGGGCCGGCCGCCGTTCCCTCGACCGGGGCGGGAACGGCGGCCGGCGGCGCGCCCCCGCGGGCGATGCCGCTCGGCTCGGGACCGGCCCGCGAGAACGCCAGCGGCGGCGCGCCCCCGCGGGCGGGAGCCGTTCACCGCCCGACGCGGGCGACCAGCACGCAGGCGTCGTCGCCGCCGTCGCGCTCCTCGACGATCAGCCGCAGGCACTCGGCCGCGCTGTCGGCGGCGCTCAGCCGGCCGGCCAGACCGATCAGCCGGTGGTCCCCGGCGTGGCCCGTCACTCCACGCGCCGGGATGTCCGAAAACAGACCATCAGTATGGAGCACCAGCACGTCCCCGGGCTGAAGCGGATCCGTGCGTTCCGTGTACGCCGTGTCCCCGACCGCGCCCAGCAGGGTGCCCGTCGGGCGCGGCAGCGCCCACCCCGTGCCGCCCCGGCACAGCAGCGGCGCCGGATGGCCGGCCTGCGCCCACACCAGGCTGCCGTCCCTCGGCTCGTAGCGGCAGCACAGCACGCTGGCGAGCACCGGGTGCGCCCCACGGTCCAGCAGCTGGTTGAGGTGGCCGAGCAGCGCGGCCGGCGACTGGCCGGCCAGCGCGATGCCCCGGATCGCGCCCAGCGCGGTCGCCGTGCCCGCCACGGCGGCCGGCCCGCGCCCCGCCAGGTCGCCGACGCTCAACAGGCTGGCCCCGCCCGGTAGTTCGAGCGAATCGCACCACTTTCCCGTCAGCGGCGCGCCGCGCCCCGCCGGCAGATAGCGGGCGGCCAGCTCCAGGCCGCCGGGCGCCGGCGGCGCCGCCCCCCGCGCCACCTCGGCCAGCGCGCGTTCCACCCCGCTGTCGGCGCCCTCCGCCGTTTCGGCCACGCCCCCGCCGCTGACCCGCGCCGGCGCCCGGCGCTGGCTGGGCACGGGGTGCCGCACCACCTCGACGTCCCTGATCATCGCCCAGAGCGCGACCGTGCCCCCGTCGTCGTCCAGCACCGGCTCCCCGGCCATCCGCACCGCGCGCAGCGAGCCGTCGGGCCGGGTGATCCGGAACTCGCAGTCCATCGGCCGGCCGTCCACCAGGCACCCGGTGACGGCGGCCGTCAGCGCCGGCTGGTCCTCCGGCGGCAGGAACGACGGCAGCTGGTCCAGCGAGAGCGGGCCCTCGCCAACCGCCCGCCCGAAGATCACGTACAGCTCGTCCGACCACACCGCGCCGTCCGTCAGCAGGTTCCACTCGGCGCTGCCCACCCGGGGCACCGGTGCCGCACCCACCGCGGGCCCCGGCGCGGTGCGCAGCTCGTGCAGCTGCTCTGCCACGTCGTCGAGCCAGCCGCCGACCAGCTCCCACGCCGCCCGGCGCACCGGTTCCCCGGCCGTGGCGCGCGGGTCGGCGCGGCGTGCGGCGTCGAGATCGTCCCGCAGCCGGCGGGTGCGGACCACCAGCTCGTCGAGGGAAGGCCCCGCGGGGTGCTTCGCCAACGGCGGCGTGATCGGTGGCTTGGGGTTCTGGGAGGAGAGCATGGCTGACCTCGAAACGGCGAGTCGGGCCTGACGGCCGGAGCGGTCGGCGCGGACGACTCCAGACTGTTGCACAGCCCTACCCGCTCCGTAAGAGATTCAGCCGCCGCACGGGGCGCGCACGGTGGCACGCCGGGTGTAGAACTCCTCGGGACGGCAAGGAGCCGTCTCGGGACATCCCACCGAAATCCCGTTGCCACCGACACCGACGCACCGGATGCTGACTCATATGTTCGCCAGTCCGACCGAAACCGACATAGCGCCCAGCGGGACCCTCCTGGGCCTCCTCCAGCGGGGGCGCGGTGACGGGTGGCTGCACGCCCTGGCCGCTCCCAGGTCCGAGGCGGTGGCCGCGCTGGAGCACTGCGTGCTCCACGACCCCCGCGCCGACTGGCAGCTGGAGCGCCGTTCCCTCTACTACGCGCGGCTCTACCTGGAGCTGGGCGCCGACCTGTGGCCGCTCACCGACCACCTCTTCCACGCCGACGACGCCACCGGTGGCGAGGAACGCACCGGACTCGCCCTCTCCGTCCTCGGCCACCTCGCCACCTACGGCCGCGGCCACGCCCTGCGGCTGCTGCGCGGCTACGCCGTGCGCGGCGCCAACTGGCGGTGGGCCCTCGACGAGTTGGCCGTCCGCGACAGCGACGCCGGCCTGCGCGGCCTGGGCCCGCGCATCCTGGAGCGCTTCCCGCGCACCACCGAGGGCGAGGACGCGCTGGCCGCCGCCGTCCGCGACTCGTTCGAGCCACGCCCCTGGCGGATCTGGGCCGAGGACCCCGAGCGCCCCGCCCAACGGAAACGCCTGACCGCCGCGCTGGAGCGCGGCGACTTCGACCGCTGGCAGCGCCAGCTCCGCCCCTCAGGACCCCGCCCCGGCTGGAGCGTCGCCTCCGTCCTCGACTGGGCCAGGGACGGCCACGAGCAGACCCCGCCGCAGTGGCGCGAGGCGCCGGCCGCCCGCTGCCTGGCCGCCGTGGCCGGCCCCGAGGACCGTCCCGCGCTGCTGGCCGCCGCCGGCGGCGGCCACCCCGCCCCCCGCGCCGCCGCGCTGCGCCACCTCGCCGACCGGGACGACGCCAGGGCCCTCGACCTCATAGAGGCGGCCACCGGGGCCGCCCATCCGCAGTTGCGCAGGGCCGCGCTCACCGCGTTCTCCCGCATGGCCGGGCCCCGCGTGCTCGACCGGGCCAGGACGTGGGCGGTCCGCGGCGACGAGCTGGGCACCACGGCGGCTGCGCTGCTGGCACGGCGCGGCACCACCACCGACGCGCCGCGCGTGCTGGCCGCACTCCACCGGGCGGTGCGGGCGCCCGGCGCCGAGGGCCGGGAGCTGGGCCCACTGGTGGAGGGCGTCGGCCGGCTGTGCGTGACCGCGGCCGTTCCCGTGCTGCGCCACCTGTACCGCGAGACGCCCTCCTCGCAGTTGCGCGGCCACGCGGCGCGCGCGCTGGCCGCGACCGACCCCGGCTTCGCGCACGGTCTCGCCGTCGAGTGCCTGTGGGACTGCGAGGAGGAGACCCGCCAGTTGGGCGCGGAGTCCGTGCCGACGGGCGACGCGCGGGTGCTGGAACGGATGCGCAGCCTCGCCAGCGATCCGGCCGAACAGGCGGGCGTGGTCAGCGCGGTGCGCTGCCGCCTGGCTCTTTGACGGGGGGCGACTTGACGGGGGGCGACTACTCGCCGTTCCGGTGCGGGGGCGTGGTCGTCTGCGGGTCGTCGCTCATGCACCGCGCGGTTCCTCGCGCCCCTCAAGCCGCCCACCGACGTGCTGGGGGCGCGGGGAACCACCCACCGGGGCGGCCCGCTGGGGCAGGATGGGGTGATGGACGGGCGTTGGGAGTTCTGGATCGACCGGGGTGGCACCTTCACGGACGTCGTCGGGCGCCGCCCCGACGGGCGGCTGGTCACCGACAAGCTGCTCTCGCACGCCCCGGAGCGCTACCGGGACGCCGCCGTCGCCGGCATCCGCCGGATGCTGGGGCTGGCCGACGGCGAGCCCGTGCCGGCCGAGCGGGTCGAGATCGTGAAGATGGGCACCACCGTCGCCACCAACGCCCTGCTGGAGCGCCGGGGCGAGCCCACCGTGCTGGTCACCACCGCCGGCTTCCGCGACGCGCTGCGCATCGCCTACCAGAACCGGCCGCATCTCTTCGACCGCCACATCCGGCTGCCCGAGGCGCTCTACGACCGGGTGATCGAGGTGCCCGAGCGGCTCGCCGCCGACGGCGCCGTCGTCCGGCCGCTGGCGGCCGAGCCGGTCGCCGAGGCGCTGCGCGCCGCCCGCGCCGAGGGTTTCCGGGCGGCGGCCGTGGTGCTGATGCACGGCTACCGCCATCCCGCGCACGAGCTGGCCGTCGGCGCGCTGGCGAGGGAGGCGGGGTTCACGCAGGTCAGCTGCTCGCACGAGGTCAGCCCGTTGATCAAGCTGGTCTCCCGTGGCGACACCACGGTCGTCGACGCCTATCTCTCCCCGGTGCTGCGCCGCTATGTCGAGCGGGTCGCCGACGAACTGCGCGGCGTGCGGCTGCTGTTCATGCAGTCCGGCGGCGGGCTGCGGGAGGCGGGGCACTTCCGGGGGCGGGACGCGGTGCTCTCCGGGCCGGCCGGCGGGGTCGTCGGGATGGCGCGGTCCTGCGCCGAGGCCGGCCACCACCGGGTGATCGGCTTCGACATGGGCGGCACCTCGACGGACGTCTCGCACTACGCCGGCGCCCTGGAACGGGTGTGGGGCACCGAGGTCGCAGGGGTGCGGATGCGCGCGCCGATGATGGACATCCACACGGTCGCCGCCGGCGGCGGCTCCCTGCTGCGGTTCGACGGCGCCCGTTACCGCGTGGGCCCCGACTCCGCCGGCGCCCATCCGGGCCCGGCCTGCTACCGGCGCGGCGGGCCGCTGGCCGTCACCGACGCGCAGGTGATGCTCGGACGTGTCCAACCCGACCACTTCCCCCGGGTCTTCGGCCCCGACGGCGACCAGCCGCTGGACGAGGAGGTGGTCGTTGAACGGTTCACCGCGCTGGCCCGCGAGATCGCCGAGGCCACGGGCGACGACCGGGGACCCGAGGAGGTCGCCGAGGGGTTCCTGGATATCGCGGTCCTCGACATGGCGGGCGCCGTCAAGAAGATCTCCGTGCAGCGCGGCCACGACGTGACCCGTTACGCGCTGGCCAGCTTCGGTGGCGCCGGCGGTCAGCACGCCTGCCGGGTCGCCGACGCGCTGGGCGTGGAGACGGTCGTGGTGCCGCCGCTGGCCGGGGTGCTCTCGGCCTACGGCATCGGCGTCGCGGACGCCACCGCGCTGCGGGAGCGCTCGGTGGAGAGCGAGCTGACGGACGCCGGGATCGCCGAGGTGGCCCGCGCCGCCGAGGAGCTGACCGCCGAGGCCGTCGCCGCGCTGCGCGCCGACGGCGTGCCGGCGGACGCCGTGCGGCACTCCGTCCGCCTCCATCTGCGGTACGCGGGAACGGACGCGGCGCTGCCGGTGGCGTGGGCCGAACCGGCGGCGATGGCCGCCGAGTTCGCCGCGCTGCACACCGCCCGCTACGGCTTCACCATGGACAAGCCGCTGGTCGCCGCCGTCGTCGCCGTGGAGGCGGTCGGCGCGGCCGGCGGCCACCTCGGCCGCCCCGCGCTGCCGCCGGCCGGCTCCGGCGAGCCGGAGCCCGCGACCACCGTGGAGATGTGGACCGAGGGCGCCCGGCGGCGGGTGCCGCTCCACCGGCGCTCCGCGCTGCGCCCCGGCGAGTCCGTCACGGGCCCGGCGATCGTCGCCGAGGACGACGCCACCACCGTCGTGGAGCCCGGCTGGCGCGCCCGCGTCGGCGAGCTGGGCCATCTGCTGCTGGACCGGGTCGCCCCCCGGCGCCGCGCCGTCGCCGTCGGCACCGACGTCGACCCGGTGCGGCTTGAGGTCTTCAACAACCTCTTCATGTCCATCGCCGAACAGATGGGCGTGGCGCTGGAGAACACCGCGCACTCCGTCAACATCAAGGAGCGCCTCGACTTCTCCTGCGCCCTCTTCGACGCGGAGGGCAACCTCGTCGCCAACGCCCCGCACATCCCCGTCCACCTCGGCTCGATGGGCGAGGCCGTCAAGGAGGTGCTGCGCCGCCGCGCGGGCGCGCTGCGCGCCGGCGACGTGATCGCCGTCAACGACCCGTTCCACGGCGGCACCCATCTGCCGGACGTCACCGTGGTCACCCCCGTCTTCGACGGCGACCGGCTGCTGTTCCTGGTCGCCTCCCGGGGCCACCACGCCGAGATCGGCGGCATCACCCCCGGCTCGATGCCCGCGTTCAGCCGCACCGTCGACGAGGAGGGCGTGCTCTTCGACAACTGGCTGCTGGTCGGCGGCGGCCGGCTGCGGGAGGCCGAGACCCGCGCGCTGCTGACCTCCGCCCCCCACCCCTCGCGCGGCGTGGAGGCCAACCTGGCCGACCTGCGCGCCCAGATCGCGGCCAACGAGCGGGGCATCGCCGAACTCCGCGCGGTCATCGACCAGTTCGGCCTCGACGTCGTGCACGCCTACATGGGGCACGTCCGGGACAACGCGGAGGAGGCGGTGCGCCGGATCATCGCCACGCTGCGGGACGGCCGCTCCCGTTACGAGACCGACGCCGGCGCCCACATCGAGGTCGCCGTCACCGTGGACCGCGCCGCGCGCCGCGCCGTGATCGACTTCGCCGGCACCTCCCCGCAGCAGCCGGGCAACACCAACGCGCCCCGCGCGGTCGTGCTGGCCGCCGTGCTGT
This sequence comes from Streptomyces sedi, assembly GCF_006335015.1. Classification (GTDB taxonomy): domain Bacteria; phylum Actinomycetota; class Actinomycetes; order Streptomycetales; family Streptomycetaceae; genus Streptomyces; species Streptomyces sedi. Next base: position 96,373 of record NZ_VDGT01000014.1, read on the forward strand.
ACGTCTTCCGCACCCTGGTCGCCGACGACATCCCGCTCAACAGCGGCTGCCTGGTGCCGGTCGAGGTCCGCGTCCCGCCGGGGTCGATGCTCGACCCGCGCCACCCGGCGGCGACCGTCGCCGGCAACGTGGAGACCTCCCAGGCCGTCACCGGCGCCCTCTACGCGGCGCTCGGCGTCCAGGCGGAGGGCTCGGGCACGATGAACAACGTCACCTTCGGCAACGAACGGGCCCAGTACTACGAGACGTTGGCCAGCGGCTCCGGCGCGGGCGACGGCTTCCCCGGCGCCGACGCGGTGCAGACCCACATGACCAACTCCCGGCTGACCGACCCCGAGGTGCTGGAGTGGCGCTACCCGGTGCGGGTGGAGGAGTTCCGCGTCCGGGACGGCAGCGGCGGCGCCGGGCGCTGGCGGGGCGGCGAGGGCGTCGTCCGCCGGCTGGCGTTCCTGGAGCCCATGACGGTGGCGCTGCTGACCGGCCACCGCCGCGTCCCGCCCTACGGCATGGCGGGCGGCGCCCCCGGCGCCCTCGGGCGCAACGCGGTCGAACGCGCCGACGGCACCGTCACCGACCTCGCCGGCAGCGACAGCGTCGACGTCGGCCCCGGCGACGTGCTGCGCGTGGAGACGCCGGGCGGCGGCGGGTACGGGGCGCCCTGACGGCGCGCGCTCACCGCCCGGCGGCGGCGTGCGGCGCGAACAGGTCGAGCAGCCGCACCCGCGCCGCCTGCACCCGGTGCGCCAGGATCTCCGTGATCACCCGCAGCAGCGCGTAGCCGAACTCCGGGTCGCTCTCGCAGCGCGCCTGCACCTGGGAGCCCTGCCATTCGTAGGCCCGCACCGGGCTCAGCGCCTCGGCGCCGAAGTCCCACTGGAACGGCGGAAAGAGCCAGGACCAGCCCAGCAGGTCGCCCGACTCCAGCGAGGAGACCACCGTGGGCCGGGGGCCGCCCAGCCGCAGATCGAGCGTCACCGTGCCCGAACGGACGATCCAGAACCGGTCGGCGGTGCCGCGTTCCTCGAAGATCCGCCGCCCCTGCTCGAAGGAGACCTCACTCGCCAGGCCCATCAGCGTGTCCCTGTGCTCCGGTGGCAAAACCCGCAGCAGGCGCCGTGGAGCGGTCATCGCCGCCTCCTTCCCCGCCCGGACCCGGCCGGGCCGCGCCGTCGACTCGCCCGCCCCCGCCGTTCGGGGGCCGTCCCCCCATTGCACTCCCGTCCCGGCGCGCCCGCATCCCCGCTCCGGGCCGTTCGCATCCCTCCTCCCGGGTCGCACCGGCTGGGACCCGGTCGGACCGGAGAAGTCGCCGGTCCCGGCGGTGTCCGCGACAGTGGGGGAGAGGGCTGCGTCCCGCGGACCCGAGGGAGGAACGTGTGCGCGATCCCCACACCCGGTGACCTGGGCGGTGCGCCCGGCAGACCGGTGGTGTTGCTCGAAGTGGGCGAGGACGGGACGGTCCTCGCCGTGACCCCGGGGTCGGAGTGGCTGACCGGGGTGCCCACCGGGCAGCTGCCCGGCACCCCGCTGACCGAGCTGGTCACCGACCCCGAGGCCCGCGAGGCGCTGCGCGCCGGCACGGTCGGCAGCTGGCCCGTCCGCGTCCCACACCGCGACGGGCCGCCCGTCGAGGCGCGCCTCGACGTCTTCCCCCCGCTGCGTGGGGAACGCCAACACCGCCTCGTCGCGCTCACCGACGCGGGCACCGCACGGCAGCAGGACGAGGACCGGGCGCTGGTGCGGGCCCTGTTCTCCCAGCAGCAGGTCGGGCTCTCCATCCACGACGGCGAGCTGACCATCACCCGGATGAACGCCGACCCCAACGAGTGGAGCACCAGGAACCAGAGCCTCGGCCTCCACCACGAACTGCCCGTGACCCTCGACGAGATCATGGACCCCGAGGACGCGGCGGCCGTCGCCGAACGCCTCGCCGGCGTCGCCCGCACCGGCGAGCCGCTGGTCAACTGGGAGCACGTCTACCGCCGCCGCGACTCCCCGGAGCGGGAGCGCAAGGTGTCGATCACCTCGCTCCGCCTGGACGACCCGCGCGGCGGGCTGCTCGGCGTGGTCAGCGTCTACACCGACGTCACCGAGGAACGCCGCACCCAGCTGCGGCTCGACCTGCTGCACCGCGCGGCGCAGCGCATCGGCCCCTCGCTCGACGTCACCCACAACGCCGAGGAACTGGCCCGCGTCCTGGTGCCCGACTTCGCCGACCTGGCGGCCGTCGACCTCGGCGAGCGTGTCCTCGGCGGCGAGGAACCGGGGCGCCACGCGCTCAGCACCGGCCAGGTGCGCCGGGTCGCGACCGCCGGCGCGCACGGCGCGTGGCCCGACGGGGTCCACCCGCTGGGCGCCGTCTTCCACGTCGAGGCGCCGCCGGGCGCCGCCCCCGACGACGGCCGCCGGGTCATCCGAGACGGGGACGCGGCGGCGCTCCGCGCGGTCCACGCCGACGACCGCTCCCCGGGCGGCCAGGACACCGACCGGCTGCTGCTGCCCAGGCCGCCCGGCTCGCTGATGGTGGTGCCGCTGCGCGCCAGGGGACAGGTGCTGGGCGCGCTGGCACTGTGGCGCTCGCCCGACCGTTCCGCGTTCGACGACGCCGACGCCGACCTCGCGGAGGAGGTCGGCTCCCGCGCCGCCCTCAGCCTGGACAACGCCCGCCGCTACACCCGCGAGCACCACACCCTGGAGACCCTCCAGCGCAGCCTGCTGCCCCCCGCCGACTTCGAGGTCACCGCCGCCAGCACCGCGGGCCACTACGTGCCGGCCGAGACCACCGCCGGCATCGGCGGCAGCTGGTACGACGTGATCCCGCTCTCCTCGGCCCGGGTCGCGTTCGTCATCGGCGACGTCGCGGGACACGGACTCAACGCCACCGCCACCATGGGCCGGTTGCGGACGGCGGTGCAGACGCTGGCCGACATGGACCTGGCGCCCGACGAGCTGATGACCCGCCTGGACGACCTGGCCGTCAGGCTGGCCGAGTTCGCCTCCGACGAGCAGGACGGCGAGGGCGGCGCGATCGGCGCGACCTGCCTGTACTGCGTCTACGACCCGGTCAGCGGCGAGTGCGTCATGGCCAGCGCGGGCCGCACACCACCCGTGGTGGCGCAGCCGGGGGAGGCGGCCGAGGTGCTGCCGTTCAAGCCCGGGCCCTCGCTCGGCGTGGGCGGCACGCCGTTCGACACGTTCTCGCTGCGGGTGGGCCCCGGCAGCCTGTTGGCGTTCTTCAGCGAGGACCTGGTCGAGGACCGGACGGCCGAGCTGACCGGGCAACTGACCGGGGCTGCCCGCGCCGACCGCTCCCCGGCGGAGACCGGCCGCGCCGTCCTCGACCGGCTGCTGCCCGAACGCGCCCCCGCCAACGACATCGCGCTCCTCGTCGCCAGGGTCCGCCCGCTGCCGCCCGACTCCACCGCCGACTGGCAGCTCCCGGCCGAACCGTCCGTCGTCGGCCGCGCGCGCGACCTGGTCCTCGACAAGCTGCGCGAGTGGGAGCTGACGGAGACCGCCTTCCCCACCGAGCTGATCATCAGCGAGCTGATCACCAACGCCATCCGCTACGCCGGTGGCCCGGTCGGCGTGCGGCTGATCCGCGACGAGGCGCTGATCTGCGAGGTCTCCGACCCCAGCGAGACCCAACCCCACCTGCGCCGCGCCCGCCCCACGGACGAGGGCGGCCGTGGCCTCTTCCTCGTCGCCCAACTCGCCCACCGCTGGGGCAGCCGCTACACCGCCACGGGCAAGACCATCTGGACCGAACAACCCCTGTCCTGACACCCACCACCCCCGCGGCGCACTCCGGGGAGCGCGAGGAACGGCGCGAGCAACCCCCACCGGCCTTTGGGCCGCCCACACTCCTTCCCCGACGCGGCGCTCCGGGGGCGCGGGGAACTGCGCGAGCAACCTCCCACCTGCCTGCGGGTCGCCCACACCCCTTCCCCGACGCGGCCCTTCGGGGGCGCGGGGAACTGCGCGAGCAACCCCCACCGGCTGAAGGCTCGCCGCCTCCCCTTCCCTGACGCGGCGCTCCGGGGGCGCGGGGAACTGTGCGAGCAACCCTCACCGGCCCGAGGCCGACGCCCCACCGCAAGTCCCGGCTCGGCTGTCGCCCCGCACACCACCGACCGCACACCACCGACCGCACCCCACCCACCACCAGCCGCATGACAATCGCCCCCCCACGGCCGTCGTTGGCCAACCCCCGCGCCCCCGCGGACAACCCAGGCATCCGTGCCGAATCAAGCGTTGTCGGTGGCACCGCCTAGGGTGTGCCTCGTGACCGTACCCTCACCCAACGGCAGCACCACCACGCCGGCCCCGCCGGGAGGAGCCGCGCCGGCCGCGCCGGCCCCGCCGGGAGCAGCCGCGCAGGCACCGCCCCCGGTGCCCGCGTCCGCGTCCGCGTCCGCGAGACCCGCCCCCGGCCCCGCGGCCGACGAGGGCCTGGCGCGCCGCCTGCGCGCCCTCGCCTGCACTGCGCCGCTGCACGACCTGGACACCCGCAAGGCCAACCTGGCCGGGGAGTACGCCCGTTACGCGATGGCCGAGGTCGCGCTCGCCGCCATCGACCTGGTCACTCTCGCGATGGACTTCGACACCGGCGCCGAGCAGGAGCAGGTCATCGCGAGGCTGCTGCCGAGGATCGCCGCCCAGGCGCCGGGCCGCCCGGTCGCCGAGCACCGCCGCGTCGCCCGCTGGGTCGTGGACAACCTGATCAACGTCGGCAGCGTCGACCGCGGCTTCCGCGCCGTCTACGGCACCTTCGGCGCGGACGGCGAATACACCCGCAGGGACTACGACTTCAAGCTGATCGAGGAGGTCCAGGGCCCCGGCGGCGCGGTCTATCTGCGGACCACGGACGAGGCGGTCAACGTCCTGGTCGGCGCCCTGGACACCGACGTCACCAGCGCCCAGATCGCCGCCGAGGTCAAGTTGGAGGTGCTGGTCAACAGGGGCCGCCTCGCCGACGCCCAACTCGCCGCCGAGCAGGCGCGTTACCGCACCGTGCAGTACGCGGAGACGCTGCGCCGCACCCTGGACTCCACCCGGCGGGACGTGCGCGCGGTCGACTGGCTGCACACCGTGCCCGACATGGTCGACGAGGCGCTCGACCACATCGCCGACCGCTACCGCCACGAGAACGCGATCCTCACCCACATCCGGCACGCCAGGGATGAGGCGGTCGACTCCGACCACAAGCTGCGCGCCGCAGAGTTGGTGGACATCGTCCGCGACTGCATCCGGCGCCACACCCAGCTCCAGTCCCGGCTGCTGGAGGCCGGCCCGCTCTTCCGCGCGGAGCAGGACCGCCAGGCGTTCGCCGCCCCGGCCGCCCGCGCCGGGACCGACCTGTACGGCCAGCTTCTCGCCCCGCTGCTGCCGACGCCCGTCGCGGAGGCGACGCGGGTGACCGACGCCTGGTTCGCCCGGGGTACCGGCCCGCGCCCGCCGGGCGCCGTCCGGCTGACCGACCTCGTCGAGCAGCTGCTGACCCCGCCCGCGCCCCGCGAGCACCTGGGCGCCGAGCTGCCCGAGCCGGACCTGGTGGCGACCCCGGACGACAGCCGGTTCAGCGAGGCCCAGTTGGAGTCGGCGACGGAGCTGCTGCGGCTGCCGCCCGACGCCCCGCGCCGGCTCTCCGGGCTGCTCGCCGACGCCCGCGCCCGCGACCCCGAGCTGCCGCATCTGATCGCGCTGTTGGCGGCGCACGCGGCGAGTCCGCCGGTCGGCACGGCCTACCGGCAGGGCGAGCGGCGGCTGCTGTTCGCCGTGGACGACGGCACGCCGCTGACGGATCAGGACTTCGGCGGCGCCGACCTCGTCGTCGGCACCGCCCTGCTGGACGCGGCCGGTATGGCCGCCGCACGCACGGAGGAGAACCGTTGAGCATCCCGCCTCCCAGCACCGCGCCCACGCCCCAGGGGCCGCCGGCCGCGGTGCCGCTCACCCCGGCCGACGCCGCCGACGCGGCCCGGCTGGTCTCCTTCGGTCTCCAGCCCAAGCTGCCGCCCGCCAGGGACGCCGACTACGCGGCCCTGCTCCGCCGTTACCAGGAGGAGCCGCCCTTCGCCCGGGTCGCCGACGCGGTCGCCGGCGGCCTGGGGCTGGTCGTGCTGGAGGTCTCCCCGCGCGCCGGGATGGCGGTGGCCGCCGCTGAGGACTCGGTCTTCGCCGTCCGCATGGGCGAGTACGCGCGCCGCGCCACCGCCGAGACCACCGACCGCTTCCTGCACGGCCTGGCCCATCTGGCGGTCGCCGCGCTGGCGTTCCCCCGCCCGGCGGATCTCGCGGACGACGACTACCTGGGCCGGATCACGGTCAACGGCGTGGAGTCCTTCGTCCGCCACGCCTGCGAGCGGCTGGCCGAGCGCGCCGCCGAGCGCGGGGAGAACACGGACCCCGCCAGCGAGGAGCCGGGGCTGGAGGCGGCCTGGCGGGTCTATGTCCGGCGCAGCGCCACCGGCGCCACCAAGGACGCCCGCCGGCTGGCCGGTTCGACGACCGGCATCGTCGGCAAGGCCGTCGCCTTCCTCGCCGACTCGGGTTTCCTGCACCGCGTCGGCGACGAGCAGGGCGGCACCTACCGCACCACCCCCCGCTACCAGCTCCAGGTCCGCGAGCTGGCGACCACGGCCGCGCTGACGGAGCTGACCGACCTCGGCCTGGTCCCGGTCAGCGACGGCTCCGGCACCCTGTTGCCCGGCGACCCGGACGCCACCGACCTCGCGGACGGCGCCGGACTGCCGTTCCACCGCTGAGCCCCGCACCGCCACCCCTTCCCGCCGTTCCACCGCCGAGCCCGCACCACCACCGTCCCCACCACGTAGAAACGCACGAGAGTCGCCGCCATGTACGAGCTGTCCCGGGTCCGCCTCTACTCCATCGGCCCAGCCGGTGCCCGCTACGCCGACACCGTGCTCGACCTGCGTGGCGTCGGCGCGCCCGTCCCCGAACCGGCCCCCGCCCAGGCGGACTTCTTCGAGGACGAGCCGGTCGGGCCGCCGCTGCGCCCGGCCCCCGCCGGCGTCCTCTTCCTGGAGAACGGGGGCGGCAAGTCGGTGCTCCTCAAGCTGATCTTCTCCGTGATGCTGCCCGGCCACCGCAACACCCTGGGCGGCGCGAGCTCCGGCGTGCTGCGCAAGTTCCTGCTCGCCGACGACTGCGGCCATGTCGCCCTGGAGTGGCAGCACACCCGCACCGGCGAGAGCGTCGTCGTGGGCAAGGTCAGCGAGTGGCGCGGTCGCCAGGTGTCGAACGACCCGCGCCGCTTCGCCGAGGCGTGGTACTCGTTCCGCCCTGGCCCGGGGATGAGCCTGGACTCGCTGCCCGTCGCCGAGTCCACCGCGCTGCGCCGCCCCGAGTCCGGCGACGGCAGCTCGGGGGCGCGCGGCCGGCGCCGCACCATGAAGGGCTTCCGCGACGTCCTCACCGAGACCGGCCGCGCCTACCCGAACCTCGACGTCGTCTGGGAGGAGATCCACGAGCGCTGGATCGAGCACCTGGGCCGGCTCGGCCTCGACCCCGAACTCTTCCGCTACCAGCGGGAGATGAACGCGGACGAGGGCGAGGCCGCCGGCCTCTTCGCGGTGAAGAACGACGTGGACTTCACCGACCTGCTGCTGCGTGCCGTCACCGATCCGAGGGACACCGACGGCCTGGCCGACCTGGTGCACGGCTTCGCCGACAAGCTGGGCCGGCGCGCCGAGTTGACCGCCGAGCGCGACTTCACGGCCGGCTCCGTCGAGCTGCTGGGCCGGGTCACGGAGGCGGCCGGCGAGCGGGAGTCCGCCCGTTCGGTCCACTCGGCCGCCGAGCACCGGGCGCGCGGGCTGACCCGGCGGCTGACGGCCAGGGCCGAGCGCGAGCGGGGGCTGGCCGCCGAGCTGGCGGAGAGCGCGGACAGCGGCGCCGAGGCCGTCGCCGCCGCCGAGGACGCCCGGGCCAGGGCGGCTCGCATCACCGCCGAACTCGCCTTTCGCCACGCGTCGTTGGCGTTGGCCGCCGCCGAGCAGGCGGCCACCGCCCAGCGCCGTGAGCTGACCGAGGCCCGCACCCGACAGGCCGCCTGGCAGGCCGCCGAGACGGTGCTCCAGCACCGCGCCGCCGCCGACCGCGCCGCGCGGGTCGCCGCCGCCATCCAGGAGGCCGAGCGGGACGCGGCGCCCGCGCTGGCCGCCAGGTCCAAGGCCGCAGCCGCGCTGGTGCGCGCCCTGCACACGGCGGCCGAGCGCGGCGAGGCCACCGCCGCCGAGCACGAGGAGCGCTCCGCCGCCCTCGTGGGCCAGGCCCAGACCGCGCACCGCGACGCCACCGCCGCCGCCACCGAGGCGCAGCGCGCCCGCAGCGAGGCCGAGCATCTGCGGCAGCGCTTCGACGAGGCCGAGCAGGAGATGGCGGAGGCCGTCCGCGCGGGTTGGCTGGAGGACGGCCCGGGCGCCGACCCGGCCGCCGCCGCGCTCGCCGCCGCCGACGCCTCCCGCGCGGCGGTCGCCGCGTTCGAGACGGCGCGGATCGCCGCCACCGGCGCCGCCGAACGCGCCGGTGAGCTGGCCGGCGAGCGGGCCTCCGCCGAGCTGGCCGCCGCCCGCGCCGCCGACGCCGCGCAGGCGGCCGAGGCCGCACTGGCCGCGGAACGCGCCACCGCCGGCTCCCTGGCCACCGAGAGACGTCTCGCCGAACTACTGGGCGTGACCGAGGAGTTGACCGTCGCCGACCTCGACGGGAACGCGGAGACCCTGGCCGGGCTGCTCGACGACTCCCTGGAGACGACCGAGCGCCGACTGTTCTCGCTGCGCACCGAGGCCGCCGACGACGCCCGCATCCTCGCCGCGCTCGGTGACGGCGGCCTGCTGCCGCCCGGTCCCGACGTGCTGGCCACCGTCGAGTTCCTCGGCGAGCACGGCGTTCCCGCCCTGCCGGGCTGGCGCTATCTCGCGCAGGCCGTCGACCCGGCCGACCACGCGGCGGTGCTGGCCGCCCGGCCCGAGCTGGTCGACGGCGTCGTCATCACCGACGTGGACAGCCACGCCCGTGCCCGCGAGGTGCTCGCGGAGGCCGCGCTGCTGCCCCGTTCCGCCGTCGCCGTCGGCACCGCCGCCGCGCTGCTCGCCCCGACCCCGCCGCCCGGCGGCGCGGACAGCGGCATCTTCCTGGTCCCGCCCAACCCGGCGATGCACGACGAGCGCGCTGCCGACGACGAACGCCACGCCCTGCGCGCCCGCGCCGGCGAACGCGACGGCGACATCAGGACGTTGGCCGCCCGCGTCACCGGCGACCGGGCGCTGGCCGCGCGGCTCGCCTCCTGGCGCGCCGGCTGCCCGGCCGGCCGGCTCGGCGAGCTGGGCGCCACGGCCGAGCGCACGGCGGCCACGGCGGCCGAGGCCGAGGCGCGGCTGACGGCGCTGGTCGCCGAGGCCGACGAGGCGGCGGTCGCCGCCACCGAGGCCACCGACGCCAGGGACGCCCGGCAGGAGGCGGCGCAGCGCGCGGGCCGCGCCGCCGACGCGCTGGTCGGCCTCGCCTCCCGGCTGCGGGAGCGCGGCCGTTGGCGGACCCGGAGCCGGGAGCTGGCTGCCGAGGCCGCCGACGCCGAGGCCCGCGCGGCCGAGCTGCTGAACGTCGCCCAGACCGCCGACGAGGACCGCCGCGCCGCGCAGCGCGCCGCCGACGACGCGCGCCGCACCGCGCACGCGCTGCGCGCCGAGCGCGCCGAGGTCTCCGGCGCCCCCGACGACGCGGACCTGGGGGCGCGGCCCGGCGCCGAGACCTCGCTGCCCGCGCTGCGCGAGGCGTACCGCTCGGCCTCCGGGCTCTACGAGAAGGTCGGCGTCGGCGCCGACCTGCGCGCCGAGCAGGCCCGCGCCGAGGGCGACGAGTCGGCGGCCCGCGCCGCCCTCGACCGCCTGAGCAACAAGGTCCGCACCCGCGCCGCCCGCCTCCTGGACGACTCGGAGGGCGCCGACGGCCCGTCCCGCCGCGCCGCGGCGGAGCGCGCCGAGGCGCAGGTCCACGCGCTGGAGGGGCGTTCGGCCGCCGCCAGCGAGCGTCTTGGCCGGTTGCGCGGCGAGGCCGAGCGGCTGGCGCCGGCCGAGGGCGACGCCCACATCGCGCTGCCGGAGGACCGCGTCCCCGAGGACGCGGCGCGCGCGGCCGAGCTGCTGCGCGCCGCCGAGGCCGAGCTGGCGGCCCGCGAGGAGGAGTTGGCCGAGGCCGAGACCGCCCACCGGGCCCTGGCCGAGCGGCACGCCCGCGCGGTGCGCGCCGCCGAGGGCTTCGCCGAGAGCGCCGCCCAGCTCGGCGACCAACTCCGCGACCCCGGCGAGGAGTCCGACGAGGCGCCGGCCGCCCCCGAGCCCTACCCCGGCGCCATCGACGAGGCCAGGTCGGCCGTCGGCGACGCCCGCCGGGCGCTGCGCGCCGCGGGCTCCGGGCTGGCCGCCGCCGAGTCCGCCGTGCGGGACGCCTGCGACCAGCTGGTGCGGCACGCCAACGCCAGCCGCTACGAGCAGGTCCGCACCCCGGCCCGCACCCAGATCAGGGAGCTGCCGGCCGCCGCCCTGCCGACCCACGCCGCGGCCTGGGCGGAGGCGTTCGCGCCCCGACTGCGCGTGCTGGGCGACGAGTTGACCCAGCTGGAGCGGAACAGGGACGGCATCGTCGACCGGCTGCGCGGCCTCGTCGAGTCGGCGCTGGCCACCCTCCGCTCCGCGCAGCGGCTCTCCCGGCTGCCGGAGGGGCTGGGGGAGTGGTCGGGGCAGGAGTTCCTGCGCATCCGCTTCGACGAGCCCGACCAGGCCACGCTCACCGAGCGCCTGGGCGAGGTCGTCGACGAGGTGACCCGCGCCGCCGTCCGGAAGAACACGGACCTGCGCCGGGACGGCGTCTCCCTGCTGCTGCGCGGCACGCACGCGGCGATCAGCCCGGCGGGCGTGCGCGTGGAGATCCTCAAGCCGGACGCCGTGCTGCGCGCCGAGCGGGTGCCCGTCGGCCAGATGGGAGACGTCTTCTCCGGCGGCCAGCTGCTGACCGCCGCCATCGCCCTGTACTGCACGATGGCGGCGCTGCGCGGCAACGACCGGGGCCGCGACGGCCACCGGCACGCAGGGACGCTCTTCCTGGACAACCCCATCGGCCGCGCCAACGCCACCTATCTGCTGGAGCTGCAACGCGCGGTCGCCGACGCCCTCGGCGTGCAACTCCTCTACACCACGGGCCTGTTCGACACGACGGCGCTGGCCGAGTTCCCCCTGGTCATCCGGTTGCGCAACGACGCGGACCTGCGCGCCGGGCTGAAGTACATCAGCGTCGAGGAACATCTGCGCCCCGGGTTGCCGCGCACCGACGAGGAGTCGGAGCCGGTGCACGGCGAGGTCACCGCCACCCGCGTCTACCGCAGGCCCAACACGTCCCAGTCGCCGGCGCCTTCGGAACCCTCCGTCCCCTCGGCGCCCGTCGAGGCGTCCGACGCGGGCGCGGCGCCGCCCCTGCCCTGACGGCGCGCGGCCTTCCTCGCGGCCCGGCGCTCGGCGCGCCGGGCCCTGGCGTTGGCCCGCGCGACGCTGCTCGGCACGGAGACCACGCCGTTCCGCTGCCGCCAGGACTGCGAGGTCACCCAGATGTCCAGCACGGACCAGGTCGCCACCACCGCGCTGAGCAGTGTCGATATGGCCATCGGCAGCACCAGCCAGGAGCCCGCGAGCAACGCGAGCAGCATCACCACCAGCTGGCAGAGCGTCAGGGCGATGATGATCACCGCGCGCACGGCTGCGGTGCGCACGGGATCGGGAAGTCGGGGTCTCGCATACACGCCGCTGGGCCCCCTGCACGGTGAGATGCGCGGATATGTCCTCGGGTGACCATGGTAGAACGCCTTGCGCCTCCGCCGGCCACGGACCAGGATGAGGCGCCCACCGGGTCACCCCATCATGGCGGGAGTGCGCACCGGGCGGGCCCGCCGGCCTGACCGGTAGTAGGCTCGCGCTGTCGACACGTTGACACGTGGACACCCATCGCGTGCGGAGCGGCCGGGCACAGCAAGGGGAGGGTATGCGCGTTCGCGGCAAGACGGTCCCACGCAGGGTCTGGACGCTGGTGTTGGTGCCGCTCCTGTCCCTGCTGCTGGTCTGGGCGTTCACCGCGGCGCTCACCGTCTCGGCGGCGCTCGACGCCACCGACTCCTCCTCCGCGGCCGACCGGCTCACCGCCCCCACCGAGGAGTTGATAGCCGCCCTCCAGCGGGAGCGGCGCGACGCCGTCGTCTATCTCGCGGACCCCCGACGGGCCGACGCGCTCGACGCGTTGGACGCCGCCAGGGCCGAGACCGGGGTCGCGCTGCGCCGGCTGTGGCGGGCCACCGACGACGCCGAGGGCGGCCTCGCGGGTGCGGCCGAGAGCCGACTCGCCACGCTGCGGCGGACGTTGGGCGAGCTGGACCGGCTGCGTGGCCAGACCGACAGCAACACCATCCCGCTCTCCGGCGCGTTGGACGCCTACAGCGACCTGACCGCCTCGGCGCTGCGCTTCCGCGCCGCGCTGCCCCCGGCGGAGAACGCCTCCGGCCAGCGCCACGCCAGCGCGGTCGCCGGGCTGCGCCAGGCCCGCGAGTTGATCTCCCAGGAGGACGCGCTGGTCGCCGGCGTCCTGGGCACCGGCCGCGGCACGGAGACCGAACGCCGCGCGCTCACCGACCTGATAGCCGCCCGTAACGCGGTCTACGCCCAGTCCGTGCCCGACCTCCCGCTGGACGACCGGCAGAACCACGACGGCTTCTGGGACAGCGGCACCGCGCGCATCCTCGCCGAGGCGGAGCAGCAGCTGGCGGGCGATCTCGGCTCCCCGCTGCCGGGCCACTGGCAGCAGAGCACCTTCGACGTGCTGGAGGGCACCGGCGCGCTGATCGCCGAGGCCGACGGCCGGCTGGCCGACCGCCTCGACTCCTCCCACACCCCGCTGGTCGTCCGCGCGGTGCTGGCCGGCGGGTTCGGCCTGGCGCTGGTGGCGGGCGCGGCCTGGATCGCGGTGCGCGGGGCGCGTTCCCTCACCCGCGACCTGACCGACCTGGCCAGGGAGGCGACGGACGCGGCCGAGGTGCGGCTGCCCGGCGTCACGCGCCGCCTGGAGGCGGGTGAGCACGTCGACATGGAGACGGAGGCGCCCCGCCTGGAGTACGCCGAGGACGAGATAGGCCGTATCGGGCGCTCCCTGAACACCCTGCAACGCGAGGCCACCTCGGCGGCCGTCGAACGTTCCTACACCCGGCGCGGGGTCTCCGAGGTCTTCGTCAACCTGGCCCGCCGCAACCAGGTGCTGCTGCACCGCCAGCTCCAGCTGCTGGAGACGATGGAGCAGCGCAGCCAGGACAGCGAGGCCCGGGTGGACCTGGTCCGCCTGGACCACCTCAGCACCCGGATGCGCAGGAACGCCGAGGGCCTGGTGATCCTCTCCGGCGCCGCGCCCGCCCGCCAGTGGCGCAAGCCGGAGCATCTGAGCGAGCTGGTGCGGGCCGCCGTCGACGAGATCGAGGACTTCGAACGTGTCGAGATCCGCCGCCTCCCACCGCTGGTGGTCGCTGGCGGCGCGGTCGCCGACCTGGTGCAGCTGGTGGCCGAACTCCTGGAGAACGCCACGGTGTTCTCGCCCCCGCACACCGCGGTCCAGGTCTCGGGCGAGCGCGTTCCGCACGGCGTGACCCTGGAGATCCACGACCGGGGTCTCGGCATGACGCCGGAGGCGCTGCGCGAGGCCAACCGGCGGCTGTCGGAGATCACCGAGTTCCAACTCTCCGACACCGACCGGATCGGGCTGTTCGTGGTGGCCAGGCTGGCCGAGCGGCACCACGTCAAGGTCGCGCTGCGCGAGTCACCCTACGGCGGCACCACCGCCGTCACCCTGATCCCCGGCGAACTGTTGTCGGAGGCCCCCGAGGGCGCGCCGGTGCGGGAGCGCCTCGCCTCGGGCGCGGGGCGGCCGGCGCTGCTGGACGGACCGGTGGACGGGCCGGTCGAGTTGGAGGCGGCGGTCGACCCCGAGGGCGACATCGGACGCCCCGCCGGCACCGAGGAGCACGCCGCCGAGCACCCGGGCGCCCGCCCGGCGCCCGGCGGGCGGCGCCACGCGGCGCCCGTGCTGGTCGCCGACCACGGCCGGCCGGTCCCGCCGCCACCCGAACGGGGCGGCGCGGGCGCCGGCGCGTCCGAACCCGAGCGCCCGGCGCGCGAGGGAGTGACGGGCGCCGGCCTGCCGCGCCGCGTGCGCCGCGCGGCGCCGGCGCCCGAGACCCCGGCGCGCGCCACCGGCGAGCCCGGCGGCCACCCCGACCCGGAGGCCGTGCCCGAGGTGGACGCCGACGAGCTGCGCAGCCGGCTGGCGGCACTGCAACGCGGCTGGCGGCGCGGCCGGCAGCAGACGGAGCCGGACGGGGAGGACGAGCCGCCGCCGGCCCCCACCCCCTGAGGACCGGCCCTCTGGGGACCCGCCCCTGGGGGACCCCGCCCCGAGAGCCGTCGCCCGCCCGCCACCGAGCCACGCGGCAACCGAAGAGACGTCAGACAGAAGGACAGGACGCATGACCGTACCCGAGCCCACGCCCCCCGGCCCCGCCGAGCGGAAGGGCCAGCCGGCTGCCGAGTCCCTCGACCCCCTGCTGGACGAACTGGTGACGCGGGTGCCCGGCATCCGCCACGCCCTGCTGCTGGCCGCCGACGGCCTGGCGCGCGGGGCCTCCAGCGCCCTGGGCCGGGAGGACAGCGAGCAACTGGCCGCCGTCGCCTCCGGGTTCCACAGCCTGGCGCGCGGCGTCGGCCAGCACTTCGACACCGGGACGGCCCGTCAGACGCTGGTCGAGCTGGACGAGGCGTTCCTGCTCGTGACGGCGGCCGGATCGGGCAGCGCGCTGGCCGTGCTGACGGACCCGGAGGCGGAGGTCGGTCAGGTCGCCTACGAGATGGCCATGTTGGTCAAACGCCTCGGCCCGCTGGTCGCCGTCCCGCCGCGCCGCCCTCGCACCACCCCCTGAACCGCCTTCCTCTCCGCACCGGAACCGGTACCGGGAGCGCTTTCGGCCCCTTTTGCCCGGGACTCGGCCACTGATTGTCGCGAACGGGTGACAAAGCCGGGGAAGGGGCGAACCAAGGTCGCGAAAGTGGCGTCCAGATACAGGGACGGCGGGTTCCGGGACCGACGGGGGTGGCTCCGGGACGCCGCCGTCACCGTTTTCGGCGGTGACGGTCAACCACCCGCCGGCGTGCGCCCTCACCCGGTCCGCAACTCCTCCCGGTTGACGGGGAAGTCGAAGCGCCGGTCGGTGTGGGGCTCCTCGTCGAGGCTGAAGTGCCACCACTCCGTGTCGATCGGCGAGAACCCGCGCGCCTCCATCGCCTCCCGCAGCCGTTCCCTCGCGCGCCGCTGCCGCTCGTCGGGCTCGGTGGAGTCGGGGTGCGAGGCCGGGTCGAAGAAGTCGAAGCCGGTGCCCATGTCCACCTCGCGGCCCTCGGGGTCCAGCAGCGTCAGGTCGACGGTGCCGCCCCTGCTGTGGCCGGAATGCTCGGCGAGGTAGCCCTCGTCGAAGAGCCGCTCCTTGGGCACCCGCGGATAGAACTCCTCGCGCCGCTCGGTCGCCGACGGGTCGTCGGCCCACCGCAGGAAGTGGTCCACGGCGCGCTGCGGCCGGTAGCAGTCGAAGACCCGCAGGCCGGAACCGTCCTCCCGTTCCAGGTCGCGCCGCACCCGTTCCAGGGCGCGTGCCGTCTCCTCGGCCAGCAGGCACTCGGCCTCCTCGTAGCCGTCGATCGGCTCGCCCACGAAGTTGTGGTCCCCGGCGTACCGGATGTCCTGCTCGATCCCGGGCGCCACGTCGCGCAGCGCGACGAAGTCCGCCGGCGCGTGAGCCGACCGCTCCGGCGCGCGCGTCGGAGCGAGCACGCCGGCCAGGGCGGCCAGCGCCCCCACCGCCAGCACGGCGGTCACCACGCGAAGCAGGCGCATCCTTCAGCAGTACCAGGGCTCCGCACGCCCCGAAAGCCGGTGCGGGCGTTGGCCGGCCGTTCGGGTGCCGCCACACTGGTGCCGACCGTGGCGAGCTGAGATCGTCCCGGTAGCCCAGCGCCAGTGTCGTCGCCCACGGAGCCGCCCATGACCACCGAAGACCGCGCCCCCGAGCCCCTGTGGCGCCCGAGCCCCGAGCGGGTGGCCGCCGCCCGGATCAGCCGCTTCCACGCCCGGGCCGCCGAGGACCACGGCGCCCCGCCGCCGACCGGTGACCCCGGGACCGACTACGCGGCGCTGCACCGTTGGTCGGTCACCGACCTGGAGGCGTTCTGGCGTGCCGTCACCGCCTTCTTCGACGTCCGCTTCGCCACCGAGCCGTCGGCGGTGCTCCAGGACCCGAGGATGCCGGGCGCCCGCTGGTTCCCCGGCGCCACCCTCAACTACGCGGAGCACGCGCTGCGCGGCCCGGCGGACGGGCGGGACGACGCGCCCCCCGCGCTGCTCGCCCTGGACGAGGAGCTGAACGAGCGCGCGGTCGGCTGGCGTGAGCTGCGGCACGCGGTGGGGGCGCTCGCGGCCTCGCTGCGCGAGCTGGGCGTGCGCCCCGGCGACCGGGTGTGCGGCTATCTGCCCAACGTCCCCGAGGCCGTGGTGGCGCTGCTGGCCAGCGCGGCGGTGGGCGCGGTCTGGACCTCGTGCGCCCCGGACTTCGCGGCGCGCAGCGTGCTGGACCGCTTCCAGCAGGTCGAGCCCGTCGTGCTGTTCGCGGTGGACGGCTACCGCTTCGGCGGCCGGGAGCACCGGCGCGCCGAGACCGTGGCGGAACTGCGCGCGGGGCTGCCCTCGTTGCGCGCCGTCGTCCATGTGCCGCTGCTCGGTGAGGCGCCGCCGGAGTCGGCGCTGGGCTGGGACGAGCTGACGGCGGGCGAGGTCGAACCGGTCTTCGAGCGGGTGCCGTTCGACCATCCGCTGTGGGTGCTGTACTCCTCGGGCACCACCGGGCTGCCCAAGGCGATCGTCCAGTCCCAGGGCGGCATCCTGCTGGAGCACCTCAAGCAGGTGGGCCTCCACCTCGACCTCGGGCCGGGCGACCGGCTGTACTGGTACACCTCGACCGGCTGGATGATGTGGAACTTCCTCGCCTCCAGCCTGCTGACCGGCACCACGGCCGTGCTCCACGACGGCGCCCCGGCGCAGCCGACGGCCGACGTGCAGTGGCGGGTCGCCGCCCGCGTCGGGGCCACGGTCTTCGGCACCTCGGCGGCCTACGTCACCGCCTGCGCCAAGAAGGACGTCCACCCGGCCCGCGACCTGGACCTGTCGGCGACCCGCTGCGTCGCCACCACCGGTTCGCCGCTGCCGCCCGACGGGTTCCGCTGGCTGCACGAGGAGGCCGGGGAGGACCTGTGGATCGCCTCGGTCAGCGGCGGCACCGACGTGTGCAGCTGCTTCGCCGGCGGCGTGCCGACGCTGCCCGTGTACGTGGGGGAGCTCCAGGCGCCCTGCCTCGGCACCGACCTGGCGGCCTGGGACCCGCACGGCACCCCGCTGATCGACGAGGTGGGGGAGCTGGTGGTGGGCACCCCGATGCCCTCGATGCCGGTGGGCTTCTGGAACGACCCGGACGGCGCGCGCTACCGGGAGAGCTACTTCGAGACCTACCCGGGGGTCTGGCGCCACGGCGACTGGATCACCCACACCTCGCGGGGCGGGGTGGTCATCCACGGCCGTTCCGACTCCACGCTCAACCGGCAGGGCGTGCGGATGGGGTCGGCGGACATCTACGAGGCGGTCGAGCTGCTTCCGGAGATCGCCGAGTCGCTGGTGATCGGCGTGGAACGGCCGGACGGCGGCTACTGGATGCCGCTGTTCGTGGCGCTCGCGGACGGCGCGGTGCTCGACGGGGCGCTGCGCGAGCGGATCGCCGCCACGATCCGCGAACGGCTCTCGCCGCGCCATCTCCCGGACGAGATCCTGGAGATCCCGGGGGTGCCGCACACCCGCACGGGCAAGCGCCTGGAGGTGCCGGTCAAGCGGCTCTTCCAGGGCGTCGCACTGGAGCGGGCAGCCAATCTCGGCGCCGTGGACGACCCGGAGCTGCTCCGTTTCTTCGCCCGCCTCGCCCACGAGAGGGCGACTGTCAGTGACGGCCGCTACGGTGAGTGACCAGTTGTTGGTTCGACCGTGAGGTGGGCGTCATGAGCTGGTTCGAGGGATTCGCGGGGGCGGGGGACCCGGGAGCCGGGCGGTCGAGGGACCGCCGCCCGGGGCGCGGGAGGCGGCGCCCGACCGGTGGCCGGCGGGAGGAGCGGCGCCGGCCGGCGCCGTCCCGGCCGCCGGGCGCCCGGCCGGAAGGGGGGCCGCCGACCCCGGCCGACCACCCGCGCTACGTCTGGGACCGCGGCGTCCGCCTGCTGGCCGAGGCGGGGCGTTGCCCGCGCTGCGGCGTCCCGCAGCGACGCTGCGCCTTCGCGCGCGCCGCCGGCCTGCTGCGCTGGCTGCTGGAGCGGGCCGGCCCCGGCGAACACCACCTGGTGTGCAGCGTGCTGCTGCCCGACGCCACGCTCAGCGCCAGCCTCGGCGTCGAGCCCGCCGCCTCCTCCGGCGGCAGGGCCTACGGGGAGGAGGAGGCCGCCGTCTTCTGCGCGGTGCTCGCCGCCGGCCTGGTCAGCGGCGCCTCCGGCGGCCTGGTGCTGCGGACGGCCGAGGAGCCCCCGCGCCAGTCGGTCCGGGGCTGGCGGCTGACGGCCGGGCGGCTGCTGCCGCTGAGCGAGGCCCAGGTCTTCGCCGCCTACTGCACCGACCCCACCTCCGGCGAGCCGCTGCCCCCCGAGCCGGACGTCGACTACCGCGCCTCCCCGAGGCCGCCGACCGGCGCCTGCCCCGGGCGGCGCGAGGAGGCCACACCGGGCTGAGCCCCCGAGGGCGCGCCCGAGGCGTGAGCCCCGCGGGGCGCCTCCCCGCAGGGGCTCACTCCCCGGAGAGGACCCCGCGCGCCGCCGCCCGCGCCTCCCGCGCCCCCTCGGCGGCGCGCGCCGCCTCGGCCGCCCGGCGGCACTGCGCCAGCGTGTGCCGCGCCAGCGTCGCCCGCACCTGCGGGATGGCAGCCGCCCCCATCGACAGGCTGGTCACCCCGAGTCCGGTCAGCACGCAGGCCAGCAGCGGATCGGCCGCCGCCTCCCCGCACACCCCGCACCCCTTCCCCGCGTCCCCGGCGGCCCGCGCCGCCGACGCCACCAGGTCCAGCAGCGCCGGCTGCCACGGGTCCTGCCAGCGGGAGACCGCCCCCACCTGCCGGTCGGCGGCGAACGCGTACTGCGCCAGATCGTTGGTCCCCACGGAGAGGAACTCCACCTCCCGCAACAGCGACCGCGCCCGCAGCGCCGCCGCCGGCACCTCCACCATCGCCCCCGGCGACGCCGCCAGCCCCGCCGCCCGGCACGCCTCGGCGAACGCCCTGGCGTCCGCCCGGTCGGCCACCATCGGCGCCATCACCTCCAGATGCACCGGCAGCCCGGCCACCGCCTCGCCGAGCGCCGCCAACTGCCCCGCCAACACCTCCGGATGGGCCAGCAGCGCCCGCAACCCCCGCACCCCCAGCGCCGGGTTGGGCTCCGTCGCCCCCGACGCGAGAAAGGCCAGCGGCTTGTCCGCCCCCGCGTCCAACACCCGCACCACCACCCGCCCCTCGGGGAAGGCCGCCAGCACCTCCCGGTAGACCCGCGTCTGCTCCGCCACCTCCGGCGGCCGTTCCCCGCCGGAGAGGAAGAGCAGCTCCGTGCGGAAGAGCCCCACCCCCTCGGCCCCCGCCGCCACGGCCGCCGGGACGTCCGCCGGACCGCCGACGTTCGCCAGCAGCGGCACCCGGTGCCCGTCCGAGGTGGCCCCAGGCCCCTTGGTGTTGAGCACGGCCGCCCGCCGCCGCGCCGCCGCCTCGGCCAGCCGCTCCCGCCGCGCGGCGTCCGGCTCCACCACCACCTCCCCCGTGGAGCCGTCCACCGCCACCACCGTCCCCGAGGCGATCCGCCCCACCCCCTCCACGGCCACCACCGCCGGCACCCCCAACGCCCGCGCCAGGATGGCGCTGTGGCTGGTCGGCCCGCCCTCCTCGGTGACGAACCCCAGCACCAGCGAGGTGTCCAGCAACGCCGTGTCGGCGGGCGCCAGATCCCGGGCGATCAGCACATACGGCTCGTCGCTGTCCGGCACCCCCGGCGTCGGCAGCCCCATCAGCCGCGCCACGATCCGGTTGCGCACGTCGTCCAGGTCGGCGACCCTTCCGGCCAGATAGTCGCCGGCGCCGGCCAGCAGCGCCCGGTAGGCCGCCAGCGCGTCGTGGATCGCCCGCTCGGCGCCGCTGCCCACGCTGATCCGCCGCTCGGCGTCGGCCAGCAGCTCCGGGTCCTCCGCCATCAGCGCCTGCGCCTCCAGCACGGCCTGCGCCTCGCCGCCCGCCAGCGTGCCCCGCGCCCGCAGGTCGGCCGCCACCGCCCGCACGGCCCGCCGCGTCCTGGCCAGCTCCCTGGGCGCGTCCGCGGGCGTGACACGCCGCGCCGGCGGCTCGACCACGCCCGTTCCCATGTGCCTGACCTGCCCGATCGCCACCCCGTGGCTGACCCCGACACCCAGCAGTCTGGTCTCCGTCACGCCCGTTCCACCCGCCTCGCATCGGCTGCCCGGCGCACCCGCCGGGGCGCCCGAGGTCATCGAACGGCGCCGCCGACCCGTCGTCAAACGCCCCTGACCTCCGGCGCGTCCCCGTCGTGCCCGATGTCACCGCCGCCCGGTAGGGTCTGAACGCGTTGGCGACGACACGGTGCGATGGGGAGGCTTCCGGGTGGAGGTCCAGGAGACGCGGGTGCAGACGGACCGGATCTGGACGATTCCCAACGTCCTGAGCATGGCCCGCCTGCTGGGTGTGCCCCTCTTCCTCTGGCTCGTGCTCTCCCCGGTCTTCGACGGCCCCAACAGGGACGGCTGGGCGCTGCTCGTCCTCTTCCTCAGCGGCGTCAGCGACTACCTCGACGGCAAACTCGCCCGCCGGTGGAACCAGATCAGCGCGCTCGGCCGCGTTCTCGACCCGGCCGCCGACCGGCTGTACATCCTCTCCACCCTGGTCGGCCTCACGTGGCGTGAGGTCCTCCCGCTGTGGCTGACCGCGCTGCTCCTGGCCAGGGAGCTGATGCTGCTGGTGATGGTCTGGCTGCTCGACCGCCACGGCTACGCCCCACCCCAGGTCAACTTCCTGGGCAAGGCCGCCACCTTCAATCTGATGTACGCCTTCCCGCTGCTGCTCCTCAGTGACTCAAGTGGTGTGCTCGGGTCACTCGCTGCTATTTTCGGATGGGCGTTCGCCGGCTGGGGTACAGCGCTCTACTGGTGGGCAGGGATCCTCTACGTGGTCCAGGTCCGCCGTCTTCTCACGGTGGATGCCACGCCCGACTGATGTGCCCTGGCAGCGTCGCGGGGGTCCGGAGCCCGTACGTGTCGCACGCAATCCGGGGAGCCACCCCGGGCCCGGGCCCCTCCCTGCGGGCACAGTCGGAACGACTGTCGGACCCAAGGAGGACACTTCCGTTATGAAGGCCGTCGTAATGGCTGGTGGCGAAGGCACCCGGCTTCGTCCCATGACCGCGAGCATGCCCAAGCCCCTGCTGCCCGTGGCCAACCGCCCCATCATGGAGCACGTGCTGCGCCTGCTGAAGCGGCACGGGCTCAACGAGACCGTGGTCACGGTGCAGTTCCTCGCCTCCCTGGTGAAGAACTACTTCGGCGACGGTGAGGAGCTGGGAATGGACCTCACCTACGCCCACGAGGAGAAACCGCTGGGCACGGCCGGAAGTGTGAAGAACGCGGAGGAGGCGTTGCGCGACGACTCGTTCCTCGTCATCTCCGGGGACGCGCTCACCGACTTCGACCTCACCGACCTGGTCCGCTTCCACCGCGAGCGCGGGGCGCTGGTCACCGTCTGCCTCACCCGGGTGCCGAACCCGCTGGAGTTCGGCATCACCATCGTCGACGACGAGGGCCGCGTCGAACGCTTCCTGGAGAAGCCGACCTGGGGCCAGGTCTTCTCCGACACGGTCAACACCGGCATCTACGTGATGGAGCCCGAGGTCTTCGACTACGTCGAGCCCGACACCTCCGTCGACTGGTCGGGCGACGTCTTCCCCCGCCTGATGAAGGAGGGCCGCCCCATCTTCGGCTATGTCGCCGAGGGCTACTGGGAGGACGTCGGCACCCACGAGAGCTATGTGAAGGCCCAGGCCGACGTCCTGGAGGGCAAGGTCGACGTCGAGATCGACGGCTTCGAGATCTCGCCCGGCGTGTGGATCGCCGAGGGCGCCGAGGTCCACCCCGACGCCAAGCTCCGCGGCCCCCTCTACGTCGGCGACTACGCCAAGATCGAGGCCGGCTCCGAGGTCCGCGAGCACACCGTCATCGGCTCCAACGTCGTCGTCAAGTCCGACGCGTTCCTCCACCGCGCCGTCGTCCACGACAACGTCTACATCGGCCCAGGCACCAACCTGCGCGGCTGCGTCATCGGGAAGAACACGGACGTCATGCGCGCCGCCAGGATCGAGGACGGCGCCGTCATCGGCGACGAGTGCCTGATCGGCGAGGAGTCCATCGTCCAGGGCAACGTCCGCGTCTACCCGTTCAAGACCATCGAGGCCGGCGCCTTCGTCAACACCTCGGTCATCTGGGAGGCCAGGGGCCAGGCCCAGCTCTTCGGCGCCCGCGGCGTCTCCGGCATCCTCAACGTCGAGATCACCCCCGAGCTGGTCGTCCGCCTCGCCAGCGCCTACGCCACCACCCTGAAGAAGGGCTCCACCGTCACCACGGCCAGGGACCACTCCCGGGGCGCGCGCGCCCTCAAGCGCGCCGTGATCTCCGCGCTCCAGGCCAGCGCCATCGACGTCCGCGACCTGGAGAACGTGCCGCTGCCCGTGGCCCGCCAGCAGACCGCGCGCGGCAGCGCCGGCGGCGTCATGATCCGCACCACCCCCGGCGTCCCCGACTCCGTCGACATCATGTTCTTCGACGAGCGAGGCGCCGACCTCTCCCAGGCCCGCCAGCGCAAGCTGGACCGGGTCTACGCCCGCCAGGAGTACCGCCGCGCCTTCCCCGGCGAGATCGGCGACCTGCGCTTCCCCGCCAGCGTCTTCGACGCCTACACCGGCTCGGTGCTCCGCGCGGTCGACACCACGGGACTGTCCGAGTCCGGCATCAAGGTCGTCGTCGACGCCGCCAACGGCAGCGCCGGCCTCGTCCTGCCCAGCCTGCTCGGCCGGCTCGGCGTCGACGCCCTGACCATCAACCCGGGCCTCGACGAGGCCCGACCGACCGAGAGCGCCGAGACCCGCCGCGCCGGGCTGGTGCGCCTGGGGGAGATCGTCGCCTCGGCGCGCGCCGCGTTCGGCGTCCGCTTCGACCCCGTCGGCGAGCGGCTGGCGCTGGTGGACGAGCGCGGCCGGATCATCGAGGACCAGCGCGCCCTGCTGGTCATGCTCGACCTGATCGCCGCCGAACGCCGGGGCGGCCGGGTCGCGTTGCCCGTCACCACCACCCGGATCGCCGAGCAGGTCGCCGCCTACCACGGCACCCAGGTCGACTGGAGCACCACCTCGCCCGACGACCTGACCAGGGCCGCCCACCTCGACGACGCCGTCTTCGGCGGCGACGGCAGGGGCGGCCTCATCGTCCCCGAGTTCAGCAGCGTCTTCGACGCCACCGCCGCCTTCGCCCGGCTACTCGGCCTCGTCGCCCGCACCCAGCTCTCCCTCAGCCAGATCGACGCCCGCATCCCCCGCGCCCACGTCCAGCGCCGCGACGTCGCCACCCCCTGGGCCGTCAAGGGCCTGGTGATGCGCCGCGTCGTCGAGGCCGCCGGCGACCGCTCCGTCGACACCACCGACGGCGTGCGGGTCGTCGAGCCCGACGGTCGCTGGGTGCTGGTCCTGCCCGACCCGGCCGAGGCCGTCACCCACCTGTGGGCCGAGGGGCCCGACGACGCCGCGGCGCAGGAGCTGTTGGACGACTGGTCGCGCGTGGTGGAGGGCGCCGAGGGCTGACCGGGGGCCGGCGGACCGGCCCGATTCGATCTCCGGACAACCGGCGTGCCACCATGTGCGCCATGCCAGAGCAGGAGCCGGGGGCCGCGCCCCGCGCGCGCCCCGACGCCTCCATGTCGTTACTCACCACCGTCATGGACCACACCCTCGACGAGGGCTACGCCCAGGCGGCGGCGAGGCGTCGGGAGGCCGGCCGGTCGGAGCTGCCGCGCACCACCCGCGCGAAGCTCTGGCTGGCCGGCGGCCTGGTCCTCGCCGGCCTCGTCGTCACCCTGGGCGCCGCCCAGGCCCGCGAGGCGGCCCCCACCGTGGCCAAGGAGCGCGAGGAGCTGCTGGAGCGCGTCCATGACGGCACCGAGCAGCTGGACGCGCTCCAGAGCCGGGTCGACGCCCTGCGCTCCGACGTCGACGCACGCCAGCGGGTGGCGCTCAGCGACGAGGACGCCGAACGCGCCGAGCTGGTCGCCCTGTTGGCCGGCGCCAGCGCGGTGGAGGGCCCCGGCGTCAAGCTGGTCGTCGACGACGCCGAGGACGTCGCCGGCACCGCCGGCGGCCCCAGGGACGACGGCTTCGCCCAGACCGGCCGCGTCCGCGACCGCGACCTCCAACGCGTCGTCAACGGCCTCTGGCAGGCGGGTGCCGAGGCCGTCACCGTCAACGACCAGCGGCTGACCGCGCTCTCCGCGATCCGCGCCGCGGGCGACGCCGTGCTGGTCGACAACCGGCCACTGGTGCCGCCGTACACCGTGCTGGCCCTCGGCGACCCGGACGGCCTGCTCGACGCGTTCGACGCGACCCTCGCCGGCCACTACCTGGCCACGCTCAGGGACGACTACGACATTCGTGTGGACCGTTCCACCGAGAACGGGCTGCGGCTGCCCGCCGCGCCCAGCCTGACCACCCGCAGCGCCCGCCCGCTCCCCCCGGAGCCGGAGGGAACGCTCTCCCACCCCGAGGACCCGGAAGAGGTGACCGCCCCGTGATCGCCGTGCTGGGCCTGGTGTTGGGCGTCGTGATCGGGGTGGTCACCCGCCCGGTGGTGCCGACCGGGATGGAGCCCTATCTGCCGATCGCCGTCGTCGCCGCGCTCGACGCGGTCTTCGGCGGGCTGCGCGCCACCCTCGACGGGGTCTTCGACGACAAGGTCTTCGTGGTCTCCTTCCTCTCCAACGTGGTGGTCGCCGCCCTGATCGTCTTCCTCGGCGACAAACTGGGCGTCGGCGCCCAGCTCTCCACCGGTGTGGTGGTGGTCCTCGGCATCCGGATCTTCTCCAACGCGGCGGCCATCCGCCGCCATGTCTTCGGGGCGTGAGGCCGATGACCGAGCCCGACCCGGGACACCCCGAGCCCACGCCGGAGCCCGGGCCCGCCGAGTCGCCCCGCCCCACGGGCCGGGCCGCGCTGCGGGCCGCCCTGTGGCCGCCGCGCGCCAGCCGGGGCCAACTGGTGGCCGCCGTCCTGCTGTTCGTCCTCGGCCTCGGCCTGGCCATCCAGGTGCGCGCCGCCGGCAGCGAGGACACCGCGCTGCGCGGCGCCAGACCCGAGGACCTGGTGCGCATCCTGAGCGACCTGGAGGACCGGTCGGCGCGGCTGGAGGACGAGAGATCCACCCTGGAGGACCAGCGCACCGAGCTGGAGAACAGCGGCGACCAGGCCGAGGAGGCCCGGCGTCAGAGTGAGGAGCGGGAGCGACAACTGGGTGTCCTGGCCGGTACGGTGGCCGCCGAGGGCCCGGGCATCACGCTCCGGGTCGACGATCCGACGGGAGCCGTCACGGCGGACATGTTGCTCGACGCGGTTCAGGAACTGCGCGCCGCGGGTGCGGAGGCGCTCCAGATCAACGAGGTGCGTGTCGTCGCGAGTACTTCCTTCGTGGACCACAACGGTGGAGTCCACGTGGACGAGGAGCGGATACGTGCTCCGTTCGTGGTGGAAGCGATCGGCCGCCCCCAGGACCTGGAGCCGGCGCTGAACATCCCCGGCGGTGTGGTGCAGTCCCTGGAGAACAAGCAGGCGACCGTGGACGTGACGCGTCCTGAGACAGTGACAGTGGACGCCTTGCGATCAGCGGAGCAGCCTGACTACGCTCAGTCGTCATCATGACCGAAACTCGACGTCACGGGGGTTGTCGATCACGGTGCCGCCCAGTGAGGGAAACTTAAGGGAGACCACCCACGTTGTCAGTATGACGTGTGTGGTCGGTGGAGAGAGAGAATGGACCGTCCCGCCGCCGGTGGCGGGACGGGCTAGGTGCGAGGGGATCGCTGGTGAGTTTTTTCGCTAGGTTGTTCGGCAGGCGTCAGAGGGGTACCCACAGTGCCGCAGGGGCCCACGCCCGCCAGCAAGGCCAGCCCCCGGCGCCGCCGTCCGAGCCCGGCCGCCCGCTGTTCCGGGACGAGGTCCCCGGGGCCGGTGGGATAGCGGACCAGGGCCAGGCCGCCGCCGGTCCCGCCTGCGGTCGCTGTGGCAACGCCAACACCCCCAACAGCCGCTTCTGCTCCTACTGCGGAGCCCCGCTGCGCCCGGGGGTCGAGGGATCGTCGGAGACCACCTCCACGATCTCCATCTCGGGCCTGGAGGCGTACGACGCCGAGGCGACCGGTCAGCACCCGGTTCCGGTGCTCTCGCCGGAGGCCCAGGCCGCGGTGGACGCGCTGCCCGCCGGCTCGGCGCTGCTCGTGGTGCGCCGGGGACCGAACTCGGGCTCCCGCTTCCTGCTCGACAGCGACGTCACGACGGCGGGCCGCCACCCGCAGAGCGACATCTTCCTGGACGACGTCACCGTCTCGCGTCGCCACGTGGAGTTCCGTCGCAGCCCGGACGGGGGTTTCACCGTCGGCGACGTCGGCAGTCTCAACGGCACCTACGTCAACCGGGAGCAGATCGACTCCGTCGCGCTGGCCAACGGCGACGAGGTCCAGATCGGCAAGTACCGGATGGTGTACTTCGCCGGACGGCAGGGGCACTGACGATGCAGGGGCGCGCGAGCGCGTGGGATCGAGGCTCGACTATCCAAATGCACCGGCCACGGCCTAGGGTTGCTGTGTGAATCAGCTCGATGTCGTGGGCGTGCGGGTGGAGATGCCCAACAACCAGCCCATCGTGCTCCTCCGAGAAGTCGGTGGTGATCGCTACCTCCCGATCTGGATCGGTCCGGGAGAGGCGACCGCCATCGCGTTCGCCCAGCAGGGGATGACCCCGGCCAGGCCGCTGACCCATGACCTCTTCAAGGATGTCCTTGAGGCGGTGGACCAGGAGCTCAGCGCCGTGCGCATCACGGATCTGCGCGACGGCGTGTTCTACGCCGAGCTGGTCTTCGCCAGCGGGGTCGAGGTCAGCGCCCGTCCGTCGGACGCGATAGCGCTCGCGCTGCGGATCGGTACGCCGATCTACGGCAGCGACGCCGTGCTCGACGACGCCGGGATCATCATCCCCGACGAGCAGGAGGACGAGGTGGAACGGTTCCGCGAGTTCCTCGACCAGATCTCCCCCGAGGACTTCGGTACCAGCAGCCAGTAGCCGCGCGTGGCGATCGTTGACGCGTTCGGTGTGGATACCTAGCTTCAGTGGGGCATGTCTTGGGAGGAGCGCTGTGTGCCTACTCATCGTGACAGCCGGTGAGTGACGAGGGCACGGTCGGGACATGTGGAACGGAGGCCGGCGTGACAGGTGACGGCGACAGCAGGGCGGTCGGGGGCAGCACGGCACTTCCGGGTGCCGCGCCCCTTCCGGGCTTGCGGCAGTCGGTGGCACCCCCGGCGGGCCCCAGGGAGGAGACGCCGCGTGAGCGGCTCGGATACCCGGGCCCGAGCGCCTGCGCGGCGGCCGGGATCACCTACCGGCAGCTCGACTACTGGGCCCGCACGGGACTCGTCCAGCCCGAGGTCCGCCCGGCCCCAGGGCAGGGCGGACAGCGGCTGTACAGCTTCCGTGACGTGCTGGTCCTCAAGATCGTCAAACGGCTGCTGGACGCCGGGGTGTCGCTCCAGGCGATCCGCGCCACCGCGGAGGCGCTGCGCACGGCGGAGCTGGGCACGCTGGCCCAGATGACGCTGATGAGCGACGGCGCGGCCGTCTTCCGCTGCGACTCGCCAGACGCGCTGGCCGAGCTCCTGCGCGGCGGGCGCGGGATCTTCGGGATCGCGGTCGGGGCGGTGTGGAGCGACGTGGAGACGGCGCTGGCCCAGCTGCACGCGGAGCGCACGGACACGGGGGAGCGGGTGGCGCCGCCACAGCACCCCGAGGACGAGCTGGCTCGCCGCAGGGCGCGCGTCCGTCCCTGACGCGTGCCGCTGGGCGCGGTCGACTCCTCGTGTGCCTGGCCGGGGCGGGCTGTCGGCCGCGGGCCGTGGTGGGTCGCTCGCGTAGTTCCCCGCGCCCCTTTGGCGGGGCTGGCGGGGTCATCGTGTGCCGGTTCACCGCGGTCGGCCCCTGGCCGGGGTGGGTTGCTCGCGTGGTTTCCCGCGCCTCTTGTCGCTTCCACCTGGCCGTCGGAACCTGTCACGGTAGGGCAGTATCGAACGTGTGAGGGGTCAGCCAACGATCCTCCACCTCGACATGGATGCCTTCTACGCCTCCGTCGAGCAGGCGGCCAAGCCCAGCCTGCGCGGCAAGGCCGTGGTCGTCGGAGGCATCGGGCCGCGCGGGGTGGTGGCCACCGCGTCGTACGAGGCCCGGGTCTTCGGGGTGCGGTCGGCCATGCCCACCGCCCAGGCGCGGCGGCTGTGCCCGCACGGGGCTTACCTGGTACCGAGGTTCGAGGTGTACCGCTCGGTCAGCGAGCGGGTGATGGCGCTGCTGGCCCGGCTCTCGCCGCTGGTGGAGCCGCTCAGCCTGGACGAGGCGTTCGTCGACCTGGCCGCCGGTGGGAGTGCCGCGACCGCGGCCGAGGCGCGGGCGGTGGGGGAGCGGCTGCGGGAGGAGATCGCCGCCGTCACGGGGGTCACGGGCTCGGTCGGTCTGGCGGGCGCCAAGATGCTGGCGAAGATCGCCTCCGAACGGGCCAAGCCCGACGGTCTGGTGCTGATCGAGCCGGGGACCGAGCGGGAGCTGCTGGCCCCGTTGACCGTGCGGACGCTGCCGGGGGTGGGCCCGGCCACGGCCGAGGTGCTGCGGCGGGCGGGGATCCACACGATAGAGGAGACCGTGCGGGCCGGCGAGGCCGAGTTGACCCGGCTGCTGGGGAAGGCGCACGGCGCCGGGGTCTTCCGGATGGCGTGCGGGATCGACGACCGGCCGGTGGTCGCGGAGCGGGAGGGCAAGTCGATCTCGGTGGAGGACACCTTCGACGTCGACGTGACGGACCGCGCGCGGATCAGGTTCGAGGTGCGCAGGCTCGCCGAGCGCTGTGTGACCCGGCTGCGGGCGGCCGGACGCTCGGGACGCACCGTCGTGCTGAAGGTCAGACGGTACGACTTCAGCACGTTGACCCGGTCGGAGACGCTGCGTGGCCCGACGGACGACCCGGCGGTGGTGCGGGAGGCGGCCGAGCGGCTGCTGGAGGGGGTGGACACCACGGAGGGCGTGCGGCTGCTCGGCGTCGGCGTCAGTGCGTTGGCCGACTTCACCCAGGAGGATCTCTTCGCCCAATCGGGGCGTGCGGCGGCCGAGAACGCGCCCGCGCCCGAGCCGGCGCGCGCGCCGGGGGCCGGGGAGGACGAGGCGCCCGAGGCGGACCGGACATGGCTGCCCGGGCTCGACGCGCGGCACGAGCGCTACGGCCCCGGTTGGGTGCAGGGCAGCGGGGTGGGGCGCGTGACGGTGCGCTTCGAGCGGCCGGAGGACCGCGCGCCGGGGCGGGTGCGTACCTTCCCCGTGGACGACCCGGAGCTGCGGCGGGGTGCACCCTTGCCGCTGGTGCCCGGGGCCCCGGCCGGTCAGGACTCCGGGTCGGTGGCCAGCGTGCCGAAGTCGCTGTCCGGGGGCGGCTCCTCCTCGGGCGGCAGGTCGAGCCCGTAGTGGTGGTAGAGCAGCAGCTCCTGCTCGGGGGAGAGGTGGCGGCCGACGCCGAGATCGGGTGCCCGGCGGATCAGTGCCCGGTCGAACGGGACGCGCAGCGCGTCGCCGACCAGTTCGCTGGGTTCCAGCGGCACGAAGGCGTCCCTGGTGAAGAGCCCGGTGCGCACGGCGGCCCACTCGGGGACGCCGGTGGCGTCGTCCAGATACACCTCGTCCACGGTGCCGATCTTCTCGCCGTGGCGGTCGAACGCCTTGCGGCCGATCAGGCCGCGCGGATCGATGTCGGTTCGCACGGGTTCCTCCAACTGCGCGCCGGGTCGCGACGCCCCTGGGACGGGTCCCCCTGTCTCCTACCCAAAGCCACAACGGGCCGATCGGCCAGTCGAGATCCACCCCTCGGCCGTGCGCCGGCGCGCTGGTAGTCTCGGAGGCGGTTGTCGACCTCGTGCGGGAGAGTTCCGTCGCCCCTGTCGGGGGTGCCGGGCGCCGAAGGAGCAAATCCTCCCCGGAATCTCTCAGGCACCCGTACCGCGCGAGCGAAACCACTCTGGAAAGCAGGACGACGGCGGAGCGGCGTTTCCGCGGTGGTCCTCACCGACGGTGCAAGCCCGGCGCGTGCGTGGGGCGAAGCTCTCAGGTCGTATGACAGAGGGGGAGGCAGTCAGGCGGTGTCGCCTGGCGCCCCGTAGGTCGCCCACGGCCCAAGGAGCCTCCACGATGACCGCGCAGACCCCGTTGACCGCCCTGGAGCAGGGCATCCCCTTCGCCGACCGGCACATCGGACCCGATCAGGGCGCCGTGGCCAAGATGCTGGCGCAGGTGGGCTTCGGCTCGCTCGACGAGCTGACCGACGCCGCCGTCCCCGAGACCATCCGCCAGACCGAGGCGCTGGACCTGCCCGACCCGCTGGACGAGGCGGCCGTGCTGGGCGAGCTGCGGTCGCTGGCGGCGCGGAACACCGTGGCCCGTTCCATGATCGGCCTCGGCTACTACGGCACCCACACGCCGCCGGTCATCCAGCGCAACGTGCTGGAGAACCCGGCCTGGTACACGGCGTACACCCCCTACCAGCCGGAGATCTCCCAGGGCCGGCTGGAGGCGCTGCTCAACTTCCAGACGGTGGTGGCCGATCTGACCGGCCTGCCGACCGCCGGCGCCTCGCTGCTCGACGAGGGCACGGCCGCCGCCGAGGCGATGGCGCTCTCCCGGCGCGTGGTCAGGGGCGAGGGCGGCGTCTTCCTGGTCGACGCCGACTGCCTGCCGCAGACCGTGGCCGTGGTCCGCACCCGCGCCGAGCCGACCGGCGTGGAGGTGCTGGTCGCCGACCTGAGCGAGGGGATCCCCGCGGAGGCCGCCGAGCGCGGGGTGTTCGGCGTGCTGCTCCAGTACCCGGGCGCGTCGGGTGCCGTGCGCGACCCGCGCCCGGTGATCGCGCGGGCGCACGAGCTGGGCGCGGTGGTCACGGTCGCCGCCGACCTGCTGGCGTTGACCGTGCTCGCCTCCCCGGGGGCGCTGGGCGCTGACATCGCGGTGGGCACCACCCAGCGGTTCGGCGTGCCGATGGCCTTCGGCGGCCCGCACGCCGGCTACATGTCGGTGCGCGCCGCGTACGCCAGGAGCCTGCCGGGGCGGCTGGTCGGCGTCTCGCGCGACGCGGCCGGCCGGCCCGCCTACCGGCTCGCGCTCCAGACGCGCGAACAGCACATCCGCCGGGAGCGCGCCACCAGCAACATCTGCACCGCCCAGGTGCTTCTGGCCGTGATGGCCGGGCTCTACGCGGTCTACCACGGCCCCGAGGGCTTGGCCGCCATCGCCCGCCGCACCCACCGGATGGCGGCGCTGCTGGCCACCGGGCTGCGGGAGGGCGGCGTCGAGGTGGCGCACGACGCGTTCTTCGACACGGTCACCGCCCGTGTGCCGGGGCGCGCGGCCGAGGTGGTCGCCGCCGCCTCCGCCGCCGGGGTCAACCTGCGGCACATCGACGCGGACCGGGTCGGCGTGGCCTGCGACGAGACCACCGTGCGTGCCGATCTGGCCGCCGTGTGGGCGGCGTTCGGCGTGTCGGCCACCGAGGCCGACATCCCCGCGCTGGACGCCCGGGTCGCCGAGGCGCTGCCGGCCGGGCTGCTCCGCGAGGACGCCTACCTCACCCACCCGGTCTTCCACGCGCACCGCTCCGAGACCTCGATGCTGCGCTATCTGCGGCGGCTCGCCGACCGGGACTACGCGCTGGACCGCGGCATGATCCCGCTCGGTTCCTGCACCATGAAGCTCAACGCCACGGTGGAGATGGCCGCGATCACCTGGCCGGAGTTCGCCGGGCTGCACCCGTTCGCACCGCCGGAGCAGGCCGAGGGCTATCTGGCGCTGATCCGCGAGCTGGAGTCACGGCTGGCGGAGATCACCGGCTACGACGCGGTCTCGCTCCAGCCCAATGCCGGCTCCCAGGGCGAGTTGGCCGGGCTGCTGGCGGTCCGCGCCCACCACCGCGCCCAGGGCCAGGAGCAGCGCACCGTCTGCCTGATCCCCTCCTCGGCGCACGGCACCAACGCGGCCAGCGCCGTCCTCGCCGGGATGCGGGTGGTGGTCGTCGCCACCAGCGAGAGCGGGGACGTGGACGTCGCCGACCTGGAGGCCAAGATCGCCAAGCACCGCGACGAGTTGGCGGTGCTGATGGTGACCTACCCCTCGACACACGGCGTCTTCGAGGAGCGCATCGGCGACATCTGCGCCGCCGTGCACGACGCCGGCGGCCAGGTCTACGTCGACGGCGCCAACCTCAACGCGCTGGTCGGGCTGGCCAGGCCCGGCCGCTTCGGCGCCGACGTCTCGCATCTGAACCTGCACAAGACGTTCTGCATCCCGCACGGCGGCGGCGGCCCCGGCGTGGGCCCGGTCGCGGTCCGCGCCCATCTCGCGCCCTATCTGCCGGGGCACCCGGCGCAGCCGGCCGCCGGGCCCGAGGGCTCGGGCCCGGTCTCGGCGGCGCCCTGGGGCTCGGCCGGCATCCTGCCGATCTCCTGGGCGTACGTCCGGCTGATGGGCGCCGCCGGGCTGCGCCGCGCCACCCAGGTCGCGGTGCTCAGCGCCAACTACGTGGCCAGGCGCCTGGAGGCGCACTACCCCGTCCTCTACACCGGTCCCGGCGGGCTGGTGGCGCACGAGTGCGTGATCGACGTGCGCCCGCTCACCAAGGCGACCGGGGTGACCATCGACGATGTCGCCAAGCGGCTGATCGACCACGGCTTCCACGCGCCGACCATGTCGTTCCCGGTGGCGGGCACGCTGATGATCGAGCCCACCGAGAGCGAGGACCTGGCCGAGCTTGACCGGTTCTGTGAGGCGATGATCGCCATTCGCGGGGAGATCGACCGGGTCGCCTCCGGCGAATGGCCGGCCGACGACAACCCGTTGGTCAACGCTCCGCACACCGCCGAGCAGTTGACGGGGGAGTGGCCGCACCCCTATGAGCGCCGGGAGGCGGTCTACCCGGGCGCTTCCACGGGTGACGCCAAGTACTGGCCGCCGGTGCGCAGGATCGACGGCGCGTTCGGCGACCGCAACCTGGTCTGCTCCTGCCCGCCCGTGGAGGAGCTCGCCGAGTCCTGAGACGCACGTCCGCCCGGGGCGGCGCCGGCGCCCGGTGGGGCGCCGGGCCGGTCCCGGGCGGAACGGCACGGCGGCCTGTCAGCTGGCGAGCCCCAGCGGCGCGAGGCGGTTGGCGACGAGGGTGACCAGCGCGTCCACGGTGATCAGCCGCTCGGCCGCGATCCCCGGCGGCGCCGGCGCGAGCGGGATCAACGGGTCACTCCCCGAGGGCCCGCCCTCCGCCGGGTCGGCCGACGGGTCCGGATGCAGCCAGAGCGTCAGCATGTACAGCTCGGGAACGCTCAACAACCGCGGCTGGTAGTGCTCCTGGCGCTCCTCGGCGAGCCGGAGCGCGCGCTCGGTCGACGCCATGTAGGGGCCCTCGCCGAAGTGCGAGAACTCCCAGCCCTCGGTGGTGAGTCGGCATTCCGCCGTGCCGACGGAGCGGTCGTCCCTGGCGAGCAGGCAGCGCCAGCCGGTCAGTCGGGAGGTGGGCGGCTCGGCGGGCGCCGTCAGGCGTTCGAGCCGGTGCACGGGAAGCGGCAGGGTGGGGCGCAGGGAACCGCGGTCGAACCGGAGCCCGCGCGGGGCGGGCACGGCGGCCGAGCGCAGCGCCTCGTCGATGGTCCGCTCCACGACACCGGGAGCCGGGGGGATGCTCAGGGGCATGATGGGTCGCCTCTCGCTTTGGAGTAGGTCGCCTCTAATAGGAGACACGCCGTACCGAGATCTTATACGATTCCCGATAGTGGATTGTTTCCGCTAGCCTTACCGCAGTGTTTCGGCAAGGGTAAATCCGGCCGGCAAAAGGGAGGTTTCTCCCGGCCTCATGCCAGGGGAATATGCCCTCGCCTCGGGGGGCGAGGATCACGTTGCGTGTTACCTCCGGCGTGACGTGGGCAGGATCGAGGGCGCCCATCGCTCGACGCAGGAGGTGCCCCATGGGGGAGAAGGTCGCGGCTGACCGGTTCGATCTCACCGCCCGAGGGCGGTTCAGAGACCGGCTCGGCTCCTGTCTCGACGCCATGGGGACGCTCCTGGCCGAGGGGCGCTTCCACGGCCCGGAGGACCGCGTCGGCATGGAGGTCGAACTCTGCCTGGCCGATTCCGACGGGTCCCCGCGAATGGTCAACGAGGAAGTCCTCGGTCGAATGGGGACCCGGGATTTCCAGAGTGAGCTGGGAAAATTCACCATCGAGCTGAATATGTCGCCGCGCTCTCTCGCCGGCGGCGTCTTCGCCGACATGGCCGAGGAGCTGCGTATCGCGCTGCGCTACGCGGACCGAATGGCGGGCGAATTCGACGCGCAGGTGGTGATGACCGGCGTGCTGCCCACCATCACCGCCGAGCAGATGGTGCCCACCAGCCTCTCGCTCGGTGACCGCTACACCCTGCTCAACGACCAGATCATGGCGGCGCGCGGCGAGGCCATCCAGCTGGACATCACCGGTGCCGAGCGTCTGACCAGGACGTTCGAGTCGATCGCCCCGGAGTCGGCGTGCACGTCCGTGCAGTACCACCTCCAGGTGACCCCCGAGCGCTTCGCGCCGGTGTGGAACGCCGCGCAGGCCGCGTTGGCGGCGCAGACGGCGCTCGGCGCCAACGCGCCGTTCGTCTTCGGGCGCGAGCTGTGGCCCGAGTCCCGGCCGCTCTTCTTCCTCCAGTCGACCGACGACCGGCCGCCGGAGCTCGCCGCGCAGGGCGTGCGCCCGCGCACCTGGTTCGGCGAACGGTGGATCGACTCCGCGCTCGACCTCTTCGAGGAGAGCGTCCGCTACTTTCCGTCGCTGCTGCCGCTGCTCTCGGACGAGGACCCGCGCGCCGTGCTGGCCGCCGGCGGCACCCCCGCGCTCGGCGAACTCACCCTGCACAACGGCACGGTCTACCGGTGGAACCGCCCGGTCTACGCCGTGGTGGACGGCGTTCCGCACCTGCGGGTGGAGAACCGCGTCCTGTCCACGGGGCCGACGGTCACCGACACCATCGCCAACGGCGTCTTCTACTACGGCTTGGTGCGGGCGCTGGCCGACCAGCCGGACCCTGTCTGGCGGCGGCTCCCCTTCGACCAGGCGGAACGCAGCTTCCAGGCGGCCTGCCGGCACGGCCTGGACGCCCGGCTGAGCTGGCCGGGGCCGGACGGCACACCGCGCGAGGTGCCCGCGGCCGAGCTGGTCGAGGGAACGCTGCTGCCGCTGGCCGCCTCCGGGCTGGACGCCTGGGGCGTCAGCGCCGCCGACCGGGACCGCTATCTGTCCGTCATCGAGGGGCGGTGCCGTCGTGGGGTGACCGGCGCGGGCTGGCAGACTGCCGTCTACCACCAGCTGGTGGCGGAAGGAAAGGACCGCGCGGCGGCCCTGCGGGGCCTCGTGCGGCGGTACTGCGAACTGGCGCGGACCGACACCCCCGTGCACGACTGGCCGACCCGCCCCTGAGGGCGCGCGGGTCGGCGCGCACGCCGGGGTGGCGCGGCGCGCGCGCCGGACGGGAGTAGGAGTGCGGCTCACGCGTGACGAAGGGGCGGCGGCCGACCCACCGGCCCGGGAGGCGCCCCGCGCACTGCCGGCGCGCGCCCTGCGCCACGAGCTGCTGCTGGTGCTCGGCGTCTCGCTGGGGGCGAGCGCCGTGCGGGCGTTGGTCAGCTTCGCCGGGACGGTCACGCGGCCCGGCGGGCTGGGCGACCAGGCGGCCAACCTCAACACCTCGCGCGCCCCCGACCGGCCGTGGCTCGACCTCGCCTGGCAGCTGGTCTCGATCTCGACGGCGCTGGTGCCCGTGCTGCTCGTGGCCCATCTGCTGCTGCGTGAGCGCGGCTACGGCGGGGGAGGGATGCGGCTGATCGGCTTCGACCTCGCCAGGCCGCGCTTCGACCTGGCCTGGGGCGCCGTCGTCGCGGCGGGCATCGGCGGCAGCGGGCTGGCGCTCTACCTGGGCGCCCACGCGGCCGGTGCCAACCTCACCGTGGTCCCCGAGTCGCTGCCCGAGGTGTGGTGGAAGTACCCGGTGCTGATCGCCTCCGCCATCCAGAACTCGGTGGTGGAGGAGGTCATCGTGGTG
The DNA here is from genome assembly GCF_006335015.1 of Streptomyces sedi. Lineage (GTDB taxonomy): Bacteria > Actinomycetota > Actinomycetes > Streptomycetales > Streptomycetaceae > Streptomyces > Streptomyces sedi. The sequence continues at coordinate 133,041 of NZ_VDGT01000014.1, forward strand.
GGCTTCCTGCTGCGGCGGCTGGACCAGCTGGGCTGGAGCGCCACCGGTTCGCTGGTCGTCAGCGCGCTGCTGCGCGGCACCTACCACCTCTACCAGGGCATCGGGGGCTTCTTCGGCAACGTGGCGATGGGCGTGATCTTCGTCTGGCTGTACCGGCGTTGGGGCCGGGTCATGCCGCTGGTGGTCGCCCATGCCCTGATCGACATCGTGGCCTTCGTCGGCTACGGGCTGCTCGCGGGACGCGTGGACTGGCTGCCCACCCTCTGAGGCGGGCCGCGTCGCCCGGTCGGCGCGACGGTCAACGGGCGTACGCACGTCGCCCGTTGACCGTCGGAACGCCACGCGTCCCCGGTCGGTCGCCGCCTCAGGGGCCCTCGCCGGCCGCCAGGGCGCGGGCCTCGATGCGGCCGTCGCCGCAGACCTCGCCCCACTCCCAGTCGGCCTCGGTGGCCTCGCGGGTGTCGGGCGGTATCACCCGCAGCGTGGTCGGCTCCGGGCCGCAGGGCCCGTCCGCCGGGTCCTCCTCGCCCGGCACCACGGTCCACCGCAGCTGGGACCAGGCGCTCTCGCCGGGGGCCAGCGTCAGCTGGTCGGCCTCCCGCGAGGTGTCCCTGACCGTGGTGGTGGGCAGCGCCTCGTCGCCCGTGGCCAGCTCAAGGCCGGGCCAGCCCTGGGTGCGGCAGTCGGTGTCCGAGGAGTTGGTGAGCACGAGGGTCGCGTGGCGGTTGCCCGCGCCGGAGTCCAGCGGGGTGACCGTCGCCGACAGGGCGTCCGTCGCGCACCAGTCCGCCGCGTCGGCCGCGGCGCCGTCCGCTTCGGGAGGCGGTGCCGCGCTCTCGTCGTCGGGCGCGTCCGAGCCCTCCGAGCCGGCCTGGGGGCGCGGATCGGAACGCTCGTCCGGCGCGCTCGCCTCGCGCTCCGCCGCGTCGCCCTCGGAGTCCTCGCTCCCCGAACAGCCGGTCAGCAGCAGTCCGGTGGCCGCCAGGGCGGCACCGAGGGCGAGCGGGACACGGGACGCGGCACGGGACGGGGAGCGTCGGAAGAGGGGCCGGGAAAGAGGGGAACGGGATCGTGGGGTCATCGGTCCTCCGGGGGTCTCGGCTGGTTGCGGAGGAGTGCTGTCCGGTTCGACGAGCGGCACCTACCCCGGGTTCCCCCTCGTGACTCCCCTCGTGGGCGCGCGGAAGCGCGCGATGGGCGCGCGGGCGGCGCCACGCGCCGGTGGCCCGGCGGGCGCACCGCCGCCCACGCGGCGACCGCACCGGGTCAGCCGGCCAGTTCCCGCAGGTAGGAGGGGAGTTCGGCCGGCGCCGCCTCGCCACCGGCCGGCTCGGGGACGCCGGCGACGGTCCGCAGGGGGACGACCCCGCTCCAGTGCGGCAGCCCGAGATCCTCCGGCTCCTCGTTCGGACCGCCGGCGCGCACCTTGGCGGAGACCTCGGCCAGCTCCAGCTCCAGCACCGCGGTGGCCGCCAACTCCCTGGCGTCCGCCGGCCGGCAGTCCGCCGACCTGCCCGCCGCGACCGCGTCGACCACCGCGTCCAGCGCCGCCCGCGCCCGCGCCTCGTCCGTCACCCGCCGCGCCGTGCCGTGCACCACGACCGAGCGGTAGTTGATCGAGTGGTGGAACGCGGACTTGGCCAGAACCAGACCGTCCAGATGGGTGACGGTGAGGCAGACGGGGAGCGCGTCCCGGCGCAGCGCCCGCGCGCCGGTGGAGCCGTGGAGATAGAGCCGTTCGCCGTCCCTGGCGTAGAGGGTGGGCAGCACCACGGGCCGGCCGTCGGCGACGAAGCCCAGATGGCACAGGAATGCCGCGTCCAGGATCGCGTGCACGGACTCCCGGTCGTAGGAGACCCGCTCCCGGGCCCGGGTCGGGGTGGTGCGCGCCGTGCGGGCGTACTCCTCGGTCGGATCGGTCGGCGTGTGCCCGGTCATCTCCTCGCTCCTTCGCTCACGGGTGCGGCGGGCCGGGCGCGCCTTGCGCCCGGTATCGCACTAGTGCAAACTCTGTTTTGTGCTAGATGAATACAGCCCGGCAGGGTATCCGATCAGCGGGCGCGGCGCCGCCGAGATCGCCGCCAGCGTCGAGCGCGCGGTCGGCGACGGCGCCCTGGCGCCGGGCGTTCTCCTGCCGCCGCAAAGGGAGTTGGCCGCCCGGCTCGGGGTCAACGCCAACACCGTCGCCGCCGCCTACCGCACCCTGCGCGAGCGCGGGGTGATCGAGACGGCCGGTCGGCGCGGCAGCCGGGTGCGCGCCAGGCCGGCGACCGCGCCCCGCGAGGCGCTGCCGTTCGCACTGCCGCCCGGAGCCCGCGACCTGTCGCTGGGCAACCCGGACCCGGCCCTGCTGCCCCCGCTCGGCGAGGCCTTGGCGCACGCCGCCGCGCGCGCCTCCCGCGCGCCCGTGCTCTACGGCGACGAGCCTTTCGACGAGGAGCTGACGGCGCTGGCCAGGGAGAGGTTCGACGCGGACGGCGTGCCCGCCGGCCCGGTCGCCGTCGTCTCCGGCGCCCTGGACGGCATCGAGCGGGCGCTGCTCGCCCGGTTGCGGCCAGGTGACGCGGTCGCCGTCGAGGATCCGGGCTGGGGCGCGCTGCTCGACCTGGTCGCCGCGCTCGGCCTGCGCCCGGTGCCCTGCGGCCTCGACGGCGCGGGTCCGCGCCCCGAGGAGGTGGCGCGCGCGCTGGACGCGGGGGCGCGTGCCCTGGTGCTCACCGCCCGCGCGCAGAACCCCACGGGCGCCTCCGTCACGCCGGCGCGCGCCGGCGAGCTGCGCTCCCTGCTGGCCGCGCACCCCGGGACGCTGGTGATCGAGGACGACCACGGGCGCGACATCGTCTCGACGCCGCTGGCCCCGGTGGTCGGCACCACCGAACACTGGGCGCACGCGCACTCGTTGGCCAAGTCCCACGGCCCCGACCTGCGCGTCGCCGTGCTCACCGGGGACCGCGCCACGGTGGACCTGGTGCTGGGCAGGCAGCGGCTCGGCCCCGGCTGGGTGAGCCGGCTGCTCCAGGCCGCCGCCGCCCACCTCTGGCGCACCGGCGCGGTGGATCCGCGCCGGGTGGCCGCCGCCTACGACGGGCGGCGCCGTCTCCTGCTGACCGCGCTCGCGGAACGCGGCGTCGCCGCCCGCGGCGGCAGCGGGCTCAACGTCTGGGTGCCGGTGCCGGACGAGACCCGCGCCGTCGCGCAACTCCTGCGCGTCGGCTGGGCGGTGGCGCCCGGCGCCCGCTTCCGGCTCTCCTCGCCGCCGGGCGTCAGGCTCACCGTGGCCGCGCTGGCCGAGACGGAGACGGCGCCACTGGCCGAAGCGGTGGCCGAGGCGGTCCGACCGGCCACCGGGCGCAGGTTCGGGTGAACGGTGCGCGGCCCCGGCCCGCGCCCCACAGTGAAGCATCGCTGACAGAAGGCCCCGGGAAGTGTGTAGCATCGCTCAGGTGTTGAACATCGACCGGCTCCGTGTGCTGCACGCCGTCCACCACCACGGCTCGGTCAGCGGCGCGGCCCTCGCCCTGCGGGTGACCACCTCGGCCGTCTCGCAGCAACTGGCCAAGCTGGAACGGGAGACCGGCCAGCGGCTCTCCGCGAGGAACGGGCGCGGCATCCGGCTCACCGACGCCGGCCGGCTGCTGGCCGAGCACGCCGACCGCATCCTCTCCCAGCTGGAGCTGGCCCACGCCGACCTGGAGGCCCAACGCGGCCAGGCCGTTGGCGAGTTGCGGGTGGGCGCCTTCGCCACCGCCGCGCGCGGCCTCTTCCCCGCCGCGCTCGCCGCGCTGCGCGGCGAGCATCCGCAACTGCGGCCGACGCTGCGGGAGATGGAGCCGGACGCCGCGCTGACCGTGCTGGCGCGCGGGGACATCGACCTGGCGGTCGTCCTGGACTGGTTCAACCGCCCGCTCGCCCTACCCGGCGGCCTCGGCCGGCAGCCCCTCTTCGACGACGTGGCCGACCTCGCCCTGCCCGTGGACCATCCCCTCGCCGACCGGCCCGAGTTGGATCTGACCGACCTCGCCGACGAGCCCTGGGTCTCCTGGCCACCGGGGGCGATCTGCCACGACTGGCTGATGTTCACCCTGCGCGGGCGCGGCATCGAGCCGAACATCGTGCACACCGCCGCCGAGCACCACACCCAACTGGCCCTGATCGCCGCCGGACTCGGCGTCGCGGTGGCGCCCCGCCTCGGCCGCACCCCGGTGCCCGAAGGGGTGGCGCTGATCCCGGTGCGCGGCACCATCACCCGCCGGGTCTACGCGGTCTGGCGCGAGGGATCCGGCACCCGCCCCTCGATCCGCGCCGCCGTCACCGCGCTGCGCGCGGCCTGCCCGGCGCCGCCGCTCTGAACTCCGCCACGGCGGCGACGCGTTGTCGCTCCGTCGGCCGCCCGGGGCCGGGCGAGTGTCAGACCCACGGTCTACCGTTCCGACCATGCACGACTCCGCTGACACGCTGTTCCGACTGATCGACGGCGGCGACTACCAGGCCGTCCCCGACGCCCTGGCCGCCATGACCGCGGACGAGCGCCGGGCCGCCGTTCCCGGGCTGAGGGCCGCCCGCGCCGCGCTCGGCGAGGTCGGTGCCGACGCGCGGAGCCACGACCATGACCGCCGCGTGGCGGTCCAACTCGCCGGCGCCGGCTGCCTCGACACGGTCGACGCGGTCGCCGACTGGCTGCTCACGGGCAACACGCGGGTGCCCTCGATCCGGATATGGCGGGTGTGGCGGCCCGACGAGCCACTGCTCCGCTGCCTCTTCGCCGACGGCCCCGACAGCCGGGACACCGCCTTCCAGACCGAGTTGGTCCGCCGGATCGCTGAGGCGCCGGCCGACTCCGGTGACCAGCCCTACTACCGGTTGGTCACCGAGCTGGTCCGGCGCTCCGGCTGCCCGGTGCCGACCACGGAGCTGTTCGTCCGCACCTGGGCCCGGGAGACGGCCAAGCGGCGGCGGCGCGCGGCGCTGGCCGTCGACCCGTTCCTGCCCACGCTCCTCGATCGCCTTTTCGCACTCGACTGGGAGCCGGAGGTGATGCTTGGCGACGAGTACGACACCTGGCCGGCGGCGCTCGCCTCCCTCGCGGCGGACGGCACCCTCGACGCCGACCGTCTCCACCGCCTCGTGCTCGCCTCGCTGGTCCGGGGCAGTCGGGTGGCACACGTCATGAGATTCCGTCTGGAGACGTTGCGGTGTCTCGCGCCCCCACCCGAGGCGTGTGTGCGGTACGAGGACGACTACGTCCGTCTCCTGGTGGGCGGCCCCGCCACCGTCGTCGTCCACGCGCAGGAGGTGTTGGACGAGCTGCTGCCGCCGGCCCGGGTGGTCGAGCTGTCCCCGCGGGTGCTGCTCCGCCCCGGCGAGAAGGCTTTCCGGGCGCAACTGGCCTGGCTGGCGCGCTCCGTGCGCGAGGCCCCGGGAGTCAGGGGGGCCGCGCTCGCCGCGCTGACCCGGGTGCGGGACGAGCTGGAGGAGGGGGAACGCCGGGCGCGCGTCGAGGAGCTGATAGCCCGCGGGGTCGCCTGACCGGCGCGTCCACGGGGTTGCGCCGCCCGCTCGACTCGCCCGCGCCGGACGACGGATGCCCGTCACCCGCGCGGCCTCCCGAGACTCCCGGGAGGGGAGACGCGCCGTCGGGTGAGCGGCCGGGCGGGGGAGGCGTGCCGCAGGGTGGCGCCACGCCTCCGCCCCGGGTGTCGTCGTGTCGACTTGTCACCCGCGCTCGGCCCACGCCCCCGACGTGCGCCCCCGCCACCCGCCAACGGCGCGGCGCGCGCGACGGGTTGAACCGCCGCCCGATCCGCGTCACCCTCAGGTGGGGCACGGTGCGGCGGCCCGTCGGGCCCTGCCGCGCGAGCGGAACGCGCCCTCCGTTTCCACCGCGCGGCGCACGGGCCGGCTGACGGTCCGTGTGCACCCGGAACCGGGCGAGAGTGGGTTCAACTCTTGACAGCCACAGGGCCTTACGGGACGGTGAGAGCGCTCTCACCCCCACTGGGAGCGCGTTTCCACGCTTCAACATGTCAACACCTGACGCTCCCGGGCGCCCCTGGCCGCCCGCGCCGCGTCGTGGCGGCGGGCCGGCGGGAGGGAACCACCTGCCCGTTCCGCGTACACACGGCGGCGGCCCGCCCGGCGCGTTCAGCATCCAGCCGAACTAGGAGGACCCGGTGTTCCGCTTGCGGACAATACTGGTGGCCGGCGCCGCGAGCCTGGCCGTGGCGACGGGCCTGATCGTCTCGGGCCCGGCGCCCGAGGCGGAGGCTGTCCCCGACACCATCCCGCTGACCATCACCAACGACTCGGGCCGGGGCGAACCGGTCTACATCTACAACCTCGGCACCGAGTTGAGCAGCGGTGAGATGGGCTACGCCGACGCGGAAGGTACCTTCCACGCCTGGCCGGCCGGGGACAACCCGCCGATTCCCGCCCCCGACGCCTCGATCGAGGGCCCCGCCGACGGCGAGACCCTCACGATCGACATGCCCAAGTTCTCCGGGCGCGTCTACTTCTCCGTGGGCGAGAAACTGCACTTCTCCCTCACCCAGGACGGGCTCGTCCAGCCCGCCATCCAGAACCCGGACGACCCGAACCGGGACATCCTCTTCAACTGGTCCGAGTACACGCTCAACGACTCGGGTCTGTGGATCAACAGCACCCAGGTCGACATGTTCACCGCCCCCTACACCGTCGGTGTGGAGCAGCAGGGCGGCGAGGTGCTGTCCACCGGCGAGTTGAAGCCCGGCGGTTACTCGGCGGTCTTCGACGGCGTGCGCGACGCCGGCTGGGGCGACCTGGTCCACAACGGCCCGGACGGCGAGCCGCTGCGCGTGCTCTCGCCCGGCCACGGCGTCTCCACCGGCGACGTGCCGGCCGACGCGATGAGCGACTACATCGACCGGGTGTGGGAGCACTACTCCTCCAACACCATGACGGTCACGCCGATCACCCACGAGCCGGAGAACCAGTACGAGGGCACGGTCGAGGGTGACGTCATGAACTTCACCGACGGCTCGGGCGAGGTCGTCGCCAGCTTCAACAAGCCGGACACCGACAGCGTCTTCGGCTGCCACAAGGACCTGGACGCCCCGAACGACCAGGTCATCGGCCCGCTGGCCCGCACCCTGTGCGCCGGGTTCAACCGCACCACGCTGCTGGACAACCCGAACCAGCCCGACCCGGACAACTCGAACTTCTACCAGGACGAGAACACCAACCACTACGCGCGCGTCATCCACGAGCAGATGGTGGACGGCAACGCCTACGCCTTCGCCTTCGACGACGTCGGCAACCACGAGTCGCTGGTCCACGACGGCGACCCGGTCGCGGCGTTCATGACGCTGACGCCCTTCGACTGAGCGCACTCCGAACGGGCGACCGTCGGATGACCGCTCCCCGACCGAGCGTTCCGTGACCGATCGTTTCCCGACCGATCGTTCCCTCGCTGATCGCCCGGCGGCGATCAGCGAAGGAACGACAGTGATCGGTCGCGATCGTTCGGCCCCGCTCGACCGCGTCGGGCGCGGGGAACCCGTACCCCCGGTCGGTGACAGTGACCGGAGGCCGGCTCCCGCGTGACCACCCCCGCCCCCGGCGGCCGGGCCCCGAGCCCGCCGCCGGGGGCGGGGCGCTGCCCGGCGGGCCCGCGCACGCGGGCCCGCCGCGCGCGTCAGCCGCGCAGGATCGACTCGCCCTCGACCGTGATCGGTTCGGCGGGCAGCGGCTGCGTGGCCGGGCCCTCCACGACCGAGCCGTCGGCGATCGCGAACACGCTGCCGTGGCAGGTGCAGAGGATGCCGTCCTCGGTGACCTGGGAGACCGGGCAGCCCTGGTGGGTGCAGATGGCGGAGAACGCCAGGAACTCGCCCTCGGTGGGCTGGGTGACGACCAGTTTCTGTTCGTCCAGGATGGTTCCGCCGCCGACCGGGACGTCCGCCGTCGAGGTCAGCTCCTCGGCGCCGCCGCCGTCCCCGCCGGAGTCGCCGCCGTCCGAACCGCCGTTCTCCGAGCCGCCGTTGCTCTCCGCGCCGTCCTCCTCGTCCTCGGAGCCGCAGGCCGTCAGCGCGGCGGCGGCGAGCCCCGCCGCGCCCGCCAGCACCGCCGTGCGTCGTGTGGTATTCGGACCGTTCATTCGCGCAACCCCTCTCGGAAGGCTCTGCCGGCGCCCGGTACGCGCGTCCGTCCGCCCGGCCGTCGGGCGAGGGTAGCCGAGGAGCCCCCGTTTCCTCTGCCCCGCGTGGGGTCCCGGAACGGCCTTCGCCGGCAACGGAGTCCGGGCCCATGCCCGCTTTCCCCGGGAAACGTGCCCGTTTCCCCGCCCGTTTCCCCGCTCGTTTCTCCGCCCGGCAGGAGGACCGCCTCCGCGAAACCGGGAAGCTACCGGCCGGTCACCCTTTCCGCGGCCTCTCCGCGTCGTTCCGCCGGACGTCCGAACTCTGCCCTCGGGGGCAGCGGTAGCAGGTCACGGCGCCGCTGACGTACGGTCTCCGGCACGGCACTGAACGAAAAAAATCAAGTTCAGAGCTTTTCTTGAGCTACATGTGATGCCTTTCGACCCTATAAACCATAGAGAAGCAACCCAATCGAAACCCTCTTCCAGCCCTCCACGGCCTAAGGTCGGTCCGGGGGAACTTCGTAGGGAACGCGCGACGCCGCGGACGGCGCGTCGCCGGGTACCGGAGCGCCCCACGCACGTAGCCACACGGGGGAGTTCGGTATCCCGGCGAGACGTCGGCGACGGCGACGGGCGTCCCGCGAGGACCCGCCGGACAGCACCTCAGCCTCGTAAGGCGCCATCCACAGTGCGCTTTTGGAGCCGACCCCATGCACACACAACCCTCCCGGCCACCCGCACCGCGGGCGGCCAAGGCCGCAGCCCGGCACCAGCCACCGCCCGCGGCCGACCACCACCCCGCGGCCGAACGCCGCGCCGCCGCCGAACGCCACCCCGCGGTGGAACGCCCCCCGGCCGCCGAGCGCCACCGCAACCGCCTGCTGCGCTACGTCAACCGCCTCACCGGCGGCGACCCGCACGGCGCCGAGGACATCGTCCAGGAGACGATGCTCCGCGCCTGGCTCGCCTCCGACGAGTTCGCCGACGACGAGTCACGCTCCCGGCAGGACGACGACCGCCTCGCCGCCTGGCTGTACGTCGTCGCGCGTAACCTGGCCGTGGACGCCCGTCGCCGTGACCGGAGCACACCGACCGGTATCACCCCCGCCGGCCTGCTCCAACGCGCCACCGACACCCCGGACATGGCGGAGACCGTCGTCAACCGCATCGCCCTGACCGGGGCGTTGGCCCGACTCGGCCCCCGCCATCGCGACGCGCTCGTCCACGTGCACCTCTGTGACCGCTCCCGCGACGAGACGGCCCGTTTACTGGGCATACCCCAGGGAACTGTCAAGTCCCGGGTGCACTACGCTCTGTCCACCCTGCGACGGGAGTTCCCGGCCGGATGAGGACCACCGACCCTCTCGACTTTCTGAACCGCCACCGCGACACCATCTTCAAGGTGCTGGGCCTGCTGGCCGTGCTCCTGGTGTTGTTCCTGATCATCCGCGCGGTGGCCATGCGCCTCGGCGGCTGGGGGGCGGCCTGGGCACGGGTGAAGCGCGAGTGCGCCGTCACCGCCCACGCGTTCGCCGCGCCCGTCAAGGCGTGGCTGCGCCACCGGCGTTCGCTGCGCGTCCTGGTCCACGGTCTGCGCGCGCCGGAGACCTGGCGGGACGCCGAACTCGCCCTGGCCGCCGCCCGGCACGCGACCAGGGACAGCCGCTCCAGGCCGTACGCGGTGCTGATCACCGACCGCACGGTGACCGTGCTGCTGACCGGGCTCGGCGAGGAGCCGCCCGAGGACGGCCCCTGGTGGGTCGCCGACGGCGACACCCCCGACCACTGGAGCGCCGAACGCGCCGAACTCCCGCCGGTGGTGCCCGTTCCCGACCTCGCGCCGCCCGTGCTGGTCGCCGTCGGCGCCGCCGAGGGCGGCTGCTGCCTGCTCGACCTCGGCTCGGGGCCGCCCGTGGTCTGCGTCGAGGGCGAGAGCCGGGCCGCCGTCGCCCTGCACCAGGCGCTGGCCGCGCAGGTCGAGGTCCGGCTCCCGCAGGGCATGGTCGTGATCGCCGAGGGCGTGCACCGCGGCTACGAGGGGATGCCCACCCGCGTCGCGCACCGCGCCGCCGACCGGCTGAAGCCGCGCGCCGGCATCGCGCCGGTGCTGATCGCCGCCGAGCTGCCCGACCCGCTGCCGCCCGAACTCACCGCGCCGCCCAGCGACTTCCCCGAGCTGCGGCTGCTGCTGCTCGGCGAGGGACGGGCCTACCTGCGGATCGTGCTGACCGACAGGACCGGCCAGGTCCGCGTCGTCGGCACGCCCCTGCTCGCCGAGGGCAACGCGCTCAGCCGCGCCGTCGCCAAGGTGCTCACCGACATCCCGCCGGTGCTGCCGCGCGAGCCCGCGGGGGAGACCGACAGCACCGCGCGGACCTTCGCCGAGCTGGACGAGGAGGCCGTCGACGAGGAGGGCGACGCCCTGCCGTCCACCCCGACCCCCTCCGGGCTGACCGCCCCGCCGGTCGCCGAGACCGAGGAGGAGGACGAGGCCGAGGCCGTGCCCACGCCCGTTCCCGCGGCACCGGACACCCCGCTGCCCTCGGCGCGCCCCGCGCGTTCCTGACCCCCTCCGCCCCCCGCCACCCTTCAACACACCGTTGGAAGGCCCTTGAAGCTCACCTTGACCACCGCCGACCCCCAGGGGCGGCGGACGGACCACCTGCTCGACCTGCCGAGCGACGCCACCGTCGCCGAGCTCGCCGCCGTGCTGTCGACGCCGCGCCTGTACCTGGGCGAACAGCTGCTGGACTCCGGAACGCCGCTGGGCGCCGGCGGCGTCCGCGACGGCGTGCTGCTGGGGCTCGACGCCCCCGTGCTCGTCGACGAGGACTCCGCCGACGCCTGGGACCCGCCGGCCACCGACCCCGTGCTGCTCGAACTGCGCCACGTCTCGGGCCCCGGCGCGGGCCAGGTCTGGCGGCTGGGCCCCGGCACCTACGAGGTCGGCACCGACCGCCGCTGCGCCATCCGGCTGGCCGACCCCAGCCCCGACGCCCCCGAGGGCAGCGTCCACGAGGAGTCGGCGACCCCGCCCGACGGCACCTGGATCACGGTGAACGCCGACGGCACGGTCCGCTTCCGGCTGCCCGAGGACGCCGACCCCGAGGAGTGCGGGCTGCGCAGCCTCACCCCGCCGCCGCCCGTCGACCCGGAGACCGGCACGCCGCTCACGGACGAGGAGCCGGCCGGCTCGCGCGACGGCGGCCCCGGCGGGCACAGCGAGGAGCCGCCGCCCGCCGGCGAGGACGGGCTGCCCGAGCCCGAGCCGCTGCCGCCGCCCGGCTACCGCCCGCCGCCCAGCGACGGGTCCGCGCCGTGGCCGGCCTTCGCCGACCTGACCCTCGGCGACCATCTGCTGCGGCTGGCCGCGCCGTTCGAGGCGGACGCCGCCGTGCGGCTGTCCGACGACGGGATGACGCTGGAGTACAGCCGCCCGCCGCGCATCCTGCCGCACCTGGACGCCGAGAACCTGACCCTTCCCGGGCCGCCGGCGCCGCAGGGGCCCCGCCCGTTCCCGTTCATGCTGATGATCTCCCCGATGATCATGGGCATGGCCATGGTGGCGATCTTCCGGTCGTTCTACTTCCTGATCCTGATCCTCTTCACGCCGCTGATGGCGCTCGGCAACTGGATGCTGGGCCGCCGCACCAACCGCAAGCGCCACGAGGAGCAGGTCCGCCGCTACCGGCTGCGCCGCGCCGCGCTGGAGCGCGAGATGCGCCGCGCCACCGTGGAGGAACGCCACCAGCGCAACACGGCCTCGCCCGACCCGGCCGCCGTCCTCCAGATAGCCAGGGGCCCCGGCCACCAGCTGTGGGAACGCCGCCGCCCGCACGGCGACTATCTGACGCTGCGGCTGGGCACCGTCACGCGTGCCTCGTTGAAGCGCATCTCCGACCAGGCGCGCGAGAGCAACCACCGCAGCGTCAACTGGCGGCTGGCCGACGTGCCGGTCGGCGCCGAACTCCCGCTGCTCGGCGTGCTGGGCATGACCGGCAACGAACGGACCGTCCGGGCCGTCGCCCGCTGGGCCGTCGCCCAGTCCGCCGTGCTGCACAGCCCGCGCGACCTGCGCATCGTGGTGCTCACCGACGAGGAGCACACCGCCGAGTGGGCCTGGGTGCGCTGGCTGCGCCATCTGCGCCCGGTCCGGCCCGGCGCCCGCTCGCCGCTGGTCTCCTTCGGCCGCGACCAGACCTCCACCACCCGGCGGGTCAGCGAGCTGTACGCCGACGTCCAGTCGCGCATCGCCGCCGCAGGGCAGAACACCGGGCGCGCCGCCGTGCCCAACGAGCCGGACATCCTGGTCGTGATGGACGGCGCCTACCGGCTGCGCGACGTGCCGGGCGTCATCGGCATCCTGCGGCAGGGACCGCCGGTGCGGATCTACAGCCTCTGCCTCGACGAGCGCGAGTACCTGCTCCCCGAGGAGTGCGCCGCCGTCGTCACCGCCAGCGGCAACCGGCTGACCATGCGGGTCTCCGGCACGCCCTCCGTCTCGGAGATCCGCGCCGACCAGGTCACCCCCGAGTGGTGCGAGCAGACCGCCCGCGCGCTGGCGCCGCTGCGCGACGTCACCGTGGAGTCCGACGCCGGAATGCCCTCCGAGGTGCGGCTGCTGCCGCTGCTCGGCCAGGAGCCGCCGGACCCGGCCGCGCTGGTGCGCGCCTGGGAACGCGCGCCCGCCAGCACCCGCTTCCCCGTGGGCGCCGGCTACGACGGGACCACCTATCTGGACCTGGTGACCGACGGGCCGCACGGCCTGATCGGCGGCACCACGGGCGCCGGCAAGTCGGAGCTGCTCCAGACGATGATCGCCTCGCTGGCCGCGGTGAACCGGCCGGACGAGCTGACGTTCGTGCTGATCGACTACAAGGGCGGCAGCGCGTTCCGGGAGTGCGCGGAACTCCCGCACACCCTCGGCATGATCACCGACCTCGACGGCCATCTGGTCCAGCGCGCCCTGGCCTCGCTGGACGCCGAACTGCGGCGCCGCGAGCAGGTGTTGGCGGATGTCGGCGTCAAGGACCATCGCGAGTACCAGGCCCGCCGCGCCAGGGAGCCCGAACTCCCGCCGCTGCCCAGGCTGTTGCTGGTCATTGACGAGTTCGCCACGCTGGTCAGGGAACTGGTCGAGTTCGTACCCGGACTGGTCAGCCTGGCCCAGCGGGGACGCTCCCTCGGCCTCCACCTGCTGCTGGCCACCCAGCGGCCGGCGGGCGCCGTCTCCAACGAGATCCGCGCCAACACCAACCTCCGCATCGCGCTGCGCGTCACCGACCGCACCGAGAGCACCGACATCATCAACGCGCCGACCGCCGCCTCCATCTCCCCCTCCACGCCCGGCCGCGCCCTGGTGCGGCGCGGCGACGGGCCGCCGCTGCCGTTCCAGACCGCCTGGGCCGGCGCGGAGCGCCCGCCGGAGGGCGCGGACGGCGTGGAGCGCCCCAAGCCCCGCACGGCGCGCGGCGCAGAGCTGAGCCTGGACCAGCTCGGTGAGCCGCTGCCGGCGCCGCAGTTCGTCCACGAACCGCCGGTCATCGGCGAGGAGGAACTCGACGAGGACGCGCGGGAGGCCGAGGGGGAGGAGCGCCCCGGCGACCCGCCGACGGAGCTGACCGCGCTGGTCGACGCCGTACGGGCGGCGGCCGAGGCGCTGGAGGACTTCGAGGCGCAGCCCAGGCCGTGGCTGCCGCCGCTGCCGCCGACGATGCCGATGGAGGCGCCGAAGGGCGATCCCCGCCCCGGCGCCACCCGGCTGCCCCCGGTGCCGTACATCTTCTTCGACCTGCCGAGCCACCAGGACCAGCGGCTCGGGCACATCGACTTCGGTGTCTTCGGCCACCTGTACGTCATCGGCGCCCCGCGCTCCGGCCGCACCCAGACCCTGCGCACCATCGCCGGGTCGGCGGCGCTGCACCTGACCACCGACCAGTTGCACATCTACGGCATCGACGCGGCAGGCGGCGGCCTGGCGGCGCTGGAGTCCCTGCCGCACTGCGGCGCCGTGGTGCCCCGGCACGACGGGGAGCGGCTGGACCGCCTCATCCGGCGGATGACCGACGAACTGACGCGGCGGCAGGCGCTGTTGGCCAAGCACGACGTGTCGTCCCTGACGGAGCTGCGTCCCAAGCTGGCGCCCGCCGAGCGTCCGGCGCACCTGCTGCTGCTGATCGACGGCTGGGACGCGCTGGTCACCATGCTGGAGAAGCAGGACGGCGGCCGGGCGACGGACGACCTGCTGCGGCTGCTGCGCGAGGGCGCCACCTCGGGGCTCCACGTGATCGCCACCTCGGAGCGGATGCTGCTGGGCGGCAGGGCCGGCCAGCACAACGACCGGCGGCTGATGCTGCGCCAGGCCGACCGCATGGACTACGCGGTGGTCGGCGTCAACCGCAGGGTGGTCCCCGAGAACGTGCCCGCGGGACGCGGCTGGTCCTCGCCAGGCGGCGTGGAGGGCCAGGTCCTCACCCTGCCGCTGTCCGCACTGGCCAAGGGCGGCGACCAGGCCGACGCGCTGCGGGCCATCGGCCGGCAGGCGACGCTGCGGGACGGCGGGGTCGCCGACGAGCAGCGGCCGTTCGCGATGGCCTCGCTGCCGGAGATGGTCGGCTTCCAGGAGGTCGCCGACCAGATGACGGACGAACAACGCAGGCCGCTGTGGGCGCTGTTGGGCGTCGGCGGCGACGACGGCGGGGTGCTGGGCTACGACTTCGCCGAGGGCTCCGGCTCGTTCCTGGTCGCCGGGCCGCCGCACAGCGGGCGTTCCACCGCGCTGGCGGCGATGTGCGTCTCGCTGGTGATGAGCGGCACCTCGCTGGTGGTGCTCACCCCCAGGGACTCGCCGCTGCGGCAGCTGTCCCGGCACGGGCTGGCGCGGGTGATCGCCGAGGTCGACCCCGACCCCGAGGTGCTGGAGGAGGCGTTGGCCGAGGTCGCCGACCGGCCGGCCGTGGTCGTCGTCGACGACGCGGAACTCCTGGTCAACAGCCGGCTGGACCGGCCACTGCGGCAGGTCGGCTCCTCGGGGCGCGACCGGGGCCACGGACTGCTGCTCGCCGCGCCCGCGGAGTCGATGACCACCATGGGGTGGATCGGCGTGGCCCGCCGCGGCCGGCGTGGTCTGCTGCTCGGCCCGAAGGGGCTCAACGAGGGCGAGTTGATCGGCGCGCGCCTGACGCCGGAGCACCTGCGCGGCGGCGCCGTGCCCGGCCGGGCCTGGACCGCGGGGCCCAACGGCCGGGTCAGGGCCGTGCAGGTGCCGCTGACCGTGCTCCAGTAGCCCGCCGGAGCAACGGGAGGACGCCGGAAGGACCGGGGGCCCGGACGCCGACGCGGCGTCCGGGCCCCCGGTGGTGCGACGGCCGCGTCAGCTCTGGCTGATCTCCGTGCGGTCGTCGTTCCACTCCACCGGGGTGCCGTCCAGGCCCTCGGAGTCGTTCCACTCCGGCGGGTCGTCGGTGTCGGTGGTGACCTCGTCGGCGGTCACCTCCAGGCCGCCCTCGCCGTCGATGCTGGAGAGCGTCGCGGCGAACAGCTCCGCGTCGTTGTTCTGGAACGCGTCGTTGAGGCTGGTGAACAGGTTCGCCCAGTTCTGGATGTTGCTGGCCGCCATGTGCATGGACTTGCTGAATTCCTCGTAGGCGGTCTTCAGCGCAGGGCTCGCCTGCTCCAGGTAGAGCCCGTTGTCCAACAGCGTGCCCACCGTGCTGAGCAGGCTGTAGATCTCGGGCACGATGATGTTGCACTGCGTGCTGAGCTTGCCCGCCGTCTCGGCGATGCCGGCGTAGTCGGCTGAGATGTCTGCCATGTCCCCGGCCTCACTTCGGGTTGCGGATGTTCTCCGCGTACTGCTTGTCGAAGTCCTTCATGCCTTCCATGATCTGCCGGAACTGCTCGGCGAAGCCGTCGATCGCGTCGCAGAGCTGACCCAGCTGCTCGTGGAGGATGTTGTACTGGTCGGTGATCGCCGCGTTGGTCTCCGGCAGCACCAACGAGGTGCCCAGGGCGTCGTCGATCGCGCCCTTGGCCGAGTCCTTCGCCGGCCTGATGGTGTCGTTGTTGGAGCTCTTCATCGCGGAGGCGGCGGACTCGACTTCCTCGTACGTGATGCTGATGTTGGGCATGACCACTCACTTCCTGCTCGTCAAGGTCTCGTCTGGGTGACGTCCGTCGGATGGCCGGGCGGGCGCCGGCGGTCAGTCGTCCTCGTCCACCTCCACCCACTCGGCGTCGTCACCGCTCGGCCCCTTGCGGGTGTACTCGGTGACCTCGGTCTCCTCTTCGCCGTCGTCGTTGGTCGACGTCGTGGTGGAGGTCTGGCTGCCGGAGCCGTCCTCGTTGATGGTCACCTCGGAGACGGTCTCGCTGCCGTCCGGGTTGATGGTGGTGATCGTGTAGTCCCGACGGTCGTAGGTGTTGCCGTCGTCGTCGGGTTCGCTCGGGTCGGGCGCGCCGTCGTACTCGATGGTGGTGGTGGTCTCCTGGCCGTTGCCCGTGTCGACGGTGGTCTTCTCGCCGATGACGTTGTGGTCGTCGTCGAACTCCAGCCACACCTTGACGCTGCTGCCGTCCTCGTCCTCCAGCCAGATGTGGGTGGGCTGGTCGTCCTCGGGGTCCGGGGGCCGCTCGCCGGGCGGGGCGGGCCGGTCCTCGCCGTAGTCGTCCTTCCACGCCTGGCACCACTCGGGGGCCTCCGGGTTCGAGCAGACCTCCCAGATGTCGGCGTCCGGGTGCTCGTCGAAGTAGTCGGACGCGCCGATCTCCTCCAGGTAGGAGTTCCAGGCGTCGTTGCGGTCCTCCCAGTTCTCGACGGCCTCCTTCTCGCCGAGCCACCGGTCGTGCAGCGTCTGACCTGCCATAACCAGCGCGTTGCTCGCCAGCGTCGCGTCCTGCTGGAGCATCGCGTCGGCGACGCCGCCGAACATGTCGCCGAACCGCTCCAGCTTGTCCTTGCCCTCGTCGATCCGGGTCTTGGACAGGCCGTAGAACACCTGGAACTCGTAGGAGAGTTCGTAGTTGCCGAAGATCGACTCGTTGGAGGTGGCGGTGCCGTCCCCGATCTCCTGCCAGGCCCCGATGCCGCCGGCCGTGTCCGCCCGCTCCACCAGGGCGTGCAGCCCGCGCTGCATGGCGTAGAGCTTGTCGTAGTCCATGGCGAGGTCCGCCATCGTGCCTCCCTCCTCGTCGTTCGCCTCGGCGGCCCCGTGAGGCGCGCCCTCACCCCTTTCCACGCACCGGCCCGGCGGAAGGTTCAGCATTTATGCCACTCCCGGTGAACCTCGGGGCGCTCTCGTACGTAGTAAGAAGACGAGGGGCTGGTCGCGGACGGCCCCCGACCGTCCCCCGGCGGGGGACGGCGCCGCCCCGGCTGACGCGCCGTCGAGAGGAGAGGACACGTCGTGGCCCGTTCGTCCGACTGGAGTTCCCTCGACCTGGACGAGGACCCCACCCCCGGGGACCCCGACAAGCTTGAGGCGCTGCTGGAGGCCCAGAAGGAGATCATCGACCTGGCGGCCGACATCGACGACGGCCTCGACGAGTTGATGAGCGAGAACAGCTCCTACTTCATCGGCGAGACCGCCGACGCGCTCCGCGACGAGATGGACAGCCGGGTGCGGAAGTTCGTCCAGAGCTTCCGGGACGCCCACCAGTCGGTGTACGACGCCCTGACCACCTACCACGGCGTGATGGTCACCCAGCAGGGCATCGCCGACAGCGCGTTGAGCAGCGCCGCCGGCCTCGACAAGGAGGACTCCGAGTGGGAGGAGCACCAGACCACCGCGAAGAACGCCGGTGAGACCCTCTCCGAGGCGGCCTCCACCGCGGCCGGCGTCGTCTCCACCGCGGGCTCCGACATCAGCTCGATGATCGACCCCTGCGAGGAGTTCTGGAAGTTCCTCACCTACTTCGTCCTCGCGCTGATCCTCCCGGCGATCATCCTCGGCGGCCCGACCGCCGTGCTCTTCCTCACCCTCAGCGCGGTGCTGATGGTCAAGACCGCCATCGACTTCGCCGGCGGCAAGGCGAGCGTCGCCGAACTGGTCCTCTCCGTGCTGGGGATGCTGGTCCCCACCACCCGCGGCCTGAACGTCATCGGCGCCTTCAAGGCCATCAAGAGCTGGGGCGCCTCCACCTGGACCAAGTTCTCCGGCATGACGTTCCGCGACATCGTGACCAAGCTGAGCACGATCCCCAAGCGCCTGGTCACGGGCGGCATCGCGTTCATCGGCGGGATCATCACCACCACCATCAAGGGCACCAAGGAACTGATCAGGGGCGGTGCCTGGGCCGACAACTCCATCTTCAAGGGCCTCGGCGGGGTGGACGGCTTCGCCGGCTACGTCACGTCCCACTTCAAGGGGATGGGCCCCTCGGCGATCATCCTGCCCGTCAACGTGATGGAGATGGGCTCCAAGGCGTGGTCCCTCTCCGGCTTCACCAACGCGTTCAAGATCTCGATGTTCAACCGGGGCGTGCTCAACCAGTACCGCACCGGCGCCTTCGTCCACGGCACCCACACCATCGACGTCCGTGCCATCGCCGGCTTCGACGGCGCCCGCAACCCGCAGGTGAACGTCGCCCTGTGGTCGCGCTACCAGCCGGGCGGCGCGGCCACCGCGCGTTTCCTCGGCGGCCTCGGCGCCGGTCTCGGCGACGCCAGCAAGGCGCCGGTCATCACGATCGGCGGCGGGTTCAACGGGCTCGGCACGCCCAACCGCGCCTCGGTCGACCTCAACATGGGCGACATCTCGCCGACCGGCACCCCGCTCGCCCTCACCCCGGGCAACCGCACGCCGATCCTCACGCCCAACTCCTCCGTGATGGACCTCTCCGTCACCAACCCGCCGCCCACCGGCACCTTCCAGCCGCCGACCGCCGTCACCTCGCCCTCGGTGCCGTCGCCGCAGAACGGCCAGATGGTGGACATGTCCCTCGCGGACATGCGGCCCGTGTCCCCGATCTCGGTCCACATGGCCGAGTCGGGCACCCGGATGGGCGTGCCCAGCCTCGCCCCGCCCAGCTCCCAGATCGGCTCCGTCGAGGGCATGGGCCATCTGCCGGGCGACCTGTACGTGGCGCCGCCGGCCTCCGTCGTGACCCACATGCCGAGCCCGGGCGGCCAGGTCGTCGGCGTGGAGATGCCGCTGCTCTCGCAGGTCAACACACCCACTCCCGCCGTGCCCGGCGGCCAGGCCGTCAACACCGGCGGGGTCGGCGCCGACGTCTCCCAGGCCAACGTGGGCTCCCTCCGCTTCGACCAGGCGCTGGACGTCGGCCGCATGGTCGGCGCCGACGGCGCCGTGACGGACCTGCCCGCCGTCAACGTGACGGGGATGCAGCAGCTCGGCGAGACCATGGCGGTGCCGCCCGCCGGCATCGCCCCGCCGCGCGCCGAGTCCGGCGCGGTCAACGTCAACGTCTCCACCGTCAACCCGGCGACCGTCCCGCAGGTCGGCACCTCGACCGGGGTGACCGGTGTCGGCGGCAAGGTGACCGGCGACCTCGGCGCCGACCTGACCCACAGCGCGCCGCCGCCGCTGCGCGTCGGCTTCGCCGACCAGGGCATGGGGATGGCCGCCCCCGACGCCTCCCAGATCGGCAACGGCGCCCGCGCCACCTCCGACTTCCACACCGCGCCCGTCGACGGCGCCCCCGCCAGGCCCGTCGACCAGACGACGCCCGGCACGGGTGTCACCGACACCGCGGGCGGCGTCACGCCCACCCCCGCGCGCGGCGACAGCGGCTCCACGCTCGTCGACCTCGGCGACGGCGCGGCACGCGCCGCCGGCGACGTGCCGCTCGCCCGCCCGCTCGGCGGGATAGGCCACGTGGGCGGCGAGACCTCGGGCGCCGTCAGGGCCACCACCACCCCGCCGCCCTCCACCGTCGCGCCCGCGCTGGACGGCACGGTCTCGGCGCCGGTGCGGCAGCCGCGCGGCGGCGGGCTCGAAGGCGAGGGCATCCACGGCTCCGGGATCCAGCCCGTGCGGCTGGATTCCCTCGACACCGGCACCGGCGCCCCCGCCGACGGCATCGCCTCCTCCGTCCCGCCGCCCGTCAGCCGCGCGGGCGGCGGCGAAGGCGGCGCGGACAACGGCGCGTTGGGGCTTGCCCAGCGCCCCGGCAGCCACGGCCCCGGCGTGGTCCCCGTGGAGAACATCGTCGTCTCCCACCGGCCCGCCGCCGCCGCGCCGCTCACACCCCCCTCGACCGCCGCGACGCCCCCACCGGCGCTCACCCCCCGGGGCGCCGGCGGGGGCGAGGCGAACGGGTTCGGCCTCTTCCACGGCCCGGGCAACGGTGCCACCCCGCCGCCCGCCGACCCGGTGCGCCACCTGATCGCCGCCCTCGACGACGCCCCGGCCGCGCCCGTCGGCACCCCCGCCAGGGGCACGGAGGTCGACGGCGGCGGCGCGTTCCGGCCCGACTCCCGCGTCGAACTCCTCGGCCAGGACGGCGCCCCCACCGGCGTCACCGTCGCCGGCCGGGGCGAGGGCCCGCCCGCGCTGCTGCGCGGCGACACCCAGACCCCCGGCGAGGTGCGGATACTCCCCGACGGCCTCACCGTGCGCGGCGGCGACAGCGTCGCCCTCCACGACCACGCGGGCGCCTACCTCGGCGGCCTGACCGCCCACCGTTCCGGGCCGCTCGCCGGCCACGCGGTCGTCACCTCGCTCGACGGCGCGCCCCGCCTGGTCACCCTCGGCGGGCAGCCGGTGGCCGGAGCCACCGTCAGCCGGGTCGGCGACCTCGGCTGGGCCGTCGTCCCGCCCGGCGCGCCGCGCGGCGCCGTCGTCGACGCCTCCGGCGCCCACACCCACGACCTGGTCCCGCTGCGCGGCGGCTCCGGCGGCACGGCCGGCGGCTTCGCCGCCTTGCCGCGCGCCGGCGACGAGGTGACGCTCATCGGCAGGGGAGGCGACCAACTCCCGCACCCGGCGAAGGTGGTCGGCGACTCCCTGCTGGTCCAGCGCAAGCCGGGCACCGTCGACTTCCACTCCCTCGACGGCGACCTGCTCAGCTCCGCCCACGGCCTGCCGGGCCGCGGGGGCCACGAGCTGATGACGTCCCCCGGCGGCCGGCCGGCCCAGGTCGTCGGGCCCGACGGGCAGCTCCTGGACGGCGCGGGCGTGCGGCCCTTCGGCGACGGCCTGCTGGTCGAACGCCCGGGCCACCGCGCGGTCGTCATGGACGGCGACGGCGTCCACACCCACGACGCCTTCCGGTTCACCGACGGCGGCGAGGACTTGATGCTGGCCGTCCCGCAGCGCGCCCTCGACGGCAAGCCGGTGCTGGTCCGCGACGTCGGCGGCGCCTTCACCGACGCGGGGCCCGCGGTGCGCCTCGGCGCGCACGGCACGCTGGTCCGCCTCGGCGACGGACCGTTCCAACTGGTCGACGCGGCCGGCTCGTCGAGCCCCGCGGTGCGGCTGAGCGACCGCGCGGGGCAGCCGACCGAGCTGGTCTACACCCCGCCGACCGGCACCGCGGGCGGCGCCGTCTACCGCACCGACGGCCGGCTGCTGACCGACGACGTGACCGCCGGCTTCGACGGCAACCGCGTCGTCGTCCGCACCGGCGCCACCTACACCGTGCACGGCGCCGACGGCGCGTTCCTCGGCTCCGGCGCCGCACGCGCCGGCGGCCCGCTCGGCGAGGGCAACCGCCTCGACGTGTCGGCCGGCGGCGGCCGGGCCCGCGTCGTCGACGCCGACGGCGCCCCCGTGCCCGGCGCCACGGTCCGGCCGGCCGGCGACGGCGGCCACCTGGTGCAGGTCCCCGGCCAGCGGCCCGGCGTGGTCGACGGGGCCGGTGTCCAGACCCACGACGTCTTCCCGCTGCGCGGCGGCGACGGCGCCACCCACGGCCTGGGCGGCATGCCGCTGCGCGACGGCGGCGTGCCCCTCGCGTTCCGCCCCGACGGCACCCCGGCGCGCGGGATCAACCTGGTCCACGACGGCGACCTGCTGCTCATCGGCCGCGAGGGCGGCTCGGGCGCCGTCTACGACATGGGCGGTCGCTTCACCGGGCTGCGCCGAGGCGTCGACGAGGGCCCGCTGGCCGGCTACCAGGTCACGCTGCTGCCCGGCGGCGCGCACCGCGTCGCGGACGCCGCCGGCGCGATCCTGGACGCCGCGACGGTCGCCCGCTTCGGCGACGACCTGTTCCTGGCCGAGGTGCCGGGCAAGGGCGCGGTGCTGCTGGACCGCACCGGGCTGGGCGCCCAGCCCGTCGTGCACGTGCCCGTGCCCGGCGGCGCCGACCGGCTCGTCGCGCTGCCCGCCGGCGCCGGCCGCACCCAGCCGCTCGACGGGGCGTGGCTGGACGGCGCGGTGCTGCGCCGCGAACTCCCCGACGGCACCGCCGACTTCGTCGCCGCCGACGGCAGCGTGCTGGGCCGCGCCCTGCCCGTCACCGCCGGGCCGCTCGACGGCCGGGTGTTCCTCATCCCCGAAGGCGCGCCGCCCCGCCTGGTCGAGGCCGACGGCCGCGCCGTGCCCGACGCCGACGTCGCCCCGCTCGGCTCCGGTGGTCACCTGATGACCACCGACGGTGGTATTCACCACCTGATCGAGCCCGGCGGCACGGACGTCCACCGGGTGATCGTCCTCACCGGCCGCCCCGGCGAGCCGGACATGATGGCGGTCGTCGGCCGCCACGGCACGATCTACCCGCACCCGCGCGGCGCCGACGGCGTCACGCTCACCGACCACACGGTGCGCCGCGTCGACCCGACGGAGATCGGCGCCGACGGGCGGTATGTCAGGGGCGCGCCGCGACTGGTGGTGTACACGCCGGACTCCCGGGCCGTCAGCCACGACCTGTTCAACGGGGCCTTCCGGTCCGACCAGCCCTCCATGCCCGGCGCGCACCGCGTCACCGAGGTCGACTACCGCCTGCTCAACGCCGAGGACCAGGCCCTGGTCCGCCAGCAGCTCATGGAGGCGGTCAAGCGCCCGACGCCGCCGATGCCGGACATCCCGCGCACGCTCATCGTCGCCAGGGCGATGGACGAGAGCCCGCTCGTGCCGCCCCCGGGCGCCACGGGGAACGCGGGCGGTGCCGGGAACCCGGGCGCCACGGGGAACGCCGGCGGCGCCGGGAACCCGGGACACGGCGCGTCGTTCGCCCCCGACGACCTGCGCCTCGCGTTCGACCCCGGCACCGGCCGCCTCGCGCGCGCCGACCTCACCGGCTCCGCCGCCGACGGCGCCACCCCGCCGACCGTCCGATTCGAGAACGGCCCGGACGGCGACGTGGTGCGCGTCATCCGCGACGGCGTCGAGGTCCACACCGAACGCTGGGTCTCCCTCGGCGCCGGCCTCCAGGGCCGGCTCACCGGCGGCGGCCTGACGCTGCACCGGGTCACCCCCGACGGCGGGCTCGCCGCCGTGGACGACGCGGTCACCCCGCTCGCCGACGGCTCCGGCTTCCACCTGGCCCTGGCCGACGGGCACCGGGTGGTCGACCACACCGGCGCCACGACCCACACCGTGGTGCCGCTGCGCCCCGCAGGCGGCGGCCCGGCCACCGACCACGTGTTCACCCCCGTCGGCGGCGGGGGCGGGGCCCCCGTACTGGTGGACGCCGCGGGCAACGCCCGGCCCGGCGCGCTGGACGTCACCGCGGACGCCGTCACGATCCGCCGGGGCCAGACCACCGACATCCACGACCCGGCGACCGGCGCCCTCGACACCCGCGTCCACCACCTGACGGAAGGCCAGTGGAGCGGCTACGACCTGCGCGTGCCCGACACCGGCCGCACCCCGGGCGCGCGGCCCACGCTCGTCGCCCCGCCCGGCCGCCCCGCCGTGGGCGCGACCGTGGACGTCCTCACCGACGGCAGGTTCCGCGTCCAACCGCCGACCGGCGCCGGCCAGTTGATCGGGGCGGACGGCACCAGGATCGGCGACGACCTGCCGCTGCGCCACGGCCCCGACACCACGGGCGAGCACATCGTGGTGCCCGCGCGCCCGGCCGGCGGCGAGACCGCGTGGCTGGAGGCGGCGGGCGGCGGACGGATCGCCGGCTCGACCGTCGAACGGGTCGGCGACGGCTTCGAGGTCCGCCGCCTGGAGCAGCCCGACACGGTCGCCTCGCACGGCGCCGACGGCGCCCTCGTCCACCTCGCCCAACGCCTCCGCGGCGGCACCGCGTTCGACGGCGCGTGGCTGGTCAACCCGGTCACCGGCGGCCCCCGCCTCGTCGACGCCGCCGGCGGCGCCCTCGACGTGCGCGTCGTCCCCCGGGGCGACGACCTGCTGCTCGTCTCCGACGACGCGATCGCCGGCGTCAACCGCGCCGGCGCCCCCACCGAGGTCACGCTGCCGCTGCGCAACGCCGACGGCACCGCGTCCGACTGGGCGCTGCACACCCCGCCCGGCGGGCCGGCGCAGGTGCGGAACGTCACCACCCACGCCGTGGTCGGCGGCCACGACGTGCGGATCGTCGGCGGCGCCGTCGAAGTCCACCGCGGCGACTCCGCGTTCACCCACGGCACCGACGGCTCCCTGCTGAGCGAGGCGCACCGGGTGCGCGGCGCCGGTGACGGGCTGGACGGCGTCGACCTCGTCGTGCCCCACACCGGCGGCGTGCCGCACCTCACGCGCGGCGGCGCCCCCGTGCCCGGCGGCTCCGCCACCCCGCTCGGCGACCACGGCTACCTGGTGCGCGTCGGCGGCGCGCACGGCGTCGTCGACGACACCGGCGCCTTCAGCCACCGCCTGGTGGAGACGACGCTGCCCGACGGCACGACCGGCCTGGTCGCCTGGTCCCAACGCCCGGGCGGGCAGCACTTCTTCGTCAACGCGGCCGACGAGGTCGGCGACCTCGGCGTCAGGTTCAACCCGGCCATCGACGGCCAGTTCACCGTCACCAGGGGCGGCTCCCACTTCGAGTACCGGGCCGACGCCGCGGCCGGCGGCGGCTTCGCCGGCCAACTGCTGCGCGAGAGCCACCCGATCGCCGGCGGGCCGGTGCCGGGCCGCACCCTGGTCGTCCCGCACGACGGGCAGCCGCCGCACGTCCGCACCCCCGGGGCCGCGAACCAGCAGGCCACCGCGCAGCACTGGGGCGGCTTCGACGGCTTCCGCATCGACGAGGGCGTCGGCCGGCCGCACACCGTGGTCGACGGCACGGGACACGTCACCCACACCGCCGTGCCGCTGACGCCGCGCGCCGGCGCCGCCGACGCCTGGGTCTTCCGGTCCGTCGACGCAGCCGCCGGCGGCGGGCCCGTGCTCCGCGCCGCGGGCGGCGCCGAGCACACCGCCGACTTCCGGGTCGTGGGAGGCGAGTACCACGTCTCCACGCCGGGCGGCGGCGGGATCACCCGGGTGCACGACGCCGACGGCGGCTTCACGATGGAGCGCCTCACCCTCAACGGCGGCGCGCTGGACGGCCACCGGCTCGACCTCCCGCGCGACCCCGGCCGAGCGCGGATCACGCCCCCCGGCGGCGAGGCGCGCTCCGTCACCGCCGTCTTCCAGACGGACGGTTCGCTGCGCGTCCGCTTCCAGCAGGACCACCTGATCGTCGACCCCTCGACCGGCGGTGCCACCCACCGCGTGATCAGCTTCACCGGCTCCGACGCCACCGCCGGCACCCACGCCTGGGTGCGGCTCGCCGACGACGCGGTGCTTCCCACGCCGCGCGCCGCCGACGGCACGGAGCTGGCCGGCCCCCAGGTCGTCCGCACCGCCGACGGCGGCCTGCGGGTGACCCGCGCGGGCGACACGTTGACCGACGTGTTCACCGACACCGGCGCCTTCCGCTTCCAGGTCAGGCCGCTGACCGGCGGCAACGCGGGGGATGTCGGCGACTTCGTGCGCGTCCACGAGATGACCTACAAGGGGCAGACCTACCGCGCCTACGACGTGCTGGACAACACGCTGACGCCGCGTGCCGACCGCCTGGTGGTCGGCCGGCAGGCCACACCCACCGATGTCGACCTCAACGGCGGCTTCCGGGTGCGCGACACGGGGGACGGCCGCGTCTGGGTCTTCGGCCGCGACGGCCGGTTGGAGGCCCACCTCGGCACCGCGGCGGCCGACGGCAGCCGCGTCCGGACCCTCACCACCTACGAGCAGCCGGCCGGCGGCGGCGCCATCGAGCCCCGGACCGTCCGGGTGGTGGAGATGGGCGACGCCAAGGGGCGGCGCTTCGCCGAGATCGACGGCGCCCGCCTGGTGCGCGACGTCGACTTCGCCCCGATGCCCGGGCGCACCACCACCGCCACCGACGGCGGCGGCTTCCGCTACACCGGCGACGCCCGGGGGCTGCGCGACGGCGAGTACCGCCAGTACGCCGCCGACGGCCGCCTGCTGGAGCAGCGCGTCAACATCGTCCACCACGGCCGGCACCCCGACGGCGAGTTCTACCTGGTCCGTTACGAGCACGACGCCAACGGCAAGGTCACCGGCGGCTCCTGGGAGCACTGGCGCGGCGGCGAGGCGCCACCCGCGCGCGGTCCGTGGCTGGACCGGGGCCGCGTCGACCCGAAGGGCGCCTCGGAGGGCCACGTCTTCCTGCTCACCATGAACGAGCACGGCATCCGCGGCTTCGCCTTCGAACGCCGCCCGCTGCCCAACGGCGGCGTGCTGGACGCCCACGCGCCCGGCGCCGTCGCCGACTTCGTCAAGCGCAGGGGCGTCTTCTCGTTCGGCACGACGCAGCGCGAACGCTGGCAGCAGCTGGACGCCGGAGGCAACGCCGCCGGCGACGGCCTGCGGATCTGGGGCACCAGCCGCCGCACGTTCTACGACTACGGCGAGCAGATCCACGTCTCCCGCACCTCCACCGGCCCGGTCCACCACTACCGGGAGACCCCGCAGGGCGGCTATGTGCTGGGCCTGCGCGACTCCCGCGACGGGCTGTCGTTCCAGACCGGAGAGGTCGGCCGCTGGTACCGCTTCGACGGCGACCTCGGCCTCCAGGCCACCGGCAACCGCCGCTACGGCTGGTTCGGCAACGGCTGGCACGACGAGATGCCCAACCCGCGCACCAACACCGTGGCGCAGGTCAACGAGAAGATCGGTCGCCTCGGCGTGCACGGGCTGCGCACCTTCAGGGCCGACGACCTGGGCACCGACGGCCTGCCCAAGCAGGGCTTCGTCAGCGTCTCGCCGCAGGCCAAGGACGTCCGCACCCACCGCGACCTGCCGGACGACCTGTGGATGGACACCCACAGGATCGCGGAGCAGCGGCCGAACAACATCTTCCGGGCGCTGCTCTCCTCCGAGTTCCGTCACATGGACATGAACACCTCGCGGGGCCGCTTCTTCGGGCTGCCGCACCCGTTCCTGCCCCGGGAGAACCGCTACCTCGGGCAGGGCGGCGACGCGCCCTGGTTCATGGACAGCCGGCTCCAGACCAACGAGTACCGCATCGGCCGCGGCGACACCGTGCTCGACCACGGGGTGCAGGTGACCAGCACCCGCGGTTTCAACACCATGATGATCTCGCACGACGGCCGAATCGCCGGCGAGACCAGGCCGTTGACCAACGGCAACACCCTGGAGGTCGGCCCCACCGTCAAGCTGCCGGACGGCGCCACGCGCCAGGACGGCTACCTGCCCTGGACGGAGGGCCCCGGCAAGCTGTCGGGCCAGCGCACCTTCCAGGCGGCCGACTTCATCGACCCGCCGGCCGCCACTGGTAAGACGCGCGCCGACGTGCTCTGGCAGGACCAGTTCCGCGCGGACGTGCCGGCGGGCGGCAACTGGTACACCCGGAACGCCGGCGACGCCTGGCAGACCAACCGCATCGGCTTCCGCGACGGCACCATCCTCGACTTCCGTCCGCCGCCCC
Source organism: Streptomyces sedi (assembly GCF_006335015.1). Lineage (GTDB taxonomy): Bacteria > Actinomycetota > Actinomycetes > Streptomycetales > Streptomycetaceae > Streptomyces > Streptomyces sedi. The sequence continues at coordinate 160,969 of NZ_VDGT01000014.1, forward strand.
GCACCGGAGGGCAGGCGGGCGACGGCGGCCTCGACTTCCAGCGCACCGTGCACGCGGGCAACGGCGACTGGACGCTGATGACCCACCAGGGCAAGCTGATCGGCCGCATGGACACCTGGGTCGGAGCCGGCGCGAACGGCGCCGACCTGCGGGTCCTCAGCCTCTACAGCGGCGGCAAGGTCACCTGGTCCGTCGAGGGCACCACGCTCGGCGGCAGCCGCAGCCTGGCCTCCCGCAACCAGTTCGACCACCACCAGTACTTCGACCGCGAGTCGTTCCGCGACTACGCCACCGTCAACGGGCAGCGCGAGCTGGTCCGCGAGTTCCGGGTCCTCTCCGACAACACCGCCGTCATGGCCTGGAAGGGGCGCGGCGCCGACGGAGCGCCCGACACCTGGCACTGGAACAAGGTCGACCGCTTCGGCAACGTCATGAACTTCGGCGAGCAGGGCCAGCGGGTCCGCGTCTGGTTCGACGACATGCGCCGGTTCGAGGACCGACTGGTCAACCCCGGCGGCGGCTACACCGTCGTCCAGGAACTGCCCACCGCCGTGGGCAGCTCGATCCGCCAGGCGTTCAACGACTCCCCGCTGCGGGTCCGCGAGTACTTCCCCGACGCCAACAGCCTCACCACGCTGCCCCGCACGCGGGACAACCACCGCGGTCTCGCCTGGACGGAGTTCGAGTCCGGCGCCGTCGCCCGCCGCAAGACCCAGCTGCCGGACGGCACCTTCCTGGAGATCGAGGCCATGGCCAAGCACTGGCGGCGGTGGAACTACGACGCCGACGCGGGCACCTGGAAGGTCCTCACCGAGCGCTCCGTCGCCGGCTACGTCCGGGAGATCCCCGCCGCCTCGTTCAGCGCCGAGGGCGCCGCCCGCTTCGGCGGCGACCTGCGGCTGACCGGCCGGGAGACCTACTACATCGACGCGCTCAACGAGTTCCGCGGCTTCGAGCGCATGTACCGGCAGCCCCGGCGCACGCCCTGGGGCTCCGGCGTCGAGGCCACCGGCGAGTCCACCTACACGCCGTTCGCGCTGCGCAACTTCCAGCACATGGCGATCGAGTTCGCCCAGGAGTTCGTGCTGGACTTCGGCGTCGGCATGGCGATCTACGCGGCCATGCCAGGGGACTTCGGCCTCAACGACGTGGCGGCGGCGGCGCTGCGCGCGCTCGTCGGGGCCTCCGTCAAGGCCGGCTTCATCGGGCTGCACAACTTCGCCGCCCACCACTCGCAGTTCCGCGTCGGCCTCAACTGGCAGGACCGCGGCTTCCCCTACCGCCACCGCCAGGACGACGACGACTGGGCGGGGGAGTGGGCCTCCAACGAGTTCGTGCTGCGCTGGCGCGGCGGCACCTACGACTTCTTCAAGGACGGCTTCGTCGTCGCCCCGCTGGGCTCCTTCCTCGGCACCCTGGTCGCCGCCGAGGCGCTCGGCGTCAAGGGCCCCGACGGCGAGTGGCACGACGTCTCCCTCGGCCAGGCCGCCGCGCTCGCCGGCGCCACCGCGCTGGGCACCGTCGTCGGTGGCCTGGCGACCGGCGCGCTGAAGGCCGCGATGCAGAACTCGATGGGCGCCCGCTGGTACCACCGGCAGGGTGTGATGGACTTCGTGGTCGTCCCGGTCATGGGCAAGTTCATCGACAAGCCACTGGGGCAGCTGGTCTTCGGCCCCGAGGTCCGCGACATCCTCGGCATCACCTCACCGGTTCCGCCGCCGCCGCCGGAGACCCCATCCGTTCCCGACGCCTCGGGCGACCCCGAGACGACCTCAGACGCCCCCGGAGAGAACCCATGACAGAGCCGATCCGCGTAGCGCCCCGCGTCCGGGGTGCCTATCGGACGATCACCGAGGCGTTGGGCGCCGCCCCGGCCGGAGCCGTGATCAGCATCGCCCCCGGCGAGTACCGCGAGTCGTTCCGGCTGATCCGCAAGGTCTCCCTCGTCCCGCAGCACGGACCCGGCTCCGTCACCGTCGCCGTCCCGGCCGCCGCCGGCGCGCTCTCCGTCGCCGCCCCCGACTGCCGCGTCAACGGCCTGGTGCTGCGCGGCGTCGACCCCGGCGAGGCGCTGCTGCGGGTCGAGGACGCCGCCGGGCTCACCCTGGAGCACTGCGTCATCAGCCAGGGCCGCGTCGAGGTCCTCGGCTCGCGCAACCACGCCACCCGCCCCGACCAGCCGGTGACGGACATCCCCCTCAACCACGACCTCGCCGCCGACCTCGCCGACCCCACCGCCGGCGGTGTCCTCGTCGCCCGCCGCAGCCGGCTGCGCGCCGCCCGCCACACCGCGCTCCACCTCACCGGCGACGCCCTGGCCCGGCTGGACGACACCGCCATCGAGGACGTCGAGGGCATCGGCGTCGCCGTCTCCGGCACCGCCGTCCTCCGCGCCGACCAGCTGCGGGTCCACGGCGGCTCCGGCTCGGCGCTGCGCGCCCGCGACGCCTCCCGCGTACTGCTGCGCGCCAGCGGCCTGTTCGGCGCCGGACGCAACGGCCTCCTCGTGCAGGACGCCGCCGAGGCGCTGCTGACGGACTGCCGCGTGGAGAACGCCGCCCGCTCCGGCATCCGCCTCGACCACACCGCGCGCGCCGAGATCGAGGAGTCCACGCTGCGTGACGCGCGCCTGTCCGGCGTCGAGGTGCGCGACCAGGCGCGCGTCACGATGCGCGGCGTGCGGGTCGTCGGCGGCGAGACCGGCGTGCGCCTGCGCTCCACCGAGGAGTCGACCCTGCTGCACTGCTCGGTGACGGGCCAGCAGGGCAACGGCGTCGAACTGGAGTCGGGCGCCGACGCCCGGGTGCGCGGCGTGCGGGTGGCCCGCAGCGGCAAGCACGGCGTGATGGTCGGCGAGGGCTCACGCGGCACCTTCGACCACTGCGACGTCATCGCCACCGGCTTCCCCGCGCTGCACGTCGGCCGCGAGGCCGCCCCCCGCTTCCGAGGCTGCCGCGTCTTCGACTCGGCCCACGACCTGGGCGTCTTCGAGGGCGCCAGCCCTGTCTTCGAGAACTGCGTCTCCATCAACGTCGGCTCCCCCCGGCTGCCCGGCGTCCGGCGCGGCGGCACCGAGCCCGGCACCCCCGCCCCCCGGTCCCGCGACCGCGCCGGCGACAGCGGCCCCACCCCGCCCGCCGGAGACCCCGGCGGCCCCCAGGGCCCGGCCGGCACACCCCCCGCGTCCCCCGGCGCGGGCGCCGGAGCGCGCGCCGGCGCGCCGACGGCCACCGCCGCCGCGGGCCAGGGCGCGGACGGCGACGACGGCGAGATCGAGGCCGAGTCGCTGACCGACCTCCTCGCCGAACTCGACGAACTCGTCGGCCTGGAGACCGTCAAGCGCGACGTCGGCGGCATGGTCAAGCTGATGCAGACCGTCCGGATGCGCCAGGAGGCCGGACTGCCCGCGCCCCCGCTCAGCCGCCACCTGGTCTTCGCCGGCAACCCCGGCACCGGCAAGACCACCGTCGCCCGCCTCTACGGCCGGCTGCTGCACGCCCTCGGCCTGCTCTCCCGCGGCCACCTCGTCGAGGTCGACCGCAGCGCGCTGGTCGGCGAGTACATCGGCCACACCGGCCCCAAGACCACCGAGGCGTTCGACAGGGCGCGCGGCGGCGTGCTCTTCATCGACGAGGCCTACGCCCTGACCCCCGCCGGCGTCAGCCAGGACTTCGGCCTGGAGGCGGTCGCCACACTGGTCAAGCTGATGGAGGACCACCGCGACGAGGTGGTCGTGATCGCCGCCGGCTACCCGGGCGAGATGAACCGCTTCGTCGACTCCAACCCCGGCCTGGCCTCGCGTTTCACCCGCAGCCTGCTCTTCAGTGACTACTCCACCGAGGAACTGGTCAGCATCGTCGAGCACCACGCCAGGCGCCACCGCTACGAGCTGACCGAAGGCGCCCGCAAGGCGCTCGGCGACCACATCGGCTCCATCCCCAGGGGCGAGGGCTTCGGCAACGGGCGCAGCGCCCGCCAGATCTTCCAGCGGATGACCGAGCACCAGGCCATGCGCGTCGCCGAGCTCACCTCACCCAAGGAGAGCGACCTGACGACCCTCGACGACAACGACCTGCCCGACTCCACCTCCTGACCACCCCGCCCCCGACCGCCCGAGCCCCCCACGCCGGGCCCCGACCGTGAGGCAGCGATGACAGACCAGCCGAACCGGACCGACGGCCGGTTCGCCGACACCTTCGCCCGGAAGCCGGCCAGGCCCCGCAGGGGACTGCTGCCCGGCAGGCGTGTCTACACCTCCGTGGTGTGGGCCGTGCTGACGGTGGCGGTGATCACCGGCTCCGTCCGGGCGGTCGGCGCCGTCTTCTCCGACGGTGAGGAGACCGACCCGGTCGCCGCCGTCGCGCCCCCCGTCCCGGAACCCGAACCCGAGCCGGAACCCGAGCCCGAACCCGAACCGGAGCCCGAACCGGAACCCGAGCCCGAGCCCGAACCGGAGCCCGTCCCCGAGCCGGAACCCGAACCGGAACCGGAACCCGAACCGGAGCCGATGGCCGACCCGGAGCCCGCGCCGGTCCCGGCCGAGAACGTCATGCTGCGCAACTACGCCACCGGCCGCTGCGTGGACATCCCCGGCGAGGGCGAGGGCGAGCCCTCGGGCAAGGTCCAGCAGTACCGCTGCCTCCCCGACGAGGACAACCAGCAGTGGCACCTGGAGGTCATGTACGAGGACCAGGGCCCCGGCGGCGCCCCCCTCGTCCAGATCCGCAACGCCCTCGACGGCCTCTGCCTCGACCTGCCCAAGTACGGCGCCCGGCCGCTGCACACCCGCGTCTACGAGTTCACCTGTGACGGAACCACCGAGGACAACCAGTTGTGGTGGTTCGACGAGCAGGACAACGGCACCTACTGGATACGCAACTACGCCAGTAACAACGTCTGCCTCGACGTCCCGGGCAACCGGGACGACGCAGAGCAGCTGCACCTGATGATCTTCACGTGCACCAACACCGACGACCAGGAGTGGGACATCGTCCGACCCGAGGACATCGGCGGCAGTGCGCGGCAGGGAGGTGGCTGACCAGGAGAGAACCCCCAGGTCCGTCGCCGCCCCGACGCCGCGACGGCACCCCTGACGAACCACGACGAGGGCACCCGTGTGGCGCCCCTCGTCTTGACCGTGAGGCACTGATGAAACAACAGCCGAACCGCACCGACGGTCGGTTCGCGGACGCGTTCGCGCGTCAACCGACCAAGGCGCGCCGGGGATTGCTGCCGGCCAAGCGCGTCTACACCTCCCTGGTGTGGGCGTTCGTCATGGTGGCGGTGATCGCCGGTTCCGTCCAACTGGTCGGTGGCGTCTTCGGGGGAGACGAGGGCCGCCCCGTCGCGGCCCCCGCGCCCCCCGCGCCGGAACCGACCGAGGAGGAGACCGAGGAACCGGAACCCGAACCGGAACCCACCGAGGAGGAGCCCGAGCCGGAGCCAGAGCCGGAACCCGCTCCCCCTCCCGCCCCGGCGCCCGAGCCCGAACCAGAACCCGAGCCCGAGCCGGAACCCGAGGAGGAGCCGGAGCCGGATCCCGAGCCCCTCGCGAACCAGCCGTCCCTCACCATCGTGGACGGCGCCGCCTACTATCTGGTCGCCACGACGGGACCCGACCGCTGCCTCGACGTCGAGGCCAGCAACACGGAGGCCGGCGCCAAGATCCAGCAGTGGGAGTGCAACGGGACCTCGGCCCAGCAGTGGACACTGCGCCAGGCCGGTTCCCCGAACGTCTTCACGCTCTCCGCCATGGGCAACTGCCTTGACGTTCCCAACGGTTCGACGTCCATGGGCGCCGAGATCCAGACGTGGACGTGCAACGGCCTGTCGCCGCAGCGGTGGCGCGTGGAGCTGAACGAGGACGGCACGGCCAGCCTGCGGTCCGAGAAGAGCGACTACTGCCTGGACATCCAGTCCAGCAGCAACGCCCTCCAGGCCCGCATCCAGCAGTGGAACTGCAACGGCAGCATCGCCCAGTCCTGGAAGCTGGAGCGCGCGTAGCCAACGCGGCACCACGGCGAGACGAGACGGCCTCCCTACCCGGAACTCTCCGGGGAGGGAGGCCGTTTCGACGGGCCTGCCGGTCCGCCCAACGCCGCCGCCAGCTCCGATCCCGGGGCGACGGAGTGGACCACCAGCAACTGGTCAGGTTCGTCCGGAAGGCTCAACGCCCGGTAGGGCAGGGTGAACGCGCCGAACGCGGGATGCGTGATCCGATAGGAGCCGTGACTCCTCATCGCCAGGTGCTGCTCCGACCAGACCCGCCGGAACTCGGCGCTGGCCGCCGACAACGCTTCGATCAACGCGAGGAGTTCGGGGTCGTCGGGACATCGCCCGAAGCTGAGCCGCAGCCGCCCGGTGAGCAGACGAGCCGTCAACTCCCAGTCGCGGAGGAGACCGCGCGCCGCCGGGTGCACGAACACCTGCCGCACCATGTGCCGCGCGCCGGGCTCCGGGGAGAACACCTCGCCGAAGAGCAGCCTGGCCGGCCGGTTCCACGCCAGCAACTCGGTACGCCGCCCGATGACACACGCGGGCAACGAGGGGAGGGAGTCCAGCAGTTCACACATCCCGGGCGCGGCGCTGTCCGGGCAGGGCCGCGCCGCGCGCTGCCTGGCCGGTCGGGCCAGCCGGTGCAGATGCGTCCTCTCCAGCGGCGCGAGCCGCAGCACCCGCGCGACCGCGTCCAGCACACCCGGCGACACCCGGTCGTTGCGCCCCTGCTCCAACCGCACGTAGTACTCGGCGCCGGTGCCGGCGAGACTCGCGACCTCCTCGCGGCGCAGGCCGGGCACCCGGCGCCGTTCCCCGTAGGTCGGTAACCCCACCTCGGCCGGGCTCAACCTGGCCCGGCGGGAACGCAGAAAGTCCCTCAGCTCTGAGCGGCGATCCATGCGGTCGAGTATCGGGGTGGACGCTTTGTCGGGACAAGCCCCGCAAAAGTCACGGACATGCCTCGGGCATCCCTCGGACAAGGTCGGGCAACAAGGCGGCCCGCGCGCCATAGCAGGACATAACAGGCCGCACAAGGGGTCAGCCCGACCCCTCCCACGGGGCCGCCCTCCCCGCCACCATGGGTCACGCCACCGCACCACCGCGACCGGGGGGCCGTGCCACCACGCACGGAAGAAGGCCGCGGTGCCAGCGGGGCATCGGGGGGTCCTCCCCCCTGCGATCCCACAGTGGACGACCAACGCAGGGAAGGTAAGAACACTCATGAGGCATGTCTTCCGAACCATGCTGGCCCTCGCCGTCCTCCTGGTCGGCGTCAGCCTGGCCCCGGCAGCGACGGCGGCGACCTCGGCGTCCGGCTCGGTCTCCGTGCTGGGTAGCTGCAACTACAACGGCAGCCACCCGACGCTCTCGCAGGGCAGTAGTGGTGCGGCGGTGCTGCACGCGCAGTGTCTGTTGAACGCGGTGCACGGCCGGGGCATCACCCAGGACGGCGAGTTCGGCCCCGGGACGGCCACCGCCGTCAGGTGGGTCCAGGGGCACTGCAATCTCAGCGTGGACGGCATCATCGGCCCGAACACCTGGGACGCGCTGCACCCCGACACCACCTGGTGCTGACGTGACATAGCGCGCAACACCCCGCGCCCGCCCGGCCGTTGGCCGAGCGGGCGCGAGGGCGTCAGCCTTCCTTGACGGTGGTCAGGAAGGTGTTCCAGGCATCGCCGGTGAAGGTGAAGGCGGGGAGGGTGCGGTCCTTGGTGTCGCGGATGGCCATGGCCTGGCCGTTGTCCAGTCGCGCGGCTTCGACACAGTCGCCGCCCTGGTCGTTGCTGTAACTGGAGGTGAACCAACGGGGTTTCGCCGCCATGGGCGTCAGCCTTCCTTGACGGTGGTCAGGAAGGTGTTCCAGGCATCGCCGGTGAAGGTGAAGGCGGGGAGGGTGCGGTCCTTGGTGTCGCGGATGGCCATGGCCTGGCCGTTGTCCAGTCGCGCGG